>NZ_CP050063.1:1994375-3346250 GCF_011604685.1 Spirosoma aureum | reverse complement strand
TATGCTATCAAAAACCGATTTTGGAACCTCGTCGAATGTAGCGTATGGATAGTTGAATTCACTAATCCAGGCAGGCGCTTTGAGAATATTCATACTCCAATTGTGTTTAGGATTGGGACTGGCTATGGTCATGTTAGCAGACGACCTTTGGGGTCGCTTCGGTGTGGGCGACTGGAGAATCAATTCAATGTGGCGATAGGTGAAAACAGACAGCAGATGCACAAAGCCCAGACAACTGAGCACATAGAATAACTCACCGATTGTGGTATGGTGTACCTTGATAATCTTGAACAGGAGCAGGTCCATTACAGCGAGCACAATCGTATGATTCAGGTAATACGAATACGATAGCTTGCCCAGAAACTCCAGTCGATCGATCGCCAGAAATTTGGAAATAGCCCCTGTTTCGCGCGAAAAGGCAATAATCACGATGGCAAACAAAAGCGGCATCATCCAGCTTTCGGAATGGGTAAATGCCCGGACTGAAAAAATGGTCAGCCCCAGTATAACGCCCTCTGTGGCCGTACTCTGCCAGTAACCGAAACCTGATGATAGCTGACGGCTAATCCGATACGAAACCATGCCAATCAGGAAGCTGTACAGGCACCGGATGAAGCCGTAATCGTAATTAAAAATAATGCTGCCATGATGCTGCACAATGAACCAGGCCAATAGGCTGAAACCAATGATGCAGATAAGCAATACGTTTTTTCGAAACAGCACCAGGCACAGCGCCCAGACAATGTAGGTGTAGAATTCAACACTAATACTCCAGCTGGGACCATTCCAGGTCACCCGATCAAATAGGCCAAGCGATTGAGTAAGTGTCAGGTTTGCCAGAAACGAAATCAGGGTTTTGTCGTTGGCAAATACAGGATTGGATAAATGAACGACGTATCGGTCAATGCCGAAGCGTGCGACTTCAAAGAGCAAAACCAGTAACAGCGTGAAAAGATGAAGCGGGTAAAGTCGTTTAAATCGTTTACTGACAAACGGCTTTATGCTTCTCAGATCGGTAATCTTATTGAAGTTACTGTGGGTCATTACAAACCCTGACAGCACAAAAAAGAAATCAACAAAAATGTCACTCTTTGCGATAAAAACATTCTCTGACAATAGATTAAGATGCTGCATATGGAATAAAATAACCATAATGGCAGCTATTCCCCGAAAAGAATCTACCGCTCGAAATCTCATACAGTAACGCGTTTAATCGCTTGTGGACTGACTAGTGACCTGTATACGTCCAACGTTTGATCAATGGATTTTTGAAGCGGGAAATCGGCGAGCCGCTTCGTACCTTTTTCGACCAATTGGGCTTTCAGGCTTGAATTGGTTAATGTGGCTTCCAGCTTGTCGATCAGATCGTCGACAGCCGTGGGTTCGAAATACACCGCAGCATCAACGGCTACCTCCCGAAAACACTCGGTATCACTGAGAAGTATCGGGCATCGAGCTTTAAATGCTTCCAGAATAGGCAACCCAAACCCCTCATAAAGCGAAGGATAGACGAATAATTGCGCGTTCTGATACAGAAAATTGAGTTGTTCGTCAGTGGCGTTAATGTGTCGTACCCGATCGGTAAGGCCCAGCCGATCAAGAAATTCGCGATCCGCAATTTCCAGCCTTCCTCCTCCGGTCAGCACAACGTGCAGATCCGGAAAACGATGGGCCAAATGCTGGAAGGCCTTCATAAACAGATAAAAGTTCTTGTATCCACTGCGATCGCCTACAAACAACAGGTACTGTTCGGGCAAATTTTCTACCGGCTGAACCAGCAGTGGTGACTCAATATCAATGCCGTGATAGATAACCGATACTTTCGCCGGATCGACCCTGAACATATCGAGCAAGTCTTTTCGGGTCGTATTCGAGATGGTTATAATCGAATCGGCCCGCTCAATATTCAAGCGCTTGTTATGGGTAAGTGGGTCCTGTGCCCAGAAATATTCAGGCAGGGCCTCATGGGTCATGTCATGAACGGTTATGACCAGCGGCTTTTTTAACTGCTTAAAAAAATAAGGGTGGTAATAGGTGGGATGAAACACATCGAACTCCGACTTTTCGAGCAGCCACTTGCAATAAAGCTGATTCAGTTGCACGTCGTATCGCTCGTTGCGGCTCAAAATACGATCAGGCAGACGCCCTTTCAGTGACAGGGGTTCGTCCTGGATATAGTGATTTTTAGCGTGCAGAACACCTAACAGGTAAGTCATATCTTCAGTACGCTTAATGCCCTGAATGATATTCGCGAAATAGCGACTAATGCCGCCGTACTTCTGTGTACTGAATTTCTGGTGATCAATGAAAACGTTTAGCATAACGAATCAGCGGTTGAAGAAGTAGGCACAAGTCGTAGTTAAAGGGCAAGCCAGGTCGATGGAACCAGGTCTTTTGTATTCCAGGTTGGCTGTTTCCGGTACCACCGCTTGGGTGTAATGACCAGCTTGTCTGGATTCGGATTAAGCCAGGCCCCCCACCAGCTGAATGAACTATTGGCAATGATATGATGCCGACATCGGCTCATTAGCACCAGATCTGCCACATCGCCATCCGGGCCGCTGTTTCGAACAAAAACGGTATTGTCGGGTAATGGTAGATTTTCCTGCACCCAGGCCTGATCATCACTGAAGACGTAGAAACGAGGATTTTTCACTTGCCCTAGTATTTGATCAAGCGCCTGCTGGTAGTAGTCAACTCCTACGAAGCCAAACGTCTGGCTAAACTCCGGATGATTCACATAATCGCCACGCCGGATGTGAACAGAAACCGGCATGGAAGCCATGCTGATTGACTCCTGGTAGCTATTAAATTCGGGGCTGGGAGTTGAGGTCAATGTCAGTTCGCGCCGAATAACGTCGGCACTTTCCCGAAAGTATTCTTCTGACTGCCAGAATCCATCCAGTGTAATAAAGCTGGCTCTGGCCTGCACAATGTGTTTATCGAAGTGAAAGTGTTTTTCTTTCAGAAACAGAAAAAACGGTCGTAAACTACGATTTGGTAACACCTTTGTCGCCTTTGATACATACTGGATGAGAGGAGAATCCTGAAGTATATGAAACGGAGCCGCAAAGTGCCCAAGCTTAAAAGCCCGTGGTGTATCAGTATCGTAGGTATAGTCATAGTAGCTCAGATCCAGGTATAAAGTAGTTTTGTTTTTCAGTGACAGGTGCCGAGCGGCCGCGTACTGAAAAAGCTGGTTTCCTAAGCCGCTGGTTATTCTACTGATAATCATCTTGGCATCATGACACTGTTTCAACCATTAACTGTGCGTAATAGTAACCTATCAACATATACTAACCCGCATTAGTCAATTTTATCATGTTTAAAAATACTACATATATCTATATCTAAAAAATGATAAATTAAATATCATTCGAAATTAATAGTTGTCACTTAAATGTTTTAATACCTCTGCCCGGTCGCGGGCGTGCAAAATGGTAGCACCTGACAGTTTTGGAAACAAATTCTGGTATTCATTAAAATGATGCTCCATTCCCCAATTCGGATTCGACAGAATAATATTGGTTCCTCCGAAGCAACTTGCCAGGGCTGCTGTTCCGCCATGCATCGAAATAAAGTGATCGGAATTGGCATATACCATCAGTTGCAGGTGATTGTAATTATTGACCACTGATGGATGATAACGGGTGTACAAATCATCCATCAGGATCACATCCGGATGAGTTTCCCGTAGCCAGGCATGTTCATTCAATTGCATCGTTTCGCTGTTATCCTGTACGATCTGGGTTGGTAGTGGTCGATTGTAAACGATCTGATATTTAGAACCATAATTGCGAATGATCTGATCGAGGGTCGGAATATCCAGGAAATTAATGGGTGGCTGATCCCATTCAATATTATACTTATTGGCAATAACCAGCAGGGGTTTATCATAAACGAAAATATCGTTCCGATACTGGGCTTTGTAAGGAACCTGAGCCCAGTTCCGGAAACTGTAGGAGTTACTATGCGTCATGTTTGGCACATCATAATGCGCATACGACTCTGTCCAGATTCGCTTGTCAAACCGCTCTTCGTGATTGGGGCTAAAAAAATAGAATTCTTTCGTTTGCTTAGCTCCGATCGTTTTACTTAATGTACCATTTAAGTAATGCCAGTAAGCAAACGGTAACACATAACGCAACTCCTGATCGAACTCTCCGTGATAGCTAATCACTTTATACTGTTTCCTGAGCACATAATCGTGTATCACATAGCGCCCCTGAACCAGTTTACAGTAGTAGTTATCGCGTACGAAATAGCTCAGGTCCTTTCGGAGCCGGGGATATTTCAGGCGGGCCACTACATACAAAGATTTCAGAATGAGCTGTTGCATACTAAGCATAGATTAACTGGCTTTCCCGAACGTTTTCAGTTCGGCAAGTGGGTACTTAAATCGGATTGTCAGGGTTATATAAATCAATGCCCCGATTGCTATCTGTGCAATGGTATTAAACACATTGATCGAGTCTGCGTAGAATTTATAAAGCTCAATGGCTCCCACCATAAGCAGGCAGAAGAGAACCGGCTTGGCTATATTCTGCGCAAACTCACGCATGAAGGGGCCAATAAGGGAATGAACAATGCGGAAGTTAATGAGCAAATTAGCTAAAGTGGCCAGTAAAAAAGCCGAAGCAATGCCAACCACGCCCCAATACTGAGCCAGCACATACACGAGCGGTATCTTGATAAACAGCGTAATCACGTTCAGGTAAAAGAGTAGTTTCGGTTTTCCTTTCGAAAAAGCCAGCGTGAAAAGCGGATTGCTCAGCGAAGAGAAAATGCTCACGAAAACAAAAATCCGGATAAGCAGGATCGTTGGTTCCCAACCAGGTCCATAAAATAACGGCACTACGCTATCGGCCGTGATAAACAAGCCTGCCAGCAACGGCAGATTGATATAACTAAGCAAATCCAGAATGGTCAGGTACGATTTTTTAAGTTCATCCGCATCGCCTTTAAGACGGGCTAAAATGGGATAGGCCACTTGCAGAATAATCGGACTGAGCCGCGTAATGGGAAAAACAGCCAGTTGAGAAGCCAGTGTATAATAACCTAAGGGCTTCACTCCAAGCATTCCGCCCACCAGAATATTGTCAGAATTGGCCTGAATGAAGCCAACAATACCATCGCCTACATTATAGAGCCCAAATCGCAGGTGGTCTTTGATCAAGTTCAAATCAAATTTCAGTATCGGCGAAAACAGCTTCAGTCCATACACCATCTGAAGGGCCGACTTAGCCGCCTGCTGTGCCAGTTGCCCATAAATCAGCGACAGTTCGGCGAAGCCCGTGTAGGCCAGCACGATGGTAACGGCTGTTCCGGCAACAGTGCCTGTAATATCGATACTGGCTACCGCCTTGAATCGTAACTCTTTCTGGAGTAGAAACAGGTAAATCTGCCCAACGTAGACAATGATGAAGTACAGCGACGATAGCTTGATGACCTTTTCCAGCCGCGGCTCCTTGTAGTACGCAACAACCAGTGGCCAGCTAAAGAATACCACGACACCAATGAACAGACCAAGCCCCAGATTCAACAGATAGATTGTCGACAATACTTCCCGGTCTTCTTCCTGCTTATATATGATGGAATTGGAGAATCCGAGATTGGCAAAAATGCCAAAAAAAGCGATCATAAGCGTGCTGACGCTAACGATTCCAAAGACCGACGGCTCCAGCAACCGGGCCAGAATGGCTACCTGACCAAACTGAAACACGGTGGAAATAGCCGTCGATGTACTCATCCACTTACCGCCACTAATCGCCTGTTGCTTATGACTCATTTGGGTTACCGATCAAGAACTTTTTCGTTTGCTGATGTGCCAGCGATTACTTCATTCGGCTCTGCATATCGTTTGGTCCGAACAATTCCCTGCTGAATGTCACCGACAGTTGGCGCATCTATGTCGCCCCCTTCTACTTTATTTAGAGCGATCAGCACCGGGTGCTTGGCAGCTTTGGCATATAGGCCAAATAATTGCTTGTCCCGTCGGCCCCAGAGTGTATGAACCGCCAGCACCATCAGTGAAACAGCGCTCCGATTGACCAAATGTAGTGGAATCGGGCTACCAACGAGCGCAGGCAACTCCAGAATTACCTTGTTGAATGAGTTGATTGACAGGGCAGGCTCACCCGCCAGTAAATCTTCGGGCTCCCTTATATTCATGAAATTGGGATGCAGATCGTATGGAAAAAAGGCAATGTTATCCTGTTCAAACTTCTTATCGTTATCGGTCAGACGCGGATAGAAATAGGCTACATGTTCGCCCGATTCGGCATAAAGCCGGGCCAGACCATGCGCAAACCAGGTTTTCCCCTGCTTCGACCGCATGCTGAACAAGGTAATCAACGGTGGCTGTGCCGAAACGCGCCGGTGTTCTATTTCAATGTTGATGGCATTGCCCAACTGTTCGAACATGCTAACGGCAGCACGGCTCGCCTTTGAATTGACGGCAAACTTTTTCACGGTTGGGAATACGGCCGTAACCGGGCTACCGATCCGCTGTTCGGCCTGTTCCAGAGTATTGATACGCTTATCGGCCCAGAAGCGCAGGGCAGCCAGCAGCAGGGCAATCACAAAACCAGCCCCAGCACCGATCAGGACGAAAAGCAAACGTTTGGCCGGTTTTGGCGAAAAGGGGAATCCGGGCGGGTCCAGCACCGATAATGATCCGTCAATGGCAATGTCCTGTCGATGCGTTGTGGCCTGATTAAGTGATTGAACCAAGCTAAGGTATTCTTTTTCTGCAACCGTCATGTCGCGGGTAAGTTGCCGTTGTTCAGACTCCAGCGGAGTAAACGTTGTTGATTCTTTCTGATAATCGTCCAGCCGTTTTTTTACCACATCCATCCGGGCTCCAGATTCCTCAAACTCCAGCACTTTAGCCAGCCACTCATTCACCAGTTTTAGTTTTGGAACCGACTCGGAGGTATTATCGGCGGCAAAATAGTTCTGGGCAATCTGTTTCAAATCAGCCGACGCCTGATCAATCTTCGCCTGATACCGGTCCAGTACGGCCTGCGGCTGGTTGTTGGTCCGGGCATTGATCAACTGCGCTTCGGCCTCGGTCAGTTCAGCCTGCTTATCGGTTAGCGCGGTATTTATCTTGAGCAAACTCCCCCCTGCGTCATCCGCTGACTCAGGGCATCCATGGCGGCTTTAGCTGCCCGATTTCGCATCACTTCGTCATTATATTCCGTAACTAAAGCCTCACGGGTTACGGACCGGGTCTTCAGTTCATCTTCAAAGTTCAGTACGTTATGCTGAACGTTAAACGCCCGAAGTTTCGATTCGGCATTATCAAGCAGTTTTTTGGCCTGCTTTGCCTTTTCGTCGTAATACTTGACCACCGGATTGGTTTCGCCACTTTTCAGCGATGTGTAACGCTGGTTCAGTTCCGTAATGGCCAGCGTCAATGTTTGCTGCGCAACCGCCGGATCTTCGGCTTCGTATTCAAGGTCAAGCATATCACTGCCATTTCGGCGGTTTGCTTTCAGTTTTTTGCTGATATGCTCGGGTGAATAATCCGAATCTGATTCCAGAATCAGCTTTCTGATCGGATTATCGGTCTGGCTCTGAGCGAGACTATCGATCCGCATGCGTGTATACTCAGGATCGCCCGCCCGCACTAACGACTGGCGCAAACTGGCGGGTATGGCTCGCTGCAACTCCTGAAAACTGGCCGCCGACAGTTGCTTTTCGGTTGGCTTTGTAAGCTGTAGATGCTGACTCAACAGATTAACGCCCACGTGATAGAGGGTCTGATTCGAGTTGAGCGTTGTCAGAATATTGTCAAAAGCATTGCTGACAGCGGCATAATCAGCCTGAAAACCTTCCTGTGCAGAGCGCAGTGAATAGCCTGATGTAAAGCCGGTATAGAGCGTTGCTTTGGTTTCATAAATCCGGGTTTCATTCCGCATGAAATAGTAGACCGCTCCTGCCGCCAGGCATGGGAACAGAATAAACCAGATGAGATGCTGCTTCAGAAGCCGCCCGAGTCCTTGGAGTGTCATATGGCTTAGTTGCGTTTCAGTTGTTGAATAGGTACTCCAACGAATAATTCAAGTGCATACATGCTCTTGATGAACTGGGTTTTAGCCTGTTCAACGGTTGTGCGGGTTTCGGCGTAGCGGTTGCTATTGAACGCGTGGGTTTCGGGTGTGATCTTTCCTTTCTGCAATTCTACTTCTGCAATTCGGTAGGCAGCCAGCGATGCCTGATCGTCGCGCAACCGGATTTGCAGAACGCGCTGAGACAGAATCAGATCCTGATACATATTGAATAAATCGCGTTTTAGCTGAATTTCGGCGGTTCGCTTTCGTTCCTGCGTAGCTTCATAATTAGCCCTGGCCAGTCGAATCTGCTGGGGACGCCCAAATAAATCATGAATACTGATCGATACGTTAACCCCAGCCCGGTAACCATTGGAAATCTGCCCTAACTGGTCGGTCACATTGGTCCCCGTTGACAGAATCGCCTGATTGCCTGTCGAATAATTGGCAAACCCGTTCAGATTCTGTAAGATCTGAAGTTTGGCGAGTTGGTAGGCCGCTAATTGCGAATTGGAGACAGCACTCTCAAATTTCACGGATGGCGCATAGGTTAATGCCAGTTTATACATCTCCTCAAACGGGATTAACTGCTGGGCAATATCCTTGTGAAAATCAAAAGGCATGCTATCAACAGGGACACCATCGGCGGGCGTTGCCAATGGTTTTACCGGGGTCGTTTGTGCAGGAACCGTTCCCTGACTATAACTTATCGTATACGCCGTGGCCAACAAAACCAGCCCCAGCATACACTGTCGGCCAAAGTGGGTAAGTCGGTCTATCTTAAACTTCTTCATGTTGTTCGCTGTCGAAAAAAAAACTATTCTTTTTAGTCTTCAGTGGACGGCAGGCCATTTGCAATATCAACTGAATGCTGCCTGGTCCAGACTGTCTACTGCCTGCTGTCAACAGACGGCTGCCCACTGAAAACGGCTTTTGGCATCTGCTGAATAACAGCCTCAAATTCGTAAGCACGTCGCTCCCAGGAGTTCGCCTGAGCCGTTTCGACCCGTTGCTGTACTCGTTGGGGGTCTGTGTCGGCAAGTGCCCGCCGAATGGCTTCCGCAAAAGCATGGGGCGTATCGGCTAATTCGATAATACCAGCAAAATCGTCGAGTATCGAAAAGGGTGTTGACACCACCGACAGGCTAGCCGCCAGGTACTCGTTAATTTTCAGTGGATAAATCGTATACGTATGTTTGTTACAGACAAACGGAATGAGGCCTACCCGCCACTTGGCCAGCAACGGCGGCAGTTCGTCAGGCTGATGGGGTGGAATGAAGGTGACATTCGGAAAAATCCGCAATCGTTCAGGTAATTGAGGTTCGTGGACTTCGCCGATAAACTGGAACTCGACATCAGGCATGGTTCGGGCACAATACTCCATAATGTCAATGTTGACCCGATTATCCGCCGATCCAAGATAGCCTACAACCGACTTTTCGGGTGGGTGTTGCTGAGCCAGCAGCCGGGTCTGATTGAATAGTTCAAAATTGGCCCCGTTCTTGACACAGAATGTGTTCGGCTGTTGTGCTGATTTATCCTGACGCAAGGTTTCTGAGGTGGCAATGACCGCATCGACCCGCCGGAGATACGCTTCTTCGTACCGATACCCGTGCCGACTCATCCAGTCACCAGCGGTTGTAATCTCATCGAAACAGTAATAGATTGTTGCACACTCATTCAGTTTCCCCAAAAGTGGCAAACCAATAACCGGATTAAACGCATTGATAACCAGCGGCCGATGCATATTTAGCCGACGCATCACATCACGCACACCACTAGCCAGCCGGTCGGTATTCCAGTGAAGCATCTGATCGTGTGGGCGAGCCGCCAGCCAGTTGAGTGGAAGCATGACGGGAGGTGTCCAGACATAGAGCTCCCCTCCATGTTCGGTCGGTATTTTGGCCAACGGGTTATTCAAATGCATGATTTTCCGAACCGGAATATCCTGTCGGCCAGTCATTCCCTGCGCCAGATCCTTAACCGTATACAGATAATCGACAAACAATACCCGATGGCGAGCCGAAAGCTCTGTCATAAGTTGCACGACAGCCTTCTGAAAATCGCCTTTCCAGGATGTTTGCGCAATGCAGATGATACTATCAAATTGCTTCATAGTGGAGGGGTGCGGGTAAAGGTTGATCTATTTCTGAATCGGATGTTTCGGGTTTTGTGTCCCACCGGTAACTGGTGGCAATAAGAATGGTACTGATAAAGACGACACTATTGGTTGGAAACTGGCCCAGCACCGGATTGGAATAGCCCATTACAGCAATACCGAAAAATTCGGCCAGAAAACCGTACATCACTTTAATCATCCACGGATCCTTGAGCCGCCACACCTGATAGACCCCAACACCAGCCAGGCCAGTCAGCATCAGGATATAGAGCGCTACCCCAACCCGCCCGGTCTCGATCCAGAGTTCGACATACCAGCTGTCCGGGGGAATTTGCGCGGCCCAGTGCCAGGGCGAAAACCGGGCGCCCATATCGGTGGATGTACCAATACCAGCTCCAAATGGCAGATCCTGCAGGTACGTACGCAGCTTTGCCTGATTTTGAAGCCGTAGTATAAATGAAGGATCGTTCATGGGCGTCAACGCTGAGCGCATTCGCTGAACCTGATAGTTGGAACTGCCTACGCTGGTGTACATCAGGAGCAAAAACAAGGGTACGGCAAAGGCAACGCCAATGATTAACTTCGTAAAATCCCGTTTCAGAATCAGATAGAAAGGAAATCCGGCGAGCAGGACAAACAAGGCGCTACGTGTTCCCGAAACAGCATAGCCCCAGAAGAAAACCAGCGTTAACAGGGCGTAGGCTACTTTATAGTGTACTTTTTTCTCTTCAAAAACGCGAATGAGCGCGACCAGTGTAGCCCCGGCCATTTCGGCCCCAAATTGAGCTGCATCGGAGTAAAACGAAAAAGCGCGAAGTTGCCCGAAAAGCAGGTGCGTTTTGGCATTATTCCCGGAATATAACCAGGCCAATTCGTCGGGCGACAGGCCAATGTATTGCTGCTTGAAGGACCAGAGCGCAGCCAGAAACGACCAGATCAGCCAGGAATTTACAAAAATACGAACATCTTTCCGGGTGATAGGGGCTACCAGAACCATACAGGCCACCAGAAACCAGTGTAGCGAAAAAGCCCGAACATGAAAAAACCAGGCTGGACGGTACGGGGCTTCCGGGTTAAACAATTCAATGACGGTATACAGAAACCAGATGGCCACCAGCAAGAAAGCCGGACTTCGTAACCGACTCCACTCCATGCGCTGTCCATTCAGAAACAGGCTAAATAAGGTCAGTGCCAGTACCCCATCGACCAGTAAACCAGCCGGAACGGAAACATGCACGAAACGCGCAAAACCGACAATAAAGCAAAGCTGAAGGTATAGAAACAAGCCAAAACGGGGTTCCAGAAACACCAGGATCAGCAGCCCCAGCAACAGGGGCGCCAGAATAGCCAGCACAGCCCCTGCCCCACCAAGCTTACTGATCAGGTAACCAGCCCCAACCGTGTAAAGCCCACCAGCGAGGCTATACAACCAAAATTGGTTCGATGATCGATTGCTCAGTGAAAAAATGGATTGTGCCATGCCCTGTACACTCAAAAGCGATTAAATAAGCGCGTCCACTGCGTTGGCCCGACGAACTTTCTCCCACGTTCCTGATTGGTTACCACGCAAATAGCGGGCCAAACCGGCCAGTGCACATACATTCATAAACGTGAAATAGAACGGCACAAAAACGATTTTCCAGCGCAGTTGACGTTTTTCCAGGATGTATCCCAGCCAGGCGGCCCCGTAGAACAGAACCTGTGCCGCCAGCAACACGCCCCAACCCGATGCCCAGCCATCACGAATGACCAATCCGATGTTGAGCAATAAAATCAGTGGCAGGCAGATGGGGGTAACGGCCCAGCGCATCACCCGGTGCGAAACATATTCGAACGTGAGCAGTCCATGACGGAACGGATTCAGCAGGTTTTTCAACCAGACCATCGATTGGAAGCCGCCTGCCGCAATTCTGATTTTCCGCTTTTGCTCATCGATGATGGAAAACGAAGGCCGTTCGAGCGCATAAGCCTCTGGCTCATAGGCGACCCGATAACCCCGTTCTGCAATCAGAAGCGAAATCATAAAATCATCCAGAATCGTATCCGGTGATACGGGTTCATACAACTCGGTACGAACAGCAAACAATTCTCCGGCAGCGCCAACGATGGTGTGCAGCTCGGCATCCCATTTTTTCAGTTGAGACTCATACTTCCAGTAAAGACCCTCTCCCGAACCAGCCGCCGATTCGCTGTCGGCGGTCTGAATTCGCTTTTCTCCGGCAACGGCTCCAACCTTAGGATCACGGAAGTGACGCACAATATTTTTGACGGCGTCCAGATTGAGCTGCGTATTGGCATCTGTGAAAATGACGATGGGCGTTTGAATCTGCTGCATCGCCCGATTCATAGCCGCCACTTTGCCGCGCCGTTCGCTACCGCCCAGAATCTCGACGGCATTGCCATACGTAGTGCGCAGGTAGGCGTCTGAATTGTCCGTTGACCCTTCGGTCACAAATAGGAAACGAATGTGTTCACGGGGGTATACCTGGCCTAACGAGTTCGCTACCTTGGCGGGCAGGCAGTCTAATTCGTTATAGGCGGGTACGATAAGCGTAACATCTGGCGTAAAATCCGGCGAATCAGCCACGGGCTGACGTTTAGGCCGCAACTTAATGAGCACCCAAACCACTACGCCATAACCCAGATAGGTGTAGAGTACAAGTCCGATACAAATCAGTAGCAGTAGTTCCATTTGATTGTCGTTCGTAAAGCCAGGTCAGGCCGTCACCGCTAGGGGTGGCGATGCTGACCTGGCTTGCTTGTTTGTGTGTTTCAGGTTCCAGATAATGGCATCTTTAATGGCCTTGAGGTAAGCCGGTTGCCAGCGAATCAGGTATTGGATGAGCGCCTTCGGAATGGCCAGGCCGAAGTAATACAGGTAAAAAACCAGCAACGGAAATCCCGTCACATTACGACGCATGAACCACAGTCGGTTTCGTGTATGATAATACACTTTCATCGGATTCATTTTCCCCACGCTCATCGATTCGCGGTGGTAAATCAGGGCTTCAGCCTGGTAATAAATCTGAAAGCCAGCCCGCCGAATCCGTGCCGACCAGTCAAGCTCTTCGTAATAAAGAAAATAGCTATCATCCAGTGAACCAACCTGTTCCAGTACGGGCTGACTAACCATCATAGCAGCACCATGCGCGAAATAAGTAGGACCCGATTGATCGTGCTGGCCTTTATCGGGTTCCATTAGTCCGATTGCCCAGGTGCGGCCCGTGTAGGAATTCAGCGGATGGTATCCTGCATACTGGATAACGTTCGGCTGGTCATAATAGCGAATCTTGGGGCAAGTAACGCCAATGGTTGAATCCCGGCGAAACGGCTCCAGCAATGTCTCCAACAGATCGGGCGTAACGATGGTATCGTTATTCAGGAAAAAGTAAAAGTCGCCTTTCGCATGCTTGAGCCCCAGGTTATTGCCACCCGAAAAGCCCAGATTATCCGGACTAACGATTACCGTCACATTCGGATAATTGCCCTGCCGAATTCGCTCAGTCGGGTTTTCCAGAGAACCATTGTCAACGACGATAATTTCAAAATTCGGATACGTCAGTTGTCGGGTAGACTCCAGCATGTCACAGGTCACCACCGCCTGATTGTAGTTGATGGTAATCAGCGAAATAAGAGGGGCCGAATCTATACGTTCTCCTTCTGCCATACTGCCTTGAGCGTTTTCAGAAGAATAAGCATATCGGTCCGAAACGAATAGCGTTTTGCATAAAGCACATCGAGCTGAATCCGCTCCAGATCCGACACCTTTGATTTGCCGCGCTTCGTAACCTGCCAGAGTCCCGTTAAGCCAGCCGGAGCAGCAAAACGGCGGGCGTAACCAATGGTGGTGAGTTTTTCGGCCTCGTAGAGTGGCAGGGGCCGATTGCCGACAAAAGACATGTCGCCCCGCAAAATATTGAATAACTGAGGGAGTTCGTCGATACTGGTGTTTCGAAGTACTTTACCCAGGCGGGTTACACGTGGATCTTCTTTAAACTTCGAGAACATCGCTTTTGCCTTCTGTTCGCGTTGATACAGTGTTTCGCAGATTTGTTTCTGGTCCATAAACAGAGGACGCTGGCACTCCGTACCGGCCAGCTGGCACTCTTCACACCGTTCGTCGGCTGGCTTTTCGGCGGCTGGTGCATTGTACATGTTCTGCGATGCCATTCCGGCCAGAAGTTGATCGGCACCGGTCTTCATCGTTCGAAATTTGTACATATCAAAAATCCGGAATCCTGTTCCGACCCGTTTAGAGCTATAGAAAACCGGCCCCTTGGAGTCAAGTTTAACCAGTATGGCTACTACCAGTAAAATAGGCGATATCAGTGTCAGGATAAACAGTGAAACACCAATGTCGAAGAGTCGCTTTCCAAGTGGAATACGAATCGACGACGACTTTGGATTGACGTAGCCACTTTGCCCGTATGCTTTTTTCTGGATCAGGTACGACAGTCGAATACGCAGCGCATCCTCCGAATAATCATGCGGAAATGCATCAATGACATGCCCATGAAAAGGGTCTACAGTCAGATCAATATTCGTTCGATCCGTCAATAGTACTACTGGCAGCTGACTGGTTGTATGCCTGGCAACCAATCCGTTCAGAAAACTGATGCTATCCAGATCATCATTATAAAGTACAAGATCGATCGGTTCGCGCCCATCTACATGTGCTAAGGCCGTCCGCCCATCGGGTACACTAATGACGTCAATCTGGGCCTGGAATGCCTCCTGAAACGACTTGACCAGTCGCTCGTCTTTTTCCACATAAAGCACCCGAAACGGCTTGACGTTTTCTTTTACTTCCTGCATGTTCGTCGGAAATTAAGGTTCGTCGTTATGTAAGGGCGAATTCAGGACAGGTCACCGGTTTGTGTTTCAATCCGACGCAACAAGCTCCTGATCTTGGTTTTAACCTCTATTGGATTGAATGGCTTCACGATATAATCGTCAGCGCCCAGTTTCAGGAATTTAATCCGTGTATCGCTATCAGAAAATGTCGACAGAATAATAATAGGTAGTTTCTGAAAGAGCGGACTAGCCCGTAACGTACGGATCAGGTCTTTACCATCCATGTGCGGCATCTGAATGTCAGACAAAATAATATCAACGGGATTTCCCTCCTCCAGCCAGCTCACGGCTTCGATCCCGTTTTCTTTTGTGGTTACTTCGAATTCATCTTTTAGCGTTTGTCGCAGCACTTTGCGAATAAACGGATCATCTTCTGCAACCAAAACGTGGTAAAGTGATTTCATTTTATAGTACGGCTAAGCTTCTGGGAGCAAACCTCCAACAAGTTATCTACTCTTATCTTTATATCGGTAAAGATAATTAAATGTTAACCGTTTTTAACATATAAAAAAATAAATATCTAACTTATCATATAACCAATTTTTCTTTTTATGCACACAAAACAATGAATAACAAATTTAAAAACTCAATTAATCTAATATTTTAACAATCCATACATATACGTAAGTTACTATTTTTTTTTATCGATAACTTAATTCGACTTTTTTTAGCACAAAATCATTTAGAAGCCAGGCAACTAATTCTTGGCAAAGCATTTATTGAGTGTTTTTACTTATGTATCCCCAAAAAGGCAATTACGCAGACAGAGATTATTTGTAAAAAAAGGTCTACTGGATGCCATAAATCAATTAGAGGCATTCAATAGACCAATGATCAACCTATTTTTACTTTTTCTATCTACTCACTACGTATTTAATCAATGGACACCCTTTAAGTTGCTGCAATCCGTCGATTACTGAGGCTGCATTGACCTTAGCTCCGGCTTCGTTTGTGTGCGTATGGTCTTTCATAAAGTAGGTGCTCTGTAAGGTCGTTGAGTCACCAACGGCATCGTATTTTTTCGCAACAAGCCCGTTCAGATCAATAAAATAGGCTCCTTCTGCTTTTGCTACATCGGCAGCCCATCTTCCATAATCGCCGGTAGATCGTACTACTTTGCCATTTTTCCAGACATTACGCGGCACTAACGACAGCACGATTGGCGTTGCCCCTTTCGCTTTGGCTTCCCGCACATAGTTCCGCATATACCAGCCGTAACTATGCACGATCTCGTGTTTTTTCGTTAGTAAATTATCGATTTCCTGAGTTTCGTCACCCGTTCCTCTGATCGTTCCACGGGCACGACTCGTATCGTTGATTGCTCCGGCATCGTTATGGCCGAACTGCATCATCACAAAATCACCGGGCTTCAGGTTAGCCATGATTTTAGTCCAGCGTCCTTCTGTCAGGAAGGTACGACTACTGCGGCCGCCAATGGCATGATTTTCAATATGTAGACGAGTTGTATCAAAAAACTCGTTTATATAGTGACCCCATCCCCACATACCTCCATCGCCTTTGTCGCCACCGTTTTTAACGGTTGAATCGCCGATGAGGTAAAGCGTTGGGCGCTGAGGTGGTACAGCCGCTAACCAGCAAAAAGCAGCCAGTACAATCAGAATAGAAAATTGTTTCCTGCGCATGAATAGGAATATAAGAAAAGTAACCGAAAGTTCCTGTCTGGGGCGCATGATTCTCTCCTGCACCCTCCTGTATTATTGGGCGAATTAGTAGGGTTCTGTACCACCGAAGCGGGTAATCATTTGTAATGTTTGATGAATCACTGAATCTTTGCACTACCGAACATAAAACCTGAGTTATCATATCAAGAGAGTTTGTCAAAATGCTCCCAAAAGGTATTTGTTCGTAAAAAAGGCCGTATTTTCTACGTGATCGGGTATCAATCCAACACTGTTGCCCGGCTTTTCGAATCAGGTACAGGCTTAGATTAACAGAAAAGACTCAGTAGTCTGGCCTGTTACCATTCTATAACATTACTCGCTTATGTGGATTTCAATTGCCCGCGGGATTTTAAAACTGCGGTTATTCTGGCTCAGCGTTCTCATTCTCGTAACAATTGCAATGGGTTATCTGGGCACTCGTCTGCAACTTTCCTACCAGATTGCCCGCGTACTGCCGTTATCAGACAGCACCCAGCAACATTATGAAGATTTCAAACGGCGCTTCGGTATCGATGGGTCGGTGATGGTAGTCGGCTGGCAGGATAAACGCTGGTTTGATTTACCCGTCTATCAGGCCTGGTACGACATGACCGAGCAGGTTCGAAAGCTGTCGGGCGTAAAAGATGCCCTGTCGACAACCCGTCTCTACACCATTGCCAAAAAAGATACGACCTGGGGCATCAATCAGGTTGTCCTGCAACGACCCCAGTCGCAACAGGAGGTCGACAGTTTGGAGAAAAAAATCCTTTCCCTGCCATTCTATGATGGATTACTCGTTAATCCTGAAGCAAAATCGACCTTGATGGCGGTATCGCTCGATGAAAAAAAACTCAACACAAAAGATCGGCTTTCCATTGTTGCCACAATCCGGAAATACGGTGATGCATTCGCCAAAAAGACCGGCGTTACCATACATTATTCAGGGTTGCCATCCATCCGAACCGAAGTTACCAAACGGGTAGCGGGTGAGATGAAACTGTTTATGGCTCTGGCGGCCGCTGTAACCGGCCTGCTGGTCTGGCTGCTGTTTCGTTCCTGGAAAGTGGTAGTTATCTCGCTCACGGTGGTATTGATGGGCGTCTGTTTTGCGCTGGGCACACTGGTTCTTTTCGGCTATGACATTACGCTGTTAACGGGTCTAATTCCTCCGCTTCTCATCGTCATTGGCGTTCCCAACTGTGTTTTTCTGATTAACAAGTACCACGCTGAATTGGCCGAACATGGTCAGAAACAACTCGCTCTGGAAAATGCCATTCGTGAAATTGGGCTGGCCTCTTTCCTGGCAAATGTAACAACCGCCATTGGGTTTGGCGTATTCTACTTCACCAACAGCCGATTACTGGTTGAATTCGGGCTGGTAGCCGCCATTTGTGTTTTAGCGGTTTACGTGATTTGCCTGTTAATGGTGCCGATTATCTTGAGCTATTTGCCCGTCCCTAAAATCCCGCAACAGGAGTCGTCGCAGATTACGGTCTGGCAAAGCATTTTAACACGCATCGACGGCTGGGTTCATCACAAGCGCCCTTTAGTCTACAGTCTGATTGCGACTATTACACTCATCAGTGCCCTGGGGCTTCCCCTGATTCGGGTGGAGGGATTCGTAGTCGATGATCTACCGAAAAACGATCCGGTATACAACGACATGCGTTTTTTTGAAGCGCAGTTTAAAGGCGCTTTGCCTTTTGAGGTAATGATCGATACCCGTAAGCCGAATGGAATTATGGCCGGAACGGGCGAAGCTCTGTATAAAATCAGGGCTATGGAACGAATCATTGGGCAATACCCTGAGTTTTCAAAGCCTCGTTCGCTGGTCGATGCCATCCGGTTTGCCTATCAGTCTTACCGTGGAGGAGCACCAAAATACTATGTACTGCCCCCTGCTATGGCCCTGCGCGACATGGTAGCGGAAGCCCCTATTGGTGCCAGATCATCATCACTGACCCGAGCCTACCTGGACAGCACAAAGCAGGTTGCCAGGGTGAGTTATCAGATGGCCGACATCGGCTCCATTCGACTGAAAGAAGTGTTGGGCAACTTACAGCCACGACTTGATTCGCTCTTCCGCGACACGAGTTATCAGGTAAGCCTGACCGGCCATAGCCTGGTATTTCTTAAAAGTAACGATTACCTGCTGGGGAATCTGTACGAAAGTCTGGGCATAGCCATTCTGCTGATTGCCCTGGTCGGTATGGTACTCTTCCGGTCAGTTCCGATCATTCTGTTGTCGAAACTTCCCTGTCTGATTCCGCTATTGGTAACGGCAGGTATCATGGGCTATGCCGACATTGCCTTCAAACCATCGACAATACTGATCTTCAGTATTGCGTTTGGGCTTTCGTCCGATGGAACGGTTTATTTCCTGACCAGCTACCGGCAGCAACTACAGCGTGGATTAGCCCCGGCTGCGGCTATTTCGGCCGCTATTCACGAAACGGGTGTTAGTCTGATTTATACGGCACTGATCCTGGCTGGCGGCTTTTCGGTCTTTGCGGCCTCTGGCTTTGGCGGCACAGCGGCTCTGGGAGTTCTGGTAGCAACCACTGTACTGATGGCTTGCCTGACAAACCTGATTCTATTACCCGCTCTGTTATTGAGCCTGAAACGGTATCGAGTGTAACTGGTTGATCATGGATAATAAATTCCGGGATTTTTATCCATCATCCAGCGTCTTTAGTCCACAATCATACTTATGTCAGCCAAAAAAATACTGATCGTTGAAGATGACCGGCGTATTGCCCAGAATATAAGCCGGGGACTTCAGGATGAAGGCTACACGACTGAGGTCGTTTATGAAGGGCTCAATGGGCGGCAGGCGGCTCTGCAACCGGGCATCGATCTACTGATTTTAGACCTGAACTTACCGGGATTAAACGGGTTTGAGGTATGTCGTTCCGTTCGGGCCGAGCGACCGACGCTACCCATCATTATCCTCTCGGCCCTTGGCGAAATCGAAGATAAAGTGGAGGGCCTGGCCCTTGGCGCTGATGATTACCTCGTAAAGCCATTCGATTTCCGGGAGCTCATTGCCCGCGTGGCCACCTGTTTCCGGCGCTTGGCCATCAGCAGTAGTATCGAGAATGAAGAAATCTGGCAGGTAGCCAATCTGACCGTAAATACTACAACCAAAGAGGTTCGTCGGGGCGACACGATCATTGATTTGACAGCCCGTGAGTTTGCGCTCCTGGAATTCATGATTCGCAACCGGGGTCGGGTATTGCCCAAAGCCGATATTGCGGAAACAGTCTGGAGCCTTAATTTTGATCCGGGTACAAACGTAGTGGAAGTGTACATCAACTACCTCCGCCGGAAAATCGACCGGGATTTCGAACCTAAACTCATCCATACCCGACCCGGTATGGGCTATGTTTTAAAGGAAGAACGAGAGTAAACAGCCTATCTCCTGTTCTCTTTCTGCCACGTACTCCTGTTGCACTTATGACGATCCGCAACCGAATCGCGCTCCAGTTTTCGTTGATTGTCGCGTCCATTCTGATCGCGTTTTCGGTGTTGATTTACTTTGTATCGGACACCTACCGCCGGGAGGAATTCTATGAACGGCTAAAAAACAAAGGACGCACAACCGTTCGATTTCTTGTCGAAGTGAACGAAGTCGACCAGAAATTGCTCAAAATCATTGACCGCAATACGCTAACGGCCCTGTTCAACGAAAAAGTGCTGGTTTTCGACGCCCGCAACCGATTGATCTATAGCAGCGTAGATGATCAGGTAATTCATTACAACGTTCACTTGCTGGACGAGGTCCGACAGCAGAAAGAAGTCGAAACATACAGTGGTGATAACGAACTGATTGGCTTACTGTATCAGCAGAATGGTCGCGATCTGGTGGTGCTGGCATCGGCTTATGATCAGTTTGGGCGAAGCAAGATGGAGAATCTTCGACTCACACTGGGCTGGGGACTCCTAGGCGGCCTGAGCATTACGATCGGTCTGGGTATTTTCTTCGCCGGTCAATCGTTGCGGCCTATCAGCCGGATTAATGAACAGGTATCGGCCATCACGGCCCGGAATCTTCGGCAACGACTCGACGAGGGTAACCGACAGGATGAAATTGCCCGACTGGCGATCAACTTCAACGATGTACTGCAACGGCTGGAACAAGCTTTTGAGCAACAGCGAAATTTTGTTTCACACGCTTCACATGAGCTTCGGACACCACTGGCTGCCTTAAAATCGGAAATTCAGCTTGGCCTGCGCCGTCCGCTCACGGTGCCGGAGCACGAAGAAGTTCTGGTTAATCTCCTGTCGGATACAGACCGGCTCATTAGCCTCACCAATAGCCTGTTGTTTCTGGCCCGTACGCTGGAGTCGATTCAGAGCGTTCCGTTCCAGCCCGTACGCACCGACGATGTCGTTTTTCTGGCTAAAGACGAACTCCTGAGCGCCAAACCAGCGTACCGGATTGAGATCGATTACGAGAATATTCCACAGGGAGAAACGGAAACGCTGGTGAATGGCAACGAAGGGTTACTCAAGCAGGTGATGCTGAATCTGTTCGACAATGCCTGCAAATACTCGCCTGATCACACGGCTCAGGTACGCATCAGTACCGACAGCCAGGTTTGCCGAATTGCGGTACATGATCATGGAATAGGCATTTCCGCCGAAGATCGTCAGCATATTTTCGAATCGTTCTATCGAGCAACCAATGCCATGAACTACGATGGTTTTGGCATTGGTTTGTCGATCTGCGCCCGAATTGTTGACCTGCACCAGGGCACACTTTCGGTCGAAAGTCAACCGAATATCGGTAGTACATTTACCGTTTCACTGCCGCATATATGAGTCTCTAATTAATTTCTAATGTATTTCTAACCCTCCCCTAAGTTATCTCTAAGTGCCCTGTAATTGGGCGGACTGACCTTTGCAAGCGTATTTAATCCAGTCAAATGCGGTTGCTGCTTTCGTTCTTCAGTTTCTTTCTTTTTGCCCAGTTAGCCCAGGGACGCCCACTGGCGTCGCAACCCTCTGCGCCAGAGGATTCATTATTTTTAACGCTCCGGCAAGCTGACAGTTTGTTCCTAAAAAACAACCTGCAACTGCTGGCTGAGCGATTCCGGATCGATGCCAGTCAGGCACAGGTCATTCAGGCAGGTCTCTACGACAACCCAACCATTACTGTTGAGCTTAGCACCTATAATAACGAGACCAGACGCCTGCTGGATGTTGGTCGTCAGGGGCAGAAAACGGTTGCCATTGAGCAGTTGCTATACACCGCAGGAAAACGCAACAAGCGTATTGGACTAGCCACAGAAGCAGCCCGCCTGACGGGTCTGGAAATGCTGGATCTGTTGCGGGGGCTTCGTTTCGATTTGCGAACCCGGTTTTATTCGATCTATTTTCAACGGCAAACACTGGCCCGGTTCGATCAGCAGCTGGCCACCCTTCAAACTACGGTAACAGCCTACGAAAAGCAGTACGAACGCAGTAATGTATCGCTCCGCGAGCTGCTCCGGCTTAAGGCGTTACTGTTTCAGCTCAGTAATGACCGAACCAGTATTGTGTTTCAACTGGCCGACGACGAGCGGGCCCTGCGGACGCTGCTGTCGGTTGATGTTTCGATTAATCCAGTGGTGGCCGAAGAAAGCCTGACTCGCTACCGTATACCGATCCAACCCGATGATTCACTCCGGCAGATGGCCCTGCGCAACCGCCCTGACCTGTTAGCAACGGCTTCACTGACGCGCCAGGCCGAATTGAATTACAATTTACAGCGGGCACTGGCGGTACCCGATGTGCGAATCGGAGGGGCTTATGATCAGGCCGGAAGTTATATTAACAATTACGTCGGCCTGTCGCTTTCGGCCGACATTCCATTTTTCAACCGCAATCAGGGCGCCATTCGGGCGGCTCGTAGCCAGATCGGTTACCAGAGCCAACTCCATCGACAACGCGCCATTCAGGTTAGTAATGAAGTTGCTACATCACTCCAGAAGGTTCGGGAAGTTGAACGACGGGTGCAGGGGCTCGAACGGCAGTTTAGTGAACAGTTCGATCAATTGAACCGGGGCGTCATTACCAACTTCCAGAAAGGCAACATCTCCCTGCTCGAATTTGTCGACATGATCGAAGCCTATAACGACAGTGTTCAACAGCTCAACCGACTGAAAGCCGACCGCGTCGGGGCCTACGAAGAACTGAATTACCTCATTGGCGAAGACTTATTTAAGGAATAAAATGAAACTTGATCGACTCCCGATTCCATTGTTCGCGCTGAGCGTATTGCTGCTTATATCGTGTGAACCCAAACCAGTCCATGAAGAAGAAAAAGCATTCAGACTGTCGGACACAATGATGAGCCGAATCAGGCTCGATAGCGTCGTGACCCAGCCCGTGCGCAATGAGTTAACCCTGGTCGGAAAGGTTGTTGCCGACGAAAATCGGGTTATCAAAGTATTTCCGCTGGTTGGCGGCAATGTCGAAGAAGTGAAAGTAGAGCTGGGCGATTATGTGCATAAGGGTCAAACGCTGGCTTCTATCCGGTCGGGCGAGGTCGCCGATCTGGAACGGCAAACAATTCAGGCGCGGTCAGATCTGCTGCTGGCCGAGAAAAACCTACGGGTCGCTCAGGATTTATTCGAAACAAAACTCACCTCCCAGCGTGAGGTCGTGTCGGCCCAGAAAGAACTGGAGCAGGCACAGGCCGAAGTGAATCGCATCACCGAAGTTTCCCGGATTTATGGTATTGGCAAATCGTCGATTTACACGGTCAAAGCACCGATTGAGGGCTACGTCATTGAAAAGAACGTCAACCGCGATATGCAACTCCGCTCCGATAATGCCGATAACCTCTTTACGATCGGGCAAATCAGCGAAGTATGGGTGCTGGCCAATGTTAACGAAAGCGACATTGGTAAAGTACGGCAGGGCATGGAAGCCTCCATTCAAACGCTCAGTTATCCGGACGAGGAATTTCGGGGGCAAGTCGATAAAATCTATACCGTTCTCGACCCGAACACGAAAGCCATGACGGTGCGTATCCGACTTAACAACAAAGCAATGAAGTTAAAGCCCGAAATGCACGCTACCGTCACGTTGCGGTATGCAGCAGGCGGGCAATTGGCAACCGTACCGGCCAGTTCCATCATTTTCGACCGGTCGAAACGTTACGTTCTGGTTTATCGGGGACGCGCCGACATCGAAACCCGTGAAGTCAATGTCCTCAAATCGCTGGGTAGCATTGCCTACATTAATCAGGGCGTAAAACCGGGCGAAAAAGTCATTTCCAAAGATCAGTTATTGGTTTACAACGCGCTAAATAACTGAGCAGAAGGCCAGGGATAGAAGAAAAAAAGACTCCCGCAGTTTTCTCTATTCCCTGGCCCTCTGCCCCACTCTCTATGAACAGACTCATCAATAACATAGTCGGTTTTTCCCTCAAAAACCGTTTTTTCATCTTCTTCATGACGGCGTCACTGGTCATTGCCGGTGTATTCAGCTACTTAAAAACCCCGCTCGAAGCCTTCCCCGACGTAACGAATACGCAGATTATCGTTGTAACAGAATGGAATGGTCGCTCGGCCGAAGAGGTCGAACGATTCGTGACCGTACCGATTGAAGTCGCCATGAATTCCGTCCAGCGTAAATCCAATGTACGCTCGACCACTATGTTCGGTCTATCGGTGCTGAAAGTGATTTTCGATGATGATGTCGACGATTTTTTTGCCCGTCAGCAGGTCAACAACCTACTTCGCAACGTATCGCTCCCCGATGGTGTCGAACCCGAAATTCAGCCGCCTTACGGGCCAACGGGTGAAATTTTTCGGTATACCCTCGAAAGCAAAGACCGCGATAGCCGCGAGTTGCTGACGCTCCAGAACTGGGTGATCGACCGACAGCTCCGCAGTGTACCGGGCGTGGCCGACGTGGTAGCCTTTGGTGGTCGCGACAAGATGTATGAGCTACGGGTAAACCCCACCCAACTGACCAAATACGACATTACTCCACTTGAAGTCTACCAGGCCGTTACGCGCAGCAACATCAACGTTGGGGGCGATGTGATCGAGCGTAACGGCCAGGCTTATGTTGTACGCGGAGTCGGCCTGCTGACATCCATTCAGGACATTGAGAACATCATTATCGAAGAGATGGGTGGCAACCCTGTTCTGGTCAAAAACGTGGCCGACGTGGCCGAATCGAATTTGCCCCGCGTTGGCCAGGTTGGACTGGATGCCAGCGACGACGTGGTAGAAGGCATCGTGGTTATGCGAAAAGGCGAGAATCCCAGTGATGTACTCGGTCGGGTGAAAGCCAAAATTGAGGATCTAAACACGCGCATTTTACCGTCCGATGTCAAGATGGTCACCTTCTACGACCGCGACAATCTGATCGAATTCTGCACGCATACGGTGTTGCACAATCTTACCGAAGGCATTGTGCTGGTAACGGTTATCGTGTTTTTATTCATGGCCGACTGGCGAACCACGCTGATCGTCTCCATCATTATTCCGCTGGCCCTACTATTTGCCTTTATCTGTCTCCGATTGCGGGGGATGTCGGCGAACCTGCTGTCGATGGGCGCGATCGATTTCGGTATCATTATCGACGGAGCGGTCGTGATGGTCGAGGGGGTATTTGTGTCGCTGGATCACCTGGCCCACCGGGTCGGCATGACTCGCTACAACCGAATGGCCAAACTCGGTCTGATTCGCAAAACGGGTGGCGAGTTAGGCAAGGCAGTTTTTTTTTCCAAGCTCATTATTATTACGGCGCTGCTACCCATTTTCTCCTTCCAGAAAGTAGAAGGCAAAATGTTTTCACCCCTCGCCTGGACACTTGGCTTCGCCTTGCTGGGAGCTTTGTTGTTTACCCTGACACTGGTGCCGGTGCTCTGTTCCATCCTGCTGAAGAAAAATGTACGGGAGAAGAACAATCCTATTGTCAACTTCTTCGAACGAATTGTGATGGGCGCGTTTGGCTGGTGTTATCGTCACCGCCGGATGAGCCTGATTGGGTCTATCTGCTTTATGATAGCCACATTTTTCTCGTCAACAATGCTTGGCACCGAGTTCCTGCCCCAGCTAAACGAGGGCGCGCTTTGGGTGACTGCCGAATTGCCCATGAGCATGTCACTTCCTGAAAGTGTAGCCATGGCCAAAACCATCCGACAAGATCTAAAGTCGTTTCCCGAAGTTAAGCAGGTGCTCTCACAGGTGGGTCGTTCCAACGACGGTACAGACCCGAACGGCTTCTACTTCTGCCAGTTTCAGGTCGATTTACGGCCAAAAGATGAATGGACCGAACGGCTTGCCGGACATAGGCTTACCACCGAGCAGCTCACCGACGAAATGGATTCGAAACTACGCCGTTACGCCGGGGTGCTCTATAACTACTCACAGCCCATCATCGATAACGTAGCCGAAGCAGTGGCCGGTTATAAGGCCAGTAACGGCATAAAGATTTTCGGGCCGGATGTATATGAACTGGAGAAATACGCCAATCAGGCGTTGGCTGCCGTCAAAGACGTTGAGGGCATCAAAGATCTGGGTATTATCCGCAACGTCGGTCAGCCTGAAATGAGTATTCAGTTCCATGATCACAAGATGGCGCTCTATGGTGTATCGACAGCTGATGCTCAGGCAGTGATCGAGATGGCAATCGGTGGAAAAACAGCATCGATTCTGTACGAGGGCGAACGAAAATTCGATATACGGGTGCGGTTTCAGCCCGAATACCGCCAGAGCGACGACGACATTATGCGGCTGATGGTGCCGACAATGAGCGGGGGTAAAATTCCGCTGAAAGAAATTGCCACCATCCGACAGGTAACCGGCCCCGCCTTTATTTACCGTGACCTCAACCAGCGGTTTATTGGTGTAAAATTTTCGGTCCGGGGCCGCGATCTGGGAAGCACCATCGCTGAAGCGCAACAACGTGTTCGCGAAAAACTCCAGCCCGAAAAAGGCTATTCGGTCGAGTGGGTTGGTGAATTCGAGAATCAGGTACGGGCCACCGATCAGTTAACGAAAGTCGTACCGATCAGCATTGCAGCCATTTTCGTGATTCTGTTCATTACGTTCGGCAACGCTAAAGATGCAGGATTGGTCTTACTCAACGTTCCCTTTGCCCTGATCGGTGGTATCCTGGCCTTACATGTAACCAGCATGAATTTCGGCATTTCGGCCGGGGTGGGCTTCATTGCTTTATTCGGCATTTGTGTACAGAATGGTGTCATTCTGATTTCGGTCTTCAACAAAAACCGACAGGCGCGAATGCCGCTCGATCGAGCCATTCGCGAGGGAGTTCAGTCACGTATTCGTCCGGTAGTCATGACCGCACTCATGGCTGCTATTGGCCTTTTCCCGGCCGCTATTTCTACCGGCATCGGCTCTGAAACCCAGAAACCACTGGCCATTGTCGTCATTGGCGGATTAATGACGGCAACGGTGTTGACACTTTTGGTTTTCCCGATTATATACCGATTGTTCTACCGAAATAAAATGGCCGTATCTGCCGATAGCGGCAATAATGTGGAACTGGCAGAAGCCGTATGATGAACGAATTAAACCCGTCCCAGGGCAGGAACGGGTTTAAAGAGGGAGGTTGATAAAAGTGCACCCCGCCTTCAGTTGAGGGCGGGGTTTGCCTTACCAGCCCTTATTCTGCTTTAACGCCGGATTCAGCGCAATCTCATTAATCGGCAAAGGCCAGAGATAATCCTTGTTCGGATCGAACTTACGGAAACTGGCCTCCTGTACGAGTATGTAGTTATCGGACGTTAACTTTACCGACGTCACCGTACCGAACTCAGCCTTAAAGAAGTAGTTACCCAGAACAGGTTTTGGCAATTCGGTTTCAGCAGTCTTCCAGCGCAACAGATCCCAATACCGGAAACCTTCCTGCGCTAATTCGACCCGCCGTTCCCGACGTATCTCATCCCGTATATTCAGGCCGTTGGTCGTAGCAAAAGCGTTGGTCAGTTTTGCTACTCCACCCCGTTGGCGCAAGCGGTTAACCGTCAAGTCGAGATCAGCATCACTGATAGAGCCATTCAATTCATACAATGCTTCAGCATAAGTTACCAATACTTCAGCATAGCGGAGTATTGGCCGGTCAATCGTTGAGGCCTGCGTATTCCAGTCATCAACATTTGCCGTTTTACGGAACATGAATCCCGTTTTGTTGAATACCAGGGGAGCAATATCGAAGATTGGCTTTGTGGTCATCATTGGATCACCCTTCTTCATAAATGTATCGCTCATGCGTGTATCGCGATCCACAAACACATCCGTTGATACCACAGGGGCTTTATAGAGGGGCGACTTGGTAATTGGCAGTCCATCTTTCATTAGGTATGAATCAGCTAAACTTTTGGTCGGATTCATATTACCATTCTCCAGTGAGCCCCGATAATAACTGTGTGTTACAACCCGCTCGGTAAGCGATACGCCATACTGTTTAACGATGACATTTTCGCGATTTTGCCGCCCCTCGCCAGGCATCTGAAACAGATCGAAGTAAGCGCCCGTAAACAGGTCATGCTGTTTGCTGTCAATCACGGCTTTGGCGGCATCAGCAGCTGCTTTGAGGTGCTTGGCGGGCTCACCGTAATTATGGTATTTCGAACGGGTTCCTTCAAACAACGCCACTCGGGCTTTGAAGGCCAGCGCTGCGGTGTTGCTGATACGTCCAAAATCGGCAGTACCTAACACAGTATGCGTGGGTAATTTCTGCGCGGCAAAATCCAGATCCTGATAAATCTGCTCAAAAATGGCTGCTCTTGGACTGGCTGGAGCTGATAATTCTGGTGCGGTTTCATCGAGCGTTTTCAAGATCAATGGTACGTCACCAAAGCGCTGAACCAGATTATAATACCCCCAGGCGCGGAAAAACCGGGCCTCGGCCGTATACCGATCAATGATTGCCTTATCGGTACTGGCAGCAGCCCGTGGTGCTTTCTCAACAATATTGTTGGCTGCCCGAATTAAGTTATAGTTGGTATTATAGTTTCCATCAGTTGCCGGGGCCAGCCTTGACCCATCGCTAATGTTGTTGGAAGCCAGACCAATTGCATCATCCGACCAAACGTCCTCAGTCGACCAGGCCGGTAAAAAGGTGTAGAGGTAATTAGCGGCAGATTTCAGATCGCCTTCCGATCGCCAGTAGGTCTGATCGCTGATGGATGTTTCGGGTAGTCGCTCTACCTCACAGGCTGGTAAACCCGCAAGCATCGTAACGGTAATACCGATGTATTTGATGATCGTTTTCATTGAGATTCTTTGGTTCGTTCTACGAATGACAACCCATTAAAATGAGATATTCAGGCCTAATGAAGCCGTTGCGAAAAACGGATAATCGTTTTCCACGTTATCGCGAGTTTCAGGGTCATAGTAGCCCTGGAAGGCTTTCAAGCCAGATATCGTAAACAGATCCTGACCCGAGAAGAAAAACCGTGCCTGAGCAATGCGGACCTTCTCCGTTAAGGTGCTTGGCAGCGTATAACCAAATTGCAAGTTCTTCATGCGAACGTAGCTAGCGTTTAGTGTCCATTTATCCGATGCCAGGTAGTTGTGCGTAGCGCCAACATAGGGACGAGGGTAAAGCGCGTTCGGATTTTCAGGGGTCCAGTAATCGCTGTGTATGGCCAGAGCCTGCTTCCACGTAACCAGCAATGGTGCGATAGACTCTGTTACTGGACGGTAGTTTCGTTTGCCGACACCTTGCATGAAAATCGTCAGATCGAATCCTTTCCACTGAGCACTCAGCGTAAACCCATATTGATACCGCGGGGTAGTTGTACCCAGTAAAGTCAGATCTCCGTAATCGGCGGCAGAACCTTTCCCAACTGTAATGCGTCCATCGCCATTCTGGTCAATGTATTTTACATCTCCTGCTCCGGAACGGTTATCCTGGAACGCCCAGTTCTTCACTTCATCTGCCGTTTGGAAGTAACCCGCTGTCTGATAACCCCAAATGGTATTGATAGGATAGCCTTCAATCAGGTTGTTGGTACCAGCACCAATAACCGTACGACCCGAATAGCTTAATAGTTTGTTCTGGTTATCAGATAAGTTAGCTGCTACCGAGTACGTAAAATCTTTTCCGATCTGGCCGCGATAACGAATCTCCGTTTCCCAACCCCATGATTTCAGTTCACCATTGTTCTGCCTTGGCGTACCGATGCCTATTGTACCAGGCAACTGCATGGGAGTCAACATATTGCGATTATATTTCACGTAATAATCGCCCGTAAACTGAAGCTTATTCTGGAAAAATCCGAGGTCGATACCAATGTCGCTGGTTTCGATGGTTTCCCAGGACAAGGCCGCCGACGGAATCGACCCCTGGAAGATATACGACGTCCGCGAATCGCCCAGCACTAAGCCAGAACCGCGGCTCAGTTGACTCAGGTAATCGTAGTATCCAATGTTATCGCCCAACGCTCCTCCCAGACGACCCCATGAACCACGGAGCTTGAACTCGGTAAACAGCGGTAGTGCCCGTGCAAACCATTCTTCACGCTGCATATTCCAGCCAGCCGATACCGACGGAAATATTTTTGTACGCAATCCGGTTGCCAGCTTCGAACTTTCATCCTGCCGAATGGTAGCCTCGAACAGGTATTTACCATCGTAGTTATAGTTGACCCGACCGAACAAAGATTGAAAGGCCCTCGCCCCTACGTATTCACTATTGCTCTTGGTTCGATCATCACCGAGGTTAAGCGTCGGCAAATCATTGCTTACCAGATTGCTCGATGTTGTGGATACGCCCTCTTCCCGATAATCCTCCCACTGATAACCGCCCAATACCGTGAAGTTATGCTTATCGCCCAACTTCAGTTCATAGGTTGCCAGGAATTGTAAATTGGTGTTCCGAACCAACTCATTCGTAACCTGGTAAGAGTTTGGATTATTCGCATAACTCAGAATTCGGGATCTTCCCCAAAGTGGTACAGTCCGGTTGAAAATTTCGCGATTTGCAGGTCGGTACTGCACGCCAGCAATGCCCCGTAGTGTCAGGCCTTTTACGAAGTTAGCCGCCTGAAGGGTAGCAACGCCATCGAACTGCCGCTTGTTCTGATCATTATAACCACCCGATTCCAGTAATCCATAAGCGGTAGCGGCTGACCCTGCACCATTATAGCGCCCTTCGGGAGTAAAGAAAGGCGTTCGTGTTCGCAAACGATATACTTGATAAAGTAGCCCTTGCCCATCTACCCCAACCGACGACTGTTGAATGCGTTCCAGCGTATAGGAAAGCCGCGTGTCGAGTGAGATATGTTTGGTTAACTGTGCTCCTAAATTGAGCCGTAAATTATACCTTTTCGCATTATCAGGCCCAACTTTAAATACTCCCTGTTTCTCGTAATAACCCGCCGATAGCAGGAAATTGACCTTATCAGAACCGCCCCGTGCCGTGAAATTATGGGTTTTCATGGCCGTATATTTACGCAACAATTGGTCCGTCAGCGACTGCTGGTTGTAGTACAGATACGTACCCGTGTCTGCCGGATTGACTACATAGGGTATGCCATCACGAATGCGTTGCAGTTCTTCGTCCGTATACTCCGGGGCACTTCCTGAATTTTTGCGAGCCAGATTCGAGAATAGGGCTTCATCCATCAAACTCATTCGGCCGGGAACGTTGATTGCCCAATCCGTACCGTACTGAGCCAAGTAATCGAACGTTACTTTACCGGCCTTGCCTTTTTTCGTAGTGATTAATACGACGCCACCGGCTGCCTGCGCGCCATAAATAGCGGCCGCGGCCGCATCTTTCAAGACACTGATACTTTCGATGTCGTTTGGATTGAGCGTTGTCATCGTTGCGATAGGAACGCTTACCCCATCGAGCATAACCAGTGGATCAACGTTACCGTTGGCCGACGTCACACCCCGTATCTGAAGTCGAATACCCTGGCTACCCGGCTGACCACTTTGGCGGGTAATGGTTAACCCAGGCGTAACGCCCTGTAATGCATTGGCTAACGTTGCAGTCGGTCGGTACTGGAGCGCTTTCGAATCAACCGTCGAAACGGCACCAGTCAGATTTACTTTCTTCTGGGTACCATAACCCACAACGATAACTTCATCCAATGCCTTATCGTCGCTTTGCAACTGAACATCAATAGAAGTACGATTGCCGACGGTAATTTCCTGCCGTAGGTATCCAACAAAACTGACAATTAGGACTGATTTTTCATTGGATACGGTTAGTTTAAATTGCCCACTGCCATCGCTTGTGGTTCCGCGTGTTGTTCCTTTCAGAACGATACTGACACCAGGCAGGGGGTCACCTTTTTCGTCGGTGATTTTACCCGAAACGGGTATGTCGGCAGTTCCCGCAAATGCGTTGAATCCGACAACGAGTTGAAACAAAAATAGCCAAGCTATACTTGTCCTAAATTTCAAATAGAATAATCGTTTTTTCATTGGATTCATAAAAGTTAAATGGTAAAAATTCCGGAAAAGAAAGTAGCGAGAGGACTGGTTATCCCCTTTTTGCGGATTGAATATTAGTTCTGGTCCATTGAGCCATTACCCTGTATTCGAAAGAATTTACAAAGTACTGTTTATAGAAAAAATACAAAATGAGAAATAATACGGATGGTTTCTAAGTATTAAAACGTGAGAGATCAGGGGAGTTTACTCATGTGTTTTCCCCATGCAGGCCTATAAATACTATGTTTTATTTTATATTTTATAGAAATAGTATAATTATAATTTATGCAAACGTTTGCGGGAACGTTTGCATAAATTATAATTCCATTAAATAGTTTATCTTTTTTTTGATATATCAATAAAAAATGCCTCACGACTGAGCTAAATCAGACTCAACTATAGCATGTAACCAGTAATCCATGATCTCAGAAAATTTATATTCTGGTCAACTTACCATGAACGTGTCAAAAGAGGAAAGCTACTGTTTAACCTATTCAGGAATTATATAATTCTTACCAATTCGCTCGTTAAAAAAACAACTGCCTTCAGTACGGCGTTTATTCTTCACGCCCTATTAACACAAAGAGTATCAATCGGTTGGTAGAAACCGGTTTCTGGACGCGCCGTTGCTACTAACTAATGAACCAGCTAATTATGAGACGTATACAACTAATTCTGCTCGCCACTATTGGGTTGATGGCATGCGAAGGGGGAGTTTTCAAAAAGAAAAACTGTAAAACCTGTGAAACCCTGACGTATAGTGCCCAGACTACACAGCCTAGCCGTATCGAAAAAAGCGTCTGCGGAGACGATGTAGAGCCTTATATTATTTCCAATACTATTACGAGCAGCAGCCTGACCGTTGTCACAACCTGTAAATAAAGAGCCAGGATACGACCAACAGACGTTATCCGGGTCAGTAACTACAACAAAAACGCTCGGCGCAAAATGTCCGGGCGTTTTTTGGTTACATTCCAACCTTATTACATACTTATAAAGTCAAAACATAAACCAATTTACTACATCTGTATCATAAAAATTACTTACCCCAAATACATGCTAATTAGCTGCTTCACAGGGGATGAATATCCGACCCGATCAATTTGCTCAGCACATTTTTACGTCTGTCAATTTACCCTAGTACTCATCCAATTTAATCCTTACATCAATCTACCTTATTAGCTGGATTGACTTGCTCATACCACCGATTGAGTTTATCCTCAGCCGTAGCTGGGGTAAAACTCCAATGCACCTTAACGGCACGTTGATTGCGCTCACTGACCCAAAAGCTGACCTGCCGCTCCAATTCCTCCAGACTGCCAATGCGCCGATTCAAGCACTGGCGGGCCAATGCCGAAAATTCGATCTCCGCTGCGTTCAGCCAAGAGCCATGCTTAGGGGTATAATGAAACACCAATTTGCGACTCAATAATCGGGCTTGGGCTAGCGGTAAATGCTCATAAAAGGAACCATATTTATGGGTATTCAAATTGTCCTGCACCAAATCAATGTATTCAACATCAGCATAGTAAGTTGTCACTATCTGATGCATGAACTCTGCATAATCGGCCTTTGTGCGCTGCTTGCGCACTTGAGTGTAGCGTTGACCTGTGTCCGTATCATAAGCTAATAATACCACACACGTTCCTTTTCTGACATACTCATTATCCTCTTTAGCGGATTTTCCCGGCTGAATGGGTCGGGCTGCTATCACCTCATCCAATAATTGACACGGTCGTTCATCAAAGCATAACCGCGCTCGGCCTGGTGGAGTTAGCTGGTTATAAACGGCCAAAACGTTCTCCATTTTGGCCAAGTATTCACCATCTACTTGCCCGATGCACCGCCCGGCGGCCCGGCATTGCTTTTTGAGCCATGGCTTGAGCTTACTTTTTTTAGGGCTAAACGTACCGACTCGTCATCAATGTGGATCTCGAGTTTGACTAAGCGTTCATTAATCAGACTTGCTGTCCAGCGAGTACGCCCATCAGGAGCCTCACTACAGGCGATTTGAGTGATATGAGCCTCCACTTGGGGGGTCACTTTGCGGGGTTGGCCGGGTCGGGCTTTCTCACCAATGGCTCTTTGCAAACCCTCTTGCTGAAAGCGTTTACGCAAGTTGAAGACCGTGGCCAGACTGATACCCAACGATTGGCTAATCTGTAGTGGGTGTTGCCCCTGATGGGAAAACTGCAAGGCTCTGGCTCGGGTCAACTTACGGGCAGCGTCTTTCCCTTTACGAACGAGTTGGTCAAGCGTTGTGAGATCGGCTTCCGACAGCACAAACGGTTTAGCGATTTGGCCCATGTCGGAAAGGTAGCTATTTTTATCTAACCATTAAATTGGAAGAGTACTAGCCATTAACAACAATAAAGGCCCTATTACACAAAAATCATTGCAGCAGTTAAGTAATTTCCTTTACTTAGGCAGCGCTTTCAGCTTGTCGATTGCCATTTGCGGCAAATAAGAAAGTTTTTCTGTGCATAGTTTAGTGTCTTTATTCTGTTGCCAATTCTATGGGGCGCCTATACTTGCTTTTGATCCTGATGATTCCCGTACTTCCGGAATTCGCTCAGACAACCCGTTCTGGAAAGATCAGTACAACGCAGGTGAATGAACAATCAATAAACAAGCACTTCGAACATTTATCCATAAAAGACGGGCTTTCCAATAATTCAGTCAACTGCATTCTTCAGGATCGCGAAGGATTCATGTGGTTTGGCACAAACGACGGACTAAACAAATATGATGGTTACACTTTCACCAGTTTACAACCCAACCCGAATGACCGCGCCCATAGCTTTCAAAACAACTTTATTTCGGGGTTGTGTGAAGACCATACCAACCGGTTATGGGCAGTAACTGAAGGTGGCTTACATGAGATAAATAAGCAGACAGGGCGCGTTACTCCGCACCCGATTCAGGCCAGCAATGCCAACCGATGGAATTACCAGCATTCTGTTTATGAAGACTCCCGGCATAAGCTATGGTTAAGCACCTTAGGTGGATTAGCCCGCTACGAACCTGACATTCATCGTTTCACGCTGTATCCCCTGCCCCATCCCCAGGCAACGATTAAAACCGTATTTGAAGATCCTCAGCACCGATTCTGGGTGGCAACCTGGCGGGGTTTGTATCTATTTGACCGGGCAACAGGGCATTATACACTCATACCCGCCCACCTCCCTCCCGGCGAGCAGGAACCCACATTTATTGCCTTTTATCTCGACTCGCAACAGGTGCTTTGGCTCGGTACGGCAACAGCTGGCTATGGATTGTTTCGGCTTGATCTGCGTCAGCAACCTCTTCGGCCAGAGCCCTACAATCCAGATGGGCAAATCAACCCATTCATGTATTTGAACTCAATTCATGGCGATGAGAAGGGGCATATCTGGGTGGGCACAACAAACGGTTTACATCGGGTTGATCCGGCCCGACAGCAGGTTTTTACATACCGGCCCGACCCCAACGATTCGAAGGGTATCAGTAGCAATAGTGCTCAGTCACTTTACCATGATCGGGCCGGTACGCTCTGGGTAGGAACCGATAATGGCATCGATCGACAGGCTATTGTCAATAAGCCATTTATAACCTATCAGGTAAGGCCAAATAAGGGTACGGCAAACTTACCGGAAAACAAAGTCGTTGCGTTGTTGCCCGATCATAACGGACATCTCTGGATCAGCAATGGGTATAGTGTTTATCGGACTGAACCACCCACAAATCGTCCACAGATAATCCCCCCTCAGCAACTGGCGTCCAGTATTACTAGCCAGAAGAAGAATTATATACAGGCCCTTCAACCCGACGGTACGGAGGGCGTCTGGCTCGGAACCTGGGAGGGGTTGTTTTATTTTGATCAGGCTTCGGGCACCTATACCGGCTATCCGTCTGAAATACCAGCTGTTTTTATCAGTCGTGCACCAACGGGAGATCTCTGGATCGGGGGCGACGTCGAGCCAACGTCCGGAATCGCTTCCTTTAATCCCCGTACCCATCGGTATCGTTATTATAAATACAAACCCAATGATCCGAATGGATTGCCCGACAAGTATATATATGGCCTGCTGGCCAGCCGGACAGGTGATATATGGGTTCTGGCAAGGCGGCAGGGTATCTGTCGGATGGACCCACGAACGGGTCGATTCACACGCTATACAGCAGGCCCTAAAGGTCACCTGAACAGCAATGATGTGCAGACCATTTACGAAGATAAACAAGGAATTATCTGGGTCGGAACGCAGTTGGGTGGCTTGAATCGATTTGATCCACGAACTAAATTATTCTCCGCCATCACAACTAATGATGGTCTGCCCAGTAACAATGTGGTGGGTATTACCAACGATAATGCCGGTAACATATGGCTAAGCACCGATAAGGGGCTTTGTCGATACTCGCCCCGCACCAGAGCGGTTCGTAACTACGGTACGGATAACGGCCTGCCCAGCAATGATTTTTTGCGCAATGCGATCTTTCGTGATAGGAACCAACTTTATTTCGGAAGTCTGAACGGCGTTGTTCATTTCAATCCCGATAGCATCCGCGATGATACCAGACCCTTTCCGGTCTACATTACGGCCCTTAACGTAATGGATCAGCCCCGGCCTCTCACCAGCAATCTGATCACCCTAAACCACGATGAAAACTTCCTGTCCTTCGGCTTTGCGGCATTGACCTACACGCAGCCTGAACATAATCAGTATGCTTATGAGCTCATAGGCGTAGACAAAAACTGGGTCCAGAATGGTAATCGTCATTTTGCAAACTACACAAATCTATCGCCGGGCACCTATACCTTCCGAGTCAAGGCGGCTAATAGCGATGGAATCTGGAACGAGAAAGGAGCCTCTATCCGTCTCATTATTCATCCACCCTGGTGGGCAACCTGGTGGGCATACAGCTTTTATGCGTTGCTGACCATTGGAGCCATTTGGGGATATATCCGGTTTTATACCAATCGGATCAGGCAACAACAGCTCATGGAACTCAATCGCCGGGAAGCCGAACAGCTTAAGGCCGTCGATGAGCTAAAAACCCGCTTCTTTTCCAACATAACCCATGAATTCCGGACGCCATTATCATTGATTATGTCGCCGGTTGAAAAACTCCTGCAGGAAAGCCGGTTCGACGGCCCAACCCGTCAGACGTTAGGGTTAGTTAAACGCAATGCCGATCAGCTCCTTCGCCTGATCAACCAGTTACTGGATCTCTCTAAACTGGAAGCACACCATATGGCGATTTCACTGATGCGGGGCGAGATAACCGAATTTGTCCATAACCTGGTTGAGTCGTTCCAACAATTGGCAGAGCAGAAAGGAATAACGCTGACGTATACTGCCGATGGTTTCACGCAGGAACACTTGTTCGACGCCGACAAGTGGGAAAAAATTCTGACAAATCTCTTATCGAATGCGATGAAATTTACGGGTAAGGGTGGGCATGTAACGGTTACGCTCAAACCAAACCTTGCTGCTGTAGAAGACGACATTTCGAGTATAAGTATTCGCATCGCGGATTCGGGCATTGGGGTTTCCCCCGAAAATCTTCCCCATATTTTTGATCGGTTCTACCAGGTCGATAACTCACAAACACGCGCGTATGAAGGTACGGGTATCGGGCTGGCTCTTGTCAAGGAACTTGTCGATCTGATAGGGGGAACAATCAGCGCAGACAGTCAGCCAGGCGCTGGTACTACGTTTATGCTGACCTTGCCGGTTCAGCCTGCCGCGGCCACTGCCGAAGTGCCAATGGTTGTTTTACCCGTCAAAGAACCTATTGCAATGGATCAGCTTCCGGTGGCCGTCGACTTGCCCGGTAATCTGCCGGTTGATGATCAAACACCGCTGCTACTGATTGTGGAAGACAATGCCGAGTTAAGTGAGTTTCTGGCTAGTGAACTGGCGGCTACTTACCGAATTCTGCGGGCCTTCGATGGTGAAGAGGGTTGGCAACTGACGCAGGCTGAACTGCCGGACATCGTTATTTCAGACGTGATGATGCCCCGAAAAGATGGCTATGAGCTAACCCATCTCATCAAAAACCACCCCGATACTGACCATATTGCCGTCGTTATCCTGTCGGCCAAAGCAGCTCACAGCAGCCGCATCGAGGGTTTACAGGAAGGGGCCGACGACTACCTGTCGAAGCCATTTCATTTTGACGAATTGCACCTACGCCTGCGTAATCTGATTTCCCGTCAGCAGAAACTACGTGATCAGTATCGGCAACAGTTTTCTCAGCCCGACACGCCCAGTCCCATCAACATAGTGGAAGATGCCTTTCTGCGCCGGGTCTATGAACTCCTCGAAAACCACCTCAGCGATCCTTTGCTGAATGTCGATTGGCTGGCCGATCAGTTAGCCATGAGCCGCAAAACGCTCTATCGAAAAATCCATAGTCTCGTCCAATTGAATCCTCACGAATTGATTCGTCAGTATCGATTGCGCAAAGCGGCCGATCTGTTACGCGCTGGTCACAATGCTTCGCAGACGGCTTATCTGGCGGGTTTCAAAACACCATCCTATTTCACGATGGTGTTTAAAGAATTTTATCAGAAAACCCCCACAGAATTTGTAGCAAACGGCCTTAGCAAAGCCTAGTCGATGATTTTCTATAAACTCTGAGACTTTTACTATCAATTGGGGGACAATATATTCTTCGGTCAATTATCTGTTATACGAACGTTATACATTCGAAGCCTGGCCAGATTAGCCGGGCTTTTTTTACGTACAACAAACACCCTTAATTTTTTACAGACATGAAAAAAATTTATACTCTTTTGGTCACAGGCGTTTTGCTGACCCTGCTCAGTTTGGGGCTGGTTAGCAGTCCCGTGGCCTGGGCGCAATCGATTCCTGATGCCCAATGGGCACGTCTCGGATTAACGCTGTCAGTAACAACAGACGGCAATATTGTAACGTCGGATGCTACTCCCCATGTCGTAAAATACGATTTGCAGGGCAACAAAATCTTTGAAACGGGCTGGCTGGCTGGCACCTCCTTTTTGGCAGGCAAATTACCGATTAACTGCCCTTGCGTTGGTGGCTATGCTTACATTGCTGGTATTGGACTGACAGCTCCCACTACAGACGGGGGTATAGTACTGGAGGGGTCAGAGTATGGTTCGTCCTTCCCTATATTTACCAGTGTCGATGCTAGTGGCCAGCAGGGCGGAAGAAACAACAATCCGGCAAACGACGATCTGATTGGTACGCCAGACGGCGGAGCATTACTACTCAATAACAGTCAAAATCTGGACGGTACGAAGGTGTTGACTGTTCAAAAAGTGGGAGCCTGGACAAAACAGCTTGCTTACCCAGACCCTAATCTTCCTACCCCCAATAATAGCCTGACTAAAGGAGAAGCCGTCATCAATACACCCGATGGAGGTTTTCTGGTCGTTGGCTATTATAGCAGTGTGGGCACCGATAGGGATTTTAATAACCTTTCCTCGATAGGTACATATGGCTGGGTTGCCAAACTTGATGGGAACGGGAATGTAGCCTGGCAAAAGTTACTGGATCATTTGCCCATGGCAGGTGGCTACAACGGCATCGCTCCGGGATCACTGCTCGAGCTTCTTGTGGTCACTGACGTAACGTTTGCCGCCGATGGTAACGGGTATGCACTGGCCGGCATCGGCATCCCCCCTAGCTCACCGGTAGCAGGCCCCTCCCAATCAGCCATCCTTGAACTGGACTGGAACGGCAATTTTAAACGAGCCAGATCGCTCGGTCTACCCCCGTCAAAAACGTTTATTACTCCCTATACCGACCCAGATGGTACGAAATACTACGCAGTGGGCAACACATCGAAGGAAAACGGAGCCGACCCCCGAATTCTAAAAGTTAGTACAGCTGCCCTTCCCCTGAACGATCCTAACTTATTGAAAGTTGTTGCCCAACGAACGTTCGATGGGCCATCTGATGGCTTTTTGACAGATATCGGAACGGCAGGCGATGGCAGTATTGTTTTCGTTACTACCGCCATTCAATTAGTTAAACTTAATGCAGAAACCGCCCCTCCCCAACCGATTAGTAACTTTACCTTGCTTGCCCCTACCTACAACTGCCAAACAGGGGCTATAACTTTTAACACGAGTGGAGGAAACGGCACACCCATTATCTATTCGGCGCCGGGTATCACCCGCGCATCGGCTACCGATAATTTTGGCGTCGTTGAGCAGGGCTTGCGAAACGACCCCAAAGTAATTCAGATAACAGCTACTCAGAGTGGAGTGAGTGTAGTTTATAATTTTGATCTGAAAGCGGCCTGTAGCAATCCCAATCCCTCAACCCCACAGCCGCCCATACTGAACCAGCCTATTCCCGACCAGTTTCTGACGATAGGGCAATCTGTTCCGGGATCGGGCTTTCCAGTCGGTTCGTACTTCACCGACCCAACGGTCAATGTACCAAACTACATGTCTAACTGGGCCTTCAACATCACGGGTTTACCAGACGGGCTTTATGCCTTCTACCGCCCGAATGATCTGCAATTCACACCGGCCATCGTTATTTTAGGAGCCCCAACTACTATTGGTGTTTTTACGGTGACGGTTACGGCCAGTACCGGTGCCTTTCGGAGCAACCCAGTAACCACTACATTTAAGATAACTGTTTCGAATACATCGCAGCCCGGTGGCGGTACCTTAACGCTGCTTAAACCGACCTACAACTGCCAGACAGGAGCCATTCACTTCAATACGAGCGGTGGTGACAGCTCTCCGATTGAGTTTCAGGCACCAGGAATTACTTCCTGGACGACCAATCCCGACCATATTCTGGATCAGTGTGCTCGCTCCTGTGCCGATACGCCACCATTTATGATCTCAGCCCGTCAAAATGGTCAGGTCGTTACCTACTCATGGTCAAGACAAGACCACTGCGCTAACCCGTCTAATCCCGTCTCGGTGCGCACCATACCCGACCAAACGGTGGCTGTTGGGCAGGGCGTTTATTTCCCGATCGGCACTTATTTCTCCTCATCCCTGACCACAAGCTGGGGTGTTAATGCATCAGGTTTGCCGCCAGGAGTGTCTACTTTTTTCAGACAGGAGGGTAGCGGAAGCACGATTCCTACCTGGGTTCTGGTCGGTACAGCCACTACGGCGGGTGTTTACATTGTAACGGCTTCAGCCAGTGCTAATGGTGGATCAGCGTCGACTACCTTTAAATTCACTGTTACAGGTGATAATAATCCGCCTAACCCACCTACAGGCCCGCTCACCTTACTGGCCCCTACCTATGATTGCGGAACGGGAGCTTTCCATTTCAACACAAGTGGTGGTGATAGCTCTCCGATTGAGTTTCAGGCAATTGGTATAACGGGCTGGACAACCAATCCGGATCAATTTGTGGACAAGGATAGTCGTACCGCCAATGATGTTCAGCCGTTTACGCTGATGGCTCGTCAGAATGGCCAGGTGGTAACTTATGTGTGGAACCTGAAAGCAGCCTGTGGTCGGGCACGCTTAAGTGCAGAAGAGCCGACGGCAGCATTGCAGGTACGGGCACTTGGTAATCCAATAGAAGGCAAATCGGCAGAAATTGAAATTAGTGGTGCATCTGGCCAGGCAGTTCAGTTAGATTTGATTGACATTCAGGGCCATATGCTCCATCAACACCACATCGATCAGGCAGGTCTACTTGAACGGGTCAGCGTACCGATAGGCAATGGCAAAGGATTGCTGTTGCTGAATGTAAGTACATCGTCACAGCGTCAGCAAGTGAAGTTGCTAAAACCCTAGTTGATTATATCCACACCTATAGAGTACACAAACACGCCCGAACCTGACTGGCTTGGGCGTATTTGTGTACGAAAGAAATTCTTAATTCTTTAGAAAATGCTGATGATATGAACAACAAACCAGCAAAACCAAATCTGTCCTCGAAGAATAATGATGGCTTTATTAATGTATAATTAATTGACTTAGCGGGTTACTTTCCATGTATGTCTGAATTAATGTCGACAATCTGATTCGCCATTCAAATACGGATTACCATGAAAAAACAACTTAAGTCAGCCCTCTTTTTTGCAGCAGTTATTACCATGACCACAGCCTGCCAGTCGAAGAAAACCGAAACAGATCAGGCTCAGTCGGATACGACCACCGTGATCGAAAACGATACATTGATTAGCGATGATACCACATTGGTGGTAAGCGACACAACCAAGCTTGTTGAACCCGATTCAACCAGGAAATAACAAGCCATTTCATTTTTTATACAGCAAGCGGTCGACTCAGGTAGAGTCGACCGCTTGCTGTATATGCCTTCGAAACTTCCCGCAGCAATTAACTTTCTGATTTACAGCTTTTTGTAATAATATAAATTTACGGATGCGGCTGAGGTTTTCTGGCTAAGGGAAAAATAGCCTTTCCCATCTTTATCAAAGCAGATCGCTTCACCTTTAGGCTCCGATGACAAAGGCGCTGGCCGACTAATGGTGTTTTGTAAAACGTCGGCAACACTCTGATTGGGTTTGCGCTTCCAGTAGTAAACCTGAGTATAGGTTCGTACCAGGATCTCGCTCCCATCAGGCGATATGGTAGCTCCTGTCACGGGGGAAACGATCGGTAACTCGCCAAACGCTTCGGCCACAGTTATTGCATTGATATTTTGCGGGTATGGTAATCGATATAAATGGACGTTGGGATTGCGATTGGCAACGATGTAAATATCTTTGGTCAGGGGATCAACAAACATTGCTCTGGCATCCTGTAGCCGATCGGGGTACTGGAAATTAATACGCTCAATCTGCGTGATGGCTGTTCTTAACGTTGGCGGCTCAGGTAATCGGTAAATCTGAGAGATACTGTTCTGTACGTTTATATCGCCGATATCGCCAATATACAGATAATTCGTTCCTTCAGTCGGCCCAGGCCCAATGGCTAAATCCTCCCAATCCCGATTCGTAAATCTTGGCACACTGATACTCCCTTTTATAGTGCCATCCTGTCCCAACATTGTCAGTACCAGCGGAGTACCTCCTTCCTGAATAGCCCAAAGGTTACCGGGCTGACTACGACTATCGGCCAACCCAGTCACTTTATCAATTAATCCACTCGGTACCGAAGCCGCCGTTGGTTCTGGAGTGAATTGCGTTTTATCCGTATCAGGAATTTCAAGTTTGCAGGAAGCTGTTACAAGTAAAATACTTAGTATAATAACGAGACGCATAGACTTAGTTAACTGATTTCATCATCTACTTTCTTAGCTGTAGCCGATAAAACAATTTAGTAATTGACTACAATCTTAGCCAAGATTGGCCAGATAGCACGTATATTACCAATAAATCCTATTAGTCGGACCAGTAATGCTACAAACTGAATGTCGATTTTTAGTATTGAATCAGGACCATTAAAGCCTGAACAAAAGTAAGACTGATACATTGTGTATCTAATTCCGAACACAAAAAAAAGCATACATAGAGTTATGTATGCTTTCCGTTTTCTTAACCTAGAATTTAGTCAACCCTCAAACACTCCATTGAATCAGGTCACGCCAATGATCTGATTCAACTTAAAAGCGCGAGTGTGGCTATTTGCAAAAGACCAACTTTCATACCAAATCATCAAACAACTGATAATTAGAAAGTTGCAAATTTAGGACACAAGCTCACCGTACGATTCTGGACAACTGGTGTCCGTTTTGGTACAATTGTAGAGTTGTTGCCTGTATTTCCCGAAGTCTTTGCATAAGCCAGTTGCCTACGGATAGCTTTCCTTATCTGTAGACGGCTGGTACCTACATTTTTCGATTAAGATTCTAGACTTTCCTAGTCTGTCTGCATAAGGTCTGCAGATTTGTAACTCTGGCCAATTCAATATCTGTCCTGTTTGGTCTACTTCGGTCGACGGGTGATTCGTTAGGAATACAGTCTCGTTGGCCGTTAAATTGGGAGCAGTAATGATCATCATCTCTTCCTGTTCGCTCAGCCGTCCTTACAACAAACAATATTGCTCACTAACCTGTCTGGTAAACTGAATCTTTTGATCAGAGGTAAAAAAAACGCCCGTAATAGAGCAACATCAGTAGGTATTTATTATCGCAGATAAGTACTTGACAATTCACCGTCAACAGCCTTAAGTAATGCCCACAGTTGGCGATGAAATCACGAAACAGGAAGTTATTTGTAAAAACAGGCAAGCTGATAACCCATAAAATAGCCAAAGAGCCGAGTAGTCAATAACTTTTTAGTTACTGACTTCCTCGACTCTTTGGCTACTTCAACTAACTAGTTACTTTCCTCCGCCCACCTTACCAGCTTTGTTGGCCTGCCCGGCAGCGGCTGGATTCTTGACGTATTTATCCAACCAGCCGTTCATCTCCCATAGCATGTGGAGCAGCGATTCTTTAGCATCGTAGTGATGGCTCTCGTAAGGCAGGAAAACCAGGCGAGTTGTTGCACCGAAGCCTTTTAGGGCGTTATAGTACCGCTCCGACTGGATCGGGAATGTACCCGTATTGTTGTCTGCTTCACCATGAACCAACAGAAGGGGCGTCTTCATCTTATCGGCATTCATGAACGGCGACATCTTGTTGTATACCTCCGGAGCCTGCCAGTAGCTGCGTTGCTCGTTCTGGAAACCGAATGGTGTCAATGTGCGGTTATAGGCACCACTGCGGGCAATACCACCTTTAAACAGTTTACTGTGAGTCAACAGGTTAGCCGTCATGAACGCACCATACGAGTGACCGCCCACGCCTACCCGGCTCGAATCGACAACACCCAGCCGAACACCTTCGTCAATAGCCGCTTTGGCGCTCGATACTAACTGTTCGATATACGTATCATTCGGTTCTTTATCGCCCTCACCTATAATAGGAATGCTGGCATTATCCAGAATAGCATAGCCCATTGTTACAAACGCAGCCGCACCCCAGAAACTGATCCGGTTGAACTGATAAGGTGAACCCGATACCTGACTGGCCGCTTCTTTGCTCTTGAATTCAGCAGGATAGGCCCACAGGAACGTTGGCAGCGGACCCTGTTCTTTCTTATAACCGACTGGTAAATACAGTGTGGCAGTCAGTTCGACCCCATCCGTCCGTTTGTAGCGCAGTTGCTGTTTCTGAATCCCTTTCAGTTGCGGATAGGGATGAGGGAAGAACGTCGCCTGAACGGGAGCAACACGGGCTTTGAGATTGCGGACAAAATAATTGGGGCTCTCATCAGGCGTTTCCTGAGTGGTCAGGATGATCTGTTTAGCCGCATCCAGTACAGCAATTGGCCGTTCGAAATAGGGAGCTGCTGAGCGCCAGAGTTCCTTAGTCTGCTTGGTTTTCAGGTTGAGCAGGCTCACAAATGGCCGGTCGCCCTGGGGTGATGCACCCTGAATGTTGAGCATCAAAATTTCGTCGTTGGGCAGCAGGTTCAGCACCTCACGACCATATTTGTTCTGTTTGGTATCGGGCTGGCCAGGATTGGTGTAACGATCTTCGTACGAACGATCAAACAGAACAGCGGTTTGCCAGTTGCCCGGATTGACCGTTTTCGTGATTGTTTTGCGATTCTGCCACCAGCGTTCGGTCGCCAGAGCCATCGTCTCATTACCCCAATCGAAACTTTCGAACCGGAACTGAGCCGCATAAATCTCTTTGGGTTGTGCCGAGAAAGGAGCATCCAGCAGAAAAACTTTATCCCGAATGTCTGCCTTTACTTTAGGATCGCCATTGTCCTGAGCCACCGTGTAGTAAACCGAAGCGGGTGTATCGGAACGCCAGTTGTAATCTCGTGGACCGGTAGGAACACCGTCCCGGCTGTAGGCTACACTTTCCTGCAAAGGACCATCGTTCAGGGTTTTCACCAACGAGCCTGCAATCGCATATACTTCCGTTTTCAGCGGAAAACGGCGAACAGGCACCAAGTACGAAAACGGTGTATGTACCATCTCGATCATCACATACTGGCCGTCTGGCGACGGTTCTGCAGAGAGAATAATTCCTGGCTGACCAATGTTTGTGGCGACCCCATCCAGGCTCATTCGAACGACCTGAGCATTCGTGTAATATGCAAACTGCCGCTCGTCAGACGGATTTTTGAGCAAGTCCTGATAGGTAGGGGCCTGTCCACGTTTGCCGCCAACGTTTTCCTGAGTAGTTGGGCTGCTTGGCACACGGCTAACTTCGGGAGCAGTGCCTCTTGTCGGCGAAATCGTCTTGACGATCAGGCTTTTACTGTCCGACACCCAACGATATGGAATACCCAACGTGGCGTTGAGAGCCAGTGAGCCAACTTTTTTTGCGGTAGCCGTGGATACATCCGCAATATAAAAGTCGATCTGAGTATCGGTCGAATTGGCGAATGCAATCTTGGTTTCGTCGGGCGACCACTGTACATAGCTAATCTGAGGTGTAGACGGTAGGCCGGTAATGACTTTTTCGTCTTTATCCGTCAGTTTTTTCAGCTTCAGACCCGTTATATAGGGCATTCGGCTAGGTCCACTGTTTGCAGGATTCAGGCGTAAACCTGCCAGTTTGAGTTCGGGTTGCGACAATTCGGCAATCGTAGGAACTGACGCCTGTTCGAAGATAAGCATCATGTCGCCCTTCGCCGACATTCTCACTGTTGGCGTAGGCGGTACGGTTACCAGATCGGCCAGCACTTTGGGCGGAGTCTGGTAAGTGGGAGCATCCTGCGCACGGCTAACGAGCGAAAAGGTAGACCCTAAAATCAGCCAAAGCCACAGACTTTGGCGTGCCATACTTAGGTTATAACGCATATAGAAATCGATTGTGTTAGGTTAATTGAGTTAAAATGAATTACGATTAGCGGTTAAAAACTGCGGGCTACTTCCTTAAAATGAAATTCGGTAGCCTACTTTCTTATAATTTTCGTTCGGGCTAATGTCCGACCCATTTCCTTCCAGAGTCAGAACCAGATCAACGGTTTTGGTAGTCGTTGACGTTGGTGGTGTGCCGTTCAAAACCTCGACAACACAATTCCCCAAACTAGAATTTGCAGGAATGGTAAAGGTCCCTCCTTTCAGGTTATAATGTACCCCTTCAACAGCAGTCGTATTGTCTTTATCGACCGAAAATTTAATAACTTCCTCTTTACTACGTTGTGGCCCCACCAGATTCACCTGTGTGGTCTGATTGCCAGCCCCATTCTTAATGGGTAACAGCGGGTACGTTTTCCCAACGGCCAGTGAGGTAACAACCGTAGCCTGAAATTCAACAACCGTTTTTTTATTCCACAGGAAATCACTTTCCTCAAAGCAGGAGGTCTGTGTAAATAGGATAAACCCTATCAGCATGAAACGCAGGAGTGTTTTCATAGCAAAGTAGTAATAGTGTTAAGAACACTGAGTCAGTGGCTCAGTAGTTATAATTTTGTTTTAGCTTGGGATTGTTGTTGATTTCGGCAATCGGAATCCGGGCCAGAATGCGATAATCCGTGAACGGAACCGTTGTGGGCAGTTTGACAATGTCGCGGCCCAGTCGTTTCAAATCCCAGAAGCGATGTCCTTCAAAAGCAAATTCGAGTCGACGCTGTTTAATGATTTCGTCCAGTAAAGCTGCACCTGTCAGGGTGGTTTTTTCGGCTAAACCCGACCGCGTCCGGATCGTATTCAAATCTTTAATGGCGTCAGCTTCTTTTCCTAAGCGATAATACGCTTCGGCCCGGTTGAGGTACATTTCCGAAATACGGATCACCGGAACATTGTCGAGGTTGATGGTACCATTCTTACCCAGAAACTTCGTCGTTTCGGTGTTTACAGCACCCCGTCCGCTTGTTCCCAACTCATAGAGCTGCCGACGAATGTCCAGTACAGCGCCCGACGCATCTTTTTCTGACTCTAAGTCGGCCAGGAGTGCCACGGTCGGTACCAGATCGCCAAAACCACCCGTCGTTGTGCGGTTTCCAACGGCCGTTAATGTCGTAAAGGTTGTTTGTAGCGACGTGTTAACGCCGATATTTTCACTCGTTTGAAAGTTAATTTCAAACATCGATTCGGGGTTAATAGCCGTTCGCCAGCCAGCAATGTAATTGGCCTTCGGCTGAAATGTACCGATCCCGGAAGCTAAGGCTTTGGTTGCAAAATCAGCGGCCTCCTGGTATTTCCCGGCATAGAGTGCTACCCGTGAATAAAGTGCCTGAGCAGCCCCCTGTGTAGCGTAGATCGGCCCTCTTGTTTTAGCCGTAGCGCTTAGTTTTTCGATAGCAGCCGTCAGGTCGGCCAGGATCTGGGTATATACAGCATCCGTAGTTGCCCGCTCCGGATAGGTTACCTGAGGCAAGGTTAATACCCCTGACAAAATCAATGGAACACCACCCCGATTATAATCACTGATGGTGGCTGTTGGCATGTACGCATAGGCTTTAACCAGGTCGAAATACATCAAAGCCCTGAGGAACAGGCACTGTCCCTCATACGAATTGCGTAAGGCATCGGTCAGCTTAACTTTAGTCAGTGCGTCGAGAACCAGATTAGCCTGGTTAATTCCGTAATAGTCCTGAGTCCAGTTAATCATGTGCGCACCCGACTGATTCTGGTACTCTGGCACAAGCCGGCTTGAGTTGTTGGTAGCCCGCCCGTTGTCGGAAAGAGCCTCAGGAAGCGCAATCAGATCACGGCCATACAGATCCGTACTTTGCAACGCATCATAAACCGCGTTGACAGCCGCATTGATGGCTTCCTGTGAAGTAAGAGCCGTTCCGGAATCGATCGATGTCCTTGGTTTCACCTCAATTAAACTACTGCAGGCAGCAAGTCCGCACGTCATAATAGCCGTGGCCAGCACCTGTTTAAACGTGTATAGTTTCATAATCGGAATGTCAAAAGATAAAGAATTAGAAACCTACCTCAATCCCAAATGTGTACGTCTTTGACTGGGGAATAGCACCCGTATTACCTGATCCGAAGTTCAGGAATTCGGGGTCGTAGCCGGTCCATTTCGTCCAGGTAACCAGGTTGGTGGCCACAGCGTAAAGGCGGATATTCTGAATCACCTTTGTACGGGTAAGGATCGCTTTCGGTACAGTATAGGCTAGCTGCACCTGCTTTAAGCGGATGTAGGAAGCATCTTCAATGGTACGGCTCGTACTGGAAACATACGATGAACCCAATACTTCGGCTCCTCCATTATACGGCCGGGGAACATCAGTGATCTGGCCGGGTGCGAGCCAGCGATTCTCGTACGTCGATACCAGCGTGTTTACATTTCGGGTTCCATCATCGATCAGAGAAAGTCCTTGAGAGTTGTTTGCCCGGCGACCAAACTCATACTGAAAGAACGCGGTCAGTTCAAGTCCTTTATACGAGATCTGGTTTCGAAATCCACCGTAGATGTTCGCAAAATCGGATCCGGCGTATTTCGAATCGCGTGGAGTCTGGTAGGTATAAACGATGTTGCCATTCTGGTCATACCACATAGCGCGACCTGTTGCAGGGTTTACACCCGCATACAACGGCACATAGTTCGCGTAAACAGGCTTGCCGACGATGAAATTCCGGGTAGTCGTCGTGTTACCTGCCTGAACGGCAGCAGCTAACAAAATAAGGCTGTCTTTATTGGCCTGGGGCGATATACCATCATACAGTTTGGTAACCTTATTGTCGATAACCGAGAAGTTGAAACTAGTCTCCCAGCGAAGGGCTGAGTTTCTAAGCACATCAACGGTAATCTCTGTTTCAAAACCCCGGTTTTTCAACTGACCTGCATTGAAGGTAATTGTGGTGAAGCCACTGGTATTGGGAACCTGACGCTGTAACAATAAATCGTTGCTGGTACGATCGTATACGTCAAACTGACCACGAATCCGGTTATTCCATAATCCGTATTCCAGTCCGGCAGCCAGTTCGGTGTTGCGTTCCCATTTCAGATTGGGATTGGCAAGACTATTGGCATAAATACCACTACCACCGTTATAGTTCGCTCCACCCGTATACAAACCTCTTGAGTCGAAGTTGCCAATCTGGTCGTTCCCTGTCGATCCAAAACTGGCTCTCACTTTCAATTCGGTCAACACATTATTCCCTTTCAGGAAACTCTCATCAGAAACCAGCCAGCTCGCCGAAACAGAGGGGAAGAAACCAAAAAGATTGTTAGCGCCAAAGCGGGAAGACCCATCGTAGCGGCCAATAAGCGACAAGAAATACCGGCTACTGTAGTTGTAATCAACCTTCCCAAACACGGATGCCCGACGATAACCCGTCCAGGAGCTCGACATGGCGGTATAGTTGGCAGCTGCCGAAATATACTGGAAGTCGGATGTTGGGAATCCAGTAGCCGATCCACTCGTTGTATTTCGGGTATCGCTCCGGTACTCGACCCCCGCCAGTGCATTAAAGGAGTGGCTACCAAACTGATGCCCGTAAGTCAGGGTAGCATTGGTGAGAAAGTTTACGTTCTCGTCATTTTGAAACTGGGAGCGTCCCTGCACACTATACGCATCCTGAATACGAGGATCTGCGTAATAACTACCTTTTATGAGACGATAATCCAGATTGACCGTCGGCCGGAATATTAATTGAGGAGTTATTTTATACGTGAGGGCCATTGTGCCAATCAGCTGATTGGTGACAGCGGCAATTTTGGCCAGATTAGCTGACAGAATAAAATTATGACTAAGTACCCCAACGGCATTGCCAGTAGCGGGTGTATTGGCATACGTTCCATCGGCATTGTAAATGGCATTGGAAGGCACCATCAGCGGTCCCCCAAAAGCGGCCGAGCCCAGAAAGCCCCCTCCATTGGGTGATGCATACTGTCCGCCCTGTGTTGTTGTGCTTAGGTTAAGTGACTCCTCAAAGTGTAATTTTTCCGATAGTTTCTGACCCAGCCGCAGGCTAGAGGTAAAACGCTTGAAATTGACCGCGATGACGTTGGCATCCTGCGTATTATAAGATGACGACCAATGGAATGTATTGCGATCGCTACCACCCGACAGCGAAACTTCATAATTCTCAACCCGACCGCTCCGCATAGCGGCTCGCTGCCAGTCATAGGTCTTCAGCGTATCGACAATACCCTGTAACTGACCTTCACCCAGATTGGCTGTGTTATAGCGCAGAATACCCAGCACCTGTTGCAGGGCCCAAGTCCGATTTTGCGTTGGGTTTGCATTCATAAATGCCTCTGTCCGCATGTTTACCCAATCCTGAGAGTTAAGTACGTCGAAGTACTTGATCGGCTCAACAACACCCTGATAATGGTTAAACTTGATCTGCGTCCGACCGGCTTTCCCTTTCTTGGTCGAGATGATAACGACCCCATTGGCAGCCTGTGAACCATAGATAGACGCAGCCGCAGCATCCTTTAATACCTCGATGGATTCAACATCATTCGGATTAAGAAAATTAAGTGGATTGGAACTGGCGAAGCTGTTTGTGTTTTGGGTGTTAAGCTGTACACCATCGACGATATAGAGCGGTTCATTACCCGCCGTAATCGACCCTACTCCCCGAATACGCACCTGCATGGCACCACCAGGAGCGCCATTGGCCGATGAAATCTGTACACCGGCTATACGCCCTTGCATGGCCCGGTCAACACTTTGCGAGGGTACGTTCTGAATTTCGCCCCCTTTGATTTTAGAGACAGCCCCGGTTACTTCCCGTTTGCTTAGCACACCCCCATACCCCGTAACGATTACTTCTTCGAGTTCACTATCGGAACTCTGCAATTGCACCGCAATGCTGCTGCGGCTTCCCACTTCAACTTCCATCCGGGCAAAGCCAATCGATGAAACCACCAGCGTGGGTTTGCCCGATACCGCTAAACTAAAATTACCACTGGCATCAGCTGTGGTACCCCGTGTTGTTCCTTTAACCGTTATACTGGCCCCTGGTAATGGGCCGCCGTCATCGCTGGATGTTACGCGTCCTGTAATGACGCGCTCCTGAGCATACGCTATGCTCATTATATTCAGCAGTATCAGTAAGAGGTTGATGAGTAGTTTTTTAATCATTTCACAGGTCTGGCTAAATTCTTCTACTAAAAATAAGCCATACCTTTTTTATAATTAGAATTTTATACCAACAATATATCATAATGCCAATTTTTGTATTGCAAATGATAATTTTTGCAAAAACAAAAATCAGGTTTATACTTTATACCTACTAATTCAGGAAGTGATGTAAACAGACTTGAAATTTTACTTTATTTCAGTACCTAGGTATTTCCTGATACGATTTAGTTCCTCTTAATCAAGGCTGTGCATAAACCAAGCTCGACTGGCGGGTTGAGTAACTCCGACCTCTGCACTGAAACAAGTCCGACACTTATCTTTTAGGCCATCACAATCTATCGACCCGACTTTACGCCTGTCGACTTTATGAAGAATCTGTTTCTTCTGGATAAAAATCGACGTAGTCAACAACCGGCTGCGCCTGACCACGAAAAGTATATGAATTCGTTTGTTTCCCCAGCCTCCTGTTCGGACGACTAATAGTTTATAACGTTAAAAGAACACGCCATGAAACCTCAATTAATCAGATTTGCATCGAATTACGTCTTTCTTCAGGTGTTCGGCTGGATCATAGCCAAGGATGGCCCTGTACCTGGTATTGATCCGTACGGACCTATTACCATAGCCGCTCAAGCAGTGGGTCTAACTATTTTCCAGTCCCTTACGGAACGACGTGAGACAACCATCGTACAGGAATGAAAAACGTTCTTCTGTATCATAAGCCTGGTTAGTTGACCAGGCTTTTTTGTGTTTTACTGAGCAGGCAACCCTAAAATACTACAAATCAATAAATTACACCTACCACGTCAATATCTTTCACGTTTCCGTTGTTGGCTGGACATTCTTAACCTTTAGAAATAGCTATGCAATTGGTTAGGCTCGGGTGGAGGTAGAGCTGAGAACAGAGCGTCTTTTCAACTCTATCTGACGGGATGGCCTGAACTACGTTCAGACAACGAATCAACTGTTGTTAAACTGATTTCTGATGTGATCAATAGAGTCGAGGATCAACTGGCTCACTATATCCATGTCAATATCGTCCAGTTTCTGAATGTAAATACACCCTTTCCCTGCTTTGTGTTTGCCTAATTGTTGTAGTAATTCCTGTTTTCGGTCGAAACTGGTAGCCAGGTATAAGGTTATTCCAGTTGATCTGGAAGCCAGCCCGGTTAGCGGGGCATCGCCTTCGTGCCCGCTTTCGTAGCTATAATGATAGCTGCCGAAGCCGACTATTCCGGTACCCCACATTTTAGGAGTAAGTCCTGTTCGTGTCGTAATTTGCTTAATAAGCTCAGAACAGTCTTTGCGTTTTTTCTCCTCAGGAATAGCGTTCAGATAATCCTCTACGCTATTCTCATTTTCGGTCGTTTTGTTTTTTGCCATGGGCTTAGTCTCTTTTATACTTAAGAGGTAGCAATTAAATCGCAAGCCTGTTTAACCAATTGTAAATCCTGCTGAACGATCGGTAAGCGCGTCATTTTGCCGTATTATACGTGACTGTATGCTAGGCTTTTCCCTCTTGCAGCATGGCTACCGATGCTACGATCCGGCGTTGTCGGGTTTCAATGCTCTTTGCTTGCTCAATCAGGAGCACGTGACGACATTGATTACTAAAGGAGAGTTGCTCAAAAAATACCTTGGCCTGCGCATTTTCAGTTAAAGCTACAGCAAAATCGGAGGTAAGAATAACCTCCCGCGACTCAGTATCCACTTCGATGCTGATGTCGACTTCATCCCCAGCCATAACGCCAGCCCCCTTCCGATTTCGGCACTAACGCCTATCATGAATTTTCCTGCCATTACAGCGATACTACTTCGGTAGGTATAGCCATTGATGGTAACCAGCACTGGCGGGCGTTTACCAGCGCCCAGACTGATCACGACTTCATCTGGCACCTGAATGCCCGTAGCCGTTTTACCATGAGACTGAACTGTAGCACGGAATCGCATCAGTTCTTGTTCAATAATAGTTGATCATCAAAGCCAGGTTTCGCCACCGAGGCAAAGATAGGCTTTTGCCAGAATTAGCCTTTCAGTTACTCATAAGGCTCAACCACAGGTAACGGATAAAGTGGTCGCTTCACCACCTACAATTAGCAGAATGATTTTAATGGAACCGTATGGCTGGATGGCATTACGGCTATAAATCGCCCGTTGGTAGAGCGCAGTCCATATGACCGTTTTTCTGGATCGTAATTAATTCAGATCCAACCAAAATCAATTTGTAACTTTAGCTGACACACTTTTCAACAGTTGGACTATCACTGCAGTTGTATCGACTAGAGACTTACAGATTCGCTAAATTCATTAAGCCATGAGCTTTAATCCAACTAAGGGAGGCTTACTGGTTGTCGAAGACAATCTGGAGCTGTGGTTGCTACTGAAAGACGCTTTATCCCTGTCCTTACCGGAGATAGAGGTTGTTCATGCCTCTACAGCCCAGGTCACCTTGCGGTATTTATACTGTATTGGTGATGAAGAATATTTACCCCAGCTGATTTTACAAGACTTATACCTGCCGAAGAGGAGTGATGGCATAGGCTTACTAAATCAGCTCAAGCAACTCGATTCACCCTACTGGCAGATTCCGGTTGCAATTATGAGTGCATTTAGCGATCCGGATGATATTGTCGATGTGTACCATTTAGGGGCCGATACGTATCTGGTTAAGCCCACGAGTATGGATGAGTGGATAGCCTGCCTACGCGGCCTGCGTAGTTATTGGAACGTATAGAGTTGATACCTAAACGCAATGAATCGCGTTATCTACGGACCATATACACAATAAAACACAAAGCCAGGCCATTATTAACCGAGATTTACGTTATCTGTAGTGTATCCCAAAATAGCAGGTATGAGCGCTGACAAGAAAGAAGTTCAAAAAGGTGAGATTGATTTGACTATCGTACTGGCAACTGGCGTTGGGGCTGGAATGCTTGGTAGCTGCGCTGGCATTCTGGGCGGCACCATTGGTATGATACTTGGAGCAATTATTGGCTATTGGGCACAGACTTGTGTAAGAAAACCTCAGTGCTGATCAGCTACTAAAAATAACCATCAATAAACCCAGGTCAGAAATGGTCTGGGTTTATTGATTAAAGAAAGCCAGGTTAAATCAGGCAGTAGTTAAAAGCGTCTTTTTCTCCCATAGAACACCTCTCTGCTGGCCTGTCCTCTTAACCAACCTTGGAGCCGTTTATGTAATTATATAAACGATGTGGCCAGCCACGCTTGACATTTGCTCAAAAGGAATAACGCTCAGCAACCGTGGCACCCCTGAGTGATAGGTCTATTTAAGCTATCATCACTTAAAATTTGTAGCAATTTGTGGTTACCACGGTCAATGACTGGGTATCCCTAAGCTCGTATTTCCTTAACTAAGTGAAGCTTTGTTACTATGATTTCAAGATGAGCCTATTCTACTAAATCAATGCTGACAATCAACGGTTTTAAAAAATCCTATAATGCAACTACTGTCCTTCACATCGATCAGTTGGAGATTGATGCCGGGATTTATTGGATTAGAGGTGAAAACGGGTCGGGAAAAAGTACATTCTTAAAAGCACTTGCCGGAGCTATCGCCTTCGAGGGCGATGTGCTACTTCATCCTCAGATCAGCCTTAAAAAGCAGGCTGTAGCGTACCGAAAACGAGTGAATTTCGCGGAGGCCGAACCTATTTTCCCTGACTTCTTAACGGGCCTGGAACTCATCCAGTTGTTTAGCTCAGCAAAAGGAGGTTCAAAAAAACAGCAGAATGAGTACATAGAACGTATGAATATTGAGTTGTTTGTCAATGATCCGCTACGAACCTATTCGAGTGGTATGCTCAAGAAGCTTTCCCTGGTCATGTCTTTTATAGGCAATCCTACCCTCATTTTATTGGATGAACCGCTAATTACCCTGGATACAGATGCTTTATCGACCCTTTATTCCTGGATCGGCGAAATAAATCGTCAACAGGGGGTCAATTTCCTTCTATCGTCTCACCAAACACTGGAAAGCGAGCAGTTGCCTGTTCTCAAAGAAATGCTCGTGGAGCAGCAAACAATCAAATACGCCTGATGCGTTACCCGTTAACCAGAGTTTTACTGAAAATGGTGGTGGTAGGCTTCTACAGAGTCCATACCGGCCTTATCCTTACCCTGTTCTTGTTTTTTTTTATTAATTTCTTTTACACAAGTGTTCTCAATCAAACGCATCTCACCAAAGACCAGATTACACTTAATGCACTAAAGCTAGTACTTACTTCGGTTAGCGACCCAGTTGGAATGCTGCTTCTTTTTGTGATCTGGCTTTTTTACACGCTTAAAAGCAGTAAGTATGTTGCCAGTCAATTGAAACTTGCCTCCTACCAGTTTTTATTTTATAGTAGCAATGCCTTATCTCGTAGTAAGCTAGTACAAACCTGGTTCATCGTCCAGCTTATTATATCAATCCCAATTATTACGTTGGGCTTGTTTGCCGTTACGATTGGGGTGATTTTCGATCATTACCTCATTCCGTTTCTTATTCCGTTTTATTTGTTGGCGCTCATTTTCGGTAATGCGCTCTACTTCACCCATTTAGTCAATAACCTGGCCAACGAGGATCAAAAAGCGAATGTACCCCAATTTATAAGACATTGGCCGAAGCCCTTTTTTAGCCTGTTTCTGTATGAAATTATAGATAGCCGGAAACTTACGTACGGGGTCACCAAGCTCATTTCAGGCCTGATTATCAGCCTTATTTATGTTTTATTTCTGGATTTGCAGCCAGACATCCGCATTCCGGAACTACTTATTTTAAGTGTGATCCTGACGCATATGGTACTGATTTATCAGGCGAATGAGTTTGATCTCACGTATCTACGTTTTGCCCGTAACTTTCCCTATAGCCCCAGTCGTTTATATTGTCAGTTCATCCTATTTTTTCTTCTGTTACTAGTACCTGAATTCGTTTGGGTTTTTCTTGTCTACGATCCTATTACCAGCACAACGATTTTACTGTTGGGGTTAAGCACTGCCTTATTATTTCGAACCCTCCTCTACGGGTTAGCCACAGGAATGAGTAACTATCTACGGTTCATCTTTTGTTTATTCCTAGTCTTATCACTAGCCATACTGTTTGGCGGCCTATGGGTGTTGATCGTTACGAATCTGATTAGTTCGTTCTGTCTGCTCTATTTTCATCGTTCAAAGTCGCTGGATAGTTAGTAGGGCAATTCCCATACCTTAAAACCAGCAGCCCAAAAGTGGAAATCTCACTCGCTGCAAACCTCCGCCCCCACCAGGATTAGAAAGCAGCCTGATCGATCCCTACCTGTTTCCGGCACTCAAGCGTAAAAAAAAAGCCTCTGGGGGTACCCTTGCTATCGGCACGATTGTCCTATGGATACTAATCGAAAGTCCTATGGAAGAAAGCCAATTCATGGAAAACCTGGTTGAACGTTACCTCACCAATCGGGCAACAGAGAGTGAACTGGAGGTATTTATGGATTTACTTAAGCAAGGGAAACTGGATGAGATCATCAAATCCTACATGGACCGGGAAGATGAGTCTTTTGAGAAACCTATCTCAGAATCATCGTTCTCGAGCGTCTCAAAAATCTGGCAGCAATGGCTGCAACTAGCAGCTACTGTATCCCTGGTCTTTTGTAGCTTTTCCGGGTTCAGCGTCATCGAATGCCCTGTGGAACTGACTTAGTCGGTACAGCCTACTGGGCATTTTTGCCGTCGAAAAACGCGAGGTAACCGACGTGATTGCTCGCTGCCGGGATATAAAAGCTGGCCAGTTAATAGACCGATAAAGAGCTGACTGTTCGACCAATACTTTTATTTCATTACGATGATCCGTGCTCTTTCCCCAAGAGCATTGGAAAGATTTTTCCTCAATACAACCACTAACTAACTGATTAAGAGCAATGAGATTATCGCTACACAGGAGACTGCGGATCTTGGTTTGTCTGGCGGTCCTGGCGTCGATGGTAACGACAGCCGAGGCACGGAACCGATTCGTTGACAAAGACGGCCACAGGTATATCGGCCCGCAAACTGATTCCGATAAAACACCCCGACGAACACAACCCTCTGAAACCACCAGGGTACGGGCAGCCATTACGATCAAAGGGAAAGTAATTGCTCAGGAGGATCGGATTTCGTTGCCAGGCGTCAATATTTCGGTGAAAGGTACTACAACCGGAACCACCACCGATGCCGATGGAAATTATACGATCAACGTTCCTTCTCAGGAAAGCACGCTGATTTTTTCGTTTCTGGGCTACATCCCTCAGGAAATTCCGGTCGGTAATCAAACGACCATCAACGTGACGCTGGCCGTAGATTCTAAAGTGCTGAACGAAGTGGTCGTTACCGCTTTAGGGTTTAAAGAAGAAAAAGATCGGCTGGGCTCTACCCTATCGACCGTCAAAGCCGAAGACATCAAACGCTCCGGCGAAACGGGGGTTATCAACGGGTTGGCGGGTAAAGCTGCGGGTGTATTGATTTCCCGTTCGACGGGCGATCCAGGTGCCGGTTCGTATATCCAGATCCGGGGCCAAAATACGATTACGGGCTCGAACCAACCGCTGATTATTATTGATGGCATACCGATCAGCAACAGTACCAGTGGTGATTCGCGCTCGGGTGTAGCGCAACAGTCGCGCCTGAATGACATCAATCCGGAAGATATTGCCACCATGCAGGTGCTAAAAGGTGCTTCGGCAGCGGGCTTGTGGGGCTCCCGTGCTGCCAATGGCGTTATTGTCATTACGACAAAACGGGGGGCAACGGACAATAAACTGAATGTCAATTTTAGCTCCACGGTTTCCTTCGACAAAGTCAACGTGTTGCATCCGCTGCAGGAAGCTTATGGTCAGGGCTCCGGTGGAGTTTACAATGCGACCACCCAATATTCCTGGGGCGACAAAATCGCCAATCGTACGGGTGGTGAAGACGTTGTGAACATGAACGGTGCCCGTTTTGAGTCGTATCAGGGAAAAACGTTTTACCCGATCATCACAAAAAACTCCAAAGAGATATACAACGATGCGCGCCGGGATGCCATTTTCCGAACTGGTACTTATTACGACAACAACATCAGCCTGAGTGGCGGGAATGATAAGGGCAACTTTTACCTAAGTCTGGGCAATCTGAATCAGAAAGGAATTTTTGCGGGGCAAAGCGATTACAAGCGAAATTCGGTTCGATTCAATTCCACCCGCCAGTTCAATAACATCGTTCGGGCGTCAACGAACGCCAACTTTATCCGCACAACGTCTAACCGGATTCAGAAAGGCGATAACACAAGTGGTCTTTATATTGGTATGCTGCGGTCGTCCCCCGATTTCGACAGCCGCTACTGGAAAGGAAGCTACTTCGCATCGCCTACCGCAGCCGCCATTCGGAATCGCCAGCGGTCGTATCGGAATTATCTGGGCGCTTCAGCGAATCCAAGCTATAACGATCCGCTCTGGACCATCAATGAGTTGACTAACTTGTCTGAAGTCGATCGGTTGATCATGAATTCGGAATTAGTAATCACGCCGAAAGATTGGTTCAGTATTACGGCTCGGGGTGGTCTGGATACGTATAACGACCGCCGGGTAACCACCAACCCCGTGTCTTCGGTCGTCAACTCGGGAGCGGGTCAGTATGAGCAGCAAATCATCAAGGAAACCGAGCTGAATCTGGATGTGATTGGTCGCGCCAGCAAAGATTTTGGCGAAAATCTGACAAGCACGCTGATCGTTGGGTTCAATGTCAATGATCGCAAGTACAACAGCTTAGGGGGCTTGATGAACAACTTTATTCTGGAAGAAGCTCCCGCCAACTTTGCCAACTCCACCGCAGCCAACAATTATCCGTACAATACAGAATCGCACCGCCGGACGGCTCGACTGTATTCTACCCTGAATCTGGGATTATTTAACCAGCTGTACGTCAACGGGTCTCTTGCCAGCGAGTCAGGATCAACATTCGGAAGTGCTTCTAAATCGACGTTCTATTATCCATCCACCGACGTGGCCTGGCAGTTCAGTCAATTACCTATTTTCCGGGGCAGTCCGCTGTCGTTTGGTAAACTGCGGGCTTCATACGGCATTGTAGGTATCCAGCCTGAGCCGTACCGAAATACGACACCCTACATAACTGCGTCCTTCACCAGTTGGGCAACTACGCTGACCGGTTCAGGCTATGGTGGCGCTTACGTAGAAAGCGCTACCCAGGGCGATCCGAACCTGTTGCCTGAGCGCAAAACTGAGTGGGAAATCGGCGCTGATTTCCGGCTATTCAAAAATAAGCTCTCCATTGGCTACACCTATTACCAAAACCACATTCGGGATTTGCTGCTTCAGGTATCGTCGGCTGGCTCGACTGGATACAGCCAGAAATACACCAACGCTGGTAGTATGGAAAACAAGGGAATGGAGGTCGACTTCAACCTGAACCTATTGCAGAAAGAGGATTTCCAGTGGAATGTTTTTGCGAACTGGAGTCGTAACCGCAACCGGGTGACTGATTTAGGAGGTACCGACATTATCACCTTTACGGGTGGAGCCCTGAGTACGGTTGCGCACGTAGGCGACGCGCTTTCGGCTTTTTATGGTGGGGTATACCAGCGCAAAGCCAATGGCACGATGGATCTGACAGAAACCGGTTTTCCAAAGTTAGGCACAACGCTGGGCATTGTGGGCGATCCGAACCCCGATTGGCGCGGTGGCTTCGGTACGAACCTCTCCTACAAAAAACTGTCGCTGAATGTCCTGTTTGAAACTTTTCAGGGTGGCGATTTTTACGAGGGAACGCGCGGGGTATTGGTCAATTTTGGCACTTACGCTGATGTTGGCAATGAAGTGACACTGGCGCAGGATATGTACAACTACGCCGGAACCCTGTTCAAGGCAGGAACGACGCTGCGCGGCAACGTTGCCAATTACGGCGGAGGACCGGTTCTGCTCGATCAGTCGTTTTATACATCACTGGGAGGCCACTCGGGTCAGCTAACCGAACAGTTCGTTCGAGATGGCAGCTGGACACGGATTCGTGAAATCACTCTTGGCTATCAGTTAAGCACACCGGGTTTCCGCAAGAAAACGAAGCTGGAATCCGTCAATTTTTCCCTTACTGCCCGGAACCCTGTTCTCTGGACTAAAGTGGTGGGTATTGACCCCGAAACCAACGTATCGGGAGTTGGGAATGCTCGTGGGGTGGATTACTTCAATAATCCCAGTACAAAATCCCTGGTCTTCAGCCTGCGAATCAACTACTAATTTAATCAACAGCAATCCAATGAAACTACGCTATAAAGCCATTTTTGCTGTACTAATCGGTCTGGCTTCGTCATCCTGCGAGTCGCTGGTGTCCGACATGAACCAGGACCCAAACAATCCAACCGACGCGTCAGCCGACTATCTATTTACGGGCACTGAGATAGCGCACATTGCGGCTCAGGAAGGCATGGCCAGCCGACTCACCATTGTCTGGACGGGCTACGGATTCGGTAGTTTCCAGCAGTTCGGCACCTGGGGACAGTACCAGATCACAGCTGCTAATTTTGACGACGACTGGAACCTCTTCTATACCGGCGTCAACAAAAATGCGGTACGAACCCTCGACAAAGCGAATCAGCTGGGCAACCGCGTTATGGCGGGGATCACCAAAATCATTCAGGCGCACAGCGCCGGTACAGTCACTGAGCTTTGGGGTGATGCACCCTTTACCGAAACGGCGAATACGATCACCTACAAAAATCCCCATTTCGAGACACAGGCGGAGATGATTCCGAAGCTCATTGCGCAGCTCAATGATGGCATTGCGGATCTGGAATCGGGAATTGGAACCGTCGGCACCAAAGACATCTTCTTTAGTGGTGATATCACGAAGTGGAAGCAGGTTGCCAATACGCTGAAAGCCCGTCTTTACCTCGATTTAAAACAGTACAATGAGGCTTACACGGCGGCTACGGCGGGCGTCAGTACGTACGCAAACTCCATGTATGCCACACATGGCACAACGGCCAGCGTGAATGAAAATCAGAATTACAGTTTCCTGACCAACATTCGGGCGGGCAGTATAACCGCCGAAGGTGCTTATAATGCGGAACTGCTGAACCCAGCCAAAGCGGCTACCTATCGCGGAAATGCCAAAACGAACGAAACGGCCCGCTTCAAATTTTACTACCTTGAAAATGGGGTCAATGCACCGGGTGTAATTGAACCAAATACGCTGACAACGACCGCTAACCGTGGTTTTTTTGCACGGGATGCCAGTTTTCCGCTCGTAACTTATCAGGAGAACATTCTGACCCTGGCTGAAATGGCCCTGCGTTCGGGAAAGGGAGTTGACGTGGCTCTCGCTCACCTGAATGCGTATCGGAGCTTCCTCAATGGGGGCGGATACCTGCACGCGACCTATAAAGTGGCGGGCACCTACAAATATGACCCCTACGTTGCCGCTGATTTTGCTGCTGGCGGTATCGAAAACAAAGATGGCCTCCCGGCTGATAAGGCTCTGCTGCGGGAAATTCTGGAAGAGCGGTATGTCACCTTCTACGGTCAGCACATTGGCTGGGACGATGAGCGTCGCGCCCGCGCCGAGGGATTAGGCGTTAAGCTTAAACCCAATAACGGCAGTCAGCTTCCGGGCCGTTTCATTTACTCCCAGAATGAACTGAATTCAAACCCCAATAGCCCCCGTTCAGCACCAAGTTTGTTTGATGCGGTATCCATCTATAAGTAGATGTGATGTACTGAATATGCTAACCGGCATTACCGGATGAGCAGGACTTTTGAATCCTGCTCATCCGGTAAAGCCGGTCAGAAAGAGAGCTTCGTTTAACCGACGCCAACGATGTGATCTCCCAGTTTATGAGAACGTCTGGGAGATATCGGCAAATTGTTATCAAGCCACCGTTTTAGCTATATTCCTGCATGGATCTGCTGAAATTAATACCGGAAAGAAATGCATTATAAAGTCTATTCTCTGTTTATCTTCTTTGGCCTATGGGTCAGCTCAGCCGTTGCTCAGTCAACCTTTTCTACCCAGGAAGTCAAGTCGCTGCAAAAGCAGGCAAAGGGTATTGAAATCGTTAAAGATACCTATGGCGTTCCCCACGTATATGCCAAAACGGATGCTGATGCTGTATTCGGGGAGATGTACATCCAATGCGACGAGTTTTTCGATAAGGTAGAGAACTCATTGATTACCCGCCTGGGTCGGCTGTCGGAAACCGAAGGAGAAGGGTCTATTTACAAAGACCTCTGGACGCGCATGTTCATTGATTCGACCCAGGCCGTTCAGTTGTACCATAAAACCCCCGACTGGCTCAAAAAACTCTGCGATGCCTACGCTGGCGGTATCAACTACTATTTGATTACGCATCCGGCCGTCAAGCCCAAGCTGCTTACCCGCGTAGAACCCTGGATGATTCTGATGAACAACGTTCCCGCTATGGGAGGAAGCAACGTCAGCGAAGCCGATTTTAAAGCATTTTATCTGAAAGAAGCCGCCCAGCTCAGTACGGGTAGCCGGAGTTTCACGGCCGAGCCACCCAAAAATGATGGGTCCAATGGTTTTGCATTAGCACCTTCCCGCACCCAGAGTAAAAAAGCGATGCTTTTCATTAACCCCCATGCCGAATACTACGGGCGGATCGAAATTCATCTGGTCAGCGACGAGGGATTGAATTCATACGGTGCTCCTTTTCTGGGGCAATTCAATATTTTTCAGGGCTTCAACGAGTTCTGCGGCTGGATGCACCCCGTTTCCCTTTCCGATGCAAAAGACTTATACGCTGAAAACGTCGAATGGAAAAAAGGGAAGCTAGTGTATCGCTACAATGGCATCTGGAAACCGGTCGATAGCACGACGCATGAGCTTCGCTATAAAAAAGGCGATACATGGGCAACCAAGAGATTCGTAACGTATCGCACACACCACGGCCCGGTTGTCTATGCAACGGCTACCCGCTGGATTGCGCTGAAAACCTACGAACCCAATATCGAGCTACTGGGCATGAACTGGCTGAAAATGAAGGCCAGGAACATGAAGGAGTTTAGCAGTGCCATCAACGCACGGGCCATGGTGGGCAGTAATATCGTGTACGCCGATAAAGATGGTAACATTGCTTACTGGCATGGCAACTTCGTTCCGAAGAAAAACCCACTGCTCGACTGGCGACGCCCTGTCGATGGCACGACGTCGGCTACCGAATGGCAGGGAACGCATGATTTAAAAGAAATTCCCCAGTACATCAATCCCGCAAACGGCTGGATACAGAACTGTAACTCAACACCTTTATATGCCACGGGCGTATTGGATACAGTGATGCTGAAATTGCCCACCTACATGCTGCCCGATGGGCATACCCCACGCGCGGTTCACGCGGTTCGGGTACTGACACCGTTGAAAAACGCGACAATGGACGATGTCATTAAAGCCTCGTACGATGGCTATCTGCCGAGTGGCGAACGGTTTATTCCGGGTCTGATCGCATCGTACAATTCAACCGCGAACGACTCGCTGAAAGCGAAACTGGCTCAACCCATTGAAACGCTGAAAAAATGGGATTTTAAAACCGATACGAATTCGGTAGCGACCACACTGACTGTACACTGGCTGGAAAAAATCATTCAACTGGATATGGCCCGATTGGCGAAACCTGCCACCACGGAGGAACAATACTCGCTTACCAACGGAGCTGCGGTCACGACCGAATTCATTTCACCCCTGGAGCAGCTCACGGCGCTGGCCCAGGTCGTCGCTGAACTTGAAAAGGAGTTTGGCACCTGGCAGGTTGGCTGGGGAATGGACAATCGTTTTCAACGAACGACGGACAAAGAGCCGAGTGATGACAAACTTAGCTGGGGCGTTCCCGCTACTCCCGGCTTTATGGGTTCACTAAACGCCTATGTCAGTAAAAAATCACCCAAAACGCATAAACGCTACGGCATTACGGGCAACACCTTCGTGGCTGCGGTAGAGTTTGGCGATAAGCTCCGGGCCAAAACCATTCTGACCGGTGGGGCCAGTTCTGATCCGGCGTCGCCACACTACATCGATCAGGTGAAAGGATACATCGATGGCACTTACAAGGAGATCTATTTCTATAAAGACGACGTGTACAAACACGCCGAAAAAATCTACCATCCCGGCGATATACAGTAACCAAACCTCAACCTTACCAGTCCCTTGTTCTCTATGAAAAGACGTGATTTTGTGAAATTATCCGGTTTAGGCATGGGCGCTTCGCTACTGCCTGCCGGACTGGTCGCTGGTCACCGGATATCGGCCGAAGATCTGCTGAATTCGGGGCCAGACACGGCAGTCAAGAAGCGCATGGCCGACGTGGCGCTCAATGCGGCCAAAAGCAAAGGCGCTACGTATGCCGATGTACGCATTGGCCGGTATCTCCGCCAGTATCTGTTTACCCGTGAAAACAAGGTACAAAACATTGTCAATTCCGAGTCGTATGGCATCGGAATCAGGGTGATTGCCAACGGCACCTGGGGATTTGCGTCAACAAACGAGATGAAACCCGAAAGCATTGCCCGGTGCGCCGAAGAAGCGGTCGAGATGGCAAAAGCCAATGCTGAGATTCAACTGGAACCGGTTGTACTGGCTCCGCAGAAAGGTGTAGGCGAGCAAGTCTGGAAAACACCCATCAAGAAAAATGCCTTTGAAATCCCGGTCAAAGAGAAGATCGATCTGCTGATGGAAGTGAACGGAGCCGCTCTGAAAAATGGTGCTTCATTCGTTAACTCCAACCTCTTCTTTGTCAATGAGCAGAAATATTTTGCCTCTACCGATGGCTCGTATATTGATCAGGACGTACACCGGATGTGGCCTACGTTTACGGTTTCGGCCATCAACAAACAAACTGGCCGCTTCAAATCCCGCGACGCGCTGAGTGCACCCATCGGCATGGGTTACGAATACCTCTCGGACAATCCGGCCGAGAAAATTATCGTCCCCAACGGCCCAACGGTCTACCGGTATGCGTATAACATGATCGAAGACGCCACTGCAGCGGCCTTGCAGGCAAAGGAAAAGCTTACGGCCAAATCGGTGCCCGCCGGGAAATACGACATGATTCTGGACCCCTCTAACCTGGGTTTGACCATTCACGAATCCGTCGGGCATCCGCTGGAGCTTGACCGCGTACTCGGCTACGAAGCCAATCTGGCCGGGACAAGCTTTGCCACGATGGAAAAGCTTCAATCAAAAAGCTTCCAGTATGGCAGCAAAATCGTGAATCTGAAAGCGGATAAAATTCAGCCGAATACGATGGGGCTGGTTGGCTACGACGACGAAGGTGTTCCCTGCAAACAGTGGGATCTGGTCAAAAATGGCGTTCTGGTCAATTTTCAGGCTACACGCGATCAGGTTCATCTGTTGGGCGAAAAAGAATCGCAGGGATGCAGTTTTGCCGAAAGCTGGGATAGTGTGCAGTTTCAGCGGATGCCAAATGTTTCACTCCAGCCACACCCGGAAAAATATAGCATCCACGACATGATCAAGGATACCGAGAAAGGTATTTACATTCTGGGGCGTGGGTCTTCGTCCATCGATCAGCAACGTTACAATTTCCAGTTCAGCGGTCAGCTTTTCTATGAAATCAAGGATGGTGCTATTGTGGGTATGCTCGATGATGTAGCCTACCAGTCGAACACCCAGGAATTCTGGAACTCCTGCGCCCGCATCTGCGACAAAGACGATTATCGGTTATTCGGCACCTTCTTCGACGGAAAGGGACAACCGGGTCAGGTCAGCGCTGTTTCGCACGGATGCCCCACTACACGATTTAATGGCGTGAACGTAATCAATACCGGACGGAAGATTTAAACCAGTTCACGGTTTTCAACGAGCCTATTTTCAGCATACAAAATGGTTTCCGACAAGTATTGAAAACGCCCTCGCAGAAAACGTATAAACCCACAAACTGAAAACTAGCACATGGCTATTTTATCGCAGGAAGAAGCCAGGAAAATCATTGACAAGGTTTTGAGTTATTCCAAAGCCGACGAAATGAAAGTTGAATTAACCGGAGGACGGTCGGGCAATATTCGCTTTGCCCGTAACTCGGTGTCCACCGCTGGCGCAACCAATAACCTCTCATTGTCCGTAACGGTGGTGTTAGGCAAACGAATCGGTACGTCTGACATCAATGAATTTGACGATGCCTCGCTGGAAAAAGCGGTCCGTCGAGCTGAGGAAATGGCCCGGCTGGCACCCGAAAACCCGGAATACATGCCCATGCCGGGGCCGCAAACCTACGCAAAACCCCAGGCTTTTGTGGAGACGACAGCCAACATGAAAGCACCGGATCGCGCTAAGCTGGCCGGTGCCAGTATCAAATCCATCATGGCCAGCCAGTTGAGCGGTGCCGGATTTCTGGAAGATTCGTCCAGTTTTAATGCCATCGGGAATAGCAAAGGGCTATTCGGCTATCATAAAAATACCAGTGTCAATTTTTCCCTGACCATCCGAACGCCCGATGGAACCGGATCTGGCTATGCGGCTGGTGATTACAACGATGTAACGAAACTGAATACAGGCTCGTTGACAGACATTGCCATTCAAAAAGCAAAAGCATCGCAAAAGGCTGCCGCTCTGGAGCCAGGAAAATATACGGTCATTCTGGAACCGTTGGCTGCTGGCGAGTTGATCCAATTTATGATCCGTGCGATGGATGCCCGCACAGCTGATGAAGGCCGCAGCTTTCTGAGTAAAAAGGGGGGTGGAACCCGGCTCGGCGAAAAGCTGCTCGATGAGCGGGTAACCATTTATTCCGACCCTACAGATGTGCAGATACCCAGCTCTCCATTTTCGGCCGAAGGCTATCCCCACGAACGAGTGACGTGGTTTGATAAAGGAGTCGTAAAAAATATGTCGTATTCAGCCTTCTGGGCGAAGCAAAAAGGGGCTAAACCGCTACCGGAGCCGTCGGGATTTGTCATGTCAGGCGGTACACAATCCTTAGCCGAATTGATTAAAGGAACGGAAAAAGGCATTCTGGTCACCCGCTTCTGGTACACCCGCTGGCTGGACCCGCAAACGTTGCTGTATACCGGCCTGACCCGCGATGGAACCTTTTACATCGACAAAGGCCAGATCAAACATCCCGTTAAAAACTTCCGATTCAACGAAAGTCCGGTTATCATGCTCAACAACCTGGAAGCACTTGGCATTCCGGAACGTACGCGGGGTAATATGGTTCCTCCCATGCGAATCCGTGACTTTACGTTCAGCAGCCTTTCCGACGCGGTTTAACTCAATCTTTATCAATCCTTCTCTTTTTATTACCAATGAAAAAAATTACCGGACTAGTCCTGTCGTTGTTTGCAGGAACAATGCTTTATGGCCAGACGAGGGCCCAAAACCCGGAAGCGTCTCAGATTACTGCGTTGCAACGGCAAATCGCTGGCATGCAGCATCAATTCGATGCGCTCGATAAAACGATCGACGATCTTACCTGGAGCCAACGTCTGGGCGACGCCGTTCTGGTCGACAAAGTCATTATTACTGGTCCACCACCAGCTGTCATCAAAAATCCGACTGGCCAGGGAGCCAAGAATCCAGTTCGTTTTTCGGCCTATGTGTTCATTCCTTCCAGGATTGACCCGTCGAAAAAATATCCGTTACTGGTGCTACCGCATGGCGGAGTACATAGTAATTTCAATACGGCCTATGCACACATCATCAAAGAACTCACCGCTCAGGAATATGTAGTCATTGCGCCCGATTACCGGGGTAGTACAGGTTACGGCCAGGGATTCTACCAGCTCATCGATTACGGCGGACTGGAAGTCGAAGACACTAAAAGCTGTAGAGATTACATGCTGCAAAACTACGATTTCATCGACAAGAAACGGGTTGGTATACTAGGCTGGAGCCACGGCGGTATGATCACGCTTCTCAATCTGTTCAATTACCCTTCCGATTACGCAGTTGGCTATGCGGGTGTGCCCGTAAGTGATCTCATTGCCAGAATGGGCTATAAAAGCCAGAGCTATCGCGATGCGTATTCGGCGGATTACCACCTCGGCAAGTCGGCCGATCAGAACGTCGAAGAATACCGAAAACGCTCTCCGGCCTGGAATGCCCAGAAACTCCAGACACCACTGCTCATTCATACCAACACGAATGATGAGGATGTAAACGTGCTGGAAGTCGAACATTTGATCAAATCGCTCAAAGCCGAAGGAAAAAAGTTTGACTATGAGATCTACAAAGAAGCGCCGGGCGGCCACACTTTTAACCGGATCGATTCGTACGGAGCCAAGGAAAGCCGGATGAAAATCTATGATTTCCTGGCACAATACCTCAAGCCCAACAAGAAATTCAAAGACGTTAAAGAACTGATCGAAGCCAGCTACTTCCCGAAGCAGGGGAAGTAATCAGCTAAATAAAACACGGTTTCGTATGATATGGTAGTTTACTGGTTTGTAGCCATCCCAATCGTACGATACCGTGTTTTACTCTATTTCCTAGTCTATCACACGACCAGTAACAGATCGCCGGATTGTACTACTAGTTCCATAAACACACTGAAAGCAATGCCCATGTCCTTCTCTACGGCGAATTTGATCACCTTCATCGATCGGACCATGTGTTTCTTGATCGCGTTACTGGATACGCCCAAAATCTGAGCTGCTTCATCATAACTCTTGTCCTGCTGTCGGCACAGTTTAAATACGGCCCGGCTTTGTGGAGGCAATGAATCCAGAATGGTCTGTAGAAATTGCTGGTACTCTTTTACCTGTAATATTTCCTCCGTATCATTTTTCGACACGCAATAATTCCGAAGCACCTCTCCTTTGATGCGGTCTTCCACGGCCGCACGTTTAAGCACATTAAAGGTGTGATTTTTGGTAATCGTAAACAGGTACGACTTAAACGAATTGATTTCCTGTATTGCCCATCGCTCTTCCCAGATTTTCATGAATACCTCCTGGCAGATGTCATTCGTAAGCTCACTCGATTTTATGAACTTGTAGATGAACCGATAAATACCCGGTCGATAAAAGTCGTACAGTTTATTAAATGCTTTTTCGTCGCCAACAGAAATCTGATTTAGCAAAATACTTTCGTTTGAAAAAGTCATCCCATGAAATGAGTTAAGTTGTTAGAGGTAACGGTTCTTACGATTTAAGTTGAATAGATAGGCGAACGATACATGGTAGGACAATCAACCTGAGCAATCTCTTGCGATTATCCTAAAAAACCACATTTACTTAAAATTTAATTTTACATTACTATCAAATATAAAAATATTATTCGCAAAATATATAGACTTCGAAATATAAAACACAGGCTTAAATGGAAAACTGGGTTGCTTAGGCTATCAAATTATCGGTATACCCGTAAAGTGCAGGGAGGGAAACTATCAATCCTTTTGTTGGGTGAGATCAGGCTTAATTTCGAACGTATCGATTAGTAAGGCCAACTAATCGGCGTCTTAGGTCAGTCTGTCTATTTGTAGTTATCTGAATAGAAAATAAGTGCAAATTCGGGTCTCTAATGAATGAGATTAGATCGAAACCAGAAAGCGAACTTACTTTGTCGGTTCGCTTTTTTTACAGAACCTCTTGTAAGTATTAAAGCCATTGCGTTACCTTTGCACTATGACTTTAACTAATCAACACCTATCCTGTTGTTTATTCTGCCAATGGCAGGACAGGCTATGTATTGACTAACGGATAGATCAATAACATAAAAGCCCCTGCCATCCGTGGTGGGGGCTTTTGCATACAGAAATATAGTCTCGCTTGGGGAGTAAGATGCGATGAGTTCGGTGCTCGCTATCCCCACATTTAGAGCAGACTGAAAATCCGTTATATTAGGCTGAGTGGAGGTTGGCGGTTGCCGTTCTAACTATACTTAGCTCATTCAATGGTTCGTTGGCCAAGTGGTAAGGCAGAGCTCTGCAAAAGCTCCATCCCCGGTTCGAATCCGGGACGAACCTCCACAAGTAATATATTGTTATTCCATTGGCTAGACGCCGGAAAGATCTCAGACGGCCAGCCATTGACAGTCAACCCCGACAGGGCATTTATTTTGCCGGATCGTACAGCGGTTAGTACAGCTGACTCTGACTCAGCAGACCTTGGTTCGATTCCAGGTCCGGCAACCAGGACGCAAGCCCCCCAATAAAATTATTATTTAAAGCTTCTTTTGTGGATTAGACTGCCCTCGTTGCAATCCGGCCCTGATGTGATTCATTCATCAAAGTATAAAGAGTAGTGAATCCAATATGTAAATCGTGTTACACGACCAAAATTACCAGGCATGAAGACTTATAGGCCAGGCTTTTTTATATCAGTATACTATTCGTAAAGCTGGCATGTATGTTAGACTGGGATTATGCCTTCCCGTAGTTACTTAATATGGAGAATGTAGAATAGATTGTTTATTAAGAAAAATATAAATAAACTATCCCCTATCCGTAGCCTCACTTTAAAGTAAAAAGAGAGAATTATAGAACAATTTTACTATTTCATTGTACTGGTAGTTGATTCGAATGATCAACAATCTAGTCATGAAAATGCTGCCATTACGGGTTTTATTAGTCGATGATGATGACGAGGATCGCCAACTGATTCGCGAAGCTTTAACTACGGCTATTGATCATATCCTGATTGAGGAAATGGCCACTGGAGAGGAGCTAATAAAATGGCTGGCACATCGGAGAAGTCTGCCTTCAACGGAGATGCGCAAGGAGAGTGCTTTAGTAACTATCATTCTTCTGGATATGCATATGCCTAAGCTAACAGGTCTGGAGACGTTGCAATCCTTGGGCGACACGAGGGATCTGGCTTACATGCCTGTGGTCCTGTTAACTTCGTCAATAAGCGAACCGCTCAAGCAGCAAGCCTATGAACATGGCATTCATTTATACATGGTAAAACCCGCAGGGGCCAGCGGCTTTTACCGGGTTGTAGAAGCCGTTAAGCTGTGTTATCGGGATACACTACGAATGCGGGATCAAAATGCCTTTAGTTAATTTAAGGAATGTACCGGGCTAGCTTTCAATGGCTCTGTTTGTGTTCATTAGGCCAGGGCTAAGGTGCTGCGGTATCGATCCGGATAGCATGCAGATTAAATTAGTTACCCTTCACTCCGACTGATCGGATGGGATCCCTGCTCGTTTTTAGGCAAATACACATACAAACGAAAAGCCGCCAACATGACTGAAGGCGGCTTAATCAATTGATCTTTTATGAGCCAGTGGAGGGATTCGAACCCCCGACGCGCTTGCGCATCCTGATTACAAATCAGGCGGAATCGACCGCTATCCGACACTGGCAATCCTCTTAAATTCGGCGGCCAGATGGCCTATCCCCGAATTGTGATGCAAAAGTAGTGCTTTCGAATGTAAACTACAAGCTTCTGCCTTAAATTTAGTGTTCCAATGAAAAAAACATTGGAACACTAAATGACACTTAAGCCTGCGCTACGCGTAACTGATGGCGTAAATCGTCTAATTGCTTCTCCGCATCAGCAATTTTACGGTCGATTTCAGCCCGAAGTTTGTCGGCATTCTTCGAACGGGCAAAAAACTCAATATTGTTCCGATAGGTAGCAATGTCGTTTTCAATGGATGTAATGCGCCGACGAATATCGTTCTCACGCTTGTTACCTCCGCTATCGCGATCACCACCCCGGTTGAAATCCCGGTCGCGACCACCCGAACGCGTCACTTCAGCTTCGTTCTGGAGCATAACCCGCTCTTTGTCTTTAGCCGGAATCTTACCTGTCGACCCAACCAGTGCATTGACGGCATTGATGTAGCGTTTCTGGGTAGACTGCATGTCTTTCTTCGGCACGAATCCGATAGCATTCCACTCTTTTTTGAACTCGTTTAGTTCAGAGAGGTCAGCATTTTCATTGGCAGCGGCTTCAATACGTTCGATCAGCGTTATTTTCTTCGCCAGGTTTGCTTCAAACTCGCGTTCCGTTTCCTGATTTTTCGAGCGTTTTTTATTGAAGAAAGCATCACAGGCAGCCTTGAACCGATCAAAGATCGAGTTCTTTTGCTTTTCAGGCACCTGACCGATGTTTTTCCACTGGCGTTGCAGTTCGATTACTGTCTGCGTGATTTCGGGCGACTCTTCACCCGAAGCCAGAATTGCTTCAACCTGTTCGCAAAGTTCCGTTTTCGCCCGGAGGTTTTCTTCCCGCTTGCTCTCCAGTTGCTTAAAAAACTCCCCTTTGTTATGGAAGAACGTTTTCAGCGCAGCCCAGAATTTTTTGCTCAGTTCCTTGCCCTCATCACGGGGCATTGGTCCTTTTATGGCATTCCAGCGATCCTGAAGTGCCATGACGGCCTTCGTCTTATCGTTCCAGTCGTTAATGCTGTTCGAGGTGAACGACGTAAGAGGGATTAGTTCTTCGTAAATCGCCGATTTTTCTTCGTAGAGTTGAGCGGATTCTTTCCGTTGCTCATTTGTCTGATCCCGACGCTTGTCGTACAGCACATCAAGGGCAACTTTCATCCGGCCCCACAGCACTTCCTGTTCAGCTTTTGGAGCCGGACCGATGTGCTTGTATTCTTCGAATAGGGCGTTGGCTTCGTCGATGGTCTGCCGCGTTACCGGCGTTTCCTCAGCAGCTTTTGCCATTGCCTCAACTTTCTCGATCACCTCCGCTTTTAGCGTAGCGTTGCGCTTACGGTCCAGTTCTTTTAGCTCAAAGTAGATATTCCGGTTGCTGTAGTACCGATCGACAAGCGCGTGATACGTAGCCCAGAGGGTGGCATTATGCGGGGAATTCATATTCCCGGCGGCTTTCCACTCGTCCTGAATTTTTTTGAACTCGTTCCAGCTTACTTTTGGATCACCGGCATTGTTCTCGTCGGTTTCAACCAGTTCACGCAAGCGGGTCAGCAGGTCCGTTTTCGCAGCAAAATTGGTATCTTTTGCCTTATCTAAATTCTGGAAATAAGTGTTTTTCTGGCTCTTGATCAACTTATACAGCTCATCAAATCGCAGAATGGTCTCGTCATATTTATATTCGAAACCCTCATCAGCACCCGTTTCAGCAACATATGCCTGCAAAGCAGCCTCGCGTTCAGCCCGTTTCATCTGGTCGAACAACGGCTTAACTTCTTTAAGTACCTGATCGGCCTTCTTAAAGTCGCCGGGGGTAACAGCCGCCACACTGATCGTTGCCAGTTGAGTTTCCAGCAGATTGACGAAATCCTGTTTCGAGAATTGGCTATAATCAACCGATGAATGAATCGAGGCATCATCGTCCGCATCGGTGATGTCGGCATATTGAGCCGTCACTTCATCTGTGACAGGAGCCTCCGAAGCCACTACATCCGACTCTACAGCTGTTTCTTCGGATGCTGGAGCCGCATCATCTGTCGTCGACTCCTGAGCTAGTTCAGCTACAGGCGCTTCAGCAGGAACCTCAGCAACAGCCGGCTCTATCTCAGCTTCAGCGATTGGCTCTTCCGTCTTCTCGACGGAGGCTTCCGGCTCATCCTGCGATTCGGCAGCCGACGTATCGGTAACGTCGGCAGGATCAGCTGGGGTTGGCACTTCTGACGTGTCGATAGCCTCAACTGGAGCAACCTCGGGAACTGTATTGACAGCGGGGATGTCGGTAGATGTTACATTGGTGTCGTCGGCACCAGCGGGTTCGGGCTGTGTTTCAGCCATTGAAACTTCCGCCGATTCGGACGTAGTTTCCGTACCCTCGACTTCCGGTGTGGATTGTGTCGTGGTATCTTCGGGAGTATTAACTGCCAGCTCGCCGGTAGCCTGATTCTTGGTGTCTGGCTGCTGGTTAATTTCCTGTTCTTGGTTTGCCATGTTGGGAACGTACCGATTACTTTTGCAAAAGTACGACAATATGCGGATTTTCCTGTATTCCAGCCATTGAAAAGCCGTTAAACCACCCTAAGTGTATGCCATCAGCAATCAGTGACTTACGTAAAGAATATTCGCTAAACGGTTTGGATACAACTGATGTTTTATCTGACCCGATCGCTCAGTTTCAAGTCTGGTTTAATGACGCCCTGAACGCCAAGGTTCCTGAGCCAAACGCGATGTACGTCAGTACTGTTACAGCAGATGGCCGACCCGACGGACGGATAGTTTTGCTCAAAGGTATATCGGAGGCTGGCTTTGTCTTCTTTACGAACTATGAAAGCCGTAAAGGTCAGGAACTTGCCAGCCACCCGTTTGCCACGCTTACGTTCTTTTATCAGGAACTCGAACGCCAGATTCGCATTGAAGGTCAGGTTGAAAAAGTGAGTTCAGATGAATCAGACGCCTATTTCAGCAGTCGCCCGCGCGGGAGTCAGATCGGCGCCTGGGTATCGAACCAGAGTTTGGTGATCGAGAGCCGCGAGGTGCTCGAAAATCGCCAGCATGAGCTCGAAACACAGTTTGCCGATGGACCCGTGCCGCGTCCATCCTATTGGGGTGGCTATCGGGTCATTCCCGATGCGATTGAATTCTGGCAGGGGCGGCCAAGCCGACTTCACGACCGAATTCGCTATCGGAAGCAAGCCGAAAACTGGCTCATCGAGCGGCTTGCCCCCTGAAGAATGGTACACGTGGGCTATTGGCTACCGGACTTTGACGACCCGATTATTTTTAAGCCGATCATCAACCATCCCGCATTTACAGGCCAGATACGGTAAAATTTGACAGTTGGTTGCTTTCTTGGGCAAGATTCCCCCTTTCTACTCTTCTCTATGACCGGCAAAAAAGCCAAAGTCCAGCAGGCAGTTTCGAAGCGAACTCTATTTAGTGTCATTTCGGCCTCATCGGTCGGTACGCTCATCGAATGGTACGATTTTTACATTTTCGGCAGCCTGGCCGCTATTCTGTCGTCACAGTTTTTTCCGAAAGATAATCCGACAGCGGCTCTGCTATCGACACTGGCAACCTTTGCGGCCGGATTCGTTGTGCGGCCATTCGGTGCACTTGTTTTCGGGCGATTAGGTGATCTGGTCGGTCGGAAATATACGTTCCTGGTAACACTCGTCCTGATGGGTGGCTCCACGTTCGCCATCGGGCTCATTCCTGGCTACGCAACGATTGGCTTCTGGGCTCCCCTTCTGGTGCTATTGCTCCGGCTGATTCAGGGACTGGCGCTGGGGGGTGAATATGGTGGTGCCGCTACATATGTGGCCGAATATGCACCCGAAAATCAACGGGGTTATTATACGAGTTTTATCCAGACAACTGCTACGCTGGGCCTTTTCGTGTCGCTGGGGGTTATTCTGATCACCCGCGAATCACTGGGTGTCGAAGCGTTTGCCGACTGGGGCTGGCGGGTGCCTTTTATCTTGTCTATTCTGTTAGTCGGCGTTTCGATTATCATTCGAATGCGCATGGCCGAATCGCCCTTGTTTTCGAAATTAAAGACAGAAGGCAAAATCTCGAAAAATCCGCTGGCCGAAAGCTTCGGTAAGAAACAAAACCTCAAAATGGTACTGCTTGCGCTATTTGGGGCAACGGCAGGTCAGGGTGTAATCTGGTATACGGGGCAGTTCTACGCCCTGTCATTTATCCAGAAAGCCTGTAACGTTGAGTTTGTTCAGTCCAATGTTATTGTCGCTGTAGCCTTGCTGGGCGCAACGCCATTTTTCGTTATTTTCGGAGGATTGTCGGATCGGATCGGACGCAAGAACATCATGCTGGCGGGTATGTTACTAGGGGTCCTCACCTATCGCCCGATCTACGATAAAATGTACAGTCTGACGGATCTAACCACCAGACAGGAATTGTCAGACGCACAGACCATCAGCCGTAAACTGGCGAAACAACCAAATGGTGATCTGCTTACGACCTCAACAAAGTCCCATTTCTATTCGGATGGACTGATTGCGAAAGATATTGAGAAAACAATTGCGACCAGCAAGGCGCCCAATTCGCCGTCCAAACCAGAGCTGACGAAAGCCGTAGTTCTGCCCTCTCGCAGCTTTTGGCTGATGATATTCCTGGTATTCATCCAGGTGCTCTACGTAACCATGGTCTACGGACCGATTGCGGCTTTTCTGGTCGAATTGTTTCCAACCCGGATTCGCTATACATCGATGTCGTTGCCTTACCACATCGGCAATGGCATTTTTGGCGGACTTACCCCTTTTATTGCAACGGCCCTTGTGGCAACGGCAACGAAAGCGAACGAAGTGGCACCAGGATCGGTCGATAAGCCCTATCTGGAAGGGCTCTGGTATCCAATTCTGGTGGCAGGCGTTTGTTTTGTGATTGGGCTATTATACCTGAATAATAAACGGTACACGACTGCGGACGATTGATGTTCGGATTGAACACAGGCTCCTCAATAACGAATCATTTTATCAGGCACTAGCCTTATTCCTATTCATCCTGTATTTTCCATTTTCACATTCCTATGGATGCAATCAAAAAATACCTGGGTATAGTCTGGATTCTTCTTGGCGTGTATGCAGGCTACGACCGAATCACCGACAGTCTGACAAAAATCGCCAGCGACAAACTTGAAGACCGGGTTTTCGGCTGGGTGGTACTCTGTGTGCTCGTACCCATTGTCGTTGGCGGGCTAATTCTATTTGGCACGTATGCCTGGCAAGAGGAATACGACGAATAAGTCGGTTGTCAGACTTCCGTCGCTCTCTTTATTCATTCACCTACGACTGTCTGCAAAGCTTTACCAGAAGCCTTAAGGACAGTCGTAGGTGTTTTAGTATGATTGTTTCGTTTGTTCTGATCACCCGAAAACCAAACGAAGCACCTAACAGGAAAAACGGCAGGAATTGAGTACAAAAAAATACTTAATTACATTTTTAAAATATTTTAATATATAAAAATCTAATTTTACCGGCATTGTGTGGGTTCAACTGGCCAGAAAGCACTTCCAAACATCGCGATTCGTTAAGCTTGATAGTTTTGTTGAATTGCCATTGCCTATATAAACTTTACTTTTACGGCGCTATTCGTTCTTTCACTATTTTACTATTTGATTATGCGTATCCGAACCTTTGACGAATACAAAACTGCATACCAAAAAAGTGTCGAAGATCCCGAGGCCTTCTGGGCTGAGGTTGCTCAGAATTTTCAATGGCGCAAACCCTGGACCAAAACGCTGCAATGGAACTTCACCGAACCAAACGTCAAGTGGTTTATTGGCGGAAAACTCAACATTACGGAAAACTGTCTTGACCGACACCTTGCTGAACGGGGCGACCAGCCAGCTATCATCTGGGAACCTAATGATCCAAATGAGGCTGGGGTAACGCTAACGTACCGGATGCTTCATGATCAGGTTTGTCGGTTTGCCAATGTGTTGAAACGGAATGGCGTCGTTAAAGGCGATCGTGTCTGTATTTACATGCCCATGGTGCCCGAACTGGCCATTTCTGTATTGGCCTGTGCTCGTATTGGTGCCATTCATTCGGTCGTTTTCGGAGGGTTCTCAGCCCAGAGTATTGCCGATCGGATCAATGACGCCCAATGCAAAGTGGTTATCACAGCCGACGGTGCGTATCGTGGCAACAAGGAAATTCCACTGAAAAGTACCGTCGACGATGCGCTGATCGGTTGCCCAAGCGTTGAGAAAGTAATTGTGCTGACTCGTACCCGCACACCGGTTTCGATGCTGAAAGGCCGCGATGTATGGTGGGAACAGGAGCTCAAACAGGTCACTGCCGACTGCCCGGCCGAAGAAATGGATGCCGAAGACATGCTGTTCATTCTCTACACGTCCGGCTCTACGGGTAAACCGAAAGGCGTTGTTCACACCTGTGGAGGATACATGGTCTATGCAGCCTATACGTTCCAGAATGTATTTCAGTATGAAGGAGCCGGGGACACGGCTGCCCAGGTATTTTTCTGTACGGCTGACATCGGCTGGATTACCGGGCATAGTTATATCGTCTATGGTCCGCTAGCTTCCGGAGCAACCTCGCTCATTTTTGAAGGTGTACCCACCTACCCTGATTGCGGTCGATTCTGGGACATTACGGACAAGCACAAAGTCAATATTCTCTATACGGCTCCTACGGCGATTCGCTCACTGATGGGATTTGGTCTGGAAAAAGTCGAAAATCATGACCTGAGCAGTTTGCAGGTATTGGGTTCCGTAGGTGAGCCCATTAACGAAGAAGCCTGGCACTGGTACGATGACAATATTGGCAAGAATCGCTGCCCGATTGTCGATACGTGGTGGCAAACCGAAACCGGTGGCATTCTGATTTCGCCACTGGCTGGTATAACCAAAACCAAACCAACCTTTGCGACACTACCATTGCCAGGTATTCAGCCGATTCTGGTGGACGAGAACGGTAAGGAAATCGAGGGCAATGGCGTAAGCGGAAATCTGTGCATGAAGTTTCCCTGGCCGGGTATTCTGCGAACCACGTATGGTGATCACGAACGATGCCGTCAAACGTACTTTGCGACCTATCCGGGTCTGTATTTTACTGGCGATGGTTGCCTTCGCGACGAAGACGGCTATTATCGCATTACGGGTCGGGTTGATGATGTACTGAATGTATCGGGGCATCGCATCGGTACGGCAGAGGTCGAGAACGCAATCAACATGCACACAGGCGTGGTAGAGAGCGCAGTGGTCGGTTACCCGCACGATATCAAAGGTCAGGGAATTTACGCCTATGTGATCACCGATCAAATGCCAGCCGACCATGACGCCGACCTGACCAAACGAGACATTCTGGCAACCGTAAGCCGGGTTATTGGTCCCATTGCTAAACCCGATAAAATTCAGTTCGTTGCGGGCCTACCCAAAACACGTTCCGGCAAGATCATGCGCCGGATTCTGCGCAAAATCGCCGAAGGCGATACTGGCAACCTGGGCGATACATCGACGCTCCTCGACCCGGCTGTGGTTGATGAGATCAGGGCGGGAGCAGTCTAAAACATATCCTGCCAACGCAGGAAACATAGTAAAACAGCCGGGCCAATTGGTCCGGCTGTTTTGGTATCATGAGCCTAAGAAAATCCAACCATAAGCAGGAAAGAGCTTTACAATTCAGGTCATTGATCACCAAATTTAGTCGCTTCGGTAATGCCTTTCCAGGAATCGGTACGGAACGGTACGGCCGGAAAAGACTCTTTGTTATAGAGATTCACGTCGCCGTTATCGTCGGCCCAACCATACCGGACAGCAACGGGATTGCTAACTGAATCAGCGTGAACGACCACCGTATTGGCTTGTATTTCGGCTTTCGCGTAATAAAACTTCTGATCGGCTCCGGCAACTTCAAATCCTTTCAGATAGCCATATCGGTCCTTCACCATCAGTCCAGTACCGACATTCTGGAAGGTCACAATGGCACGATTTCCATCAACGCGCATACTACCAAACATAGGTCCGCGCGAAGCATCACCCAAAGCGGTCTCTCCTTTAGCCGTTCCGGCATAGGCCACCCGCATGGCTTCGGCGGCAAGACGATTCCCAACGTCCAGTTTGTTTTTAGGGTGAATATCCTTTGACTCACCAATGTCCGACGTTACAGCCATACCCGTATTGGGGAGCTGAAGGGTCAGGGTCTGTGCTTCACGAAGTTCAGCCCAGCTACTGCCATGCTTACTATCACCATTAGCCGAATTAAAGCTGGCTAATTGAACAAACAGGAATGGAAAATCTCTACCCCAGCGTTTCCGCCAGTCCTGAATCATGAGCGGAAATGCTTTGCGGTATTGGTAAGCCCGGCCCGCGTTCGATTCACCCTGATACCAGATTGCCCCTTCAATAGCATACGGAATTAGTGGATTCAGCATGGCATTGAACAACTGCGTCGCATACGTATTCGGGCCCGGATTGAACGACGATGGAAACACCGTGGCTACCCGATACTTCCATTGGCCAGCGAGCGGAATATCCAGATTCTCGCCCGAAAGTTTCACGTCTTCCGGTTTCCCCGCTAAGCCCCCTGCTCCCGCTTCGTCCACAACCCGAACGGCAATAATATTACGGCCCGGCTTTAGCAAACCATCGGGAATGGCATACGCACGGGGAAGTAATCCTTTCGAACTTCCTACTAATTGACCGTTGACAAAAGTTGAATCTTTATCGTCGACCGACCCGAAGCGAAGCGTCATTTTTTTGAGCGTAGCATCATCCGGGATCACCACCTCACGCCGGAACCAGACGACCCCATCCAGCGTAGGCAATCCGCCCCACTCCCAGTCACCGGGCATTCCCATTGATTTCCAATGATCGGTGTTCAGCGCCGGATCTGACCAGGTACGTTCTTCAGCCGCCGTTGGTAAACCTCCCTGCTGTTTCTCCATTAACAGCCGGGTGCGCTCTTTCCCTGCCTGGATTACTTCTTCATAGCTGGCAGGTAGCTTACTGGCCACCGTTCGAAATTCATCCGTTTGACTGAGCGCATCGCGACTGGTCCACGTTTCGGAGTGAGTTCCTCCCCAGGTGGTGTTGATCAGGCCAATGGGTACGTTCAGTTGTTTTTGCAGTTGGCGGGCGAAGTAGTAGCCAACTGCCGTGTAAATCGAAGCCGTTTGTGGGCTACAGACAGTCCAGGTACCTTCGATGTCATCCTTCGGGGTAAGGCTGATTGCTTTTTTTACCATCAAATGACGGATGTTTGGATAATTGGCAGCCTTCACTTCCTCTTTTCCATTGACAGCCGATTGAAGCTGCCACTCCATATTCGACTGACCAGAACAAACCCAGACTTCGCCAAGTAACACATCGTCGAACGAGACTGAATTCTTTTTACCGGCCACAGTCATCTGATACGGGCCGCCAGCTTCCATGGGATCGAGTGAAATAGTCCATTTCCCGTCTTTACCCGCCTTTATTGCTTTCGTCTGACTATTGAACGAGACGGTCACTTTCTCGCCTGGATCAGCCCACCCCCAGACCGGAACAGGCTTCCGGCGTTGCAGTACCATGTGCGAACCGAATACGTTCGACACCCGGACATCGGCCAAAGCCGTCTGAATCGCCATCAGACTTAGTAATAAAGCGCTCCATTTAAAACCTTTCATTCGTATTCAGGATTTAGTTGATTAAACGTGGCTGTTGAGCATTCGATTTTAAGCAATGGATACTTAAGTCAGGCTTTGGATTCAGGCTGTAGATAACAGACGTGTGTTACCAAAGTTTATCTGCTAATTAATGAAGGTCTTTCGCAAAACCATGAATTAACCATCGCCAATCGAATTCTTAGTACATATAAAAGACTCAACGTATCATTTTTCCTTATTTATCCAGTTTTTTTTCTCACTGAATGTGACAGGCGAACGAATTCTGATTACCGGCGCGACGGGAAATGTGGGAGCAGAAACACTTCGTGAGCTCATCCATCATTCCGAAAAATCTCATTTCGAGGTTATTGCCGGTGTGCGTGACCCAGCTAAATCAAGGCCGCTTCTAAAGGTTCAGCCGGATAGGTTTGTGAAGCTGGATTTTGCCGACACCCGGACATTTGCCACTGCCCTGACTGGTGTTAGCCGGATGCTGTTGGTGCGGCCACCCGAACTGGCCAATGTGGACAACTATTTTAAACCGTTCATCGAGGCCACGAAGCAGGCTGGTGTTCGGAAGGTAACCTTTCTGTCGATGCAGGGCGTAGAAAATAATCCTGTAACTCCGCATCATAAGATCGAGAAGCTCATTGTTGAGGCTGACCTTGAGTTTACATTTCTTCGGCCCAGTTTTTTCATGCAGAACCTGTGCACCACGCATCGGGATGAAATCCGGCTGCGAAACGAATTATTTATCCCAGCGGGAAATAGTCGTACTAGTTTTATCGATGCACGCGACGTAGCAGCCATAGCCGCACTGGCCCTTACCAGCCAAAGCAGTGAACACTTCAACCGAGGGTATGAATTGACAGGCTCCGAAGCGCTGACCTACCACGAGATCGCTCAAATACTGACCGATTCATTAGGCCACCCAATCGTTTATCGAAAACCGTCAGTGCTGCAATTCATCTGGCGAAAATGGCGTAAGGAAAAGCTGCCTCTGAATTACGTCTTGATCATGACATCCATGTATACTATTGCCCGAACAGAAAAAGCAGCCGGAATCATGACCGAAACCGAGCAATTGCTGGGCCGTCCTCCGATCACATTCAGGCAGTTTGCCACCGATAATCGTTCAGTTTGGATGCGTGATCAATAGCTCGCTCCCCAGTTTGGCCAATCGGCCAGCATCCGTTTTCCCGATCATTTTCATTAAAAGGATTATAAATTGGATTTAACCCGAAAAATCCTAACTCCAACCTCGCAAACACGTCATTGATCATCTTTTTTTTTCGTTGCCAATGACTGTTCATCAACTTCGCTTTAACGTTTCTGCCAGCTAGAATAACATGTATAGCACTTTGAACAAAGCAAACACCTGACTTCTAAACAGATACCTAAACCCATGAACCTAAACCCTACCCGTTTTCTGGCCCTTTTACTGGTCGGTTCATTACCAGTCACCGCTCAAAAAACGGCTCCGGCCGGGCTGCCTTTGGTTACGGGCAGCAAGACGGCCGTTGTCACAACCGAGTCCGGCTCTGTCAGAGGCTTCATTCACAATGGCATTTACACCTATAAAGGCATTCCGTACGCCAAAGCCAAACGGTTTATGGCACCGACGAAACCTGACTCCTGGACAGGTGTACGCTCGTCGATGGCATACGGCCCCGTGTGTCCAATAATGACACCGACCAGTCAGGTCAACGACGAGAGCGAATTTGTCTATCACCACGACTGGGGCTATGCCAATGAAGATTGCCTGCGATTAAATGTCTGGTCGCCCCAAGTGGCCACTTCAGGGAGTGCCGTTGCGCGCAAACGTCCGGTTATGGTCTGGTTGCACGGAGGTGGCTATTCTGCGGGTTCGTCTCAGGAATTACCGTCCTATGACGGAGAGAATTTGAGCCGTACGGGCGATGTAGTATTGGTGTCGGTCAACCATCGGCTCAATGTGCTGGGATTTCTGGACCTGTCCGATTATGGCGCTACCTATAAAGCATCAGCCAACGTGGGCATGATGGATCTGGTAGCGGCTCTGCAATGGGTTCATGCCAATATCGATCAGTTCGGGGGTGATCCATCCAACGTTACCATATTCGGTCAATCGGGTGGAGGTGGCAAAGTATCGACGCTCATGTACACGCCTTCGGCTAAAGGATTGATTCATAAAGCCATTGCCGAAAGTGGTACTGCTCCACAATTTCAGGAACGCGATATAACGCACCGGGTGGGTGCGGCCGTTCTGGCGGAACTTGGCCTGACTGCCAGCCAGATTGATTCGATTCAGACCGTCCCGTACGAAAAACTGGCCGCAGCCGGCAATCGTGCCGTACAGAAGGTTCGACAACAACTGGCTGCTGAAGGTAAATCGGTCATGGGACTGGGCTGGGGACCTTCCCGAGATGGTACGTTTTTACCCTATCAACCCACTCAGCCCGAAGCGCTGGCACTTTCCAGTGACGTACCACTTCTGGTTGGCTCGACCAAGAACGAATTCATGCCTTCGCTCAGTGGCAACCTGCGGGACGCCACACCTGAGCAGGCGAAAGCGCAACTGCAAAAACGCTTTGGCGATAAAACAGACGCTTACATTACCGCGGTTAAACAGGCTTATCCCAAAGACTCCAAAGCCAGTGATCTGATGGATATCGATGATCGATTCCGAAGTAATACGCTCAAGCTGGCTAATTTAAAATCGGCTCATACCACTGCGCCGGTTTACGTGTATCTGTTCACCTGGCAATCTCCGGTGATGGACGGAGCTTATAAAGCCGTTCACTGCATGGAGATTCCGTTTGTGTTCAACAACATTGCCCGCTGCGAAGAAATGACGGGGGGTGGTAAGGAGGCTTACGACCTGGCCCGTAAAATGAGTCAATCGTGGGTTAGTTTCGCCCGTACCGGTAATCCAAACTACAAAGAATTACCCAACTGGCAACCCTATACAGAAGCAACCGGCACGACGATGTTATTCGACAATCAGTGCGTGATCAAAAACCATCCCGACAAAGAGATTCAGGCCCTGGCAACCAGTTCCTCTTCCCGCCTGCCTTAAGTAAACAAGTGTCACATAGCGTTCTTTATACCAATCGGTCAAAATGATTATTTTCGGCCGGTTGGTAGTTATCAGCCATAAACAGTTCATCAACAATGGCAGAAATCGCGGGGAGCTACCTAACGAATCGGCAACGGTGGCAACTGGCAACGACCGTTTTTGCTATTTACTGGCCCATTCGACTGTACGTAGCCATCAATCAGTTCTCGCTGACGCTTTTCAGAAAGGTATGGCCTTTCTGGATCATGGAAATTATCGTTACGATTCTTTTCTTTTACCTCTGGATCACTGTAACCGATTGGTTTCATCAACGGATTTTCAGGCTATTCAATAAAGGTTTTCTCATTGAATTCAATTTACCGGCCCAACTGGCTACGTTACTGATTGCGGTTGGACTAGCGGTTTTGTTTAACATGGGGTTCTATCGCTTGTGGTTAGTTATGGCCCGGCTGGAGCCCATCCAGCAGTCAACATCGATTCAGTCGCCAGCGAACCTACGCCGGGCGAATCGATTTGCGGACGGTGGTCAGCATCAAAAAGTTGATAATGGATTGACTATCATGGCCATGTTAGCAGCCTTTTACTTAGCAGCTAACCGCAGAGGTTACAAGCAGTTAGAAGACATCCGCGTGAAAGCGGAGCAAATGAAACAGGAGGCCGCACAAGCTCAGTTTGTAGCCCTGAAGAATCAGGTCAATCCGCATTTCCTGTTCAATAGCTTCAGTATTCTTTCTTCGCTCATTGCGGTAAACCCGAAGCTCTCTATTCAGTTTGTGGGGCAATTGGCCAAATCGTACCGCTATGTTTTAGAGCAACATGATGCCCAATGTGTTAAACTCCGGGATGAACTAGACTTCGTGAAAGCGTATACGTTTTTGCTACACATTCGCTTCAGCGACAAGTTTCGGGTCATTACGAATATTCCGCAGGAGAAAGCGGATCAATATAGCATCGCTCCACTGACCCTACAGTTATTGATTGAGAATGCAGTCAAACACAATCAAATGTCGAGTGAAGTGCCCTTACTGGTCACGATCGATATGGAGCAGGAATATTTACTGGTCACCAATTTGATTCGACTTCGGCCCAAAACCGAAGTATCGACGGGGCTGGGTTTAAAAAACATCATCAAACGCTATCAACTGCTGACGGATCGGCCCGTATTAATTGAGGATCAGGCGAATGTGTTTCTGATAAAAATCCCCTTGCTCGAATGAATGTATTAATTATTGAAGATGAGCCCCTGACAGCCCAGAATCTGGAACTACTCCTGTATGAGTATGATCCTCAGATTCGTGTACTCGCTCAGCTCCCATCGGTCAGCAAATCGGTTCAATGGTTTAGAGCTCCGCAGCCTCTTCAGCCGGACTTGATTTTTCTGGATATTCACCTGGAAGATGACCTGGGCTTCAGTTTAATCAAAGAACTGAATCTAACGATTCCAATCATATTTACGACGGCATTTGATCAGTATGCCCTGCAGGCTTTCAAGGCCAACAGTATCGATTATTTACTTAAACCGATTGAGGCTGAAGAGCTGGCTGCTGCCATTGACAAGTTTAAACTGGTTCGGCAAAACCCGTCAACGACCTTGCTGGATACAACGGCTTTGAATCAGTTGATGAAAAAACTGGACCCGCCTGCTTACCGCGATCGGTTCCTGGTGAGTATCGGACCTCGGCTTCGAACGATTCGAACCGACGAAATCGCTTATTTCTTTTTCGAGGATAAAGCAACGTTTGTAACACCCCATTCGGGCATTCCCGTATCGATCGATTATAGTCTGGATCGATTGGGGCAACTCGTCGATCCGGATCACTTCTATCGCGTCAATCGATCGTTTCTGGTCAGCGCGTCGGCGATCAAATCTGTTTATGCTTACACCGGTAGCAAACTCAAAGTAGAACTTGTTCCTCAACCCCGTCAGGAGGTATTTGTCAGCGTTGATCGGGTGACCAGTTTCAAAGAATGGATGGGAAAATAAGTCATTCATACGCGCTGACTCCACTTCATGTTTTTTGAATCCTACATTTCCTTACTCCTTTATTGATGAAAACACGATTAGTACTCCTGATCTTTTTACTGGTAGCCGCTCGCTCAAACGCGCAAACGACACCCCCCGGCCGACCACTACCCATCATCGACGTGCATGTTCACGCCATGAAAGTTAATACCAGCTTTGCCGTTGAGATGTGTCCCTGGTTTCTGAGAGATATGCCGGGGGGCGACCCCAATCAACAGATGAGGGCTTTCCTCAATGCCCAATGTGTTGATCCCCTGCAACCGGCCAAATCCGATGCGGAAATGCAGGCCTCCGTGCTGGAAACCATGAAGCGACTCAACATGACCATTGTTGCGTATGGTGATCCCCAGATTTTACGACAATGGAAAAAAGCGGCCCCAGACCGGGTAATTGCAGGAATTGGCGTTAGCTCGCCCAATCAGATGACCGTACAGGCGTTTACGGATTCGATGTCTTCGGGTTTTTATCAGGTAATGGGCGAAGTGGCTCCCCAGTATCAGGGCCTTTCGCCCAGCGATATGTCGCTCGATGCTTATTTTGCGGTAGCCGAAAAACAAAATGTTCCGGTGGGTATTCACATGGGTACGGGCGGCAATGGCATGGCCAATCTTACGCAGGCTTCGTACCGGGCCTCGCTCGGCCGACCGTTTCTACTTGAAGATTTATTGGCTCGCCATCCCAAACTGAAAATATGGGTTATGCATGCCGGTTATCCCATGATCGATGAAATGATTGCGCTAATGGGCGCGAATGCCTATGTGTATGTAGATCTGGCCGGTTTTATCTGGAGCTATCCACAGGCCGAAATTCATGCTTACCTCAAACGGCTGGTACAGGCTGGATTTGGCAAGCGGATTATGTATGGTACGGATTTTATGATCTGGCCAAAATTATTTGAAACGTCACTCAGCGTCATTGAGAATGCGGATTATTTGTCATTCGATCAGAAACGCGACATTTTATTCAATAATGCCGTTCGCTTTTTTCGGTTGGATGCCAGCAAATTTAAGTAACCTTTACATGTAAGACTTTGGCTTCGAGCCGTTCCACGGTTACTAGTGATTAACAAACAAACCACCGTCCGCGGCTGCGGTGGCACGGCTCGAAGCTAAAGCCCTAACATGGTAATTCCGAAGGGTCGAGTACTTTTCTCTACCCTTTCTCATTCGTCAGTCATTCCTTTTAAACCCGTTCCTAAACAGATGAAAACGTTGATCAATGCCCGCAGTTTTCTGCTACTATGTGCTACCCTAATTTCGATGAGAGCCATGGCTCAAATGCCCCAGCGAACAACAACACCCAACGACACTCTCAATTCGCCTAAGGTATTGGGCGATAAGCGGGTGATCATTCAGATCTATGCGCCCAAAGCGAGTGAGGTAACAGTGGGCGGGGACTTCCTGTCCGGACAGAAACCCCTTAGCCTGACCAAAAACGAACAGGGCGTCTGGTCGGTAGCGATTGGTCCATTGAAACCCGATTATTACTCGTATACCTTAACCGTGGATGGCGTACGAACAATGGACCCCAAGAACCCGGTTGTCAAGCAGGGGATCAGTAGCTTAGAAAACATGATGGCAGTGCCGGGTCCCGAAACGGCTTTCGAAGATAATCGGGCGGTGCCCCATGGCGAGGTGCGGGCCGTCTGGTATTCGTCGAACACATTGGGCATGATGCGCCGGATGCACGTTTATACGCCACCCGGTTACGAAAAAGGCGCGGGTAAATATCCTGTCTTTTATTTGCTGCATGGCGGAGGTGATGATGATTCCGGCTGGAATACCATCGGTCGGTCGGGCTTCATTCTCGATAATCTGATAGCGGCAGGAAAGGCAAAACCCATGATTGTCGTGATGCCCAATGGCAGTATGCCGCTGCCCCCTCAAACAGGTACGCCCGATGCGCAAACAATGAACCGGTTGCGGGATTTGTTTGCCGGCGAACTCTTGAAAGAGATCATGCCTACCGTCGAGAAAAATTACCGCACCTTGGCTACCCCTGACAACCGGGCCATTGCGGGTCTGTCGATGGGTGGCTTTCAAACATTGGACGTGACCCTCACCCATCCTGAATTATTTAATTACGTTGGTGTATTTAGTTCAGGTTTCTTTGGCGCTACCGCCGATGAGGCCGACACAAAATATGCGAAGGTTTTGAACGATCCATCCTTCAACAAGGGGAAAAAACTTTTCTGGGTGAGCATTGGTAAAGATGATTTTGTGATGGAAGCCAACAAAAAAACGCTGGCCCTACTCGACAAACACAACATTAAATACCAATATAAAGAGAGTTCCGGTGGCCACACCTGGATTAACTGGCGGCAATACCTTAATGAATACACACCCATGTTATTCAGATAACGAACCGCAGTAGACAGGCAAAATAGACGCCTTTCGCCCCGTAACTTCTTGCGTTGACAGGACGAAAGGCGTCTATATTTAAAGCGAGCTCAATTAGCCAACTGTTCATTCAGCCTGCGAATTATCCGCTTTTACCCAATAACTTTACTGGCCAACCGGTGGTAAAATGGAGTCTTACTAGCTGCCGTTTTCCGCTGATATTCGCCTGTAACAAGCGGAATATACATTACCCGGCGACGGCTCAACGCGCCGACGTGGGGCGACTGCTGCACCCGATGCCATAAACTACCATTATGAATCGTGAGATCGCCTGCTTCAATATCAAATCCAACTTCACGCGGATCAGGTCGGTGGTCGACAAACTGCCGCTTGCGGAACAGGGTCAATAAAGTGCTCTGTTTGTGGGTACCGGGCAAAACGCGCAGACCACCGTTTGTCATCGGGCAGTCGTCTAGGTGCAGGCCTACGTTGAGCATTGGCCGAATACGTTGTCCCAGAAACAGATCGCGCGGGCTATCGGTATGCCAGCCCATGCGGGAGAAATTACTCTCCGGCGTTCGTACATAATGATTGATCACCAGACCGTCCTTTTCTTCTTCACCGATACGTCCTTCGTAGGGTTGTAACAGATGCGTCAGATTCAGAAAGCGGCTATCCTGTAGAAATTCATGCAGAACCGGGCTAAACAACGACGAAAAGGCGAAACGCTGTACGATACGCCGACCAGTTTCGTCGTTCCCATATTTGATGGGGGTTCCATTTATTTTATCCACGTTTTCGGCAATGAAATGGGCTTCGATACGCTTCATTTCGGCCAGAAAAAGCTGCACATCCTGGCGACTAACGAAACCCTTGATGTGTAGATAGCCGCTTTTGTTGAAAAACGAAATCTGCTGCTCCGTGAGAAAATCGCTTGTGGTTATTTCCGAAACTTTATTTGCTGTCAACATAATACAAACGAGTAGGCTTGAACAAATGAAAAGTGCGTTTAACGGGTATGGTCTGTGAATTTTTCAGAAAACCCAAAAACTAATAAGTTCTATAGATTTAATAGTTTATAAATCACCAGGCTAAGAAAAATAGACTACAGTCTTCTGCATGGTTAGAATTTCACTTTAACCTGTGGCAAGTGACACCGTTACGGGCAGAGCAAATCCTTCGCGTAGGGCAACCCGGGCCGCATGATACCCGCACATGCCATGTACCCCGCCACCGGGTGGCGTAGACGATGAGCAGATGTATATGCCGGGAGCCGATGTCCGGTAAGGCGACAGGGTAACAACGGGCCGGGTATACAACTGACGGATGTCAATGATGCCGCCGTTGATGTCGCCCCCTACGTAATTTGGGTTATACATCTCCAACTGGGCCGTGTTCATGGTATGTCGCGCCAGAATTTGGTCCCGAAAACCGGGCGCGTACCGCTCGATCTGACGTTCAATAGCGTCTGTTCGGTCGACCGTCGAGCCATTTGGGACGTGGCAGTATGCCCAGGCTGTATGTTTCCCTTCCGGTGCACGTGTCGAGTCAAATAGACTTTGCTGCGCTAGCAACACATAGGGTCGATCCGGGTGCTGCCCCTGCGACGTAAGCCGTTCTGCTTCAGCGATTTCTTCGAATGTACTGCCCAGGTGAACTGTTCCAGCCTGTCGGCATTCCGGAGCCGTAAACGGAATTGGCCCATCCAGCGCCCAATCGACTTTAAACACGCCCATGCCGTATCGATAGTTCTCTAATTGCCAGCGATACAGCCGGTTTGCGGTTCCGGAAGCGAATCGATCACCCGCTATACCAAGCAATTGTTTTGGTGTTACATCAAACACGGCGACCTTCGCCGACGGTAACTGACTCATTGACTGAACCGGCGTATTCGTCTCAATTTTGCCGCCAATCGACCGAAAATACGACGCCAACGCATTGGCAATAGCCCGTGAACCACCCTTAGGAACTGGCCAGCCCCGCAGGTGCCCCGCCGTCATCAGGACCAGTGCAATGGCCGACGTTGTCAGATTCGATAACGGCTGAATGGCATGGGCCGCCATTCCGGCAAACAAACCACGGGCTTCTTTTGTCTTGAACCGTTTAACCAATTGCACTGCCGATGGCAACGCATCCAAACCAAATTGAGCCATGTCGAATGGATGCTTTGGAAAGCGTAACGGCCCCAGCACATCCGCAGCCATTGTTGGCCAATGGCGCACCAGTGGTTCCAGCAAATCCAGATAGGCCCGCTCATCGATACCCAGTGTACGAGCTGTTTCGCTAACCGACGGTCGTAGTGAGGCAGCGGTTCCGTCGTCGAAGGGGTGCGCAGCTGACAAAGGCGGGTAAATAAACTCCAGCCCATGTTCAGCCAACGGAAGGCTCTGAAAAAACGGGGAACCTGCCGCCAATGGATGAACTGCCGAGCAAATATCATGCATAAAGCCAGGCAATGTCAGTTCTGCCGAACGCAATCCGCCCCCAATTTCGGCTTTGGCTTCCAGCACCAGTACCGATAGACCGGCTTGTTGCAACGTAATCGCAGCACTCAGGCCATTCGGTCCAGAGCCAACCACAACGGCATCATAATCTGGCTTACTCAAAATTGAACTTTGTTTTTGGTTTACGGGAGCCTGACTCTAGTATTCTGGCTCCCGTAAACCGTATTCTGGTTATAGCTGGGCAATTGCCTGTTCGATGTCTTCTTTGATATCGTCAATGTGTTCGATACCGAGTGAAACCCGCAGGCCCGTAGGCGCAACACCGGCTCCCGATTGCTCTTCTTCGTTCAATTGAGAGTGCGTAGTTGAAGCGGGGTGAATGATCAGGGTTTTCGAATCGCCGACATTGGCCAGGTGGCTTATCAGTTTCAGGCTGTTTACAAATTTTTCAGCACGGGCTTTATCCCCTTTCAGTTCAAAGGAAAGGACACCACCGAAACCTCGTTGCAGGTATTTTTTGGCTAATTCGTGATAGGGACTACTTTCCAAGCCCAGGTAATTAACGGACGCTACCTCTGGATGCCGCTCAAGCCACTGAGCCAGTGCCAGCGCATTTTCGGATGTCCGTTCAATACGCAGCGTGAGTGTTTCCAGGCCCTGCAACAGCAAAAACGAATTAAACGGCCCTTGCGATGGACCCCAATCCCGTAAGCCTTCCACTCTGGCCCGGATAATGAACTGGATATTGCCGAATGGGCCGCCTACACCGAACACATCGTTCAAGACAAGACCATGATAACTCGGCGATGGCTGCGTGAATTGCGGGTATTTACCGTTCCCCCAATTGTACTTACCTGAATCGACAATAACACCCCCAATGGTCGTCCCATGTCCGCCAATCCACTTCGTAGCCGATTCGACAATAATATGAGCACCGTAGTCGAAGGGTTTACAAATTGCACCGGCTGCTCCGAAGGTATTGTCAACGATCAAAGGGAGGTCATACTTTTCGGCCAGCTGCGCAAAGGCGTCAAAGTCGGGAACGTTGAAGCCAGGGTTTCCGATGGTTTCCAGATACAGGAACTTGGTCCGTTCATCAATCAGTCGTTCAAAGCTTTCGACCTTGTCGCCGTCGGCAAAGCGGGCTTCAACGCCAATGTTTTTGAAGGAATTCTTGAACTGGTTATACGATCCGCCGTACAGATACGTCGTGGTTACGAAATTGTCGCCAACCGTCGTAATGTTGTTGATGGCAATAAACTGAGCCGCATGACCCGACGCAACGGCCAGAGCTGCGACGCCCCCTTCCAGAGCTGCTATGCGCTTCTCAAAGACATCGCCTGTCGGGTTCATGATGCGCGTATAGATGTTGCCAAACTCTTTCAGCGCAAACAGATTAGCGCCGTGTTCGGTGCTGTTAAAGGCATAGGAAGTCGTTTGATAAATGGGGACCGCACGGGCATTGGTTGCCGGGTCGATCTGTTGACCGGCGTGCAGTTGAAGTGTTTCAAATTTCATCTTGCGTTATTGGTTTGTTAAGGGGTTGATAGGTAAATGTAAGTGTTGAGTAAATCAGAAGCGATGCATTCAATAAATCGACTTATTTAGCGGGTTCGTTCGGTCGCGGGGGCTGCTGGTTCAGTACCTTACGCGTCTGCAAATCGAACTTCTGTCCTTTACCCAGGAAAAAAAACGGACCACCTGTGCTGTTCTGACCCGATGGGTATTTGGCATTATTGGCAATCTGGTCGGCGGTGTAGACAGCAACATACGATGCGCCCATCACCTCAAACGTATTTTTCTGAACGACAATAGCGGTCCCTTCGTCAATGCCGACACCTAACAGTTCGGGCCGCGCTTTAATGACATCAATGAGGTCAAACTGGCGATTCCGGCGCAGAACATGCTGATCGATAGTCACATTATGAATGAAATCGAGACCCTCTGTGTGATCACCGATCATGATTGAGTTCCCTTTTGTGTCACCCCGCACCATGAATGATCCCTGAATGGTCGCCCCGGCCGATGTACCACCAATGACACCACCCCGGCTCAGTACAGCATTGAATTCCTTATGCGCCAACGTGTTCAGATAGGAATCGGTTAACCGCCAGTGACGACCACCTACGAACCAGACCCCCGTTGCTTTTTTCAAAGGAGCAACGAACGATTCCTGATTGGCAACCTTCGGATCACGGGTATGCAGAATGGTTATGTTTTTCACGCCCAGGCTCTGGAGTCTTTCAGTTTCTCGGGGCGCTTTGGTAGCTGAAGAATCTTCGCCTGCCGTAGGCACGATAACGATGTTGGCATTGGCGGGTCCACCCGCTAATTCAACGAAACGGCTCCAGAGTTCGGGAGCCATGCTGCCGCCCCCTACAATGACGAGTGCACCTTTTTCGGGGCCAACGGTTTTGGGTTGAGTCTGTGCGTTGCTCAACAGGGAACTTAGGGTAAAAAAGAGGAGAATGCTGAATTGCTTTTTCATGCGTTTTTTAGGTTGTTAAATCAGTTCGTCAGAACGTTGTGTTTTCGACAATTCAGGACTAATAAATGCCCTCAAACACACAGCCTAACGGGATTTAAAGATAAGGCGAATAACCCTGATTCTATACCCACAGCATCTCAGTATCTAGATTTATACGCCATAGCGTTTTTTAGCTAATCCTTCAGTCACGATAGGCCAACTGCCAGGTATTCAACACATACTGTTCTGAACTGGCAATCCAAGATTTACGTAAGGCAGTAAATCGTCGGTATCCGTTATTGGGCGGAACAGTGTAACTATGAATCGACGTCGACAAACCCACATTTCAACAAAAAAATGGTCGACGGCGTATAAGTGTAGCCGAAAATCGGGTAAATGCCGGGTAGCAACCGGTTGGCCTTTCTGCCAGATAATTGCTGCCTGCTCGGCAAACGGTAGTCCATCGAATTCGGATACCGTCTTTCTTACTTTACTGTTAATCATGATTTTTACTAGCATTTCCTTTCGTCAAAAAATGGGCAGGCGACACAATCTGAAAAAAGGTCAATTCACGAAACTGGATTACTTGACCGTTTGCCGGGATGCTTGAGGAGCAGGGGTGTCGCCAAGCAACTGGTTGATGTGACTATTGAACTCCTGCACATATTCATCGTAATAGGCACCTGTAGCCGGACCCGTATAACCCGTATGAATCTGGCTAACATTACCTTTTTTATCAATGATAATGGTGGTTGGGAAAGCGAGTACTTTATTCAGCGCCGGGAGCGATTCGGAGGCCACTTTCTTATCCGCTATTCCAGCAAACAAAATATCGTACTGAACATCGTACCGCTTAAGCAGTCGGCTTAAGGCTGTTTTGGCAAACGTCAGATCATTTTTTCGCTCGAAGGCCAGACCGATTATTTCAACTCCCCGCTTTCGGTTGGCTTTGTACCAGGGCGCCAGAAAAGCGGTTTCATCAATACAGTTTGGACACCAGCTACCTAAAATTGTTACGATCACGACTTTATCTTTGTACTTCGGATCATTGAGCGAAACAGATTTACCATTCAGGTCAGGAAAGGTAAAATCAAGTTTGGAGTAACCCGGCTTAAGATTCGTCAAAGAATATAGATCCGGCAAAGCGGCTTTTTCGTTTTTTACTCCTGTTGCCGTAAAACCTCCCCGCACGTAACGGAATTCGCCGGTGAATTTACCCTCGTCAGTAAATTTCCCCCGAAAAACGGACGGCGACGAGCCACTAAACGAAGACAGTACAAACTCGTTTCCCGAGACCTGACCGTCCAGATATCTATAATCGCCCGTTACGGTTAGAATAGTACCCGTAACGCGGCTACCATTCTGTTCGAATATACCAACCGTTTTATTGACATCACCGGGTGCCCGCTCAATATTGACATCCCATTTCCCCGACAATTTAACGGTAGGAGTCACACCCGGTTCAAACCGGTAGGTTTTGCCATATTCAGCCGCTAGCGGAAGGTCACGGCCACTTGAGTTACTACGGTATACCCCCGTCAGTTTATCCGCTCCTTCTCGTTTAAAACGGAGTGTAGCGTCATACAGCGGGATCGGAACGAAAACCGAGTCTCCCTGTTGCGTCAGGTCGGTCAATTCTTCACGCTCACGGGCATTAAGCAGATAAAGCTTGGTTGTCGCCACCGAATTCCCGGCTTTCACCTCAAAATTGAACGGAATGGTTTCCTGACCAGCCTGAAAAACACCCCGCCATACGCCTTCACGTAATGGAGCTGGTGTTTGAGCGAAAAGGCTGGTGCTGGTGAGTGCTGTGAGGAATACCGTTTTGGCGACCTGATTGCGTTTCATAAAACGTGTTTTTAGGGATTGATGAATTGTGAACCGGCAGCAGCCAGAAAGCCCAGCAGCCAAAGCGCGAAAAATCCCTGCGCATACACATTCTGCCGGCCAACCGGCTTATCGATAAAGTCAGCATCAACCGGGCTCAGTGCCCATACATGCGAAACAATCGTATCGATGTCGATTGGTGTATCGAAGTTTTCATCCAGGAAATGGTATTCGATCTGCCGATCTGGACCGACCACATACACGGCCGGAATAAAGGCTTCATCGGAAATGCCCGATACCCGATCCCAAACCGGGCTGTCTTCGTTGTACACCCCGAATTGACGCGACACTTGTTGATCAGCATCATGAGCAAACAGGAAATCCAGATTTTTACCCTGCTTGGCGAGCACTTTTGGCGATTCGATGGAGAGAACCACTAATTCAGCGCCAACTTGCTGAAGGGCATCGTTCAGGCGAATCAGCGAATCCAGATAGGGGCCAGCATAACGCCCCCAGCATGGGCAATAAAAGCTTATGACTACCGGCTTTTCAGCCACTAAATCCAAAAGCGATACTGATTGACCGGATCCTGATTTCGGATAATTGAAGATGGAGGCCCGCCAATCGCCCGAACCGCCCGCCAGACTGAAAAATGGAGCTGTATCACCTGTCTTTAACGGTTGAATATCAACATTCTTTTGGCGAGGCTTTGTGGTGAATGTGCGGAAATCGCCGAGTTCATTTTGAAATTCAAGTGTCATGAGTAGTTGCGTTTATGTCGTATTTAATCGAAGTGATTGTTCTTTATAATATTTATCCTATATATTAAATAGGATAATAATGTAAATGAATTACTTGTTTTTTTGTAACGAGTCACGACAAATCAGTGAGTCGATTACATCCCTTAGTCAGAATAGACAGCGGGTAAGCATTTAATGGGTTAGTTGTTTGCCGTTCGCTAACGGCATTTGCAAAAGAAGAAGAACTTAACCTCAACAACAGCAACCCATCGTCGGCATCGACATGGTGCGCATTCGGAACCGGGAAACAGGTGTTTCAAGGGAGAGAGCCGGTTGGGATGCTTGCTTATTCATGAGTGTAAATAACTGCCTGACGGATCAGTCGACTAAGTTCATAGGCAAAGGTGGAAAGTATTTTTTTATTTCGCAAATTTTTTTGCGCAAAAAATTTCATTATTTCCAACAGTAACCACCTGAAGATCAACCCCTAATCCCGATAGACTAATACTTAATCTGTTCTTTAAACGGTGTTATTTTACTCCTTCCTGACGGCCTCTTGCCCTGAATATCAAGAACATTCGACAATGTCTGCCGGAGCGCAAAGGTATAACGCAGGGTTAACCCATAGGTCATACCGCTGCCCGTTCCATCGAATTGCGCATGGTGCGCTTCCCGTCCGTTAATGTTGTACGTAACGTCCGTTTTAATTGAGCTTCCTAAACCCCAGAGCTTACGCACCGAAAAGCCCATATCGAATTGATTGTTCAGTCGAATGTTGTATTCTACGCCGAGTTCGGCCATGGCTGTTGGAACCGCGCTCGTCACTGTCTGACCACTTAATCGGAGCGTATCTAACTTCTCTCTTCGCCAATCTCGATAGCCATACCCCGAAAGCGCAAACTTACCCTTATCCTGATTGCTGTTCGGAGTTACCCATAACCCGCCCGTCAGCCAGAATCCTGATCTGTTCCAGGGCCCACTGGTTGACAGGATCATCCGTTTACCCCGTAGTACAAGCCCCTGTTTGTCATTGGAAAATCGGAAGGTATACGGATATACACCACTATTAACAAGCACTTCGGTATGAGTAGGCGAACTAACATAACCCGCTTCTACAGCCCACCGCTCCCGATACGCCCAGCCAATGAGCGCACTCCATCCCAATTTTGTTACCCGATTGCTTCCGATCAGGTCATTAAATGAGTTGTCGAGTTTAGCACGGTCTGTGCGGACAAAACCGTTCAGGGAAACATACCAGCGATCGCGGGTATATGCACCACCATAGCGCGCCAGCAACCGGTCATATTGATGACGCTGGTCTGGAATTTGGTAGTAGTCGGCCAATTCCTGCCCCAAAGCAGGCATGTTGGCCAATACTACAAGCAAAAAAACAAAGTAGCGTTTCATCATTCAATATAGCTGGTTTTATTACCCCAAATAACGCACTTAATCTATTGTCTGTTAACTTTTTACGCAAATTTTAATGCGTTTGTTGCAAGATAGACCCGATACACGCTAAAAAAGGTGGAATTTACCCATTAATTACTCAAAAAAAGTTAGCCCGCCCCCTTAAATCGGAGGTCGGGCTAATCAGGGATTCAAGGTAAACTAAGCAAGCCGGGAATTCCTTATCTGGAAAATTACCAGCTTGCTGATTTACTACTGTCAAACTTACGAGCCGTGTTTCATTACTGGCACCGAAATTGTCATGTTATCCCAGGCAATGGCAATGCTGCTGTTAGAGGGCGTAATGGTCAGTTTTTCGATGGGTGATTTAGCCATCGATACGGGTACCTTTATCATTGCCACATCATTACCTTTGATTTTTTCGTAGTCGTAAGCACCCCACTGTCCCAGCGTGCTATTCAACAGAACGCTCCACTCTTTTTCACCGGGAATGGTAAATAGCGTGTAGGTACCTGCCTTCACCATTTTGTCACCGAACATTACATCGCTTTTAAATGTAATTTCCGTAGCTTCGTTGGCACCAGTGCGCCAAACTTTACCAAATTTCTCCAGACTAGCCGATCCTTCTGGCCCGAAAATAACCCGGCCTTTTTTAGAAGGCTGGCCATAAACAATTTTGATATTCTTATCAGGGCTTTCTACAGTTACCTTCGGACTTACTGGCGGCTTTTTGTCCTGTGCCTGCGCCAGTGATACCATGGCAAACAGGAGACTAAAGACTGCAATCAGATTTTTCATGATGGTGAAATTGATTTGGTTGTTTGTTTGTGTCATATACGCTACAAAGTAAACGATAGTTTTTGGCGAATAATGTAAAGAATAAGGAGAGAACTGTATTTTTCCTACATCCATTTCTGAAAGCTATACGACTCCCTTCCCTGCTTCTACATACGGCTAATAGCATCTAAACTACTGACTATTAGTACCTTTTATTTGCTTGCTGTTTTTCAAAAAAATTTACGCTAAAAAAAACTTATACGTAATCTTATTAATTGGCTCTAATAAAGCATTCATGAAAATAGTCGATTTTCTCAAAAGGCTATCGCTCAATCTTATTACGGAGAGCTCCTCGTCTGACAAACTGGAACGGCAAATTGTTCTTTTCAACGGTATTTTAAAGCAATAGCTTCAAACCGTACAATGATAAACGCCCGTTTATTGGTCCTGGGTAGGGGTTTACTGCCCCATAAACAGCAAGCCCGTCCATTGCTGAACGGGCTTGCTGTTTATGGGGCTTGATCTTCCAGTGACAGGTAAACGCTAATTCCTGATTATTTTAAAGTCAGTATAAGCCTCTTTGTCATCCCATTGAAACTTAAGCGTTCCACCTGTTTTGGTTTCCTGGATCTCAATTGTAAACTGATCTTTGGGCGTGTCCAGACTTTTCACTAACAGAGCAACCTGGGCGAAATCCTTGCTCCTATCAGGGTCAGTAGGCCATTTAGTTGTGTTTGTATTGAAGATTAACTGCCACGACTGAGGACCAGGTATGGTGTAAAGACTATATTTTCCGGCGGGGAGTACTGTTTTTCCAATCTGAATGGGATGTTGTAGGCTTAAAACAGTGGCATTACTTGCCCCCGTACGCCATACCGAATCATACGGCACCACACCGCCAAAGATTTTTCGTCCTCGCCTGGATGGCCTGCTGTAGTCAATACTTATGGTACTTTTCTGAATGCTTGCTGCCACGGTATCTCTGGGCGAAGGATCTCCAATGCCAATCGTTCTGACCATTCGTTTAGCTAATTGGTCAATATCAATAGGTGCATGCTTCGTCACCAGAAAATTATAGGCAGTACCTGTACCATCTGTGTTTATAATTCTACCGGTTGCGTCTACCTTGATTTTTGTATATTCAATAAATGGCCCTCCAAAAACCATGGCGTTCTCTCCGGTATAACGAACGCTAATGGTACTTACTGCACTGGTATTGGTCATAGTAAGCGGTCCGAGTACTTGTTTGCCGGATTTAGCCAGCCGCATGCAATTCCATTCAATCAGGGAGAATAGCGGATTGGTGCCACCATAAAAATCCATGCTGCTGGTAGCTTGCTTAACAACGACTTCCTGTGGGCTATCTCGTCTGGAAACTAAAATCGTACAGGTGTCATCGGCGCAAATCATCGTACGGTTGTAGGGGAATCTCCAGGCTACTTTAGCTTCATAAGGTAATGAACTATTGATAGGGTCCATCGCCATCATGTTAAATTCCCGGATGGTACCGTCCGGATAAAAATGCACGTTGAACACACCAACGTGGTTTTCAAACATCCGGAATAGTACTTTACCGTAAAGGTGGTTGTTGATGATATTGTAGGTTTCCACAAAAACTGTATCGGGTCCCATGGTTCCGATAAACGAAGCCGTATAAGGTTTGACCTGCCCCCAACTGTGTCCGGCGAAGATTAAAGTGAGAAACAAAGCACCAACGCATTTAACGAGATCTTTCATAGAATACCTCCTCTTTTAACTAATCACCTGGTGTCGAAATCCGCCTGTTTTACAGAGCGTTTGCTTTGTCGGTAGGAAACTAACGGACGAGCCCAAAGCACGCTGCCTTCGGAATGTGTAATCTGTCGCCGTGACACGGCACGAGTCCAAAAGGCTCACCAGGGATCGAAATCAGCTTTATTGGTGATGTGGAAAACCCGGCTATACGTTCCGCGAATATACCGAACCTGATACCGGTGTCCAGCTGTATGCGAAACAAGGGACTGAATCAAATTAAAAATAGGTACCTCAACACGACCAACGAAAATAACTTTCCGAGTCCACGTCTCCGCAGTCAAGCCTTCGATCAGCCGTGTTGAGCGGGCTTTGGCCGCATCAAACCGCGCTTTCATCGCTTCCATAGTCGGCTCTACAATTGACACAGGCTTTTTATCAGTCAGGTAACGGCCTTTGTTTTCTATGGCATCGGCCACCCATTCTTCAAACCAGCACAGATGTCCCACTACCCACCGCACAGAATTTGATTCAGGATTGGGCTTCCAGTCGGCTTCCTTTTCTGTAATTCCTTTCAAATTTCCCCAAAGCGATTTATACTCCCAGCCACTCATACCTTGAAGTAAGTGGACCTCTTTGAGTGAAAATTCATCATCCAGAGCAGACGATGGTAGTTCTGCGACCACAAAGGGCGAAAGGGCGCAGGTGGTGGCGCCTTGTTTTAGGAACGAACGTCGTGAAGGTAGTTTCATAAAAAGAAGAATAAGAGTATACACTTTAACTAACTGAATCCTGACGAATCAGAGCGTTCGCCTGCCGGAAACTGCCCAACGATACCAAACCGCCCTGTCGCAATCTATCGCCGAGACGCTGATAAACACGCGTCTTTTTCTACTTGAACATTCTACCAAACATCGTTTTGTACGCAATCACTTGCAACGATAAAGCTCAATTTATCAGCTATTTATAGGCCGATAATTTGCTTGGCTAACTTTTTTATAAGTTGTAAAGTACTAGGGAGTTTAAGATCTTCCTAAAACCGGTTAGCGAAATAACTAAACGGTAGCATTTTGACAGTAATTGTCTGGTAAACAAATCAATAAGCCCGTCCATTGCTGAACGGGCTTGTTGATTTAGCAAACATTGATTGCTTAACTCAACCGATTCGCGACCCAATCGATAATCGTTTCGGCTTCCCGCAGACCACTTTCGGCAACACTGACGTCAGTGGCTCCGTCGTAGCCCATAAACATATGCAGGTTCTCATACGCCACATTGAAGGAGCGTAAGAGCTTCTTGTCCATTTTGGTTATTTCAGCCCGGTAAAATTCTTCCGTCTTACGGCCTTTCTTTGGTTTGGGCGTAACGGCATCCAACGCCAGCAACACACCCGTATAAGCCTGGTGCCCGGCGGTCTTGACATACTTCTTGTCAGAATAGTAACGGCCATCTTTTTGAGCCGATCGACTTAAGGTTTGCCGGGCATTCTCAATATAGCGCCGGGCTTCCTGAACGGGATTGTCAAACATAGGTGTCTAGTGTCAAGTCTGGTGGTAAATCATGGGCAAAGTCTATCCAAAAGTCTGACGAAAATACAGTCTTTTTCAGACTCTATCATTAAAACGGTAAATCATCCGCGCCGGTTTCCGCTATAGCTTCTAACACAGGTTGAGACGATAAATCCAGTAATAGTTTCGCTGTTGGAGCTGGTATATTTTCGGACACATCGGCACTCACTAATTCGATGCCGCGCACCTTGTGCGCCAAAGTGTATTTGAGTGTTACCCTCCCGGTTTTTGTACTGACTCACGTTGGGCTTGCCTTCCACAAATACACCGTGTACCTAAAGCGGTTCTGACGGGTTAACCGGCTTTTGGTATCGGTGGGTAAATCGGTCATGAAGGAGCTGAAACCGGGAGAAATCTCCGAAAGATGTTTCTAAATTTATCGAGTGAATGGCTGACAGGAGCTAACGCTTACTATTTTTTAGCGTTTTGCTTACTGTTTCACTTGCTGAGAGCCAAAAATGACCTTTCCAGTTTATAGAGATGTATCTAGTAAACCTGTATTTTTACTGACTGGCCGTATGCAAGCATACCAAAATTTGTACCCAGACTATTCCTGACATGGCAACAACATATTTCAGCAAACGCAATCTCCAGTTCCTGCTCCACGACGTATTTAAAGCTGAAGAACTTACTCAATACGACTATTTCAGCGCTCACGACCGCGAAACATTCAATCTGGTGCTCGATTCGGCCACCTACATTGCCGACACGCTGATGCACCCCTATCTGAAGGAAATCGACAAAAACCAGCCAGAACTCAAAAACGGACGGGTAACTGTTCATCCCAAAATTAAAGAGTTCCTGAAAGCGATGGGCGATGCAGGTCTGATTGGGGCTGGTTTCTCATTCGACCACGGCGGTCAGCAGCTTCCCGAAATGGTTAATTCACTGGTTGGTTTCATTCTGATGGCGGCCAATAACGGGATGATGTATGCTGGCCTTTCCTCGGGTGCAGCTCACCTGATTACCTCCTTTGGAAACCCCGAGCTGAATGCGTTTTACGTACCGAACATGCTGGGCGGCACCTGGCAGGGAACGATGGCCCTGACTGAACCACAGGCAGGTTCATCGCTATCGGATGTAACGACTTCGGCGACTCCCCTACCCGACGGCACCTATAAGATTAAGGGCCAGAAAGTATTCATCTCGGCTGGCGACCACGACGCAGCCGACAACATTGTTCATCTTATGCTGGCCCGTATTGACGGCGCTCCCAAAGGCACGAAAGGCATTTCGTTGTTCGTCGTACCAAAGTATAGGCCCGCCAGCGATTCGCCCAGTGGTTTTGTAGATAATGATGTCGTATCGACGGGTGTTTACCATAAAATGGGCCAGAAGGGCGTTCCGGCAATGCACCTGACGATGGGGTCTAACGATAACACGATAGGCTATCTTGTCGGTGAACCACATCACGGCTTGCCTTATATGTTCCAGATGATGAATGAGGCCCGGATTGGGGTTGGCATGACAGCCGCAGCTATTGCGACAGCAGCCTATTACGAGGCTTTGCAATATGCCAAAGAACGACCACAAAGTCGTCGACTGAACGAGAAAAATCTATTAGACGCGCCCCAGACACCAATTATTAATCACCCGGACGTTCGTCGGATGCTCCTGTTTCAGAAGGCGGTTACTGAAGGGGCACTTGCTTTACTGGTCCAGGTGGCTAAACTATACGACCTAAGTCATGTACTTGAGGGCGAAGAGAAAGAAAACGCCTTTCTGTTACTCGATCTGCTGATGCCGGTAGCTAAAAGCTATCCGTCTGAAATGGGGGTTCAGTCGGTAAGCCAGAGTTTACAAACGTTTGGTGGTTACGGTTTCACAGAAGATTTCCCGGTCGAACAGCTCTACCGTGATATCCGGATTACGCCGATTTACGAAGGAACAACCGGCATTCAGGCGCAGGATTTACTGGGTCGTAAAATGACAACAAAAGGCGGCAAGGCTCCGCAATTGCTCTTTGCCGAAATGAGCAGGACCATTGCCGAAGCCAGCGCCTACGACGATCTCAAGCCTTATGCCGATCAGCTCAGCGCTGAACTTAAGCGGACACAGGACGTAGTCATGAGCCTGATGCCTTACGCCATAAAGGGCGATACTGAACGGTATCTGTCCGATGCAACCCTTTTCCTTGAATTATTTGGTATCATTGTTGTGGCCTGGCAATGGCTAAAACAAGCGATCGTAGCGAGGCAAGCCTTATTAACTCAGAATCCACAGGGAGATGATCTGGCCTTTTTTGAAGGGAAGATTCACACCATGAAATTCTTCTTTCATTATGAGGTTCCGAAGACTCTCGGATTAGCGACGAGGCTTAAAGATCCTGAAGTTCTGACGATTGTGACCGAGAAAGAACTAGCCCTATAAAGTTTATATTTAAAAATGGCCACTCAGTAAGTGGCCATTTTTAGTTTCCGTCTATCCTTTTCGTTACCAGCTTATTAATTTGGCACGGAGTTAGCGGCTATTTTACTGATTAATAGACGAGTATACGTTTATTGTCGCATAAACACCGTTTACGAAATAAGTCAGGAGAAAGCTGAGCCCATAGCTCTTTTTATGTTCTTTCATTAATTTGGATCTTCACCCCAGGTTTCTATAAAATGGCAGGGGCTTATTATGACAAAACCGCTACGAATTTTAATCGGGTTACTTCTTGCCATTCGGATGATCGGTTACGGCCAGGCTCCCCCTCCGAGTTGCTTCAATGACCTCGGTATGCTCGTACAGAAAAGCCAGAAACCAACCGCTACCGATGCCATTCGATATGCGTTTACGCCATCGGTAGTCAGGCAGAACAGCACGCAAAATGTGTTGATTGAAGTTGTCATTACGGGCACCCCCTCAGCTGTAAACCTTTATCTGGACGCAACGCAGGCTACCCAACCCCTTAACGATAAAGGCACTAACGGCGATAAACTAGCGAATGACGGTATCTATTCGGCCGTTATCGCACCCCCTAAAGGCAGTTGGACCGATCCGTTTGTCGGCTATACGCGGGTATTGGAAAGCGGTAAACAGGTCGTTCAGGTCACCACATCGATCAACCTCCTGACAACAGCGATGCCGCTAATACAACCCAAAAAGATTGATAATACGACGCAATACACCGACTACATCTTCAATGTAGTTGTTCCTTCTACCATCCAGGCACCAACCGACAACCAGAAATTAAGCGCCAATCAGACATTTTATAAATACCACGCCGATGAGTTCGACTTTATAAACTATGTTCTGGTTCCGGGTTATGCAGGCAATCGTTTTCACAACAATATTACCAGTACTGTTCAGGGTATTGGCCTGACGCTTTTCAATAATACATCTCAGTTTGGCAGTAAAGGCCGTTTGCTGGGCTATAATGTCTTTCCGGTACCCAGTCTGTTTGATGGAGCCAGCAATGGCTACGTGCATGAAATGGGCCATCAGTGGATTAATTATTTATCGAATACGTTCCTGAAAGAGGGCGTTCCACACTGGCCGGTATCCAATCTGGCCGCCGGTGTCATGGGGCTCAGCATCCCCGGATCGAGTGAAGGTAGCCTGTTTCCGTATACGTTTACCGAAGTACCTACTGGCTATCGGATCGACCGAAATCCTACGGCTGGCGGCCTGGACTTCAATCAGTGGGAGCTGTACCTGATGGGTTTGATACCAGCTACCGACGTGAAAACGCCAGCCCTGATTTTCAAAGATCAGACCATTAACACGACCATTACCAGTGGCACGATCTTCCCAAAATTGGCCTTCAACAGCTACCAGATTTCTGACTTACTGGCCATAACAGGTGTCCGTACACCTACCGCGGCCCAAAGCCAGAAACAGTTTAAATCGGCCACAATTCTGATGTCGGAACAGGTCCTGACAGCGGAAGAAATGTCCTACTTCGACTACATGGCAAGACGGGCAGAGGGGCAAACGGCGGTGAGTGTCCGCGAAGGGGCTGCAACCTATATGGGCAAGCCTTTTGCTCTGGCAACTGGTAGCAGAGCCACTGTACTGGCCCAGCTTAAGACAAATGTTAACTGTACCACACTGCCTCCGAAACCAACGATTACGGCCAGTGGTAGCCTGACCATCTGCCCAGGTTCGTCGCTCACGCTGACGGCCCCGGCTGGCAACAGCCTCTACTTCTGGTATCAGAATGGGATTCCTCTAGCGCAGTCAACAGCCAGTATCAGTACGACACTGGCGGGCCAATACACCGTATCGGTGCGAAATGCCAGCGGCTGCAACAGTGTCTTATCCGCTGACGTTACTGTCGCTACCGGTAGCACTCCCCCCAAACCGACCATTACACTCGGCCCCAATGGTCTTACGTCGAGCAGTGCAACCGGCAACCAATGGCTTTTGAAAGGGGCACTGATTCCGAATGCTACGACCCAAAGCATAAAACCTGGAGCTGGTAGCTACTCCGTACGTGTTACGATCGGTGGTTGTTCGAACGTATCGGACCCGTTTGTGATTACGGCTACGGAAGATCTGGCCCCAGCTATACCGTTCGACCTCAGTCATGCTCCTAATCCGGTTAGCCAGTCAGCACAGATTACCTTCAGCTTGCCCAAATCAGCAGCAGCAGCGCTACGCTTATTTAATCTAAGCGGCCAACCGATTAAAATGCTTGCTGAAGGCACTTTTCAGGCCGGTCAACATACCATTACGGCTTCGATGCAGGATATTCCTCCTGGACTTTACGTATACCGCCTTGAAACCGATTACGGTATGCTAGCCCGAAAAATGATAGTTTCAAAATAAAAGGCATTACGCGTCATCGTTTTCCTTACCTTTGCGGCTTCAATCACCCGCGTGTTGTAATGCCGCTGATTGCGCCGTCGAGTTACCAGCCACCTGCCCGTTTATGGAACGGACACCTGCAAACTATTATCCCCTCGCTATTTCGCAAGGTTACGGTTTCTTACGACCGCGAACGGATCGAAACGCCGGATGATGATTTTCTGGATATGGACTGGGCCTTTTCAGTCAACAGCCAGCAGGCAGCCGCCGGCAGCGAGTCTACCCAGTCAGCTACTGGAGTCTCCTCACGGCAACCTGCAAACTGTCTGGTTATTCTGTCCCATGGCTTGGAAGGTAACTCAACGAGTCAGTACTTAGCCGGAATGGTACGCCATCTGACTCAGCATGGTTTCGATTGTCTGGCCTGGCATTACCGCTCGTGCAGTGGCGAATTGAACCGCCAACAGCGTTTTTACCACATCGGAGAAACGGGAGATCTTCACTTCATCATACAATACGCCCTCTCGAAAGGCTATCAGACAATTTGTTTGATGGGTTTCAGCGCAGGAGGAAACGTTACCTTAAAATATCTCGGTGAACAAGGCGCAACGATACATCCGGCCATCCGGAAAGCTGTTGTGTTTTCGGTTCCTGTCGATCTGATGGGTTCGGCCCGCAGGCTCGAACAATGGGATAGTCTGGTTTATAATTATCGGTTTAATCGAACGCTAAAACGAAAAGTGTTACAAAAAGCTGCGGTCATGCCGGGTGTTTTTTCAACGGACGTTATCAGCAAAGTCCGAACGATTCGGGAGTTCGACAACCTGTTTACGGCTCCACAGAATGGTTTTCGGGACGTAACCGATTATTATACCCGAAGCAGTTCGCTCCAGTTTATACCGAACATTGCGATTCCAACGCTGATTGTCAATGCAAAAAATGACCCATTTTTATCACCCGAATGTTTTCCGGAAGAGCTGGCGCGGGAACTCCCCGCCGTATGGATGGAGTTTCCTGAACAGGGCGGTCATTGTGGATTTCCATCGCTCGCGAATGGCATCAACGGCACCTACTGGTCGGAAGAACGGGCGGTTAAATTTTTAACAGAAACGAATACGATACAACCATAAGCAGATCAACGAGTCGCTCCGATAGCGACTTTCTCACCCATGCTCACCAAACCAATCGAACAGACGTATTACATTATTGATTTCGACAGCACCTTTACGAAAGTTGAAGCCCTGGACGTGCTGGGCGAGATTTCGCTCATTGGCCGCCCTGACCGCGACGATGTTCTGGATCAGATCAAAGCCATTACCGATCGGGGTATGTCGGGTGAAATTTCATTCACCGAATCGCTGGAACTCCGACTGAACCTGCTGAAAGCACACCGCGACCATCTTCCTGCCCTGATTGAAACGCTGATGGGCAAAATTTCTGATTCGTTTCAGCGCAACAAACAGTTTCTTAGCGAAAACGCCGAAACTATTTATGTTGTGTCAAATGGGTTCAGGGAGTTTATCGTTCCTATTGTTACGTCATTGGGCGTGCTGCCAGATAATGTATTTGCCAATACATTCGTGTTCGATGAAACGGGCAGTATCGTTGGTTTTGACCGCGCCAATCCACTGTCGGCCAATGGAGGAAAATCGCAGGTGATCCGGAATCTAAACCTCGACGGTGAAGTTTACGTTATTGGCGATGGGTATACCGATTATGAAATCCGGGCAGCCGGGCTGGCCAATCGATTCTACGCCTTCACGGAAAATGTGTTGCGGCCGAGCGTGGTCGCGAAAGCCGATCACATTGCGCCTTCTCTCGACGAATTTCTCTACCATAATCACTTGAGTCGTAGCCAGTCATACCCAAAAAGCCGGATTAAGGTTCTGCTGCTTGAAAATGTGCATCCAGTGGCGGTGAAGCTGTTCGAACAGGAAGGCTTTAACGTCGAAATCCGAAAAGGGGCTCTTGATGAAGATGAGTTGATCGAGGCCATTCGCGATGTATCGATTCTGGGGATTCGCTCCAAAACTATGGTGACGCAGCGCGTGCTGGAAAATGCGAATAAACTCATGACGATTGGTGCGTTCTGTATCGGCACCAACCAGATTGACCTGACCGCCTGCACCGACCGCGGTATCGCCGTTTTCAATGCTCCTTACAGCAACACCCGCTCCGTCGTTGAACTGGCTATCGGTGAGATCATTATGCTCATCCGAAACATCGTACCCAAGAGCAATTCGATGCATAAGGGTGTATGGGACAAATCAGCCAAGAACAGCTTTGAAGTACGGGGTAAAAAACTGGGACTTGTTGGTTACGGCAACATCGGCACCCAGCTTTCTGTGGTGGCCGAAGCGCTGGGCATGGAAGTGTACTTCTACGATGTCGTCGACAAACTTGCCCTTGGTAATGCCCGCAAGTGCAAATCACTGGATGAATTGCTGGCTATTGCCGACATTATTTCGCTGCATACCGACGGCCGGAAAGAGAACAAAAATCTGATTAGCTACCGCGAATTCGGGTTAATGAAAAACGGGGTTATCTTCCTGAATCTGTCACGTGGGCATATCGTCGATATTCCGGCGCTGGTCGATGCCATCGAACGGGGAAAAGTTGCTGGTGTTGGAGTCGATGTGTTCCCGCATGAGCCGAAAACCAATAACGAAGAGTTTATCAATGCGTTGCGTAACCAGCCCAATGTCATTCTGACTCCCCACATTGGCGGCAGTACCGAAGAAGCACAGGAGAATATTGGCAACTTCGTTCCGGGTAAGTTGCTCGAATACATCAATAATGGCAGCACCTACGGCAGCGTCAACTTCCCAGAGCTTCAACTGCCTCTACTGAAGGGTTCGCACCGGCTCCTGCACATTCATGCCAACGTACCCGGCATTCTGGCCCAAATGAACAACATTTTTGCCAAGTACCACATCAATATTCATGGTCAATACCTCAAAACTAATGAGCTGATCGGCTATGTAATTACCGATGTTGCCAAAGAATACGCTGACGAAGTGGTCGAAGAATTGAAGCAAATCGACCAGACCATTAAATTCCGGCTGCTCTATTAAAGAGCGAATGAGTGAATGAGTGAATGAGCGGGTTAACGTCGGTTGCCCATTTATTTACTCGTTCACTCGTTTGCTCATTCACTCTGTTGAGAATGAAACAAACGTACTTTACTCCCGGTCCGGCCGAGTTATACCCAACGCTTTATCAGCATTTGCAAACCGCAATGGATGAGCAGATTGGATCGATTTCGCACCGAAGCCAAAAATTTCGGGACATCTATAAGTTCACCGACCAACAGTTGCGCACGCTGTTGACTATTCCTGACACGCACGGTATTTTCTTTACCGGATCGGCCTCCGAAGTTTGGGAACGCGTTTTGTTTAACTGCGTTGAACACGAGAGCTTTCACCTCGTCAATGGTTCGTTTTCCCGGAAATTTTACGATTACGCAAATTCGCTGCATAAGTTCGCTCATTTGCACGAAAAGCCATTTGGCGAAGGATTTGATTATGCCGATGTTGAGGTGCCTGAATACGCCGAACTGATTTGTCTGACGCATAACGAAACATCGTCGGGGGTACAGATGCGCACCGGAGATATTCATAAACTGAAGCGCAAGTATTCGAAGAAATTGGTGGTTGTCGATATGGTTTCGTCGGCTCCGTATCCTGATCTGGACTTCAGTGTGATCGACTCTGCCTTTTTCTCGGTACAAAAAGCGTTCGGTATGCCTGCTGGTCTGGGTGTGTGGATCGCCAGCCAGGCCTGCCTGGACAAAGCAGAACGTCTCCAGAAATATGAGAATCTCACGGTTGGTGCGCACAACACGCTGCCAACACTCTGGAGCCATTATAAAACATTTGAAACACCCGCGACACCGAATGTACTGTTCATCTATTTGCTGGGGAAAATAGCCGAAGATTTCAATAAAATCGGCATCGATACCATCCGCAAACAAACCGAAGAAAAGGCCCGAATGCTCTATAAATTTCTGGATGCTTCGGATGCTTATTCACCGTTTGTTAAACAGGACCGGCATCGGTCGCAAACGGTTATTGTAGCCACAACCCAGAAGCCATCTGCCGATGTCATTTCAAATGTAAAACAGGCTGGCATGGTCGTCGGAACGGGATATGGGAAATTCAAAGAGTCACAAATTCGGATAGCCAATTTCCCGGCTGTGTCGATTGAGCAGGTAGATACGCTCATTAATCAGTTGCAGAAATAAATTTCTGTTTTTGTCTCTTTCCCAGAAAAAGCTCCCTTGTTTACGCAAGGGAGCTTTTTTTATTGTATATACCCAAGAAATACTTTTGCCTAGAGCCGTGTCATGGTTTGTTTGCGCATCAGTAGTAACCGTGGCACGGCTCTAGGCAAAAGCCCTACCAGGAAAGCGCCTTAAATCAAACAAACCTTATTTCCTGTTTACAGTTTACTAAGTCAACGTTCTATAAACAACGTGTATTAACTCAACGACGATGAAAAATTTACTAACAACCGCAGCGTTGCTAACTTGCCTGTCGTTAGCTGCCCATGCTCAGAATAATGCCGATTCGACAGGCCGTTCGAAGCCGCTTATTGATGAAAAAACCCGGCAGGATGCCCGGCAAAAAGCCAGTCAGGTAGAAGATAAGCTAGACGAAGAAATTGAAAAATCCCGCAATTACATGCAAAACAATCAACTGAGCTGGTTCCAGCCGGGAAATGTTTTTGTAGGCGGTGGGGTCGGCTTTGGTGCCACTAGCGGTAAGGTCTACACCGATATCAACGCTCGTTTAGGGTACTTCTTTCAGCCGGGTTTTGTGGGTGGTTTGCGCTATGACTATGACCGGCTCGTTGGCAATAAATACCATGCTCGTCAGGCAGGTCTGTTTGTCCGATATTACCCCTTTCGAACCCGGATAAGCAGTTTTATTGGAGCCAGTTTGAATGGTGGACGCGAATTTTCGGAAAATATTCCGGCTGGAACGAAAGCTACCTATACCAGCGTCGGCCTTGAGCTAGGCGTTATGTTCTGGATTCTGCACCGGTTAGGGGCCGAGGTCAGTTATGAAGGAAACTATTATAACAAGTTCGACCCTACTGTTGGGCGTGGTAAGGGCGGCCGACTAAAATTTGGCGTCAATTATTATTTTGGTCAGGTCGGTAATCGTGGACTCCGGCTGGCCCGGTAAGATCCTTACAGCTTCGGTAATAATCGTAGATGGTGTTGCGTATGGGTGCTGGTGAAGAACAGCATCTCCCGAACAGTCAGGTAACCAAGTAATGGGTGCGGTATCAGCAACAAATCGAGATCATCGTCTGACCAGCCATTGGTGGCTTCAGTCAATGCCTGATAAATGCCAGAAAATCGATCGATGATTACAGATTTCTCAACCTGCATATCTTCGGGCCGGGGAGACATGGACGGGGGTGCCTGTCGCCGTAGTGTTAGCGCTTTCTGATAGATAGCGGCAATTGTTTCGTACGATCTGGATGGCATTTCTGCCTGCCCCCATTGGCTGAATACTTCCCGTGGTCCGGTCATTAATCGAGCTACTGGCCGGGCCGATAAATACAAATGCTGCATTACCTCTGCCACCGACCATTTACCATCGACCTGCCACTTAAACTGGTCTTCTGAAAGCTTATCCGTGACCTCAAGGAATTCCTGACAATCAGCCAGCAGTCGGCTTTGTATATCGATTTGTGTGCTTTCCATCGCTGTATTTTTCACAAGTTTACAAAATTATTTGGCTTTGTACTACCATATTTAGCCAATAGAAAATAGCCAAAATATCACATAATCAACTGATTATCAGGCATTATTTTACTTCACTGGATCAATTACATTAATTTTCAGGAATACCCGAAACGATTTCCGGATGCTCACATACAGCAATAGGCGTACTGAGCTTCACCAATAAGCGGTGAGCCAACGTGCTTATACATACGTTGGCTCACGATGCATCGATTTAACGCCCAGCTCGCTTCTGCAAGGCATCCCGCGAAAGGATAATCAAATGTCCGATTGGCTTTCCTGCCCGATAAGTGATCACTCGAAGCGTGATAGGGCCATCGGGTAGCTCGACGGGCTGGCTATATTTCGTTGAAAACGCATCCGGCATGGTATCGTCGATGCTGTAAAAAATATCGAGGTTGGGTACTTCGCTATCCAGTTCCAGCACCAGTTTACCGTTCTTCAGGCTTGTCTTAATGATGGCGTCATAAACGGCACGCGAATAATTGATCTGTGCTACATCGGCCCGATCAAAATGCGTTTCCATCCGGGGCACAAATGTCTCCCAGTTTTTTATCTCTTTTGGCGACCAGTATACATCGGCCAGCGCCCAGCTACGCGGGTAGCTCATATACTCGGCATAGCGAAGATTAGGAACCTGCTCAGTCCATAGGTTTGCCTGACCACCCAGAATGTGTTTCGCATCTACACCATCCGGAACCGGCTCGAAACTATAGCTTTTCTTTGTTCGCAGGCTAGCGTAGATCGGTGGATCAATATCACTCTGCTGGTAGTCGATATACGCAAACGTGGTTGGTGTCATCACAACATCGTGGCCCATGTGCGCGGCTTCGATGCCCCCTTTAACACCCCGCCAGCTCATGACCGTTGCTTCCGGCGAAATACCACCCTCCAGGATTTCGTCCCAACCAAGCAATTTTTTACCCTTTGCCTTTAGAATTTTCTCGACACGGTTCATAAAATAGCCCTGTAAATCCTCGACATGCCGAATATTCAACTGCTTCATTAAAGCCTGACAGCCAGGGTCCTGCGCCCAATATCCTTTGTAGCACTCATCACCACCAACGTGAATGTATGGATTCGGGAAAAGCGCGGCAACTTCGGTAAAAACCTTGTCGAGAAATTCATAGACTTTCTCATCCGATGGGTTCAGTGTGTTCTCGACCAGCATCTTGAATGTGCCGTTGCCGTACCACTCCGAAAAGGCGGTTCCAGGGTTTACGCTGACAGTCGCTTTGGTGCAACTCAATTCCGGATAAGCGGCCAAAGCGGCCATGCTATGGCCGGGAACATCGATTTCGGGAACTATCGTAACGTTACGGTCCTGTGCAAATTTGATAATTTCTTTGATATCCTCTTGTGTGTAAAATCCGCCATAAGATGCCGTTTCACCAGGTTTTGGATCGAGTCGATTCCCAAAATGACCTGCCCGTTGTACCCGCCAGGCACCCACTTCGGTAAGTTTTGGCAACGATTTTATCTCGATTCGCCAGCCGTTATCATCGGTCAGGTGCCAGTGAAACGTATTGTATTTCAGCCTGGCCAATTGATCGATGTACTTTTTGACGTCTTCCTTTGAAAAGAAGTGACGGCTCACATCCAGCATAATTCCCCGCCAGGCAAATCGTGGATAATCGGTGATACGAACAGCCGGTATGGTCCAGGTTGCAGTGGTTGCGGTCTTGCTTTCAATCTCTTTGGGCAATAACTGGAGAAGTGACTGCATACCATAAAACAGCCCGGCTGGCTCATTGGCCGTTATGATAATTCCTTTCGAAGATGCATCGAGTGTATACCCTTCTTTACCGAGCTTCGAATCTGGGGTGTCATTCAAATCGAACCGAATAGCCCCTTTTTTGCCCGCTTGTGCTCTTATTCCAAATCCTGTCGGCATATTCAGTTTTTGTGCCGTCATGTCGGCAACAGCCTGAGCCTGAGGTTTATTATAACTTATAGAAGCCGATTTTGTAATGGAAAAACTGCCCCGTTGTACCTGTATATCAACAGGTTGTGGAATAAGATGAATGGGTTGCTGGGCATTCGCGAATGTAATTGATAGGAATAAAAACAGAAGACCAGCTGTACGTATTTTCATGCTATTGATGGTTAATGAACACAATCCAAAGCAAGTTACTGTACTATTTTAATATAGGACTCCTGCCTGTTCATTACATCACCACATCGACCGCTTTTCAGGCTAATAGACAAATCTAACTATTCTCCTGAATCCTGTAAGAGCAATCGGTCAAATCGAATCTGAGGATTTTACTGCAAAAAATACTTATAAATTTATTTTTCTATCGGCATGAAGTGGGGCTAATAAACTCCGGATACATCATCACTGAATGGCATTATTTTCATAGAAACCAACTTAGTATTCTGTTTTATAAATCAATTAACACCCGCATGCAGAAGAAATATTAGTAAGGAAATTACCTACCTATTACTCAGAGTAGCATACCTGATACAGAAAAAGGATTACTTCCTAGGTATAATAGACGTTATAAAAGCGTCATTAAAATAAAATTAAAATATAATTTATTTCCTATAATCTTGCATACGTAGAATAATATTTTTAATTCAGATTAAAATAAGGAACAATATTTTGAGATAAGCGAATAAAATCTACTTTTGCACAGTAAACATTGCGTTTTCTTAACCATAGAACTTCATGAAAAAACTACTACTGCTGAGCTTGCTCATGGCATGCTCTAGTTGTGCTTATGTATGGGCACAGGGCCGAAAAATAAGCGGCACTGTTGTTGTCGATGAAGGGAGCATTCCGTTTGCGGGCGCCACGATTGTCGTCAAAGGAACAACAATCGGTACAGTCACGGATGCTAAAGGTGAATACAGCATAAATGTTCCAACTTCGGGCAATGCGTTAATCTTTTCGGCAGTGGGTATGGAAACTGTCGAGGAACCCATCGGCACACGAACGGCTATTGATGTTAAACTCAAAAGCGACACCAAACAATTAGGCGAGGTAATCGTAACGGCGCTCGGCATAAAGGAAGAACGCGACAAATTTGCCTCATCCGTATCGACCGTTGATGGCAAGAACATTTCTAAATCAGGTGAAACCAGCTTACTGACAGGCCTTAGCGGCAAAGCATCCGGCGTTGTGATCACGCGTAATGGCGGTGATCCGGGAGCAGGCGCATACATCCAGATTCGCGGTCAAAACACGATCAACGGTAATGCCCAGCCACTGTTTATTGTCGATGGCATTCCGGTCAGCAACTCCAGCGATAACAACGGCACAGCTGCTGGCAATGGCATCGTCCAGCAATCCCGGATCAACGATATTAATCCCGAAGATATTGAGAGCATGGAAGTTCTGAAGGGAGCTTCTGCTGCGGCTTTGTGGGGAACACGGGCCGCCAATGGGGTTATCGTTATTACAACCAAAAAAGGAAAGGATACGAAGGGCAAGGTGAATATCACCTTCAAATCAACCGTTTCCTTCGATGAGGTCAACAAAAACCACAAGCTACAAACAACATACGGACAGGGATCAGACGGTATTTTTCAGCAAGGAAGCCGAAATACATTCGGCGACCTGATTGCCGACCGGAAAGGCGGTGACGATGCGTTTATCACGGACCCAAATGCGGCAGGCTACCAGGGCTTCGTAACGTTTCCCGATGGTACGAAACGGTACGCCATTGCCGCTGGAACAGCTGCCAGTCCGCACGGCGGCAAGAACTCCAGACAAACCTACGATCACACGAAAGACGTTTTTCAGACGGGTCATTTCACCGACAACAGCATTAATTTTAGCGGTGGCAACGCCCGGTCTAATTTCCTGCTGAGTTACTCCAATCTAAATCAGGATGGCGTCGTACAAAAATTCAGCACCTACCAGCGCAACACCGCCCGCATCAATGTAGCCAGTCAGTTTACCGAATGGCTACGGGCATCGGCCAATGTTGGCTATACGAAAAGCTATTCAACGCGGGTTCAGCAGGGCGATAACCTCGACGGTATCATCCTGGGTGGTTTCCGGACTCCCGGCGATTTCGACAACAGTTATTTTACCGGCATTTACACCAACAAGGCCGGGCAGACATTCAATAATGCACACGTTTCATACCGGAACCCATTGGGTGTCGATCAAAACACCATTTACGCCAACCCCGTCTGGAACATCAACAATAACCGGAATACGACCGATGTTGACCGCATTACCGGGACAGCTGAACTTGGCATTACGCCAACATCATGGCTGAGCATTACCGGGCGCACAGGTATCGATAACTTTATCGATAAACGGCTGGAGCGATTTGCCCGGAACTCAGGCTCATACGGAACGGGCCTGTTATCGAAAAACTGGATCACCGAAAAGCAGTTCAACACCGATGTATTTGCCAATGCAACCAAAACGTTCAATGAAAATTTTGGTGGGTCGCTGCTGGTTGGTGTTAACTACAACAGCCGACTGAAAGAATACGTCAGCGATCAGATCACTAACTTTATTGTTCCAAACGCACCCGACATTTTGACCAATGCGCTCAACTCGAATAGCGCCATCAGCAATTATACGTCCTTGATTCGGACGTATGCCTACTACGCCCAAGCCGAAGTTCAGGCGTATAACATGCTCTTTTTGACCCTGACTGGTCGCAACGAAAGTGCTTCGACATTTGGTTCTAAAACCAACAGCACATTCTTCTTCCCATCGGCAGCACTGGCCTGGCAATTCACAAAATTAAAAGCGCTGGAAACCAGCTCGCTGCTTAGTTTTGGTAAACTGCGCGTAACCTGGGGTCAGGTAGGCATTCAGCCACAGCCCTACCAGAACTTCACCACGTTCTCGCCCGCAGCCTATACCGATGCTTTTGCGGGTGGTCTGAAATCGGCTAGTGCGCTGTATGGTGGCGGCTACGTTCGGAGTACCACCGCTGGCAATGATTTTCTGCGGCCAGAGCGTAAAACAGAAACAGAAATTGGGGTTGATCTCCGATTCCTCAACAATCGCATCAATTTCTCGGCGACAGCTTATGACAATTCTACCGACGACGTAATTCTGTCGCTGAACGTACCCAATGAAACGGGGTATACGGTTCGGAATGTCAATGCCGCCAAGCTGTCGAACAAAGGGCTTGAGTTTGAGGCAGGGGCTGACCTGATCACGCTGGGCGATTTCAAATGGAATCTGTCAGCAAACTTTTCGCTGAACCGTAACAAAGTCATTTCGCTGGCGGGTGCTGCTGCCCAGACATTGCCCGACAGTTACCAGCAAAACGCATCATTGATTGAAGGGCAGCCTTTCGGTGTGTTTTATTCGACCGATTTCCTGAAAGACGAATCAGGCAAGTACAAGCTGGATGCGAACGGTTTCCCACAGGGCGGAACCGGCAACGAGATCATTGGCGATCCGAACCCAAAATGGCGGGGCGGATTAGGAAGCACATTTTCCTACAAAGGCTTATCACTGTCGGTCCTCTTCGACCGAGTTGCGGGGAATGACTTCTATAACGGTACGCGGGGAGCGCTCTACAGCTTCGGTGTTCACGCTGATCAGGGCGGCACGGCTGTTGCACCCGCAGGTGGTATCAAAGATGTGAACGGAAAAGTAATTGCAGCCGGTACGTCATTCCAGGGTCAGATAAAAGACTTTGGCGCAGGACCGGTTGCCCTGAACCAGGCCTGGTATCAGGGACGGGGAACTTCATTCAACTCGGCTTCCTACAAGCAGTTTATTGAAGATGGTAGTTCAACCCGCCTGCGCGAAATAACGATGACCTATAGTTTGCGTAGTGAAGGATTCCGCCGGTTCACGCACTTATCGAATGTTGATTTTAGCCTGACCGGTCGCAATCTTCTCTTGTGGACGAATTATACAGGTACCGACCCGGAAGTAAACATCACGGGTGCAGGTCTTTCGCGTGGGCAGGACTGGTTTACGAATCCCAATACACGCTCTTTGCTGTTCTCGCTCAAAATCACGTACTAAACCCGTTTTCGATGGATCATTTACGGTTAGCTATGGCAACCATAAACATCAAACAGAAAAGCGAAAACTCATTTCAAGCCATGAATAAAGCGCTTATCCATAAATTGTTTGCTTCGTTGCTGACGGTATCGCTGCTGAGCGGTTGCAGTCAGGTCTTCGACGAACCCAATATCCAGAGTAACCCGAATGCGGTTACTGATGTCGATATTGCCACCCTGTTGTCAGGCACCCTGGTTGGGGTTACTATTCTCCACGAAGATACCGATGTGCGAATTGCCGCCATCTGGGCAGGTCAGCTCAATGGGCTAAGCCGACAGCACCAGGGGTACGCCGATTATATCGTATCAGCACAAAACTTCTCCTGGAATCCGCTTTACCCAGCCGCCAGTCAAACGCGACTGATTCAGACCAAAGCGGATGCCGTAGGTGACAAATGGACGAAAGGAGTTGGGCAGGTACTGGAAGCATTACTGATCGCCAAAGCAACAGCCCTGTATGGCGATGTACCCTATAGCCAGGCATTCGACGATGTTAAATACCCAACACCGGTGTTCGACAAACAGGCGGATGTCTACACGGCGCTTCAAACAACGCTCGACAATGCTATCCAGAATCTGTCGGCAACGAGCGGACTGGCCTTCGCCAATCAGGATTTTATCTACAAGGGCGACGTAACAAAATGGAAGGCAGCTGCCTATACACTCAAAGCCCGGCTTTTTCTGCATGTAGGTAATTACGCCAAAGCCGTTGAGAGTGCTGCTTCAGGAATCAGCAGTACAGCGGGCGACGCGCTGGCTCCTCACGGTACAAGCCAGGGCATCGATTACAACCAGAACTATGATTTCTTCCGGGTTAACCGGCCGGGCGATACAGGTTTCGATGGTGCTTATTTGCCCATACTGATGCAATCGCGGATTAAATCAGCGAATACCAAAACAGACGAAACCGCCCTTTACAATCACTATTTTAAAGTTGGTGTCATTGGTACAGGTACATTAGACCCTAATGTTGTTGATGGAGCCTTTACGTCAAACGCGCCCCATCCGATTCTTACTTACTACGAAAACCAACTAATTCTGGCCGAAGCGCAGGCTCGTCTGGGCGATACCGCCAAAGCCCTGGCAGCCCTCAACGCGGTCAGAAGCGGGCTGGCAGGCGGAACCATCAATGGCAAGACGCTCTCTACAACGGGTCGTAAGTATGATGCCTATGTGCTGGATGACTTCGGCCCTGCCGGGTTAGCCAATCCTACGAAAGCCACGACAGTACAGACCGCTTTACTCTATGAGATTGTAGCGCAGCGCTATATCTTCTTTCTGATGCAATACGAAGCCTTCAATGATGTACGCCGAATGGCCAAAGCGACACCGGTCGTTCAGCTGACGATTCCGCTGTATGTAGGCTCACAAAAACCCGCTCGATTCATATATCCTCAGGGAGAAATCAATACGAACCCAAATGTTCCGAAACCCATTGCTGATCAATTCCAAAAAATCCCTATTTTTCAGTAAACTCCTTAGTTGTTAGGTAATGTGTTAAAAGGCTACCATGTTTTTAGGTAGCCTTTTCTTATGTTTATCGTAAATTTGCTGTTACCCAATAATCTGCTTCCTTCCCGTGTCTGTACGCAAACGTCTGCTTTCTTTCTTCCTTGGTTGTTCCCTCACATCAACCCTATTCGCTCAGGTTCCTTATGGCTCCATCAAACCCACACCACCGGGCGAAATTCTCTCAAACCTGAAAAAGTTGAACGTTCTCGGTTCGGTGTTGTACATAGCCGCTCACCCCGACGATGAAAATACATTGATGCTAGCCTACCTGGCCAAGGAACGGCTTGTCCGCACAGGCTATCTATCACTGACTCGGGGCGACGGTGGCCAGAATCTGATTGGTCCTGAACAGGGAGAGAATATTGGGGTAATCCGAACGCAGGAATTGCTGGCAGCCCGGCGTGTCGACGGTCCTGACCAGTTTTTCAGCCGGGCCTACGACTTTGGTTTTTCTAAATCGACCGACGAGGCTGTCCGTACCTGGGGGCAGGAAAAAGTTCTGGCCGATGTCGTCTGGATGATTCGAAAATACCAGCCGGATGCGATCATTACGCGTTTCCCACCCGATTCGCGCGCGGGTCATGGCCACCATAGCGCATCCGGTTTTCTGGCAGAAGAAGCCTTCAAAATTTCGAACGATCCAAAAAAATTCCCGGAGCAACTGGCTTATGTAAAGCCCTGGCAGGCAAAACGTATTCTTTGGAATGTATTTATTCCGGGTGCGTTTTTGAGCAACAAAAAGCCTGACGAAGCGGGTAATCTAATCGGTATCGAAACGGGCCTGTATAACGCATTACTGGGCAAATCATACGGTGAGATTGCCGCTGAAAGCCGTAGTCAGCATAAAAGTCAGGGCTTTGGTGTACCGGCCAGCAGGGGTGCGCGTGTCGACTATCTTTTGCTAAAAGGCGGTGATCCGGCAGAGAAAGATCCACTCGACGGAATCGACATTAGCTGGAAACGTATTTCGGGAAGTGATGCGGTGCAGACACAGGTTCACCAGCTTATTGCTACGTTCAAACCCGACCAGCCTGCTGCCTCGGTGCCCGCACTGACTCAGCTATATGGCGCCCTGAACAAGCTCGACACAACCAGCATTTATGTGAAAGCCAAACGTCAGGAAGTCGAGCAGTTGATCCGGCAATGTTTGGGCTTGTGGTTTGAAACGAACCCAACCGATTATGCAGCTACACCCGGCGAAACCATTAAACTCACGACCAACATAGTCAGTCGGGCCGATTCGCCGGTCAAATTAGTAGGCATTCGGTATTCGGCAGGCAAAGACACGACCCTGGATCTGACGCTAAAGCCTAATGATGTTATGCTCTTGCCAACGCTGGTTACAATTCCGAAAACCCAGAAAATCTCGCAGCCGTACTGGCTCGAAAAGCCCATCGTAAAAGGTTTATTTCAGGTCGATAATCAGCAGCTAATCGGTCTACCCGAAAACCCGGCTGCACTAACTGCCAGTTATACCTTCGAGATTGGTGGTCAACGATTTACTTTTAATCGCCCGGTGGTCTACAAATCAACGGACCCGGTCGATGGCGAGATTTACAGGCCGTTTATCCTTCAGCCTGATGTGACAGCTAACCTCACTGAGCGTGTGTATGCCTTTTCTGACGCAGCTCCTAAAACGGCTGAACTTGTGCTGAAAGCTGGTCGGGCCAATATAGCCGGAACGATAAAACTGGACGCCCCCTCGGGCTGGAGGGTTGAACCGGTCTCCCTCCCATTTTCATTGGCGGGCAAGGGCAGTGAGCAACGGGTAACGTTCAAAATAACGCCAACTACTCAGGCACAAAACGGCAAATTACAGGCGATGATGACCACCAGCGATGGTACCTTCACGACCGGTTTGCGCATAATAGCCTACAAGCACATTCCAACGCAAACGTTGTTTCCGCCCGCTGAAGCCAAACTTGTAAAACTGGACGTTAAAGTAACCGCGAAGAACATCGGCTACATCGTCGGTGCTGGCGATGAAGTACCTGCCGCGCTCCAACAGATGGGTTGTCGCGTTACGATTCTCGGCCCCGCTGAACTAAGCCGTAGTCTGTCGGCCTATGACGCCATCGTTGTTGGTGTTCGTGCCTACAATATCAATGATTATTTAGCCAACTATCAGGCCAACCTGATGGACTATGTAAAAAATGGCGGTACAATGATCGTACAATATGTTACACCGGGCGGTTCAGGATTTATTCAGAATGGGCTTAAAGTCAGTCAGATGGGTCCTTATCCGTTCAAGGTTGTCAACGAACGCGTGACCGAAGAAGATGCACCCATGACGTTCATCAATCCGCAACACCCATTGCTCAATTACCCGAATAAAATTACAGAAGCCGACTTTTCGGGCTGGATTCAGGAACGCGGTATCTATTTCGCTCAGGACTGGGACAAAGCCTATGAGCCCATTTTTTCATCTCATGACCAGAACGAAGCGGCCAAGCAGGGCAGTCTGATTTACGCCAAATACGGCAAGGGGAACTTCATGTATACAGGTCTGGTGTTCTTTCGGGAGTTACCGGCTGGCGTTCCGGGTGCTTATCGGCTTTTTGCCAATATGATTTCAGTGGGCAAATAATGACACAAAATTGATACCATTGCATTTATTGGTTTTGAGAAATTGACACAACAAGTAAGCAAAACCTGAACAGTATCGGATGTATAAATCTGATACTGTTTTTTATGCACATCCAGGCACATCTTCCAGTCTATAGTAAACTGCCAAGCCAAGTTCAGTAGCCAGTCGAACATCCTCATCAGCTCCTTTGGATTCACCCGGCAGACGTAAAACGGCATCACAACGGGTGATCAGCCGTTTAGCGACCGGATAAAGAATCTCTTGCCAGGCCTCATCACCAGGTCGTTTGCCACCAGCCAGGCGGAGTAATGGTAATGCCACCCATTCACCAATCATTGGTATATGCCCTGCCCGAAACAAAGTCAGTGTTACGGATTCAAGACGATGAAGGTTTTCTTCCATCCGAATGGGGTCGTCATTCGTGCCGGATCGATAGGGACCAGCCACTAAAATCAGTAGGCTTTTCATGAGTTCGATGCGTTAGTCAGTTGTTGAAGCCGCAGGTATTGCAGCAACATAATCGTTTTCCCGTCCATGATTTCTCCACTTTCCATCATGGCCAGGGCCTGTTGAAAAGGCAATTCCATAATTTCAATTTCTTCCTCATCGATACCGCCACCGGCATTTCGTTCGGTATCGGCAGTATAGTGAGCGATGTAGAAAAATAACTTTTCGGTTACCGAACCCGGACTCATATACGCTTCCATTACCTTTTGTACCGACTGAATCCGGTAACCCGTTTCTTCTTCCGTTTCGCGTCGGATAGCAGTTTCGGGATCGTCGTTATCGAGCAGACCCGCACAGGTTTCGATCAGCATTCCCGAATACGGGCCATCGGTTCGGTTACCATTGACGAAGGTTGGCAACCGAAACTGACGAGTCAGAATCACCCGGTCGGTTTGCGGATTGTAGAGTAAAATGGTGGCTCCGTTTCCCCGATCATAGGCTTCACGTTGCTGGGTTGTCCATTGCCCGTTCCTGCCGAGGTAATTAAAGGTGAACCGTTTCAGGATGTACCAGTTGTCAGACAATAATTTCTCTTCCGTTATTTGCACGCGTTCAGCAAGCATATTGTTTAAAATTGTTTGAATTTGTTTATTTTTGAACAAAACAACACAATCAAGCATGAATTTCCAAAACCGGAAGCAGCTAATTGTACGAACGGTCGAAGAACGTGGTTCGGCCGATGTGAGCGAATTGGCAGAATTATTACAAACATCCGAGATGACTGTCCGACGCGATCTGGTTCAACTGGCCGCTTCAGGCCTGATCTATCGTACGCGTGGTGGAGCCATGAAAGTGAGCCTGGCTACCGATAAGCACACTTTTGCGAATAAAACGGCCGTTCATGCTGAACGCAAAGATTACATCTGCCAGCTAGCCGCTCAGGATATTCAGGAGGGCGATGTCATTTTCATGGATTGCGGCAGTACGGTGTTCAGGCTTTGCCAATTCATCCGAAACAAACGAATTACAGTTGTCACAAACTCGCTTCCCATCGTCGCGGAACTGATGACATCAGATGTATCGGTCAATTTGGTGGGTGGCGAAGTTGATAAAGAACGGCAGGCTGTGCATGGATTGATGGCCGAAGAGCACATGGCTCGCTACCGGGCCAATCGGGCATTTATTGGCGTCGATGGCCTATCACTGGAACATGGACTGAGCGCTAACAGCGAGAAAGAAGCCAGTACGGCTATTGCGATGGCCCGCCAAACCGAAAAAGTTTACCTCCTCTGCGATTCATCGAAATTAGAAACCAACAAATACCTCTATTTTGCGCCTTTAAGCCTGTTTGACGTATTGATCACCGACAAGGAAGCGAATCCTGACGTTATCGCGACTTATCGACAGGCAGGCATTACGCTGATTAATTAACTCATGTGGCAAATCTGGATTGATACGGGCGGCACCTTTACTGACGGCCTCGCCCAGGACCCCAATGGAACAATACACCGCACCAAAGTCCTGAGCAGTAGCCGTCTACGCGGGCAGCTAATCGATGGTAAACTCGTTGCACCCTGGCTGACTGCCTCTATTTTTGACGGTTATCAATTGCGCATCGTCGATACGGGAGATTGCTACGAAGTTCTTACCCTACAAACCGATGGAACGCTCGCTCTGGATCATCCACTTCATCCTATTCCTCAACCCGCTACGGTCGAACTTCTGACCGGCGAAGAAGCCCCGGTTTTAGCGACTCGCTTGTTAACGCAGACACCTTTAAGCCAGCCGTTTCCAGCCCTCGAAATGCGACTGGGAACAACAAAAGGCACGAACGCACTGCTCGAACGAAAAGGAGGACGTGTGGCGCTGCTGGTCACAAAAGGCTTTAACGATCTGCTTACGATCGGAACCCAGCAACGCCCGGATCTCTTTCAACTGGCCATACCGCCCGCCGAAGTACTCTATGATACGGTACTCGAAGTAGATGAACGCATCGCTGCCGACGGGCAGGTTCTGGTGCCCCTAGCTGATCAGACTATTGTCGATTTGGTCGGTCAGCTTCAGAAAACGAAACCCGATTCTGTAGCCATATCACTGCTGAATGCCTACCGGAACTCTGTTCATGAACGTCAACTCCGCGATGCACTGACCACTGCCGGTTTTGCCTACGTAACACGTTCGACCGACGTTTCTGTGGCTCCTCAGTATGTGTCCCGTACGCAAACAGCTGTTGTCGACGCCTACCTTACACCAGTCATGCGCTCCTATCTGGACAATGTGCAACAGCAGCTTGGTGGCTCGTCGGTGCGGATTATGACGAGTTCAGGCGGGTTAGTTCGTGCCGATCTGTTCCAGCCGAAAGACAGTCTGTTAAGTGGTCCGGCAGGTGGGGTGATTGGTGCCTATGCAACCAGTAACGACCAGCCCGTACTTACTCTCGATATGGGTGGCACTAGTACCGACGTAGCCCGCGTGCAACGGGGTCTGGATTATCGATTTTCTACCAAAATTGGCCCATTCGATTTGCAGCTGCCTTCACTGGCCATTGAAACCGTAGCCGCTGGTGGTGGCTCGGTGTGCTGGTTCGAGGGGCACGGTGCCACCTCTGGGCAGCTACGGATTGGCCCCCAAAGTGCGGGGGCCAATCCGGGCCCGGCCTGTTATGGGGCCACAGCACCAGGGCAGCCGCTTCTGCTCACAATTACCGATGTCAATCTATTACTGGGCAAACTTCACCCAAAGCAATTTGGCATTCCGGTCTTCCCCGAAAAGGCGCAGGCCGCTTTGCAAGAAATTTGTGATCAAATAGCCGCCAAAACCGGCAATCGGCCCGATCCGCTGGAATTACTACGAGGCTTCGAGCATATTGCCAATGAAACGATGGCCGGAGCGATCCGTAAAATATCCGTTGCGCGCGGGTTCGACCCAGCTGCCTATAGTCTGCTGGTTTTTGGCGGAGCGGGTGGCTTACATGGTTGTGCCATTGCCCGATTGCTGAACATGGAGCAGTTGATTCTCCCGTTCGACGGTGGTTTGTTAAGCGCTTATGGTATTGGGAAAGCGCAAATCGAGCGGATAGTCTCCCGGTCGATTTTGCAGCCACTGTCAACCATTTCCGACAAATTACCTGCTTTATTTAACGAATTGAGTCACCAGGCTACCGATGCGTTACGGTCAGATGTTGGTTCCGATACGCAAATCAGGCTTTCATCGGCGCTGATTTATGTACGCCTGCAGGGGCAGGAATCATCCATCGAGCTCTCTTATCCGTTCTTATCGACGTCTGAAAAAAATCAGTCAGGGCTTGAGATTCGTTCCGAATTGGAGACCGCTTTCCAGCGTAAATACCAACAACTCTACGGTCACTTCCCTTCAGATACCAACGGTCAACCACGTCCTGTCGAAGTGGAAAGTATTCGGGTCATTGCCAGTACGGTTCGCGACGAAAATCCCGTGGGTGGCCCGCCCGTAAGCCATCGCCACGCCGTGCCGTCGTTCACAACAGATTCGTTTCCAGCTTATGACTGGACCCAGTTGCAGGAAGGCGACACGTTTCGCGGTCCAGCTTTGCTTCTCAACACAACCTCATCGGCCTTTATCGAATCGGGTTGGCGCGTTGTTGTGCAGGCCGAAAAAAATGTCGTCGTTGATTACATCGCTGATGTTGACGATGATCTTCCTTCTCTAAACAAGACGAGTGAAGTTCACAATGAGGTTGTCCAACTGGAGCTTTTCACGCAGCGATTCCGCGCAATTGCCGAAGAAATGGGCGCTCAGTTACAACGAACCGCGTTCTCGGTTAATGTGAAGGAGCGGCTCGATTTCTCCTGCGCGTTGCTCGATGCCAATGCTGAGCTTGTCGCCAATGCACCCCATATTCCGGTGCATCTGGGCAGTCTGGGTATTTGCACACGGCTGGTACTTGCCAACATTCAGCTCGAACCGGGCGACGTTGTGATCACGAACCATCCCAAATATGGTGGCTCGCACCTGCCCGACGTAACGCTACTCAGTGGCGTCTTCACGGATGAGGGCCATACTGATAAACCGGAATTGATCGGCTACATCATCAACCGCGCCCATCATGCTGAAATCGGCGGAAAAGTACCGGGTTCGATGCCGCCCGATGCCACTACGCTAGTGGAAGAAGGTGTTGTGCTGGAGCCCCAGTACGTCGTAAAAAAAGGCATCTTCCAGTGGGATAGTCGTAGTGAAGAGGTTACCGACGGACTTGAGTCCCGGTTTAGGGATGCGCCCTATCCTACTCGGGCACTGGCCGAAAACCGGGCCGATATCGAAGCCGCCCTCGCTTCATTAAAAGCGGGAGAAAGCGCACTTCAGCATCTGGTCAGGCAACACGGTTTATCGACCGTACATCACTACATGACCCGATTGAAACAATCGGCAACAGACGCGATCTCGACTATTCTGGAGCCGTTGCAGGGGCAAATTTTCCAGGCGGAGGAAGCCCTCGACGATGGACATGGTATTCGGGTTAGCATTGTGGTAAACAACGGCCGGGTTACTTTCGATTTTACAGGGACATCCGGTGTACACCCCCACAACCTCAATGCCAACATATCGATTCTGTACAGCGCCGTTTTGTATGTGCTTCGGCTCTGGTGCAAGTCGGATACGACCCCGGAAAGCATTCCGTTGAACGAAGGCTTAATGACACCCGTTGATTTTATTCTGCCCGAATCGTCGTTTCTGAATCCAGTCTTTCCCGATAATCCAGTTGACTGCCCGGCGGTGGTAGGCGGCAATACGGAGGTCAGCCAGCGATTGGTCGATACCCTGCTTAAAGCGTTAGGATTGGCTGCGTGTAGCCAGGGAACGATGAACAACTTTTTGTTTGGGAATAAAAACTTTGGGTATTATGAAACCATCGGTGGTGGTTCGGGGGCTACTATGGGTGCCAATGGTCGCTCGGCAGTGCATCAGCACATGACAAACACCAAACTAACTGACCCTGAAGAACTTGAACGGCGGTATCCCGTTCGTTTGCATGAGTTCAGCATTCGCAAGGGGTCGGGGGGAACGGGGCAGTGGAAGGGTGGTGATGGCATCATCCGCGAAATCGAGTTTCTGGAACCTGTACAGGCAACCCTCTTGAGTCAGCACCGCGTAGTAGCCCCTTACGGCCTTCATGGTGGTGAATCAGGCGCAACCGGCCGCCAAACGTTAATGCATACGGATGGACTGGAGGAAACTTTACCGGGCATTTTCACACGGGCCATGCAGGCCGGTGAACGCATACGGGTGGAAACACCGGGCGGTGGTGGGGTTGGGACGACTACAAGGTGAGTAAAGTCCTGAAAGGAGCTACTTATACTTTTCATGCTTCTGTCCTACAATTCCAGGAACTCAAACTTAACATAACCCCGATATGATTGAGTATCCAATTAGATGAAAAAAACGGTTTTACAGGCTCTCCTTTTGCCAAAAAACTTGCAAAAAACAACCGTTATTCTGGTTTCTTTTGTGATTTCTTGCGGCTTAGCCTCTCTAATTGCGGATATCAAACTTCCGGTCCCGACGCAAAAACCGCTGCAAGGACAGCCTGCGGTCTGGAAATTAGAAAATGCGTTTCCGAACCTGACCTTCCGTCGCCCGGTTGAATTTACTTGCCCACGGGACGGCAGCAACCGGATCTTTGTGTTGGAACAGGAAGGCATAATCCGGGTATTCGAGAACAAACCCACCGTTCAGGTCGCTTCGGTTTACCTGGATGTTACAAAGAAGGTATCGCACGAAGGTGAAATGGGGCTCCTCGGACTGGCTTTTCATCCCGACTTTAGCCGGAACGGCTATTTTTACATTTACTATACGAAGCGAAATCCATTGGAATCAGTCATCGCTCGTTATCAGGCAACAACCCCTGATTTGAAAATAATAAATCCAGCCACTGAGACCGTTATTCTGCGATTTGCTCAGCCTTATGACAACCACAACGGCGGAAAAATTGCCTTCGGCCCCGATGGTTACCTCTATATTGCAACCGGTGACGGCGGAGCCTGGGGCGATCCACATCAAAACGCTCAGAACCGGGCTTCCTGGTTGGGCAAAATCCTTCGCATTGACGTCGACAAGACGACTAAAGGAGCTTATGGCATCCCGGCCGACAATCCATTTGTCAATAACCGGGAAGGCTATCGGGAAGAAATTTATGCATATGGGCTTCGTAACCCCTGGCGATTCAGTTTTGATCGGCAAACCGGTCGGATCTGGGCCGGGGACGTGGGACAGAATCAGTTCGAGGAGATTGATATTATAACAAAAGGTGGCAATTACGGCTGGCGTTTAAAAGAAGCGATCCGGTGTTATAACCCCCGCAACGATTGTGACCCCGGCGACCTGATTGATCCGATTCACCATTATGGGCGTGATGAAGGAACTTCAATTACGGGAGGTGTGGTCTATAGGGGTTCTCGTCATGCGGCTTTACAAGGTAAATACCTGTATGCCGATTACGCCAGTGGTAAAGTCTGGGCATTGACCTTCGAAAACGACAAAAAGACCAGTAATCAACTGCTAGCGGAGCATTCAGGCACGATCTCGGCTTTTGGGGAGGATGCCGCCGGGGAAGTCTACCTCCTCGACCATCAGGGAACTATCAAGCGGTTCAGCATGAGCAATTGACTCATAGGAGTCGGGTCGTTTTATGATTCGCCGTAGTTTAGTTGTTAGAAATTACCAACCAAAAATGGGCATTGAACGTTAATTAACGAGACAAAACATTTTATTCAGATGACCTTAGAATTGTATCTAGTCTCCTCCTCTGATTCACCGGCAGAAGTTACGTCCCCAATATCTAACACGATGGGCGAATTACCTGATCAGGAACCAACGCTTGATCTGGGCGATCTGCTGGGTAGTTTCGATTCAAAGGAAGAAGTGCTGACCTTTGTTCAGACGCAGCTTTCTATCCAGAATCAACAGGTAATCGACAGTCATATTAGTCCCTTTAACGCCTATACACACGTTGAATGGCTCACCGTTACCATTCAAAACGAAGACCAGTCGACCTTTCATAAAAATTACTACCTCGTTTCCGATGAAGGCTATTAGCCACGCAGATGAGCAGCACGCGTATGGAAGCTTATTTACGCGCCACCTGCGACCGGATTCGGCTGAGAGAAGGACCTTTGATGCCTAAATAGGATGAAATATGGCCCAGCGATACTCGATTCAGGATGTTGGGGTAATTTTCCACTAGATCACGGTAGCGATCTTCGGCGGTTTGGGTCAATAAACTCTCTGACCGGGTCTGGTTGAATAAGAAATATTGCTCGGCCAGCAGCCGGCCGAAGCGCTCCCAGCCGTGTGATTGACTATAGAGTTGCTGTAACCGGTCATAATCAATGACAAGCAATTCAGCATCTTCAAGGGCTTCGATCAGATAAGGACAGGTCGTTTTTGTTAGTAAACCTTTCAGGGAAGTTAAAAATGTATTTTCCGTAATAAAGTAGAGATTATGCTCCAACTCCGTTTTAGGGTCTATGTAGTAAACCCGAAAAATGCCTTTCTGGATAAAACCCACTTGTCGACAGACCGAATTCTGAAAATTGAAGAAATCATGTTTGGCAATGGCTCTAAAATACCAGAGGTCATCGGCCAGCTCAATATCGGCATCAGAAAGCTCAGCAAATTGCTGTAAGTGTTCATGTAAAATAGTCTGTTTACGCGCTACCATTCTGTTGGGAGTCATTATCAAAAAATAGTTTATCGGGTATTCTTGGCCTTATTTTTCGTTGAGCCACCATTTTTTAGGTTATTGCGAACACTTTTTAACATAGGTGAAAAATGTGAAGAAAGCTGTCGTTTACTTTTGATCCATCAAAAAACAAATCAAAAACAAATCTAGATCATACACACATGAAAATTGTCCGTAATGCATCCGCGCACTGGGCTGGGACCGGTAAAGATGGTAAAGGAACACTATCAACTGCCAGTACAGTTCTGAATCAGACACAGTATTCGTATAATACGCGGTTTGCCGATGGTGTAGGCACCAATCCTGAAGAGTTAGTAGCGGCTGCTCATGCAGGCTGTTTCACCATGCAATTGGCGTTTAACATTCAACTGGCAGGTTTTGTCGCCGATTCGATCGACGTTTCGTGTGCCATTACTCTCGAAGACAGCGGTATTACCAGCTCTAAGTTAACCCTTACGGCTAGTGTACCGGGCTTAGATAAAGCCAAGTTTGATGAACTGGTCGATCATGCTGAACACAACTGTCCCATTTCAAAACTATTTAATACCACGATCAGCGTGGATGCTACTTTAGCGTAACGAGTCAGAGAAACCAATAAAATGGGCCAATACTAAGGCTTTGGTTTCGAGGTGTGCCACGTTTTTTTGTGCATCATTAGTAACCGTGGCACACCTCGAAACCAAAGCCTTATTTACAAAAGCCAAACCTGAAGAGGTCGCAGAATGGCTATCCGGGCTGTGAAGGGTCGCGCTTCAGCCAGTGATAAGCAGCGGCCGAATTCTTCCAGAAGTACTTTTCAGCTACGGTTCGACCTTTTGCGTTGAAATATTCGCTCACCAGATTCAACCCAGCCTCAACAGGCAACCACTGATCGCTATTTGGCCAATCGCTGCCATAGAGTAGGCGATCTTCACCGAAGATGCCGAATAATTCATCCAGTCGTCCACGGTAGAAACTGAGCGCCTGCGGAATTTTTCCGTCAACCCGGCGCAGAACCTCCGAAATCTTCACATAAACCTGGGGCCGCTTACCCAGTTCCTGCAGATGGGTCTCATAGTCCTTCCGTACCGCTGCTTCTACCGGAGTTGTCATTTGGGGAAGATGATCGATGATTACCCGCAACTCAGGTACTTGCTCCGTGACGCGCACGATGGCAGCCAGCAAGACGGGATTCGGGTTCGCCGTATCCAGGACGAGTCCCGTCTGGGCGAAAAATTTAAGGTCTGATACAACCTTAGGATTCGACAGTTGACGGGACAAATCACGATCCCAGAGGTTTCCGTAACGAATACCGCGAAACAGTGGATTGCGATGGAAACGTTCGAGCTGTTGGCGGAAGCCCGGCTTGCCCGGTTCAAGATTGCCTACAGTTCCGACAATGATTTTGTCCCTTGCAGCGACATCGAGGACCCACTGGTTGTCTTCAAGCCACGGACTGGCCTCCACGACAATCGCACCCACAATTCCGAGAGGCACCGCAATCCTGCGATAACGGTCTGGAAGTGCTGGCTGGTAAAGAATCTCATCTTTAGGAGTCGGCCACGGCACACCCTGAGCGCGAGTTGTGTCGAACAAGTGTATGTGGGTGTCGATAATGGGGATGGTGGTATCATCCGGCCAGCTCAACGAGGGTAGCCCAGCGGAAGCGCTGGCGGCCAGGGCAAGAAAATCTCTTCGGTTCATTGGCAGGAAACTAGCAATTTCAGAAAAATCTGGGTAGTCTGTAAAAGAACAGAGCCAGCGACGGCGTTGTCCGATTTCCATGTATTGAACAAAGATGAAGAAAAATAAAAGTTATTGGTGTATAGGAATTTGGCAGCGAAGCGTGTCAACGCTGAGCCGTGGGTGGTGGTTTCTAATCGCGTGCTTCTGGCAACCAACGTCCGCGGCTTCTGTGGCACGGCTTTAAGCGAAAGTCCTATATGGATATGAATCAATCAATGTCAGCTACTTTTAAAACATAACCAGGTTGTTTACCTGGTTGATGGTTACTTTTAGCGCCGATAGGCTTATTGTAAAATAGGGCTTAAACTTCTCTTTACGCAACTAAAAGCCGTCCGGACTATTTATTCGTTTACCCCCAATGGCTTTCGGGACTATCGTTATTCATAAAATTGATGCAAGTTATTCCGCTCTTCCTGACACGCTGTACGGTATCCGCTATTTTGGCACAGCCAGGTTCTCGTATTACTTTTTCGATCAGTCAGCCACGGCCTGTTACAGCCTGATGACCGCATAACCTTCCGGCTCAAAGATCCCGGCACGAAACAGGTCTTCCTGAATTTTTCCGTCCATTTGCTTACTTGAAAACTATGAATAGCTCAAAACAGGAATACTCACGGCGGAAATTTATTACCACCATAACCGGGGCGGGGGCAGCGATGATGCTGAATCCTGTGCTGGCATGGGCGCTCGATGAGGTCGACCCACGGGTAGCTGCAATCGTAGCCAAAACGATTGGAATCGACACTCATAATCATATCGACGTACCCATTAACGCAGTTGAGCTACCCGGCCCCAAACTCGATCTGGTTGGCGAAATGAAAAAGTCGGGCTTATCAGCCATCTGCATGACCTTCGCCGTAGACTATCAACAAATTCGCCAACCCGCAGAGGGCTACGACCGGTTCATAAGCGGATTAAATGCCATGGACAAGGTTTTAGGAAGCAACAACATGAAGCGGGCGCTGAACCTGACCGACATTCAAACCGCTCACCAAAGGCGTCAGCCGATCGTTATTCAATCGGTTGAGGGCGGTCACTTCCTGGAAGGGCGTCTGGAGAGGCTTGGAGAGGCTTACAACCGGGGTTTACGCCAGCTCGGGCTGCTCCACGACAACGATGCGTCGGTACCCCTGGGCGATATTTACACAAAGCCTCCCCAGTGGGGCGGGCTAACTGCGTTTGGTACCGACGTCATCAGGGAGTGCAACCGAATGGGCATTCTGGTCGACCTGACCCACGCCAGCAATGAAACCATAAACGCGGCCCTTAACGTAGCAACCAAACCTGTTGTCATTTCGCACACTGGCCTCGACTCTAAGTTAGGCGCTAACCCGTTCATGGCCAAAATGATGCGACCCCGACTCATCAGCAAGGAGCAGGCAAAAATCGTTGCCGATGCCGGTGGCGTGATTGGTGTATGGACCCATCTGGCCGATACTCCGCTTGAATATGCCCAGAACGTCCGGGCTCTGGTTGAAGTCACCGGAATCGACCATGTCTGCATTGGCACCGATACCAAAATGACACCGTCTTACAGATCTGCTGGCGGTCCTAAACCTGGTAGCACTCCCGTCAATCAGCCCGGCGGACCTCCACGTGATCCTAAGTCTCCGAATGGTCCGGATGGTGATCAAAATCGCGGCCGAATCGGCGAACGCACGAATGAAGCCTGGCAGGATCAGCAGGTTGGGTTCTATTATGCCGTTGTCAATGCCCTGTTGAAAGAAGGCTTCACCGAAGAAGAAATCGGCAAAGTAGGCGGTGGCAACTTCTGCCGTGTGTTCGATGCGGCCACGGCAGGTCACCATTAAGGCTGGCATATTGACTGGTCAATCGTTCAAATTCATTTCCCGCGCAGAGGTAGTCAAGAGCAAGCGATAAATGGCAGGTTTATCGAAGCTTCTTATCGGACTGGGTTTACGTAGCAGTGGCCAAAAACACGCATGGCCTGACTCACAGGAATAGAAGAAGGCGATGTTTGTGCTGGCTCTGTTAAAACACGGAATCAAATAGCTCCTCCACAGGCCGAACACTTTGTTCGCCGTTGAAAACGGTAGAAACTAGCGTTCGGCCTGCTTATAGGATCGCTAGTTTGATTTACTCATGTCCTCAACCCGTCGCCACTTTCTGACATCATTGGCCGCATTAAGCGGAGCTGTTATGTTGCCTGATCAGGCACTAATTCAGGCTAAACCCGCAGCCAAATCGTTTCCCATTGCCTGTAATTCCTATACCTGGCTGACATTTTACAACCGGCAGGGCAAAACCTGGATGGCCGATCCCGATGCATCGCTGGCCGAACTGACCCAGTCGGGGCTGACTGCCTATGAACCGGCCGTAAATTCGGCCGAGGAGGTCACGAAACTCCTGCCATTGCTCAAAAAGTACAAGTTGTCGATGCACTCGCTGTACGTCAACAGCACCCTCCATAAAGCCGACGAAGCACAGAAATCCATTGATTCAGTGCTGGCCATCGCCGATGCCGCGAAACCCGCCGGAACCTCTATTTTCGTAACGAATCCAAGTCCCATCAAATGGGGAAGCGACGCCGACAAATCCGACGCCGAACTAACCGAGCAGGCCAAAAACCTCGACCGGCTGGGTGCTGAACTTCGGAAGCGTGGCATTACTCTAGCCTACCATACCCACGCCCCCGAACATCGTCAGGCGGCCCGCGAATTTCACCATATGCTGCTGGCTTCTGACCCCAGAAATGTATCGTTGTGTCTGGATGCCCATTGGGTCTATCGTGGATCGGGGAATTCGCAGATCGCGTTGTTTGATGTCGTGAAGTTATACGGCAAACGGATTAGTGAAGTACACATCCGACAGTCGAAAGACGGTATCTGGCAGGAGACATTCGGCGATGGCGATATTGATTATCGGCGGCTGGCCGCTGAATTAAAAGCAACAGGCGTTCGCCCGAATCTGGTTCTGGAGCAATGTCTGGAAAAAGGCTCACCCAATGCAATGGGGCCAATAGACGCCCATAAACAGGATTTGGTATATGCAAAAACCGTATTTGCCGGGTTGATAGAATAACAAAACAAACGGTTTGATTGGTTGTTGTTCAGAAGAGTGGAATGCACGAAGCACTCCTCAAACGAATTAACAGTTTACCAAACTCACGTTATTATGCAACCCAATATTGGCCTTGAAGCAGATGTCCTCAAACAGGACAATACCCTACTGAATGATTTCCTGTCCGATCTGCATGTATTGTATATCAAAACCCGCAAGTATCACTGGAACGTGGCTGGGCCGAATTTCATGGAATACCACAAATTCTTTGAAAAGCAGTATAAAGCAATTGAAGAAGAAATTGATGCCGTAGCCGAGCGTATTCGTCAATTAGGCGGCAAGCCGCTGGCAACCATGGCCGAATTTCTGCATAACACCAGTCTGAAAGAAGATTCGGGTACACCCAAGGGAACGCCGGACATGTTCAAGAATCTACTTGCTGATCACGAGCAGATCGTCCGTGAATTACGCGAAGATGTCGATAAATGTGATGAAGAATTGAATGACGCAGGCACGGCCGACTTTTTGACTGGTTTGATGGAAGCCCATGAAGCAATGGCCTGGATGTTGAGAAAATATCTGTCATAATGATGAATGATGAGTGATAAATGATGAATTGTAAAGAGTTTTTTTTACATTCATCATTTATCACTCATCATTCATAACTCCCTCAAGTGCCCAAGTCTCTCTCCCTGCGTGCCGGTCTCGGCAGTGTACTATTCTGGTCGGTTATTTCGGCTGCTTTTATTGGTCCGGGTTCAGTTACAGCCTGTGCAATTGCAGGATCAACCTACAGATTACAACTCCTCTGGGTTTTAACGTTTGCCACATTTGGTACGGTCTGGTTGCAGGAAGCTGCTGCTCGTATCACCATCGCTACGGGCAGCGATTTAGGGCAGGTCATTACTCAGACATATGCAGGAAAGAGTGGGCGCCGGATCGCATGGGCGTTGTTTCTGGCTATTTTCCTGGGTTGCGCGGCCTATCAGGCTGGCAATATTCTCGGAGCCGTATCGGGTCTGGCTTTGCTTACCAAATTACCCGTCCCGGCGTTGACTGTAGTAGTCGGTTTAGTTTGTGTGGCCCTGCTCTGGATTGGGTCGACGCAAGGATTGGCCAACTTCCTGGGTCTGATTGTCTTTGCGATGGGCGGTGCTTTTGTCTATGTGGCCTTCGGTACGCCTGTTACTCCCACCGAATTAACCAAAGCCCTGATTGTACCCGCCATTCCTAATGGGTCGTTGCTACTCATTAACGGCCTGATTGGCACGACCATCGTACCCTATAATCTGTTTTTCGGTTCCAGTATCGTTCCGGGTCAGTCGTTGAGCGAAATGCGGCTTGGTATCTGGGTCGCGGTCATCTTAGGCGGGATTATTTCAGTCGTATTGTTACTGGCTGGACTGCTCATTCCCAGCGATTTCTCGTATGGACACATGGCGCAGGTACTGACCGACCGGCTTGGCACCTGGGCAGGATCGTTATTTGCCTTTGGTTTATTTGCCGCTGGATTTGCCTCCTCACTGACGGCCCCACTGGCTGCTTCCATTACAGCACAAAGCCTGCTTGGCATTCCCAAAAACTCACCCGCTTATCGGGGTATCTGGCTTACCGTGATGGCCACTGGTCTGACATTTGGTCTACTCAATGTGACGCCTATTCCCGTTATCATAGCCGTGCAGGCCATTAACGGTATACTGCTTCCGTTTGTAACTATCTTCCTGTTTGCCGCTGTCAATAATCGAACACTCCTGGGCGATACCTACCGCAACTCACTGACACAGAATCTGGCCATGGGGCTCGTAGTGATCGTTACGGCTATCCTCGGAATCTGGAACATCTGGCTGGCAATCCAGGCAGGATAATGACTAGCTTATCAACACGTAACTGATAAGCTAGCCAAAACATCAATACCTTTAAAATCAGCAGCTTAACTTTAACTTGCGCACCTATGCTCCCAACTGCTTACTAAATCCGGCATGGTCCCAGCTAATGTCGAGATGAGTAATGCGGTCGTCATCATTGAAGCGAAAAACAAAGACATGGTCGCTGTTAAAACGCAGTCCTTTATTTGTGATACCCAGAAAATCCTGCGCCTGTGTGCCAAAAATTGCGACATTAGCAACAACGGTATCGTCCTGCGTAGTCAGGCTATCGACGGTGTTATCTAAATCGGGGAAGCAGTCAATGAGAAGTTGCCAGACACCTTTGCCAAATTCCCAGAATGAACCCTTTCCATCATCGCCCATCGGTACGAAATGTACGGTAGCATCGGGGGTAGCCAGTTGAATCATACGTGCCGTATCCATGTCCTGATAGGCCGAGAAAAAAGCCAGACATGCGCCCTTGCGGGTCTGTTCGGTAAGGGAAGTTTTGCTAACAGTTTCCATAGTCTTTTAAAATCACGTACTCTATTTAGTTGATACAGTCTCTTTTGGGTAATTCTGATGCGCTTTGACCTTACGAATCTGGCGCAGATGGCGATCGACATGACCCCATTGATAAATGTATACTTGATGCAGATTGCGCGGATCTTTTGTTGCCGTCAACTCGAAACAGGCCCGCATATCGGCATCTGTTTTTTCGGCAAAGGCAATGTTCTGATCGCGCAGCCGCGTAAAGAATGTTAGATTATCTTTCCCCCTGATAAATCCCGTGGGTCGTGAAAAGGCAGGGGAAATATGCGACTTTTCTTCCATAATAAAGTCATGATAATAGCTATCGGGATGGCTCGTTTTAATCAATTCAGGCTGGGGTGTATTGCGACTGCTAATACCAATTTCCCGCGCCCAGATGATCTCCCAAAGGGCCAGATGCTCTACCACCTCAGCAATTGACCAGCGGTCGGGCGATTCGTGAAAGTGCCATTGGGCATCGGTGAGATTTTCGGTCTCCCGAATCAATGTATCACGCGTACGTTTGAGGTTATCGAGTGTATATGTCCGGTCGGCCTCGGTCCATAGTTTTTGGGCACTGGCCCCGCTGCTTATTCCCAACAAAGTAATTAGTAATACACTGATAATGATTGACTTTTTCATAAAATTAGTTTGCCTTAGTAAATACTTCCTTTAGTTTTCCATCCCATCCCTGCTGAACATACCGGCCATTATCGAGCGAAATTTTAAACGTCTCAGCATTGCCTTTACGCTTACCATCGGCTTGCCACGACCAGAATTCATTCGTTTCGGTCAGCGTCTTACCATCGAACTGATACATAGCCCCGCCTGCTCCATCAAACCGCCGGGTTATAGGATTATAATAGGCATAGACAACCATCGGGTAACTGAAAATTTTGACTACCTGCATGTTTTTATACTTGCCTTCGCCCAACCGATCTGCTCCACCCCACTGCCCTTCTTTCATAAACCAGACGCCCTCCAGACCTGCATTTTTTAATGGCTCTGTGCTTTTGATACGTTCTGCCACTTCATTGATAGGGTAGTTTGGGTACTTCTCAGAATTCATGACGCCAAACTGTTCATAATGCTGATCGCTGATTTTATAATCGAATGAAAAGACATTGCCAACGGCGGTAGAATCCCAGGAGTAGAATCCAATCTTTTCGATATACTTGCCGTTTTTCAGCTCGTACGTACCGCCACAAGCCCCATCAAATGGCTTAATTCCAGCCGTTTTTTCATCGTAGCGATCCCGTCGTTTGTCGTCATAGAATGCACCAAACCAGTAGCCGTCCCGAAAAACTTTGATAACCGTAACCGAGTCGCGGGTTTTCCACTCGGTCATGGAACCATACTTGTTTTTTGTCTGGCGAAAGGCTCCATTCAGCTTGTTCACCGGCTCGTCAGACTCGAACGCCAGCATGGTCAGCAGCGAGGTCAGACTTAAAATGTACTTTATCATCTTGTTGTTTACGTAGATTTGATGACAAAGCTACCGGCAGAAGAGAGCCTGTGATTGTAAAAATGCGACATTCTCTTTTCCCTAACTTTACTGATACGGAGAATGCAAAATGCTCCGGTTATTACTGAAAATAACCGGAGCATTAGCCTTTGATCGAGACCGACAAATCAATTTATACCCTCAGATTTACCTGGTTTCGTATACTTCTCCAGCATTGGCGTAATGAGCTTTTCAGAAAAACCAGCTAGAAACCCACAAAACATCTCAACAAACGATAACATTTGACAGGCTGGACAATCTCCTATCTGTTTGCATTCCACACATCCATTTTCGACAAAATTGATGAGTTCAGGATTAAATAAATTGGTTTGGAGGATCAACTAAATGACTAGTCCAATCAATAGGGATTGTGAGCGTCCTGATTGCAAAGGTATAAAAGTGGGATTGACATAGTGGACTTATACGGACGGCTAGCCAGCCTGACCATTGCTTTGAGTAACCCCAGAAACTCAACAAATACCGTGTAGGCATAGGACGTCAGTAGCGTATAGACACTAGAAAATCCAATCGCCAAACCGCCAAAGCCTTATAGAATGTAAATTTCGGTGAAAGTGCCCTGGTCGGTAATGTTGATCGTTAGTCGCCTTCAGGACGATTATTAGTAGGCTTGATCGTCAACAAGCAGCAGAAATTCTTGTATTTGTACTCATCCCGGCGAGGTCTTATAAACAAACATAGTTGGCCAACAGCCCTTTACTTGTAGAAATGCGACATTTATAGTATCAGGATAAAAAGTTCGTTAGTTCAAGGTTGCCTTTAATATATTGAGATGGGCGTTTCCCGGTAAACTGAGTAAATTCCCGAATAAAGTGCGATTGGTCGTAATAACCACATTGGTAGATCAGGTCGTGCCAGTCGGATACCTTCCAGCGTTGGCTGGCCAATTGAGCACACAGGTATCCAATCCGCCGGATACGAGCATAATATTTCGGGCTGACGCCTACTTTGTGCAAAAATTGACGTTCAAATTGTCGGCGGCACACATACAGATCGTCCATCATTTCGCTGATATTAGCGATGCCCTTTCGCTCAACGATCAGATTAGCGACATAATCGGTTCGATCAAACGTGTTGCTTTTTTTAAGCAGTTGTTGATTTACAAACTGTTCGAGGAGACGAATTCGCTCAATCGGATTATTGGCTTCAGCAATTTGCTCATGCAATGACTTCACCCTACGCCCCAGAATATCAACCAGATTGATTCGTTCATTAGTAAATTCATACATCGGCAAGCCCAACAACGACGACACACCGGCTGGCTTGAATACAATACCGACCATACCAACCCGGCCACTTAATTCTAACTTATAGCTTTGGGTAGCCTGCCCTGTCAGAAAAATGGAAGGAGCCAGCACGGAAGTCTGTTTACCCGTTTCAACCCGGTAGGTGTCCCCATAGTTAAATACCATCGAGGCAAATCCCGTTGGAGGAGATTCGATACATAAGGGCTGGGTCAGACTATTTTGTTTCTCCCAAACGAAATAGCACTCGATTAATGTTGATAAATGGCTGGCTGGCAAGAACTTACGATAAAGCATGGTCGGGTAGATAGAATTTCTACCTCAATTTATCGCATTAAACAGAAACCCTATCACTACCTTTTATTCTGCGGTAGTATTGGCCTGGTTTCAAACAGTAAGCGGGTCAACCAGACTACTAATCCCTGTAGTCTGTTTAACCCGCTTACTGTTTGAAACCTATAAACGAACGTTTACTTCTTCTTTTTGCTTAATTGGCGATTCTGCTGCTCCAACCGCTCAATTCGTTTCTGTTGCTCGATCAGGTGCAGAGTGAGTTCTTCATTTTTCTGTACCAGCGTGGCCAGCAATGTTGTCAGATCTACGCCCTGTTTCACCATCTCACCAGCGCTTGGAATACCCGGCAAATGTTTGTTTTGCTGAATATACTGTTCGACCTCTGCCAACGGTTGAAGCTTATAGCTCGGCGCAAAGACATAGTCGGCCCAATGATTCTCAGATACCGGCTGAACCTGCATAGCAAGCGCCGATAAACGACTACCCAGCGTAACATCACCTTTATCATTGACTGTCAGAAACTTACCAGCCGTAACCGTAGAGGCCGGGGAGTTAGCCGTCATGTTTGTCAGGCGAAGGCCACTGCTTCCGTCCACTCCAGCAGTCAATTCAAGCCGGCTGTTAGGCGTTGACGTTCCAATACCAACATTAACATTATTTCCCAGCACGAGTGCATTGCTGCTTAGCACACGAGCATTCGCGCCAATGGCCGTTGCATTCGAAAGCCCCACACCTACTCCAACCGCGTTTGCGCCCAGAAATGTGTTGCTTTCACCATCAACAGCATCAAACCCCGCGTTAGGTCCAATAATCAGGTTATTACGACCACGCCGATTGTTCAGACCAGCGTTATAGCCAATGAATACATTGTCATCACCGTCGGTATTTAATTTACCTGCTTCATAGCCGATAAAGGTATTATGACTACCGATAGTATTCGGAAAACCGGCTTTGTAGCCAAAATACGTATTATAGGAGCCTGTCGTATTACTCTGACCGGCCTGACTTCCCATAAATGTATTATACGTTCCGCCAACGACGGCGCTGGTGCTCTGCCCGATGAAGAGGTTATTTGTACCATTGACCGATTGAAAACTGACAACCTGATTATCAGGAGTAACAATCTGGCTCTGGGCAAACGTCCTCACAGTCAAACCAATAGTGGCGACTATCAAACTAATAGTAAATATTTTCATACGCTAAAACGGTTTTGGATATGGCGACTAAAGATACTATTTTTTAATGCTAAATCTATAAATTTTCTTTTTTCGGGTAGTTCCATTTTTTCAAACAGTAAGGTGTATTGGTACTACTATAAAAAAGTTAGACATAAATGAGTGACGTATTTTAGTCTAACAGAGACAATAATGCACTGGTATTGAGTTATTTTTATTTAAAAGAAACTGCCAGCCCAGGTTAATCAAGACTTTTTGACTAGCTGTTTCAGTTCACTTTATAATAAAGCGTCTTCTTACCGGATTTCAGATCAGTAATCAGCATTTTTCCATTTTCAACATAGTATTTCGACGCCGGAACATCCTGAGTCTGATTATTTACCTGTAATCGAATATAAACCAGATTACCTTTTGTAAACCACTTTGCTCCTGCCGCTGCCAGTTGCGCAAATAAGTTTGCATTGCCTCCCCCCGACGACTCCACCGATACGCCAGATCCGCTTGCATACCCTGTTGAGCCGCCATCACCCAGGGTTCCATCGGCATTCAACATTAATGTGGTGGAAGTGCTCCCATAGAAACCACCATCCGTAATTCCTCCTCCGTAATTGCTCGACGTTCGCCAGGCACCAATCAAGGCAGGATCACGATTGAGACCATCAGTTTTGGAAGCTATGCTGGATGTTGCTGGTTTGCGTGCACCAGAAGTGCCAGCTACATCACGGGTAAAGATTCCTGATCGTATGGCCGTCCCATTTAAACCAATTGCAAACAGAAGCTGACCACTCTGTAAAGCAGCTTCGAACTGAAACACGGTTCCATCGGCAGGATACGTTGCTGTTCCCTGAGACTGTTGCCCATTGGTTGTCCCCTGTAGCGTGTATTCGTCCTGTTTATTTCCCGACTGAACCCGAACCGTTCCGTTTAGTTTTTCTGCGGAAACACGAAGAAAAACCGTACTTCCTAAAGCGGTTGCCGAATTATCGGCTGATACCAGGGAGCCTGTCCAGGTGCCTCCAAATCCCTGACCAAAGAGTTGATAAGGACCAATTACGGAAAACAAGGCGATTAGTCTAATAAAAAAGTGCTTCATAGACTACTGGGAACGAGACAATTAATAAAATTATACTACACCTGACCTCATACAAAAGCAACTTACGATATAAAGGCACATGCTTTACATTATGGTTCGTAAGCGGTTTTACAGCGCCCATAACCAAATAGTAAAAACTAACTTGCTTTTAACGCTACAGAATCAACGTAATGTGTAACTTTACGTTGATAAAACCGAATCGGTAGCTTTACTACATGCGCCTATGAAGCCTTTTTCCTTTCTGACTAATATGATGGCCGCTGGCCTTCTGGCGGGTGCATTAAGTAGTTGTGCACCAACGGTTACGACCTCCTACCTCCTTGAACCTGTTTCGGGCGATGTAGCAATGATTGAGGGGCGCCCTGTTACCAAAGCGGAGCAAAATGGGGTTGGTGTCGTTGCTTCCTTTGAGCGAGAAGATATGGAATTCGTAACGTTCGATATTGAAGTAAAAAACCGTACTGACCATCCGATTGAAGTCAATCCGGCTGATTTCCACTTCGTTGCGCTTGGTGCTTCACAAGATACCCTCTCCGACCCTGCCAAGGCTGGCTTTGCGCTTCAACGTGAAGCAGCCGACCCGAGCTATGAGACTGGGCGCGTGAAACTGAAGCGAAAGCAGGAAGAAAAGCGACTGAAACGGGCTAAGATTTTCAACACGGTTCTGATGGTAGCGGCCATTGCGTCGGATGTTTCTTCGTCGAGTAACAGTCGTTCATACCGGGAATTCGCCAATAACCGAGCTGCACACTATCTTGCCTATCAAGGAATTGCGGTTAAACGGGCTATTGATCATAGTACATTTGCGGATCGGATGCAACGCTATGATTACGAAGAATATCGCTGGCGTGAGCTGGCACTCAAAGCAAATACACTCGCACCAGGCGAATCGGTGCGGGGTTTCGTTTACGTGCCAAAACTAGCCAGCGCGAAATACCTGGCCATGACCTATAGTGTATCCGAGCAGGCCACGGTGCCCGTACTCTTCAAACAGGAATTTGTCCAGCAGAAAAAGCAACGCCGGTAACTATAGCAGTGCAAACTCAAACGAAAAGGCCATCATTTCGTCAATGGTGGCCTTTTCGTTTACTTACCATTCATCTTCATCATCCTCAAACGCCTGCTGCGCCCGCTGCAACTCCTGAAGTGCCTTCTGATTGTTCTGTACACGGGCCAGTTCAATTCCTTTTTCATACAGTTCGGCCGCCTTGTCACGTTCATCGAGATCGGTATACAAAGCCGCTGCGTGATAATACGTCGGTAAATAGTCCGGGTGTTCAACAAGGAGCTGATCGAAATAGTCCTTTGCTTGTTTGGGCTGACCGTTCAGGTACTCCATCGCCAATGCATAAACATTGAATGGCTCGCCGGGTTCTTCCTGTACAAATCGAATTAATTGTTGGATACGGTCGTTATTCATTCATCAAGAAAAAATAGTATGCTTGCATACTTTTATTTAAGACAGTTCGTAATTTAGCCGCCAAATTAAGGATTTGATCCTGGGTAATGAGAGGTCTGGGGAAATAAGTTCATGTTCAGGACTAATTGATCTGTAACCAAATTCTCAAAAATCGAATGATCCCTGATTATCCAAATTACCTTCAACAAAACCCCAATTAGCATGAAAATTTTAGTGTGCGTGACGAGTGTGCCCGACACCACCACCAAAATTGCCTTTACGGACAATAACACCAAATTAAATAAGGCAGGGGTGACATTCATTACCGGTCCCTACGATGACTATGCACTTGCCAGAGCTGTCGAGCTTAAAGAAAAGACAGGAGCATCTATAACAGTCATCAATGTGGGCGAAGCTGATTCGGAGCCGGTTATCCGCAAATGTCTGGCCATTGGTGCCGATGACGCTATCCGGGTAAATGCAGAACCGACCGATGCTTATTTCGTAGCCGAGCAAATTGCCGCTATCGCCAAAGAAAACAGCTATGATCTGATTCTGATGGGTCGCGAATCCATCGATTATAACGGAGGTCAGGTACATGGAATCGTTGGTGAAATGCTTGGCTTTCCGTCCATATCGCCCGTTATGCAATTGGATATTGATGGCGATACGGCAAAAATTACGCGGGAAATTGAAGGCGGTAAAGAGCAACTGGAGGCTAAACTGCCTTTAGTTCTGGGTTGCCAGGAACCAATTGCCGAATGGAAAATTCCGAATATGCGTGGTATCATGACCGCCCGGACAAAGCCCCTCAAAATTGTTGAGCCAACTGGCACCGACAAACTCACGACCGTTGCCAACTACGAACTCCCGGCTCCACGGAGTGCCGTAAAAATGATCAAAGCTGATGAGGCAGAAACCCTCATTCAACTCCTCCGCACCGAAGCAAAAGTTATTTAATACGTTTACGGCAGGTGCGGCATACAACCTCATGTCAGCACTAAAAACGGGAAACTCTAAACTGAAAACTGAATTATGTCTGTTCTCATATTTGCCGAATTAGACGAGGGCAAAATCAAGAAATCGTCTCAGGAAGCCCTATTCTACGGCGCCAAAGTTGCCGAACAAACAGGAACATCCGCTACGGCCATTATTATTGGTCAGGCCGATGACAGCGAACTGGCTTCGGCTGGTCGTTTTGGCGTTACTAAAGTGCTTCATGCATCGAATGCTCAGTTAAACGAACCGAATGGCATGGCCTATGCTACTGTTGTAGCAGCAGCCGTTCAGCAGGAAGGTTCTAAGGTGATTGTACTGGCCAAATCATCGCTGGCCGATGCCATGACTGCCCGGCTTGCCGGTAAACTGAAAGCGGGTCTGGCCGCCAATGTGGTTGAGTTGCCCGATTTGTCGAACGGTTTCCGGGTGAAAAGTAGTATTTACACAGGCAAAGCATTTGCTTACAACGATCTCAAAGCAGATATAAAAATTCTGGCGATCAAGAAAAATACGATCACACCCGAAGAAACCGATTCAACGGCCTCCGTTGACTCCTTTAGCCCTACCCTAAACGACGCCGATTTTGTCATTTCAGTCAAAAGTTCTGAAAAAGCCTCCGGAGATGTGCTTCTGCCTGAAGCCGATCTGGTCGTATCGGCAGGTCGTGGGTTGAAAGGTCCCGAAAATTGGGGAATTGTGGAGGATTTAGCACATGCTCTCCATGCAGCTACGGCTTGTTCGAAGCCTGTATCTGATCTGGATTGGCGGCCTCACTCAGAACACGTTGGGCAAACAGGTTTGAAAATTAGCCCAAATCTGTATATTGCCTGTGGAATTTCGGGGGCCATACAACATTTAGCCGGAGTAAACTCCTCTAAGGTAATTGTTGTTATCAATAAGGACTCTGAAGCACCGTTTTTCAAATCGGCAGATTATGGAATCGTCGGCGATGTGTTCGATGTACTGCCGCGCCTGACAAAAGCGGTGAAAGCTTTATAGTCAAGAGTCGTTTGTGAAGAGTTTTAAAGAAACTTACAATTACTGACGGCTTTTGACAGACGACAGACGACTAAAAATTGCTAAATTCGCGCCGTGGATAAGATTAAGCTGGAAATATTAGGACTTTCACCTAGCCAGTCGCAATCGGGCTCGTTTGCGCTGGTCTTAGGTGAAGAATACGGGAACCGTCGGTTGCCGATTATTATTGGCATGTTTGAAGCACAAGCCATTGCCATCGAAATCGAGAAGATTGTGCCAAACCGGCCGATGACGCATGATTTATTCAAGCAATTTGCCGAACAATTTAAGTTTACGGTACGAGAGATCGTGATTTCTGATTTACGCGAGGGTATTTTCTTCGCCAAAATCGTTTGCTTCGATGGCGTACGTGAATCCGTGATCGATGCTCGTCCATCCGATGCCATTGCCATTGGTATTCGATTCGATGTACCGATCTATACGAATGAGTCTATCTTATCCGAAGCTGGCATCACAGCCAGTTCGAACGATGAAGAAGAAGAACAGGAAGAACTAGTTCGTTCCTCAAATCGTCCCTCAACCCGATCGTTTGGCGATCAGTTGAAAAATGCCTCTTCTGAAGAGCTTCAGAAAATGCTTGAGGAGGCTCTTGGAAACGAGGAATACGAGCGGGCAGCCAAGATTCGTGATGAAATGAGTAAACGAAACTAGCTATACAACGCTCATTAGTTAAACATAGACTAAGGGGTGCAGATAAATTCAGGGATCTGCACCCCTTCGTTTATTGATCCAATCCGACATATGGCGCACTAGCGTGTTCGAACAACCTGTATTCGATCAATCAGTGGTTTTCGGGCTCCATCGGGAATGGTAATTTCGTGCGAACCAATATACAATTGGTTCGATTCGATACGGTCGAGATAATCGAGATTGATAACTAATGAGCGCGATAACTGGTAAAAACCAGGCGACAGATAAGGAACGAGCTTTCCCAGATTCAGTGAAATATTAATAGCCTGATACGGTTTGGCCGGATAAATTCGATGAAAGCCTGATTTAGTCAGAAAAAGCTCACTGTTACCACGGTCGGCTTTAACAAACTGTATTTCGGATTTAACCACCCGAATGTACCCACTACCCGTTGGCAGGAACGTGTGATCCGGCAATCCGGGAGCTCCTGAAATATTACCGGCATAAAAATTGTGCATCGCCAGATCAATCTGAGCTGCCAGCTCCCGCACCCGAAACGGCTTGTGTAAAAAAGCGGCCGGAAAAGTGCTTTTGGCCCGATTAAAGGTTTCTTCTTCCGAATTGCCGGTCAAATAGATTATAGGCACCCATTTAATGCGCATCAACTCTTTTACAGTAGCAATGCCATCGGGCAGTCCATCCAGGACAATATCAACCAAAACGAGGTCGGGCTGGCTTTGCTTCATACTTTTTATGGCTGCTTCGTAACTATGGGCCTTTCCACAGATTTCGTAGCCAGATCTGACCAGATTTTCTTCTATATCTGTGGCCATAAACAGGTCATCTTCAACGATAAGAATACGTAGCGGGGCATCCATATGAGTACTTATCTTTAAGAGGCAAGCATAATAAACCTGGGCTAGTGCACGAACTCCATAGCTTTTGCATCAAATGATAGCGTAAACCGACATCCATTTTCTGTGCTAAAATGGCCCTTCCCTTTCAGCTTTTGGGTTATCATGTCAATTAGTTTCATTCCAAACGAATTTCCTTTTGTGGAAAGAGTAAAACCGGGTCCATTATCCTCGTACCAAAATTGTATCCGCCCATTTTCTTCCTGGCAACCTACTGTCAACATAGGATTAGGATGAAGCGGCAGTGCATATTTACACGAGTTAGTGGCCAGCTCATTTAGAAGCAAACCCACATTGATGGCAACATCGGCATTGAGCCAGATTGGACTAAGCACATATATTGGCTGAATATGGCCAAAGCTGTAACTACGCAAAACCCCATTGACCAGTTCCGGAATAAACTGCATCAGATCGACCTCAATTAATCGGTCGCCGTCATATAAACGCTGGTGTACCAGGGCCATCGCTTCCACCCGTAACAAACTTTCTTCCACGGCTTTACGAGCTACAGGGTCCGTTAACCGATTAAACTGTAAGCCTAGTAAATTCGTAATAGACTGAAGGTTGTTTTTGACCCGGTGGTTTTGTTCTTTGACTAGTTTGGCATTATGCTCACTGATACGCCGATACTTTCTAAATAACCAGTAAAATACCAGGCAGGCAAGACCAGCAAGCATAAATAACACTGTTGTCATGAGCGCCAGCCTTTTCTGTGTATCCAGGTTCTGCTGACGAAGTTCCAGTTCATTCTGCTGCGCTTTTAGTCTTGCTTCTTTTTTTTCGCTTTCATACAGCATTCCTGCCCTGGCAATAGCCCCTTCCCGATCGGCGGTTAACGCATCGACCTGAAAGGAATAGTATTTTCGCTGGTGCAGAAACGCCTGCTTCCAATTACCCATGCGTTGGTAAACTTTGGCATAGGATTCTTCCAGTTGGCCATTTTGCCAGTAATCGCCATGTCTGGCGGTATCACCGATAAACTTTGCCTCATCCAGCCATTTTTTGGCAACCAATGGCTGTCCGAGAGCCAGATAACAATTCGCTAGCCCCTGCGAGCTATTAATGATGCCATATGGAGACTTCTCCTGTCTATTAATTGTGTAGGCTTTCTTTAGATAAGGAAGTGCCAGATTCCCGTCTTTCTGCATCAACGCATTGCCCATGCATGTATACACATTGGCAATGTCGGATGGTTTTTTCAGCGAGATGGCTAACTGTTCTGCCTGCTTAAAATAATACAGGGAACTATCCAGTGAAGAAACAGGCGCTGAACCTGGTTTTTCGCGATTCATTCGCCAACCCAATTCGTGTACACCAGCCATAAGAATATCAGCGCCCATCATGCCATGTTGGGAATGAATATGCCGAAAATTAGCCGTAGCCTGACTTACAAGGCGTTTGGCTTGATTATACTGTTTTTGCCGAATCTGGTTCTCTGCCATTCGAAGGTAGGTCTTCCCAATATTTTCAGAAGGACCTAATGGCTCCCGTATTCGTAATGACCGGATGTACCAAGCCTGTGCGGTTACATAATCGCCTAAAGCATTGTACCGTTTCCCTAGTAGATAACACACTTCAGCCACTTGCAGCGAATCTCCGGTAGCCATCGCTTCCTGGAATTCCTGCTGTGTTTTTGCCAATTTCTCGTACAGAACTTTGCCAACCACTGGTATTTGAGCGGGAGCCAGAAATGGCAGTAACATACCTCCAGCAATACATGTCAGCCGGACTAGTAATCGGATAAATGGATTACGGAGGTAGATTAATTGCATGTAAAAATAGAATTTATAGGACTAGTCGATCATGAAAAGAAATAGCGCTGTTACTTGTAATAATACGACAAAAAGCCAACTACTCTATACCAGTAACCTAAGCGCTTACATTTGTCTTCAATACTTGTTGATTAATTTCTCCAAGAAACCAGAGCTCTTCGTTTGGAAAAAACAGGCATTCGTCAGTAATATTTTGGCATTGGGAAGTTTACTAAATCGAATTATTGAAAAAAGATCATCTTCGTGGTGATTGTAGAATTTTCAATTCAACTACTTCTACCAATGGCCCAAATTCCAAACCCACCACAAGTTTCCGACGCTAGACAGGGGACTTATGCGGTAAAGGTCAAGGGTAGCAGTAAACACCACCTGACGAAACTCGAGTAAGACCTTTTTTATTTCTATCCACACCTCTTTTGTAAACAGTACGTGCTCTATTAATCGATTTGCTTTCCGTTTCTATCCTCACTAAACTATGAAAATCTATTTGTTCGTCCGTCTACTATTTCCCGCATCGCCACAGACCGAAAAATCGTCTATATCGATCAATAGTCCTCCGTGGTAAGGATAGGTTAGTGGTTAAAGCAGCGCCCACTGTGCAAAGTCGCAGGCCAGCATTCCAGTTCTATTTCTTCTTTCTCTTTTTGACCACCAACTCTTGATACCCAAAGGTTGGATCGGGTTCGCGAACGTAATCCAGATCGGGCATGACCCCGATCACTAATTCGGCTGTTGTGTAGATTTTGCAGCCGTCCAGCAAATGCCCGCCGATCGTATGTCCGGTTGAATCCGATACGGATAAATGCAAATGACTACCCTTCATGGAGAGCGTACCAACCAGCGAAACGATCTCAAAATGACCTTTCCATACTGTAGACCCTTCCTGATTGGCCAGACGTAGTGTTACATCCGTCAAACTACCTACACAGGTCAACATAGCCCCTGCTCCTATCCGACGCTTTTGTACCAAAGCATCGAGTTCTTTCTTTAAATCCTGTCCCGGCCGCAATCGAATCGAGTACGTAAACATCGTTGCATCAACGGCCTCTGGCGTTGAGTGATCAGGCTGTGATTGCGCATCAGAAGTTGTCATAAAGCAATAGAAAGCGATTAGCAATAAAAAAGTCCGCATTTGTGTTATCAACTTGTGAGACAGAATCGAGGAATGCGAAACTACAAAATCCGGCCCTTACTGGCCTTTTTTCTTCTATTTTTTAGCACAGCGCTGACTTTCCCGACCAGCATAGGGCCAGGCATCCCACGTCCGTCGAAGTATGTATCAATCGATTATACGACGATTGACAACTTCGCCCGAAATGCGCCTGAATCAGCAGCTAAAAACCTGAATACACTCAGCGACTATTTAACGTCACCAGCCCGGACGGATCTGGCAAAAGCCCGATCTGTATACGCCTGGATCACTTCACACGTTCGTTATGACGAGTCAGCGTTTAGCGGTCAGCGGTATTCATCGGAGATAGATTATGCCAATCGGGTATTACGCAGTCGAAAAGCGGTTTGCACTGGCTTTTCCCTTCTGTTCAAGCATTTGTTAGGCAGAACAGGCATTCCGGTCGTTACGATTAAAGGTTATTCCCGTACCAATGATAGTGAAGCCGGGCAACCGATTCAGCGCGTAGATCATGAGTGGAATGCGGTCAGCCTTGATGGCGACTGGTATTTACTTGATATTGCCTGGGCGCAGACGACAGCCAAACCTGATCCCAATGGTGATTTACGCCCGAATGATTTCTTTTTCCTGACCGAACCGCTCGCGTTTGCGGCCAATCACTTCCCAACCGATCCTCGCTGGCAACTGTTAAATCCGACGGTCAGCAAAACGCAATTTGATCAGTTTCCAAAGGTTTACGATGCTTATTTCCGGTTGGGATTTGATCCCGAATTCCCTAAAACTGGATTACTTCGGACTGGAGATGCCTTGACTTTATCGCTCCAAAACGAAAAGGATATCGAATTCATGTGCTCCATTGGCCAACAGGGAGGTTCGACTGCCACCCATCTGCCTGTTACCATCCGACGATCGGGCAATACCTATCAATTAACGGTGCCGATTTCGCAACGGGGTAATTCTACGCTTTACATTTTTGCCAAATCGAAGGGCCCCCGTACAGAACGCGTAAAATCGTACGAAGGGATAGCATCTTTTACTGTCGTCAAAAGCTGACGAATTGAGGTGACCGTTTGAGCTTATGAGCGAAGAGGTTCCAAAAACTAACTTATCTGATCGGTGACTGGAAGCCGTGGCTTTTAAAACGAAAAACTATATACGGCATTTTCCGTTTACTAGTTGAATCACTACTCAATACGTTATGTTAAATTTAGGCCGCTTCTCAATAATTTATATTGCCCAAAACCAGTATTGCCAAATCAGCTGCGCTTCTTCCTTCGATGTCAAGGCTCGCCAACAGGAGCTAGTTATTGATGAACATATAGAGTTTTTGGGCGTATACGATGCCAAAACGGAGCTGTTTCAATGGGAACCCATTCGACAGCACTTTTATGATCAACTCAGTATAGAAGAACAAGGGCATTTAGGGAGTCAGCTAATCGAGATTGCCAAGCGCTTACGCCAACAGCAACAACAACGCACTATTCCTGGTCTGGCTCAATCACCTCTTTATTCAGGCTTTATCAATAGCCTCTGAGTCATCCCATACCTATTCAATCTGTTGTATGGAGCGTTATTGACATAAAAACGACCCTGCACCTGAATGATTCTGGTTAAACTAAGTTTTTAAAACTACCAGACGGTTCCCTTAATTGAGATACATCAACGTAAAGCTCAGAAGCATGAATAGACTGCCCTTCTCTGTCAGTATGGCACTGGCGATGACTTTGTCAATGGGGCTACGGCCCATCGCTCCTGCACTAATGGTTAGCGCGGCCCAGGGTGAGGTTGCTCGCTGGGCGGGTAATTGTTTACGTTGTAGCCTGGAAAAACGCGCGTGGGCAGCCGTTAATGGTACCTGTTATTATCCCGTTGATATGGATATGAAGCCCGGACACTATTCCATTTCTCGACGTACGACCGGAGGAAAACTGGAAAGCGCTCAGCTCATTGTCACTGAAAAGCGTTGCGTTGACGAGAATCTGGATAACTTTCCTAAAAAAGAATATGTAAATGTATCCGCTCAAAATCAGGCTCGTGCAGCTCAGGAAGCCAGCCGGGTTAATCCCCTGATTGCTTACCAGGCAAAGCCTCGCCCCGCCGTCTTCGATCTGCCTATTGGGAAGCCAGCCAGTCCACTGCCGAAAGGAGTCGGTAATTTTGGGGCCTGCCGCACTTTAAATGGACAACCCCGTGATCGTCACACCGGTCAGGATTATCCGGTATCGGCTGGCAAGCCGGTGTTGAGTGCCGCTAATGGTCGGGTAGTATTGGCTGCCAATCTGTTCTACAGCGGCAATTCGGTTTTTATTGATCATGGCAATGGCTTGGTCACCGAATATTTTCATCTAAAAAGCTTCACGGTTAAAGACAATCAGACGGTTACCAAAGGGGAACGTATCGGTTTGGTTGGGGAAACCGGTCGGGTGACGGGTCCTCATCTGCATTTTGGCGTACGCTGGCAGGGTGCCTGTATCAACCCAGGTTTTCTGCTAGTTGACCCTTCGGATCTAGCAGCTGTAAATTAAAACTCACTGTACGTCAGTATTTTAATTTAGTACTAAGAATTTGTAAAGGGGGAAATTATATGGCAGAATCAACCGGTTCAATCATACTTCCTGCATAACGTACAACTCTCAATTCATTTATTCGCCGTTGTCAATAGGTCGTCGATGGCCGATTTGGCTTTATGATAGGGAGCTAAGCTATCCATTCCGTTGCCCACAAACCCAATCCAGGCCTGGTGAATAATTCCTCGCTGATCCACAATATAAGTCGTCGGAAAGCTATTGGTATGGAAGGGAATAATGATATTTCTGGCGTCAGCAATGATTTTGAAATCGAAGGGATGATTCTCAAAAAAGGCGGGCTTCAAGGCTGCTGCTTTATCACTTGAAAAACCAAGAAATAGGACATTTTTGCCCTTATACTCCTTCACCAGCTTATTCAAAGCGGGCATTTCAGCTACGCAGGGGGCGCAGCTCATGTACCAAAAATTTACCACCAGAACCTTACCCGATAAAGTTGCTATATCATAGGATTCCCCATCAATCGTCTGGAAAGCGGATAAAGGAGCTTTTTGACCTTTTACACATTCTGACCAGTTATCGTAATTCTGTTGATGCTTCTGGTAAGTAGGGTCAAGAACAGGAAAAAGCGGCTGCTGATTGGGCGATCTACTCTCGCTTATGGCTTTTCTGGTTCTATGCATTGTTTCAAGACAGTGTTCCAGCGTATTGCTTTGCGCGTACGAGATCGAACTGACCAGGTGAAGCAGGCAAAACAATATAGCTACTACTGATAAAAGAATGAAGCGCAGAGGTCGCATAGAACAGGAATTTTATGTAAACATCTACACCACTAACGAAGCCCAAATGCGATTCTTTTATACAAGCTAATTATAGAAACTACCTATTTAGTTAATGGTTAAAACATCTCCGAACTTACTAAATAGCTTTGTGTACAGTGGCTGTTGCAAAATCATCAAGCTCGGTAATTGCACCTCTTACGGCTAAATGTTGCTCTGGACATAGAGGCTGAATAGGAGGATTTAAATCAGTGCCAGCTTTTTCAACAGCAGTTCAGATTATGATACATAGTACTGAAAGATGCCAAAATGGCTTCCAGGTTCTCATGACGGGCGGATACTCCGATCTTACACACTAGTTCCAATCCGTTTCATCAGCCATAGAAAATTATAGTCACGTATACGACAGACTAGTAGGCACTTATGGATTCTGTTAGATCTATGCATCTCAATTAGATAGAAACCTTTAACGTCAAAATCCAATAGTCTATGAAAACTTTTGTTGCTTATTTAGGTATCCTCCTGCTCTGCCCTTATTTGTCGCAGGGACAATCGATTGATCGTTCACTAAATAACGATCCTGCTTTTCGTCAAGCATTTTCGCAACTGATACGCTACCCGGCAGCTGCTCAACGAGCAGAAAAAGTAGCCAAAGCGTATGTCGAATTTAAAGTAGATCGCCAAGGGAAGGTGACCGATGTCCAGGTATTGAACCAAGGCAACGTGGATGCTTCATTTAAAGAAGAAGTTAATCGTCTGATGAGCCAGCTTCCTGCTCAAAAACAAACGTATTCGGGTACTTATGTTCTTCCTATTGTCTTTGAGTTAGAAGGCAGTGGCCGGGTGATTAAGCCACATGAAGAAGAACCTTCCTTTTTCGAATCGCTACCGAAAGGGTTGCTTTTAGAGGGTGCCTTTGTGGTCGCCTATCTAAAATAGATACATGTACTTTAGCCGCGTTATGCCATTTACCTGCTAAGTGCGGTTACTTTCCGATACAGAACTTACTAAAAATGGAGTCCAGTAAATCATCTGTCGTTATTTCTCCTGTCAGCTCACCCAGATGACGCAAAGCAACCCGCAAGTCCATGGCCAGCCAGTCTGGGGTTACTCCGGCATCCAGCCCTGTTAGAGCACGAACCAGTGCGTCGTCGGTGCCCGTCAGGTGTTCATAATGTCGGGCATTGGTCACGACAGCGCTACCCGTCTGCACGGCCGAATCAGTCCGAACGCGGGCCGATAACGCAGCTTTCAGGTCATCGAGGTAGGTTTGCTGCGACGCAGAAATCCAGACAATGGGTTCGGCAGCAATGCTTTCCAGTAGCTGTTTCTTTTCATCGGTCAGTGCATCCAGTTTGTTACCAACCAGTAAATACGGCTTGCCCGATAAACGTATGTCGGCGACTGACGTCTGGAGTTCTTCAGGCGAGATATTCTTTCCGTCGAACAGATAAACGACCAAGGCAGAGTCCCGCATTTTTTGTTGAGTGCGCTCAATACCAATTGCTTCAATCTGATCGGTAGCTTCCCGTAAACCTGCGGTATCAATTAAACGAAACCGGATGCCATCAATGAACAGTTCATCTTCGATGACATCACGCGTTGTCCCCGGAATATCGGAAACGATAGCCTTCTCCTCATTTAACAAGGCGTTCAGCAGCGTCGATTTCCCCGCATTCGGTTTGCCAATGATCACGGTAGGTACCCCATTTTTAATCGCGTTACCTGTCGAGAATGAGTCAATCAACGGATGCAATACGCGCCGGATATCGAGCATGAGTTGCCGGAGTTGGTCGCGATGCGCAAATTCGACGTCTTCTTCGCCAAAATCCAGTTCCAGCTCTACCAACGCGACAAAATCAATTAATTGCTGACGTAATAATTTCAGCTGTTTTGAGAAACCTCCCCGCAACTGCGACAATGCTGCACGGTGACTGGCCTCCGAATCAGACGAAATCAGGTCAGCTACGGCCTCGGCCTGAACCAGATCAAACTGGCCATTTAAAAAGGCTCGCTGGGTAAATTCGCCGGGACGGGCCAGTCGGGCTCCTTCCTGCGTCAGTCGACGTAAAATCTGCTGAATAATAAACTCGGATCCATGACAGGAGATTTCGACAACGTCTTCTTTTGTAAATGACTTCGGCGCTCGAAAAACCGTTACCAGGACTTCATCAATAATATGACCATCAACAGTGCGCAATGTGCCAAAATGGGCCGTATGCGAATCCTGCTTTGTGAGGTCTTTCCCTCTGAAAATACGGTTGGTTATGTCAATGGAACCTTCGCCCGATACCCGAAGGACAGCAATGGCACCAATGCCTGGCGCAGTAGCCAAAGCAGCAATAGGTTCTAACTGAAACAAGTGTTGTGTTTGATTTGTAGTTTGCAGTCGATGCTGTAGCGATAACTATGAACTCCGAACGGCAAACGTCGAACTTATAAATTCGGTAACTGACCTGAGAAAATTGGCAGACGGTTAACCAGTCCAGCCATCCGTTTTTCGACGGAAGCTTTAGGAATACCGAGCCAATCGGCATACTGATCGCCCAGAAAGAAACGCATTTCACCCGCTGCGAGGTTCCGGATTGCTTCGGGTCGATCATCAACTGACCGCTTTGCCGTCTTTCTTACCTGCTCAGTAATACCCGTAAGGAGCGAATGCGTAAGCCCGCGGCCCGCTTCCGATGAAACAAACTGTCGACGGGCGATGGAACGATCCAGTACATAGGCTTCGCGAAGATTTTCAGGCAGCAGCTCTTCGGCGACGCCGTTCAGATAACCAATGACATTGATATGATGAAGGTAGTTTTCTTCCTCCTGTTCGGTCGCCTGTATCCCCGCTTTTCGCAAGCCTCGCAGCACTATATAGGAGAAGGCCAGGTTCGTACCCGCCATATCTTCCTGATTGACTGGATACCCCCAATCGTTATTCCAACGCCCAGAATGAATGGTAAACCAACGCGCACCTGCGTGAATTAATCGTATTTTGAGCGTTCTGATTATGGCCTTCCCTGTTACCCATTCCTTTGCATTGTTCACGCCAAACACCCACTCTCCAGTCTCCTGTAACCGGCGAATGGTATCGTTTTTAATTCGTTCTGTAAGCCAGAGCACCTGCGCTCCATTGGCTCCCAGATAACAATACGGCAGCGAAAAACACCCCAGAATCAAGCCAATTTGGCTGGCGTATTTTTTAAAAAATTCCATGCCGCTTTCCATTCGTCTGGAGTCTGCCCAGGCTGGCAGTCGGGCATAACTGGTAAAGAATTCGCGAACAGGAGTCAGTTGCCCGTTAAGGGTAAAGTCCTGATTATCGGACAGCCAGTTCATTAGTAAACGAAGTTCGTTTTTTCCTCCGGCTTCAATAACAGCGGTAATGACCGCATCGGCGGGCGGATCGCCCTTCTGGCGGTATTGTTGTAGCAGGTTATCGGAAAACGTTCGGGATGTCTTTATGAGCGTTTGCATCGCTTCAGAAACTGGTCTGAAGGGGTAACGCCCTGTGACGAAAATTGGTTTGTAGAACAATCTGCCGAAGGTTGGCGACAAACCAGCATGGCAACGCTACAAATTGATTTGTAAGCCATCATACCCTAATCGAATATGAGAAGGTAGTTCTTTTTCAACTTCCCGGTGCAGGCCAAGTTTGTGGCTGATGTGCGTAAAATAGGTTCTACTCGCCCCTATTCGATTGGCCAGTTCGATGGCCTCATCGAGGGTGAAGTGAGAAAGATGAGGTAAACGCTGGAGCGCGTCAAGCACCAGAACTTTGGTCCCATACACTTTTTCCAGTTCTTCCTCAGAAATGTAATTGAGATCGGTTAGGTATGTGAACTCCCCAACACGAAAACCAAAAACCGGGAGTTTATGGTGCAGAACATCAATTGGTGTGACTCGTACGCCCAATACATCGAAAGTCTCATTATGAATTTCGTGGGCTCTGATTCGCGGAATTCCGGGGTATTTATGCTCGGCGAAGATATACGAGAATTCCCGCTCTAGCTGAGTTAGAACAGGTAAACGGGCATAGATGGGCATATCCTGGCCCGATCGGAAATTAAATGCGCGAACTTCATCAAGACCAGCCGTATGATCTTTATGTTCATGCGTAAACAGGACTGCATCGAGCTGTTTTAGATCAAGCCGTAGCATCTGCTGCCGAAAATCGGGACCTGTATCGACAACAAAACTGCACCCGTCAATAGCAATATGAATGGATGAGCGTAATCGTTTATCGCGAAAATCAACCGATCGACACACATCGCACTCACACCCAATTAACGGCACTCCCGATGACGTTCCTGTACCCAGCAGCGTGATAATCATAATGAGCGAAAGAATGTAAAGAGTGATTGAGTAAACGAATGAAAGAGTGGCTAACGCGTTTTCGCACTTTCATACTTTCACTCAGTCACTCTTTTGTGCTTTCACTCTTTATTTATCGGTCAATTGATTAACCACTTCAACTAATCGATCGAAGTTGAGCGGTTTAACCAGAACATCGTTAAAGCCGGCCGTTTTAAATTCTTCTTCCGTATAGTTCTTAGCGTTACCGGTGATCGCTACGATGGGAACCGCAGCTTTCTCTTTTTCGGGTAATGCACGAACACGCCGGACACACTCCATGCCATCCATTACAGGCATATTAATATCTAACAGCAGGATACTGAAATCTTCTTTCTCCAGAATCTGCAAAACTTGTTCACCATTTTTAACTGCTGTGATGTCGTAGTTCTGAAATTCAAGAATTTTGCGGGCCAGATTCTGGATAACGGAGCTATCTTCGGCAATCAGGACGCGTTTGGAAGCTGACATAGGGCTTTGGGAATCGTGTTACATTTAGCGTGGTGAAATTAGCATTTTATCCGCAAACGCAAAAAAGGGCTTTGTTACTCATTAATCGAAATTACTTTGATTCTTAAGGATCTACGTATGCTTTTTTTATTACCAGGACTATTATTCTAAAAAAATTACACGCAATTAATACAACAATCCAACTTTCTTTCTAATTTTATTCCTCTAATTCACTACGTCAATAGAGTTACTGCTCTCCGCTCCGTCATACAACTGTTTTACAGTTAGTTAACGGTTTCTGTTTCCTTTCCACACCGCGTCGTTATAGCAGACAATCGTTGTTAGGCCTTCTTTTTTATCTAATCTAACCCATGAAACTGACCGGACCCGAAGGCTCTTTTGAGCTGAACATTCTGGATTATGAGTGTAGTGACTCACCCTACTTTATGGATCGTAACTGGCTGATTGTGAGCCTAAAAACTCGATATCAGGAACACGACTACGTTCGTACCGCGTCTATTCTATCAACCTGGGAGATGGAGCTACTCCTGAAATGGATGCGCTCAATAGCCGATGGCGATGAATTAAGTGCTAAGCTTACATTTATTGACCCGGCACTGGGTTTCAGTAATGTTTCGATTGGCCGCGGTGACTACCGTTTTCGCATTAAGCTCAGTTCTGATGCCCTTCCAAATTGGAAGCGAGACAGAACACCTTTTTATTTACCGGTTTCGCCCGATAAGCGTGAATTACAGGGAGCTATTTTTGATCTGGAACGGCAACTGAGCCAATTTCCAGTTAGAGACTAGGGAAATGAGTTTTTAGCAGGCAGTAGGCAGCTAACCATTACCAACGGAAAACTGCTTACTGCCTGCTGAAAACTCATTTTTTCCATTCCTTTAAAAACAAGGCGAACTCTTGCTCGAGGGCTTTCAGTGCATCCGCTAAACCGCTCGTATCATTCACTTTAAGTTTACCTTCCGCAGTACGGGCAATATCGGCAACACGCGCAACTCCAATCGTTCCGGCGCTGCCTTTTAACGTATGCAGGTGGCTCTTAACCGTTGGAATGTCACCGAGCGTGTAGGCTTTAACAGCACCGCTAACCAGTTCGTCGGCCTCTGTCACAAACTCCTCCATAATACTATCGACTAACTCCTGTCCGCCAATGTCGCGCAATTGGCCAACAATCTCGTCGTCAATAATCGGCAACACGGGTTCAGAAGCTACAAGAACGGGTTTCGGTTGTTGAACGGGGGCTGATATCTGTTTAGCCCGATTGGCATCCGTTATTTCTTTAACCTTGGCAATCAGGCTTTGAGCACGAATCGGCTTGGCAATGTAATCATCAAGACCCTGACTGATAAACCGTTCGCGATCTTCACGCATGGAATAGGCCGTCATGGCCACAACCGTTGGAAGCTGCTTCCCAAATTTCTCACGCAGGTTCCGGGTTGTTTCCACTCCGTCCATGTCGGGCATCTGGATATCCATAAAGATGACATCGAAGCCGTTAAACTCGCCTTTTTCTTTACTTTTTTGCCCTTTCTCCGCTTCCAGGATTGCCGCTGGTCCACTGTCGGCAGTAACCACGACACAACCTGCTTTACGCAAAATCTCGCTGGCAACCTTACGGTTCACTGCATTATCATCAACGAGCAACACATTCGGGTGGTAATCACTGAAAAAGTTGGCCAGCGCGATTTCGGCAACTTCCGTTGTCTGTTGCGTCGGGCTGATGGCGGTTTCTTTAAGCTCAATGGTAAACCAGAACGTACTGCCCATGCCTACTATCGACTCTACGCCTACTTCACCTTTCATCAAGTGAGCCAGTTCTTTGGAGATAGATAGCCCTAATCCGGTTCCCCCAAACGATTTACGCGATGAGGTGTCAACCTGACTGAATGAGTTAAACAGCAGATTGATATTTTCGGGAGAGATACCTATCCCTGAATCTTTCACATCTACCCGGATTCGATTAAACTTGCCACGCTTACTGATCAGCGACGCTTCGACACGTACCGTCCCGTTTTCGGTGAATTTTATGGCATTTGAGGTCAGGTTCGACAGAATCTGCAAAAGCCGTGTCTGATCGGCAATCACAAACGTCGGCAAATCGGCGCTTATATGATAAGTCAACTCATTGTTTTTAGAACTCGCCTGCTGTCCGAAGAGCGCGATAAGTTTCTCAAAAATTTCCTTAAAAGCCACCGGCGACTCATGGAGTGCCATTTTTCCAGCCTCAATTTTAGAGAGGTCCAGAATATCGTTCAGGATGTTAAGCAGCGTTTCCGACGACCGTTTGATGGTTTTGACATAGCTGCGCTGCTCTTCATCGAGCTGGGTATCGTTGAGCAGGTCGATCATACCGATAACACCATTCATCGGCGTCCGAATTTCGTGGCTCATGTTGGCCAGGAATCGCTCTTTGACCTTTAGCGACCGTTCTGCCTCTTCCTTGGCTTTGACTAACTCGGCCGATTGACGCTTGAGTTCGCTAATATCACGCGCCAGTACGGCCACCACCGAATAGATGCCCTGCTCATCCTTTAGCAGCAACATGTTGAACATAAACTGCCTTTCGGTGCCGTCTTTCCGGCGCATACTCACCTCAAAATTGCGTAAACTATGATTTCGGCCCAGCTTGATCATAGCCCGTCGAATAACGGTTTTATCGACAAAAAACTGCGTAGCATCCTGCCCGAGAACCTCTTCGGGTGTGTAGCCCATACGTTTGAAAACTGAAGGACTAATCATTGTGATCCGGCCTTTCCGATCTACACGAGCATAGATATCCTGGAGGTTTTCAAAGATTCCACGGAATTTTTCTTCGCTTTGTCGGGTGGCAATTTCAGCCCGTTTCCGATTCGTAATATCACGGGCAATCCCCGACACCTCTTCAATCACTCCGCCAGCCAGCAGAATTGGATTCAGGTGAAATTCAAGGTATGTCTCGCCCCGTATCGTTTCAAAAAACAATTCAAAGTTTTGTGGAAATCCCCGAAACGTTTGCCGATACTTTTCTTCCAGCATCCGGCGGTTTTCCTCCCCAATCATCCGCCAGCCTAGTTTTGGAGCACTGGCATGCAGCGTGGGCAGTTCATCGAGCTGGTATTCAATAAGCCGGGTGTAATTTTTATTGAATGAGGTCAGTTGCAACGCCTTATTGACCGACCAGATCAGATACGTGCTACTATCAAAAATGGCATTGAGTCGTGCATTCTGCTTGTCGAGCACAGCCTCCGATTGCTTACGGGCGATTGCCAGCGCCACCTGACCCGAAATAAATTCCAGCAGTTCCAGATCCCTGGGGCCATAGGTTAGCGGATTATCGTACGATTTGACTCCGATAATACCGGTAATTTCGTCGCCAATTCGAAGGGGAGCCGTTAGCATTACCTGCGGCTGAAGCTGCCCGTATAAATCGATCTGGTGTTTTTCGGCCAGTTGCCGGATGTCTTTTTCGTACAGAAATAGCGGTTTATTCGCTCTGATGGTGTATTCCGTAAGGCCATTTCCCAATTTGCGTTTGGTGAATCGCATATTGCCTCCAAAATACTCATCGACATAATAAGGAAACGAGAGGTACGTTTTGCTGGAGTCATAAAGCGCAATGAAGAAGTTACGGGCATCAATAATGTTGCCTAGCTCTTCATGAATTTTATGATATAGCTCATCCAGGTTGGGCGTATTGATCGTCCAGTTGGCAATGCTATAGTACAGTTTCTGCGATTTTTCGGCCCGAATTTTTCCGGTCGTATCGTGTAGAATACAGCGAAACGCCGTTGGGCGTCCATTATCGAAACGACAGTTTACACTTCCCGACAGAAAAAGCGTTTTGCCCGATTTGCTTCGAAAAACGGTTTCAAAATAGGGTAACTTATCACCGTCCTGAATCCGCTTGAGCAATGCCAGCGTACTGTCTGCATAATCGGGATGGAGCACGTCACGCAGATTCAGGGCGGCAATTTCGTCGGAGCCGTAGCCCAGCACTTCGCGCCAGGCCTTATTCACAAAAATAAATTTGCCATCGAGTGTAAGTAGTTGAATCAGGTCAGACGTATTATCGACCAAATCCTGCAATTGTGCATTGGTATTAGACAATGCCGAGGCTACCCGTCGTTTGTTGGTAATATCTTCGCCTATCAATGTAAACGACGCGGCCTTTTGGTCGTCTGACGGATTAATGACAAACGAATTCAACTGCACATTCCGGACAGCTCCGCTACGCGCCAGCAAACTGATTTCTTTTTGTTCAGGAACGCTTCGCTTCGTCAGCGCTTCCTCAAATTCCATTTCAAGACGTGCCCGATCAGCCGCTGGAATAAAAATATCGAAGAAACTTTTCCCAACAATATCATCTGGTTGCCAGGCAGTTACACGATATGTATAAGGATTGGCATAAATCAGGGTTCCCTGGTGATCAACTGTCACTCCAATCAGATTGAGTTGATCCAGAGTCTGACGAACATCGGTATAGGGCGGAGCTGTATCCGCCAGCATTACCCCATCGCGTTCGTGGTGAAGCCGTTGAATTTCAGCGACCAATTCATCTTTCGTTTTGGCAGACCAGCGCATAGTTAACAGTCAGTGAGTGGGTAATTATACAAGTAGTGTATCAGTGAGTTACTACAAATCTGCGAATAACTCACTGATTAAATTTAAATAAAATATTGGTATTTGACAAGGTGTCTGAAGTAGCCTTTGGGTACCAATTTATTAGACGAACGGCAATCTGTTGGTATAATATTGCTTAATTTGCTGTGAATGATTCCACGACTATGCTAAGACGGTCTATTTTCTGGTTACTCGTACTCACCTTGATGGGTTGTGAACCTTTTGATTTAGAGCGAAAAAATTTTCCTGTCTGTGCCAAACCATCGGCAACTATTGGCTATATAATCGATGAATTGGATGTGACCTTTTTCCTTGAAAATGCGCAGGGAGATATTGGCATTGTTGGCTGGGATCCCGGCGATGGCAAAGGTGTCAATCGAATCGGAACGCGGGTAACCTATAATTACCAAAAAGCCGGAACCTACACCGTATCAATCGCCATCGGCAATACCTGCGATGATACATACACGACTACCCGCCAAATCACCGTCAGTAACTGAATATGATGCGTCTGTTGTTTATCACTCTATTTAGTGTGTTAGCCATCTCTGCCAGTCTGGCTCAGGAGCGCATACGCAACATCAGGATGCGCGTTGTCGACTCATCGCAACTGGAAATTCGCTACGATCTGATTACAGCCCGCCCTGGCGACTCCGTTTATTTTGATATCCGGAGCCGACTGCGGGGGACGTTACATATCCTGCCTCAGTTCGTTCGGGGAGATATTGGCATGCGTATCACCGCTGGCACCGACCGGCGAATCGTCTGGAATGCGCTGGCCAATGGCTACTCGCTGAATGAAGAAATCCAGGCAATTATCCGGGTTAAAACCGGAATAATTCCAGATGCATCCCAACTAGCCACAAATCCGGCTTCAATGACACCAAAGCCGGAAGTTATTCCGGAGAAACCAGCCCGGACGAATCCTGTCGTTACAGCCGACCCACCCAGGGCCGAGCGACCAACCTCTACACCTGAACCCCAATCGACAGCAAAACCCTCTGGTATGCTTAACGAGCCCATATCCCAACCTGATACGGCACGCTTCCGAAAAGAACGATATGCTGGTCCTGCCTGGGCTTTGCTGTCGGCAGTGGCCCCTGGCATTGGCAATATTTTTGTTCAATGGCCCAAACCTAAAATTGGGCTGCGACCGTTACTAACCATTGGATGTTATGGGTTAGTAGCTTATGGGATCTTAGAGCGGGAGAAGTCCATGGATGATTTTGCCATCTATGAGCAACAGAAAAATACAGCAGCCGCCGAACCGTATTATGCTACTGCCAACGATCATCACCATCGCTATTTTCTGGCAACGCGGGGAGCCCTTGTTGTGGCGGCCGCCGATGTTGTTCTGACATTTTTGAAAGGATTACGGAACAACCAGTTGAACAAAGAAGCGCGTCGAATTCAATCCTTTACGGTTTATCCTGGACTACAGGCGGGCCAGCCAACGGCCGTTGTCCGGTATTCATTCTAAGCAAACACGATCATGAGACTGTTTTCGTTCCTTACCGCTCTTGTTTTGCTAAGCACAGCCAGCTTTGGGCAAGCACCCCGACGTTCGAAACCGTTCATTTATTCGGCAACCAGCGACTGGCAGAAGATTACCTTTAAGTCTACTTCCCGCACTTCCCCATCGGTAGCAAACCAGCCTGTTAATACACCGGTTACGATGTCCCAGCCAGCAGCTACTACACCGGTTGATCGGCCTGCACCTACCCAACCGAGCCGAACGCAGCCTGATATTGCTCAGCCAAACGTAGTTCGTACCGATGCACCCCGGCCTGAGGTGTCGACACCAAGCCGCGTTGACCCACCGGTTACGCAGCCAACTACGGTTCAAGCTGAGCAGGCATCAGTTCCGGACATACCGGTGTCAAGACCGAACCGAACGGCCCCTTCAACTACTACGTCTCCCGATTTCCGGCCCGCTTTCACCGGCGATTTTGCCACGAACCGAAATGGCTGGAAAGCGGGCATTAAAGGTGATTATCATTACCAGATCGGGATGGGCCGCTACAGTATCCGCAAACGGAATGTCAACACGCAGCAGGTAGCCTTCAGCTATGTACCCCTGCCAACAGACATTAATCTGAACGCTGCCGACCTGTTCACCATCAAGATCGATGTATTAGCCGATTCAGGGCGAGTACCTACAGGCGGGCTGCTGTTTGGCGTAAAAGATTCGTTGAATTTCAGCGCCTTTACCTTAAATAACAAAGGGGAAGTTTCGATTATCCGGGTGTCCAATGGCGAAACATTTACCGACTATATGCCCGGTGATTTTTTCAAGCCAGGCGTACCCGTCGATCGAAACCGAAATCGACTTACTATCCGACGGAAGGGGTATGCGCTCCACTTCTACGTGAATGAACGGGAAATTCGTGACAGCCCCTATCGCTTCAAAATGCTGGCAGGTAATAATGTAGGTATGATCTCCTCTGCCTATTGGACTGCTTTTCAGAAATTAAGCGTCACGTTAGGAGCATCCGGGCCCGACCTGCCCACGGCTTACACAACTACGGTTGAGACGCCTACGCCCACCGTAAGTACACCGATCCCGGAAAAAAAACCAGCGCCGGTCGTGGAAACTCCCGTTAGTGAAGCACCTAAACCTATCAATTCCGCTCCAAACACATTCAGCGAGACATTCACCAAAAATCAGAACCGCTGGTTGGTGGGCCAGAAGAATGGGTATGAGCTTGAAATAAGTCTTGGCAATTATTACATCCATAAAACGTCTGCATCGACCGTAAATCCCGCTCGCAGCTACATCAGCCTACCGCCATCGATTGATTTAAATAAAGCGGAATCGTTTACTGTAACGATCGATATGATCGTACCTCCGGGTGTCCAGCCTGATGGTGGCTTACTGCTCGGTGTAAAAGATGTCAACAATTTTTGCCAATTCCGGCTGATGGGAACGAATCAGGTATCCATAAAGTCGCTTATCAACGGTGGCACATTTGCGAACTACATGCCGGGAAAACCCACGCCCCCCCGGGTAAATGTGAATCGGGAACGGAATACTTTAATGGTAAAAAAAGAGTTGAACCAACTTCATTTTTACATCAATGGAGAAGAGGTGGAGGATAGCCCGCACGTTTTCAGAAAGTTCAGCGGGAATAAAATTGGCGTTATAACGGCTTCCAAAACGGTTAAATTTCAGAACCTGAATGTAGAGGTTGCACCTGGGCAGTAGGCGGTGGGCAGTCTTCAGTAGGTAGTTCACGATAAGGCCTCTGCCAACTGAAGACTGCAAACTGCTCACTGCCTGCTGAAGACTAATTCTTCACCTGTTCGCCTGCCCGATTTATTTTCATAAGCTGTCCGTTGAAGAAAACAGACGCTACATTTCCCCGAAATGGGGTTGTTGCCTCAAACTGGGGTTCAATGACCCATTCGTCGAATTCATTGACATAGCCCCAGCGTTTCCCTTTTCGAGCCATCCGCCAGCCCTGCTCATCGGTGCGATTGTCTACTTTGTCGTAAGGCTTATCATTGGGTTCCGAATACTGTGGCTTGGCGGTTTGCGACGATGACCGTGTTTCGGATGATTCACTTCTGATCGGCTTGGACATAGTCTGAACCGGCGTTTCCTGTTTTTCAGGCTTGGTTTTCGGTGCGGGCTCAGCCCTGGCAATGGTTTCTGTTGGTTTTTCTGACTCCGGCTTAGTCGTTCTGGCCGTTTTTTTTCGCCGTTTCCCGGCCAAATGCACAGGCGTTTTTCCAGTCCGTTCGGAGGTCTTTTCCGTTCGCGGCTTTTCGACTGGTTCCGTTTTCTCTGAATTCGTATTTTTAATGAACCAATAGATCAGAGCCAGCAACGCCAGCGCGAACATGACCCCATAAACTCCGCTTCGATCAGGCCGTATGACCTCCACCCGAACGGTACTCAATGGATTATTATTGACATCGAACAGGGTATAATCCGTGGTTTTCACTGGCTTTACCCAACCCCTGTTCTGAGGAGACAACCCGGCTCCGAGATCATCGATCGTAACCGCCAGCAGATTCTCTACCTCCCAGGCCAGCGTCACGGCTTCGCCCTTACGGACACGGGCTGGCTGGGCTGTAAACGAGCGTACAATTGGCTGAGGTTCGGGAATGCGCGATGGCTCCGGACGGTAAGGCTCGGGTGTTACAACGGGGGCAGGTTCCGGATTGACTTTAAATAGAACGTTTTCCCAATCGGCTGACACCAATCGTTCCCGCAGCGTGTTTCCCTGTGGTTCGCGGGCGGCTTTGAAAAAATTACTGACGAGATACGAGAATATCTCCTCCGTTACGATCGATTCATCACCATTGATCGCATAAAGCAAATCGCGCAATACCCAGGCAGGAATGGTCCGTTGTGATTTATAGTCGTCTAGTTTGGCAGCAACCTTTCGGCGCACCTCGTCCCGGCTCAGGCTTGTTGGAACAACGGGAACAACAGGGGGCGGAGTAACGGGCGCCGGTGGCGGAACCGGTACGGCAACCGTTTCTGATTTAGGCGGATCTGGAATAGTTGCCAGAATTGCCGGAAGCCAGCGTTTTGTTACGAAGTTTCTGGATAATGTCAACCGCTCGGCTTCAGCAACTAGTTCGTCGAGGTGAAGTGGCAGAAGCTGTTTTTTATCGGCTCGGGCGTAGGTCTCGGCCGTGGACTTCAGCGCATTGATCCGAGGGAACAGCCCTCCAAGCTGATAACTCACATCATTAACCAGCCGCATGAATTCTGCGGAGGCAATACCATCCTGCTCGGCTTCGGTTAGCAGACCATTTCTGCGCCACTGCCATTCTTTCAAGTCACCCTCATGCAGGACAACTTCTTCCTTAATTCGTTCTTTTAGTTCGGTAAGCGTCATCTTGACTGCCTAAATACGTAGCAAAGGTAATTGGGTAAGTAAGGTAAATGGCAACGAGTGAAACCCAATTCCTCAGTTACCTTACTTACCAAACACTAACACATTAGACATAGAAACTAATTTCCGCTTTTTCAACAATATGCCACTTTTCACCCTGTAATTGCAGTTTTCCGTCGGAAATCATGTGAATCCGGCTATTTATCTCGGGCCGGGACTGATAATTACAGGCATCGCTCAGGTACGAATACGGATCGCTCAGAGCCAATCGCTGGGCTTCAGGATCGTCGGTTACGCGGAAGGTGGCCTGAGTTGGCCCGGTTGGCGTTATCACAAATACCATTGGGCGATTGGGCGTTTCCACCAGGCTGCTTACGCTGAACCCACCAGGAACATCGGCAGTGCGGGCATACAATTTAACCGGGGGTGTAATAACCGGTGCTGGCCGCTGCGACTGCGCTGATACGGCTGCCGACTTTTGGACAGGTTCACTGGGCCGAACCGGTTGTTGCGCAGGAGCTTGCCGTGGTTCAACAGCTGGTGTTGACGGAACAGCCGTGGCCGCTTGCCGGTTATCACTGCGAACAAGTTGCCGTAGTTGTATTACCTGCTCGTCCAGGGCTTTCATCTTAACAATCAGCGCTTTGTTATCGCGCTCCAGCGACATCACCCGCCCGCTTAACTCCCGAACTCCATCGGAATTACCGGTAGCGGATCGTCTTTCCGAGTTGATCTTGTCCCAGGCCAGTCGATTCTGCCACCAGAGTAGAACAAGACCAATGAGGGCAAGCAGGGCAAGAATCAGCCCCAGGTACGTATAAAAAGATGGTTTTGACGCCGTTTCACCATCCTGAGCCTGCGCTACCAGACTGACTGTCAACCCAATTACCAACAGCCAGCCTTTTCTGAATCGTTGCATCATCATTCCGTTACGACTGGTTTTTGGCAATGTATTTCGACAGTTCGTAGAGCGCGTTTTTAAGTGGCAGGAAAAAGAACGTCTCCGCCAGCCGCGCATCAGCGTCGCGCTCAAGAGGCAGTTTAGCCAGCATGTAACTATCATGCAACACGCTGCTTCGGGTTACATCTGATCCAACCAGGAAGTCATAATAATCCTGTGTCCGGCGAATACCAAAATCACCCAGAAACGCCGATACGGAGTTATTTTTTAGTGTTTTCTCCAGAAAATCACGCACGTTGCGTAACACCGAATCATGGAAATCATTCTCGTGCCCAACGGTATCAACGGTCGTTTCATTATACGTAAACGTTACCGGATGCGTCGGTTCATTCCCCCAATAAGCTGTAGTCTGATTACCCCGGTATTGATCCCGATCCGTAGCAGTCTGATAAAGCACAGCGCCATTAGCCGTCGTTTCCTTCGGATTGTCGGTCAACAGAATCTGGAAGTTGGCCGGTACTGATTTCGTGGTATAAGCCGCAAACAACCGCTTCGTGTAATCGACCAGGTCGGCCCGCGTTCCAAGCAGGTTCAGGTACTGGCTTCCCCGGCCCGTAAACGTCAGAAAACGCGGTAGCTCAAGCGCAGTACCACCTTCCTGTTTTTCCTGCGATTCAATCAGTTGAACCAGGTGATAAATAATGGCTGCATAGTGCAAATACAGCACAATCAACAAAGCAGGCTGCTGATTCTGAATTGCCTTCGTAAACTGGAAGTGGTCATCGTATTTAAACAATAGACTGACCACATCTTCGGGCGACATCCGGCGTTTGGGGTCCAGAAAGGCATCCAGCGTTTGGTCGGCACCCGTTTTCTGGCTCGATGGGTTATTGCTGCGGTATGTCAGGAAATTCGACACAAATCCGTTATCCATCCGGCCCGAAGGCGCCCCGGTTTCATCGAGACCACCGCCCCAGATGTCGTTGGCCGCAAACCGGAACGACGTATTGAAGTAATGCCGTTGCCCCTGCGCAAAAAACATCAGGTCCGACGTACCTCCCCCGATATCGACGTTTACGGCATTGGCTGTCGGAAGAACACCCTGACGCTGAAGATAAAAATACGGCGCCAGTGATTCCAGAATCGGTTCATCCTGGAAATAAGCTGTAGTACCGAACACTTCCTGCATGGCTTTGTTCCACTCGGCAGTCAGGCGATTTCGGGTGCGCCGGGTCATGCTCGACGGTGCCAGCCAGACAATCTTCGTTAGCGCAACGTCGCCTTTGTTCTGAACCACTTTATGGCGAATCAGAAGCAAAAGCGTCTCAAAAAACGCCCGTACGCGCAGGTCATTCAGCGTGTCGTTCGGTTTGTTTTCGAACAGCCATTTCAGAGTCGATACATAACGATTGTTATCGCCAACGGTAACCTGCTCGAGGTCAATGTTAAAACCAAGATTCAGTTTCGTAAACAGGTAATCGCCACCCTGGGTCAGGCCCTCGCGCTCGTAGATGGTTGTTCGTAGCGGGAAAGCAAACGGCGTTCCAAGCCGTGGATTACGGCCAATGAGTGGGGGAACAAACTCCCGCCGAACCAGCGGTTCCAGCTGTTCGAACGCGCCAAAACTACTTTTGACACTATATCGATCATAGTCACGACTAATACCCGGCCCCGAATACGGCTTGTTCAGCAGCACCATCTGAAGATCTTCATCCGTAACGGTCAATGGCTCAGGATCGGGCTTGGCTCCACCCTGATCTTTGACAAGGTAGGCCACGTGTGTATTCGACGTTCCGAAGTCGACAGCAAACGTAAACTCTTCGTAACCGCGATTGGAAACCGTCGTAAATTCCGGCATCACAATTCCCCGGTACGGGATGTCATTATGCGCCAATTGAATCTCGACCAGATCGAAGGCTTCGTTGACTTTGTAGTAGTACGAGGCAGGCCGTTCGCCCACTTTTGGGCTTCGGGGCTGTGGTTTTCCGCTCGTGAGCGCGTGTCGATTGACGACATCCGGGAAACGGTAGAAACTGGCCTGGGTCGCCTGCGATGTTGTGCCATCGGCCAGTAGAACTGTATATTTGTTCAGGGCCTGCTGGTCGGGAATTGTGAGTCGGTAAAATGGAAAGAAACCCATACCGACCGGCAAATCAAGCACTTTTTCGGGCTCGTTCAGTTCATAGGTTTTCCGGAACTCCACAAAGCGCACACCCTGTCCCCGTACAGGAACTTTGAGCGTAGCCGTTACCCGCAGGTCGCTGATGTCCAGCACCAGGTAATTGCGAAGGTCTTCGAGCGTGAAAAAATTAAAGTATTCTTTCCGGATCGGCAGCAGGAAATCGCAATCGGCGCGATTGACAGTTCCCGTAAAAAACCGTTCATTATTGATCTTGAACGGCATCCGAATCAGGAAATCCTCCAGAAAATCGTCGGTCGAAACAAATGGGTACTGCACATTGTCAACACCCGGTAGCCGACGGTCGGCCAGTAGCCCACCCGCTCCCAAATCGTTGAGCAATGAGGATGGAATGACCGTCCGCGAATCCCAATCGGTGTTTTTCACGTAGCGACCACGCACATCCATGCGCGAAGCCAGCGCCAGTGGTGGCCGCACGTTTGTTTTGACGCCGTTTTTGTTGGTTTCTTCTTTATAATAACCAACTGTTGGCAACATCACAAAATCACTGTTGCCTTCCACTTCACGCAACACATCGTCGGCACGGACGCTGTATAGCGGCAATCCCGTTACAACCTGAAGCGTGCTGAATCCTTCGATATTCGTACTGATCGGATTGAAATCATTCAGCGTTTTGCCGCCATCTACGGGCAGTGGATACGGGTTATCGCGGAAGAGTTTGTCCAGAAACTTGGTCAGACCGCTGTTTTCGGGCAACAGGCTTTTGTATTGCTCAAATAACCGGCTTAAATACGTCACGAACGTCCGGTCGCGGCTTTCGAGCGGTACATATTCCTGCTGGAACAATACCCGGCCCGTGCTGCTCTTGGGCGGGTCCAGAAATTTGTTCTGACGCTCCTGCTCCCAGTTGGGCGACGTAAATACCAGCGTTAGTGGTGAGGTACCGCCCAATAGTGCCCCTTTGTAATAAATCAGGGTGAATGTTTGCAGGTTGGCCAGATCGTGGCGCATATCCAGCTCAAGCGCTTTGGCCAGCACCCGATGCGGATGCCGACGATTCGGCGCATTCGGCAATGGAGCTTTCTGGTTCAGGGCGCTCAAACGATCGGCCCGGCTCCAGACACGGTAGGTCAGATCGGGGCTACCACCTGCCTGAAACAACAATTCGAGCAGATCGAGGCAGTGTGACACCAGTACGTGATACATGGTCGGCTGAGCCGGTCGGAGGTCGTTCATGACCAGCCTGAAAGCCGCGTCGAATAAATACAACCGCGCAAACGGCGACGGAATCGACGTACCCGCTTTGGCCGCCAGACCAGCCTGATTCAGCAGCGTGTCGGGAATGTGTTCAATACGATTACCAACCAGCCCGACGGTTCCGCCTGTCCAGCCGAGGTGATTCTGTTCGACCACGTTCGGGTCGTTGTCAATGCGAAGGATATGGGGCATACTGAAATTTTCCGTTTTCAGTTTTCAGGTATATGTTTCGGTAGTAACGTGCGAGCGTATAATCTCAGCAGGTAATCTACCAAAACGATACCCTGCAAACTCATTTAAACAAGTTGCCGGTTGAGGTCGCCAAGTTTTTGCATGCACTTGTCCGCTACGACCATCAGCATTTGCATCAGGCGCGTTTCGGGCTGAGGGTATTGCGCGAGTAGTTTCGGTTCGGCGTCGCCCGCTTCGTTAAGCAGGAAGCTTTCACTGATGCCTTTATCGCCAAAGCCCATGAACGTTTTGGGTTCAATCTGTTTGGCACGAACCAGCGCATTGAAATCTGTCTGAAAGTTGAACGGGTCAAATTTCCGGTCATTATCGCCCATTTCAGCGAGCCATTTGCGGAAAGCTTCACCCATAAATTTCGTCAGCGCCACAAAATAGGTACTGCTACCCAGTTGCTGTTGCAGCCCCAGACTCTTGGCAAACGATTCCCGCAGGTTGGCCGGTATGTATTCTGTGTAGAACTTGCTGGCGTATGCAAACCGAATTAGCGGTTGCATCACATTGCGGAAAGTTGAATCGGCAAAATGAACAAAGTCTAACTGGCGATCATCGCGCCGAAGGCCATATTCGTAATAGGTTTTCGCCCCGGCAAACTCACCGGCTCCCCGGTTGGCAAAATCCAGTACGGTTTCGGCCGCCAGCAATTCGACGATATGCGCATTGTTGGCCTGTTTGGAACCTCCCTCTACGTTTGCATACAGTTTAGCGCCGGGTTTATCGCCAATGTAATACAGCGAATCCAGATGAATCTGGTTCTGATAGTACGACAGTGCCGCTTTGGTTTTGGAGTTAAAGCGATTCTGGTCGATGGCACTTTGCCCGTTTTCTTCCAGTGCGAAATAGGGCATCACCGTAACGGCACCCTTCCGGGCGTTGCGAATCGGCATTTTCTGGCTCGGTTCCTGCAACAGTTTCACCAACTGCGGGAAACCCGATGATCCGGTTCCGCCAAAGATGGAACTGATGATAAAAATCCGGTCCGTTTCGTTGTTAAACGCTCCGACGAAGTATTTGTAAAGTGCCGAATCTTCCAGCGCGTTGAAGACTACGCTGCCGATATTCGGATTCCCCTTAAAACCAACCGAGAGATCGAGTTTAAGCTCGGCACTGGTCGGTTTTGCTGAATTATCGTAGAGGACTTTGAGCAGTTCACGGTCAATATCATCCATGGTACTGACATTCAGGAACTCCTCGAACGTACCCTGATGCTCGGTCAGCTGGGGCAAAAATGAATCGCCGATCCGCTCCTGAGTGGTTTCGCTCTGGAGCGTTCCCAGCGACTGGATCGGGGTAGCAAAGAATGGTCGGGGTGCATCGCTCTGACCAGCCGGTGCTGCCCCGTTTGGATAAGCCGCATTGCGAATAGTTCGGTACAGTTCGACGCCGTTCAGAGCACGAGCCGTATCGCCGTTCTGCATATCCATATCCAGCAGAATCGGAATAATGGTCAGGTTGTCGGGCACTTTAGCCCCAGCTGCCAGCAGCATCGTTAGCGAGCGCAACACACGTGCACCCGTACCACCGATGGCAAAAACGAAAAGTTTCATACTTAAACGATTTCAGTCTTCCGTTTCCTGCGTAGCGCAACAGAGCTTCGACCCAGTAAACGGAAGACTTTTTTTAAAACTGAAATTTAAAAAGGTGTGTACCGGGCGAACTTCGATCCACGCCGGAACAGGAGCGAAAAACCAAAAAACAATAGCCCGGCCAGAATTAAATTAACGCCACCAAAACCAAGCATATAGCTGTCGGCTTCGGGCTCACCCGTTGCGTCTTTGGCGTAGCTGACAGCCAGCGAAAAGGCAATAATCAGGGCGACAACCAACGTAATCACCCAGTGACTGGTTCGGTGAAAAATCGCTTTCCAGCGGCCCAGCAACAGGTAAAAAATAGCCGCCAGGCCCAGCATCAGCACCAGCGTTAGCAGGCCGACGGGCGTAAAAACAGTGTTGCGGTACGTAGGATCAGGGTTTTTGCCAATCAGCAATTCATACAAAGCAGTGAACATGGGTGCCGTTTATTGTTCGAGGGTGATGGTAAGTTGTAGAAACGATTTATCAGCGCCGGAGCCTGTTTCATAGGCATCGCGGACACCATTCATGAGGTGTTCAAGTGCAAAGGTTTTGCCCTCCCGGCCAGCCGAAGTACGGTCGTCCATTGTGGACTGATTTAGGTACCAGGTATCGTAGCGCACAGGTAATTTGATGGAAACGGGCGTTTCGTTTTCAAAAAGCTGTGTTACCCGAAAGGTCAGCACGTGGGTAGCCTCGCTCAGCATTCGGGCTTCATTGGTTTTCAGCTTTTCGGTACCTTTCACATCGTCTTTTGGCTCAATTTTCAGCAATTTAACCCCGGCATTTCCTGCCGAAACGATCAGGTTTTTGGTCAGATAGGCTTCCGTTTGTGCGTAGGCAGGCAATCCGCTCAGATTAACACCGATTGCAAACTCAGCCGGTTGATCGGCCCGAACCCCTTTAAGGTTCGTGATGCGCTGCCCATCGGCATTCCAGTTTTCACCCTTCCGATTGAGGGTAAAAAACAGGTTGTAACCCGCTGTCGAGCCGCTCCCGCCAAAATCAAGTTGCTTATCAGGTTTGGTCGTTAAGGCAGCCTGTAACTTCTGATTGAACAGATTCAGGATGCGTTGTTTACCGATAACCCAGATATAAAATGGCCGCGATTCGCCATTGAGTTTCTGCTTTTTGTTCTGATAATCGTAGTATGTGCCATTGAAAGCCGACGAATAGGCATAAACCGTTGCATTGATAGTGTCTTTGCTCAAGGCAGCAAACTGTCGGTTGATCTCGTTTTTCAGGACACTCGATGCATCGGTCGCATTGATCTGCGGATTCTTCTTAATGTCTCCGTCCGGAAACGAGAGAATACAATCGGATACCAGAAGCGCCACGCTGTTGTTGCGCGCCTTTTCGCCCACTTGCCGAAAAATGGTGTGAAGTTCCGAACTACGGGCGTTGGCCAGCGGAACCGTGGCCAAGCTTGTCACAAACTTATCCACGTCGCCAGGATAGGCCTGTGCTTCGGCACTGATGGTATAAATGGCAAGGGGTTTACGCACCGGCTCAATCTGGCTGATCTTGTTGGCGAATTCAGAAACAATATTTTTAAATTCCGTACTCCCATTCAGGTAACCACCCATGCTGGCCGATGTTTCCAGAAAAAAATTGATCTGATTTATTGTATCAGCTTTAACGGTTGGCTTTTGCTCTTCTTTAGGAGCCAGATTACAGCTCTGTAAAAAGATAGCCACCCCTAAGCCAAGAAATAGGTGGAACCGGCAGATTCGTGTGCGGACCATGAATAAATTTTTCGTCATTACGGGAATGTGTGAGGAGCAAAAGTACCAAACTGCCCCGTTCTCTACCCTCCGTTGTGGCGGAGACCTTTAATTTTTCTTAAAATTCTACTTAAGGTAACGAAGCAGACATCCATTTTATGTCAGTCGGTACAGTTTAACGATGAACGGACGTTTACCTTTGTAGCCTGATTGCACTGGATACTTAGTTTATGGTTTTAAGTTTGTGGCTGATTGTTGTCAGAAATTATTCCTGACAGTCTCTGAACAGGCAAATACATAAACCATAAGTCGCTCAGTTGACGACTGCCAACTGTATACTGCCTATTAACGTATGACGCTTCGCCATTTTATAGTATTTTTTTTACTGTCACTTCCCATTCTGCTTCAAAATTGCGCCCAGGTTGCTCAGCCGCCCGGTGGCAAGAAAGACACCCTGTCGCCCAAACTGGTGAGCAGCATGCCAACGGCCCGACAGTTGAACTATACCGGCAAGACAGTTGAACTGGAATTCGACGAGTACGTCAATGTCGAAAATATTCAGCAAAAGGTCACCGTTACACCCCAGGATAGCAATACGTTTGTTGTAAAAGCCCTGCCAAAAGGCCTGCGGCTGAATTTTAACCGGCCACTGCAACCGAATACCACCTATACCATTAACTTTTCTGACGGCATAAAGGATATTACAGAGCGCAATATTGCTAAAGATGCCAAGATTGTGTTTAGCACCGGCCCTGTTATCGATTCACTTTATTTGGGCGGTACTGTTCTGGATGACGAAAGCCGTCTGCCTATCCTCAACTTCGTAATCGGCCTGTTTGCACCGACCGATACGCTCCCTATCAACCGGAAGCGTCCCGCCTATTACGCCCGAACCGATAGCAATGGCGTTTATCGCATTGAAAACGTGAAAGCAGGCCAGTATAAAGTGTATGGATTCGACGACAAGGATTTGAATCTGGTTAACAACACACCGGGCGAACGGGTGGCCTTCCGCGACAGTCTTGTGAATCTCAACCGCAATTATACCGATATAAACATGGTAGCTTTCCGGGGATCGTCCAAGCCTCGAATCAGCCGACGCGAGCGCACCGACGAAACGTTGGGTCTGGAACTTAGCAGCGGCATTGCCAGCTATAAACTACGTTTTGGTAAAATGGTCTCCACCACAGTCGTATCTACATCGGCGGCTTCCACGACGGCTGCTTCCACGACGGCTGCTTCCACATCGGCTGTTTCCACGACGGCCGCTTCCACGACAGCGACGACAGGTGTATCAACCTCAGCGGTCTCTTCAACAGCAACATCGGCAACAGCTGTTCCAACCTCAATGTCGTTTGTACCGTCGACCGATACGCTGGTGTCATTTTTAGAAAGTCCCAAGATGATCCGGCTTTTTCGGCCAGCAAACCGGGCGGCTAACGATACGATCAATTTGATCATTATGGCTCAGGATTCGGTCGGCAATATTACGGAACTCAGGGAGCGCATTTATTTTTCGCCCATCAAATCGCGGGCAAAAGACCGGAAACCCCTGACCGTTCAGGTGGCACCACCGGCCAGTGAACCGATTGATAACAATCTGGATTTCTCTATCAAATTCTCCAAACCCATTCTCCGCTTCAGCACCGATCTTATCGTCATTGGCCCCGACAGTACAAAACCCTTTAAGTTTACACCAGAAGAGCTGGCCTGGAGTAATAGTTTCAGTCAACTAGTCATAAAACGAAAAACGAATCTTAAAGACACACTGCTCTTCAGGCTACTAAAAGGGGCATTTATCAGTGTTCAGGGCGATACGCTGGCCCGGTACAATGGTCGGTATAAAATTGCGGATGAAGACAGCTACGGCCTGATCGCTGGTCGGATCAACCCAGCAACTGTCGGCGGGGCCAATAAGAACTTTATTGTTGAGCTACTTGACGATAAATATACGGTTATCCGATCCTCTTACGGAACAACAAACTACAGTTTTCCCCGGCTTAAACCAGGCCGCTACCGGGTCCGCCTGATCATCGACGCCAATGGAAACCGAAGGCGTGACATTGGCAATGTGCAGAAGGGTATTCAGCCCGAAACCATTATTTATCATCCCGGTGCCGAAGAAGGAGGTATTATTCCACTCAAGCAGAATTTTGAGCTAACCGACATCGATTTTTGATTTTACCCGCTACTTATTAAGTAAGTAGTACCAGTTATGGATTACCGATAGACATGCTCATACATAAGAGCTTAGTTAGCGGCATGAAAACGATCACACTCATTAACTGGGCCATTCTAAGCTTTTATGGGTTTATGCTGCTCTGGGCGTTTCTAACACCGGCAGGCTCTGGACAAGATGCGGCTGGTCGCGGAATGGCTGCCGGAATTTTATTTCTGGCTGTGATCATTCTGGTAGTGCTTGTTGGCTTAAACCTGCTACCCTATTCCTTTACAAAAATACTGACCCTGATTCTTAGCGGATTTCCAATAGTCGGCTACCTGCTGAGTCTGATTTTCGGACCAATAATTGCGGATCGACGCCAGAAAAATTACGACAAGGAACTCAGCGACCGAGCCAATGGCGCTTACTACTTTCAGGACCCTGTCAGACGGCAGCTTGCCGCAGCGATAGCCAGCGGGAATGTAGCTCAGCTAAAACTTGGGCTACAACAGCCGATTCCTGCCATCAACGAGAGCGGCACGGATCATACGACATTACTCGATTTTGCCACCCTTCGCGCGAAAGAGAATCCTTCACCCGAAGCCATTCAGTGCCTCGATTTGCTCATGGCGCACGGAGCCACGGTAGAAACGGCGGATAAGCTTCGATCACCAACCCATTTTCTGGTGACCGACGGCGCCCCAACTCTTTTAGAGTGGTTTTTAAAGAAAGGAGCCAATCCAAATGCAACCGAATATCCTACAGGGAGGCCAATCCTGTTCAATGCCCTCTATTCGGGAAATGATGATGGCTTTAAAACCCAAAAGGTAAATCTATTGCTTGCGCACGGGGCTGACCCGAACTCTATTCCGCCCCAATACGATGAGCGCGTTATTATTACCTCAGCATTGATGTATGCAGCCGACAACGATCTGTGGGATATCTGCCAGTTGCTGCTGGATAAAGGAGCCAGCCCGGTCTATAAAACGGCCAGTGGCCTCGATATATATCGGGTAATCGATTACAAAGAAAAAGGGTATACCGATTTTGGCAAAACCCCACCACAAGCGCTTACCGCCGTGAAAGAACGGTTGCGTACCCTACAGTAAACAGGTGTATGTAAACAGATCCCGACATGCATTCAACGTGGATGAACGGTCTCCATTTTCTCAAGTTAAAAGATTGATTATCAGCTCATTTTTAGACTTTTACGGATACTGATTCCGTGTCGTAATTTTGATTCGAAACAATAGACGACTCAGGTTACACACAATAAACGAAAACCGTCCATATAATTCGCCCAATGCCCCGTACCTTTGTGGTCGAAAACTAATCGCATGGGTTGACGTTCCGTTTCGGCGACAGCAACCTGCGATCTGACCCTCCAGCATCGTGTACGTTAAGCCTAAAAAAGAACTCGGTCAGCATTTTTTGAAAGACCTCAGCATCGCCCAGCGTATTGCCGAATTATTGACCGGTCATGGTACCCGCAATGATGGTGATGCGCCGGTACGATCTTATAAAAAAGTACTCGAAATTGGGCCGGGCACGGGTGTGCTGACGCAATATTTGTTGACCAATGACCAATTCGAAACCTTTGTCATTGAAATTGACCGCGAGTCGGTTGATTACCTCAAACTACATTTCCCTAAACTGGAGGGGCACATCCTGGCAGCCGATTTTCTGAATATCCGGCCCGATCTGCTACCGAATAAACAGCCCGACAACACTGAGCCTTTTGCTGTGATCGGCAATTTTCCGTATAATATCTCAACGCAGATCCTCTTCAAAGTGCTGGATATGCGTGATAGGGTTCCCGAAGTAGTCGGCATGTTTCAGCGCGAAGTCGCTCAGCGTGTGGCATCAGGACCTGGCAATAAAGATTATGGCATTCTCAGTGTGCTGTTGCAAGCCTGGTACGATATCAAGTATGAATTTACCGTCGATCCGGGGGTCTTTAACCCTCCGCCCAAAGTATACTCGGGGGTACTTTCGCTCCGACGCAACGACAAAACCGATCTTGGCTGCGACGAGCGAAAGTTTGTTCAGGTCGTTAAACATGGCTTCAGTCAGCGTCGAAAAACCCTCCGTAATGCGCTAAAACCGCTTAATCCGACCGAAGCCGCTTTGGCGAGCCCGTTCATGGATAAGCGGGCTGAACAGCTAAGCGTGGCTGAGTTCGTGCAACTGACGCTGTTAATGAAGAATGAGGAATGAAACGTGAAGAATCCATAATAACTCTTCATTCTTCATCTTATATTCCTCATTCTTCACTATGACTTTCGAACTCACCAAAGACTATCTTGAGCATATCCAGTCGGCTATTGAAGCGGGCGACGACGCGCTGCTTCGGACCGAAATGGAGGAGTTGTATCCAGCCGATATTTCGGGAATTCTCTATGAATTAGAACCCGAACCTGCTCATTACCTGCTGAGCTTATTAGATCAACCCGTTGGCGCTGAGATTCTGGCAAACCTCAACCCCACCGATCGCACAAACCTGATCAAAACCTTTACGTCGGAAGAACTGGCCCCGTTTATCAACCAGATGGATTCCGACGACGCCGTTGACTTGCTCAACGAACAACCCATTCAGGTTCGTGAAGAAGTGATCGGTCTGCTCGAAGACCGCGAACAGGCTCGTTTTATTCTTGATCTGCTCCATTACGACGACAGCGTGGCGGGGGGATTGATGCAGAAAGAGCTCATCAAAATCAACGTGAATCTGACCGTCAATGCCTGTATTGAAGAAATCAGGCAACAGGCCGAAGATGTCGAAAACGTGTATGCCGTTTATGTAATCGATGACGTTGGTAAACTGCTTGGACTGGTTTCGCTCAAAAAAATCGTATTGGCCCGCAAAAATGCTAAAATCGCTGACATCTACGACGACGACGTTGTTTTCGTAGAGACGTATCGCCCGGTGACGGAGGTGGCTGAAGTGATGCGAAAGTACGATTTAGATGCGATTCCGGTCGTCAATATTCAGCAGCGATTGCTCGGCCGGATCACCATTGATGACGTGGTCGACGTTATTACCGAACAGGCCGAAGAAGACATTCAGGTGATTTCAGGTTTATCGGGTGAAGTAGAAGAGGCAGATAGTGTCTGGCAGCGCTCGAAAGTACAGTTACCCTGGCTGGTAGCGGGGGCTATCGGGAGTTTGCTGGCAGCTACAGTCATCAATGGGTTTCAGAGCGAACTGGGCAAAGTAGCCGCATTGGCGGCTTTCATTCCCATCATTGGGTCAACGGGGGGCAATGTCGGTATTCAAACCTCCTCGCTAATTCTGCAAAGCCTGACCGATACCTCAGGACTAAGCATGACACTGGCCAAACGATTACTCCGGACGCTGCTCGTAGCGATTATCAATGGGTTGGTCGTTGGGTTAATTGCCGGAACCTACACCTTCATTATTGGTGAACCACGCTTGTTTTTTGTGGTTGCCACATCTTTGCTGGCGGTGGTGCTACTGGCCTCGTTTATGGGCACGGTAACGCCATTGCTCCTCAACCGCATTGGCATAAATCCGGCAGTAGCTTCCGGACCGTTTATTACCACGGCCAACGACTTGATCGGCATTGGCGTTTACTTCCTGATTGCCCAGTGGTTACTTGCCGAAGTTTGATTATTTTGCAGGTACCATGACCATTCGTTTTGCTAAACTCACCGACACGCCAGCTATTCTGGCCATTTATGCGCCTTACGTCAATAACTCGGCGATCACATTCGAGTATGTTGTTCCCACCCTGAGTGATTTTTCGGAGCGAATCCAGATCATTCAGGAGCAATTTCCCTATCTGGTTGCCGAATCAGACGGTCGGGTACTTGGGTATGCCTATGCGTCGCGGCACCGCGACCGAATGGCCTATCAATGGGCTGTCGAAACGTCGGTCTACGTTCATCCGGATGGGCAGCGGCAGGGAATTGCCCGACAGCTTTATACCACCCTGTTCGACCTTCTACGCCGTCAGGGCTATTACAATGCCTATGCTGGCATAACAGCGCCCAATCAGAAGAGTGAAGCACTTCATCAGGCCATGGGTTTCGAACCCATCGGCATCTACCCAAACGTGGGCTATAAACTCGGTGCCTGGCACGATGTTGCCTGGTTTAAACTGACTTTGCAACCTCACCAGGTTAATCCGACAAGGCCGATACCGATTACCCGGCTTATCTGACAACCGACAATACGTTTAAGGCTGTTTTTGCCAGCTTCTCGGCTGGAAAGTGGCGTCATTGGCTCCTATGTGGTCAATATGAGCTTTGCCTGCCTTTTATCACAAACCCACTTTTAACACATTGATTCACGAGCTGATCAATTTTAGCGACTGTATTAACGATTTGTTAGCGATCAACCATAAACCGTTCACTCAAAAGGAGACAGCTAAACGCTATTCTATGTTAATAGCTCGATAAGTTATCGCGACTCAACTGGCAACATCAAACCTCTTTGCCATGAATCGATCATCTTTTTTTGTCGCGTTAACATTATTGATCCTATCCCTTTCGTCTTGCCGATCCACTTATTTGCTCAAGGAAAATTTTTCGGGCAATGCCATCGGCAGTTTGCCTTTGCAAAATATCCCCGGCGATCCTACCGGCGACTCTGTCTCGTATACATCGGTGCTTCATCCGAGGCTTGGTATTCAGGCTTCCAGTGTAACATCCGGTAGTAAATCGCTGGTTTTTTCGGAAGCTCCGATCACGGGTGAAACCGCCTTCAATCAGTGGCTTGCTTTTAAAGGCATCGTATCTGACTACGCCCAACCGATCTGGTTCTACTGGACAGCTAAACAACGGAACTCGCAGGGGCAGCTGATGATCGATATTCAGGGTGTACAGGGCTTATGGGTTGCCCGCCTTCGTATTCTGCCCGACGGTCAGCTTGTTCGCACGACCAACGTTGCCACTGGAACACGGGAAGTACTTGGCCACTTTAACCCAACACAAACGCACACCATCGTTATTTCGCTTAGTCCTGCTGCCCGAACCTACAATATTACCGTATTTGGTACGCGGGAAGGAACCGCTTCCAATCGTTTGAATGTGCCGGTACTGACCGAACCCAGCCCCGGCAGGCCCGTTTTAGATTTTGAAAAACCAGCGATTTATTTACGCTACGAGAATGAAAGCTTTAACGCGAACCCGGCTTATGTTTTCGAGAGTGTTTACATCACCCGCAAACAACCCGATTGACATTTCTTTTTCAACTTCCGCCGGTTCGTTCTTATTTTTAAGCCCCGTTTTGCGCAAAGCAGGACGGGCTTAACTGTTATATTGGTCTATGCTCGCCGTTATTCAGCGTGTTTCTCACGCTTCCGTTACTATCAACAATCAGGTGAAAGGTCAGATTGGGACAGGCTTTCTCGTTCTGATCGGTATAACGCATGCTGATACCCGAGACGATGTAGACTGGCTCAGCAAGAAGATCGTTGGTATGCGGATTTTCAACGATGCTGATGATAAAATGAACCTCGATCTGGCTACTGTTGGCGGAGATATTTTGCTCATTAGCCAATTTACGCTCCACGCCAGCACCAAAAAAGGGAATCGTCCCAGCTTTATCGAAGCGGCCCGGCCTGATATAGCCATTCCGCTCTATGAAGCAATGATTAAGCAATTATCGACCGATTTAGGCAAGCCCGTTCAAACCGGCGAATTTGGCGCCGACATGAAAGTATCTTTACTCAATGATGGCCCAGTAACGATTGTGATCGACTCAAAAAACCGAATCTGATGCCAACAAATCCAGAACCCCGGAATGTGTTGGGAAGTAGCCTCGGCTGTTGCTGCACCAGCCCCATGACCGGGTTTTATCGCGACGGATTTTGCCGGACGAATGCGCAGGATCAGGGGCACCACGTCATTTGTGCGATCATGACCGAGCCATTTTTGCGATTCACCCGCAGCCGGGGCAATGACCTCTCAACACCTTATCCGGAATTTCAATTTCCCGGCTTAAAACCCGGCGACCGGTGGTGTCTCTCTGTCCTTCGCTGGCTCGAAGCTTACGAAGCAGGCATGGCACCACCAATATTGCTGGCCTGCACACATGAGCGTGCTCTCCAGTACGTCACCATCGATATGTTACGTGAGCTTGCATTCGAAGAATAACTACCTTAAGTTCCCATTTCTATTTTTTTAGTACTACGAAATCATTTTGAACGTTCGTTACCTAAAAAACACTACTTTTACTTAAACCAGCCCATTGGTTATGCCATTCGCCCAAAGCGAGGGGATAACTAAGTCAGCCGAATGGATTTTTTGCCCTCCGATCTTACTGCCTATGCCGAAGCGCACACATCGCCCGAGAGCGATCTGCTGCGCCAGCTCAACCGCAATACCCGCGCCCATATCATGGCTCCCAGGATGCTGTCCGGACATATGCAGGGTCGTTTCCTATCCATGATTTCCTGGATGATTCGCCCCCGGCGCATTCTCGAAATAGGCACTTACACAGGTTATTCAGCGCTTTGTCTGGCCGAAGGGCTAACAGACGACGGTCGGCTGATAACGATTGACCACAATGAAGAACTGGAAGGTTTTGCCCGCTCCTACTGGCAGCAATCGCCATTGAATGCTAAAATCGATTTTCGCCTTGGCCTGGCCGCTGCCATTATTCCAACCCTCGACGAGACGTTCGACCTGGTATTCATTGATGCCGACAAGCGCAATAATTCATTGTATTTCGACCTGATTTTCGACAAACTCCGACCGGGTGGTTTTATCCTGGCCGATAATGTTTTATGGAGTGGCAAGGTTATTGAATCCCTGAAACCAGCCGACCAGGACACGCCCGCTGTACTGGCTTTTAATCAGAAGATACAAGCCGACTCACGCGTTGAAAATGTGCTTTTGCCCGTCCGGGACGGGATTATGATGATACGCAAACGCTGAATTACGATTGACAAAAACGGGCCGCCGTAGCGGTACGATTTATGAAAAAATTGACGTACTCCCTAACCCTTTTATTCGCACTAATCAGCCTGGTAGTAGCAGCCCAAACATCGGTGCCCGTTGTACCTGAGCAAGTGACGTTTGCCGATATTTCGGTTCGGTTAGACCCCGACGCCCGACGCATCGTTCAACAGGATGTCAATGCCTTACTATCGAATCGACAATACTGGACGGCCAAACTCGATCGCGTGGTCTTGTATTTTCCGATGATCGAAGCGATTCTGATTGACGAAGACGTACCTACCGATTTCAAATACCTCGCCGTACAGGAAAGCTCGCTCACACCTGATGCCGTCTCGGCGTCAACGGCTGTTGGCTACTGGCAGTTCAAGCGCGAAACGGCTACTGATCATGGTTTGCGGGTCGATGACGAAATTGATGAGCGTAAAAGTATCACGGCTTCTACCCACGGGGCCGCTAAATATTTAAAAAAGAGCAATTCACAGTTTAACAACTGGGTAGCATCGCTCTATTCGTATTACCTCGGTGCGGGTGGTATTTCCAAACTGATTCCACCCGATTGGTCCTATGCCCGCGAGGTAGCGCTGGATGGCCGCACGGATCGGTATATCCTACGCTTCTTCGCCCATAAGGTAGCCATTGAAAATGCCCTGAAATTCCACCAGACAACGAATCAGTTCGCCCTGATTGAATATGCAAACGGGGGAGGAAAAAGCCTTAAATCCATTTCGGATGAACTGGGTGTTGATGAGTTCGAACTTCGTAAATACAATCGCTGGATTCTGGGCGATGCTGTTCCAACAGACAAGGCCTATGTGATGGCTATTCCGGTTTTAAATAATCAGATCAATGACGTTCGGCAGAAAATCGTTAGCGTTGGTGCCCGGAAAACCCCCGATTTTGTGCAGAATGATGTGGGTTTCCCGGTTCTGCGTCGCGTAACAACGGGCCTCAGCAAAAATGAGCCGGTGCTGTATGAAATCAATGGGCTGCCGGGCATTCAGGCACAGGCGGGAGACAACAGCGCATCACTGGCCCGGAAAGCAAAAATCAGCCTGTCGAGCTTTCTGCGTTACAATGACATGAGCGAGCGCGATCCGATCATTGTCAATGATGTGTATTACCTGGCCAAGAAAATGAAAAAAGCCCTGGTGCCCTTTCATACAGTACGCCAGGACGAAACATCGCGCAGCATCTCGCAACGCTACGGTATCAGGCTCAAAAAACTGATGCGCTACAACCGTCTCGACCGACTTCAGAAACTGGCCGTTGGCCGGGTAATGTGGCTGCGCGAACGTCGGCCAGCGAACAAACCCATTGAGATCATCAATGCGCCAACACCACCAGTTTATGACCAGACGCCTACCCCGCCCACCCGTGCCGATGTGGCTGATCGTAGCTCCGGAGGGCCAAACCGACCAGTAACGGGCATTGACAATGTCCCCCGGAATGCATCGGAGCGAAAAAAATACCAGCCTAAACTGGTTGAAGGAGGGATTACGCCTAATGATGGAACGTCGGAACCAGCAACTGCGCCCCGTCAGGAGCCAGCGCGCCCGTCGATCAGTCCCGTTGGCGAGAATAATCCGGTTGTCAACGACCGTCCGGTTCCGACCACAACCAGTCGGTCAACCACTACCGACGGCTCGCAGCGTGTGGTAATCGTTCGTACACCCGATGCGTCAGAAGCACCCCGTACCGTTCCGGTCGCCACCGCACCTGAGCGCGAACAACCGGCGACAGATATACCAGCCGCGCCCGTAAAAACAGCAAAACCGTCGGATACCTACGCCAGTAACCGTCCCGTCAAGGCAGCGCCTGTCCAGCAGAGCGGCTACGAAGGCCCACGTGAACAGCAGGCCGATGGCACCTTATCCGCAGTAACTCCACCATCGACCCGCCCAACTTCGCCAGCGGTCGTCAAAACGGAACCACGCTCAACTCCTCCTGCCGAAAAACCTTTGCCAGAGCCGGTTAAGCCGTCACCATCCGTTATGAATCGGGTCACTCCGTCGACCAGTTCGGTCACTAAATCAGCCGCCACCCACACGGTTGCGCCTGGCCAGACTTATTACAGTATTTCCAGACTATATGGCTTACGTGTCGAGGAGTTACTGGCGTTAAATAATCTGACCATGAACAACGTGCTTGAAGTTGGTCAGCAGTTAACTGTAAAACCAACCGCTGGCCGTGTCGTTCAGCCATCGCGCACCAGTGATGCCCCGGCAACAAAAGCAGACGTGACCTATCATACCGTCGAAAAAGGCGAAACGATGTTCCGCATTTCGAAGCAATATGGTGTAACGATCGAACAGATTCAGGAATGGAACAACCTCAGCGACAATAGTGTCAAAGTGGGTCAACGGATTAAAATTCTGAAGCAGTAGATAAGTTTATTGCCTCATTTTTTCTTAAAAAAGCCGCTCTGTCATCACTGAGCGGCTTTTTTCGTGCATTCGACCGGCAACACCGATTGATACGCATCAATTATACACTTAATTTAGAGTAATCGGTATAGCTATATAAAATGCTTTATCTTTATTCAACTACCCATAAATGAACCGGTTCCTACGCTTATGCGGAGTTCTGGCTGTTCTGTTTTCCTGGCTACTACCAACGTATCACCTTTGGGGAATGCATGCGGACGTTACGACAACCCTTGCGGCCCCCGGTGCGTGGGGTGATTGTAAAAGCGGTTATGACCAATCGATAGTAGTTCAGGCTTATGGACCTATAAAGCTCGAACGTCCGGCAAAAACATCCCTATGTCCGGGTTCTGATGCAATCGTACTGAAAGCACCTGACTTACCAGCAACGTACACCTGGTACTGGAACGGTTCAGCGATAAGCGGATTAAACGCCAATACACAGGTTGTTTCGCAACCGGGCAGCTATTATGCCCGCGTTCGGGACAAGAGCACTGGCCTGGAAACGAATACCGATACCATCACGCTGACCAAAGCAATAAATCCAACTGCCACGCTTAGCGCAGCGAATCCTGGTGGTACCTTCTGCGAACGTGATTCGTTACAGCTCATAGCCGGAGGTGGCCTTTCGTATCAGTGGTTTTTAAACGATCGGGAGATCATTGGACCACATAGCCCGACGTTCACGGCCAAACAGGCCGGACGCTATTCGGTAACGGTAACTGATGCAAACGGTTGCCATGCGAATTCAGACCCACTTACGATTACAGTACAAGCTCGTCCGAAACCCGCCATCGACTCCATTCCACCAGTTTGCGGCATCGATGCATCGGCGATCAGCCTTCGTGCCTCTCCGCCAGGCGGCACATTCAGCGGACCGGGCGTCAGTGGTTCGTCGTTCGATCCGAAGCTGGCCGGATTTGGGGTCCATACAATCAGCTATCGATCTCCACCTGCCAATGGTTGTTCGGGCGAAAACGACCAGCGGCTGGTTCGCGTGAATCCGCTACCGACGGTCCAGCTTCCGGAACAGATCGAGACTAGCCCTCAGGGTATTTTCACACTTGAACCAATCGTTACAGGTACCGGGCCCTTCTCGTACCAGTGGCAACCGGCCATCTGGCTAAACAATTCAACACAATCGGCGGTCAAGGTTATCTTCCCCAGGCAGGATACGACCTATATCGTTCGTGTACGGGATGTGTTCGGTTGCGTAGCTGAAGGATCGATACGAATCATCGTCCGCTCAAAAGCCAGCATTCCAGATGCCTTTACCCCAAATGGTGATCAGATCAACGACACCTGGAAATTGCCCGGTATCGAGTCATATCCAAAGGCACAAATGACCGTTTTAACTCGCTGGGGTGAGGTCGTATTCCGTTCTCAGGATGGCTATATCACTCCCTTTGATGGCCGCTACAATGGTGAACCTTTGCCTACAGGAGTGTATCTTTACATACTGAAACTATCGCCCGATGCCGAGCCGCTGCGCGGATCGGTTGTGCTGGCGCGATAGAATTAAGTATAAAGCAGGGAAAACCTGCATCAGATACGATATGGCGGTTTTCTATCCGCTTTACTGCTATGATTCTCATTGACAATACGTGCATCAGTGACGATGTTGCTGAAAAATTTTTCGTCTGCAACCTCGATAAATGCAAAGGAGCCTGCTGCGTCGAGGGCGATATGGGTGCCCCGCTCGAAGGCGACGAACCGGCTATTCTGGACCGGATTTATGACGATATAAAACCTTACCTTTCGCCGGAAGGTATTCGGGTAATTGAGCAAAAGGGCGGCTACGAATCCGACGGTGACGGTGGCTTTGTCACCAATACGGTTGGCGGTCGTGAGTGCGTTTATGCTACCTGGGACGATCGCGGCATTCTAAAATGCGGCATTGAAGAAGCCTACAACGATGGCAAAGTAGACTGGAAAAAACCCATCTCGTGCCACCTCTACCCGATCCGCGTTACCAAATATGAATCGTTTCATGCCCTTAACTACGACCGTTGGCCCATTTGCAGCCCCGCCTGTAGTTTCGGCGAACAGTTGAATGTACCCATTTATAAGTTTGTTCGTGAAGCCCTGGTTCGGGCCTACGGCGGAGAATGGTACACCCGATTAACGAAAGCCATTGAAGAGAAGGAATAAGGACTGACGGCAAAACCGAATTGATCAGTTATCCTACTTGCTGAATTTCCCGATGTCTGAACAGCGCGACTATTTTGAAGAAGTGTATGAGGTTGTGCGTCTGGTCCCTAAAGGACGGGTCACAACCTACGGGTCTATTGCCCGCTACCTGAGCCTGCGGGCGGGTGCCCGTATGGTTGGCTGGGCCATGAACGGCTGCCACAACCGCCCGGATGTACCGGCCCATCGGGTGGTTAACAGCGTTGGGCTATTATCTGGCAAGCATTTCTTTGGTGGACCAACGATCATGCAGCAACTGCTGGAAGACGAGGGGGTTCGGATCGAAAAAGACCGGGTTGTGGATTTCAAAACATTACTTTGGGACCCATCGCTGGAGTTAGCCATCTAGCTTCTGACATGATTCTGTTCGCCTGATTAGGTGAGATTCGTTGTCGCAAAGCGGATTGTGACATTTAGGGCAGCAGCTTTGCAGCCTGCTTAACCTTGTTCCGAAGCCGCCACAAAGCGGAATCGTCGCCCTCTAAATAAGCAACAAGCTCCGTCTTACAGATCTCTTCGACGAGTCGGCCCGCTGGTATATAAGGCACTACGTCATCGTCTTCCACAGAGTCGAGCAGACAGTGCATTTCGGTTCTAACCTCTACGAAAGCCTGAGTAATGTCAAGCGCGCTGGCCGTATCGGGTAGCCGACAAAGCTGACGGACAGCGGCACGAAAGCGGTCATGTGGATCGTATGACATGGGTAGTGGCTATCGAAAACGATAAGCGAAGTTAGTTTAATGCTTAACGAAGTCAATACCACTGAGTCAACGGTATAATTTTCCGGGTAAATGGTCCAGTTGCTTTTTTAGATGCACTCTACCGGGGGCTTTTCAACGGGCGGCCAATCGATTGATAAAAACGTTCCCGATACGTATCCGATATAGGAATCAGGGTATTCTGAATCCGAATCCGGTCGCGCTCAATGGCTTCTATTTTATTCAGAGAAACCAGATACGATTTGTGAACCCGACAAAACGTCGATTCGGGCAATTGCTGCGCCAGTTCGCCGAATGTTTCGAGCGTCATAATTTTCTCCGTGTCGAGATGAATCCTGCGGTAATCCCGCATGCCTTCAACAAACAGGATGTTTTCAAGCGATACTTTCTGGAGCCGGTATTCCGTCTTAATAAACAGGAAACGGCTTTGTGTCGCTTCGTTTTCTTTGCCTGTAGGTATGGATTCATACGCCCGCGTTACGGCCTGCAGGAAACGCTCAAAGGTGTAGGGTTTAAGCAGATAATCGACCACTTGCAAATCAAATCCTTTCAGGGCATATTGATCGAAAGCGGTCGTTAAGATAACGGCGGGTCGTTTGGGCAATGATTCCAGAAGCTGGATTCCCGAAAAGCCATCCATCTCAATGTCCAGAAAAAGTAAATCGATTTTTTCTTTTTGCAGGACACCAATCGCATCCAGCGCATTATCCAGCGCGTGGTTTAGTTGCAGGAACGGTACGCGCTGTACGTACTCTTTGAGCCGAAGCATGGCCAGAGGTTCGTCTTCAACGATGAGGCAGTTCATGGGCTTTTACCTGTACAAGTAAATCGACACGGTATTCGTCCTCTGTTGCCCGTACGTCCAGCTTATGCTGATCGGGATACAAGAGCGCTAACCGTTGGCTTAATAATTGATTGCCTAAGCCGCCATGCGTTTGCACGGTAGTTCTGCCTTTGTCGATCACATTGACACAGCAAAATCGTAATTCTTCGCCATCTATTGCGATCTGAATTCGAATCGCATCGTTCACCTTTTTATTGGTGGCATGCTTAAAGGCATTCTCAATGTAGGGAATAAAGATCATTGGTGCAATGGTCAGCGATCCGGGTTGACCAATGATCTGGAAATCGACAAAGTGGGAGTTGGTCGTTCTTATTTTCTGTAATTCAACGTATTTCCGGATGTATTCCAGTTCATTAGTCAGCGAGATCTGATCGGCCTGAGCTTCATACAGGACGAATCGCAGTAAATCTGAGAGCTTATTCAGATAAAGTGACGCGGTTTTGGCGTCATGTTCGATCAGTACATCAATGTTGTTGAGCGTATTGAACAAAAAGTGAGGATTGATCTGGGCTTTCAGTAACGACAATTCAATTTGCAGGTTCTTGTTGACTAAAGCTTCCTTTACGCGGATTTCGTCGAACCAGGTAATGAATCCGCGAATGATAGTACCCAGCAATCCATTGACCAACGCCAGCACGGTAAAGGTGCTTACCAGCGTCACCTCCCCTTCTACTTCCGGAAAAATTGACGCAATGCTATAAACCGTAAGGGATATAACCAGTGTCGTCAGAAAGCCCGTGACAACGCTGACGGCCAGCCCGTACGCGATGAATTCCGGAACGCGCTGCTTCGTCAGATAAATTGGAACCAGCCAGCTGTAAAATGCATAGAAACTGATAAATCCGGTGAGTGATGCCAGTCCAATAATGACTGCCCAATCGTCGTCGAAGATAGCATGCGAGGTAGCTCTGGACAGGAAATAGAGAAAGGTGAACAGAAACCAGTAGAGCAGCCAATAGCCAATATGTAGAAAAATAATGACCGGCTTTTTCATCGGTTTGCTCTGTTGCCAGCCGTCGACCTGGTGGGCGCAGCGCTACGAAAAAAATTGGCCAATGCTTCCATTTCGGGCAAATTAATGGTAACACCGCTCATGTTGGCCGTAATCGCAATAACCAGATCATCATCCGGATATAGGATCAGGAAAGCCCTTCCGCCATCGATTGTTCCGCCGTGGTGAATAATTTTCCGGCCCTTAGTGTCCTTCCCAATACGCCAGCCCAGGCCGTATTCTGTATTCTTTCCATTCTGGAGTAACTGTGGGGTAAATAATAACGTAAGGGTTTCTTTTTTGAAATGCGTTGGCTGCAAGAGCTCACGGCCCATACTGACCAAATCGGAAGGAGTTGACAATAAGCCGCCACCGGCCCATTTATAGCTGTTGTCAACCTGATTCGCATTGACCAGTCGCCCTTTACTGTGTTCGTAAAAGCGCACTCGGTTCACCACAATGCTATCGCTGTAGTCGGGTCCGGTATGCGCCATATGCAACGGGTTGAAAACCGTAGTCTGCAAAAACGTCAGAAAATCGGTGTGGCTGGCCCCTTCAATAGCGGCACTCAGCAGGTTGTAGCCATATGTCGAATAATTGTAGGCCGTGCCCGGTTGAAACAAGAGGCTGTCGTCGCGAAAGATAACCAGTGCTTCGTTGACAGATGTGTAGCGTTTGAGGCAGTTCAGCGGATCGTCGCTTCGGTAATGGCGGATACCGGCAGTGTGGGTGGCGAGTTGCCGACCGGTGATTGGGAACTTTTTCGGGGGAAATCCCGGCACATATTGCTGAATGGGTACATCCAGATTCAGTTTTCCATCTTCAACCAGTTTGCCGACTGCCAGCGAAGTAACTGATTTGGAGACCGAGCCCAACCGAAACCGGGACTGCACGGTAACGGGCAATTTATTTTCGACATCGGCATAGCCGAAACCTTCCGCCCAGAGTATTTTATCGTGAGTTCCGACGGCTATCGAGATGCCGGGAATGTCTTGCCTGATCCGGAGTGAATCGACAAATTGTTCTGCTTTTTGTATGGCCCGACGGTGGGCTTTATCCTTGAACGCGTCGGGTGATAAAGTGAACTGGGCAGCAGCGCTAAACGAAATCAGGCAAAAAAATAAAACTGTTTTTTTCATGGCAGGGCGTTGTTCGTTGAATTGTAGGCCAAATTTGCAACGCCTTATTCCCGTTCCTAAAACCAGTCTGCATATAGCCCTTTTTTATCTGCGAAAGGGTTATTTTGACTGTTAAACCTGTACCGGTATTCGATTTATGAGCATACAAATACAACCGAATACCGGTAGCTACTTTTATTTCAAACTGGCCAGCTTCGACAGGTCAACATCTTCGAGTATGGATTTGATTTTGTCCATGCTCATGCCCCGCCCTTTCACCGTTACGATAAACCGTTTCGCGACCAGTACGGCGATTTCGCCTTCTTTATTGGCATTATCGTATTTTTCGTACGATTTATAATCACCCATTTTGCCTGTCTTTTCGTAGCCGTTTTCGGTTTCTTTATCAACTTCGATCATCGACCAGGCAGCCAGTCCCATCAGCATGCTGGAACCGCCCCCGTCAACGATTGCCAGTTCAACCGTTTCGCTATTATCGTCATTGGCATATTTTGCATTGGCCGTCGAAATGACCATTCCGGCGGCTCCATTTTTCTCGCCGTTCGCTTCTTTACGGGCCAGGCCATCAGCATCAGCCGGAAGCAACTCTTTTAGCGTTCGAAAATCAATCGCTTCGACAGGGCCGTTTTTTTGTAGCTCCTCAGCCTGTTCGGCCATTTCTTTCATGGCGCTTACTGCTCCCCGTGCCGAAACGGATTCTTCATCTTTTTTCTCTTCTTCTTTATTGCCCCCGCAGCTGGTCAGAAGTGCTGCACAAAGCAGGCCGGTATAGAGTAGGGTATTACTCATTTGCATAACAGGAAAAAGGGTTATAAAAGAAAACCAGAACTTTCGCCGTTCTGTCAACCATATCGTGTTTACCACATGAATTTAAAACCTGATCTGGCTAACTGAACGACTTAAGCTCTGGTTCTGGATTCAAATAACGGGTTTCTGGCAACGCAATCATCAATCTTTTGAGTAAACGTATGGTCGAATCGTCGTAAAACCGAAAAAGGGGCGAACTGCCCCTTTTTCATATGGTTTTCTACACTTCTATCATGACTTGATTTTCTTCGGTATATCGTCCGGCTCTGCCAATACGACCGGTGTGCGGTAGCTGCGAACGAGGAAGTAAACGCCCAGCAAAACGGCCGGAATACTAAGAATCTGCCCTACGTTCAACGGCAGACTATCTTCAAAAGGCACCTGATTTTCTTTCAGGTATTCGTAGAAGAAACGCAGACCGAATACCCAGATCAGGAAGATGCCCAGCATACTGCCACGCGGAGTACGTTCTTTGTAATAATTCCAGAACCAGAGCAGAAAAAAGAACAGCACCAGACATGACAGCGATTCATATAACTGCGCAGGATGGCGCGGAATTTTTGCGTATTCGCTGTTATTCAGGAAAATAAATGCCCAGGGAACGTCCGTTGGGCGGCCAACAATTTCGGAATTCATCAAATTGCCCAGCCGTATGCTTGCACCTCCCAGTGCTACCGTGATCACGATACGATCAGTTACCCAGAGGAACGTTTGCTTTGTCAGGCGGCTTTCTTTCCGGCGTGAATACAACCACAAACCAGTCAGAATACCGATCGTAGCACCATGGCTGGCCAGTCCCCGATAGGGTGGCAAAATAACTTCGAGCGGATTTTTAAGGAGAACTTCGGGTTCATAGAACAGAAAATGCCCAATACGAGCGCCCAGAATGGTGGCAACGACCATGTAAATCAACAAGGTATCGGTGTCGGCAACGGGTTTGTTTTCTTTTTTGAAGATGTAGGTCATGATCTGCATTCCGATCAAAAAACCCATTGCGAATAACAGGCCATACCAACGCACTGAGAATGACCCAATGTGAAAAATTTCGGGATTAACGTCCCAAATCACGTATTGCAGCATAACGAATCAGAGTCAACGTCGATTGATAACGAGCGACGGCGGACAAATATACGGATTGCGGGAAAGTTTTTAGTCGTTTTCGTGTTATAGACGTATGATGAAATCTGTTCTGATTGGGATGGTCAGGATTTATCAGGCCGCAATCTCCCCTTATTTCCCGAATGCATGCCGTTATACGCCAACCTGTTCGCAGTATGCGATCGAGGCTATTCATAAGCATGGGCCTATTCGGGGCGGGTGGCTTGGTCTGAAACGGATCAGTCGGTGTCATCCCTGGGGCGGTCAGGGTTATGATCCGGTACCCTAACTGCGCTGATAGTCGATCCTTCTGACTAAAATCCGTTTTCTGACTGTCAATTTGTCTGTTTATGCAGCTTTTGTCCCAAAGTTGCTGCTACCCTTCCCTGACGATTATTGATTTTTGACTAGCAACTGACATGGTTAATATTACAGCTGACAATAAACTTACACGCCTGATTGTGGTTGGCGATCGGGTTCTTATAAAACCCAAAGATCCATCCGACCGCACGGCCAGTGGCTTATACCTGCCGCCAACGGTGCAGGAGCGTGAACAAGTCCAGTCTGGTTATGTTATTAAAGTAGGACCTGGTTATCCAATTCCTTCGCCTGCTGATGATGAGCCCTGGAAAGAAACGGAGGAGAAAGTGAAATACATGCCCCTTCAGGCGCAGGAAGGCGACGTTGCGATTTACCTGCAACGAAATGCCATTGATCTGCAATATGAGGGCGAGCAATATGTCATTGTTCCACAGGCTTCTATTCTGATGCTGGAGCGGTCTGAGGATTTGTTTAATTGAACTGAACATAGCTACCGGACGCTAGCCTGATTTAATTCAACGTCCAGTATCCATCGTCCAACATCTTTTATCGTCGATAAACACTATGCGCTACCATTGGTTGATACCACTAATTGGTTTATTAATTGGACTCACCCCTATTATGGAAAGCGTAGCGAATCAGCAGAAATCGCTCAAGGCGATATTGAGTGAAAAGAAAGATCATCGGCGCGTGTTATTGCTTTATGGCCGCGACGACGCTCAGCACTACCTCATTGAGCAGCAGGAATCCCTTAATGAAGCGAAAGATGGCCTCACCGAGCGCGACCTTGATGTTATTGTCATTGTAGCCTCTGAATTACAGGAACCCGATCGCCAGTTTCTGATGCACGATTACAAACTGGTCCCTTCCGCAGATTTCATTGGCTGGCTCATCGGTAAAGATGGTGGTGTCAAGCAAACCTATCAAAAGCCTGTTGCCTCGCAGGATCTGTTTCGCACCATTGACAGTATGCCGATGCGGAAACAGGAAACAAAGCAATAACCTGACTTGCGTTAACGGGCAGGCTTGCGAAACGATCAACAGCCGCCTGGTTATAGTTCTACTTTTTTTCAGTCCCGTTTTTGCGGGACTTTTTTTGTGCTTAGCCGGGCTTTTGTCAGGAGGTTTACCACCGCACGGCGGAGCGTGGTTTGTTTGCGCATCAGTAGTAACCGTGGCACACCTTCTGACAAAAGCCCGGCTAAAGTAGAATAGTGTTTTCAGCCGCTTTTTCCTTCACCTTGCGACATTCATTTCAACTGACAGAGAATGCCTTAACGTAGTTCTGAAATCATGAACTGGTGGATCATTTTTCAACTATACCACTGGATAACCGCAGCGAACACCATACCTGCTTATTACCAGTTGACGGATGAAGCTTTTTTCGCCCAACCCGCGGGCTGTCAACTCATATCGCTGGCCAATCCCGACACACTGCTGCTGGATGCGGCTCTATTTCATGCTACCAATGAGGCTCGCCATCACGCAGGTTTACCTTCTTTGCAATATGACCTAGCTCTTTATCTGGCGGCCAGTTCTCATGCCGAGTCGATGATTAAACGAAAGTACTATAGTCACGAAAATTTATACAGTTTAGCTGAGCTTACCGCAGCTAAGCGTATCCGTCAGCGAACAGACCGGTTCAACTGGACGGCCGAGAACATCGGACAGTACCAAACCATTGATACGCCCGAATGGTTTGGGGTTCGTCGGAATGCTCGTACGGGGCGTTATGAGTATTTAGATAGTGAGACCAAGCAGTTGTATCAACCCTATAGCTATGCTGATTTTGCCCGCTATGCTGTTCGGCAATGGCTGGCTTCTCCTCATCACCGGGCTAATCTGCTCAATCCGACCTTCTCGCATGTAGGTTGTGCTGGTCGTTTATCACCTAATCCGTACGTTGAGCTGCATGCTCCGTTTGGTCGGCTGGTGCAGAATTTTGGCGGGAAACACGATTCTGCCCAGGCTTCCAACTAACGAAATCCAGCCTGAACAATAGTACGTTTAACCAAACTGAGTCGGCAGATCGGTACCCATCATTAAATCACAACATTGGCAAAACTCTATGGTTGTACATCGGGTTACTTCATTGTACCTGACCCGTTTAGCCGTTGAAAAAAGTTACTCCTGTCTTATTACTCCTAAAGCAAGCTTTCGACAACTTACGGGCTAACGATCCGATACGCATGGCCGGGGCTACGGCCTTCTTTACCTTCTTTGCGTTACCACCCATTGTTATTATTCTCAGCAATGTACTTAGCCATGTCTTTAACGATCATTATCAGCAAATCAGTGGGCAGCTATTTGATGAGCTGGCGGGCTTGTTTGGCCCAAAAAGTGCCAATCAACTAGAAGCTATTTCGCATCGCCTTAAACAACCCAGGGCCGGGCTCCCATTAACGGTGCTTAGTATTCTGTTACTCTTTGTAGCCTCAACTACGTTGTTTGCAATCGTTAAAAATTCGATAAATCAACTGTGGAATATTAAAACGAAACCAGGGCGTAACTTCCTGTATGTCTTGACGGATAAGCTGATTGCACTGGCAATTATTGTTGGCTCTGGCTTTCTATTCAGTTTATCCGTGACCCTGGAGCAGTTTATGGCGCAGACACCGATCAAAACGTTCTTTTCTTCACTCGCCTATTATGGTGGCATGGTAACGCTCTGGAATTCCTTAACATCTATCCTGATCCGCACAGTCTGGTTTGCATTACTTCTCAAGTTTTTGCCGGATATCCGAATCCCCTGGCGTGCCATTTGGCTCGGAGCCCTTTTTACAAGCGTTCTGTTTAAAGTAGGCGAGGTTGTTTTAAATCGCCTGCTGATTCATGGTCAGATAGCGTCGCTATATGGAACCTCAGGGTCTATTATTTTATTGCTGCTTTTTGTCTTTTACTCCTCCTTGATTTTCTATTACGGAGCCGCTTTTACCCGTCAATACAGCGAGTGGACTCATTTAAATGCAGAACCCAACAACCGCGCGGTCTCCTATACCATTACCGAGAATCCTGAAAATGCAGTAAGCAGTGAGCAGTAGACAGTCTTCAGTTGGCAATTGGCGATGCCTTACTGAAAACTGCCTACTGCTTACTGAAGACTCTTACACCTAACTCCACTCCCGGTCGGGGCAAACCAGGTACCTCCTTTCAGAGGGTGTCATACCCGACATTCTCGCCTACTTTGCCAACGTGCTCCACTAACCTTTGGTAACCTGAATACGGGTGAACGGGTGCTTTGTATTGGCCTAGTTCCCCAGTTTACCAGGCTCTGAGTCATTCCGTTGTCTTTTTACACTCCAGTTATTGGCATTGACCAGCATGCCCGGCTGATCGGCCAGCATCCCGATACCAAAGTCCATTTTCAGGAACGTATAACCCTGATCCCGGCGTTTCTTCATGTTCTCAGCAAAGCCTTCATAGGTATCAGCTTCAGGCGTATCGGCATACAACCGGATAAAATCGCGGTATTTACCGCCCAGCAGTTGATAAGCCGGTACGTTATAGGCTTTACCGGCCAGATTCCAAAGGGCCATTTCTACCCCGCAGACCCCACCGGCCGCCCGGCTCTGACCACCAAACTGCTTGATCTGATTGAAGATCTGCTCAACATTACAAGGATTTTTGCCCAATATGCGGCTTTTGAGCATCAAGGCATAGCTGGCGCTGGCTCCGTCGCGAACTTCTCCCCAGCCTACAAGTCCCTGATTGGTATCGATGCGAATGATGGAGCTGCTGAAGGGCACACCGTTCAGCACTGCAATCTGCATATCGGCAATTTTCAGCTCCGATGGTTTGGAATCTCGGCTAACCTTCTGCGTGATAAACTCCATCTCGGCATCCGGGATGCTGTCTATTGTGATTTTATGTATAGTCAATCCAGCGAAGAAAATCCCTAAATGATTGTGAAGGTTCCCGCTATAATTCAATCAAATAAATTAATTTATAACTTTTTCAAGTTACCGGACGATGTATTTATGAAAAATAATTTGGCAAATACGAATCGATTAGCCACTTTTATACTAGTAAACACCACAGGCAATTCTGATTCAGGATCGATTTTCGACCTGACAAGCTACTACGATCCGGGCGTAACCATTGTCGAAAGTTAAGCCTAATTCTATTGATTCTCTGGCAACCTACCTCCTCAGTAACAGACGTATATTTTATATAAGTAGCCGGATTAAGGCAAAGAAATCAGTAAATACAACACTTCGCACTGGCAGTCAATCTGTTATAGATTAATCGTCGATCAACTATCCTATTTCACCCCAGCACGTCAACCCAGTTTAAATCCCTTTATTTTATGAAAAACTATCATGCCTGCAATTGCCACATTATACCGCCATTTGTGGTCGATGAACTGAAAAAATCAGGGGTGAATATCTCCACCCAAACGAAAACGATCAGCCGCGAATTCAGGGCACGCCGTGCTGAACAGATATCGTTACGCAACAGCCAGCCTTTTCTGCTGGCTCCTCCAACTAAAAATTCCGACCGCTTTGTCTATGACTCCAAAGCAACGCAGCATCAGCGCCTTCTGCTCGTTCGTAAAGAAGGAGGTGTCGCTTCGACCGATCAGGTAGTCAATAAAGTCTACGAAAATGCCGGAGCCGTACGCGATTATTACAAGAAAGCGTTCAATTATCTGTCAGTAGACAATCACGGGGCCGATCTGATTCTGAACGTACATTTCGGGCAGGAATACGCCAATGCGTTCTGGGATGGCGATCAAATGACGTTTGGCGATGGCGACGGTCAGGTTTTCATCAATTTAGCGAACGCGCTGGACGTAACGGCACATGAACTTACGCATGGAGTTGTGCAATACACGGCCGGACTGAATTACCAGGGCCAGTCGGGAGCGCTCAACGAGCACTATGCCGATGTGTTTGGCTCGGTGATCAAACAGGTGGCTAAAAATCAGACCGCAGCAACGGCCGACTGGCTGATTGGTGATGAAATTATGGGGCCAGCGCTTCAGGGTCAGGCGCTGCGGTCGATGAAAGCGCCCGGCACTGCGTATAATAATTCGCTGATGGGCAAAGACCCGCAGCCCGATCACATGAATACAATCTACAAAGGATCGGCAGACAATGGCGGAGTACACATCAATAGCGGCATTCCCAATAAAGTGTTCTTCCTGGTCGCTACGGCCATTCAAACCGACAAAGCGGCTTTGCTATGGTTCGAAACGCTGAAAACGCTCAAGCCAACAACAAGCTTCAAGAGTTTCAAAACGGCGATGCTTAAACTGGCAAAAAAACTGGCGAAAGCAGGAAGCGTGCCAGCAACGACCGAAGCAACCGTGAAACAATCGTTTGAGGCAGTCGGTTTGTAAAGAAAGGTGCCAACCATGAAATTAGTTTATTCGCGCGAAGGGGGCTTATTTCCTCAGGTAGCCCAAACGGAAATTAAAACCACTGACTTACCGGCCGATTTACAAAAGTTGGTAGATCATCTTATAGCGCATCCCGATGCTTATACATCCGGCTCAGGGAACCCTGCAATGAGGGATGGTTATCAATACCGGCTCGATCTGCATGACGGCTCAAAGAAGGTCAGTTTGACTTTCGATGACACGAGCCTGCCCGACGACGTTCAGCCGTTAATTCATTTCCTGCAAAAACGCACCGGCAAGCCGTAAGGCAGGCAGCCGGCCTGCGCATAGAACGCTTATAGTATGGCAAAAAAGCCGGTTGGAAACATCCGGCTTTTTTTCATTTTATTGACTCAATACGATTTTTTTTGTGTTATAGAAACAGATCAGACCGGCATTCTGTACAGCCGGAATAACAACAAATACGAACTGCATTTACTACCAACTCACTTATGCAACTTCTTTACACCTATTTACGGCGCTATTGGGGCCTGTTGGCGCTTGCGCTATTATTGGCAGCTATCAATCAGATTTTCTCGCTGCTCGACCCTTATATCTTCCGAAAAATTATTGACCAGTCTGTTGTGAAGCCCGGCGGTACACTACGCACCATCGATTTCTGGGGATTTCTCAAAAACGGTGCTGGTGTCCTGATTTTGCAGGCACTCGGCGTCGCGATGGTGAGCCGGATTGCCAAGAATTTCCAGGATTACTATGTCAATGTAATTACCCAACGGCTCGGCGCACAACTCTATACCGATGGGCTCCGGCATTCGCTCGAACTGCCCTATCAGGTTTTTGAGGACCAACGATCCGGCGAAACATTAGGTAAACTACAAAAGGTACGTTCCGATGTCGAAAAACTGATTCAATCGTTTGTGAATGTTCTCTTTACATCGGTGGTGGGCATTGTGTTTGTCATGTGGTATGCTGCCACAGTGTACTGGCCCATTGCTCCGGCCTATTTTCTGACCATTCCGCTGCTGGGTTTTGTGAGTTCGCTGCTGAGCAAAAAGATCAAGACTGTACAGAAAACGATTGTGGCCGAAACCACCGCCCTGGCCGGTTCAACCACGGAAAGCCTTCGCAACATCGAGCTGGTAAAAAGCCTTGGTCTGGCCCAGCAGGAAACTGAACGACTGAACGCCACAACCGGCAAAATCCTGAAGCTGGAACTCAAAAAAGTACGATACATCCGGTCGCTCTCGTTTGTTCAGGGAACGTTCGTAAACCTGCTCCGCAATGCCATCATGCTGCTTATGCTGTTCCTGGTGGTGCAGGAGCGCATTACGGTGGGCGAATTTTTCTCGTTGTTCATTTATTCGTTTGCCATTTTCGGACCGTTGCAGGAACTGGGTAATATCATCAACGTTTATCGGGAAACGGAAGCTTCGCTCGCTAATTTTCAGCAAATCCTGAATACACCCCGCGATGTTCAACCGATTCACCCGCAGCCGGTCAAAGCACTCAAAACTCTGGCTTTCGAAGATGTGCATTTCAAACACCTGACCGCCGAAAAACCAGCGCTCGATGGCATTTCATTCGATGCAGGAGTTGGTGAAACCATTGCGTTTGTTGGTCCGAGCGGCTCCGGCAAAACCACACTCGTGAAGCTGCTGGTCGGTCTGTACAAACCCCTGAGTGGCCAGATTTTGTACAACAACATTCCGGGTTCTGATGTAAATCTGGATGAGTTGCGCGAGCAAATTGGTTTTGTGACGCAGGACACACAGCTTTTTGCCGGAACCATCCGCGAAAACCTTCGGTTCGTAGCACCCAACGCTACCGATGCCGAATGTTTGACAGCACTGCGTCAGGCGGCTGCTGATTCGCTGCTTTCCCGCGCACCTCAGGGTCTCGATACGGTCATTGGCGAAGGTGGTGTCAAAGTATCCGGTGGCGAAAAGCAACGACTGAGCATTGCACGCGCCCTGCTCCGCAAACCAGCACTACTGGTTTTCGATGAAGCTACCTCGGCCCTCGACTCCCTTACAGAAGAAGAAATTGGCCGAACCGTTCGCGAATTGTCGGGCTCGCGCCAGCATATTACGATCCTGATCGCTCACCGGCTGAGCACCATCCTCCACGCCGACCGGATTTTCGTTCTGGAACAGGGACAGGTGGTCGAACAGGGTTGCCATGCTGATTTATTAGCTCAAAAAGGACTCTATTATGCCATGTGGCGTCAACAGATTGGTGAGCGCAAAGAGTTGGCAGTATTGTAACTACCCAAAAAATTAGTTAGTAAAATTGCCCCTTCTCATGCTTCATTCCTAAAACAACCTGTCTGTATGCTACGCTATACCATTGGTGCTGCCTTTGCGGTCGTGTTCTGCCTGAGCAGTTTTCTTATCGACCAAAAACCAGTCGTTAAAACCGCCCGGGAGAATTATCAGACTTATTGCTCTTCGTGCCATGGCGAAAAAGTGGAAGCTTTCGTGGATCGGAAGTGGAAACATGGTACGGGAAAAGCCGAACTCATGACGAGTATTTCGGGAGGATACCCTGACCTGGGAATGCCGACCTGGAAAGCTACGTTGAATGAAAAAGAAATCGGCGAACTCGCTGACCTGATTCTGGAAAGCCTGAAAAACGTTGATCAGTATAAGTTTGCCAGCAAACCGACATCAAACGTTTTTTCGTCGGAAGGCCAGACCGTTAAGCTTGATACGATTGCGAAAGATTTAGGCTCTCCGTGGGGGCTGGCTTTCTTACCCGAAGGCGATATGCTGGTGAGCACCCGTTCCGGCGATATTTACCGGGTTGGGCAGAACCAGCAAAAAACCAAAATTTCGGGCGGCCCGACTGTTTTGGCCGAAGGGCAGGGTGGCCTTCTCGACGTTGTATTGCATCCTGATTTTGCCAAAAATCAGTTTGTGTATTTTTCGTATTCTGCGGTCAAGAATGAAGGCGATCAGAAACTTTCTACGACGGCCATCATGCGTGCCAAATTAGCAGGCAACACGCTGACCGATCAAAAGGTCATTTTTGAAGCGATGCCCTACTCAAAAACCCGTCACCACTATGGTTCCCGGATGGCCTTCGATAACAAAGGTTATCTGTTTGTATCCGTGGGAGAGCGAGGAAATGAAAAGGAAAACCCGCAATCGATTGCCAACGATCTGGGTAAAGTTCACCGACTGTATGACGATGGCCGAATTCCGGAAGATAACCCGTTTGTAAAGGATAAAAATGCACGTGGCTCCATTTATTCTTATGGGCACCGCAATCCACAGGGCATGCTCAAACACCCGGTTACAGGCGAAATCTGGACGAATGAGCACGGTCCTCGCGGGGGCGATGAGTTGAACATCGTTAAAAAAGGAGCTAACTATGGCTGGCCGATTATTTGCTACGGCATCAATTATGATGGAAAACCCATCACTAACCTTACAGCAAAAGAAGGTATGGAACAGCCACTTACCTATTGGCTACCGTCTATTGCGCCATCGGGTCTGGCCTTCGTCGACAGCCCTAAATACCCCGGCTGGAAAGGTAATCTATTGATTGGGTCCCTGCGGTTCCAGTACCTGAATCGTTGTGTGATGGAGGGTAACAAAGTTGTTAAGCAGGAAAATCTGCTCAAGAACGTCGGACGCCTTCGCAACATCAAACAGGGGCCAGACGGTTATCTGTACGTATCAGTTGAAGAACCGGGCTATATATTCAGGTTGCAGCCTGTAAATCAGTAAACCTTTAAGCAAAACCGCTGGGCAGAGAAATCCGGCGGTTTTTGCTTTTATGATAGTGAACTTTTGTCACTCCATTTGTAGACACGCAGCCGTTCGTTCACTCTTCCTTAACTGCTGCTATCAGATATCAGGCCGCATAGAGTAGCCATTGTTCAGCCCATCGCTGCACTAACTGCCTGCTACAGCCAAATGGATTATTTACTTTGTGAGTCAAGGCCAGTTTATAAGCCATTGACCGTTTTATGATTTTTTTGATTGCTTTCTGAACGTCGGTCGAAGCCAGTGGATAATAATAGACCAGACTAACTACGAATAACTAATTGTATAGTTCAATTTATTTAGGTAAATCAGATTTAACGGAAAGACTTTAGGAGTGCTATCTCTCGTTTTAGGGATACAATAAAGGATCAATCAATAAGCATGCATTCAATTTCATTACGCTTTTCCCAGGAATTAACCCAGCGCCTTAACCAGATGAAAATCCGAAGTACCCGTTATAAGGTAGCACTGTATAAACAACTTAATCAGGAGCAGCCAGACGGACACAAGTTGACCGAGATTAAGGGAGAAAATACAGAGTTTGCCTTCAACATTATGTTTGAGCGCAAAAATCCAGAGTCAGAATGGCGATTAGTAACCCCACTAAAATTTACGGATTAACCAAGAGTTCCATGAGTTGGAGCTATATGTTCAGTTCAGTTTCATTAAGGTATTGAAGTAGTTTCGTAGACGAATCAAATAAGTTCATTAATTGTACTTTTAAAAGAAGTGATCAGCTATTATTATCTATAATTTATGCCAATCATATAGTTCATTAAAGTGCCTTTCAATCCTTCCCCAATAGGACCAACCTCCTGAGAACTCCAATACGTTATAACAATATCGCATTAAGATAGGTTGATATATTGCCAGGTTTGAAACTTTTCGGTTTATAAACTATAGCCTAGCAATGATAATTGGAGCAGAAAACGGTCTTCAGACTTGATGAAGTTTGCGGTTTCTGCCGAACTTAATCAGTAAACGCTATGAAAACGAATGTGAAAGTATTGGCATTAGCAAGTTTATTACTCCCTGCGTTGTGTACAATCGAGTCAGATACGGCTACGGCACAAACGCCCAGTAGGGTCATCGTCATTCCTAGTACCCCGCCCATGCATAAAGCACCAATAGAGCAAGTATGGGTTCCGGGGCACTACGTCCAGCGAGGGCGGGATCGCATCTGGATAAATGGTCACTATCAGACAGTTACACCTAGATATGCTACTTATTCAAAACCAGACCGGTATAAAACCTGGAATCCCGGCTACTGGCGCCAAACACCCCGAGGGCGGGTTTGGGTTGAAGGGTATTGGAGTTATTAGAGAATAATAAAAAAACGTCCTGAGCACTTACTCAGGACGTTTTTTTATTATTCTCTATTACTGGGTAATAACCTGATGCTCCAGTGGCTTGCTTCCCAGGCCCCTTCGGTTTGGATACGAGTAATAACCCGACGTGTAAGTGCTACATTTAACCGAAGAATACTTCAAACATACTCTTACTGTTCAGTTAAAGGTAGTAAGCCAATGTTTTTTAAGACGGTCCAGCTAAAATTTCCTTTCCTTCATTTATCGTTCGAGATCATCTTTTTCCGGTGTAACTCTCCCCATTTTCGTAAGGATTCAATCACTTCATGTAGCGTTTGGCTATGAGCTGTTAACGTGTATGTCACCTTAGCGGGATAGGTATCGTATAAGTGGCGCTTGACCAACCCGTTCAACTCCAGATCCCGTAATTCTTTGGATAGCATTCGATCCGTAATCCCGTGAACCTCTTTGGCGATTTCCCCAAAACGCTTCTCCCCGAAGGTAAGGGCTACGATAATAGGCAACTTCCACTTTCCATTTAATACATCCAGTGCATCTCGGATTGGACGCAAAGTACGGCCACATTCCTCAGGTATTACGTTTGTTGGTTCCATAGAATATCGGTTTGTTATGAGCTGGTTGCTTATCTTATTGGGATTGGCACTATACTTGAGTATAGTACTATACTCAAGTATATTACTTACCAAAGTATAGTAAATGTAGTAAATTTGCCGAAGAAAAGGGTACCCAATCATTGACCCTTCATAAACCAGGTAGTGGTATGATCATTCAACGAAATCTTGCCAACATATATACACCCCAGGCCCAGCGGGGATTTTTAGGAGCGGGCCATCTTGCCAGTCCTCTCATTCAGGTTGACTTTTCAGAGAGCGATCCGTTTATCGTGTTGATGGATGATCGGCTCGAAAAACGGGATGAACAGCCAGCCGGTGGACCACATCCCCACGCTGGTTTTGAAACGGTATCCCTATTGCTGGAAGGTGAAATGGGTGATGAGGCTTACCGCATGAATGGGGGCGATTTACAACTAATGACGGCTGGTAGTGGCGTGATTCATACCGAAACCATCGAGCGAGAAGCGAATATGAGACTCTTGCAATTATGGTTGACTCTGCCCAAGAAAGACCGCTGGGCTACACCACGGGTACAGGATATTCCTTTAAACCATGTGCCCAGCGTCACGGATGGGTCAGTGGATATCAAGGTATACAGCGGCTCTTTGGCGGGTGTAACGTCACCCGTTCAGAATTATACGCCCTTGATTCTGGCCGATATCCGGTTGTCACCCCATACATCTACCGTACAATACATCCCTGCACATTACACCGCCTTTTTATATGCGCTTGAAGGTAGTGTGGAAGTTGGCGACGCGATGAAACATTTAACGCAAGATCAGGTGGGCTGGCTTGACAGATTCGCGAATGATGATGCCCTGAGCGAACTTAGATTAGCGGCCGGTGAAACGGGCGGTCGCGTCATTCTTTATGCTGGCGAACGTCAGGGGGACGAAATTGTATCACATGGGCCTTTCATTGGCGATACGCAGGAGGACATTCGTCGGCTTTACCAGGATTTTAGACAGGGTAAGCTGAACCATATTTCAACCATTCCTAAAGGGCAACGAATTCTATACTAATAAGCTGTGTGCTATTTGGATGGACTAGTTCACAGGGGTTACTAACCAGAAATGACCGTTTCTGATTGTAACCTCTGTTAGATAAATTCTCTTTATTCGCTCCGCTTAAGAAGCATATATGAAAGTAGTTTTTCGTCTTTTGTAGGAGCGTTTTGTTGGCCGATTAGTTTCTACTAAAGGAAAACTCCAAGGAGTAGGCTATGGACTTTCAGCTCATGGTCTTGATCGTAATAACTGTATTGTGTTACAAATCCGAAGCGTTGACGCCAAACTTTTTTTTAAAGGCAGTCGAAAAATGCGACAGGTTTTCAAAACCAACTTCCAAATACACCGCTGAGGGACTTAGCTTTTTCGTTGAAATCAGATAGTAGGCTTGCTCCAAACGCTTTTTCTGTAAGCACTTTTCGGGTGTTGTGTTGAAGATTTTTATAAAATCCCGCTTAAACTTCGTCCCGAAAGCTTGGCAAAGGAGGATAGGGAAATATTGTATTGATAATGAGGGTTCATATACGTCTCCAGATCGATCTAATACGGTTCCTGAAAATCAAACAAAAAAGGCAGAAACAGATTCCCTGTTTTGTAGCAGCAACCCAATGGCATCAGCTGTTTTAAGTGCCGCCATTTTTTCCATTTTTTTACCGGACCACTAAATACCGGCTCCCGTATTGTTGAGTTGAAAATTCGGAATGGTAAGTTGTCGATCAGCGACAACAATCGCTTTATTTGCTTTACTGCCCTCATAACCAACCTGGTTGGTAAGCACCTGAACGGATTGCGCACGCAGTGTTTGAGTAGCAGGCTGGAAGTAGAGTAAAATTCCCGCCCTGCTTAATTTCCCCGGCATTGGTCTATGTATCGTTTGGCTACGTAAATAATCTCTTCACTCATTTTCCGGCACCCCAAAATATAGCATTTCTGAAAATAGTTGTGAAGACATTGTTCCTGAACAGATCAGGATGATGGCCCATAAAAACGTATACATTCCGTGCCTTCACGTGCTCATTTGACCACACTACCGGGTGATCGCCCCCCATTTTTATCTCCGAATCGGGTGAATAACTCGATTCATCAACGGTTGCCAGCACGTTGACATTCGGGCGGGGACTTTTGTTGTACGTATACCATTCCTCTTTTTGCACCTCAAACGTGGCCGGTACTCCTTTCATGCAAGGATGATTTTTAGCCTCGACCTGTACGGTTGCTTTAGCAAAGCTTGCGATGTAATTTTTATAACGGATGCCGCCCATAAACTCCGAAAACCAGGGCCACATCGGATAACCGTCGAACTCGCCCAGCAGCGTAGCGTGATGAAACCCAACCCAGCCTCCTTTGCCCTGCGTGATGTAGTTCCGGAAAGCCTCCTTTGCCGTATCGCTCCACATGTAAGGGGGATAATTTAACTGGATAAATAGCTGATAATTAGCCAAAAATGCATCATTGACAGGTTCTGCGTTTTCGATGTAATCAATTGTAAAGTTGTTTTCATCGGCCAGCTGTTTTAACCAGACTTTAGCCGCAGCCACAAAAGGCGCATGGATGCCACCAGCTTCGGTCATGGCCAGGACCCGAAACTGTGGTTTCGAGGTTTGTCCAAAGGTTAAAGTTTCCGAATAGATAACCAGAAGAGTAAATAGACAGCTGCTGACAAGTCGCCCGATGGCCCGTTTTTTCATGCTTGTTTTTTTGGCGTGTGCTAGACCGTAAAGAGACCAATGAGCCTTTTTTAGCTATATTTGAGAAGTATCCAACACATTTAAGATCAACCGACGGATAAAACTACTCGTTGATAACGACGAGAAACCCGACCAAACAGGCTATTCGTTAGTCAAAATCGTTGTCGGGTATGATAGCTTTACTCTATGCTTGCCTCGACTTCATCTGCCGCATACCGATCTCGTTTACCCAAAAAACAAATTAATGCGCACTGGCTTAATCGCTGGCTAGCGGTTTTGTCCATTGGGCTCTTTACCTGTTCATTAGCGGGTCGGTTTCTGGGGCGTTTCTATTTTTTTGAACTGTTCAGCCATTTTACCATTCAATACCAATGGTTATCGTACGGCTTCATTGGGCTATGGTTTCTTTACTGGCTTATTTATTGGAAAGAAGTAAAGCCAGCTCTATCAGTTCTGGCAATTGTATCGCTGATCGGTACGGCTTATCTGAATCAAACTCCCTGGATACCGGGCGATTATGATTCGGTAATTCCATCGCCGAAGGGCGATGTCCGGGTAGTTCATGCCAATGTGCTTTATGCGCGCGAGGAGTATGCGACTACAGTAGCCATGCTCAAACAGAAACGTTCTGACCTGTATGTATTGCAGGAGATGACACCCGATAAAATTCGTTTCGTAACAGCTCAGGTAGCAGCCGAATTTCCCTACTGGTTTGCCTGCCCGTCGAAGCAGCAGGTTTGGACGCTCGTTGGAAGTCGTACTGCCTTCCAGATCGATTTGCCGCTGGCTCGCAAACTTCACATTATCTCCCTAACTACACAGGTTCGTGGTCGGGCGATAGAGCTGGTTACGGTTCATCCACACACACCGGTAATTCCCAGCTGGTTTCGCGAACGGAATGCGCAACTGGCTTATGCTGCCCATAAAACCCGGTATAACGCAAGGCCAACGATCCTGATTGGCGACTTTAACATTAGCCCGTTTTCGCCTATTTACGAAGAATTGTTCAAGCCTGATGAGGGCCGTATGAAAACGGGCCAGAAAGGAGTATTGGTCGCTGCCCGGCAAATCAAAACGCAACCTACCTGGCCAAGCTTTTTACCGCCCATGATGATCCCGATCGATCATGCGTTTGTGAACGGCGGTTTCACTCCACTGTCCTTTCGAACCCTCGATCAGGAAGGTTCTGATCACCGCGCGATCGTGGTTGATCTAAAATTTCGATAGCTTTCAGGCAACATATTCACCTTTAAATCAAGAACTTACCCCAACCGGCGCCGTTTCTTTGAATAGGTTATCGGTTGTTTTTAAACATTGGGGCGTATAACTGTTGTGATAACTAACCCGAGCCGCTTCAAGGTGGTAATAATGGTGTAACCGGAGCAGCCGGAATACGGTCACGACCGCAATGACACCCGTCAAAGGAGCCAGCCAGTATAGCCAATAATCCGTGAAGTACTGACTAATAATGGCAGGCCCAAAACTACGCGCCGGATTCGTGCTACATCCGGAAAAAGGGGCCTCAGCCCAAACCATAAATCCGTATAGAAAAGGGATCGTATAAGGCGTATAATTCCGAAGCTTTTTATTGCCAACGAACAGGAACAAAAGAAGAATCAGGCAGGCCGTGGTTAACGCTTCGCCAATAAATGCCACTTGTATGCCTGCGTCGCCGGGCAACGTGATTCCATAGCGTATGCTTTGGCCTTGTTGTTCCCAAAATAACAACGGCAGACTGCCAATAACGGCCCCAATTAACTGGCTAAAGACGTAGCCAATCATAATCCGGGTTTTCATTTTACCCCGAAGCCAGAAAGCTATACTTACTGCTGGATTGATGTGTGCTCCACTGATTTTGCCAACCGGCGACAGTGTTATCAGGCAGCCCGTTAAACCAAACAGAAAACCGGTTATGACCCGACGTAACGATTCTGAGGGGACAAGCGTTGCCATAACAGAATCTGTTCCCCAGTTGAAAATAACAACACTCAACCCGATAAAAAGCAAGAGAGCGGTCCCTACCAATTCGGCGCCGAAAAGCGCTGTATTAGAACGAGTTGATGCCATAAAGGTTGTATCTGATCAAAATACAAAGATCGGCAAGCTCTGGCAAAAATTGATTTAGTACAATTTAAAATAGTTGTATCTATCTTATAGATAATTAAATAAATCAATTATTTTCCCTACATTTCTAACTATATCACAAATATACTATACGTCTTACCAGGCAATATTGGCTATTTTCCAATGGTTTGTAAAAAATGCTGAGTATCTCGAATCCACGCTCGTTTGTATTGTTTTAAAAAATTTTCATGTCCGGCAAGTGGATACGTTATTAGCTCTTTTTTGCCGGTTAAATTTTTGTAAATGTCATCGATTTCCTGCCTGCTTACATTCTTATCCTGCTCGCCGTAAAGTAGTAGCGTTGGGCATTTCACACGGGTTGCATAGTCGGTTGGGTTATGCCCGAACGCCCAAAAGTCATTTTGAAAACCTCCCCAGAAAACCAGCAGTCCGGCCATTGGAAACGAAGGAACTTTCATAGCTGTAAACCTTGCACAAGTCGTTTGATACATTGACCCAAAGGGGGATTCCAGTATGATTCCCTTCGGACTAAGTGGGTAATCGTAGAGTGCCTTCAAAATCGCAACGGCCCCTTGCGAGGTTCCAAACAGATAAATGTGTTTCTCTCCATTTCTTGACAAATAATCAAATGCGGTTTTTACTTCTTCGGCTTCTTTGAAACCAATGGTTGTTTGATTCCCCTCCGACTCGCCACTTCCCATAAAGTCCACCAAAAAAGTATTATAGCTCTGTTTTAAAAACTCATCTGACTTATCAAGCATTTTTGATTTGTCACCAGCGTAGCCATGGAATAAAATTATAGTCCCTTTCGCGCTATCGGCCTTTATATGCCAGCATCCGATTGACTTATTGCTTTGAAGCTTTACGGTTTCAAACAGCTGTGTTGGCTTCATTCTATTTTCTGGCCTTGGATTATTTATACCAAAAAGCAAAGGCTCTATTTTATCGATCACAGAAAGCTTATCAGGGCTTTCTGTGATTTTACCTTCAGTATCAGCGAAATGGGTAAACTTATAGGCGTGAAAAAAGGCAACAACATTCACTAAAATGAAGCCAATGGCTAATCCCCAAAGTATACGTCTTTTTAATTTCTGTCTGTTCATTTACGAATAGCCAAGTATCAGAATCGTTTAAATATATAAAATTTATAATTATACATACCTTCCCTATTTTTAACGGATACTATTAACAGCTTCATTGCTCTCTTTGCAAAAAAAGAGCCAGGGGCAGGATAGGCCATATATTGAAAATATAGTCTATCCTGCCCCTGGCTCCAATTCATTACTCTATTTCGATGCTAAATGAGCGGCTACTTCAGCCAAACGGGTAGCATAGCCCCATTCGTTATCGTACCAGGCCGCAACGGATAACAGGTCACCCTGTTTGGCCGTCAAAGGCAGGTCAATAATCGATGAGTGTGGATCAGCAACAATCCGGTTCGATACCCATTCGCCTTCCAGTACATCCATGACCCCATTGAGCGGACCTTCAGCAGCTGCTTTCCGGAATGCCTCGTTTACCTCCTCAACCGAGCAATCTTTTTCGGTCAGCAGGTTCAATTCGGCGATACTGCCTGTCCGAACCGGTACGCGATACGCTTTACCCGTGATCTGTAAATCTGGCCAGATAAATTTCAGCGCCTTGGCCGCACCTGACGAAGACGGAATCACGTTCTCAGCCGCTGCCCACGAATCGCGCCGGTCTTTCATTGGCTGGTCGGTCAGCGACTGGGTGTTAGTATAAGCATGAACCGTGGAGAACAGACCCGATTTGATGCCAAAATTATCTTTAATAACCTTTACAACAGCCGCCAGCGCATTGGTTGTACAACTGGCCATGCTGATAATTTTGTGTTTTTCCGGATCGAATGTTTCCAGATTAATGCCCTTCAGCAATACAGCATCACAATCGTCCAGTGTTTTACTGGCCGCGCTGATCAGGACGCGTTTAGCACCCCGGTCGATGTGAGCTTGTGCTATCGAGCGAACCGTAGCCCGCCCTGTACAGTCAATGACCAGATCGACGCCCATAGCGCCCCAATCCGGAATTTCTTTTGCCGAATTGTAATAAGGAATGTCACGATCGCCAATTTTCAGATGGCCTTCTGTTCCACTAACGGGCTCATGCCAGCGACCGTAGTTGGTATCTACAGAAAAAAGGGCTGCCAGTGTAGATTCGTCTTTGATGTCGGCGATAGCGACAGGCGTAAAGAGGTTATCGCGCAGAGCGATTCGGAGAGCTGTACGACCAATCCGGCCGAAACCAAACAAAGCAATTTTGCTCATAATAATTGGTTGGTATGTGAAGGAAAAATCGCCGGTTAGAAACGGCAACCGACGCACGATTAATTGAGATTAGCTCAATTTGACAACACACTAAATCAGGTGGCGGTTTCAAAAAAATCAGTTTTCATAGGGTGCCCCCTCAGAATCAGCCGGGGAGGAGAAGTAATAAGCCACTGGAATGGCTGTAGCCAGGAACCAATCCATTGGCAAACACTTTGTGAGTCAAACGAGTAGTATTAAACAGGACCATTCGCCCACCTCATGCCTTTATTTGTCATCGTCCGACACGGACAATCCCAGTGGAATCTGGAAAACCGGTTCACTGGTAATGTAGACACGCCCTTAACCGAACTGGGTCGGCACGAAGCCCGAGAAGCAGGAATCCTGCTAAAAGACGATCGATTCGGCATTGGATTTACATCCGAATTGCAGCGGGCTATTGAAACGATGGCCATTATTCTGCAGGAAATCGGACAGACCGACCTCCCCATCCAACGCAATGCCGCCCTCAACGAACGCATGTACGGCGATTTACAGGGCATGAATAAAGACGAAGCCGAACAACGATTCGGTGCCGAACAGGTGTTCCGCTGGCGTCGAGGTTTCACAGACCGCCCTCCGCATGGCGAAAACCTGGCCGATACGTATAACCGCGTCATTCCGTATTTCGAATCGACTATTCTGCCTTGTCTGCAAGCCGGAAAAAATGTGCTCGTAGCCGCCCACGGCAACAGTCTGAGGACATTGGTTATGAAACTGGAATCGATCAGCCCCGAAGACATCGAGAAAGTTGAACTAGCCACCGGTATTCCGCGCCAATACAATTTCGACCCGACCACCGGCTCATTTGACCTGTTGCCCAAATAGCAGAAATCAGCTTTTGGCCTGCCAACTTCCCGAAAGAACAGCCCGTTCAGTATGCTCCCTTCGTACATTAAATTTCCGTATCTGCCTAAACACCCTGCAAAGTCTGGTGGTTAACTAGATACTACGTTTAATCTTTTCACTATGGAAACGAAAAACCAGAATGGCAATGGTCATCCGGCAAATGGCCAGTCAGATAAGGGCAATGCCAATGCCGATGATCAAACGCTAACAACCCGACAAGGCCACCCCATTAGCGATAATCAGAACACGCGCACGGTTGGGAGCCGCGGGCCAACGACACTGGAGAATTATCAGTTTCTGGAAAAAATCACCCATTTCGACCGAGAGCGGATTCCGGAGCGGGTTGTGCATGCACGTGGCGCAGGTGCCCATGGGTATTTTGAAGCCTATGGTATGGTGGGAAACGAGCCCATTGCGAAATATACGCGGGCGAAATTGTTCCAGCAGAAAGGTAAACAGACGCCCGTATTTGTGCGGTTCTCGTCCGTCATTCACGGCGGCCATTCACCCGAAACACTACGCGACCCACGGGGTTTTGCGACCAAATTTTATACGGAAGATGGCAACTGGGATTTAGTCGGGAATAATCTGAAAGTGTTTTTCATTCGGGATGCGATGAAATTTCCGGATCTGGTTCACGCTTTCAAACCCGACCCGGTAACGAATCGGCAGGATGGCGAACGTATTTTCGACTTCATTAGCAATACGCCGGAAGCCATGCATATGATTACGTTTCTGTTCTCGCCCTGGGGTATTCCGGCCACTTACCGGCAAATGCAGGGCTCAGGGGTCAACACCTACAAATGGGTCAATGACGCCGGCGAAGGGGTTCTGGTAAAATACCACTGGGAACCGAAACAGGGAATCAAAAACCTGACCCAGGAACAGGCCGAACAGATTCAGGGTAAGAATTTCAACCACTCGACGCAGGATCTGTATGAAGCTATTGAGCGGGGTGAGTTTCCGGAATGGGAATTCTGCGTACAGATCATGAGCGACGACGACCATCCCGAACTCGATTTCGACCCATTGGATGATACCAAACTCTGGCCAACCGACCAGTTTCCATTTTTACCCATTGGCCGGATGGTGCTAAATCGTAATCCCGAAAACTATTTCGCAGAGGTTGAGCAGGCAGCATTCGGGACAGGCGTACTCGTTGACGGTCTGGATTTCTCGGACGATAAAATGCTTCAGGGACGGACGCTGTCGTATTCCGACACGCAACGGTATCGCGTTGGCGCCAACTACCTGCAACTTCCGATCAATGCACCGAAAAAACGAGTGGCAACCAACCAGCGCGATGGTCAGATGGCCTATATCGTAGACACCGCACCGGGGCAAAATCCACATGTCAATTACGAGCCATCATCACTGGGTGGCTTGAAAGAATCGACAAAACCCGGTCCCGACCACACGCCTTACGTTGCCGGGAATCTGGTTCGGCAAAAAATTGAGCGTACCAACGATTTTAAACAGGCAGGCGAACGGTATCGGTCGTTTGAAGACTGGGAACGCGATGATCTGATTAATAACCTGGTTGGGGCGTTGAAACCAGCTCATAAAGTCGTTCAGGATAAGATGATCGAGTTGTTCACGAAATGTGACGAGGATTACGGGCGTCGGGTGGCAGAAGGTATTCGACAGGACAACACCGGTCATGCTACACCGAATGAAACGCAGGCAGAAGGAGTCCGTCAGGCAGCTGAAGAATCGCAGTCGGCCCAACCGTATTGATTTTCGGATCGGAAGTCCGCGCCACCAACGATTTTCCGGTTTAGCGAACTTTCGGTCGTTCACGCCATAAGAATGCCCCGCCTGACATCAGGCGGGGCATTCTTATAGTATGAGCAAGAAGTTATAACTCCAGAATATCGGCCAATACTGTCTCAAAACCCGGCAACACATCCTCTCCATAAAGTGTACTGGCGAAAAGAATCAGGCTGACTTCCTGACCTGATCGGTAACGATACGTCTGCTATTCACGGGTTGACACTAACCACGCCAACCGAACACCATTCTGAATAAATTTTTCCATCTTTCTTTTCAGGTCATTGATGTTGTCAGAATCAGATTGCAATTCCAGGACAAAATCAGGAGCCAGGTACGGAAATGATTTTTTTCATCGTGACTCTGTGCATCCCAACGATCTTTACGAATCCAGGCTACATCCGGCGCTTTCAAGGATTTATCTTTCAGAAAAAACCCACCATTCGAGTCTATGACCTTCCCGGCTTTGCTCTTTCGATTCCAAATGACAAATTCGCCAATTAGCTCACTATTATTAGAACTGGTTAGAAGGTGGGGGAAGACCTAGTAATAAACAATATGCCGTTCTCGTCACGCTCAACATTCAGTTCTGGATTAGCAAGGCAAAACCGAAGCAGTTCATCATCACAGAATTGTTCGATTTGAGGTATGTGCGAAGGCAATTGCATAGGCCGAAAAAGTGACATAACAAACAAAGAGAACAAACTAGTCGATCGCCAATCAGCAAGCTGAATCATAGCTATTCGTAACAATGTGGGCCATTTGTATAGATTTCCAATCAACCACTATTGCCGATTAGCGCAAAACTTACAGTGAATCGTAAAGAAAAAATGATTCGCTGGCTTTTGGTAGTACTCCTAACTAACTCCTGGCTCTTACTACCTTTTTTCATGACGACGCGCCGACAATTTCTACAAAACTCTACTCAGCTGGCTGTTACCACGGGCTTGACAACGTTGCTTCCGAATGAGCTGACAGCAACTGACCTGCAACGAAAGTTTTCAGCCGCCGACACCGTATCGATTGGCCTGATTGGCTGTAACAATATGGGCTGGGCCGACCTGACATCGATGCTAAAAAATCAGGGTGTACGTTGTATCGCGCTGTGTGACGTCGATCAGAACGTACTCAATAAACGGGCGGCCGAGCTGGCAAAACTACCCGCAGCAGCAGGTCAGAAGGCTACGCTCTATGCTGATTTCCGAAAGCTTTTGGAAAACAAAGACATCGACGCGGTTATTGTTGGAACACCCGACCACTGGCACTGCCTGCCAACGGTTTATGCCTGCCAGGCGGGTAAAGACGTGTATGTAGAAAAGCCATTAGCCAATAGTATCGAGGAATGTGATCTGATGGTGGCGGCCGCTCGTAAACACAAGCGCATTGTGCAGGTTGGGCAATGGCAGCGAAGTGGTGAGCATTGGAAAGCAGCTCTCGATTTCGTACGATCTGGGCAAATCGGCAAAATCAGGTCGGTGAAAACCTGGGCTTTTATGCCCTATGGCAAAACCTTTCCGGTAGTTGCCAATGAGCCCGTTCCGGCAGGTGTCGACTATGCGATGTGGCTGGGACCATCACCCCAACGTCCATTCAACCGCAACCGTTTCCATGGAACTTTCCGTTATTTCTGGGATTATGCCGGTGGTTTAATGACCGATTGGGGAGCCCACATGATCGATATTGCGTTATGGGGAATGCAGGTCACTGCGCCCAAATCAGTGATGGCGATGGGTGGCCGATTTGGCTTTCCGGATCACGACGGCGAAACCCCCGACACCATGCAGGTCCTTTATGATTATGGCAATTTCTCCCTGTCGTGGGAGCAATCACTCGGTACTGGGCGCGGCCCCTACGACCGCGATCACGGGGTGGCTTTTATTGGTAATCTGGGGACAGTAGTTATTGATCGGGGCAAGTGGGAGGTGTTGCCAGAGGTTGAAGCGGGCAAGTACCTCACTCCCGCTATGCCAGTGCGATTCGGCGATGGCAAAGATCTCGACAGACACACGCTTAACTTCGTTGAGTGCATTCGAAGTCGTCAGCAGCCTAACTGCCCGGTCGATGTGGGGCGTAATGTAGCCGTACACGCACAATTAGGAAACATGGCGCATCGGCTGGGACAGCAATTATTCTGGGACGATGCGACAGGCACAGTTACCAGTAATCCTAAAGCAAACGAGCTGGTAAAGGCGCACTACCGTAATTCATGGCAATTGCCGACCGTTTAAGATAACCGACAGTTCCACTGGCATCAGTAGAAGATTTTCCTGATGCCAGTGGAGTCAACGCTTATTTCAAGACCTCAACCGTATTCAGTTCAGGCCCTCCACCGTGATTGGCCGAACCGGCAACAATATAAATTTTTCCGTCGTACACAACCGCCTGTGTACCATGACGACCCTGGTTCATTTTCGGGCCGGATGTCCAGCGATTGGTTTTGGGATCGAGGGCTTCGGCCTCGTTATGGGCTAGTAGCTGTGTTGTTTCACCGCCAATTACCCAAACTTTTCCGCCCTGCGTAACCGCCGTGCTACCGGCCCTTTGCGTTGGAATGTTGGATGTGGCTGGCAGTGTTTCCCAGCGATTGGTCTTGAAATCATAGACATCGACCTCCGCGATAGTCGTTTCGAGCACTTTATTGATACGAGCCGTCGAATTTCGACCACCTGCCAGATACATTTTGTCGCCGACTACAGCCGCTGAAATGTGATCGCGGGTGCGGGGCGCATCGGCCAGTCGTTTCCAGGTATTGGTTTTCGGATCATATTCATCCAGCCAGGCAACATGGCCGTCCCAATGGCCATCGATTATTCCGCAGCTCAGGTAAATTTTGTCTTTGTAAACCACAACGCCTGCCGAACCGCGAAGCCGCTCTTTCGGAATTTCTGGTCCTTTGCGCCATTCGCCCTTTTTAGGGCTGTAGATATAAATGTTCGGAATGGGTGTTTCGTGCGGGTATTTCCCCTCAAAAGCACACATTACATAAACTTCGCCGTTGTAGTTGATCGCCTGAAAATGATTCATCTCGACCGGTGGAGTCGGTAAACGTTTCCAGATTAATGTTTTCAGATTGAGTGCCTCAAGCGGTTTTATCCCTCGTCCGCCAATGGCATACAGGCTGTCTCCAACCAGAGCGGCCGCGTTTTCATGACGGGTTTCACAGGTATTTTGCGGAGTAACCGGTTGCCAGGACTGTGCATGAGCAGAAAGTCCACCGATCAGCAGACCAAGTGTATAAAGACAGGAACGATTCATCAGGTTTGACGTAAAGGAAGATTGAGAAACTGGTTAAATCCGTACACTTACTTTTTCTTATCAGGGCTTTGACTTCGAGCCGTGCCACCGCACGGCGGACAGTGGTTTATTTGCTCATCAGTAATAACCGTGGCACGGCTCTACGGCTCGAAGCGAAAATCCTACTTATATCGACACTGGGTGTTATCTGATTTCAGGAAATAGGACTTGTAGTTCAGCGCTTTCGGGTCAGTACAGCCCTTCAGATTAAGCACTTCAACGCTTTTAAAATCAATTGGATGGCTTTCGGCCTGGAGAGCAATGTAGCCTTCGCTCAGGGGTGTGTTGGCACGGCTAATCCAATAGGAAGCCGCTTCCTGGCTGAAATGGCCAGCATTCCAGTCGTGATCGCGACTGACAAACCCACCACCAACCTGTGTTTTTTCGTAGGTCAGAACGGTGTCCCTGCCAATCAGGTGATGGACTATGGAATCGCCCAGCACAATGGCCGACGATGTTACCCACTGATCACCATTGTAGGTTTTAGAATCGGAGTCGATGCAATGTTCGGCCCGGAGTTTGCCACCCATGTGTACTTGTGTGCCGGGCGTACACAGATTGGCGGTATGACGCTCTCCTTTGTCTAATCCGCCCAGTAATTGCAATTCCAGCGATACGGGAAACGTCTGCCCCAGCGATAAGCTCGAAGCCGACTGCGAATGCACCATAACTCCGCTATTGCGAACATTCCACGAATCTCCGCCGGGTGTCTGGTTGCCAACGAAACGGTATGTAAACCGGACGATGTAGTATGAAAAGGGCGTTTTGTAATACATGTGCCCATATTTCCCATCGAACGTTTTGTATTGATCGTAGGCTATTCGAAGCACCCCATTTTCGACCCGGAAGGTATTTTTGTAATTATCATTCAGGGGAAGCCCGGCAATCTTGATGTCCCAGTCGCGCAGGTCCTTACCATTGAATAGTGGAATCCACTCCTCTTTACTGGCGTTTGGCTGTGCAACAACAGGAAGAGACATCATAAGCAGGACAAGACTGGCGAACACACGTACGACTACGTTCATAAATCAGCGTTTTTCGAGAGAATACGGTTACCAAAGGCAATTGAGAAGCATTGCCTACTGTTGCTGAACGGAGTGATTTCGTCAATCCTTTCAACCTGTCGCAACAACTGTTGGCAATTGGTCTCTTTACTGATGCTGATTAACGCCCTGAAAATAGTGGATCGGCTTACGGCTTTTTTAGTTGTTTGGTGCATTCAAGCACAACCGCCGACTGAAAGCGGTCAGGGTCCTCTACATAGCGAAACATCGGATCGGTTGAGTCGTTAAATGCACAGGGTCGGATACTGACAAAGCCAGCGGCTTGCAGTTCGTTGGTTAACGAATGGCGATCCCACATCCACAGATGGTGCGAATTACCCAACAAAGCCGTTAAAATGCCCTTCGCCCCGCGCGGACGACTCTCAACGCCCAGCATGGCGCGTTCACCCCAGGGTGATAAAAACCGGTGACTGGCCCTGGGGTCGCCCGATTCAAGTTCGGCAACATATTGTCGGGCATACGTCTCCAGATCGGGAACGATGCAGCGAAATAACCCACCCGGTTGCAGGATGGTATACGTATTTTCCAACGCCTTCCGAAAATCGTTCAGGCATAGGTGTTCCAGTATGTGCGAACTATACACACCCAGACAGGAATTGGCTGGTACGGGCAATCCCGTGATAATATTACCAATACGAACATTGGCGGGGAAAGTGCAGGGAAGCTGATTTTTAAGCAAACGCCCCAGTAAGGGTATTTTTTGAATACGTAGAGTTGGGGAGGTGTCAAAGTTAATCCATTCTGTGGGTGCCGATAACCCACAACCATATTGTACGTATAGTCCCTTCTGGCTCATAGTCTGCTGGTTTTCAACCCTAAATATAACAGGCCGTTACACATTGACATGGTAGTCTCGTCGAGTTAAATGAAGGCCTGAAAAACCTTTTTCAACTAACTACTTAGCCGGGCAGGATCCGTTTTTAGTTGGCAGTAAGCCGAACCAATAAGGTATGGATTAGCCATCAAGTCGTTCTACTTCTATCCCAATGGCGACGATCATCCGTTGGTATCTGCCTGAAATCGGCCCTGATTTGGCTGTTGCGACCTATTGCGTAAAAGTATAGCCACTTTTTGTAGACGCTTTACTTATTCGGGACATTTTCTATCAAATTTGGGACAGTAGGCTAGTAGATAACAGTAGTCTGACCGGGAAACCGGTGAGGCCAGTCATGTTGGTCAATCTGATGATTTCAGAATTACTATTTTATCAAAGAATCAGGAGAATAGCCAAACTGTTTTTTAAACGCAAAAGAGAAATGCGAGAGGCTTTCGAAACCTACTTCAAAATAAACCTCTACTGGTTTCCGCTTTTTCCTCGTCAACTGATAATGCGCTCGTTCGAGTCGTTTTTGAGTAAGCCATTTCTGCGGTGTCGTGTTGAATGCCTTCTTAAAATCACGTTTTAACGTGGTAAGACTTCTGCCGGTCAGGTAACCAAATTTCTCCATGGTCATATTGAACATGAAATTCTTATCCATGAAACCCGGAAAGCCATCCACCCCGCAACGGCGACCACGTAGTAATCTACAGTTTTGTAATTCATCTCTTCTGCGCTAAATACCAGTCAATTCGACAGTTATATTGCGTCGAGAGCAGGACTTTGGCTTCGAGCCGTAGAGCTGTGCCACGGTTCGCTTGTACATAATTAGTAACCGTGGCACAGCTCTACGGCTCAAAGCCAAAGTCCTACAGAGTTTAAAGCCTTTCAGGGCTCTGTATGGATCATTTTCTGCCGTTTTGATGGAACAAAAGTAGACGACACCCCCGCAATCGACTTTGTTTTAAAGGCCAAAACAATTATAAAGCTGGTCAATAGCGAAAGCGTTACGCTCTATAAGCACAAAAAACCAAAGAGTCGATTACTATCAACTCTTTGGTTTTTTGTGCTTATAGAGCGTTATGGCATTATGTCTTCCGTTTCTTCTTCCGGGCCGACGGAAAGAGTACATTATTGAGAATCAATCGATAACCCGGCGAGTGAGGATGCAGATTCAGGTCCGTCGGGTTGCGAAAGTTACCCCCGCCCCCACCGCGTGCTCCTTCCGGATCATGACCGCCGTAGAATGTCCACTGCCCTCGACCTACTTCACCATAGATGTAGCGATCGGAGGTTTTACCTTCACCCATTACCAGACTACTCGGCTTAACGGCTCCCTTACGAAAAGCCGTCGTCTGCCCGAAGAATTCCTTGATAATCGACTCGTGGTTCTGCGTGAGCATGGCCGGAATAACATCCCATTTGGCCGAGAAATTGAACAGTTCAAAGAAACCACCCGGCTGATCGAAACCGCGTCCACCCGCCGAATTAATGTCGGAAAAAGTCGAAAAACCGCGGTAACCATTGTCGCCTTCCAGCGTAAAATTTCCAAAGGCTAATGTTTTTGTAAAATCGAGTTTATCCTGAGCGTCGGGATCAGCTCCATCACCGTCGTAGGCGCTGCCGACAATGTCGACCCCTTCGGCCGCCAGTGCAATATCGAGCGTTTCAGCGGCTGAGCACATTGCAAACAAATAACCTCCACCGGCGCAGAATTCCTTAATCCCTTTGGCAACGGCCAGTTTCATCTGTGATACTTTCGAGTAGCCATATTTCCGGGCAATATCCTCCTGCGCTTTTATATCGGCCAGCGATTGCCGATGCATATTGCGGCCGTATTGACCGGTAAAATCCTCATGGTGTAAGTGAAGCCAGTCATATTTGGGCAGGTCGCCTTTCAGTATTTCTTCATCATACACGAGTTCATACGGAATTTCAGCATACGTCAGTACCAGCAACACGGCATCGGTATTCTCGAACTCCGCCGGGCTAACTTTGATTGGTGAGTACACGATAATTTTAGCCGCCTTCTGCAACGTTACGACGTTCATATTCAGATCAGGATCAGACAGTTGCTGCCTGATCGACGCAGCTTTGGCATCCGATATGGCTTCGAACGAAACACCCCGAACGCGGCATTCTGTTTCAACGGCCTGCGTCTGCTTAACCAGAAAACTACCGCCCCGATAATTCAGGAGCCAGTCAACATCTTCGCCGTCTTTCAGCACTTTGTAGGCAATGCCGTAAGCTTTGAGGTGATTACTCTGCTGGTTATCCATCGGAATCAACACCGAACCAGCGCGGCCAGTAACAACTAGCAGAAGCAACAGGAAAGAGAAAGCAATTGATCGGAAACGGCTGAAACGAATGCCGTAACCAGCAGATAAAGGATTTATTTCGGCTGTATTCGACCAATCACCACGAAAAGTAAGATGCCATTTCATAGTGTGCATTATTTTTGACCCAACGTTGCGAACTCACTGCCAAACCAGGTTTAGTTTGTAGCTTAAGGGTTTGTTGTTTATCATTTCCGGTTGATCGGCCGCCAATACGCGATAATCAACAAACTTTGCACTTCCTTCAACTACGTAAAATGGTCTGGAACTCTCCACGAAATACTCGTTACGGCATTACTGCAAGCCTACTCTATGTACTTACTATGCTTTCTGGTCACCACCCTGTACTTGCTCAATCGCCACCGGTCGAAACCGGTGTATCGCAGGCTTTGGCAAAAACCCGGAAGCAAACCATCAGTAAAGTGACTTATGCTTTAAAGTTCGACATTCCGGAGCAAAAAAACCAACCTATTCCAGCGAGTGAATCAATTACATTTAACTGGGCGACCTCCCGCAACAGGAAAAATGAAACTATGGCTTCACTCCAACTTGATTTTAAGGAAGAACGCGCTCATTTGCAGTCAGTTTCTGTCAACGGAACCGTCATTCCCATTGTCTTTGAGAGCGAACATCTGTTAATTTCTACTGCTTTTCTGAAGCCGGGAAATAATACTATTTCGATTCAGTTTACGGCAGGCAATTCATCACTTAACCGTAACGATGAATACCTCTATACATTGCTCGTTCCTGACCGCGCCCGAACAGTGTTTCCCTGCTTCGATCAACCCGATATAAAGGCCTCGTTTCAACTGTCCCTCACCGTTCCGAAAGGCTGGCAGGCTATGACAAATGCTTCCGTAAAGGATTCATCGGCAACAGGCAACCGGAAGACGATCAACTTTCTAGCTTCGGAAGTCATCCCGACGTACCTATTCTCGTTTGTAGCCGGTAAATTCACGCCCATTTCCCGGACAGTGAAAGGTCGACCGATGACGTTACTTCATCGCGAAACGGATACGACCAAAATCCGGCTCAGCCTGGACCCGATCTTTAACCTCCATGCTGATGCTTTAACGTTTCTCGAAGAATACACCCAGATTCCCTACCCATTCCGGAAGTTTGACTTCGCAGCCATTCCCGATTTCCAATATGGTGGCATGGAACACGCGGGAGCCATCGATTACAAGCTGTCGAGTTTATTTCTGGACAATGGAGCTACCCGCGATCAGAAATTGTCCCGCGCCACGCTGATTTCGCACGAAACGGCCCATATGTGGTTCGGCGATTTGGTAACGATGCGCTGGTTCGACGATGTATGGTTAAAAGAGGTATTTGCCAACTTCATGGCTGACAAAATCACCGAAGTTTCTTCGCCGGATGCGAATTATGACCTTCAGTTTGTGGTCGATCATTTTCCAGCGGCCTATGCCGTTGATCGCACCGAGGGAGCGAACCCAATCGGGCAGCCACTGGCAAATTTGAAAGAAGCCGGTACGCTTTATGGCGGCATCATCTACCACAAGGCACCCATTATGATGCGGCAACTGGAGCGATTGATGGGCAAAACCGCCCTGCGCGACGGGTTACGAGCGTATCTCAAAAAATACGCCTTCGATAATGCTACCTGGGCCGACCTCATTGCCATTCTGGACCCTTATACGCCCACCGACCTAAAAGCCTGGAATCGGGTTTGGGTCAATGAAACCGGGCGGCCAACATTCACGTATCAGCTCGACCAGAAGGCCGGCAAAATCAACCGGTTTGTTATTACGCAGAAGGGCGAAGATGGCTCGAACCGGTTATGGCCGCAGGGATTTGAGGTTTCGCTGGTTTATCCGGACCATGTCGATGAACTGACCGTAGCCATGACGAAGTCGCAGGTCGAGTTGCCGGAAGCAGTCGGTAAAACGGCACCTTCTTTCGTCGTATTCAATTCATCAGGGCAAGGGTATGGCCTTTTTCCGATCGATACGGCCATGATTTCGCAACTGGCTACGCTTAAAAATCCGGTAACGCGGGCAGCGGCCTACATTAACCTCTACGAAAATATGCTCTCGAGGCAGGTCATCGACCCGGCACGTCTGGCCAAAATCTACCAAAGTTTGCTGGATAAAGAACCGGAAGAACTGAATCTTCGCCTGTTAACGAACCAGTTATCGGACATCGTCTGGAATTTCACAAAACCAGACCAACGCACGAGCCTTGCAGCCAGCGTTGAGCAGGCCACCTGGCACGCAATGGAACACGAAACCGCTTCTGGAAAGAAGAAATTGTTGTTTCGTCTTTATCAGGCCATTGCATCCAGCCCGGAAGCCCGCGACAGGCTTTATACCATCTGGAACGACCAGAAAGCACCAGCGGGAGTCACGCTTACCGAAGACGATTATACCAGTCTGGCTCTCGCTTTGGCGGTACGCGACTATCCGGCCGAGGGCATTCTGGCCAGGCAATTGATTCGCATCAAAAACCCGGATCGGAAGAAACGGTTAGAATTTATGATGCCCGCCCTTTCATCCAACGTTGCCGAACGCGATGCTTTTTTTGCGTCGTTGGCCAGCGAAGCAAACCGCGAACGGGAAGCCTGGGTAACAGCCGCACTGGGCTATCTGCACCATCCATTGCGAGCACAAACCTCAGCAAAATACCTCGCAAAGAGCCTGGAGTTACTGGAAGAAATTCAGCGAACGGGCGATATTTTCTTTCCGGAATCGTGGCTACGATCCATTCTGTCAGGCTACCAGACACCCGAAACAGCGCAGTTGGTGCGTAAATTTCTGGCAGAACGGCCGACCTATAACCCACGTCTACGGGCTAAATTGCTCCAGGCTGCCGACAGTCCGTTTCGGGCTAGTAAATTACTGTATTAGCCATGACAAACGGTGATGTTTTTCCGGCGATTAGTCCGGAGATGGCCCGCGAACGGTTTCTGATAAAAAACGAATCGTGGTCAGAGCGGTTTAAGGATAACTTTAACCAGTTCATAATTGCGCCCCTTGCGTATAGCTGGCCGGTTATTAAACTCCCCCTCCCTCCTTCCCGAACCAGCAATCACGCGCTGATTATGCTCACGAGCGGACAGGTCGATCTGACCGTTGGGCATCAGGCATATACGCTCACCGGGCAGGATCTGGTACTTGTTCCGGCCTTACAGATTTTCACGTTAAACGCTATTCGTAACGATTCGGTGGGGTTTATGTGCTTTTTTAGTCAGGAATTAGTGCTTAGCGCGGTTGGCGATACCGATTTTGAATTTCTAAAACTGACCAGCAATCCCCATGTTTCGCTATCGGCACAGCAAACGACATTCGTAAACAATATCCTGGATAGGCTAACGATTGAATACACCGAAAACGGATCGGCGAAAACGGATCTGATTCGGCCCTATCTTTTAGCCCTGCTTACCGAAATCAACCGGGTATATACGGGTGCTGTCACGACAAAAATCGATGCAGGCGACCGGCTTGTGCAGCGATTTATGGATTTGCTCACGATGCAAATCCGCGAAACCCGATCAACCAGTCAATATGCAGACCAGTTGAATGTCAGCCCGAACCACCTCAACAAAGTGATCAAAAGCAGAACGGGTAAATCACCTTCGGTATGGATTGACGAACGGATTGTACTGGAAGCAAAAGTATTGTTGTTTCAATCTGGCTTAACTATAGCTCAAATTGCTCACGAGATGGGCTTCGACGACCAGTCGACGTTTGGCAAGCTTTTCCGAAAATATGCGCAGGTTAGTCCAACTGATTTCCGTCGAATGATTGATTCAAACCAATCTTAGCCGGTTTATGACTACTCATGACAAGTCAGACTGACAGAACTTTGCGTCGATTTACCTGACTTGTCGCTTCAATGATCTACCCTATTCTTTTAGTTGTTCATAACACCCTGCGATGGCTCGTCTTCGGTAGTTTACTGGCATCCCTTGGCGGAAGCTATTGGGGCTGGGTAAAAAACAGCACTTATCGGCCATTTGATCAGACGTTACGGGTTGTTGCCACGTCGCTTGCACACACACAATTACTCGTTGGTTTCTATCTTTACGCCAAAAGTCCCATTGTCAGCTACTACTGGAAATTCTCGCCCGATGCCAGCCAATCGCCCGAATTTCGTTTTTTTGCCCTGATTCACATTAGCCTGATGATTGTATCGGTAGTAATCATGACCATTGGGTCAAGCAAGGCCAAACGCCAGCGGTTGGCCCAACAGAAATTTAAAACAACCGCTCTTTATTTTACCATCAGTCTCCTGCTAATTTTAGTCGCTATTCCGTGGCCATTTTCGCCCCTGGCAGCCCGGCCCTGGCTTCGTTCATTCTAATTCGTTAACATACCAGCTATGCATTTCTTCAATTCGCCCAAAATCCGGTTACGCTTCGTTAGTTTCGCAGAAGGTCTTTCGTATGTTCTGCTGTTATTTATCGCTGTGCCCTTAAAACGAATCGGCGGCCATCCGGAAGCAGTACAGATCATCGGCCCGATTCACGGCTTACTCTTTGTAATGTATGTTCTGACCGTCATTCAGGCAAAAACAGAATACGGCTGGCCATTGGGTAAAACAGCCTTAGCGTTGCTGGCGTCCATTATTCCCGGTGGTACATTCTATGCTGATTATAAAGTCTTTCGCCACCTACCGGCAACAACCGAACAGGTATGAATTTGGACTTCGCACTATGTCATAAATCGCCTTTATCCAGGAATATACCGGTGCCAGTCATCTGTACGGGTCCATAGTATAGTCCGTATCTGGGCTTTATGTCGTAGTGCGCTTTCAATCGTTGGTGAAGTTCATCTGGTTGTTTCTTTCCGTTCACAATCAACTCTTCTTCACTTAGACCGAACCAATCTACCGACGCCGGATCAGTAACCACCTTCTCTTCGACCAGCGTTGCAATTATGCCGCGTACACGCTCCTGATCACGGCTTATATCCGGTGGCGATGGCCGTCTTTTCTTCGGCCATGACTGTTGTTTAGCCACACTGTCGGCCTGTGCGATGTATCTTTTTTTGTCGCCAGGTTCTTTCCCGATCTTATCCGTTTCAGCAGGCAGTCGTTTTTGCTTACTTACTGGATCGGCCCATTTTTTTTCCGGATTGCCAGTCTTGTTAAACGCTTGCTGGTGGTTTGCCTTATTCAACTGACTTTCCTTCAGGCGTTGTAGTTGCTGCTGTCTTTCCGTTTCTCTTTTCAGGTTAACTCCAGCGATTGCCTCCTGCTTTTGCTGCCGTTTTTCGGCCAATACGGCATCGATCTGACGAAGCAAATTCTGGTACTGATTCAGGTTTGACTCTGGGACAACAACACCATTAATTGCCAGCGACTTAAGTTTATTGTCTGCGATTTTCAGGTGATAGCGATTCCCGGTTTCATCGCGAACATCCATCTCCCGGTTCATCATATCCCGATTGTTATTGACAAAAAGAATACTGGTAAACTGTATTGTCGTGTCCTTTGGAAGTTCAGTGCTCACCCTTGCGATGGCTGGCCTGGCAACTGGACGACTTCTGGAGAGCTGATGCGATAGGGCCTCACGAAGGCCAACCTGTTCATGAATTGGATTTACTTCGGGCCTGTCATTTGCCACCGCCAGCCTATTCTTTTTTATAGCTATTGTAGTTGGGCGACGTTCGGGCTTTAGTTCAGGGATCAGAAAGGAGGTCATAACCAGGAGTAGTCCGGCTACCAGCGCAATTTTTTCAACCACATTTAACCGTTTGTTTTCCTGTGTAACAATCCGCCTTAACCGATCAACCAACAGTTGACTCCTGAAACCCAGCGGCATAGCAAACTCGGCGGACGGGTTGTCGTAGCCCTGAAAAGCAAGCAATGCTTCCAGGTAATTGCTTTTGCTGGTCGTCTGAGAAAGTACGATGTCATCACAGCAGATTTCCCGTTCTTCGCGAATCAGCGCAGAAATCCACAACAACGCCGGATTAAAGAAGAAAACTGTTTCGACCAGACTCTGCAGCAGGTTCATGAAGTAATCGCGTCGCCAAACGTGCGCCAGTTCGTGCCAGAGAATTGTTTCGATCTGCTCAGGAGGCAATTGCACCAGCAGGCCCATCGGCAACACAATAACCGGCTTCAAAAGCCCCACGGTTACCGGTACTTTCACCAACTGAGACTGTAGCAAGGTTATTGACTGACGAATGCCCAGACGCTGGCTAAAGGCCAATACTTTATTCTGCCATTCTTCGGCGGGGCCATAAACCTTATGCGTTCGGATGCGATGAATGTAGAACAGCCCGCCAATTACGTTCAGGCTTTTCAATACGAAAAACAGGAACCAGACCGCTAAAATCCAGACCGATTCACGATTGATGAAGGCGATCAGCCCATTAACCAGATTCGTATTTTCGACGATTATATCGTTAGGCGAGGTTGTTACCGAATTAATGAGGGCAGTGCTTGCTGAGGTCGAGCTAATGACGGGCTGCATTGATCTATAGTTCGTCAGTTCCCGATAAAGGACAAATCCTGACAATAAGACAAACAACAGCAGGCTACCGCACAAAAGTTGATACCGCAGGCGAGACGATGATTTTTGCGTGCCGATAATAATTAGTCCGGCAAGCAAGGCAACGATCACGCCTAGCCATAAGGAATGAATCAGTGTCCAGCAAATAGCTTTGGCTATTGGCCCGGACAACCATTGGGTTAAAAACGGCGCTTCCATCGTATTATGCTATTGCTTTTGGTCTATTTTTTTCAGTAACTCACGAAACGTTTCGATCTCCTGCGGGGAGATTTTTTTATTGCCTAACAGTTGCATCATCAGATTTCCCGCCGAACCATTGAACAACGTATCCACCACCCGATCCAGGAGAAATCCTTTCGTTTTCGCTTCTTCGACGGCCGCCCAATAAATGTGTTTCATCTGGCTTTCGTCCTTTTTCAGCAATCCCTTTTCCACCATGATCTGCATTAATTTCAGTGTGGACATATAGATGACTTTTCGGGTGTGCTGATTGAGGTGATCGTTTACGAAACGAGCCGTTGTTGGCCCAAACTCCCACAGGATCTGTAGAATCTCAAGCTCCGATTTGGTTGGCTCCGATGGAGCGCTATTTTCATGTTTAGTCGCTTTCATGACACAAACCTAAGAAAGTTTTCTTAATTGCACTAAGAAAACTTTCTTACTTTCAAAAAAAATAATTAACCTTGCCTCGAAGTTTGTCAATCAGTGCTTTAAACATAAGAATAATTTCTTACACTTAAAGCACTGATTGACCCTTCATCACTTAACGCTAATTAAAACCGCTAAAAACAATGAAGACAAAAACAATGATCAAACACGTATTGGGCTTGCTCCTGATGGGATTAAGTAGACCCAACTTTGCACAATTGCCCGCCCAGACCCAGCACCCCAAAGTTTCCCGGATCGATTCGTTTATAACGACTCTGGCCGATCACCGCTTGTTTAATGGAAGCATTTTAGTAGCTGAACACGGGAAGATTATTTATCAGAAATCTGTAGGTTATGCCGATTTTGGCCGTCGCATTCTGAACACCGATACGACCCATTTTAATCTGGCTTCTCTGTCCAAGCCCTTTACAGCCATTGCCGTATTGCAATTGGTGCAAAAGGGCAACATAAAAGTAGATGATGCCCTGGCAATCCACTTTCCGGACTTCCCGTACCCCACCGTTACGATACGGCATTTGTTAACTCATACTTCCGGTTTGCCAATTCTTGAGCGTCAGGAAGATTCCTATATAATTGCCCATCCGGATGAATTAATAAGCAGTCAGAAAGTCTATACCCATCTGGTCGAGCAGAAAAAACCACTCCTTTCCCAACCGGGCGATACCTGGCGTTACAACAATACCAACTATGTCGTACTGGCTATGCTGGTCGAAAAAATTAGCCGCCTTTCGTTCGCTACGTATCTGAAAAAAAACGTATTCACTCCTGCCGGTATGACAGGAACGTATGTGCGGGAAGCAGGTATGCGCAATACAGTTCGTTATACCCGGCCGACTCAATACATGTCGGCCTACCTAAACGTCGATTCGCTGGATCACAACCAGTTTTATACCTATTATCAGTTGGGAAGTCTGGCAGGCCCAGGTAATGTTGTAAGCACCATCCAGGATTTATGGCGCTTTGACCAGACTTTATTGACCGGAAAACTGATCAGTCCGGCCTTACTGGAAGAAGCCTTTCAGCCAGTGACATTAACAAACGGAAAGGTTTATCACATGGGTAGCAGCAGCCGTTCCTACGGTTTAGGCTGGAGCCTTTATAGCAGTAAAACGGAGCCTGTCAACAAATTCATTTTTCACGATGGGCATATCGTTGGCCTGACCACCTTTCTGCATCATAACCTTACGAACGATCAAACCATACTCTTTTACGACAATACCGATAATAATCCCATTCAGGTCATGGTCTCCGTTTCTAACCTCCTGAATGACCTTGCTCCCCTTAACATTCAGCTCAGGCAATCGCTGGTAAGGGTATACGGAGAGGCTCTGGTAACGAAAGGACCCGATCACGCCATTAGCAAATTCAACGAATTAAAAGACGACAGTACCCATTATTACCTGGATGAGCTGGAAATGAATCGATTAGGATTTGACTTACTAAAAGCAGCCTTGCCCAACCATAATGAGCTATCTCTGGAGGCCTTCAAGCTGAACACGCTACTCTACCCGAAAAGCGGCAATACCTACGATAGCTATGCCATTGCTCTGGCGCAAACTGGTAAGAAAGAAGAGGCTATCTCCATGTACCGAAAGTCTATTCAGTTATGGCCTGATAATAAAGATGGCAAGAAAGCATTGCAGAAATTAGTCGGGCAAGAAGAATAAGGCTTGGGGTTAGTCACCAAACAGAACAAGCCGGACGAATCGATTCGTCCGGCTTGTTCTATTGTGATTATGTGTAGATTATTTCACGGCTTCTATGGCCGCAGCGGCTTCGGCAGCGGCAATGGCAGCACCATTCTTTTCGGCATAATCATCGCGCTGGGTTTCGAAGTGAGAGAAAATCTCATTGATCGAATCGACGTTTTCCGCGATTTTCGAATGCATATCGCCCAGGTTTTTCTCCAGATACGAATCGTTCAGCCCATTCATATTGTCTACTTCAATCTGGCTGATTTTAGTAATGAGTGCCGTCTGGCTGTTTTGAAGGTCTTCCAGTTCACGAACAACTTTGTTCATCAACTCAAACTTCTGTGCCTTATCCATGGTGATCCTATTTTTCGTTGAGTACTTATTTATAAACGGGCTACCGGGCAAATGGTTTGATTATCTGCTATTTTGATTCACTTTGGCACCGGTTAGCTGAACCAATTAACCTGTACTTTTGATCAACCTAAACCACCCACCAACACCATGTCGGCCAGTCCAACCCGCTCATTTACACTTACGTTCGCTGCTATTACCCTGCTCGAAATCATCGGCGATACCCTTTCCAATCGGGTGCTTCACTACGGCTGTAAACCACTAATTATGGCCCTTCTTATTCTTTATGTCCGCCAGTGCTGCCAGTCGATCGGGTATTCGGCCTACATACGATGGTTGATGACCGGCATGGTTTTCGCGCTGATCGGCGATATATTTCTAATGATCCGCGAAGTTGATCTATTCGCCTTAGGGCTCGGTGCTTTCCTGTTGATGCAGTTATGTTACAGCAGGGCTTTCTGGTTATCAATGCGTCAGGACAGAAAACGTAGCTGGACAAAATCGGTCTGGTTGTATGCTGCCGGATTTGCCCTGTACGATACCATCTTTCTGGTCATGCTCCGACCTGAATTTATCGAAAATTCGCTGCTAAACGGACTTTGGTGGCCTGTGGTTGTTTACGTAGTCTGTTTGAGCCTAATGGGCATACTGGCTACTCAACGCCGAAGTTTGCCGGGTTTCGCGTGGGTTGTTGCCGGAGCCCTGCTGTTTATTCTTTCCGATTCAGCTATTGCCATCGATAAATTTCTCCACCCTTTTACGGAAGCGGCCTGGGTAATTATGAGTACCTACGCGGCTGCCCAATATTTGATCGTGGTTGGTATGGTGCAGCAACTGGTTTCCGAGAAGCCCCAAAACGCATGATGGCTGATCAGTAGCAAGATACTAGTTTATAGTCTATAAATTCATCCACTCTCATAGTTGTTCTCGATACTATAATCAATTAAATCAATTTGATTGATAAGTAGCTTACTCTTACTATTGTCTTGTTAAACGTGCCATCACCCATCTGGTGTGGCTATTATTCACTACTAAACCGTTCGTTTACCCGTATGGAAAACCAACCTAAAAAACTCACTACGGCATCGGGAAGCCCTTATTACGAAAACGAAAATTCCATGTCGGTCGGGCCGCGCGGTCCGCTGTTGTTGCAGGATTATATTCTGCACGAGAAAATGGCTCATTTCAACCGGGAACGTATTCCGGAGCGTGTCGTACACGCCAAAGGATCGGGGGCATTCGGAACATTTACCGTAACCCACGACATCACGAAGTATACACGGGCGAAAGTGTTCAGTGAAATTGGCAAACAAACCCGGACATTTCTACGTTTTTCGACGGTTGGTGGTGAAAAAGGATCGGCTGATACCGAACGCGACCCACGTGGCTTTGCCTTAAAATTCTACACCGAAGACGGTAACTGGGATCTGGTCGGCAACAACACGCCCGTATTTTTCATCAAAGACCCGAAAAAATTCGGCGATTTTATTCACACTCAGAAACGCGACCCGTATAACAATTGCAAGTCGCCAACGATGATGTGGGATTTCTGGAGCCTGAATCCTGAAAGTCTGCACCAGGTTTTGATTCTGATGTCAGATCGGGGCACGCCCGACGGTTACCGGCACATGAATGGCTACGGCTCACATACGTTCTCGCTGATCAATGCTGACAATGAGCGGGTTTGGGTGAAATTTCATTTCAAAACGGCCCAGGGTATCAAAAACTTTGAAAACGATGAGGCTGTAAAAATGAAAGGGCTTGACGCCGATTATGCACAGCGTGATCTGGTAAAAGCCATTGACGGCGGGGATTTTCCACGCTGGAACGTAAAAATTCAGGTTATGACCGAAGAACAGGCCAAAACCTTCCGCTGGAACCCTTTTGACCTGACGAAAGTATGGCCACATGGCGACTTCCCGCTGATCGACGTTGGCGTTCTGGAACTGAATGAAAACCCGGAAAACTACTTTGCCGATGTTGAGCAGTCAGCATTCGCTCCAGCCCACGTTGTCGATGGCATTAGTTATTCGCCCGATAAAATGCTTCAGGGTCGCATTCTCTCCTACCCCGATGCACACCGCTACCGGCTTGGCGGCAATTACGAGCAGATTCCGGTAAACCGGTGTCCTTTTGCGGTTACCAACTACCAGCGTGACGGTAAGATGCGTGTCGATGGCAACGGAGGCCGTAACCCAAACTATTTCCCGAATAGCTTTGATAACATCGTGGCCGACGAAAGCTACAAACAACCGTCCTGGGAATTGGGTGATTCACTGGCAGGCTGGTATGACCGCAATGCACCGGGCGAAAACGACCATTATACGCAACCGGGCAATCTGTTCCGCCTGATGACGCCCGATCAGAAGCGCAATACGATCAATAACATTGTTGGTGCGATGAGCGGAATTGAAGGCCCTAAACGCGATCAGATCATTAATTTACAGTTGTGTCACTGGTTCCGTGCCGACCTTTCTCTGGGTATGAGCATTGCCCAGGGATTAGGCATCAACATGGAAACGATCCAGAATGCAATGCCTGCACAGCACGCATAATTTTTAGCTTTCTCCATATGTAAACACGCCGGGCAAATTTGTCCGGCGTTGTTTTTTGCAAAAATTTACTTTATAGTCAGTAGCTGGTATTATTCGAAATTTTATTCATCTATCATCACTGATCGTTTACACTTTCCCCTAATTCCATCGGCATAGATATACCTTTAGTTACTAATTTCAGATACAGACGTAACTCCCTTGTAGCTAGGCATGTCTACCAATGAGAATCGTTCGTTATCTTACTGCAAATTGTGTCCCCATGCCTGCATTAATTCGATCCAGAAAGAACCGGTCTATATCTCATCAGAAAGCCAATAGGTAGTCAACTTGGGTAAAGATGACCGATTCAGTATCGGCAAAAAGGCCCGTTATCGATCGATAAAGCTTATTTAATGCTTTATTTCTATAAATTCGACTGCAGAAATAGCAGTAACATGAGAATTCTGATTATTGAAGATGAGGTCAAAACAGTCCAGAGCATTAAACAAGGCCTTGAAGAACATCAATGGGAGGTTGATGTAGCTTATGACGGGACTATGGGTTTTCAACTGGCTTCCCGATCGTCCTACGCACTCATTATATCAGACATTATTTTGCCTGGCATGAACGGTCTTGAGCTTTGCCGAAAGCTGAGAGAATCCGATGTATCTACCCCAATTTTGATGCTGACAGCCCTTGGAACGACCGATGACAAAATCGTGGGGCTCGATGCAGGAGCGGATGATTACCTGATGAAACCCTTTGAGTTTCGCGAACTGATGGCCCGCGTCAGGGCGCTGACCCGTCGAAATAACAGTACGGTTCAAACGACCAATCTACTGAAAATCGCCGACTTGGAATTAAATCCCGATACTAAAAAAGTGGTACGGGCGGGTAAAGAAATCTCGCTGACAGCCAAAGAATTTCAGTTGCTCGAATACTTTTTGCGTCATCAGGGGCGGGTAATCTCCAAAGTTGAACTAGCGGAGCGGTTCTGGGACCTGACATTCGATACCGGTACGAACATCATCGAAGTGTACATAAATTTCCTCCGCAAAAAGATAGATAAAGACTTCGATTCTAAATTGCTCCATACCCAGATTGGGATGGGATATGTCGTAAAGTTATTGTCGTAATGATCAATATCCGTACCCGGCTCACCTACCAATTCTCCTTTCTGGTAACGCTAATTCTGCTATTTTTCTCGCTGGGTGTTTATTTCTTCAGCAAGCTTTACCTCGAAAAGCGGTTCTTCAAGCGGCTTCAGGATCGGGCCATTACCACAACAACCCTGCTTTTCGATTTACAGCAGACCGATAGCACGGTTTTGCGGCTCATTGACGCGGCCAATAAAGAACCGTTGCTTAACGAGAACATTTCGGTCTATAATGAAAAAACCAAAGAGGTTCTGTTCTCCACAAACCCGGCAAACACCCAATTCCACGAGCAATTCATTCCGCAGTTCGACTCCACAGCCCAGACACTGTATCTGCATCAGAATGAGTACCAGATCGTAGCCATCCACCTGACCGGCGGAGGAAAGAGCAGTAACTGGGTGATCGTTAGCGGTATTGACCAGGCCGGGAAAGAAGCGCTGGATGATTTAAAGAAAATTCTGATGGTCATGATTCTGGCCGCCATTCTTTTACTGGGCATTTCGGGCTGGCTTTTTGCCGATCGGGCGCTGGCTCCAATGTCGCGCATTATCCAGCAGGTAAATACCATTTTTCCGGCCAATGTGGCCAAACGGGTTGAGCACCCGAATCGTTCGGATGAAATTGGTTTGCTGGTCGCCACCTTCAATCAATTGCTCGACCGCATCGAGCAGGCGCTGAACACGCAAAAAATGTTTATCGCCAATGTCTCGCATGAGTTAAAAAACCCCCTGACCAAGATCAATTCGCAAATCGATGTCGCGCTTATTCAGAAACGCAATCCGGAGGTTTATGAGCGCACCCTTCAATCGCTCCAGGAAGATACCCGTACGCTGATCCAGTTGACCAATACGTTGCTGGAACTGGCCAACACGTCGATTCAGGCCAATGCGATGCCATTTGAGCCGGTCCGGATGGATGAGTTGCTCTGGGAAACGAAAACGCAGTTGCAGGAATGGCACGAAGACTATCGAATCATACTGACATTCACTGACTTTCCCGACGATGAAGACGCCCTGATTACACCGGGAAACAGAGCCTCGCTTCAGGTTCTGCTGATGAATCTGATTGATAATGCCTGTAAGTTTTCACCGACGAAAACCGCGAAAGTTAACTTTAAATCCAACGGAGGAACGCTCACTATAGCAGTTTCTAACGAGGGCGTCCAGATACCTGAAGCTGATTTACCTTATATTTTTCAACCTTTCTTTCGGAGTAATTCAACGGCGCTGTCAAGCAAAGGGCATGGTGTAGGATTGGCCATTGTTTCACAGATCACCCAGATCCATCAGGGCAACATTGCGGTGCGTTCTACACCCGAAGGAACCACCTTTACCCTAACACTTTCTACTATTTTTTCATTTTAAGGTAAATTTAAGGTCAGCTTAAGTCCTCCTTAAGTTCAGTGTTGTTGCTTTGTGCACTACCTACTGAAAGAGGGCGATGGAAGCAGAAGCGACGAATAATAAGCAGGGAGTATTAAATATGACTATCGGGGCTCTGGCAGGCATTCTGGCTTTGCTGGCCTATCTGTTCATTGGCTCCCGGAACGAAACTCTGGAAGTCCAGAAATTACTTACCTCCAAAGTAGAGCAATTTGCCACTACTCAGCTTAAACTCGACTCCATTTCAAAGGTACTGGATGAGAAAATTGTCGAAGTGCGTCGGCTTGGCGGCAGCGTTTCTGAACTCGAGCGAATCCGAAGACAGTTAAACAACGACAAGAAGAAACTGAAGTACGATCTCTCCTTTTCGGTTCAGCGTTACAATTTAAAAATCAGGGATTATAAAAACTTTCTCGCCCTCCATGAGGACGACAATCGTAAGCTGAAAGACGAAAATGGCTCGCTACTCAGCCGAACCCGCGCACTCGAAGAGGAAAAGCAAACCATCATCACTGAAAATGAAGGCTTAAAGCACGAAAAGGCAGCACTAGCCAGAACGGTCGTTGATTATTCTCTCCAGAATGCCGATCTACAGGATAAGGTTACGCTGGCTTCTGCCATGAAAGCGGTCAATGTGGAGGTAATCGCCCTGGCTGCCAACGGAAAAGAACGTCGGGGGGCACGTATAAAGCCTCACGCATCGACCGATTGAAAATTACGTTCATCATGCCGTCGAATCCGCTGGCACTCAAAACGAACAAAGACATCTACGTGCGCATATTAGACATCAATGGGGCTGTTGTCAATGAAAGCGGCCTTGGTGGTGTTTTGTGGTTCGAAGGTCGCGAGATTGGCTACAGCACACGCCAGTCAGTCCCTTTCGAAAATAATGACCAACAGGTCGATATTTTTTTCCGCCGGGATACCTCCTACAAGCCAGGCAGCTACACTGTAGAGTTGTACTCGGAAGGCATCAGAATTGGCGATGGTCAATTCGATGTGAAGTAATCAGGGCTGCGTTTGCCGCTCCATCAATTAATCTCAACGTTCACGCTATGTCAATTTTTCACAAATTCGCCGGTCTTTTAATGGGGGTCCTACAGCTTCTTTGGGGAACATTAACTAACGCAGGCAGGCTATTCGTCAACAGATACCGTCAGTTCCCTATCGCCTATACAACACTCAGCTACTTCTTTTTTACAATGGCTTTTTGTTACTATCCCGTTGTTGGCCATTGGCTGACCGGGTTTGTTATGATGAGCTTACCCCTGGCCATTCCGTGTGGCTTAATCTCCTGTATCTATCTACTCTACAAGCAACAGAAGATGATTGCTACGGCTGGTCTGATCTGGGTTTTATTCTCATTTCTGGTCGTAAAAAGGCTGGTAGGAACAAGTGTTGGCGATATCGATATGAGCCCGACACAGACGCTGAAAGTACTGAGTTTTAACAGCGAAACATTTCCAACAAACATCAATAACGGCTTCGATGCCTCTCCACTGAAGGCCGATATTGCCTGTTTTCAGGAATATTCACCCAATCAACAGATTGAACGTCAGTATGCAGCCAAAGTAGAAAAGCTGACCTGTTTTGATAAAGATCGGGAAATAGGGCTGGCTTTATTTTCCAACTACCCCATTGTGAATCAGTATGGTCGTATCTGGAACAGAATTCATGGTCCTGATATCAATGGCTTTCTGTGCGCCGATATCGCGTACGGAACCGATACCATACGGGTAGTCAATGTGCATCTATGGTCGATGGGCGTTCGAACCAATCAGGCGGTAAGCGCTCTGAAAGAAGGGCATATCGGCCAGTTTTGCTTTGAGGTGATCGATACGTTTCGTCGCTTGAAAGAAGGATTTAAAAATCGAAACGAGCAGTTACTGGAAGTTGAATCATACGTAGCGGGCAGTCGCTACCCGGTCATTATTTGTGGGGATTTCAATGAAACGCCGATGGGCTATTCGTACGGAAAGCTAAGCCAAAACTTCAGGAATGCATTTGAGGAAGCTGGTCAGGGACTGGGCTTTACACTGAACCGTCATCCTTTTTGTGTACGGCTTGATCAGCAATTCGTTAGCAGTGATTGGCACATTAAAACCTGCGAGACCCTGTCAGGCATCTCCTTTTCTGACCATTTTCCGGTCGTGGCTCAATATGTGCTCAAAAAATCGTTAGCTATTCCAGCGAATATACTGGCTCAGCGGAAACCGCTTACCCATACAATGGCCAGGAATTGATAGCACGTCTACTACTCTTAGCTCCCACTGCGAATCTGTTCGTCAACATTAGGGCTTCCCAATATCGTCCAGTCGAATCGGCAGGCGCCGAAACCGTTTGCCGGTAGCTGCGAAAAGTGCATTCGCAAGCGCCGGCGCAATGGGAGGAACACCTGGTTCACCAGCCCCGCCCATGCTTCCTGTACTCGGCACGATATGCACCTCGATCACTGGCATTTCATTCATCCGCAGCATGCGGTAGTCATGGAAATTACTTTGTTTTACCTGCCCATTCTCCAGGGTTATCTCGCCATAAAGCGCAGCTGTCAGGCCATAAACGATGCCCCCTTCCATCTGCGCTCGAACGCCATCGGGATTTACCGCCAGCCCGCAATCAATAGCACAAACGACACGGTGTATCCGTATTTGCTGGTTGTCAATCGATAACTCAACTACCTGTGCAACATAACTGCCCATTGCTGCGTGAACCGCTACACCACGAAATGCCCCTTTAGGCAAGGATTTGCTCCATTCTGCTTTTTCGACCGCCAGATTGAGCGCAGCCAGGTGCCGTGGATGATGGTTCAACAGAATGCGTCGATAGGTAACAGGATCGGTTGAGGCCAGCACCGCCAGTTCATCAATCAGCGTTTCCATAACAAAGGCGGTATGCGTATTCCCTACAGATCGCCAGGGCAGAACCGGAACACCAACAGTAGTGGTGTGTAACTCAAACGAATGATCGGGAATGGCATCGGAGTAAGGCCTTCCTGTCGTTACTGAGCTATAATCAATCCCATTCTGAACGATTACATCGGCTAAAGGCGTGTTCACAAAAAGGGATTGCCCAACAATCCGGTGTTGCCAGGCTACAGGAAATCCAGTGGAGCCGACGCCAATTTGCACACGATGCACATAAACCGGTCGGTAATAGCCACCCTGAATATCGTCTTCCCGCGACCATACCAGTTTGATAGCTTTGCCGCTTGCTTTAGCGATATGGACTGCTTCCATGATCCAGTCAGAACTAAAGGAACCACGCCGACCAAAACTGCCTCCCAGAAAAGGTGTGTAAAACGCGACCTGTTCAGGCTTTAACCCCAAAAACGCAGCGACTTCTGCCTGATGCAGTAAAGGCGATTGGGTACCCGCCCAGATTTCGCATTTATCGTCAGAAATCGACACGGTACAGTTCAGCGGTTCCATCGGTGCGTGGGCGAGGTATGGAAAATAGAACTCCGCATCGATCGTGTTAACGGCATTTTTCAACGCTGAAGCCACATCGCCTTTTTTCTGAACGATTACCCCTTCTGTACTGGCTAATTTTCTGTATTCTTCCCGTTGCGCGTTACTGTCTATAGCCGAGTTCTCGCCAGGCTCCCAGTCAATTTTCAGAGCATCCCTTCCAAGTTTGGCGGCCCAGAAATGATCGGCAAGCACAGCAACGCCCGAAGGAATCTGGACTATCGCACGAACACCCTGTATTGCTTTTGCCGGCGTAGCATCAACTGACTTTACTTTTCCGCTAAAAACAGGAGCATGGGCAACAAGGGCTACCAGTAAACCGGGGAACTGAATATCCAGGCCATATTTTGCTTTACCGTTCAGCTTGTCGGGGCTATCCAGCCGCTTTTGCGATTTACCGATGTACTTCCAGTCTTTAGGGTCTCGAAGTTTAACCGAAGGGATTGGTAACGTTGAGGCTTCGGTTGCCACTTCACCATAGCTGAGACGCCTTGTACCAGCTAAGACATACCCATTTTCTGTTCGACAATCCTGCGGTAAGACGCCAAATCGTTTTGCTGCGACACTCACCAACATCGTTCGGGCTGTTGCACCCGCCTGTCGATAGCGATCAAATTCAGACACAGTTGACTCCGATCCGCCAGTAGAGCTTCGGATTAAAGGTTCGGTAAAATCAGCCGCCTTTCCTGGGGGGCTGTGTTCTACCTTGATGTTGTTCCAGTCACAATCCAGTTCTTCGGCAATGAGCATCGGTAAAGTTGTCCAGATACCCTGTCCCATTTCCACTTTTGACAGGACAATATGGATGCTATTATCCTCGCTGATCCGCAGAAACGCATTCAGGGTAGCTGTTGCTGGCGCAGATACCATGGCTAAGCGCGGGGTAGCTCTGGCAGGTATAACCAGGGAGATTAACAGGCCTCCGGCAGCACAAGTACCGATTTTCAGGAAATCTCTACGATTAATAGGCTTAGCTTTGGTCATTTTTTGCCAGCTTGTTTAGGCGTTGCGGCAAGATGAATGGCTTTACGGCTACGCTGATACGTCCCGCATCGGCAACAGTTCCCCGACACTGCCTGGTTACCACAACCGGACAAAAGAAAGCAACCAGCAGAGAAGGAAAAAAAGAGATTGACCACCGGCGTACCTGTAGGGATCAAGTGCATTTTTTGGCTGACAATCGTTCATCATTCTTACAAGGCAATTGGTTAGAAGGAAGTTATTGTCGAAGGAAGTTCTACTTTGACACATTCACACCGCATTAACGTCCTGAAGTCATCTTTGCCCTGTTAATTGAGAGGCCGAAAAGCCAGATCAGGCAAAACAATCTGCATGGATAAAACGAATACCTGATTGTTACACTTTTTTTTCAGGTCAGATTAGGCAGATTTTCTTTGGCCCACTTGCGGATCGCTATGGGCGCTTACCTATTTTAAGCGTCGGATTTGTCCTTTACATAGCCCAGTGTACGCGATCAATTTCAGGGCATCGATCTTGCTTCTTCCTGTTTCACTTACTCAACTGACCAATTGGCTCGCTCCGGCTGGTTACCCATGAGATCGGCAAGCCCACGCTCACCAATAAAATGCCAAGGTTGAGGATGGCATTGGCCAGATTGAACGGACCTCTGGATACGTTGGACAGAGGAACCACTCCCAGATTCATCACCGCCCAGACAAAAGCTCCGTAGAGTAATCCCGCTAACACCCAGTGCCGACGGAGCCATCTTATCTGCCCGGAGATCAGGACGAAAAACACCGCAAAGAGCATGGCAATCAAGTAATGAAAGAAAACACCCCATGCCAGCATTGGCCATCCTCCACCGAAGGCCGCCCGACCAAAAACGCCACTAGCGATGTAGGGAAACACACCCAGCGGATTTTTACCAGTAGCGTTATAATACAGCCAAAGCCCCGCTATTCCGTCAAGGGTCCCGGCTAGCAAGCCAGCCTGTAAACAAGTGCGAAGCAGCGATTGAGAACGTGCCATAATTGAAAATGGAAGGAGGATTTAGCCTTAAAAGCAAGCCGACTACCGTTTTCTACCGAATTCAAGGGACTCACATTCCATTGTTACTTAACCAAACCTACCAGGAAGGCATAAGAATCTCTACGGCATTCTGGCTTACCCACGGTCGGAATAACCGAAAGGCTACATCAATGATAATAGTATGGGCGGGCAAATAGAGTATGATTTTTATGTGAAAGGACTTTTATTAGCATGAGCATCCTTTAACACCAGTCGGCTGGATCTGGAACAAATACATGCTCTTTGTAAATCATGATAAAATCTACATTAACGCTTTTTTCAGCTCTTTTTATTTTATTCTGGCATAACACAAACCGGGAGACTGCTAAAACAGAGGCAACCTCAAACAGTCTTAACCGGGTTGACTCCTTACCCAAAACAACCACCTGGCCTCCCGAACTCAGTTTAATCAAGTTTGCTGGTTCCGATCTGACGCCAAGCCCTGCCTGTCTGGCGGTTGCACCGGCTGGCGAGGTATACGTAGGCGTCGATATGATTGGTTCGCTTGGTAAAAAGCCTGGGCAGGGACGCATTGTCAGGCTGGTCGATGCCGATAACGATGGCAAAATAGATCAGCATACCACCTTTGCAATGGTTGATAATCCACGGGGTATTCTGCCGGTTGGCGATCAACTATTTGTTTTGCACACCACCTTCTCAAAAGAAACGGGTATCGCTTCGGGCATGGATCTGGTCGTTTTTGACGATAAAGACCACGATGGCGTTGCAGATGGCCCCTCACGGCCCCTCATTGAACACATCAGTTCGCCTAAATTTCTGCAAAGCCGGGGTACTGACCACGCTACCAACGGCATCCGCATGGGAATCGATGGCTGGATTTATATTGCCGTCGGTGATTTTGGCTTTCATGATGCGACAGACCGCTCTGGCAAAAAATTAACCATGCTGGGCGGAGGTATTGTCAGAGTAAGACCCGATGGAACCGGGATGGAGATCTATACACACGGGTTACGGAACATTTATGACGTAGCTATCGACCCATACATGAATATATTTACCCGCGACAATACCAATGATGGCGGGGGCTGGAACATCCGGTTCAGCAATCAGATCCAGTCTGGAGAGTATGGTTATCCGGTTCTGTTCAAACAGTTTACCGATGAAATTATACCTGCTTTGGTTGATCTGGGTGGAGGTTCCGGGACAGGTGCTTTGTTCATGGACGATTCTACCTGGCCGGATCAATACAACCACGTTCCGATGATGGCCGATTGGGGGAGAAGCCAGCTCTTTGTTCACCGCCTTACGCCAGATGGAGCCAGTTTTACCCAAAAAGAGGAAGAGTTTATTAAACTGGCACAAATCACCGATGTGGATGTCGATGCTTCGGGTCGTGTATACCTATCGGCCTGGGATGGTGCGGGTTATTCGGGCAATCCCAGCAAAGGATTTGTGGTGCGGGCTGTTCCTAAAAACTGGGCTTACAAGCCATTCCCGGTCATTCGAAAAATGTCGGTAAAAAAACTGGCTTCGCTCCTGAAATCTGGTAGTGCCGTGGCCCGTTTAGCCGCTCAGCAGGAATTGCTGACCCGGCCTTCCGAGAAAACGGCCCCGGTAGCCTGGAAAATTGCAGCAGATAAGAGCATCCCACTTTATGCGCGGGTCGCCGGGATGTATACCTACGCTCAGGCTACTGGCACCAACGGCATCGATAAACTGCTAACCCTGACATCTGAAAACGAGATGCGGGCCTTTGCTCTTCGTGCCCTGTCGGATCAGAAACCGATGCTGAGTAAGGTCCCGATTGAACCCTTCCTGACTGGATTAAAAGACCCCTCGCCCCAGGTTCAGATCGCGGCCATTATTGGTCTTGGCCGACTCGGTCGGCAGGAAGCCGCCCCGGCGCTGTTGCAGGTCAGTGTCCCCGCTTCATTCACAGCCCCAGCTATTGGTATCGAAGGGCCACATGCTACACCTAACTCGGCCATAATTCCGGCGCATCTGGCTGTTCGGGCATTGGTTAGCCTCCAGGCCGTCGACGCCTGCGTGAAGGCCATAGGGTCAGCCAACTCAACGCTTGCGCTTTGGGCGTTACGCTACATGCACGATTCTAAAGCGGTCAATGGATTGCTAGCCGCTTATACTGCCACAGCCGATGCAGCCCTAAAAAAGCAACTGCTGATCACGCTGGCCCGTCTGTACAAAAAAGAAGCAGATTATGACGGTTCGTGGTGGTGGAGTACCCGCCCCGATACACATGGTCCCTATTACAAAGCTATTACGTGGGAATCTTCGCCTACGATCAAAGATTTTCTGATCAGGGAGTGGAATCAATCCAGCGATAAGCCATTTTTTGCTGACCTGAACAGCAGGCATCGCATGGAGATCAGTGAACTGGGCGGAGATGAGCCAGTGGTTGCCAAAGAAGAGGTAAAAATAGATCTGGATAAAATCCGGAATAAAAAAGGTCAGATTGGCGAGTCGTCCATTGAAGATGTGATGCTGGCAATGGCCCGGATTAAAGGCGATGCCGCTTTAGGGAAAACGCTGTTTACCCAGCAGGGTTGCGTAGCCTGCCACAGCCTGACTAAAAGCGAAACCATGAAAGGCCCTTTTATGGGGCAAATCGGTTCGATTATGAACCGGGACCAGATTGCTGAGTCAATTCTCAAACCGAATGCCTCCATTTCGCAGGGATTTGCTACGGTTCTCATCACGGCCAAAGGCAACAAAAGCTATACGGGCTTTATTACCGAAGAATCGTCAACACGAATTGTTCTTCGCGATATTACCGGGCAGGTTTATACCCTGAAAGCGTCGGATATAATCAGTCGCAAGGAAATGGAAACCTCGATGATGCCGACGGGGCTGGTCAATGCGTTGTCTTACGAGGAATTTGCCTCGCTTATCACCTTTCTATCTCAACAGAAAAAGTAACCAGCCGTAAGCTTACTTAGTTGATGGTGTTTCATGGGATGAATGAATAATCTTTTATTTTTGTAAGCATCCCTTATGTAATGAATGAGTGACATGAATGAGCCGTCTGCTACACTAGCCCATGAACGGTTTGAATTACTGGCCAAAGCTACCCACGACGCGGTTTGGGACTGGAACCTGCTAACCGATCAGGTGTGGTGGAATGAAGGCTTTCTGGACTTATTTGGCTATCAACCCGGAACCATCCAGGACGGCGCCAACTTTTGGGTCACCCGAATTCATCCCGCCGACAGGCAGCGTGTTCACGACAGTATTTATCACACCATCAAACAGGGGAAAACGAACTGGTCTGACGAGTATAGGTTCCTGAAAAACGATGGGTCCTATGCTTATGTACATGACCGGGGATATACGCTATTTCAGGACGGCCAGGCTGTGCGGATGGTGGGCGCGATGCAGGACATAACGCAGCAGGTAACCGAAATGGCCCGTCAACAGCAGGCCGAGCAACTCAAATTTATTACCGATAGTGCGCTTACAGCCATTGGTCTCTATTCAATCATTCGGGATAGCCATACTGGCGAAGTGATCGACTTGCGGTATGAGCTCATTAACCAAATGGCTCAACGAATGACGGGCCGACCAGCCGAAGAATTAATTGGTCGAACCATGCTGGAAGTCTTCCCCGGTATTGGCCTCAGTGGGGTTTGGCAACAGTATAAAGAGTTGGCGCAAAGTGGCGTTCCCCTCCGCTATCAGAATCATTACACCTACGAAGGCTATGATCTATGGTATGAGGTACAGGGTGTCCGACACGGCGACTGGATCGTTTTATCGTTTCTGGATATTACTGAGCTAAAGAAAACACAGCTTCAGCTTGAATCGCTCAATGAAGAACTGGTACGATCCAACGAAAGTCTTCAGCAATTCGCTTATATCGCCAGTCATGACTTACAGGAGCCTTTGCGTAAAATTCAATCGTTCGGCGATATTCTGAAGAACAACTACGCCGACCAGCTAGGTACTGGCATAGACCATCTCGAACGCATGCAGTCGGCAGCTGGGCGCATGGCTGTTCTAATTAAGGATCTATTGAATTTCTCCCGAATTTCCACCCATCATGACACCCCGACTTCGGTTTCGCTGGAACGGGTTGTGGAGCGGGTTCTGGATGATCTGGCTTTGAGTATTCAGGAAAAGCAGGCCGACGTGCAGGTAGAATCATTGCCTACCGTATCAGGCGACGCATCGCAACTACAGCAGTTGTTTCAGAATCTGCTGTCCAACGCTCTCAAATTTCATCGACCAGCGGCACCACCTCACATTCGGATCTGTTCACAGCTGGTAACCGCAACGGACTTACCCGCAACGATAAAACCCAGTCGGCAGGCACCAGCCTACTACCGCATTAGCGTATCAGACAACGGTATTGGATTCGATGAGCAGTATCTTGGGCGCATTTTTCAGGTCTTTCAACGACTTCATACCCGAAGCCAGTACGCAGGAACGGGCATTGGGCTGGCTATTTGTGAGAAGGTGGTAACAAATCATGGAGGAGCCATCACGGCAACGAGTGAGCCAGGAGAAGGGGCGACATTTGATGTGTATCTGCCCGCGACACCACAAAACTACTAAGCTACAAGTCTATTTTTATAACTTTATTCCCCATAAAATAAACACCATGTTTTTCCAGAACTGACAGATGACGGCTACTACGAAAATGTCCGTAAAGAAACTTATTGATTTATAACGTAACAGAATAGTAATACTTTACTTAAATTGTCATCAGTAAGAATTTAGATTTTTGCAGGGTTTTTACTTGTAAATCACTAAAACGTTTATTCTGATGCTCAATTTGTTCACCACAAAGAACACGCTCATTACCTGCCTGGTTGTTGGAGCAGTACTGGCAGGTTGCCATTCTCTTGACGAGTTTACACCCGCGGTTACAAACGTGAGTCAATTGGGCTCAGCCCGGCTTCAGGCAATCACTTTATCAGAAGGATTTGAAGTGGGAGCCAGTAGTCCCAAAACAGCCTATGACGTCACTCCAACGGGCTCATCCAGTGGCGACAACGTTACCCTCCAATCGAAATCCTGGAATCTATATGATGCCCTGATCGGCAACTTAAGTGGCGATTTAAAAGCAGGCTCCTGGTCGGCCCGGATTCGGAATTCGGGGAAGATCACCATGCTATTCGACGTCACAACGGGAGCCAGCACCGTTACGATCAAACATGGTACCTACGGCAGCGATGCTGCGAGCCAATGGGGATTGTGGTACTCGGTTAACAGTGGCAGTAGCTGGGCTCAGGCTGGCTCAACCATTACGACCACAACTACGCTTCAGACCCAAACGTTTACGCTTAATGTATCGGGTACTGTCCGCCTGGAGATCAGAAAACTATCCGGATCAACGAACCGTATCAATATTGACGACATTGTCATCAACGACAACGCGGGGGGCGGTACGCCTACGGGCAAGAAGTTTTTATTTGATGCCAGCAAACGCGAGAATGCAGGTAGTGCCGATTGGCAGATTGATGCGGATGGCACCGAAAGCGTCCCGATCTACACCGGTGGAACTACGGTAGAAACCAAGGCACAGCGCTATCCAACGCCTTCTTATACAGGCATCACCGCAACAACCTCCGAAACCTACTGGAAAGGGGGAATTTCGGCATGGGCGGTTGATCTGGTAAAACGTGGCAATCTGGTAGAAACGTTACCCAACACGGCATCGCTTACCTATGGCAACGCATCCAACGCGCAGGATTTGAGTAATTACGACGTATTTATTGTGGTGGAACCAAACCGTCTTTTCACAACGGCCGAAAAGACAGCGCTGATGAACTTTATCGCGAATGGTGGCGGACTGATGATGGTTGCCGACCATACGGCTCCTTCACTAACCGGCACCGATCCAAATGGCTACAATCCATCAGACAGAGATGGTGATGGCTACGATTCGCCACGCGTCTGGAACGATCTGATGTCAAACAATGGCATCAACAACAACAAGCCCTTTGGTTTCACCGTAGATTATGTTGACATCAGCGAACAACCGACAACGAAGGTATATACAGGCACAAACACTAATGCCCAGAAGGTGTTAGGCGGTTTAGCCGGTACAGCGTCTAAACTGGCCTTTTACAATGGGACCACTGCTACGCTTTACCCGACCAATAACGCTTCCGTTCAGGGTCTGTTCTGGCGAATGAGCGGTACGGTGGGCAGCACCACCAGTGTAATGGCCCTTCTATCGACTTACGGAAATGGTCGTGTCGTCTTTATTGGCGATAGCTCTCCGGCCGATGATGGCACCGGCGACACGAACGACAATCTGTTCAACGGATGGTCGGGCGATGTTCCATCGGGTTACACGTCTCACCCGGCTTTGCATATCAATGCATCTTTGTGGCTGGCAAAAGTTCAGTAGGAAAATCTCAATAATCAGTGGCCCGTTTTCAGTAGGCAATTCTCCGTAGAGAGTCTATTGGAAATGGGCCATTTCGTCAACTGATATTCCCCAGGCACAGCGAAAGTGTCCCAGTGGACATGCCGACTTGCCATGTAAATTACACGGTTTACAATCGAGTTCTTCAGTCGTCTGAACAACTCTCGATTGATCGGCCAGTGGGCCAAAGCCAAATTCGGGCACCGTCGAGCAAAAAACGGCGGTTGTTGGCGCATTCATTGCCGAACACAGGTGCAGGGGGGCCGAATCGTTCACATAGTTCATAGCTGCCCCGGCTTGCAAAGCCGCTGATTGCAATAAACTTAACCTCCCCGCCAGATTAATGACCGATCCCGGTGCTAACCCTGCCCGTGCGATCATCGCATTACAAGCCTGGGCATCGGCGGGCGCTCCCAACAAATAAATCACGGTACTACCCGGCAACTTCTGGATTAGTTCAATCCAGCGTTCGGATGGATATTGCTTTGTAAACCAGACCGATGTTGGCGCAATGCAGATATAGGGTTTATTCTGATAAATCCTGACCGCATTGTAATCAGCTACCGACGGGTAGAGCTTTGGGCGAGTCAACCGCACAATGGGCGAAGCCAGATTTAACGGTTTCAGCAATTCAGCATTCCGCTGTATTTCGTGAATACCTGGCTCGATCCGGTGTTCGATTCGATGAGTAAAAAATCGCGAAAAGGGGTTTTTCGTAAAGCCAACGGTTGTTTTCGCGCCCGAAAAGGCAGTTAACAAACCGGTTGTACCAAACCGCTGAAGGTTGAGTACGGCATCATATTTCCGGGAACGGATGGTTTGAAGTAGTGTCCAGAGACTTCGGTATTTGGCTCCTTTTTTATCCCAGATCAATACCTCATTCACAAATGGGTGATTAGCCAGCAGACTCTCGTTACCTTTGCGAACCAAAACGTCCAGCACTGCATCGGGCTGGGCCTGATGCAACTGCTCCAGAAGAGCCGTTGCCAGAATCACGTCGCCAATAAAGGCTGTTTGACTAATCAGGAACCGGGGCGAATTAGTTACGGTTATCATTAGTGCGCCTAGAGCGTCAATTGCTTAAGAATGGAAGATTACGAAGTTTATACCCTGCCAAACGGAATCCGGATCGCTCACAAACAGATACCGCATACCCAGATTGCTCATTGTGGTATCATGCTTGATATCGGAAGCCGAGATGAACAACCACACCAGCAGGGACTGGCCCACTTTTGGGAACATATGGCATTCAAAGGTACGGAGAAACGAAAATCGTACCACATAATTACACGACTAGAAACGGTTGGTGGCGAATTAAACGCATATACAACGAAAGAAAAAGTTTGTTTTCATGCATCCGTGCTGGGTGCTCATTTTGAGAAAGCAACTGAACTACTGTCGGATATAACGTTTCATTCGGTCTTTCCCGAAAAACAGATCGAGCGCGAGCGGGGTGTTATTCTGGAAGAAATGGCCATGTACTATGATTCACCTGAGGATGCCATTCAGGACGATTTCGATGAGTTGGTCTTTCCTAACCATGCCCTTGGTGGCAACATCCTCGGCACCACCGAAACCGTCAGCTCGTTCCGGCGCGAAGATCTGCAGAGCTTCATTGCCGAGAATTATGACACCAGCCGAATTGTATTTGCGTCCGTAAGCAACCTGCCATTTAAGCAGGTCGTTAAAGTAGCCGAAAAATATTTTCGTGATGTACCGGCCCAGCATACGACACGGCTTCGCAAGATGCCAACGGATTACGTACCACGCCACAACCGGGTAGAACGCCCGATTACGCAGGCACAATGCGCAATTGGCCGCCCGGCTTATGGCCTGACCGATCCGCGTCGACTACCGTTTTTTATGCTCGTCAATCTGCTCGGCGGACCCGGTATGAACTCCCGGCTCAACCTGAATTTACGCGAGAAATACGGGCTGGTCTATTCCATCGACGCCAGTTACACGCCCTATCTGGATACGGGTTTTCTGGGTATTTACTTCGGTACCGACCCTAAGAAAGTGGAGAAAGCCATCGGATTGATCAACAAGGAACTAAAGCGACTTCGTGAAGAGCCGCTCACGACCCTGCAACTTCACCAAACCAAGGAGCAGCTTATTGGCCAGTTGGCTATGGCCGAAGAAAGCAATAATAGCTTCATGCTCATGATGGCCAAAAGTCTGCTCGACATCGATCGGGTAGAAGCGCTGAACGACATTTTTAACGACATCAAAGCCGTAACAGCCAATCAGTTACAAACGCTGGCTCAGGAAATTTTCGATGAAGGCCAGTTCAGTTCCCTGACCTTCGTACCCGAAAAGTAGGTATTCAGTCACGTGATGTCGGTTTCAGGAGCGCTAACATTGCCTAAACCGACATCACGTTTATAATTAGTTACACTTCAATCCGGAGCAGGTGCATAGGTAGCACATACGGGTCGAGCTCCACATAATTCCATTCGCCCTTCCAGGTGTAATAGGCTTCCGTCAGTAAATCGTGGACTGAATAGGTCTGGTCTGGTTCGATACCCAACTCCCAGATCGGAACCTGAACCATACCCGCCCGACGGCCGTAAGCTTCCGTATTGACGACAATAAGCAGTCTGTTCTCGCCCGACGTTTTAAGGTAAGCCATAATAGCGTCATCGCTAACGGTGCAAAACGTCAGGTTATTTGTCTTTTGTAAAGCCACATTCTCATTCCGGATGCGGTTCACCAGCGTAATGAGGTAAGTGAGTTTATTGGTTTTATTCCAGTCCCAATGCCGGATTTCGTATTTCTCCGAGTTTAAATACTCTTCTTTATTTGGGAACGGAACGTATTCCATCAACTCAAACGATGGGCCGTAAATACCATAGTTGCTCGATAGCGTTGCCGCCAGGAAATAGCGAATCAGGAACTGCGGCTCGTGTCCCGGTTGAAGGATATTGGGATTGATGTCGTGGGTTGTTGGCCAGAAGTTCGGGCGAAAAAAATAGCTGATCTCGTCTTGTGTCAGCTCGGTCATGTATTCCTCCAGCTCAGCCTTCGTATTGCGCCAGGTGTAATACGTATAAGACTGCGAAAAGCCCCGTTTGGCCAGTTCCTGCATCACCTTGGGCTTTGTAAACGCTTCGGCCAGAAACAACATATCCGGAAACTCACGCTTTACTTCAGCAATGATCCACTCCCAGAAGCCAAACGGTTTCGTGTGCGGATTATCGACCCGAATGATGCGAATACCCCATGAGGCCCAAACCAGTAAAACCCGCTTTAATTCGTCCCATAAGTTCTGCCAGTCGTCGGTCTCAAAATAAATCGGATAGATATCCTGGTATTTTTTGGGCGGATTCTCGGCATACTGAATGGTGCCGTCGGGCCGTTTTTTAAACCATTCGGGGTGGTCCTTTGCCCACGGATGGTCAGGTGAACACTGAATGGCAAGGTCCATCGCGACTTCCATGCCATAGTTGGCTGCAATAGCAATGAGGTGCTTAAAATCGTCTACCGTGCCTAGCTCGGGGTGAATCGCATCATGCCCGCCTTCAGGAGAGCCAATACCATATGGAACCCCAGGTTCACCAGGCTGGCAAACAACCGAATTATTTTTCCCTTTACGATAAGCCATACCGATCGGGTGAATAGGCGGCATATAGAGCACATCGAAACCCATCCCCGAAATACGTGGCAATAAGGCTTCAACATCTTTAAACGTACCATGAACGCCCTCCTGCTGCGAAGCCGAACGGGGAAACAGGCAGTACCATGTGCTAAAGCCAGCCCTGGTGCGATCAACCTCAATACCAAGTTCATGAACATAGCGGGTTGGGTACTGGCGTTCGGGATACCGGCTTGCGTAGAACGTAAACTGATCGCTTTCAGCCACCGAAACGGCTTCGTCATAACGACTCTCTTCCCGAAATAACGCAGCCATCTCCCGTAGTGCAGCGGCATCGGCCGATTCGTCAACTGACGCCACGGGTGTTTTCTTTTTCCCCTTCCCTGCTTTTATCTCCTGCCCGCCAGCTCGCTTAAACATTCCATCCAGAAACTGCGCACCAGCCAGCAGTTCGCTCGTAATACGCTGCCCATCGGCTACTTTCAGATGAATTTCGTGCTGCCATGAGGCCGGATGGTCGACCCAGGCTTCAATTGTATAAACGTAACGGCCCTGCTTTTCAACAATAAAGGATGCACCCCAACGGTCATTGTTGAGCAACGTCATGGCCATTTCAGTCCAGTCAGACTCATCACTATGCCTGTAGAGAAGCAAAGCCGCTAAATGATCATGACCATCAGCAAAAACATCAGCTTCAATAGCGATTACATCACCAACAGTTGCTTTTATCGGAAATCGGCCACCGTCAAGTTCGGGCGTTACATGCTCAATAGCCACGCGCACCTGACCGGATCGGGCCGGATAGTCGGAGGCTGGGTGTATATTCTCAACAACTGATATCGCTGGCACGGCTAACGCTGTGCCGGTAGTAGGTAATGCAGATTCCTTCGATCTTTTTTTCGGTGAGTTCATTCGTAATTCATGTATGTTAATTAATCCATTTGGGAGTAATTCTGACCGTTAAGCAATGTTACGAAGAAAACGCACATTAGTCGTTTTTTGCTTCTGAATGGTAAACAGCTTACCCCCACAATGCGTACATCTACGCCCCAAAATCCTACCATTTACCTGCGCTGCAAAAACGAGTAATTGTGCGCTAAAACACTGACTACCAATACTATAATTTTACCAAACCAACGCACCTACTTCATTGATTCGGTTTCATTGAAGCGTTCATTCCTGTGGAACGATTTAGTCACGGGCTATCTTAAATAAACCCTTTTCATGTTCACATCACCTTCTCCCAATGACCCAGAGAACGGCACAACGCTGTCTGATCATAACGCAACCGAATTTGCGTTAGAGCAGTTGTTTGGGCCCACAGATCCGAATCCGGCCGCCCCCATTGTTGCCGATCCGGAAACATTTCATGATACCATTCAGGAACTGATTCCTGAATTGCCGATTCCACCGATACCACTGGTAAAGAACCGGGTGAGTGGAAGCTACCGTAGTGCTGCTTCGAGCGGCTATGAACTGGAATTACGGGTCGATGTCGATGGCGTCGGGCCAACCCAACGTGTGAGTGGTGATTACTACTCGGTATCGGGCGCGACTAAAACGTATTTCGGGTCATTTATCGTCAATGTAGTTAGTGTAACGTTCACCACTACACAAGCCACGCTTACGGGTACTGCCGAGTGTACGTGGACAACGGATTTCCGCCGGTTGCAGATTACGATTCAGCGAACAACGATCTTTCAATCACCGGCACCCGCACAACTGCGTTGGTTTTCAGTAACAAACAACGCTCCGGGTGCCGCTTATCAGTGTAACTATGTATCCCGCTACTTCCGCACGGTCGTGCTGGAACAGGATTCATTGGTTGGTGTAACACCATTCAACTCCTACAATACCGGCGGTTTACCATCGGGCGGGGCAGCCCGAACCCTGGGCGTTATTCCGTCCTACCGGGAAGCAGGCATCGACATACAGATTGGGGGTACGACCAATGTGATCGCCAACAGTGGTGCTGGCGCCAATGGAACCTGGAGCGACGCCGAGTTACACAACGCGATGCAGGCAAATTTCGCGCTGTGGCAAAACATTCCGCAGTGGAAAGTATGGCTGTTTCATTCGTATCAGCACGATCTGGGACCGGGTTTGTATGGCATCATGTTCGATCAGCAGGGGCGGCAGCGTCAGGGTTGCGCAACGTTCTACCGGGGTATCGGTGGCACCACCAATGATCAGCTCAGGCTTCAGTTGTACACCAACGTGCATGAACTCGGCCACTGCTTCAACCTGATGCACTCGTGGCAGAAAAGTTATGCCCAGCCAGCGCTACCTAATCGCCCATCGGCTCTATCCTGGATGAATTATCCGTGGAATTTTCCCGGAGGACCAGCTGCTTTCTGGAATTCCTTTGATTTCCGGTTCGACAGTCAGGAGTTGATTCATTTACGGCATGCGTTCCGCGATAAGGTCATCATGGGCGGTAATCCTTTTACAGAAGGTGCTGCGCTTGATTCGGGCGATCTGTTTGCCGATACTATTGAGAACAATACAGGTCTGCAAATCGAACTGGAAGCGAAACCAAGTTTTGCGCTGGGAGAACCGGTAGTCGTCGAGATTCGTCTACGCACCACCAGCACCCTAGGCAAATCGGCCAATACCTGTATCCATCCCAAATTCGGCTACGTACACATCGGTATTGTGAAACCAGGCGGAAAGGTGGTAACCTATGAACCGCTGGCCGAATACCTGATGGAACCGGATATAAAACTGCTTACCGAAGAAAGCCCTTCGGCCTACGACAGTGCTTATATCGGCTACGGCAAAGACGGATTCTACTTCGACCAGCCGGGCACCTACCAGATCCGGGCATCTTATTTCCACCTCGATGGATCACGGATTGTATCCGACATTATCAAAATCAGGGTCAAATCGCCCCTATCGGCCGACGACGATTCGGTAGCCGACCTACTTCTGGGCGATGATCAGGGCCAGCTCTTTTATCTGCTAGGCTCTGATTCTCCCTACCTCAAGGCTGGAAATGAAGCATTTGACCAGATAATCGATCAATTCCCAACGCATCCGCTCACGATGTATGCCAAATTGGCTAAAGGCGTGAATGATCAACGGAGCTTTAAGTCGATCACGGACGATAAAGAACTAACCGTTCGATCAGCCAAGCCAACCGAGAGTGCAGCCCTGTTAACGGACGTTGTCGACCAGTCGAAAGCAGGTGTCGGGTCGAAGGCGAGTATCGGGCTGGATAACATCTCACTGAATATGGCTATGCGCAAATTGGCCAAAGCGCAATCGATGGAAGGCAACGACGAGGCAGCAAAAGAAACGCTGACCGACATGGTGAACTTCCTGGGCAAACAAACCAGCCGCCCACACGTGCGCAAGCTGATTCGGGAGCAGGCTAAAAACGCCCTTAAAGAGCCTTAGAGCCAGCTAACGCCCTGTAGCCTACAGCATTGTTTCGCCTAAAAGCGGGGCAATGCTGTAGGCTCCTTAATTACCAGCACCTACATCGAATCCAATCAACCGGATTATACTGACTAATTCTAAACCCTTTTTATCATGGCAGATCAAGCAAAGTTCGAATACGACGACTGGGTGGGGGCCGTGCGCCCTGATCCACGTAATACCGACCAGGTAACGCTCCTTCAGGGCTATATTGGCCAATCGTCGGAGAGCGGCCATATCCGCGTATACGCCGACGATTCATTGAATGGCTTCGTCGAAGTACCCGAAGAAGCCATCGTGTATGCCCTTAAACTAAGTGCAACCGAATCATCGCTGGGTGGAAGCCGAATCTGGATCCGTTCCGATACGGTTGTTACCCACGGTGACCCGAAGCTGGCCAACCGGCCCAGGAGTACCTTTCTGGAAGGTGACATTATGCAGCAGTATGGCGCATTCGGTCAACCCGACACGACGCAGATGCAGGGATTTGCGGCTGCCGGACAGCCCGACACAACGCTCCAGGCGGCAACGATTGGTATTGCGTGCGGGCCATTAACCCGGGTTTCTGTTTGTCAGATTTGCGTTTCCACGCCAATCATTTGCCGGACGAGAATAAGCATCTGTCAATTACGGACCTGTTTCGTTACCCAGTGTGGATTTGCAACCTGTCAGATTACATTCTGCGGTAAATCGTGCTTCAGAACCGTTTGCTGCATTCCAGGGGATCGGTTCCCGATCACAAAGACGCCTACCTTCCCAACCACCGAGCCAACGGTCGGCCCCGCCGGACCATTTGGACAGCCGGGTGGTGCCGGATTCATGGGCGGTCAGCCGGACACGACGCAGATGGGTGGTTATTACGGCACCTTCAATCCGTATATGTATTGATTAGACTGGCAGCGACTGGCAATTCCAAAGCTACCCAAAAGGCTACAGCTGCCAGTCGCTGTTTCTTAACTCCCACTCAGGCTATGCTACTAACTGGTTTTACTATCGCCCACTATCTGCTGGATAAAGGCTACCTATCTTCCGAATCGATACTCGATGGTCGGTTTACAGCTCATCTGGCATCCAGCCGCAATACGAACTACCTCATCAATCGGGATGCCGATAAAGGCTCACTATTCGTCAAACAGGTACAAGCCTGGGATCAGGAGAAAATAGAGACCCTACGCACAGAAGCTACCTGCTACTGGCTTGCCGAGAATGAAGCAGAATACGCCCAGCTCCGAAAATTTCTGCCCCCCTACCTCGCCTTCGATTCACAAAACCACATTCTGATTACAGAGGCAGTACAGGGGGCCATAAGCCTCAACGATTTTTATTTACAACAGCGGTCGTTTCCGCTACAATTAGCCACACGTCAGGCCGAACTGCTTGGCTCATTCCACAAAACCATTGCCCGATCCGTACAGGAAGCACCAAGTTTTCGACTGTTCAGGAAACAGGAGCCGGTGGTGTTTTTGTGGAGTTCATCGGGTTTTCCGGCCTATTCGGGTCAGCAAAGTCAGGCCGAGCGCCAGATGGTACAACTGATCACGAAAAACGAAGACTATATGACACGGCTGTCAGCCGTTCGGGAGAAGTGGCAGGCAACCAGTCTCATCCACGGCGATATTAAACCGGCTAATTTCCTGATCAATCAGGATGCTCTGTCAACGGGTCGTTACGATCTGCGCCTGATTGACTGGGAAACCGCCGATATTGGCGACCCCTGCTGGGATGTTGCGGCTATTTTCCAGAGCTATCTGTTCTACTGGATATACTACGAACCTCTACAGGGCCAGTCGGCACAAAACCCCTATGCCAGCTATGGCTTCTCGCTCGAAACCATGCAACCATCCATGCGTCAGTTCTGGCAGACTTACATTCGCTTAATGGACTGGACTGCCGAAGAAGCGGATACCAACCTAAGCAAAATTGTTGGGTATTGCGCTCTGAAACTGATTCATACCTGTTATGAAACGATTCAGCAGGCTTCGGCCATGCCGCTCCACAGCGCCCGTCTGCTTCAATTAAGTTTAAACATGCTACGCTCACCTGACGAAGCGATCTGGTCAGTGCTGGGTATTCCAAACGCGGTACGGCTATGAAAACCCACTACGAACAGCAACTCGATGCGATCCTCAACGGATTACACATTGATCAGGCTCAGTGCCAGATAACGCTTAAAATTGACGGCTATCAGACTAGCTATAAACCGGATACACTACAGGTGACCCTAGCGGGTTTGATCTATCAGCATTTTTACTGTGCCGCCGATACAGCTGCCCCAACTCTCGCTGGTTTGCCGACCGACAATTCGTTTATGGACGAATTGAGCAGAAACAACCATAGCGTTGAAACGTTCGACACGGCCTGGTCTGTCGAAACGGTAGACCAGGCCGGAATACCCTACGTCACGAAAGGCAATGACCGACGGATGGTCTATGCGGGCGAGTTCGTTTACGACAGCCCGAAGCGCGGACCGGCACAGGCTGGGGATACAGTCAGGCTACTCATGCACCGCGAACTTCGGGATTTACAGAGTGGCTTTTATTATGTATTCGGCCAAAAGCCCGGCGAGGATTCGATTACCCTACAGACCCGGCTCTATTTTCACTCGACACCGGAAGGCAGTCTTCGGCTGGTGTCCTGGGTGACGCAGACGCTCAATACGTATCGGATACCCTTTCAATTTAAATGCCTCAACCATCCCGATTTATATGGTCGCAGCGACTCGGCTGTGCTTTATCTGTCAAAACCATACGTGAATGTTGTACTGGATTTATTGACGGAAGCACTGCCTGATTTGGAACCCTGGCTACAACCGTCCATTCCGCTCTTCACCCGATTGATCGCACCGGGCATTGGCTTTGCCGAAAGTCCACCCAACCCAAGCGAAAGTTTCGGGACAAGCCGAAGTGGTCTTATTGCGCAGGGAATTGCCAATGCCGTAGCAAAACAGCAATCTGGCGAAACATACAACGAAGCCGTGCAGTCGCTATTCGACAAGCTAGGTCTTTCGCTTGATCAACCCTACCGCAATCCTCAGTCAACGTACCCTTACACCTTCCCCACTCATTCGACTAACTAAATCCGGCCCATGGAAACGCTTACCGCCCCTCAGGTTTCAACTACAGCTACGACACTCGAAACGAGTTTTATTGAAACAGCCGCTCAAATTGGCCGGACTCTATGCCGTGATGCGATTTGGTTTGGCTCTCGCTGCAACTTTTTGTCATCGACCAATGACCCGGCTTTTGAGTATCCCAAGCCTTATTTCAAATCGCTCGAAGCCGATTTTTATTCCGGATCAGCGGGCGTAGCGTTTTTTCTGGCAGCCCTCTACAATGCCACCGGCGATCGCCTTATCCGAAAAACAGCGATAGGAACCCTGCAAAATTCCCTGGAAACAGCCCAGTTCATTCCTGCAAACTCGACTTTAGGTTTCTTTGCCGGTTGGACAGGTATTGCCTATTCAACGATTCAGGCGGGACAGTGGCTACATGATGACGAACTGGCTATTCAGGGACATCACCTGCTCGACAGGATTACGAAACTCGATGTGCAACAGGCCGGAATCGATGTAATTGACGGAGCAGCTGGTGCCATTCCGGCCCTGATCAAGCTAGAACGTGCCCAGCCGTCGCGCGCACTTCGTTCGCTCATCGTTCAGCTCGCCGATCAGTTGGTGAGTAAAGCCGAACGGTCGCCAGAAGGCACGTCGTGGAATACCGTCATGGGTGCCGACCATCGGAACCTAACCGGGCTGGCTCATGGGGTTGCAGGCATTGTCAACGCCCTGCTCGAATCGTTCGCACTGACCCAGGATGTTCGTTATCAGGATACTGCCTTTGAGGGCTTGCGGTACGAAAATGCCTTTTTCAATCAGCAGGAGCAGAACTGGCCCGATTTCCGCATGAAAAGCCAGCCAACGGCTTACAATCTTACTGAAGAATCGGCCGACCCAACCTGTTCGTGTGCCTGGTGTCATGGTGCACCCGGCATTGCCCTCTCGCGGTTGCGCGGGTATGAACTCACCCGGCATCCGGCGCTGAAAACCGAAGCGCTTACAGCTCTGCATACAACGTCAAAACAGCTCACCTGGGATCAGCAGATGAATTTTTCGCTATGTCACGGATTGGCTGGTAATGCGGATGTATTGCTGGAAGCTGCCAACATTCTGGCCATGCCCGACTGGCACACGCAGGCAACAACCATTGGCCAACTCGGACAGGAACGCTACCACCAGACGGGCCTGTGGGCGAACGGCTTATACAACGCCTTTCAGATTCCTGATTTTATGCTCGGCTTATCAGGTATCGGCTATTTTTACCTGCGGCTGGCTGATGCAACGACCTATAAATCGGCACTTATAATGCGCTAAAGCCAGCTTTATCGTGTTTGAGATGGTCAAACACTACAAAGCTGGCTTTAGCGCGTAATTTTTAAACTCTTTCCCTACTTCGACCCGTCGGCCTTGGCCGATTCAACCGCTATGGCACCAACTGCCGCACCAAGCTTTGCCCCGGCTTCATTATCGAATCGGAACGAAGTGCCACCATACAATTCGGACAACGTTGCTTCAGTAAGCTGTGCATTCAGCGCAGTGGCTTCTTCCGGGAATACATAAAGTAAAACTGCCGTAGCAGCCGACGCAAAGGTGGCATGCTCGGATGGGTAACCCGGCGTATTGGGAATAATGGTTGCCGTTTTGATGGTTGGATCGATCTGCGAAGGACGGGGTACAAAATAGGCAAATTTGGTTACCCAGCAGGCCGTACCCCCATCCTGTAGGGCACGATTCACGAGCGCATAGGTACGGGCGGCCCGAAGTTCGTTCTGGCGATATTGATGAATAAACTCTTCAGTTATCATATTCCAATGGCCTGGAATCGTAAAGGTGCCGGTGCCATCGTCCCATTTAGCCGCAATGCGTGATTGATCGCGGGTGCGGGCGTCTGCCATCGTGCGAACTTCTGTCAAATCCTTTTGAAATGACGCCGATGTTGTTGATGGGGGCGCAGCAGGAAGGCTTTTGGCAATTGCCGTTGAGTCGAACCAGGTTTTTACTTTTCCTGCTAAAGGCAGTATGGGCGGTCGGGTCGGTATAATCAGGCTTGTCCACTTAACATCGTAAGGTGCCTTGGCAAGCAAGGTTGTCCAGGTGTTATTCGGGTCGCTGGCCGTGCTGAAACGGTCGATTTTAAGCCGATCGACCACTTTTGTCGTTACGGCAGCCCCAATATCCTCACCCCCTTTTATATCGCTCGATACGTTGGCCCCATTCCAGATCCGGCTCTGCTTATGCTCGGCCGCTTTCGTCTTAAGCCAGGGCGCTTCATTCGGAAAGAAATAAGCCAGCATCTGACACGAAACCTCAGCAACTGCGGCATCTTCTGACGGATACGAGGGTACGTTGGCAATGGGTGCGCGGGTGGTCACCCCCTGATCGACCAGCGAAGGGCGGTTGTATTGATACTTGGCTCGCCAGGCTACGACCAAAGCATCATATTGTGCAATGCTGAGCGCAGCATAGAGTCGGGCCGCAAACGGCGAACTGGCCGGTGAGTTCGTTGCATCCAGCGGATTACCTGATTCAGTATTGTATTTCGCTACTAATTGACGGGCAATCTGGTTCCAGCGGGTCACTCCGCCAACTGCCCAATAGTTGATGGCCGTAATTTTTTCCGGTTCCAGGCTCGCTACGCCATTTTTCACCTGAGCGAATTCGCTTTTGTAGGCATCGGAAGTAATCGCATCGGGTTGCGGAACACTAATATCAGCTGCGGATTTGAGGACAATCGTTCGCCAGTTTCCGCCACTGGGATCCACCGTAGCCGGTTCGCTGAACGGCAGAACACCCTCGTCGATAACGGGTTCCTTGCAGCCCGATACCCACAGGAAGAGAACGCTTAAGGAAACGATAGAAAGTAACTTATTCATTCTTGATTTGATCACAAAGCGTACGAAGTAGATGAAATGTACACGACGAATTTCTTGAGACCATTGAGCCTTTTTGTGCTCATGGTGGCTCTGTTTTACTCTACATTATCTGGCAATCCGCCCAATTACCAACCCACCCGTCACTCGGGTAGACTTACCAATATTTTGCCCATCGAGGGTTGTGCTATAACCCGCCGTTAAACCGAGCTGGCCCACAACTTTCAGATAAACCGTAGCCCCTACCTTCGAGAAACCAACTGCATTTGTTGGAAATGGAATGCCCGGCGCAATATTCGTTCCTTTGCTATAAGGCGTTTGTTGCTGAAACCAGGCGTCTACATAAAGCGGCTTGGTAACAATTCCCGTTCGAATAATCAGCTCGGTTACGTCAGGCACATTGACCTTGGAGCCACTGTTTGAATTTGGCTGATCAGGATCATAGTAATTAACGACACGGTCGAGGGTGACCTGACCACGCCGAATATAGCCGTATTGGCCTGTCAGGAAGAAAGGGCCGCTTTTAAAGTGAAGCATCGTACGACCATCGAGATTTTTAGAACCACGCCCAATCGCAATCAGATCGTCGTTCATGTAATTCTGGAGTGGCATTGAATAACCAATCGCAAACAGCCAGGATAGCCGGGCTTTCCCAAACTTGTAGTCGTAGGCCTCCCACCGCAATGCGGCCGAGATGTCCTGAAAACCTTCCTGTTTCTGTCGATAACCCGCGCTGGATTCGGTACGAATATAGGGTGCCGATACGACCAGGTCGAGGTCATAACCCAGACCGAAACTCCCATACAGATTAACCGCCTGCGACGTGACTGTACCCAGATTAGGATCGCGCGTCTGGGTTTTGTTGATGTAGTAGGAGTCGTAGGTTTCCTGCGAATAAGAAATCCCTAAATTGGCCTTACGGTCACCGCGCATAAAGCCGTCTACTAAGCCCTGAGCGTGTATTGGCCGGGCTAGGCTCAGCAGGACAATAGCAACGAATGTGAATGGTATAAATCGCATAATTCTGCTTTAGGCAGGTAAAGGTAGCCGTTAGCCTGTATCGTTCCCATTAAATTGGGTGATTCTGTGCCAGTGGTCTTTGCTAGTAACGATCAGAATCAGGAATGTCTTATGATACGTACCAAAAACAATAGTCCCCGGCCACAAAGTAGTCGGGGACTTATAATTAACCTATGATTAAGAAAACTCTGAGCGTCTTTTACAAGCCAGACCCGTCGGCTTTGCCACGAGCGACTGCATAAGACCCAATATTTTTACCACACGTCAGTCCTACTGTACAATCGAACCGGTAGTGAATTAATCCGTAAATCCGCGAGTTCGACGCTTCCTGCGCCTGTGCCCAGAAGGCATCGGCCTGATCAGGGAAAATGCTGCCCAGCACCACAGCGGCAGCTGCTGAAAAGGTGGAGTGACCTGATGTATACGACGGAAAGTTGGGTAATCCGACTGACGTTTTAACCCCAAATTGCTGCGGCCGAGGATAGTAATAATAGTACTTCGTTTCCCAGCAGCAGATACCGGCATCCATGAGCGCCGTATTGACCAAAGCCAGTGTTCGCGCCATCCGTACCTCACTATATTTGGCATCCATGCCCGCATTGGCCGCCGTACGGTTCCAATGGCCCGGCGGTGTATAACTACCCGCGCCATCGGCCCAATAGTTAGCAATCCGGGCCTGTTCTCGCGTTTGGTTTTTATTGATGTCTTTCAGCTCATTGAGAGCCGTCGTGAATTCCTGGCTGTTCAGGGCTGGTGGTGCTTCGGGCCGTAGTTTCACTTTGGTTGCCGCATCAAAGTTCCAGGTGATTACGGCTCCGTAATTCGGCAACATCGGCGGCCGGAGCGGGCTCTCCTGACTTAACCAGACATCGGCCAGACCACGTGCTTTGGCCGATTCAATCATACCAGCTGTTAGCGCCTGGTTATTGGCGGCACCCATACCATCGGCTCTGGCCCGTGTCATTACTTTTGCCGCTACCTGATTTCCCAGATCAGCGCCAGCCGTAAGATCGCTCGCCACATTCATACCCGCCCACAAACGGCTATTCTGATGTTCGGCCAGTTTGGCATCCAGGAAAGGCCCTTCGCCGGGAAACATCGCTTTCAGAACCGTGTAGGAAGCAGCAGCCACAACCGCATCTTCAGATGGATACGATGGTAACGACGATGTGGGCAATGCCACCCGAACCGTAGCATCAACTTTGCCGGGAGCCGACCGCTTATACTTGTATTTATAGCTCCAGGTAGCTACCAGCGCATCGTATTGCGCCACGTCCAGATAAGCCAGTGCACGAGCGGCATAGGGCGGATTGGCAAACGGGAACTTAGGGTCAGCCAGTGGATTGGCGGCATCGGGCACCGGGTATTTATCATCAGCATTTGAAGCAGGTGGTACATTATACCGGGCCGCCAGTTCGCGAGCGATCTCATTCCACCGGTAAACGGCACCGGTTCCCCAGTAAACAACGGCCTGTTGCTGTTCGGCTGTCAGGCTGGCTGATTTTGTCTTTAGATCAGCCAGTTCGGCCAGATAGGCTGACGACGTGGTTGATGTTGGTTCAGCAACCGTCACATCGGTAGGTGCGCTCAGCACGTAGGTTTTCCACGTACCCGCTTTTTCATCGACGCTGGTCGGTGTGTAGCCTACACGCAAAGGCTCTGTAATACTTTTGTCGCAGGAAACAATCGCGACAGACATGCCTGCTACTGCACTGCAAATGGACAGAAAGTGAATATACTTTTTCATGACGCTACGGTCTATTTCTTGAAATCGATTTGGTATAATAATCCTACAGTAAAGCTGGTGCTCTGGCCAACGTTGCGCCCATCAACGACATAGCCAATACGAGCGTTGAGGCCGATGTTTCGGGGCTGTACTTTGCCATACCAGCCAACGGATGTTGCTTCCATGTTATTCGTCGGATAAGGCATATCGTTCCGGCGAATGTCGTCACCACTGAGTCCGGCCATGCGTTCGGCCCAAACTTCGGTTTGCCAGATCTTCCGTAAAATACCCAGTCGAACAGCAGCATCGTAGGTATTTGGCACATTTACTTCGTTGGTATTATAAACCCGCCCGTCGGCCTGATAGGCATCGCGGTCAACCTTAATGGTACTTCGCCAGTTATACGAACCGTGGGCAGTCAAGTAAAGGCCGGTTTTGGAGTGTCTGTAATTAAGCAATAAGCGGCCTGTAGCCGTGCGAGCCTGTAAACCAATCGACATCGGCAGAAAATCCGGCACATAATTACCAACAGGCAATGATCCGCCAAGGATGGTATGCACCGAAAAACCACCCGCCTGCCAGGCATTTACCTTCAACCAACCCGACAGATCCTGAATTCCTTTCTGCCCCATCAGATTACCCGCGCTGGTGCTGGTCCAGACATAGGGCAGACTCAAAATCACATTCACCCGACTGCTTATTCCGATGGCAGGCATCAACATCACGCTCTGTGTCGTATGCTTACCAATATTCAGGTTTTCGCGTTTGAGCGAACCTTCCCAGTACTCAGTCCAGGCACTTTGGCTGTACATTCCGGCCACGCAGACGGAACCTTTACCCATGTAAATGGCATCATTCGGCATCTGTGCTTTAGCCACGAATGGAGCCAGCAACGATGCGCTAATCAGGTATTTTAGAATTGTTTTCATTTGGTATTAGGTAAGTCAAACGTTCACGATGGTAATCGTTCAATTCGTTTATTAGTAGAAAAACAGATTGTTACAACCTAAATCCAACCGTCAGCACGGCACTTCGGCCATCGGAGGGCCACACACCAGGCCCCGGATAAAAGGTCGGACGTTTAGTAAAGTATTGCTTGTTGAGCAGGTTATTGATACTGCCCCTCAGGGTTAGTTGACGACCAAGAGGCCAGGTTCCGTTCAGATCCCAAAGGCTGTAAGCCGGTACTGGCCCAACGGCTCCATTGGCCGAAGCGGCTCCCGTATTGAGCGCATCCGAGAAGGTTTCGCTCACGTAGCTGTACTGGAGCGTCAGACTCGCCGTTCCATAGCGGGCCGTCAACCCATTCCGCGTTGTCCAGCGAGGAGCCGACTCCACCCGATTGCCTGTAACCGATCGATTCTCAGTTCCTGCCGATACACGACCGTTCAGGTAGCGGGCATTGTTGTAGGCTGTTGATGTAAAGCCACTGATCAGCACTTTTTCGGTCCGCAGAATTTGTGATTCGATCAGTGCTTCAACACCTGTACTGCGGCTATCACCAATGTTTGTCCGGAATATGTAATTCGTTCCATCGGTATTCGTCAGCAGCACTGTGCCCAGCCGATTCCGATAGAGTAAATCGAAGGCTGTAATATTGATATGCAAGCCCTGCCAGCGGCCCTCGATGCCTAATTCGGCATTATACCCATAGGCGTCTTTCAAATTCTTGTCAATCCGTTCGTAGACCGACGTTGGGATAATGTCTTTAAACACCACCGGCCGATAAGCCTGCGCCCACCCACCATATACTTTGACCGCTTCATTAAACTGGTATTGCGCGTTGATACCCAGCAAAGCAAACTTGTGGCTGATGTTGGTTGGCAGATTCTCCGGGTCATAATACGTAATGATACCCCGCATTTCTGTCGTTCCATTTTCGATCCGAATGCCGGGCGAAACCGTTAGCCGATCGGTCAGATGAAACTGGCTTTCGGCAAAGGCAGCCAGATTCTTCGTCCGAAAATGCAGATCGCGTCTGAAAGGGCTGGTCAGTGATAGATCGAAATCGCTGGCGGTGGTTCCTACGCCGAGTTGCCGCCGGTGCAAATCGGTGCTCATCAGTTGAACACCTCCAGCCGCCGTTGCCTGTACCGGACCCAGCTTATAGTAGTGCAACAACCGGATTTCGGTGGTATAACTATTGAAATTATCAATATCGACCTGCCGGGCTCTATACTGTCCTGTAGCCCGATTGATGGTATCGGGTACCGTTGCGAAGGCATCCACCTGAACGCTGTTTCGGGCACCCAACACGGCCGATGATGTCCAGAGCAGGCGTGTCCGGTCAGAAAGCTGCCAGTCCAGTTTTAGCGATGGCACATAAATATCGGGGTTAAAGTAGTTGCGGCTCCGGGTCGATTGACGCGGGTCCTGCGCAAACATCGCATCGGTAAGCGGGCCAGGAATCTGGTAGGTGTAGGCTGATCGCCCCATTTCGGCCGTTATACCCAAACGCTGGGTGGCCTGATAGTGTAATCGTCCAAATTGAGCGTCTGCTTTGGATTCGCTATTCTGCCGATAGCCGTCCGAATGGCGCCGATAGTAATACGCATAATATGTCCATTTACCGACCCGCCCCCCAATGGCATTGTAGGTACTCAGCAAGCCATAGGACCCAATCGAGTTAACCGTCTCGAACCCAAAGCGCCGTGTACTGTCGGCCCGCTTGGTCACGTAGTTCAGCATACCCCCAAATTGGGCTCCATACTGAAGCGAAGCCGTTCCGCGAACGAATTCGACCCGTTCAATACTTTCCATGGGCGCCGAATAATGACTGGCTGGATAACCATACATATCGGAATTGGTAATGACCCCATTCTGACGAATATTATTCTCCCAGGATCGGTGTGGGTCCAGCCCCCGCGTCGAAATATTGACCTGATTACCGGTTCCATCCATATCATAGACGAACACGCCCGGAATCCGGGCAAACACCTGCCGGGGTGTTTTCTCGGCCACATTGGCATCAATATCCGATAGCTTAATCACTTCACTGCGCTTACCGCCCATCAGATAGGTACCATGCACTTCGGGGAGTGCGTCAATAACTGTTGACTTAATTCCTTTTACCGTTACCTGGTTTAGCATACGGGCTGGTAAAGAATCGGTGTCCTGTTTTGGGCTTAATTCCCGTTTAGCAGTTATATCCTGAGCAGATAACTGCGTGGATAGAAAAATCACAAATCCGATAAGCTTTATTTTTAGTTGAGTTTTTTTCATAATCAGGCGGTAATGTTTACTCGCATTCTATTCGGGATCTAATGCTAAATCCCGAGCAGTATTGATTCTTTATTCTACTGACAAACTCTTGCTTTATGGCTACTAATCAGCTTACTCACAATGATCTGATTAGTAGCCATTCGGGCCAGTTTTTCACCGAAAATGCCTTTTCGGCGGAACAGTTAGAACCACCGGGATAAACTGATAGATACCAAGTAGTCTGCAAAGGCCGCATCACCATGTTTCAGACCTAATGGATCTAACCGATCGGCATAGCTCTTAATGCGGTTACGGTAAACGGCAATCGGCACCGTTGCAGCCACCGACGTTTTGTGACGCATATAAGCCAGTCCAGGCTCAACAGACACGATGTAACCCGGCCGGCGGAAACCTGCACTGCCACCAAACGCATCGATAGCGGGCACCCCCTCAACCCGGCCGCCCAGCATCACCGACAATCCAGGAATGGCCGAAATAGACTGGCTTAAGCCAATGCGGGCAGCAAACTGGTCAGCAACCGAGAACGTACCCGTTACCAGATCAATGGAAGTAGCCAGTGGATTACGCAAAACACCATTGGTTTCGCGCGGATTGAACAGGTAAAAACCATTCGCATAAGCTGTCAGGCCCTTCGTCAATTGAGCATATCCCTGTAATTCAACACTTACGCCAACACCCCCGTCACCGAGTTGAATCGACTGATCGACCGGTAGTTCTACGGTATAATCCTTTCCTTCCTTATTCAGTTTATGAAACTGGTCGGTTGCCTGATAATTCCCCGTCGGCAATTTGACGCCCAACCCAACAGCCAGGTTAGCTTTCGGTAACTTGACCGGATTAACGATCCAGTAGCTACCCGAAAGGCGCAGGTCGCCAATACCGTCTGAACCCGTATGAAACCGCTTCTGATCCGGATTTTGCGCTACTGCGTTGCCATAATGTTCATAGAGCGAAGAACGGTCATTGTATTGAATTGGCAGATTGACCGAAAACGAAAGTCGCTGATTAACCAGGTAAGTCAGCCCTAAATCGATGGCATGCGACACATTGATAACCTGAGTTCCCTGCTCCACGCGCTGTTTCTGTTCTTCATCGCCCACAAAATGCTTGTAGGAGCGAAAGAAGCGATAACCTGCTGATACCTGCCAGTGACCGTTACGTTGTTTGAAATAATCGGCAGAATTTGCGCCGGCGGGAGCTGTAGAACTCATATGGCGAACAGCCACGCAGCCCTGTGCCGAGGTTTGTGTATAAGAAATTAGTGTATAGGCTACCGCCAGAACGATAGTATAAATCGTTTTCATACTTGAAATGTCTGAGTTAAACGAACTGAATAACTGAATGCCCAATGCAGGCAGGATATGCATTTACAGAACCCATCTCCCCACCATCAGGGAATATGCTGGCTCATCGGTAAAAGCAATGTTTGTGCAGTGTTCGATGCATATGAATCAGCCAGTAGGTTTTATTACCTACTGAATGCATACCAGTTGGTGGTACTGTACCCAATGACACAGCCAACTAATCAGCATGAATTACTGATAATACACGACACAACGATTCAGGAAATACCTCAGACTTCGGGCGGGGGGGAATGAACGGGCAGGGAGCGAGCCGCAATCACGAATGCTAGTTCGGGAATACGAATGGCATCACGCCAGGTTGGGGGGAGAAAACTAAATACGGTTCGCGGATTAGGCGAATATTCCTTCAACAGGAACTTCAGGAGTTGATTTGCCTTTTTGTTGGACTCGGTAGATCCGGTAATACGATCATTCAGGAACGAGAGTAAATCACTTTGCCAAAACGAGCGGCCTTCCGTTTCCAGACCCGCAATATGAAGCGTATCGCCCTGAATTTCCAGACTTACTACACTGTAATAATGACCACGATAGGTAAATCCATCCGTTGTTGTGTTGGTGATGGTACGCTCATCGGGCTTGTCTTTGAGCGGAATCTGGAACTCAACGATACTATCTACCGATCGATAAACCAGAAGCCGTTCGGATAAGTCATGTTCCGCCTGCCACCATGCGCCCACGCCCACTAATACATAGGCCAGCGTATGGTACAGAAGTAGTACAAAAAGACCGATCGAAACGAGTTTCTTCACCAGAGACCAGTTAAATTTATCCCAAAAATAATACTAAAAATCAAACAAATTCCAAGAAAGTCTGGTTACCGCGTATTTTTACCTAATTTTTATAGAGTATTCAGCCAAACACCTGGTTCAGACAAATTAAAGCCCGTGGCCCAGGTTGATAGCAGTATAAGCAAATTACGAATCAAATTCTGAAATATATAGCCTACTTTAGCCATTCGAATAAATGTTCGGATCTCATTCATTGATCAGGAAGATAACCATCACCTCACAAGTATACACTTATCAAAATGTATGCCACATTACACATTTACTTCTTCAGTAAACAGAATTTAACGATTCAACCTGACTATTAAGCGAGTAAATCCTGTTATCATACATGGTGATATCTGCCGGTCAATGCAATCAAATTGCGTATTTTTGTGTTGGTTCAACATCCGTATGATCTACGACAACCACAATCGCCCCATCTCCTACCTTCGGCTGGCCGTGACAGACCGCTGTAATTTGCGTTGCTTTTACTGCATGCCCGAAGAAGGGATCAAATATCTCCCTAAGCATCAGTTGCTTACGTATGAAGAAATGGAGCGAATCGTGCTGGTTCTGGCCAGGCTGGGCGTTCAGAAAGTGCGGATTACGGGAGGAGAGCCTTTCGTAAGGGCCGGTCTGATGGATTTTTTGCGTCGGCTCGCTGAAATCGACGGTCTCAAGGATATTTCGCTCACAACGAATGGCGTATTGACAGCACCGCATGTAGCTGACCTGGTTGCTCTTGGAGTTTGCTCCGTCAACTTAAGCCTGGATACACTCGACCGCGAACGGTTCCGGCAAATTACCCGGCGCGATGAATTGCCTGCTGTGCTGAAAACACTGGATGCGCTGCTGGATGCCGGTATCCAGACAAAAATCAATGCCGTTGTAATGGATGGGCAGAATACCCAGGATCTGATTCCACTGACCGACCTGACCCGGACACTACCCGTCGATGTGCGGTTTATTGAAGAGATGCCCTTTAATGGCGAGGGTAGTCATTACCCGGTTTTACACTGGACACACCGGCGTATTATCGACGAAATCCGGACTTATTACCCCAATCTGCAAAAAATACCAGATCCGCTGTTTTCCACATCGGCAAATTACCAGATTCCAGGCCATCAGGGAACAATAGGTGTTATTGCTGCCTTCAGCCGTACCTTTTGTGGCACTTGCAACCGCATTCGTCTGACAGCGCAGGGTACGCTTAAAACCTGCCTGTATGACAACGGCGTACTGGATGTTCGTGCATTGATCCGATCGGGTGCATCGGATGATGAACTGACCAGTGCGTTTCTTCGGGCGTTTGCTCATCGTCCGGCCAACGGTTTTGAAGCCGAACAAAGCCGGGATACCGTTACGGAATCCATGTCGACAATTGGTGGCTGATCAGTTGTAGTACCACCTGATTGTGTTGTCAGACCGAACACTTTACTACTACAGATGGGCGGCACCAGTCGAACTTATAATCGAATTGGCACCGACACGTTTTCCAGATATTCGTTTGTAAACAGCGAATCAGCATTCATTTGCTGGATTAGTTCGCCTTCGCGATCGATCAGCATGTGATTGCGAATCATCCAGTTGGCAAACGATGCCCAAACACTTCGGTGCATAAAGCCCCAATTACCTTCACCATCCAGGTAGTAACATGATGCTAAACGCTGGCTTTGCTCAACAAAATTACGATCGGCTAATGAGGCATGTCCGGCCGTTTTGACCAGCATACGAGCTGCTTCATCAGGCTTCCTGACGGCAAACCGAAATCCAGCCCCTGTTGCTTCCAGAAATCGTCGTAAAATATCAGGATTTTGATCAATCCAGGTTCGATGCGCTGTCAGCACCGGATTATAGCCGTAAGGTATTCCATAATCATCAAACAGAAATTGATTGATGTCGATGCCTTCGATGTCGGCCCGAACGCCTTCCCACGTTAACCAAAACCAGGCTGCGTCAACTTCACGCGTCAACAAGGCACGCCAGATTCCCGACCACGCTGATTTATGGGCAACGAACTGCCCACGTCCATCGTCGTTCTGAATCAACTGCCGGATAATATCTTCCTCATACCGAGCGCCATACGAAGCATATACTTTTCCATCTAACTGCTGCGGCCGGTCGATTCCACTTTCCCGAAGCGTCACAATTGCGCTGACATCACGAGCAAGCACCGTGGCAACTGCCACTAACGGATTACCGTTCGTTTGATAACTAATAACGCTTTCTGAAGGCGTAATAGCCAGTTCGCACCTATTCTGAGCCACCCGCCGGGCTGGCATCAGTTGATATTCATCCTGATCAGGAGAGATGAATTCTACATCAAGACCGGCTTTCTGGTAAGATCCGTTCGCCAGAGCGACGTAAAATCCGGTGTGGTTAGTGTTAGGCGTCCGATCAAGCGCCAAACGAATTTTTGTATTCATGGTATTCGGTACTGTTACGGCTTATTTAACCATCCTGACGTGGGAAGGTTTTTTTGCAAACGTATGGAAATAGTTGATAGTTTGTATTACGGAAAGGCTAACAGCTCGAAAAAATCATTTAGCCCACAAACAGGCTTTCATTGGCCAATGCTTTTTCATACTTCTCTTTATCAAATCGATATAAATAGGGCGCCTTGTGAGCTCCCCCAAATTTCCGTTCCTCCAGCCGCTCCAGAATGTTATAGCCCAGCATCCGCTTCTGAAAATTTCGACGGTCAAGCTCCTGGCCTAGTATGGTTTCGTAAAGCTGTTGTAAATCAGGCATTGTGAACTTCTCAGGCAACAATTTATAACCGATCGGCTGATAGCTAAGCTGCCGCCGAAGTGTCTTTAACGCTATGGTAATCATATCATTATGATCAAATAAGAGCAGCGGAATCTGATCCACGTCCCACCATCGACACTCTTCTGTAAAAAAATCGGGTGTTGGTGTCACTTCGGCAAACTCGACCAGTGCGTAATAACCAACCGAAACATCTCTCGAAACCAGTTCCCGCTGTGCTTCATCAGGCAACCCCAGCTTAAGCAATGTTTCCTGCTTGCTAAAATTTTTATAGCGCATGACATCGCCAAAGGTGTGGAATTGTTGAAGAAAAATCTCACTCAACCCCGTTCGCTCGCGCAGGCTTCGGTACGCGGCCTCATCCAGATTTTCTTCATGTAAAATTCGCCCACCCGGCAAACACCAGTCATCAGTCCCTTTCCAGCGAAGAAGCAGAACTTTTAGCTGACCATCGTGAAAACCAAATATAACTAAATCAATGGACACAGAGGATAGGTAGTTGGTCTTAAACTCAGCAATCAGCCGCTGTAGCTCTTTTTTGTACTCCATCGTGGATATTTAAAAATATTTTTAGTGTGTTCTCAATACACAATAAAAATTTGTCTTTATTATTGTGTTCAATTTACGCATTGAAAATGAAACGCAATTTCTTTTCTCTACAATCGTATCGAACGGTGGCGGTGCTGTGTATTGGTGCCATTGGCCTATGGGCCTATTCAGCCAGACCCGTCGTTGATCCCGGTGGTTTGCCCGACGAAAATCGATTCACAAAAGTAGTACTGGCCGAAAAGCTAAATGAACCGCTAGAAATGGCAATTTTGCCCGATGAGCGAGTCTTATTTATCGAACGGCATGGCGACGTCCGGCTTTACTCGCCAACGACAAAACAACTCAGGACGATTGCGACCATCCCGGTCAGTACGAAATATAAAGATAAGGAAGGCCATGAAAGTGAGGCAGAAGATGGCCTTCTGGGCATCAACATAGACCCTAATTTTGAGAAGAACCACTGGATTTATCTTTACTACTCCCCCGCTGGTAGCGAATCAAAAAATAGCCTGACCCGTTATGAACTCCGTGGCGATGAGCTAATTCTTTCGTCGAAGAAAGTACTGCTGGATGTCCCCGTACAACGCGAGTCCTGCTGCCATACGGGCGGCTCAATCGATTGGGATCGTAACGGTAATCTTTACCTATCCACTGGCGACAACACCAGCCCCCGCGCGACACTCTACGCTCCTATTGACGAACGACCCGACCGTGGCCCCTGGGATGCGCAAAAATCATCGTCAAATACCAATGATCTGCGTGGCAAAATCCTACGCATTCATCCCGAAGCCGATGGCACCTACACCATTCCGGAAGGAAATCTTTTCCCGAAAGGAACCTCGCAAACCCGCCCGGAAATTTACACGATGGGGCACCGCAATCCATACCGTATTTCGGTAGACAAACGAACCGGCTATGTGTATTGGGGTGATGTTGGGCCTGATGCAGGAACCGATTCTGTGGGCGTTGGTCCAACGGCCGAAGACGAATACAATCAGGCAAAAAAGCCCGGTAACTTTGGCTGGCCTTATTTTGTGGGCGATAATAAGGCCTACAACGATGTCGATTTTGTAACGAACAAGTCAGGTGCCTTATTTGATCCGGCGCATCCGTTCAACGACTCGCCCAACAACACGGGTATGCGTGACCTCCCTCCTGCCCAGCCCGCTCTGATTTCGTATCCGGCAACCGATAGTAAGAAGTTTCCGATCATGGGCAGTGGCGGGCGCAGTGCGATGGCCGGGCCGGTCTATTATAAAGACGACTTCAAAAATGCGAAACGGCCTTTCCCGGATTACTACAATGGTAAAGTTTTCCTGTTTGAATGGATGCGCGACATGATTCTGGCAGTTAGTTTCAACGAGAAAGGCGGCATGGATAAAATCGAGCGATTTCTGCCCAACATGCCGTTTAGTCACCCGATCGATATGGCCTTTGGTCCAAATGGCGATCTGTACGTTCTGGAGTATGGTACAGGCTGGTTTCTCAAAAATGACGACTCGCGGTTGGTGAAAATTGAATTTAATGCCGGAAATCGCAAGCCGAATGTGCAGGTAGCAGCCAATCTGAAAGCAGGGTCGGTTCCGTTGAAAGTAAATTTATCGGCCGAAGGCACGAAAGATTTTGACGGCGACGCATTGACATATCAGTGGAAAATTGTCAGTCGGGCCGGTGGTCAGCCAACGGTTCTGAACGAACCAAATCCAACGTTTACCTTTCAGAAGCCAGGCCAGTATAAAGCTATATTGACCGTTACAGATGCACATGGACTGAAAGATTCCCGCGAGATCGACATCATGGCGGGCAACCAGCCTCCCCAGGTAGCGCTGAATCTCGTTAAGGGCAACAAGAGCTTTTACTTTCCCGGTCAGCCCATTGCTTATCAGGTGAACGTAACGGATAAAGAAGATGGAAGCCTGGCCAATGGCCGTATCCAGGCTAAGCAAGTCCTGGTACAAGTGAAAGCCCAGAATGAAGCGACCACCCAGAATTCAACCGAAGCGGGCCATAAATTCTCGGAAGCTACGTACTTGTCTACAGGGCGGGTGCTGATGGAAAAGAGCGATTGCAAAGCGTGTCACTTTACGGATAAAAAATCAGTAGGGCCGTCATTTAGGGACGTTGCCAAACGATACAAAGGCGATGCCAATGCAGTAGCCAGCCTGTCGAACAAAATTATCAAAGGCGGTGGTGGTATCTGGGGCGATGCAGCCATGACCGCACACCCTCAATTGGGCTTACCCGACGCTGGTGAGATTGTCAAGTATATCCTTACCCTGTCGGATAAGAAAGTGGCCAGTCCGTCGCTGCCAACGCAAGGAACATATACGCCTGACAAAAATGAGAAAGACGATTTGGTTTTACAGGCCTCCTATAAAGATAAAGGGGCAAACGGCCTGCCTCCTCAAACAAACGAGCAGGTATTGGTACTGCGAAATCCGCTGGTAGCCCTCGGAACAAGCAACAGCCAGTCAAAAGGGATTACCTTATTCAAGATGGGTGGTCAGCCTCATCCGCTGGTGATCGTGATGGCCCCCGATACCTACGTACAATTCAATCAGCTCGATCTGACTGGTATTCGATCGATGGCGTTTGCGGTAGCCGCACCCAAAGCTCAGTTAAACGCGGTTGGTGGGCGCATTGAGGTCCGAATGGACTCGCCCACCGGTCAGCTTCTGGGACAAACGGACGATATTTTACCGACCGATAGCAAAGATCCGGCCGCTATGTTTCAGCCCGGCATTGTGAAGGCATCGATCACCCCTGCCACCGGGCTTCATAACCTCTACTTTGTCTTTAAAAACGAAAAAGCGGGTAAAGCTCCCCTGTTTGTACCCATAACCGTTCAATTTTCTAACTAACCTTACTCCTGCCCTTTCCTGAAGTCAGGAAAGGGCTTTCATCTACTGAACCATGACACAATCTCGTCGCGAATTTCTGAATCAGCTGGGTCTGGCAGCCGCAGGTATGAGCCTGTCAACCGCTTTTCCATCGTCAACAGTGGCCAATACGACCGCTAAAAAATTCAGTTTCGATATTTCACTGGCGGAGTTTTCGTTTGCCGGTGAACTGATGTCGGGCAAGATGACAAACATGGATTTTCCGGCCAGGGCCAAAAACGATTTTGGCATCAATGTGCTCGAATATGTTTCCATGTTTTTCAATAATAAGCATACCGATCAGGCTTACCTGAAAGAACTTAAACAACGATGCGATGATCTCGGTCTGAAAAATAACCTCATTATGGTTGATGGGGCTAATATTGCCGATCTGGACGCGACCAAACGCCAGCAAGCTGTGGAGGCACACTATCCTTGGGTCGATGCGGCCAGGTACCTGGGTTGTAGTTCGATTCGGGTCAATTTCGGCGATACGTCAAAAGCCATTTCGGGTGCTGCCGATGATCCGGCCTCTGAAGCCGCCAAAACCGCAGCCGATGGCTATCATAAATTACTGGAATATGCCGCCAAGTCAAGCATGAACGTCATTGTTGAAAATCACTTCGGCAATTCAACCGACATCGACTGGCTGGTGGGCATTCTTAAGCAGGTAAACATGCCCAATGCTGGCTTACTACCCGATTTCGGCAACTTCTGCAGGCAGCGTAGCAAACCCGAATCCAACGACATCAAAGGCATTATGGGCACAAAATGCATTCAGGAATATGATCGCTATGAAGGCGTCAAAAAAATGATGCCTTACGCCAAAGGTATCAGCGCAAAAACACACAAGTTCGATGCGAATGGCAACGAAACCGAAACCGATTTCCGGCGCATGTTCAAGATCATCAAAGATGCCGGTTTCAAGGGTTATGTAGGCATTGAATACGAAGGCGGCATCATGAGTATGTACAATCCAACGGGTGGCTATCTGCCCAGTACCGAAGGAATCAAAGCAACCAAAACGCTGCTCGAACGGGTTCGAACAGAACTTGCTTAAACGCTTAATAATCTACTTTTTATGCTGCGTAAATTTCTGAAAATCCTGCTGGGCCTGGTCTTGTTTATGGTTCTTCTAGTAGGTGGATTCGTTGTGTTTGGCATGTATGTTACCCGTCAGCTTCCCTGGCAAAAGCCCGTGTTCGACACCGTTCGGCCAGCCGATCCCGGCCAAGTTGGCGATAATGGCGTTTTGATCTTCTCGAAAACCAACGGTTTCCGCCACGAATCGATTGAGCCGGGTATCGAAGCACTCAAAAAAGCGGGAAAAGAAAAAGGCTGGGACGTTAGAACCACAGAGAATGGTGCGTTTTTCAATGATGATTACCTACGCCGATTCAAAGTGGTCGTATTTCTCTCCACGACAGGCGACATTCTGATTCCGGATCAGGAAAAAGCCTTCGAATCCTTTGTCGAAAATGGGGGTGGCTACGTAGGCATTCATGCAGCTTCCGACACCGAGTATAGCTGGGATTGGTATGATCACCTGCTGGGTACGCACTTCCGCGATCACCCTCTATATCCCGAACATACGCCTGAAGCTGAACTAATTACCGATATTCGTACACATCCAACTACGAAACATCTACCCGCTAAATGGCGGAAAGCTGATGAATGGTATAACTTCAAACAAAGCGTTCGGGGAAAAGACAGCATTCAGGTATTACTGACATTGAACGAAGCCTCTTATAAAGCAACCTGGCCTAAGGCGATGGGTGGTGATCACCCGATTTCATGGACCAATGTGGTTGGAAAAGGGCGTATTTTTTACACAGGCATGGGGCATACCAACGAAACCTTCACAGATCCAAACGCAATGCCGCATATAGTAGCCGGGATCGAATGGGCTGGACGGTTTGAGTAACCTAAGCCTTTTGCCGGATGCTTTGGCGGGGTCAGGTTTCAGAGCCTGGCCCCGCTTTCGTTTATTTAGTCAGATTATTGTAGCCAATTAGCTGAATACCTTTGGCTTTGATGAGTTCTTTCACGCGTGGGTTGGTCCAGATATCCGTTACGCCCTGACGGTCACTAGCAACGTTCTCATAACCAATGTGATGAATGGCCCGCACTTCGGGCGTATCAAGCCCAGGATGATCGACGAACAGATAGGTTTTCCCAGGTTCCAGGCTTTCCAGCATCTTCGTAAAACTTTGTAGCTTTTCTTCAGAAGTCGCATGTTCTCCTATGTAACCCGTATAGGTAACTCCCGATTCGGCCAGACTCATATCGTAGTGAGGAACATGATACTCCTGCGCCAATTTCTTAACAAGGGCTTTCACCTCATCATTCAGACTGGTACAGCCCATGTGGCCGGAAAAGTGGCTTATTTTGGGAATTTTCTTGAACGCAAGCTCTATTTGAGCCCGAAATTCTTTTTCTACTTCGGCCAGTTTCCAGTCATTTTCTACCACCGAACGCTTCGGATAATTTTTGTTTGGGCGAACCATGGGGTAAAAATAGCCATCGGCATCGCGAAGACTGGGGCAGTCGGACAGCGGTCGCCACTTGATATTATCCCACTCGCTGGTTAGCGTTAAATGAATGCCAATGTCCGCATCCGGAATCTGTTTCAGCATCTCAACGGCTTCCGGAAACCACGGTGAAGGAACAAGTACTTCGATCGATTTTTCGATCCCGTCTTTATAGCATTTAAGAATTGCTTCATTGCCCGCGTGCGAATAACCCATGTCATCACCACGAATGATCAGACGGGGAGGATTTACCTGAGCATCAGCCGGATATAGACTGGCCAGAAGCAGGCATGAAAGCAGAATTTTTCTAGTCATCAGTTGCAGGAAGGGTTTTAATTGTAAGAGCGAAAGTAAATTAAACTTTTGTACGAATTTCTCCCAAACGAAGAAAGCGGCTGCTCTGCCGCTTTCTTCGTTTGGGAGGGAGCCCACTATTATTTATCATCAAAACTCTGGATCATGTTCCGATACATGGTTTTCGTTTTCCACTGTCCGCCCGCAATAATGCGCCGTACTGTATACAACGGCATCTGATCATCGCGCTTGTCAGCCAGCGTAAATGCCGCCAGATAACCGCGCTTTTGCAGCTCAGGAAGGGCTGCTTTATTCCAAAGGCCAAATGGATACGCAAAGTATTTGATCGGCTTACCGACAATACTTTCCAGCTTGGCATTAGGCTCTTCAATCTGAATTTTCCAGTCATCGCCCTGGTATTTCTTCACGTTGTGGTGATCCCATGTATGCGCACCGATTGTATGGCCGCGATCCGACAGGTCTTTGATCTGGGTCTTGTCCATATAGGGCTGCTTACCATGTCGGCCAATAGCAACCGTCATGATAAAAAACGTACCCTTAAAGCCATGTTTTTCGAGTTCGGGAGCCGCAACGGTATATTGATCAAGGTCGCCATCGTCGAAGGTGAGCATCACCGGCTTTTTAGGTAACGGTGCCCCTGTGGTCATATACGCATAAAGCTGGTCGGGCAATATAGTATGGTAGCCACTGTCAGCCAGCATTTGCATCTGCTCGCGGAAAGCCGCTACGGGTATGATGTAATCTTTCGACGTTTGCGAGTCACTGGGCCGCCAGTCGCGAATTTGGTGATAACAGAGGATCGGTACCTGAGGACGCGCCAGAATGGTTGCCGCATCGGCGATTTTATCGGCCGGAATGCTTGCCGGATCAACCGTGGGTGTTGTTTCAGCTTTAGCCTCATCTGGTTTATCGGCTTTGGGCGCATCAGTCGCAGCCGTTGTGTCTGCTGTTTCGGCCGTATCAGACCCTTTGGATTGACATCCGGTTAAGCCACTGGCTATAAACGTAGACAGACAGATTGCTGCCAGGAAAGGAAATAAGTTACGCGAAATCATAATAGTCTAGTATGTCCCCAAACATACAGAAAAGAGTTTGGCTGATAGTAGACTTTTTACTTGATCAGGTGAAATTTAATGCTACGGCCCTGCATAGTAAGGCCGCGCCAACTATAAAATGTGTTCAGCGCAGCCACACAGGTGCTATTTTATTCTATTAGTCTACTAATCCTTATTGAGAAATAATTACTATAATCAGTCTTCCTATCAAAAATAATTACTACAAACCTCTTCTAAACAGCTGATTTAAAAAACTTTATGCCTATCCAGTTCAGGAATGACTTGACCAGAGAACTACTGGTAAATCCGTCTAGTAGAGATGGACGTGCCACCGCATTTAGCTCACCCACTAAATTTTTACCTTTTCCGTAATAAATAATTTTATCGGTTGCTACTTCGACGATTGACAACACGTCATTCTTCGCATTCTTTTGACCGGCCGCCATCGATATAGCATATGTACGAGCCGTATCAACAGTTTCTGTATAGATAAATGTGGGCTCACTGTTTCTGTAGTAAACCACTAAGTAATTATTCATGTCAGAGGTACAAGTGTTGTGAATTGGAGTTACCTTTTATTTAAGCTAAACCACTAATTACTAACTCAAATGTAAACTATTGGATGCCTAAAACCCAATAAGTAACTTTATGACTTACCAATAGGATTGTTGGTCACATTTAACGAATGATATTTTTATAACGAACCTCCCTTTTCTTAAAAACGTTATGTAAAAGGCTATTCATAACGCCCTTTCTCTGATTAAATGCTTTACCCCAATACACTAGAACTAAAATTAGGTTTTGATACCATTCGCGAACGGCTCAAAGACGCCTGTGTCAGTCAGCTGGGTCAGGACTATGTTGAGAAGATTCGCTTTACGGATAATATTCAGCTGATCGATAAATTACTGCGTCAGACGGACGAGTTTAAACAGATCGTTCAGTACGAACCCGATTTTCCAAGTAGTAATTACATTGACGTTCGTCCGCACCTGAATCGTGCCCGGGTTGAAGGACTTGCGTTGACAGAGACCGAGTTTTTTGACCTGAAACTGGCACTTCGGACCATTCAGGATTGCCTGAAATTTCTCTCGAAACGTGAAGAAAACAGTGCTAATTCGGATCGTAGTTTCCCATTCCTGCGCGAATTGGCAGGACCAATCGGCGTTGATAAAAAACTAACTGATGGCCTCGAACGAGTTATTGATGATCGTGGACTTGTCCGCGACTCTGCCTCACCTGAGCTGGCCAGCATTCGTCGGCGTATTATCAGCGAACAGGCCAATCTGCGCAAACGGCTGGACAGTATTTTGCGGCAGGCCCGGCAAAATGGCTGGATTCCCGATGACCTGAGCCTGACCATTCGGGGTGGACGGCTGGTGATTCCAATTGCCGCCGAACACAAACGCAAGATTAAAGGCTTCGTGCATGATGAGTCGCAAACGGGTCAGACGGTCTTTCTCGAACCAGCCGAGGTTTTCGATGCCAACAACGAAATTCGCGAACTGGAGTACGAAGAACGGCGGGAAATTTACCGTATTCTGCTGGCGCTGACAGACCTGATCAGGCCAAACCTTGATGAGTTGAGAAAGGCAATTAATTTTCTGGCCCAGATCGACTTCATCCGCGCGAAAGCAAAGTTAGCCATACAATTGGAGGCTATCATGCCAAAGCTGAACGAACGCCCACTTGTTGACTGGACGAATGCACGACATCCTTTGCTTCATTTATCGTTTCAGAAGCAAGGCAAATCAGTGGTGCCGTTGAGTGTCCGGCTCGAAGAAAAGACCCGCATTCTGATCATTTCCGGTCCGAATGCGGGTGGTAAATCGGTGGCTCTGAAAACCATTGGACTCATTCAGTACATGCTGCAATGCGGTTTGCTGGTACCAATGGCCGATTATTCAGAGATGGGTGTGTTTCAGAATCTGTTTATCGACATTGGCGACGAACAATCGCTTGAAAATGACCTGAGCACCTATTCGTCGCACCTGACAGCGATGAAGCAGTTTGTGATCGGAGCCAACAAACGAACCCTCTTTCTGATCGATGAATTTGGAACGGGAACAGAGCCCGGTCTCGGTGGTGCCATTGCCGAATCGATTCTGGAGGAACTGAACAAGTCGGGGGCTTATGGTGTCATCAACACGCACTATACCAACCTGAAAGTTTTTGCCGACAAAACACCGGGCCTGATCAATGGGGCCATGCGTTTCGATGGCGAGCATTTGGAACCACTTTACCAGTTGGAAATCGGCAGACCGGGCAGCTCTTTTGCGTTCGAAATTGCCCAGAAAATTGGATTGCCCAAAAACGTTATTGATCGGGCAAAAGAAAAGCTGGGTAATCAGCAGGTGAATTTCGAGAAATTGCTGAAAGAACTGGATATTGAGAAGCGTGTCTTCTCCGAGAAAAATCTGGAAATCAGCATTAACCAACGCAAACTTGCCCAGCAACTCGCTGAATACACAGCCCTGAAAACCCGCCTGGATAACGAGCAAAAGCAATTGCTTAATAACGCCAAGCAGAAAGCCAAAGCGTTGGTACAGGAAGCCAATCAGCGGATTGAAAACACGATCCGCGAGATTAAGGAAAACAAAGCAGAACGCGACCCAACCCGGCAGGTTCGACAGGAACTGGAACAGTTTGAACAAAAAGAATTAAAACCGGAAGTTCTGGAGGTCGATGTTCCGAAGCAAACCGAAGAGGAGTTTGAAACCGATAATGGTGCTATTGTAGTCGGTAGCTACGTTCGCATTGCCGGTCAGAACGCAATTGGACAGGTATTGTCGTTACGCGGAAAAGACGCCGAAATTCGGATTGGTGATCTGAAATCGAACGTAAAATTGAACCGGCTTGAACGGGTAAGTAAGAAAACATTTAAAGACGCAACCGAAACGAAAGATGATCGCCCACGTAGCCAGGGTGTGGATATGAACGAGAAGATGCAGAACTTCAGCTTCAACCTCGATATTCGGGGCAAACGGGGCGAAGAGGCTCTGGGCGAAGTAGACCGCTTTGTCGATGACGCCCTGATGCTTGGCTATCCTGAGTTACGCATCGTTCATGGCAAAGGCGACGGTATCCTGCGGACACTCGTCCGAAATCACCTACGCGGCTACAAACAGGTTGGCAAAATGGAAGACGAACACGCCGACCGTGGTGGTGCGGGCGTAACGATTGTGAAGATGAAGTAAGTGAAGTAACACAGCCGGAAACCGTGCCACGGCTTCTGGTGAAATTCCTGATCGCAAGAATCCTCTTATCTGGCGTTTAGATGCTGCTGGATAAGGGGATTTTCACAATAAATCGTCGGGTAAAATGTGTAGTATTGTCAAAGTATGAATCGAATCGACAAAGTCATGCCAGTAGCTGTAGCCATCGTACCCCAGAAGCGGAAAAGGTCGAAGGTGCCATCGTACCTGATTTACGAGACACTGAACGGTCGGCCTTTGTACTACCGTAACTATAAGACCGTTATTGCCGGCCAGAAAAAACCCGCCGAAATTATGGGAAGCAGTTCACTACAGGCCGCTTTGGTTGCAACTTTAGTCATGTTTTTAGGCCGTACTATAAACCGAAAAAAGTACTTGGTCGTCACGAATGAATCCGGTGTACACGTTGACCGAGGAAATAACCTATCGAATGACATTGCCATTTTCGATAAAGCGACCAATATTATATTAACCAACAAATATTTCGATACAGCTCCCAAAATTGCCATCGAAGTGGATGTGCGTATCGAACCCGAAGAATTTGAAGGAAAAGAATCGGGTTATGTCTATGAAAAAACGCAGCGACTGCTCGACTTCGGCGTTGAGCGCGTAATCTGGATTACAACCCAACCCAGAAAGATTTTTGTTGCCACCCAAATCGCGCCCTGGACCACTCAGGATTGGGCTGTAACGATCCCCGTACTGGATGATGTGGAATTGAATCTAGCGGAGTTGTTAACGGAAGAAGGGATTGAGTTTTAGCCTGCAAGTTCATTTGGCGGGATCGTATCGGGCGGCATCAATAATAGACCAAAGGTGGACTAGCCAGCCCATCAGAAAGAACCAAAGAACGGCAGCTAAAACAAATTGCAAAATTGCCATCAACAGGCGACCCTGTAAAAGCTGTCCCAAACCCGGAATAAAGAAACTACAAAGAGCAGCAAGTACATTGCCTCCCGAACCTTGACCTGCCATAGTTTAGCCGTGTTAAGTTTTTAAAGCTGCTTTGTTATTGTTATCCTGTTATTTCCTCCTGGTTTTCCAGATAAAGGCTTCAATTTTCGATGAAGCTGATCTTCAAATTGCTAAACTGACAGACTGCCTTTTAGTTCTATATAAACAACTGTGAATGGAAATTGATCAACTCCAATCCATTGACTAAGCTGTAATAAATCCTATTATCTGACCATTTGATTTTAGGCAATTCAAAGATTCTCTTTTCAACTGATATAAAAGAAGTGTCGGGTTATCAAACCCGACACCGTGAAAAAAGCAAGAGCCCATTTCATCTTACAATCCCAGCACCTTTTTATTGAAGGCGTCGTCGGCACCCGTTCCGGCGAAATCGTCGAAGGCGCGTTCGGTGACACGGATAATGTGACTTTCGATGAATGGTGCTCCTTCTGCGGCTCCCTGTTCGGGGTGTTTCAGCGCGCACTCCCACTCCAGAACTGCCCAACTATCGTAGTCATACTGCGCCAGTTTGCTGAAAATACCACTAAAGTCGACTTGTCCATCGCCCAGCGAGCGGAAACGCCCGGCTCGCTCGACCCAGCCCTGAAATCCACCGTAAACGCCCTGCTTACCCGTCGGATTGAATTCAGCATCCTTAACGTGATAGGCATAAATTCGCTCGTGGTAGAAATCGATGAACTGGAGGTAATCGAGCTGTTGCAGCACAAAGTGGCTCGGATCATAGTTGATACCTGCCCGAGGATGGTTGCCTACTTTTTCGAGGAACATCTCGAACGTAATGCCATCGTGCAAATCTTCGCCGGGATGCAGTTCATAACCCACATTGACGCCCGCTTCATCGAATGCATTCAGAATAGGTAACCAGCGCGTAGCCAGCTCCGTAAAGCCCGTCTCGACCAGACCCGCCGGACGTTGCGGCCACGGATACACGAACGGCCATAGTAACGCACCTGAGAACGTAACGTGGCCGGTAAGACCGAGATTTTTAGATGCTTTTGCAGCCAGCATCAACTGGTCAACCGCCCAGGCTTGCTGCTCTTTCGGTTTGCCGGCCAGTTCGGCCGGACCGAAGCCATCGAACATGGGGCCGTAGGCCGGATGTACGGCGACTAACTGTCCTTGCAGGTGGGTCGACAATTCGGTGAGTTCGACACCAATGTCTTTGAGTTTACCTTTATACTCGTCGCAGTACGTCTGACTCTCGGCAGCCTGCTTGAGGTCAATCATACGCGGATCCCAGGTAGGAATCTGAATACCTTTATAGCCCAGATCAGCCATATATTTGGCAATCGTATCGAGCGAATTAAATGGGGCCGTATCGCCCAGAAACTGGGCAAGGAAAATGCCCGGACCTTTCATGGTTTTCATTTTTCAAAGAGCGAAAGAGCAAAAGAGTGAATGGATGAAAAAACCATGCAACATAATAATCACATCGGGCACTTTTCATTGATTCACTCTTTCACTCCTTATTTCAGTCGCTCGCTGTTTTACGTGATTTGGCTAAAATTTTCAGTATTTGATATCCCTCCCCTCGCTTATAGCCGATCTATCCCCTATCTTCCATAAGCTCGCTTTCAGACATCGCTCTTTCATTCATTCGCTCTTTCGCCATTTAAATCTCCACCCAGGCCTGCTTGCGGTTGCTCTCCAGGATTTTTTCGCAGATGAGCAACTCACGGTAACCATCGGCAAAGGTTGGAAAGGTTGGATTCTCAGGCTGCTTTCCGGCGGCAACCGCATCATAAACCTCCTTGAACAACTGCTTCGATGTGTCGGGGAAGCCTTCGTTGTGGCCACCGGGGAAACTGATAACCGAGCGGGCTTCGGGGTGAGCCAGTGAAGGGTCACGCATGAAGGATTCATTGGCACCATCCCGGTTACCAATCCACATCTCGTTAGGCGCTTCAGAGTTCCAGGCAAACGTTTTCTTCGATCCGGCAATTTCCAGTTTCATCTGATTTTTCCGGCCCGCTGATACCTGCGATACTGTAATTACCCCCCGGTTGCCATTGTCGAAGCGGAGCAGCACGTTGGCGTGATCTTCAGTATTAATGGGTACGTCAGCATAATCTTCTGGCTGGAGCATTTTACCCGAATAGGTTTCAACCGGTTTCAGGGGTTTCTTACGCACCTTATGAACGGTGTTGAAATCAGCCATGACAGCTACGGTTTTCAGCCCAGTGATGTATTCAAGACTGTCCATCAGGTGGGAGCCAATATCAGCAATGGCCCGCGAATCGCCCGACTTATCGGGTTCCAGACGCCAGTTGTAATCCGTGTCGTAAAAGAGCCAATCCTGCAAGTATGAACCAATAATTGAATAGATATCACCCAGTTCTTTCCGTTCCCGCATGACTTTCATCTGCCGAACCAGTGGATAATAGCGCAGGTTGAAATGAACAGCATTAACCAGGCCAGTTTCTTTCGCCAGTTTGACCAGTTCTTCGGCTTCGTGCAGATCTTTAGCCAGTGGCTTTTCGCACACTACATGTTTGCCAGCCTCCAGCGCTGCTTTCGACTGCTGATAGTGCAGGAAGTTTGGTGTACAGATATGTACCACCTGAATGTCATCCTGTTTCAGAAGTTCGTCGAACGTATACGCCCGTTCGATACCGAGCTGATCGGCTTTCTGACGAGCGAGCTCGGGGGTTACTTCGCACAAGGCAACCACATTTGTGTTTGGCAAGCGACGGAGAGCTTCGATGTGTGCGGGTCCGATAAAACCGGTGCCAACGACACCAACATTGATTTTTTGCATGAGGGTTTAAAAAGCGATAGAGTGAATGAGTGAATGAGTGAAAAGACTACGCGAACTACCGTTTGTGGTAACACTCATTCGCTCGCTCACTCTTTATTTCAGTCGCTCACTGTTTTACGGGATTTAGATAAAATTTTCAATAACTGATAGCCTTCATCAATTAAGTCAGCCAATCGGTGTTCAGCTATAATTTCGGTAAAGATGAGTGTCTCGAGCCAAAAGAGCGATTCATCCAATTCTTCAATTGTAATACTGAGCTTGGCATAAAACTCCTTTTGGCTTCTGCCTCTACGAACCGCCCGAAAGTTGGCCGCAGCAGACGAAGAGGAACGAATAAGCTGATGACCGAAGTGCTGAGCGTCATATTCTTTCGGCAAAGTACGACATGCTTTTATGCAGCGCAGCATAAACAATTTCAGACGTTTTTCAATGTCGTCTAAAAACTGGTTTTTTGTATGAGTCGAATAGTCTACGCACGCTTCACTAACACTGTCTTCAACCTCCATATTACTGGTTCAGCCTTTCACTCATTCACACTTTCACTCATTTCTTATTGAACAAATTTCGTCCATTTCTCCTCTGTTTTTGAGGAGGCAATGACCGTGTCGATAAATGCCAAACCACGAACGCCATCGTCAACGCTGGGGAAGTCGTAAATTGGATCGGCTTGACGACCTTCCATGTGTGCCTTCACAGCATAGGCAAAGTTGCGATAGATGTTCGCAAATGCTTCGAAAAAGCCCTCGGGATGCCCGGACGGTAACCGCCAGTGCGCTTTAGCGGATGCCGACAAATCGCCCACGTTTGGACGGATGATCCGCTGCCCTTCCTGCGTTTTGTATTTCAGCGTATTGGGCTCCATCTGATGCCATTCAAGACCGCCCAGTTCGCCATAAACGTAGATCTTCAAGGCGTTTTCTTCCCCATTGGCAATCTGGCTGGCGTGAAGAACACCCTTGGCTCCCCCCTCAAAATGCAGCAATACATTGCCGTCATCATCCAGTTGCCGTCCTGGTACGAACGTGCTCAAATCAGCGCATAATTCACTGATTTTCAATCCCGTAACATATTCAGCCAGATTTTCGGCATGAGTACCTATATCGCCCATGCAACCAGCCGCCCCCGACTTGGCCGGGTCTGTGCGCCAGATGGCTTGTTTGTAATTGTTATCTTCTTCTTTTTTCGATAACCAGCCCTGTGGATACTCGACCACTACTTTCCGAAGCTTTCCCAGTTTGCCGTTACGGACCATATCACGAGCTTCTTTCACCATTGGGTAACCCGTATAGTTGTGGGTCAAGCCAAAGACGAGGCCTGATTTCTCTACGATTTTCACCAATTCTTTAGCCTCTTCCAGATTCAGCGTCATCGGTTTATCACAGATAACATGGAAGCCATTTTCGAGGGCCATTTTGGCCGGAGGGAAATGTAAATGATTAGGTGTAACAATGGATACGAAGTCCATACGTTCACCATCGGGCAGGGTTTTCTCGCGTTCGATCATCTCTTCAAACGACGTATAAACGCGGTCTTCGGGTAGATAGAGCGCATGGCCAGTGGCTTTCGACTTGTCGGACGATGCGCTAAAGACACCACATACCAGTTCGATTTCATTATCAAAACCAGCAGCCCGTCGGTGAACGGCCCCAATGAAGGCATCAAGCCCCCCGCCTACCATACCCATTCGCAATTTTCTGTGCATCGGTGTTAGAGTTGAGTGTACGTAAAGGATAATTTATGATTGATCATGAGCGTTTTTGTTATGCGGTATTTGCACGAGTCCGACGCCAACAGACTCGACAACAAGGAAATGCAAAAAAAGCAGTCGCAGTCTTACTACGTCAAGGCTCACTTCTAAGGAACCTACTCTTGTTTTTGCGGCCGGAAATTAGCTGTTTTCTATTATTTTTCGGAAATTTTGCACAAATACAGCTAGTCTGCGGGGAGTTTATTCTTCCAGCTGCCTTTAGCAAACAACTGGATAAAGCAAAAAGAAGCAGAAAATAAGGATTATTAATTTCGATAAATCCATGATAACTCTTGTTTTCTCTTGCCTGTCCAGCAACAACCCTTTAACTTTTAAACGGATTACAAACCACTAAATCCCCTTCTTTCAAAAATGGATCAAACCGTTAATCCTTCGCGGCTCTTTCTGGCCAGTTGCCTTGCCATTATTACAACAGCCTTTTCCTTCAGTATCCGGGCGGGTATTCTGCCTCAGTTAGGTACTGAGTTTGGGCTGACTGCCGAGCAGTTAGGCTTTATCAATTCAATGTTCTTTTTTGGTTTCCCCATTTCGATGATCATTGGTGGTATCGTCTATCACACGGTAGGGCCTAAATTGATTATGCAGGTTGCTGTTGTTGCGCACACATTGGGTATTCTGCTAACCATTTATGCAGGTGGATACACTGGTCTGTTATTCTCAACGTTCTTCATCGGCTTTGGTAATGGTTGTACCGAGGCTGCCTGTAACCCGATGATCGCCGACATGTATCCCAATAATAAGCTGAATAAAATGCTGGGCCGGTTCCACATGTGGTTTCCCGGAGGAATTGTAATTGGTAGTTTAATATCCAAGTTTATGACTGAAGGAGGTTTTAACTGGCAGGCTCAGATTTGGGTGCTTATGTTGCCGACCGTGGTCTATGCATTCCTGTTTTTCGGCCAGGCGTTCCCGAAACCAAAAGTGGAGGGCGTTACCTCATTGGCGAAAAACTTCCAGGCCATGCTAACTCCTTTGTATATCGCCCTTTTCTGCTGTATGGCGCTGACAGCCATTACCGAATTTGGTCCTAACCAGTGGGTAGCTGTAGTGTTAGGCAGCAGCGGAGCTGATGCTATGTTAGTATTAGCGCTGACATTCGGCGTCATGACGATTGGCAGGCTTTTCACCGGCCCGGTTGTGTCTGCATTGGGTCAGACGGGTGTATTACTTGGCGGTGCGATCTTAGCCACCGTCGGTATTTATATGTTCAGTACCGTTACGGGCCCAATAGCCTATCTGGCCGCTGTTATATTTGGTCTGGGTGTATGTTTCAACTGGCCAACCATGATTGGCTTTGTTGCCCAGCGGGTTCCCCTAAGCGGAGCCTTAGGTATGTCTATTATTGGTGGTGTCGGCATGCTGTCTACATCCATCTTCCAGCCTTTTATTGGGAGTTGGATCGATGCAGATCATGCTGAAGCAGCAGCTAAGGGTCTTACCGGACCAGCACTGGAACTAGCAGCGGGTCAAGCTACGCTGTCTACCATGATGACCTTTCCGATTATTCTGATTTTTGCCTTTACGGGCTTATGGTTCTGGATGCGTAACCGCAAAGCAGGCCATATAGACGAGAATATCGTGCTGGAACAGCCACAGTTGTAAGTTCAACTTTAGCTCAGCTATTAAAATCCCCGTAATGTGATCGTTGCGGGGATTTTAGTTTAAAAATGGATGCGGCATAGCGCTATTTTTGCCCCTATGGCTCCTCTCACTCGTCAGCAAAACCGTTACGCCCGACTCATTGCAGTACCTATAGCTGCATTTGTCGCATCCCATCTGGTATTTTATCGGCACTTTCCTTACGAAATCGGCTACCAGTTTCCGTGGGTTTATTTTCTTACGGTGTCGACGGTAATGCTCAGTTGCTGGGAAGTCAATCTGGCCGTTTTCCGCCATCTGGATCAACGATCTCCTTTCTACCGAAACCCGGTCAGGCGTGTTCAGCAACAGATTCTGTTGGGTGGTGTAGCGACTATGCTCACCTTTTCAGTGGTCTTTCCAGCCGCAATCAGGCTCTATTCGGGCAACTGGCCTTCACTGCCTATCGTTACATCCGGCGTTTTCGTTTGTGCCACCATTGCTACCGTCGTTAATGGAGCCTACGTGGGTCTATATCTACTACAAACCATTTATCTCGAAAAGCAACAGAGCACCGATGAGGTGAATGCTCAGTTAAAGCAGTTACAACTCCCTTCATCGCCTTCATCCATTCTTATTGAAACCGGAATACGACAGCTTCGTTTACAACCCGATGAAATTGCTTATTTCTATTCGACTGGAGGAGTAGTGTTACTCATCAGAGCAGACGGTCAACAGATCACAACTGCCTATAACTCGTTCAACAAACTGGAGAACCAATTACCGGCTGCTTTCTTTCAGCTAAATCGTCAGTTTATCGTACATCTAAATTCGATTCGGTCGGTTCAGGATGATAGTAATCAGAAGCTTATTGTCGACCTGGTGCCTGCTCTCCACAAAAATCAACCCTACGAACAGGTTGTTATTAGCCGCTATCGCAGGGCCGAATTTAAAAAGTGGTTTCGTCAAGCCACTTTAGCCTGACCATTCATTGCAAAATCAGCTACCATTCGTTGATTTTGCGCGTTTTAGCCTTGCAGCCATATTTTAGTCATTGTTTCCTTTGTGACATCGGGCCATTCTCCCGACACGAAATCAATCGAAACAATGCTACCAAATTTAGCTTACCTCACCACCGAGCCACCATTCTGGCTGGCTGTTTGCTTCGCCATCGTCACCGCGTTGACGTTAGCTGGTTTTATGCGGGCTGTTCATCGGGCAAAACCCAGCTTAACTATCGCCGTTTTCGCCGGGTTATTTGCCTGGCTTTTCCTGCTTGGCCTGTTAGCCTCGCAGGGCTTTTTTACACTGCTCGGCCCCACACCGCCCCGCCTTTTCCTGGCTGTTTTAGTTCCACTTCTACTGATTTCCGGATTGTTTGTTTCGGCGAATGGCCGCCGGTTTCTGGATGCCTTACCCCTTTCGACACTTACTTATCTGAACAGCATCCGGGTATTTGTTGAGTTAATCCTTTACGGGTTGTATATCCATCATCAGATTCCAGAACTCATGACCTTCGAGGGTCGTAATTTCGATATTCTAGCAGGATTGACAGCGCCCGTTATTGCTTACTTTAGCTTTAATAAACCCATTCTGCCAAAGCAATGGCTATTTGTCTGGAATGTGTGTTCGTTACTCCTTTTGCTCAATATTGTTATTCATGCGATGTTATCGGCACCATCCCCCTTACAACAAGTAGCCTTTGATCAGCCGAATATTGGCGTGCTGAAATTCCCGTTTATCTGGCTTCCTGGCTTTGTTGTCCCGGTAATTCTCCTGGGACACTTCGTTTCTCTTCGGCATCTTCGCGCTACTAACTTCCCTGATTAATCCAGGTAGGTCTAAGCAATTCCCACAAGTTAACAATATCAATCTATTGCCAACAAATTGTAGGCAAAAATTCATTTTTACTCATTTAACTAATTAAAAATCAGTTAATTAACACTCAAAAACTAAACCCTTATTGTCGTATATTGTCATGGCTTTGCGGACCTATTCTAAAGACCTTATCCTTCTATGCCGTGGCTTTACTCGATGCGTACACGCAACCTCTGACAGCAGCACAAGTCGGCCATCTACTCCGGCGAACGATGTTTGGTCCCACGCCCGATCAGATCAAAACCCTGACGGGCCAAACAGCCAATCAAATCGTTACCAAACTTTTAGCCGATCAACCAGTTCCTGACCCTCCGCTGGATCTCACAACCGGCAAAGTCTTTCACGACCAACCGTTCGACACAGTAAATGCGGGCAAACGAAATGTGTATATCAAAAACTGGTGGGCAAATCTTATGCTTAATCAGCCGGTGTCACTGCTTGAAAAAATGACTTTATTCTGGTCAAATCATTTCGTAACCAATACCGCAACGGTCAATGACTATCGGTACATGTATCGATATAATATGTTACTCAGGCAACAGGCACTTGGAAATTTCAAGGCATTCACGATAGCCATTACGCAGGACCCGGCTATGCTCCGGTTTCTGAATGGAAACCAAAACGTAGTTGGAACTGCCAATGAAAACTACGCTCGGGAGCTTCAGGAGTTATTTACCATCGGCCGCAAGGGTGGCTATACCGAAGATGATGTTCGGGTAGCGGCAAAAGTGCTTACTGGCTGGGCCGATACGGGTTACCGGGATGCTGTAAATGCAGCCATTGGCAGTACATTTCGGGCCAATCGGCACGATACGACGGATAAAACGTTTTCGGCAACCTATCAGAATACAGTCATCAAAGGGCGATCGGTGGCCAGTGCCGGGTTGGATGAATTGACTGATCTGCTCGACATGATCCTTCGAAATACGGAAACACCACGCTACATCTGTCGTCGGCTCTATCTCTGGTTTGTCAATTCCGATATCACACCAGACATCGAATCAAACGTTATTCAACCCTTGGGCGACCTCTTCAGAAAAAACAATTTTGAGATCAAACCTGTATTGGCAGCCCTGTTTCAGAGCCAGCACTTTTTCGATGAAAATTTGCGGGGTGCTCTCATCAAATCGCCAGCGGATCTGGTTATTGGCACTTTGCGATTCTGGGGAATGCTGGCCCCCGACCCCAAACAGAACATAACGGCTTTTTATCAGGTTGGCAATTACGCATACGCCCGTCTGAAAGAGCAGCAACAGGATCTGCTAGACCCACCAACCGTGTTTGGCTGGACGGCTTACTACCAAACGGGATATTACCAACAGTGGATCAATTCAACAACATTAGGTCTGCGTGGCAGTTTCGGTGATTCGCTCACCAACGGAGCTTTAAAACTGGCGGGCAAACCTGTTGTCGATATACTGAGCTATGTCAAAACCCTGTCGGACCCAACCGATCCGGCTAAGCTGGTAAACGACATGACGGCTCAGCTATTTGCCATTCCGCTCGCCCAAACGCTGAAAGATTTTCTGACCGATACGATCCTGCTCAACTCCATTCCGCGCTATGAATGGACCGGCGAATGGAACGACTATGTCAAAAACCCGAACGATGCGGCTAAGAAACAGGCTGTTCAACTGAAACTGACCAATTTTCTACAGTACATTTTCCGCATGGCCGAGTATCAGGTAAGTTAATACTTGATTGATTGAGTGGTTGAATGATCGAATAGAAGAATCCCTATCCAATCATTCAACTACTCAATCAGTCAATCATTTAACCAGTCAATCATTTCCTTATGAAACGTCGTAATTTTCTACAGTATGCGGCTTCGTCGCTGGTGTTACCCGTTCTGATTGATGGCTATGGAGCCAAGGCGTTTGCCCGGCCCTCGTCGTTCGTTCGGTCATTAATCAATCTGGCCAATCAGACCGACCGGGTTTTGATCATTATTCAGTTGCAGGGGGGAAATGATGGGTTAAATACGGTCATTCCGCTCGATCAAATGAGTGTATACACTTCGTCGAGCTTTCGGGGAAACATTGCTATTTCGGAAGCGAAGGCCCTAAAGCTGAAGAATTATTCGGGAACGGGCCTCCACCCGTCCATGACGGGCATGCAACAACTTTTTAATGACGGCAAACTGAGCATCATTCAGGGCGTATCGTATCCAACGCCAAATTTCTCCCATTTTCGGGCCAGTGATATCTGGATGACCGCCGTCGATTCCAGCCAGACCTCTACGTCTGGTTGGGCTGGTCGTTACCTGGATAAACGGTTTCCCAACTTCCCGGATGCCTACCCGACCAGCGAGATGCCCGACCCACCAGCTATTCAGATCGGTTATGTGACAGCCACAACCCTGCTTGGTCCAACCGACTCGATGGCCATTGTCCTTCAGGACCCGGATACATTTGCCCGTCTGGTCGGCGATAAACCAAATAATCCTACAAGTACCGTTTCGGGCTATGCCGGTCCACAAATTGACTACATTCGCCAGCAACAGGCCAGTTCGGTTAGTTATGCCGGACAAATCAAGACTGCTGCCGGAAAAGGGAAAAATCTGGCAACCTATCCAACCGGGAATGCCCTTAGTGATCAGCTAAAAATCATTGCCCGGCTTATCAGTGGTGGCTTGCAGACTAAAGTGTATTACGTTACTCTGGGTGGCTTCGACACGCACGCCAGTCAGGTAGACGCGACCGACACTACTATTGGCACACACGCTAACCTCCTCAAAACGCTCTCTGATGCCGTTCTGGCTTTTCAAACCGATTTAGGGAAATTAAAACTTGAAGACCGGGTTGTGGGCATGACTTTTTCCGAATTTGGTAGACGGGCAGTCTCAAATGGAAGTCGGGGGACAGATCATGGCACCTCCGCCCCAATGTTTGTTTTCGGTACGGCAATCAAGTCGCCACTGGTTGGTAAAAACCCAAACCTGAGTGATCTGGACAATAATAACCTGAAAATGCAGACAGATTTTCGGCAAGTCTATGCGGCTATTCTGACCGACTGGTTCGGTACCGACGCGACTACCGAAACCACAACGCTCCTGCGGGATTTTGCTATAGCGCCTGTATTTCGGGAAACCGTCACGGCTGTTGAACCAAGCCTCTCCGATGCCCGGCTGTATCCCAATCCGGCATCGTCAGAAGTCGTTCTGGAGGCCGACGGAATCAGCCGGAGCCTACAGTCGGTTGCACTGACTGACGCTCAGGGACGCCTATTGGTCCTCAATGCATCGCAAATGACTCCCGGTGCCATAAGGTTCAATGTTGGTATGCTGCCTACCGGTTCGTATGTGCTTCATGTGGCTACCAATCAGGGAACACTAACTAAACGGCTGCTGGTAGCCAGGTAAGCATCAATACAACCACTTTACGGCCTTCCTGACCACACCGGGCAGATTGTCGGAAATATGATCGACCCAGATCGATTTATTTACACGACTGGCCGTTGGGTAAGGATAAATTTTGTTAAAGAAATCGCCTGCGGTCAGCTTTTGCTGAACAGCCAGAATCAATTCCTGCGCTAATTCACCCGCGTTAGGCGCAATCATAGTTCCACCTAATATTCTGGTGCTGAACGGGTTGATACCCGTTGGTTCAGTAAACAGTATCAGCCGGGCATATTCATAGTCTTCGATCACGGCACGATCATCGTGATCAAAGTCATAATCGATACGTTCGTAGCTAATTTTACGCGTCTTAAGCTCATGTTCTGACAGGCCGAATGTCACTACTTCCGGATCGGTAAACGTCACCCACGAAAAATGATCGTAGCTCAATTTTTTATCGAGTACCTGACCGGGGGTAATAAAATTTGCAATCAACGTCGAAACGTGTAATTCGGCAGCATGGGAGAAATAACGCTGACCGGCGGGTAATCCGGCAGCGGCATCACCAGCAGCAAAAACGTGTTCGTTGGTGGTTTGGAGGTAATCATTGAGTTTGACCTGTCCCTTATCGTTCAGTTCGATACCCGCAGCAGCCAGATTAAGATCATCAAAATTGAATGTACGGCCAATAGCAACCAGTACAGCATCAAATTCGATCCGTTCCGTTAAGCCATTCTCCAACTCCAGTTCGGCCGTATTCGCATCAGGAAAGGCCTTGACTTTCCGATTCAGCTTAACGATTACGCCTTCTTCTGTCAGTCGTTTTTGCAGTAGATCAGACACATCGGGCAGTTCTTTTGTTAAAATTCGTTCTTCTGCTCCCACAACCGTTACCTGGCTTCCCATCCGCTGAAATGCCTGGCACAGTTCAATGCCAATCGGCCCGGCACCAACGATCATCAACCGTTCTGGCAGCGTTTCGAGCGAAAAGATCGTCTCGTTGGTATGTAGTTTTACCTGTTCAATCCCATCGGCGTTCAGCATCTTTGGCTTTGAACCAGTACAGAGAACAATATTTTTGGCAGAAACCACCCGCGACCCATTATCCCCGTTAACCTCAATGGTTTGTTTATCAACGAATCTGGCCGTACCCAATTCAACATCAAGCCCTTCGGTTTCACGCAGGTAGGCGGCATTCTCGTGAACGCGAATACTATCCTGACGCTCACGTACATACTGCATCACAGCCGCCAGGTCTGTCTTTCCTTCAACTTTCCATCCGAAGGGTTGTGAGCGTTTAGCCGAATGAATCAGTCGACTCACATGGATCAATGCTTTACTCGGAACACAACCATCATTCAGGCAATCGCCCCCAATCCGATGATCATAACGATCAATAAGCAGGACGTTAAAACCGAGCCGCTTCATGGCAATACTTACTCCCAGGCCCGCCGAACCAGCCCCAATAGCAATAAGATCGTACTGTGATTTCATACGTATGCAGTCGGCTTTTGGCCGCCTTTATTCATCTAAAAATAGTTGGTTCAAGGCTAAGTGGTGGCGTCATTTCTTCTTGAAATCATCCAATGTTCCTTTGATCGTTGCAATAAACTTGCTGTTTTTAAACATTGGGTTATCATTTTTATCCAGCATCTTACACCGAAAATCAATTACATACGGCGTATCCTTTTTGTCGAAAAGCATCTTGGGCAACAAGCTCAGTGTTTTTCCCGGCTTACCGGTTACCGGAAATACGACGGGCGTAGTACTCTGTGCCTTGATCAGGATAGGTTCCGGCTGATCGCCCTCCGCAATCTGCTTTCCATCGATCGTGACCGTATAATGAGTGTCCGTAAAATTGTACGGAAATTTATTCTTATTCCTCACATTAACTTTCGCGGCTACATCTGCCCGCTTGAAGCCAAGTTTTCCGAAATCAATATCCTCAATCTTAATCGTTGGAATGTGGTACGTCGGTAACCGTCGCTCGGTTGTGGCAGCGAACGTTTTTTCACCCAGAATCGGTACATCAAGCGCAAACGAAGCCCGTATTTTGTAGGTAGTACTGTCAATATTCCTGCGCTCCAGTGTTTCCAGTACCTTCGTTAGTTTCTTGCTGAATAGTTTAGCGGGCATAACAATGAGCGTACTATCCCCTGATTTGACCTCAATCGGCTTTTTGTAGGAGTCAACGACCACAGGCGTATCGGCAATATAAAACGTATAGTCAAGCTGGCGAGCTTTAAATCCGACAGGAAGCGGATTGTCGACCAGCATGTACATGTTCATTGTAATCACATCGTCACTAATGTCCGTAAAATCAAACCGACTAAGTTCAAGTCGGGGTTTGAGCGTATTATCGTAAGGGCCGTTCTCAGCGGCAGCGTTGCTTTTGAGTTTACTATACCAACTGTACCCCCCGATTACACCGGCCAGCAATATGGCCAGGGCAATGATCCATCCTTTTTTCATAACGTGTCGCACATAGCATAAGACATTGTAACGCTTGTTGGAAGCAGACTGTTTAACAGTTCATTTCCTGTCTGACTATGACGCTATCAGGTGGAAGACTTCTTATCTTTTTTGCTGACCGGAGAGTAAAGATTGGCTCATTTCTTCTTACCTAAGTACTCCTAAACATGTTACTCTATCACATGAGAAAACTTTCGTTTATTCTGGCAATCGGATTAGCCGGAATTTTTATGAATCTGACTATTCGTCCGGCAGCCGACGGTTGGGTTAGCATTTTTGACGGCAAAACATTCAATGGCTGGAAAGTCACCGAGGAGAGCCCGGCAACGTTTAGTGTTCAGGACGGTGCCATTGTTGTGGCAGGCCCCCGCGCTCACTTGTTCTATGAAGGGCCTGTTCATAATCACGATTTCAAAAATTTTGAGTGGAAAGCACAGGTCATGACAACGCCTGGCTCAAACTCGGGTATGTTTATTCATACGGCCTATCAGCCATCAGGATGGCCCTCCAAAGGATACGAAATCCAGGTGAACCAGAGCCACACCGACTGGCGTAAAACGGGTAGCGTTTATGGGCTTCAGGACGTAAAAGAGGTGTTTGTCAAAGACAATGAATGGTATACCGAACACATCATTGTGCAGGGCAAAAAAGTAACGATCAAGGTCAATGACAAGACGATCAATGAGTATATGGAACCCGACAGCATTAGTACGGGCAAGTCAATGAAAAAGCTTAGTACGGGCACGGTTGCCCTGCAAGGCCACGACCCGAAAAGCAAAGTCTTTTACAAGGACATCATGATAAAGGTTCTGCCCGATTGATCTGGTTAATAGCTAAAACGGGGAATGGGTAATTGAGGTAGAATTCACCTCAATTACCCATTCCCCGTTTTATAGCTGACGTTTCTAATTGCCTCCTTCTCTCGGTTTGAATTGCTGAATACTATACTCATTCGCCTGAAGTTGATTGGGATTCTTGGCCGCTACGGCAGCATTTACCTCACCGATGCGGGCATTCAGCGTGAAAATCTTACCATTAACCTCTGCACTGGTCGTTGCCTGATCATAACCACTGGTGTCGGTCTCCACAACAGTGAATGTATTCCATCCATCGGAACTACGCACCCGCGAAACCCGATTACGATTATTGACGATATACAACTCGTTGTTATAGAGAACCATACCATCGGCATTGAGCAATGTTGGACCGGTTATCTGCTGAGGGAGGGTCGGTTTATTCAGATCAACCCGGTATAAGCTCCCTTCGTTGGATTTGGCCACAATCAGAAATTTGTCGGGATGATAGACAATACCATTCAGATTAAAGCCCTGGCTTCCAGTAAACAAGGGAGAATTGACCAGTATGCTGGGTTGAGTTGAATCGGCGGGGACTTTATAAATCACCGGGGAAAACGAGTCCGTAACGTACGCGTTTCCGCTAGGGTCAAAAGCTACATCATTGGCAAAATGAGCAGAATTCGGGAACCACTGGGTCAGATCGACCCGCTTGATATTTTGACCTGTGGCAAGATCATACACAAACAAGCCAGCTGTTTTGCCTGTCGTTTCCGGCTTGCTTTTGGTTGATACGCCCAAATCACCATTGCAGACATAGAGTTTCCCTTCCCGTACTTTAATACCAATCGCACTGATGAGCATCGCATCGTCAGCAATTGGGCTTATATCGATGTAGCGACCATTCTGATCGACCGTTCCAACTTTTCCCTGAGTGATTGAACTGATCAGAAATTTATCGAGCGCGGGCGAATAAGCAACCCCTTCCGGGTACTGTCGATTAGCCAAAAACTGGATGCGGCCGGGAAAAACCGACGCGTTAAATTCAGGATCCAACGTATTGCAGGCCGACAGGCAACAAACTAATGCAAGCAGTCGGCAGGCTCTTTTGACGAAACTATTCATTGGCATAAGATCTTACAGACGGTCAATCAATTCATACGTTCACGCTATATACAGGCTGACTGTTCATTTTTTTACTTATTAGTCTTCTGTTTGAGTTTAGGTCCCTGCCACCACAGCATGAACCTAAACCCAAACAGAAGTCTTAACCTATACACTGAAGTATAATCTAACTAATCTTTTACTCAACTGTGCAAGATTGAGGCCAATCGATTCGATGGCGAATGCAAAAACTATCCCTTCGTTTTCGTGTTCTATATAAACACAACTCCTTACAACGCTATGAAACATTTTGAGACCCTTACTGAAGCGATGGAGGACCTGCGCAGCCGTGGCTACACGCATGAGTTTGCTCCCAAGAAAGATTTTTTGATCGAAAAAAGCACCGAAACCAAATTAAGCGGTGAAGAATTTAACGTAGACGAATTTCACCGTTTCGAAGGCACGTCCGATCCCGGTGATGAAATGACCTTGTATGCCATTACTACGAATGGCGGCTTGAAAGGTGTATTTGTTTCGGCGCAGGGGACTTATGCCAACGAAGTGTCGTCTGAATTAATGGCAAAGTTCAACATAGTCGACCGCCGGGAGGTAAATACACAAGGTTCTGTTGAGCCAATTGCGCATTTACCGGCCAGCTGATAAATGTTTTTGATCATATTTGCAAGAAAACAACCCGGAACATGTCAAATTTTCCGGGTTTTACACTATATTTGCGGCCTTTACACAAAAACGCGCTGTTCTTTTCCGTACTGATACGCCATGAAGTTATCCGAGTTTAAATTTGATTTGCCCGAAAGTTTAATTGCCAAATACCCAGTTGAGCGGGGTGAATCACGGTTAATGGTTGTTGACCGTAAAACAAAAACCATTGAGCACAAGCAGTTTTCGGATATACTGAGTTATTTCGGTGACGGCGACGTGATGGTCATCAACAATACAAAAGTATTTCCGGCAAGATTATACGGCAATAAAGAGAAGACTGGTGCTAAAATCGAAGTTTTTTTGCTGCGCGAACTCAACCGTGAGATGAAGCTCTGGGACGTATTAGTCGATCCAGCCCGCAAAATCCGCGTTGGAAATAAACTCTATTTCGGTGATAGTGATCTGGTAGCCGAAGTGATCGACAATACAACATCACGCGGCCGCACGATCCGGTTCCTCTTCGATGGCAATCATGAAGAGTTTATGAAAGCAGTTGATGAACTGGGCGAAACCCCACTTCCCCGCGAGATCAATCGCGATGCTGAGCTTTCTGACCGTGATCTTTACCAAACAGTTTTTGCTGAACACGTTGGTGCAGTAGCTGCCCCGACGGCTGGTTTGCATTTTACGCGAGCCATGATGAAGCGGATGGAAATTAAAGGCATTCATTTTGCCCCCATCACCCTACACGTCGGCCTGGGCACCTTCCGTCAGGTTGACGTTGAAGACCTCACCAAGCACAAAACCGACTCAGAAAACTATCGTATTCCCGAAGATGCGGCTCAAATTGTCAATACAGCCCTCGATGGCGGCAAACGTGTTTGTGCTGTTGGCACCACATCGCTTAAAGCCATTGAATCGTCGGTATCGGCCAACAGCCGCCTGAAGCCCGTTGAAGGCTGGACCGATAAATTTATCTTTCCTCCATACGACTTCAAAATCGCAAACTCACTGCTGACCAGTCTGCACCTGCCAGAGTCGATCCTGATTATGATGACCAGTGCGTTCGGTGGGCATGAACTGATCAAACACGCATACGAAGTAGCAATCAAAGAAAAATATCGCTTTTTCAGCTACGGCGACGCGATGCTAATTCTTTAAGGCAATTAGTTGGTGAGTCAATCACCTGGTAAGTACTTTTGAGGGGCTTTATGGCCCCTCATTTTGTTATGACGAATTCAGGCACCAACGCGCCAAACCATCACCATTTTGCGATTATTGTTGCCGGCGGAAGCGGCAGCCGGATGAAATCCGATGTACCCAAGCAGTTTCTATTGCTCGGCGGCAAGCCCATTCTTCAACACACACTCGAACAGTTTCTGGCCGTAATCCCTGCTTCTCAGATCATTCTGGTACTCCCTTCCCGTGATCAAATGGTCTGGGATGCCCTCTGTGATCAACATAATTTTCATCCTTCGATTCAGACCGTTACGGGTGGAGCCACTCGTTTCCAATCCGTTCGTAACGGGCTGGCTGCCATTGTGTCCGATGAAGGATTGGTCGCTGTTCACGACGGTGTTCGGCCGTTTATTACGCCGGATATCATTAGTACCAGCTTCGCGACAGCCGCCCAAACGGGATCAGCCGTGACCTGCGTTTCCGTGAAGGATTCGGTACGAGTTGTCGATGCCAACGGAAGCAGCAAAGCTGTTGACCGAAGTCTGTATCGCCTGATACAAACTCCTCAAACCTTCCGGCTGGGTTTATTCCGGCAAGCGTTTAAGGCCGAGGAACAACCATTTTTTACCGATTGCGCCAGCGTAATGGAGTATTCTGGCTTTCCGATTACGCTCATCGAAGGATCGTACGAGAATATCAAGATTACAACACCCGACGATTTGAAAGGGCGTTAATTGCAAGAATCAGATGGGACTAACCTAGAGAGTAGGGAGGTAATTGACACTTATTTGATGGATCTGCTCAAGCAACTCCTCCAGTTGAACGTCTGTTGTTAGTGGGTTCATCAGCGATACTCGCAGGTAAACCCGGCCCCGTAATGTCGTTTGTACGATGTAAACCCGGCCATTTTTCAATAACCGATCGCGGAGTCGCGTATTCAGTGCATCAAGTTCGGCGGGCATATGCGCACCGCCTAAATACCGAAAACATACGATATTGCTTTCTGGCTCAACGGCGAGTTCGAAGTCAGGCCGGTGTCGTACCAGATTGGCAAAACGCTGTGCCAGCCCGTAAAGTGTTTCGACGTTGGCCGTAAAGATTTCTTCACCATACGTTCGTAAAACAGTATATATTTTCACGCTCATCATCAGTTTGGTACACTCAAAAGCCCGCTTACCCGAATTGAACCAATCTTTTGCCGTGGCATCGGCCCAGAGGTACTGCGCTTTTTGCTGAAATGTCTGGTACGAGTCGGCGTCACGCTGGTAAAGAACTGCCGTCACCAGCGCGGGAATCATCATCATTTTGTGGAAATCGATCACTACCGAATCGGCACGTTCGATACCCTGAACCAGGGACCGGTACTTATTCGAAAGTACGACAGCCCCACCATGCGCCCCGTCCACATGGAACCACAACTTGTGTTTCTGACAGAAATTGGCGATGGCTACCAGATTATCGTACGAGCCTGTCGAGGTTGAACAGGCACTACCCACAACGGCAAAAACCGTTAATCCTGCGGCTTTTGCCTGCTCCAGATAGTTCTCCAGCAACTCGGTTCGCATCTGAAAACGATCATTTGTCGGAATTTTGATAATGCCTTCGCTACCGAGCCCCATAATTCGGGCGGCCCGATCTACACAATAGTGGGCTTCTTCAGAAACCATAATCGCTAACCGGGTAGTATGGCCTGCTTCCCAGACGTCTGTAGGGGCCGTTACGGCACGGGCTGTGAGCAGGGCTGTCAGGTTTGCGAGAGTTCCTCCCGAGGTTAGCACACCACTGGCATTATCACCAAAATTCATTTTCCGGGCGAGCCACTGGGTTACAATGCGTTCGAGCGCGTTGGCCGTCATCCCCATTTCATATACTGCCATCCCGTTATTAAGCAAGCCGGTCAACATGCCGGTCATAGCCGCCAGAGGCAGTGGAGGGGCAACCTGATGCCCCATAAATCGAGGATTGTGTAAATGGATGGATCGCTGCACGATGTCGGCTAGTAAAGGCAACGGATCATCATTGGCTGGCTTCTGAAAATCGGCTTCCCAGTAGGCCAACTGTTCATCGGGTTCAGCATAGGGCAAAACGGGTTGTTCGGCCTTTTCAGCTGTATCGAGATGATCTGCCAATAAATCGACCAGCGCGTGTGCCTGCCGGCGAAATGTCTCGGAAGAGTAAGCAGCAATTAATGAATCATTCATGGCATTAGCTACCTGACGGGGAGTTTGTTGGTGTCATTCTGCGACAAATGAAGAACTTAATTTTGATACACGGAAATGCTTAATTTTGATGAATTGATAGCAAAATCGCATCAGTGGATATCTACCAGCTCAGGCATTTTCTGGCTTTAGCCAGTACACTAAATTACCGAAAGACTGCCGAAAACGTCTTCATTGCCCAACCTGCCCTGAGTCGGCAGATTCAGCAGCTGGAGCGTGAAGTCGGTGCCTTGCTATTCAAGCGTGATAAACGCAACGTTGCCTTAACGCCGGCGGGTATCTACCTGCAACAGGAAGCAGGTCGTTTGCTTGAACAATTGGAACAGGCTTTTCGACGAACGGCCCAAATTCATCGGGGCGAAGCGGGCGAGATTCGGATTGGCCATGCCAGTTCGGCCATGCAGTCGATTCTGCCAAAGTTGCTGGTCAGTATTCGTGAGAAAACGCCTGATCTGCGGGCAATCCTGATGGAGACGCCCAATCGCTTTCAGATGGAAGCACTCCTGAACCGGGAAATAGATGTAGGATTTTCGCCTAACATCATCGCCCCACCAGCTATCAGTAGCCGGGTTGTTTACACCGAGAACTTCGTAGTGATCCTGCCCGAAAATCATCCTGTAAGTCCGGAATCCTTTTCGAATCTCTCTGTTTTTACCCACGACTCATTTATCTTGCCACCCCAGTCTGAAGGAAGTGGCTATGTCGAAAGCATTCAGGCGATGTGCCAACAGCATGGTTTTCTGCCGCATATTGCCTACGAATCGGCTTATTCGGGTACGGTTTTGCGGTTGGTAGAAGCAGGTATGGGTATATCTATTGAGCCGATGTCAGCCTTGCGTGGTCAAAATCTTCGACTCAAAACCATTGCCTTGATCAACGTAGCCCAGAAAGCAGAGATGCATATGCTATGGCTAACTGAACGGACCACTGAGCTCCAACCATTTTTTTCGTTAGTCGACCAGATTTTATAAGATACATGCGTAATCGACTATCTTCCAATCAATACGCCAATGGTATCCTGGCCGGAGATCGGCTCCTGTTGAGCCGGGCCATTACGCTCATCGAAAGCCGACGCTCCGACGATCAGGCGCTGGCACAGGAGGTGCTGGCAAACGTAGTCGCTCAAACGGCCAGTTCACGTTCAGAATCATCCATTCGGGTCGGCATTACGGGTGTACCGGGCGTTGGTAAAAGCACATTCATCGAAGCGTTGGGTAAACACCTGACCGAACTTGGCCATCGACTGGCGGTGCTGGCCGTTGACCCCACCAGTCAACGCTCGGGCGGAAGCTTACTTGGCGACAAAACCCGCATGGAAACGTTGTCCATGAATCCAGACGCTTACATTCGTCCTTCGCCAGCAGGCGACGCACTGGGGGGTGTGGCGCAACGCACGCGCGAAACCATTCTTTTGTGCGAAGCCGCCGGATTTGATATCATTTTGGTTGAAACGGTTGGCGTAGGGCAATCAGAAACGGTTGTTCATGGTATGGTTGATTTCTTTCTGCTGTTGATGCTGGCAGGAGCAGGCGACGAACTCCAGGGCATGAAACGTGGCATCATGGAGCTAGCCGATGCACTGACCATTACCAAAGCCGACGACGATAATATAGCGCACGCCCGGCGTGCCCAGGTCGATTACCAGAATGCCTTACATCTCTTCCCGCCTACCGGCACAGGCTGGTTTCCGCCCGTACTGACCTGCTCGGCCCTGACTGGCGATGGCATAGCGGCCATCTGGCAAACGATTCTGGAATACCAGCAGCTAACCACAGCGAATGGCTATCGTAAACAACGGAGACAGGAGCAGCAATTAACCTGGTTTCGCTCGTTGATACAGCACGAACTGAATGCCCGGTTTTACGCCCAGGCAGGTATGCGCGAGCGGCTGGAAACCATCGAAACTAAGGTAAAAGCAGGTACCTTACTGCCCGTTCCGGCCGTACAGGCTTTGCTGGATTCCAGCCTTTAGTGAGCTGTGTCGAACGGATTGTAGTGCAAGCAATGAAATAAAAATGTCGATCAGGCAAACCGAACAGCTAAACACATAATTTACTGACAAAGAAGCCATTAATTACTCTATTAAGTGAACCGTTAACTACTGCGCAACGACTAATCACGGCGAACCACCTATCGACAACAGCAACCTGCTTACTTCTTTTTTATTTTTACACTCATGCACAGATTTCTATTCCTTGTTAGCTTTCTGCTGTCTACAATGGCAGCTTCTGCTCAACGAGATACATTGATCACGATCACCTCATCGGGCGGCCTACAGTTTGACCAGAAACGGCTTATCGTTAAACCGAATACACGCCTTCGGCTCATTTTTCAGAACAAAGACGACATGGCCCATAATCTCGTTGTAACGCGGCCAAACTCACGTCTGCGGGTGGTTGAGTTTGCCCTTGCTCTGGGCGCTAAAGGTCCGGCTCAGCATCATGTGCCGGTCATGGATGATGTACTGGCGCATACAACGAGCATTGAGCCGGGCAACTCCGACTCGCTCACCGTCACACTGGCCGAAGGGGCTTATCCGTTTGTGTGTACCTACCCCGGACATGGTTCGATCATGTATGGCGTCATTTACGCTACAAATCAACCGAAACTTCTCCCCGCTCCCGAAACGGATCGGAACCTTCCGAACCCCGAGCGGACAGCCGAAGCAGCCCACCATCACGCGGCAGCGTCCGGCCATCCTTATTCTCTACAATTACCCGCTGTGTACCGAACATTCATGCCCGATTGCGGCCCTGCAGCTATTGCGGTAGGTTTGCCCGGTCCCGAAGGTGGTCAGTCATATGTGTTCGATGCTGGGCAGTGCCGGTTGCGTTATGCCTGGTCGGGTGGCTTTGTGGATAATACGGAGCAGTGGGATGGCAAGGGGCAACGATTTACGAAACTGGTTGGCGACATCTATTTTCGGGATACGGGCGGCTTTCCCTGGAAAATCGGTACAACAAAGCAGGAAGTACCCCAATTTAAAGGCTATCGATTGATCAACCAATATCCTGAGTTCCGGTATATCGTCAACGGTGTCGAAATTCGGGAATTGATCAAACCAATGGCGAGCGGGCGGGGGCTTGTCCGAATCTTTACGCTTAGTCCATCAAAACAGCCCGTCACTTTTGTCACAACGTCCCAGCCCGGCATCCATTTCAAACCCTCGGTCGGTCGAGTGCAGAACGGAGCGATTCAGCTACCCAACGGAACGCGTCAGTTCTCTCTAACCGTGTCAACGCTCTAAACTTACAGGAGGTAGGCCATCAGCTTTAAAATGGCTGCATAGCTGATTGTATGCCTCCAGCACCCTCCAAAACCATGCTTGCTACCCTTCTTCTCTCGGCCTTGCTTGTAACTTCGGCACCGGCTGATACCATAACTGATTATTACGAAGTCGAAACCATTCCTACGCCACCGGGTCTGGTGGCTGAAACAGGTGGTCTGTCTTTTTTACCCGATGGACGACTGGCGGCTTGTTTCCATCGGGGCGAGGTAATGCTTTACAACCCAAAAACAAAGGTCTGGAAGCTCTTCGCCGAAGGTTTGCACGACCCTCTGGGCGTTGTTGCCGTTAGTAATAATCAGTTATTAGTTATTCAACGACCTGAACTGACACGCATCACCGACACAAACGGCGATGGTCTGGCCGACCAATATGAAACCGTAACGGATCAGTTCGGCATGTCGGGTAATTATCATGAGTTTGCGTTTGGGCCTGTGCGCGATACGAAAGGAAACTTATACATCAGCCTGAATACAGCGTCGAATGGAGCTGGTATCCGCGACGAAGTGCGTGGGCAGTATGACGCGCTTGGGCGACAGGGACGCATGTATGCCTGCGTACCTTATCGGGGCTGGGTTATGCAGATTACGCCCGATGGCAAGGTAAAGCCCTATGCCAGTGGTTTCCGGTCGCCCAATGGCCTTGGATTCGACGCACAGGGGCGGCTATACGTTACCGATAATCAGGGCGACTGGCTCGGAACCAGCAAGTTATTTCACGTGGAAGAAGGTAAATTCTATGGCCATCCGGCCAGTCTGGTCTGGCGACCGGGGTTCCCCGACATTGACCCACTGACGTTGTCCGTAAAAACCCTGGATAGCATGCGTACGGTTGAATCAATTTCTTTTCCGCATGAGGTCATGGCTCACTCGCCAACGCAACTGGTTACGGATAATACAGGCGGTAAATTTGGCCCATTTGCCGGACACCTCTTTGTGGGTGAAATGGATTTTTCGCGCCTTATCCGCATACTGCCCGACGAAGTAGACGGGCAAATACAAGGGGCCTGCATTCCATTCTACGACAAGGCTGGGGGAAAAATTCCACTCCGGATTGGTAATAACCGACTGGCTTTCGCCCCCGACGGCAGTTTGTGGCTTGGTCAGACCGATCACGGCTGGCTTGGCGATCGGGGCATACAGCGAATCCGGTATAAAGGTGCAGCTGCCGGCGTTCCACTAGACATTCTTGGCATGAAGTTAACGACCACCGGTTTCGACCTGACGTTTACGCAACCGCTTGATGAAGCCACAGCCCGTGATCTGGCCAATTATCGATTCAAGAGTTATTATTACGAGTACCATCGAGCCTATGGTTCACCACAGATGGATGTTCATACGGTAGCCGTTGCAGCTGTTAAATTATCCGCTGACCGTAAAACAGTCTCTTTAATGATCAATGAGTTGAAGGCCAGCCGTATTTATGAACTGAATTTAGGCAGTTTGCTGGCCAGTAACGGGCAGAAAAAACTAGCGAATCACCTAGTTTGCTATACACTAAACCGACTTGTTAAAGACGACACATCAGCGGTCCGTAAAACGCACTAACCGGGCAGGATGGCGGTCAAACAGACGCATCGTATCGATGGTCTCATAACGTTCACCCAGCAAGCTAACCGAATCGGCGATATAATACGCATTGGCCAGTTTACGATCCGTCTTTCGGAGAATCTCTCCTCTAAGCGCAGCAATGTGAAACGAATTTACATCCGTTGCCCCGGTACTGCCAATCGTTTCCCGATAGCCATACAAGGGTGAACCGATCGTTTTTCGGGCAATACGTTCCGATTCATTTTTATAAAACTGTCGGGACGCCAGCCGACCTGGCAAGGCTATCCAGTTGATTCCGATTCGCACTACAACCATCACCAGTAACATTCGTCCGAGCCGGTTTTCGGTATCCTGCCACAACCACCAGGCACTGGCCGCCAGCAGGATAAAAACTAGGCCCGTTTTCCAGATTATACCATCGACTACGCGCGTTTTAGGATGAAAAACGGCTACCCAGCAGCCTATGGTAACAATACCAGTTAGTACCAGCCAAATCCATTCGACCCATTTGCGTGGCGAATGAGCTGGTGTACTTTTTTCGTAATAGAAATAGGCTAACACCGTAAACAAAAGTGGTAACAAACCAATAAGATAGCGTGCATAGACCTGTGGCGATGACCAGTAAACTAGCACATTGGCCAGAAATATGATCGCATTAAACGCAATAAAGGACTCTGCTTTAATCTGAGCCAGGCTACCCCGACGAAAAGGTAAACAGATTAGTAAAAGATAGGGCACGAAATGATAAATCATCTCAAACGGAAACGTAAACAGATGGAGCAGCGTCTCCCCTACACCAAATGTAACCACTGTCCGTTTTGTGCTTTCGTCGAATAGAACGCTGGCTACGTTTTCCAACGGAATCTGATTTCGGCTAAAATAAGCAACGTAATAACTCCCCGTAATGAGAAGAAATAAGCTAATACCTACAAAATGAGCAGGATGCCACAACCGTCGGAACTGGCGGGTATAAACAAACCAACTCATCAGCGTAAGCCCCTGAAATACAAGCGATGGTAAGCCTTTTGTTAGAAAACCAAGAGCTGTCAGCGTGTAGGTGGCCAGAAACAAGGCCCAATAGTTACGGCGTTGATCAAAATGATAAACCAGCATCATTGCCGAATAGGTCAACCAGGCAAAGGGGATGTCAATTGAGCTCCAGAGCGAGTCGTAAATCAGAACCCGGCCATTCGTCAGTACCATCATCGCCACAACGAAAGCGATCATTGTTGAGCGATCAGCGCGAACGGGCATGTATCGCCGTACGAAGCCGAATATTGTCAGGCCAAACAGCAACAAGGCAACTACCATCGGCAGCCGCAGCGTAAACGACGAGTAACTGCCAAAGAGCTTATAAGAAGCGATAATAATCCAGTTGTAAAGCGGTGGTTTATTAAAGTACAATTCACCGTTCAGCGTTGGGGTAATGTAATCGCCCGATAGTATCATTTCGAGCGCTACCAATGCCCGGCGCGGCTCGTCAGAACTCGTATCGAGTGGCAGGTAACCCAGATGTGACAGTAAAGCGATCAATAACAGGCTCACTGTCAGTGCAGGCCAGCGAATCAGGTAAAGAAGCCAGGAATGATGAGTTACTGTATTATTGACCACAAATACATTGAGTTTACATTTCTACCACAAAAAAAGGCGAACCATCGGTTCGCCCTACATTTCACTTAAAATTAATCCCTATGAATTTCCCAGAGTCCGGTCTGGCTCATCGGTCCGATTTACGGGAACTGAGCTTTCCGACGTGCTACGGTTCCAGTCAGCATCGGCTACTTTTCCGGAATCCGATACGGTAGTGTCGTTTGTTGGCTGCTGATAGGCCGTCATTGGATTGTCTTCATCGGTTGATGCGTCGTCGGCATCGACAGACAATGGCGGCTGTCCCCAAGACGCTCGCTTTGCTTCTTCGACATCGGCAGCGGTAGGCTGATTATCTTCGGTCGCTGCCCGTGCCTCGGCCTCCTCAACATCACCCGGCACATCGGTATCGCTACTGGATGCGACTCGAGATGGCAATTCGTTATCCAGATTCTTATCGTTCAGTTGTGCCAATTCAGGAGCAATGCCCATTGTATTGTGCATCTGCTGAGCAGCATACGACTCCGTGCTTTCTTTGCGGCTTTTACTACTTACGCTCATAACGTTGTTGGTTTAGTGTTGAGTTAGTAATGTGATCGGTAATCTGCTCAATCGAGAACTCATTACACAATCAGTATTCGTTGACTATATCAGTAAGTTGGCTGATTGTTAAGATCGGTCCCCGTATGCGCAATATCGTGATCGGTTTCCTCCTGCGAGTCATCAGCAGACTCGTCAGCTTTTGCTTTATCGTCCTGTTTCTTAGCTTCTTTCTGTGCTTCAGGAGTATCTACTTTGTCGGCAGAGGCATAATCGTCGGGGCCGCTCGTAGTTACATCGACCATAGCCGTGTTTGTTTTTCCCTGATCGCCAACAGCAGTATCAATGCCCTCCTGCGTTACCTCCATGGTACTGTTATCCTGATCGCCCATACGCAGAATACCATTTTTACCATCCATATCCGTACTTCCAATGGCACGATCATTGCGGCCATCCTGCCCTCCACGAACTTGCTGACTATCCAGACCGTTGGCGGAGTTTTCCTGCTCGTACTGATGTTTATTATCCTGTTCGCGCCGATCGACATCGGCGTCATCCGAACCAAAAGGGCCTTTGGTCCGTCCGTTAATTTGCGCATCGTCGCGCTTTACGTCTTTCGTGTCGTTTTCCATGGCGTTGAGTACTATTTGTGTTTAGAATAACTTGGATTTCCCGAAAAGGTTTGTCTTTCAGATCGCTGATATGTGGGTATGTAGTAGCTATTTTCAGCGAAACGACTAGTCCTGCAATAAGACCATTTGGTTAAAAAATAAGATATTTTCGCTATAAATCAGTAACTACCGCTTAGTAAATACTACGCATTGGCATCACCATAAACACATAATAATTATATTAAATATATTAATAGCTATACTTTTTGTAAACCGATTAGTGGTCTGCAATGTACTCAGGGACTTTATTTATTCGACGGTATGTTAGCCTGTTAGAAAGGATAGGTTCTTTGTAGCCGCATATACCCAATCTCAATGGCCAAATCGATTCGGCCATCGGGTAAGATGCTTCATTTTAGAATAATTTAATAGTTGGATAAAGCGTAATGCGAAAAACGGGCTGACATTGTCGGCTCGTTTTTTTGTTTTTTTCTCAATCAACAAATAAGATCAGACACCTTGATGAGGATAACCTAATCGAACTCGCAATTCTATTATTTCTAAAAACCCTACAATAATAGCGCCAGAATTACTACTTACTTTATTATCAGTGAAATTTTTAATCAGTTTAAATTGTGTCTCTCTAAAGTTAATCAACTGTAGTAGAGAACATCCTTATTGGTTTCAAAATTAGTTTTGTACTAACCGCCTAAATCGGTCATGTTCTGTCGCCAGCTAAACGGTGGTAAACAGCTTCTGGCAAAAAAAAGGAGGTCATCAAATTGATGAGCCTCCTTTTCAGAAAACGATCCGGGTCGTTTAGTCTACGTCCCAGAACAGTTTCGTCGCAAATGCGTCAATATTGCCCTGAGCGGTTACGTTGGCCGTATTTGAACCAGACTCCGTATTGGGGTAGAAAAACCGCACTGGACGTTTGTTGTCAGGCACCTGAATACTCTGCGGAATAACCGGCAGGTTCGTCCGTCGGTATTCAGCCCAGGCCTCCAGACCGTTGAAGTTTACGAACGAAATCCATTTCTGAATAGCTATCGCGGCCAATTTATCAGTCGATGCATCCCAGTCATAGTTTTGAATTTTGCTACCTTTAAAAGCTGCAGCACCGGCAGTATTTGCTCCCAGGACACGGAACGACTGAACAATACCTTCTTCAAAATATGCTTTCGCAGTATTCGGTAGTGTTACATCTGTATAGCGTTGTTTCGCTTCTGCCAACAGAAATTGCACTTCGGAGGCTGTCATAAGAATGTAAGGACGGTTGTATTCCCCTTTCACGATCAGACTTGGCCCCAGCGAGGTTGTATTGGCGGGTAAGTAGCCAGAACTGGCCCCAAACGGTGTACCAGAATAGTTAGCTGCGACTTCTTTGAGGGTACTTACGCCCGGCGTACTGGAATTCTCACCGCCATTGGCATAGGCAATCCGCTTCAGGCGTAGGGTATCACCAGACGCTTTGAGGCTATTGACGAGAAACTGCGTTAACCGCGGATAGTTGTTAAGAGCTCGTTTTGCGCCGTTAGCGTCATAACCCCAGCGGTCGTATACAGGATTTAGTTTCCCGGCCGTCGCTAAAAAGAACGAAGGCCCACCAACCGCAACCTCTGATGCCGTAATAAAACCAGAACCTTCAGTAACAATCTTATTGATTTCAGTTTTGATATACGTATCGCGCCCTGAAACTTTAGACTGACGAATAAGAATTCTCATTTTGAGGGAGTTGGCAAATTGAACCCATTTGGTAATATTACCACCGAAGACAATATCGGAACCAGTAAAAGCACTGGCAAAGGCGTTGGCTTTTAAATCCGTAATAGCCTCGTCTAACAAGGCAATAAGCGATTCGTAGACCGCTTTCTGATCATCGAATTTTGGGGCCAGCGACGTTGTCGCTTTCAATGCATCTGAATACGGCAAATTCCCATACATATCGACCAATTGCTGGTACAGCATGGCTTTCATGACTTTTGAGGGCCCTTTCAGATACTTCTGGCTATTTGCGTCAGCATTGTCGATTACAAACTGGTAATCCTGCAAATTATCATAATACGGGTCCCAATAGTTGAAATCGCCATTGGTAAATTGATAGGCGAATTGAGCCGTATTGATGATATACCCATTACCCTGCGTCCATTGGCCAGACCAGTAGAAACCGATTTCGCTTGATCCCTGTCCATCTGTATTTCCAGCAATATTTCTGGCTGACGTATTCAGGGCATTCGTAAAGACAAAGCTCGGTGAAGCGGTTGGCAACTGATTCGGATTGGTGTTAACGTCCAGATATGATTTCGGATCACAGCTCGTACCAATCACGGCCACTAAAGCGGCTATAATTATTGTTTTGAATTTCATGTCAAGTCAATCGTTGGGTGATTAAAACGAAAGGTTAATGTTAACCCCATACTGACGTACAGGTGGAGTCTGGCCCGTGGTGTTAATACCAAGGCCGATAGCTGACGTAGTGGTCGGCGTTGACGTTGCCTGGCTTCCTGGTAGCGGATTACCCTGGTAACTAAACTCAGGATCCGTATAGTAGTTGAGCTTATCGACAATGGTGATAAGATTCCGGCCATACAAGGCAATGCTGGCTCCCGAGAAGATTTTCGTTTTAGACAGCAATTTCTGGGGCAAACGATAGGACAGGTTAATGTCACGCAGTTTGATGAACCAGGCTGGTGTAACAAAGTTCTCCGAGATCAGCCGGTAGTTATCTACCCATAAAGAATATTCAGCTTCGCGTACATTAACGCTCGTATTCGGAATCACCGTTGTTCCATCAGGGCCCAGATAAGCTGAATTCGCGAAGATGTGCGGTGCACGGTCTTCGGTCCATTTACCTGTTCCGGTAAAGGTCATCTGCCGACCCAGATCGCTGAACATTACGTTGCCACCCCGGTATTCGAAGTTAAACGTAAAGCCAAAATCACCGTACTCGATTTTCGAACCCAGCCCAGCAATATGCCGGGGCAGAACACCACCCCGACCCGTTAAGGTAGTCTGACGCAATGGATAGCCCGTGGTTGCGTTAACCAGTACACGACCTGATCCATCCGGCGCATATTGATAGCCGTCGGTTTTCAGGTAAGGGAAACGCATATCTTTAATTACGTTCGTATTGGCGTAAGAAAATCCACCGTACTGGAATTCTGTGATGCCCGGATAGAGGTCAACAACTTTGTTATCGTTGTAAGAATACCGTACGCTGGCATCCCACGAAAATTTACCTCCTCTGGCAATCAGGTATTTAAACTCAGCTTCGTAACCCCAGTTTTTGGTTTCGCCGACGTTGATCAGCAGGTTCTGAAACCCGGTCGTGTTTGGAATTCTAACCGTAATAACCTGCCCTTTAGAGGTTTGCGAGTAAGCGGATACGTCAATATTAATCCGGTTGTTGAGCAACTGGAATTCAGCTCCAACTTCGCCAGAATAAACGTTTTCCGGTCTTAAATTAGCATCGGGCAACGTGTTTCCTACTGTCAGGCCAACCGTATTGCCATATGGAAAGCCTGCTCCGTTCGGATAGGTTAGATCCAGCCCATACAACGGAATGTTGTCGTTAGCGTTTTTGTTGTAATTCGCCCGCAACTTCATGTAGTTCAGGAACGAACTCTGTATCCTTGGGAAGGCATCCGTCGCAATAAAGGAAAGAGCGGCTCCATAGTATGGATAAGACCAGTAGTTGGTTGGACGAGTGGGTTTAAAGAACTTGGATGTCTGATCGAAACGGAACGAACCATTCAGTATCAACCAGTTTTTATAGTTCATTGTGAGGTCAGCATAATAACCCAGACGGCGTTCCTGCGTTGTAATCTCTCCACCCTGTAGTTCGCCCTGACGGTTCGATACGTTGTAGATATCAGGTACGACAATCGAAGTCGATCCTACACCGATACTCTTGGTTGTGCGCTGGTACAAGCTACTACCTAACAACAGTTTAGTAGACAATGGTCCAAAATCTTTGGATGCTGTAGCCTGAAACTCGTTGTTAATAACATTCTCCGTTCCCGAATAATCCAGCACCGAGCCCAGGATATCCGTAATGGCGCGGTAGATACCCGTTCCATCACCATCGCGGAAAAAGGGAGCCGGAATAAACGATTTGCTTTTAGCCCAGTCCGAATATAAAAACTTACCCGTCGTATTTTTGCCTGTCCGGGAGTTATTCATCACCCCTATCCGCTCATTGAACGATAGCCAGCTGGTCGGTCTGAAATTCAGGTTCAAGTTACCGTTCAGGTTAGCATCTTTGTATTTCATCCGGTTATTGTCGGCATTAAAATACGGGTTGTTGTAATAGTCGTTATAGAAACCGTTGGGATTGGCAAACTTGTTGTTTTGCCAGTCGCGCAGGTCGTTTAACGGCAGGTTTGAAGGCTGGTTGAGTACATCATTGTAAAAATCGGATGAGGTACGATCATAATTTGCCTGGGTGAAGGCAGCGTTAAAGCTGGCGGTCACTTTACCATATTCTTTCGTAGCCGACATGCGGGTACCCGTCCGTTCGCTTTGGTCATGAGGTACAATACCCGCAATTTTCTGGTTTTCAATCGACATGTAGAACGAACTGGTTTCGTCGCCCCCCTGGAAGCTCGCCTGGTTATTTACTGACACTCCCGTATTAAAAGCTTTCCGGCGAGCATTTGGAATAGCCGAATAGGGTAACATAAGTTGCCCCCCATCTTCAGTTGTCCGGCCCTGCATGCGGATCGAACCATCGAATGCATCGCCATACTGCTGGTTTTCATACGAGCGCCAGTTGTCCTTCATGCGCTCCAGATAATCAGCCTTGTAGCCAGTTGTACCAAAGGCAGTCGCATAATGTGATCCGGAGCCATACTTATCCTGAAGTTGAGGCATGAAGCTGATCTGATCAAAGTTCGTGCTGTTCGAGTACGACACCTTCAGCTTTCCCTTCACACCCTTTTTGGTTGTAATTAAAATGGCGCCATTGATACCAGCCGAACCGTATAACGTCGCGGCCTGACCACCTTTCAATATCGTTACGCTCTCAATATCATTTGGGTTGATGAGTGCCAATACAGTCGAGGTAGTTTGCATACCATCGAGAACCACCAGGGCTTCGTTGTTACCGGTTAATGAGCGATAACCCCGTAAAACGACTTTTACGGCGGGATCAACGCTGTTATTGATGTTATACACGGCCAGTCCAGTTACTTTACCGGAAAGTGCCTGCGCTAATTGTGGCGAACGACCAACCGTTACATCTTCGGTTTGCACTTTTGAAATGGCATAGCCGATTTCACGCTGGCTTTTCCGAACGCCCTGGGCCGTTACAACAACCTCCTGAAGTTGAGATGCATCGGGTTTAAGAGAAAAATCAAGTGTTGTTTGATTTTCGAGCTTAACGCTGGCCGTAGCGAAACCAATAAAGCTGGCCTGAATTACATCGCCTTTTGAGGCATTAAGCTGGTAGGTGCCATCGGCATTCGTTGTTGTACCCTGGTTTGTCCCTTTGATCAGGATGGTAACTCCTGGTAACAACGAACCGTCTTCTGATGAAGTGATCTTTCCAGTGATGCCCCGATTTTGGGCAAGCAAAGGAATAGCTAGTAAACACAGTAGGAACTGCGTCAGTAGAAATTTGTACATATCACAAAGTTTAAGTTAAGAAGTAATACTCTATTTACTCACTAGCTTCAAAGATATTAAGAATTGCTTAAAGTCATCTCAATGAGTCACCATATTTATACTTAATTGATGGGTCAATTTCCAAAACAAGATAAATAAGCCATAAAGCCGAATACACAATAGAATTACAAAGCATATTACCCGATACCCATATACCCTAAAAGCAAAAGCGGAGACTTCAAAAAAGTCTCCGCTTCGAAAAAGGGTTTTTGACTATCGAAAATTACTTATCCCACCAAACGCGGGAACTCGTTTTATCACCATTTGTCAGCTTGCCTATTGCCTCATTATAGGCTGTTGTATTCAGTGTTGGTTCAGTATTGGGATAGCCATATCGACGCGGAATCTGCTTGCTTTCATTGACAGCATATGGCGTTGGTTTTAGGTCGGGATAACCCGTACGACGCCATTCTGTCCAGGCTTCAGTACCATTCGGGTAAAGTGAAATCCAACGCTGATCACCGATTTTAGCCAGGAAGTCAGCTGTTGTTGGGGCAACTTTTGCACTGGTCGTATAAGCCGTGAACTTAGCTGCGTCATACACTCCATACTGCTCCCAGGATGCCCGAATAGCCGCATTGTAGGCAATCGTGGCATCATCTGTAATCCAGCCCCGAACGGCTGCTTCTGCCTTGGCAAGTAACATTTGCGAGGCCGTAATTATATAGCCCGGTTGCGTTTTTGCCAGGATTTTGGTTCCCGGCCGCGAGAAATCATTCGCCCCTGTATACTGAATCAACAGGTTACGGTTCAGCCCGTAAGGCAATCCGGAGTAGTCACCAGCCGTAGTCGGTGCGGCATAAATCGGTAATCGCGGATCACTCAGGTCTTTCAGCTTATTGACCAGCACATCACTGACACCATAATCATCACGGCCATCGAACAAGGCGTTATCAGGATTCCGGAATTGGTTTGCATCGGTATAAGCCACGAGCGCATTATCGGCATTGGCGCTTATGTAGCCCCCCGCATCCGCATACGCAGCCGTAAACTCTGTTTTGGCGGTAGCCGGATCTACTTTCGTGAGTCGAAGAGCCATCAGCATTCGCATCGAATTGGCAAATTTCTTCCACTTTGCCGCACTACCACTGTAGATGATATCCCCGCTGAACACAGTACCGCCGTCAAACTGAGCAGACGCTTCTTTCAGTTCCTTGAAGAGGTCAGCATAAATGGCCTGCTGCGAATCATATTTAACCTGGGTATCCTGCTTCAACGCACCGAAGTATGGAATATCGCCCCAACGATCCGTCGTTACCCAATACATATATGCTTTCAGGATTCGAGCAATGGCCAATTGGTTGTTGTTTGAGCCAAACTGTGCCACGTAGGCTTTCGTAGCCGGATCGTTATTGTAATTGATAATCGTTTGCAGATCCTCAAGCGTAACGGCGTAGTATCGGCTCCAGTCAGCAAATGTTGTCGAGTAAAGTGAGCTTTCAGGGTATTGAGTCTGCGACCAGTATTGCGCAAACAAGCGTGGCTCAGGAGCCAATCCCGTCAAACGACCGGCAACCCCGTCTAACAAGGCTCCCGTTGCGGTTGTAGGTGGAACGCCCGTAATAGCCTCCGTTAGCAGAGCCGACGTAACTGGCGTAAGAGCCGCATTGGGCGTTACGTTTTCATTACCAAAATCGCTGCAACTGGTCATAAAACCCAATGCAGTGAGGAGGCTGAGCGCCAGAACTTTATTTTTTATCGTTATCATGTGTAAGCTTATGGATAAGCTGAGCCGATGCGGCCCAGACTGTTTTTAGAGACCTAACCGAATGTTGAAACCAAGTGAGCGCGTGCCAGGCTGCTGGCCATTCTCACCAAAACGCTGCGACAATTCTGAGGGATCTATGTTGCGATTGGTTGCATAGATTAACCAGGGGTTACGAGCTACTACAGAGACGTTGATGCTCTGAACAAATTTGTTTGCTCTGATTGGTAACCGATAACCCACGCTTACTTCACGCAGTTTTACATACGACGCATCGAACACCGAATTGTCGATGATTGAGTTATTCCCAAACTGGTGGTAATAGTCATAGGCTCCAACATACGTATCAACGGCTTCGCCATTTTCGTTAACGCCTTTTACATGTACACCACCGCCATCGGCTACCTCATCACGAACATTTTTGCCTTTGTCATTTGTCGCAGCGGTTTCGGCATAAAGCCCGGAATAGGTTCCCCAGAAGTTCGACAGTGAGAAGTATTTACCACCTTTCTGGTAATCGATACTGAAAGCAAGCGAAATGTCTTTATACCGTATTGTATTCACAAAACCACCTGTAAACGTTGGCAGTACAGAGCCAAAGTACTGGTTTGTCGCGAACTGGTATGTGCCATCAGAATTCAGCACAGGCTGACCATTTTTGTAAACAATGCCATTGCCACGAAGTTGCCCCCAACGGTTGTTTCCGCCGTTATCGACGCCCGTTGAGTGAATAACATAGGCATAATTAAACGCATCGTTGGTGGTGTAGGACTGAGTCGTCTGACCGAACGGTATTGCCGATGTTGCCTGAATGGAATTTACACCAGGTGCCAGACTAATAATGCGCGAATTGTTTACGGCAAAGTTCAGGGTCATATCCCAGTTGAAGTTTTTACCAACAACGGGTTTACCATCCAGTTGAATTTCAACCCCATCCCGCTCGATCCGTCCGGCATTGATTACTTTTTGGGTGAATCCACTGGTAGCAGTTACATCAACATTCAGAATCTCATTGATCTTATTCTCGTGGTAGTATGTAACAGCTAAACCCAGACGGCTTTTTAGGAAGCGTAAGTCAATCCCCGCTTCGTAAGCCGACGACAAAGACGGGATAATTCCAGCATTAGGCAATAAGTTAGGCGTCGTCATCAGGCTATTAACGCCATTATATTTGGCCTGATCGACAGCATACGTCAATGCCAGCTGATAGGGATTCAGGTCCGATCCGACCTGTGCCCAGCTACCACGTAGTTTACCAAACGACAGGAATGGAAGCGCTCCTCGGGTCAACTCGGAGAAAACGAAGCTGCCACCTACCGATGGATAGAAGTAGGAGTTGTTATTGGCCGGTAATGCCGAGCTCCAGTCATTACGTCCTGTTACTTCTAGATATACCAGACTACGCCATCCCAACGAAGCCCGTGCATAAGCACTTCGAACGGTTTTGCGGAATCGGTTATTTGTCTGCGTAAATGCCTGCAGGGAGTTACCGATCGTGAACAAATCCGGCACAAATAAGCCACCATTCGTAGACAGATCGACACGCGTGTACATATTGTCGCGAATGTTGCCACCGACGTTGGCATTCACATCAAACTCGCCAAAGTGATTATCGTAGGTCGCCAGGAACTCGTAGTTATCTTCGCGCTCTGTGATCTGACCTGTTGTATAGGTCGCCTTCTGCCCTGTCTGACCACCACTGGTTTCAATAATCGTTGGCGTTTTATTCTCGTAATTCGAGTTGCGCTGATTCCGGCGCATCCAGCCTTGTACTCGAAAATGGTCGTTCAGTTTATATGTCAGGTTCACGTCGCCAAACAGTCGGTCGCGGTTGCTCGTATTGTTAATACTATTCAGATAAGAATACCAGTTGTACCAGTAATTCCCCTTGTTAAAACCTGCCGTTGTGAAGTTAGTTGTAGCAGTTGGGTTCGTATGGTTCCAGCTGGCAAAGTTTCCTGTTGGTGTTCTAAAATCCTGCAATTCCTTGATAATGCCCATATCAAGGTCCCGGTGAAACCACTGGTTGAATGATCCCGCTCCTGAATAGTTACCATATCCATCGCCGAAATTACCCAGTAAGTGCTCTGTCGTGAAGTTCAGGTTAACCCCTGCTGTCAGGTGTTGCCCCAGATCAAAGGTACTAGCCGCTGTAATGTAATTCCGCTTCAGTGACGTACTGGGTAAAATACCTGTTTGGTCTAGATTCGTGTAAGACATACGCAACGTATAACCAGCCCCACCGCCCTTCAGGCTAATGCTGTTGTTAAACGAACGGCCAGTGTTGTAGAAATCGCGGACGTTGTTTGGCTGCGCCGTATAAGCGGCTGTCTTAAACGAATACGGATTGTTTGGGTACCAGGCATACCAGGGTATATACTCACCACCGTCGATTTTTGGTCCCCACGACGCATCATCCGAATAATCGTGGTACCGCTTCCCATCAAGCGCCTTCCATTCTGCCGGATTGCCTGCTGCCCAGGTAAATGTACGCCAGTCAGATTCACCCCCGCCCCCGTATTGGTTCTGATACTTAGGGATAATGTTAATCTGCTCGAAAGTCGTTGTACTGTTGATGTCGACTCCAATCCCTTTTCGGTTCAGCCCTTTTTTTGTCGTAATCACAATAACGCCCGCATCGCCACGCTGACCATACAGGGCCGTTGCGTTAGGCCCTTTCAAAACAGAGATATTTTCGATGTCATCTGAATTGATATCGAGTGAACCAGGGGTATCGCTATCACTTGTTAGCGGGGTGCCATCGATTACGTAGAGTGGGTTTTTATCGACCAGTGAAGCTGCTCCGCGAATACGAACAACGGCCCCTGAACCAAGTTTTGAACCGGCCTGGCTTAGCACCTGCAAACCAGCAACTTTACCGGCCAGTGCATTAGCCGCATCGGGTTGACGGGTTACTGTCAGCTGCTCAGCACTGACCTGTTGCGTAGCGAACGATATTGATTTCGCATCCCGTTTAATACCAAGCGCCGTTACAACAACTTCCTGGAGTTGCGCAGCATCGGATACAAGACTTACATTAATAATTGATTGGTTACCAAGTTTAACTTCTTGTGAGATGAAGCCTATGAAACTAAAAACCAGCGTTGAGCCCGCTGGTGCATTTAACTCATACTCACCGCTGGCATTTGTACTTGCCCCCCGCGATGTACCTTTTACAGTAATGTTTACTCCAGGAAGTAGTGAGCCGTCTTCTGTCGATGTGACTTTACCGCTGACTGCTATGTCCTGGGCTAGCAACGGCAAGCTGAAAAAGCACAGCATTAGCTGTGCAATTAGATGTTTTCTCATAAAGCAAATTCGTCTAGGTTAATAATAAGTTTACAAAGAAACTTATATCAAAATTGTACAAAAATTAATTCACAACAAAATTTCCTATTCGGTAGATTATGCCGAATAAATAGTTAGACTTATTACCTTTTCTGATATAATTACTTAAGTTGGATTTAATATTTTGATAATCAATCTATAACGTATACATTAAAATGGGATTAAAAATTAAAATTCCCTAAAAATTCATAGCAACAAAATGAGTAATAATATTGTTTTTTCAAGTATCGAAAATCTTACTCAATGACTGAAAATCTTACCCAAAAATTAGATTAGTTATATTTACCTAGAAATATACTTATTACTAAAATCACTGCGTATTTATACTTAAAGTATATAAAGGAATATTTAATTTGTAAAAATTAGCCGTGCATTAATTATCCGTTTTCTTTGAAGTATATATAAAATGGGTAAGGGCTTTGGCACTGGTTTCACCTCGCAGGAGAAACACTCAGTACCAAAGCCCTTATCTACTTTTACTTACATGCTCGGCAAAACAATAACTGATTACTTTGCCGGTATTTACGAAACTACTTCCTGAGAGTTCACCACTTCTGGTTTGTTCTGCCCGACCAATTCCGTCAATAATTCATCAACATTTACCGTTGCGAAACTACTGGCATAGTCAGACATAGCGTAAGGAATGATCAGTTCACGACCATTAAGAAGTCCACCGCAGCTGTACACCACATTAGGCACGTATCCCTCGCGCTCATTTTCATCAGGACTTAGAATTGGCTCACTCGTACGGCCAATTACTTTAGCTGGGTCATTCAGATCCAGTAAGAAAGCGCCGATCGCATATTTCCTCATCGGACCCACGCCATGACTTAGTACCAACCAGCCAGCTTCGGTCTCAATGGGTGAACCGCAATTACCAAGCTGTACATACTCCCAGTGGTAGGTCGGCTTCAGAATCAGTTCTTTGGTTTGCCAGAAATACAGATCATCTGAATACATCAGATAGATATTTTCACCATCCTGCCGGGATATCATCACGTACCGCCCACCGATCTTACGCGGAAACAGCGCCATGCCTTTGTTGGACACTTCAGCGCCGTTCAGTGTGCTGATGCTAAAGTGAGTAAAGTCTTTCGTTTCGAGCAGTTGCGGGAAGGTAACTTTGCCGTTGTAGGCCGTATAGGTGGCATAGTAGGTCACTTCGCCATTGTCGTCGGTGAATTGTACGAAACGGGCATCTTCAATACCATTTGTTTCATTGGGCGAGGTCGGGAAAATACAGCGCTCATCCAGGCTCTGATCCTCCTCAAAGTGAATCTCGTAATTCGATTTGGCAAGCGCCAGCAGACCACCGGCAATCGTCTCATATTCAGCATTATAACGATACTGAGCAGAAACCCGTTTGATCTGGGCGTCAAGTTCGGGGAGACTAAATTCATCCCCAAGCCCAGCCATCATTTTTTCCTGAATACTGTTTTCCAGCCGTAGTTCATACAACTTACGCTCAAACTGTGCACGATTGAAGCGGTGGTTCGATACAATTTCGGGCGATGTAACATAACGGGAGGGCTTCCTCAATACAATTTTACCCTCTTCATCAATATACCCCATCCGAAACGAGATGGAGGAAATATGCCCCTCCCCCGTTGCCCGAAGGCTTAAAATAAAGCGCTTATAACCTGGCGGCACATTGCTCTGATCGGGGTGCCAAATCATGGAAGGGTTAAACAGCGCGGCCGATTCCAGCGAGTACTCCATTGTGAAGTAAGCCCCCAGTAAAAGCTTCCGTTCGAGCGTTAATGGCTCATCGGTCAGCAATTGTGGCTTAATCTGCTCAAAACGCTGTAACAAAAAACGTTCGAGCTTATAGTGGCGCCCCCCAAATTCGCGGATTACCTCGTCAAGTTTCTGTTCGGCTTCCTCGTCGGTCATACCACCAACCCGGGCGATAATTTTAAGAGTGCGCGTAGTGCTACCCAGCTCAAAAGGGCGAAACAAAACGCGGGTGGGGTCAGGCCTAAGCACAATGCCTGTACGGGTGGCTTTTATACTCATGTACGTTAAATTGCTGAATAGTAGAATCGTTGAACGATTGAATTTAGGCGATTTTGCGTAAACTCAATAAGTCAACGATTCAATTACTCAATCATTATCCGTTTACCAGCGATGTAATGGCAACCTTAACTGATTTCGTTTCCAAACGTCGCTTCTGGGTGTTGTATAATTCGGCTAACGCCAGTAGATACGATAGGGTCGATTCGGCTCCCTGATTCTGATTTACCCGATCGATATGCAGCCCGTCGCGGCAACCGCCCGTTTGCTGGTCATAAATAGGAAGGCTCAGGTCATTAAGGCCCGTAAACCATTTGAATACACGGATGGCAGAACGATGCCACTGATCATCGCCCGTTATATCGAAAGCGGACAGACAGGCGGATACGGTACTTTGAGCTTCTAACGGCTGCTGATCGAAATAGGCACGACTCTGGCCTCTTGTATAAAATCCGTTAGAACCAATAGGCTGGAAATGACCACGTTCCGATGTTTGCAGATTCACTAACCAGCGCAACGACCGCAACCCGATTTCAGCTAATCGTTCATCACCCGAACGGATCAGAACATGAGCCAGCACAGCGTTATCGTACGATAAAACGTTCTCGAACCAGGGCCACTCTTCCGTTGCCGTTTCCGAATACCGGAACATCAGCTTATCCAGCAACTGGCGTTGAATCGTTTTTGCCAAACGGTCGTCATTGAACCGTTTCTGATATTCGTAAATGCCTAATAACGCAAATGCCCAGGCACGAGGTGATGTCATATCGGCAATAGTAGGAAGCACCTTTTCCAGTAGGCTCATTGCCCAGGTAACGGCATTTCGATCTGTTGCGCGACCAATGCAGACACCGAGTGCCCAGATGGTTCGTCCGGTGCTGTCGTCAGAACCGAATTCTTCGAGCCAACGGCGGTCATAACTCATAAAGTTTCGAAAGCGCCGGTGATCTTCTGTATAGGCATGATTCAGGAATGCACAGTAGTTATCAGCAGCCTGACTCAGTTTACGGTCGCTCAGACCAGCTTCCTGAAGGGTAATAGCCAGAATTAGCGCTCGGGCATTATCGTCGGTACAATAGCCTTCTTCATAAAAGGGCAAATGATAGCGGGCATGCTGGGCAATACCCGTTGAGTCGGTCAGGCGGTATAAATGATCGAGCCGGATTTCAGGAAGTTTGAAAGCGGCACTGCCATTTCCTCCCATATCGTAAGGAGTCTGGTTATTAATTGTGGACATACGCTCCCGACGTGCTTTCGCAAATGATCCGGCATATTCCTGAATCACGCGCTCCCAGATCATATCGCGCCCCATCATGTATCCTTTCTTACGCATGGCATGACGGGTCGGTTCGTCGGTCAGCAGGTTAATAATCTGATCGGCAATAGCTTCCGAATCGCCAAACGGCACCAGAACACCACGGCCTTCTGCCAGTAGCTCCTCAGCGTGCCAGTAAGGTGTTGACACGACAGCCTTGCCACAACCAAACGCATAGGATAGCGTTCCCGACGTAATCTGGGCTGGATTGAGGTAGGGAGTTACATAAATATCTGCCGCACCCAAGTATTCCAGGAGATCGTCAAGTTCAACAAACTGATTGTAGAATTGTACATTGTCGCGCACACCGCACTCATCGGCCAGTTTTTTCAGGCTATCACGATAGACTTCTCCTTCATGGCGAATCAGATGCGGATGCGTAGCCCCAAGTACCATATAAACCACATTCGGAAACTGCTTCACGATGCGTGGCAAGGCACGTATCACATTTTCGATGCCTTTGTTTGGCGACAGGAGTCCGAATGTCAGCAACGTTTGTTTCCCCTCCATACCAAAGCGATCTTTATAAAAATGCGGATCGACAAATGGCATGTCGGGAATGCCATGCGGAATCAGGTCGATTTTTTCTTCGGGTACTTCGTAGATGTTGATCAGAAAATCACGGCCTTTTTCAGACATGCAGATCACTCTTGACGAAAGGTCTGCAATGCTTTTCAGCACGAGTAATTGTTCTTCATTCGGATTTTTAAGAATTGTATGGAATGTTGTGACAACCGGCATGTTAAGGTTTCGTAGCAATGTCAGGATATAGCTACCGGCCGGTCCACCAAAAATACCGTACTCATGTTGTAGGCAAACGACTTCAGTATCCTTCGCATTCAGGAATTCGGCAGCTTTACGGTAAGCTTCCTGATCATGCTGGTAAAAATCGTATCGAACTTCGCTGGGATAATCGTATCCGTCGGGTGTATCATTGACCGAAACAACCATTGCCCGCGAATCGGGAATGAATGAGTTGTATGATTTATATAGATCAGAAGTAAACGTAGCAATGCCACATTGACGGGGAAGATAATCGCCAATAAACGCTACATTTTTAGGATTGTGCGCCCACACTACCGAATCATTCATATGTGTTGTCATAGCCGTTGAGGAATGTCTTTAAGCCCAAACTTTAGAACTGTAGAGGCTGCTTAGAGCACTGTTTGTCTATGATAAATAGACTTACGGGGGCTTTTGTTTGGCCAAAAAGCACCTTTTTGTCTTATATGACACTAATTAATAAGCATATAGGACTATTATACAATAAAACCTACATTTTACCATAATCTCATTCGTATTATCCCAAAAAAAACGTTCGCTACCAGATATAGGTAGCGAACGCAAAGGAATTTCGGCTTGCTGCTTTTAGCAGATAATGGCTAGTGTCAGTATACGCTTTCTCATCGGCCGGCAGGTATACCAGGAGCCAATTTCATGTACACGGGCTGCATTCGGTCATAGTTACCCGTGTATTCAAGATGAGGCCGAAATTCATAATACGTCAACTCAATGTCTTCAATGTCACTAAAACGAAAGATCTGCCACCGGTTATCCTTATCTGTATAGAGCGTTGGTATGACGTCACGGCAAAATCCATACAGACTTGGCATTTGTGATTCTTTGTGCAATCCGGCCATGTAGGGTTCAACAGTTCGCCAAATGCTATTATGCTTGATTTGGATTACTCGATGGTCAGTTATTGCGGTACCAATAATCGTCAGAAAGTGATTTTGTGATTGTGGGGTCATAATGTTGGCAGTTTGAGGTCTTTCATAGAATTTGTGTTGAGGAGACGTTGATTATCTGAACTAATTGCCCCACATAACATGCCAAATGCTTTCAATCAACTATTTTTTTTCATATTTCGTGTTCGGTATTAATACAATAAAAATACCATCAACAAAACGCCACCATTCGTTAAAAATGGTGGCGTTCTCAGTAACAACACAACAAGTAAGGATATTCCAGATTACGCCGTGCCAAAACTGCTACTTACACGTAAGATAATTTTGGCGGGCATTACCCGAGAGGTATATACGAGCTATTTATTTTTTTATAAGTTCCTGAAGTAATTGCTCCAAACGAGCCTGTTTCTCCTTAACAGCCTGTAACTCCTGTTGTTGTTTTTGATTAGACTGTTCCAGTTGAATACTGTATAACGTAAGCTCTTCTATCTTCTCCAATAATTTGGCATTCATCTTACCGAGATCAACACCCTGTTCAACCACCTCGGCAGCTGAAGGTATTCCCGGCAAATGCCGATACTGACGGATATAGGCAGCAACTTCAGCTAATGGCTTTAGCCGGTAATCGGTTGCGAATACATAATCAGACCACTCTGATGTGTTTTTGATCGCTACCTTTACCTTCTCAGTCAGAATTCCTTCTTCTACAAAAAGCTTATATCCTTTTGGGGTTTTATTTAAACTGGTACCGATAACAACGGAGTTCCCATCTATACTACGAAGCACCTGACCATTGCGCTCCCAGAAAGCGGCAGTTGTGGTTTCACCCTCTCGTGCTCCACTTGCAATAGTACCCAAAACGACATTACCGGCTACATCAACAGTAAGAAATTTCGTAGTTCTTAATGTGGTAGTTGTTCCTATTGGCAAGTTTGTTAATTTAAGACCCGCTGTTCCAGCACTTCCGCTAACAATTTCGAGCTTGGTTGTCGGCGCTGAAGTACCGATGCCCACGTTGGCTCCCTTTCCCAGCACAACGCTGTTATTGGCCGATACCTCTGCTCCATACCCGATTGCTGTTGCATTGACCAGGGCAGGATTGGCTGGATTAACGCCAGCTCCGGTACCCAAAAAAGTATTTTGACTGCCAAGCGTATTCTCTAAACCTGCTGCTCCGCCAATCATCACATTGTCGGAACCCGTTGTCTTGAAGCCGCTATTGAGCCCAACGAGGGTGTTGTTACTACCTGTCTGATTATAATATCCTGCTCCATTACCCACAAACGTGTTATATACGCCCGATGTATTGGTATAGCCCGTTTCAGTTCCCATAAACAGGTTAAAATTTCCACTCAGGTTGTTAAACCCTGAATGATAACCCAGGAAGACATTATTTTCTCCATTGATATTGCCATAACCACTAAAAAGGCCTATGAAAGTATTAAAGCGGCCACCGGTATTCGTGAAACCTGCGCTAGGCCCTAAAAACAAGTTTTCGCGGCCCGACGTATTGCCTGCTCCAGCGTTGTCGCCCACGAAGAGATTATAACTACCGGTTGTATTGCTCAATCCTGCCTGTGTGCCCAGAAAGGTATTGAAACTGCCAGCGGTCGTGTTAAGGCCACTTTTGTAACCAATAAACGTATTCGACAACCCATTGCTCGATAAGCCAGCCGAATCGCCGACAAAGGTGGCTCGTACACCGGTCGTATTGTTCAAACCAGCTTTGGCGCCAACAAACGTATTACCAGAAGCCAGATTCTGGTAACCAGCCGAGTCGCCCACTGCTACATTGTTTTTGCCAATTAGATTTAAAAACAGTGCTTCAGGACCAAGCGCTACATTGTTACACCCCGTTGTATTAGAAAAACCTGCTCCTGTGCCCATGAACAGGTTATCGCAGAGGCCAACTGTACCCGTACCATTAGTTACTGTTACCGATGTAATTGCCGAAGCAGTTTGACTGGAAGCATCTGACACTTTAACGGTAAATGATTTTACACCTGAAGCCGTCAGGCTGGTAACGCTAGCCGTATTGCCACTTAGCGTGATCGTTCCTGGCCCGGTAAACGAATAGCTGAATGGCGCGGTACCACCCGACGTTGTTGCAGATAATGTTGTCGTTCCTGTTGTCACCAGAGCAGGATCGGCCGTAAGTCTAACCGTCAAAGGACCCTGTAAAGTACCCAAATTAAACCGGGCCAACACCGGATTGTGATCGGAAGTTGTACTGGCATAGGGCCCTTCTATACCCGTCGTTGGTCGTAATACCGCTGCTGAATTGCTAATGTAAGCCTGTACCAGCTCATTGCCAATGGTTATGTGGTCAATAAAAACAACCGATGAATTGACGGTAACACAACCTGTTGTTTCAAGCGGTTTGGTAATAATCCGGTAATTAGTGGCATCCTGATCAAAATTAGCGTAAGAGGATGGCTGGCCAGTTGTTATGGATGTTGTAATCCGGTCATTAAAATCACCGAGCATAATCAGATTCGCTTTCGGATAATTCTGATCCAATTCGGCCTTCAGATCAATAATATCCTGTTTCCGGCGGCTGTAATCGGCGGCTGCACTTCCCGATTTAGCATGTATACCGACAACGTGAATTTTACGGGTCTGCCCATTAACCGTAACATCTGCAACAAACAGATAAGGTAATCTCCCCGATTCCCAACTATTGCTGCTCGGGTAACTGTATTTGCTTGTCAACAGTGGTTTGCTTTCGGCAAGAACTGGCGTTACGGTAGCCGTATTATACATCACGCATACTTTTTGGGCGAATTTGGTCGGCCCAAAAACTGTTCCATCGCTATTAATTGCCTGATCGCACTCATTCTGGAAATAATAGGAGAACTTATCGGAGCACACATAGCTATAACTACCGGGCAGCGATCTGACAACGCCAGCATAACGAGCCTCGTCGCTTACTTCTTCATTAACAATAATATCGGCGTTTAATCGCTGTAGGATTGTTTTTACGTTTCGTGCCTGTTTATCCTCGTCAACAGGTCCCTGATCAGGGTAGGCTCGGCTAGTCGGCGCTGTTGTACAAGCAATTGAACCAGCATCAGCGCCGAAAAAATCAATATTCCAGGTAGCGATGTCAAATGTCTGATCAGTTGATAAGCCTGACCCACCCGTTCCGCCACAAGCCTGATCGGCCAGACTGGACCCGGACACATCAGCCAAAATTCTGGGAAACAATTCGGTGATCGTGGCGGTACCACTGGTAACACGATCCGCAATACCCACGATCGTAATCGGCCCCGCTGGTTTACTAGCGCCATTCAACTCCGATTGTGCTTTAATGAAAAGCGTCCCAATACCTGATACGGCAGAAAGCGAATAAGTCGTGCTGGCAAAGGTGGCTCCTGTTCCACCGATTGTGGTATTTTGCACCTGTACCAGCTGGCCTTCATACGAAGACAGTTGACTAACCGATATTACTCTGGGCGTTGGAATTTTGGGGGCTCCCGCAACGACCGTATAGCTGGTAATATCAAGTTCCCGTGCCCCCTGATAAGTGTTGACAGTACCTATCACCTGAATGGAGTCTCCTAACTGAGCCAGTCCTCCTATAGCAGTTGTACTGTTAAAGACAGAAATACCGCCGGTAACATCCTGCATATAAAACAGATTGCCCCCGAACTGGCTGCTTACTGTGACCCGGCCACCTATTTTACCACCGGGCAGGGCTAACGTCGATGTTCCATCGCGTTGACTTCGGACAGTTGCAATGGACGTTCTGGGTACATTAGGATCACCGACCGTGCCCGTTACCACGACTACAGTACGGGCCGTTCCTGCTGCTGTCGTAGCCGTGTTCGTAACAGTTGCACTAACGGGGCCAACAGTAGCTCCTGTCAAACGAACCTTAATGGCTTGATCGATATTTCCTGCAATCGGCGTTATTGAAATAGTTGGTGTATAAATACTGCCGATCGGGTCATTACTGATCTCTATTCCTGCTGTAACTGACAGCGTAACAGGCCCCGTTAGGTTACGCCCCGTAATAGTGTATGAACCCGGCGCTGAGGTTACACCAACAAAAGTTGCCAGTCCTGTTATACTGGCTGGTGCAACCGATAATGTCTGATTCGGGGTCGGCCCGGTCGTTGTAGCCGTTACGGCTATGTCATCAATCGCTAAGCCATGATCGTTACCTGTTTGATCAGGATCATACCAGCGTAACATTATTTCGGAACCAGCCGGAATTGAAAGGCCGGAAAGAGTAGCGGTTCGGGTGGTACGATTAGCGGCTAAATTCCCATTAAGTGCCCCAATAGCAACGCTGGAACCAGAAATAGGGCTGGTAAAGTCCAAAGCTGGCACAGCCGTATAACTGACTGGAAGAGCAGCGTTAACGCTTAGACTTGTAATAGGGGTTGCTGATACCAGATAGGAAAAGCTGACTGTCTGAGCTGCAGCCTGACTAGTACGCCACTGTTCACCGGTATAATTAATTTGTAGTGAAGTAATCGTAGAGCCTGTGTTGTTTTTTAAGCGAAGCCCATGAACGAAATTGCCGGTTGTGGCCGTGGTGGACCCTATTGCCCCCAGTGCCCGGTCGTTGGCAATGCCCGTACCAAAGCTATATAAAGCACTAGTTGCTGACGATCCGTCACTTGCGGTAATTGTGGTGCCAGTTCCAGCGAATTCTGTATAAACTCCTGGTATAGTTGTGTTCTGAGTAAATGTTGCCGTACTGCTTTTGGGCAACGCATCGAAAGTCTGCGTAACAGGTACACCGGAAGCAGTAATAGAAATCTGGGCTGCGGCTGGCAACACCAATGCAAGCCAACAATATACCACCAGGCAGAACTGACTATAAAAGAATCGGTAGATATTGCTCATACTATCAGTAGATTAAAAATTGTAGCAAATCTACCAACTTCCCTCATAAACACTATTTTATGATTTGTCTCTTACATTTTTTTTATTAAACAATTGCTATAAAAGCCAAAACCGTGTTACCAATATGCCAAGAAAATATGACTAACAGAGACTATGGTTTTCTATAATGCATTTTAGAAACATACAGACTCACTCTTCAACACATTGCAGCGTATATACTGGTTTCGGTATGTTATTTCGCTTCAGCTTCGCTGAGAACTGGCTCAACTGCCATCTAAGCGTCTTCCAGTAAGGTATCGAATGAAACAAATTGATTGGCAAAACGGTCATGGATCCGCTGTTGCATGGTATCAGCGTGTAAACTCTGATAGGTGAAGTAATCCTCCATTGCATTAAAATCGAGCTGCACCGAAAAGGTAGTTCCTCCATTATCGAGTTCGGTTAGAAGCCGTAGCATCTTATGGCCAACAGGTAATCCCGTAGCAAGAATCGTCGGAATATGGTTGGTTTTCATCCAGTGAAGCCACTCTCGCTCAACTTCGTTGGCAACGCTATACGTTGTGTTGTAAAGAATCATGTTTGTCAAACAACCTAAGTTAGCGTTTTGGTTGTTTCTTTACGGTTAAAATCAATTTTGTATGTACACCGGCTTAGTTCACATGCACTCTGGCTTGCGCTGGATTGCGCTCGTTTTATTGATTGCCGCCGTATTTACTGCGCTTAGCAGATGGCAGGGACGCAACGGCTACACTGATGGCAATCGCAAACTGTATTTATTTACGCTGATCAGTATTCATCTTCAGTTAGTTATTGGTCTGATTTTGTACTTTATCAGCCCTAAAGTGAATTTCGGTATGATCAGCGATAAACTGTATCGTTTCTATACCGTTGAGCATCTCACAGGCATGTTGGTCGCTATCGTATTGATTACCATCGGCTATTCGCGTTCCAAACGCGCTTCCGATCCCACAACGAAACAGCGTTTAATTGCCATTTTTTACGGACTTGGTTTACTGCTTATTCTTGCCATGATTCCCTGGCCATTTCGAAATCTGGGCGCAGGCCTGTTCTAAACTAGAAGCAGTCTTCAGTTCAGTAGGCAGTTCCCTATTCAGTACTGCCTACTGAACTACTTAATGGCCAGTACCCCTGCATCCAGATACCCTGCCATTTCTGTTTGCAATAGCTGCGCTTCTGCTCGAGCACGATCGGCAAAATCCGTTCCGCCCGATGCATATAAAATGCTCCGCGATGCATTGACTAACAGGCCACCATCAGCAGTTAAACCCCGGCGCGATACATCCGCCAGCGAACCACCCTGTGCTCCTACTCCGGGCACAAGCAAAAAACTATCGGGCGCCAGCTCGCGAATTCGACTTAATTCATCAGCCTGGGTCGCTCCAACAACAAACATCAGCTTATCGGAACCTGCCCAGTTTTGGGCTGTTTTAATAACCACCTCGAATAATTCCTGTTCACGTGCGGAGTCTGTAAGAATTCGCTGACGCTGAAAATCTGCACTACCTGAATTTGAGGTTAAGGCCAGTAGAATTACCCATTTGCCGGCATAATCTAAAAATGGCAGTACAGAATCTCGACCCATGTAAGGCGCCACTGTAACCGAATCGAAATTCAGACCGGCGGCATCGGGGTCAAAAAAAGTACGGGCATAAAGGCTCGATGTATTCCCGATGTCTCCTCGTTTTGCGTCAGCAATGGTGAAACAATCAGCAGGAATATATTCCAGCGTTCGTTGCAGGCTTTCCCAACCACGAGGGCCCTGGGCTTCATAGAATGCAATGTTGGGCTTGTAAGCTACTGCAAGATCGGCGGTTGCATCGATAATGGCCTGATTGAAAGCAAATACCGGATCCGGTTCTTTTAATAAATGAGGGGGCAATTTGTGCGGATCGGTATCGAGACCAACGCAGAGATACGATTTTTTGTTAAAAATATGGCTACTTAATTCCTTGTACGTCATGCTCATAAGGCAAACCCACTCAATAAATAGGTTTACGGCAAAGGTACAAACTATGGCTACGGTTTTGTAGCTTTGTAGCCAAAGAGCAGCATTTTTTACTATTCAACTATTCTCTATGCAGGTTCGCGAAACGGCTATTAGTGGCCTGATTGAACTGATTCCCCGCGTGTTTGAAGATGAACGTGGCTACTTCTTCGAGTCCTACAATAAAACGCTGTTTACGGCGCTGGGCTTGCCGATGGAGTTTGTACAGGATAACCAATCGTTCTCGGTGAAAGGTGTACTCCGCGGGCTGCACATGCAAAACGAACCTTTTGCACAAGGCAAGCTTGTCCGGGTTATTACTGGTCAGGTACTTGACGTAGCCGTCGATTTACGTCCAGATTCACCCACATTCGGGCAATATGAAACGTTTCTGCTTGACGCGAAACTAGCCAATATGGCCTACATTCCTGAAGGGTTCGGGCATGGTTTCGTAGCCCTGGAAGACAGTATTTTCAGCTATAAATGTACGAATGTGTACAACAAAGCGTCTGAAACGGGTATTATCTGGAACGACCCTGACCTGAATATTGATTGGGGTGTCACTAATCCCATTGTTTCTGAAAAGGACTTAGAATTAAAATTCCTGCGCGAAGTATTTCCCGATGTAGTCGTTTAAGGACCATAGGTCAGCAGGCAGTATCCGCCATCCTGCCTGCTGGCTTATAAAAAGGACTACTTACTTCTCATACATTTCCTCCATCACCTTCCGGCCAACTTTCCGCGCCGACAGTGGGTTTTGCCCTGTAACCAGGCGCTCATCTACCTCAATGTAGGGTAAAAATGGAATGAGGCTTTTGCTATACAGCGCATTTTTTTGCCGCAATGCATCTTCCAGAAGAAAGGGTACCTGATCATCGAGACGAACTAGCTTTTCTTCCATATTTGAGAAGCCAGTTACCTGCCGGTTGTCAATCAGTTGTGAACCGTCGGAAAGTTTGACGTTTAACAGGCCACTTACTCCATGGCAAACGGCGGCCACCAGCCCTCCATTTTCATAAATATACCGGGTGATGTTTTGTAAGGCCTGATTATTCGGGAAATCCCACATAGTGCCATGACCACCCGTAAAGTACAGGATTTGATAGTCGGCTGGATTTACTTCGTCTAACCGTAATGAGTTATCGAGTTTATGCCGAAATATGGGATCGTTGTACCATTTTTCGTTAATGGTATCACGTCGGTCAATACTTTTTTCGTCGATTGGCACTCGGCCACCATTCGGACTTGCGATGTCATAGGGCAATTTACGGTCAGCAAGTTCATCGTAAAAATGCGTCGCTTCGCTCAACCAAAGTCCAGTTTTATGCGGTTTAGTTGGGTAGTCTGTATGGTTAGTACAAACGATTAACGCTTTATAAATAGGGTCCATGTGTCAACAGTAGGCAGGGACAGTCTTCAGCAGAAAGTGAACAGTTTGCCCTATACAACCGCCCACGGGAGACACGAAGATAAAGGGTTTTCCTGAATCTGTCCGCTACCAATCAGCTTACTCTCTTCCGTAGCCTCCTGAATGCGATCCGTTAGGATCAAATCTTCCGCGATGACACCGGCCCAACTTCCAGATTGAGCACTCCGCGCGGACAGACTGCCGAACATATGCCACATCCAACGCACGACGACCGCACGATATCCTGCCCACGCTGCGCATAGGCGCGCACATCAATTCCCATCTCGCAATAAGCCGAACAATTTCCGCACGAAATGCATTGTCCGCCATTGGTGGTAATCCGAAAGCGGGATTTAAACCGCTGAACCAGCCCTAAGTAAGCCGCCAGTGGACAGCCAAATCGACACCAGACACGATTACCCATCAGCGGGTAAAAGCCCGTTCCTACCACACCTGCAAAAATCGAACCGATATAAAGACCGTAGGTTGAGCGGATGCTATAACTATCCAGAAAACCAAGCACAGTCGACTGGCCGGTAAAGTATGTATAAAGTACCAGCAGTGTCATGACCACCGCAAACACTAAAACGCCATGAACGATAACCCGCTCAGCTTTCCAGGCCTTTAGCGTCTTATCCGATAAATGCCGATACGGATCGCCGAGCGTTTCTGCCAGTCCCCCACAACCGCATACCCATGAACAATACCAACGTTTGCCAAAGAAATAGGTCATCACCGGCACCGCTACCAGCGCCAGAACAATACCCCACACGAGCATAAAAATACCCAGCGAACCAGCCTGTAATTTTTCATTTAGCTTGTAGTCGAAGAAGAATGTATAATCGAGTGGCCAGATATTTTTCAGATCCTGATACGGCTGATTAAGTCGCTGCATGATTTCTGGAATCAGGAACGCAAATGCCGTCTGGAAGAACATGACCGATAAGGTACGAAGTTGTTGGTATCGGCTGTGTCGATAATTTATCAGCATCCGAATCCCCATGACCAGAATTACCAGCGTGTATAAAAACCCATATAGAAACCAGCGACTGGCCGGACCAGCGTTCAGCGCACGACTAATTGGGTCTACTAACAACACCCAATTGGTCAGGTACTCCGGATAAAAATAAAGTGCAATATAAAATCCGATCAGAAAAACCCCCACACTAATTCCAATCCACCCCCGATCGGTAGCCGGGTGTCGATACTGTCGATTATTTTGAATTCCGGGCAGTCGTTTAGTCCCTGCCCATGCATACAGCAAACCACCTAGAGTAGCCAGCCCAAAACTCAACCAAAACCAAATCCATACGTTATTAGTCGTCAGCATTCCGAGTGATGCACGTTTCGCTACGTCGAACGTATAATTGTCGTAAATAACCTCACTCCAGGCTTTTTTAGCCCGCATATCGGCATTGTACGTAGCAATTGCTCCCCGAAAATCCTTAATAAACGCCCAGTTACTTGAATAGAGTTTATCTTTTATGAAGGCCGTTTGCCTATGTACAACAGCCTTATGTTCTGTTTTGACAACCTGATTGATAATCGCATCAGTCAGGCGGTATTGGCTTAAGGTCAGCGTAAAAATCCAACAGGCGAACCCAGTAATGAATAGAACCAGGCCGAAACGATGCAGGGATTTCATAATAGAATTGATTTGGGATAGCAATGTAAGCCAACCTTTTTATATACGCGGTTGATTAGCCGGTAGTTTTTGAAAGTCGATTAAACCGAATTGCATTATTCTTGTCTAATCATCGGCTATACTACCGTTTAACAAATTAAAATTTTCCGAAACCAAGAATTAACACATTGAAAAGTCGGCGTAATATGTATATTTGTTCGTAAACCGTATTGTACTGATTGCCATGAAAACTGTCTCTTATGAAGCACTTCAGGCCGAACATGCCTGGATGATTGTTTCTGATCAGCTCCAGCAGCGCAATAATGTGCTTGCTAAGGGAATTTCACATATGGAACGTAATCCGGCAGAGCTACCGATGGCCAGCCGGTTGATGATTCTGCGCTACCACCTGAAAATGAGCCTGCGCCAATTAACGCAGGAAGCACGGCAGCAGGCACGTACGTTGCAGGATACAAATCGGCTGCATCAACAGTGGCAGCACGTTCATCAGTTATTCTTTCTCCTTCGTCAGATCGACGCAGAACTCAACCGCGCCAGCTACGAGAATAATACCCTCCGATCGTGGATGGACACACTCGAAGGGCGCGTCTACCGTTCTGCGCTGGTACATCTTAACTAATGCCAATAGGGGCACTCAACCGAGTGCCCCTATTGCATGATCCTTTCCGGACAGATACGGCTATTAATGCCCATGTATCAGACGGATTTTTTGTACGCTTACAGGGGCGATACCGGGTTCGCAAACAGCAGGAGCCAGAGGGTCATTGGGTACAACAACTACAGAATTATTATTCCCCTTAGGGCCATTGGTACTGGTGGCCAGCCATTCCATTTTTACCCAGCCGTTAACATCCGGCCCATTTGGTGGCGGCCGAAACTCAATCAGCCCAATGTTAGCATTCAGCCAGCCCTGCTTATTACTTAGGTCAATTTCATAAGTGTGAAATTGACCATCATTAATAATCGGGAAATCAATATACTGATCCTCAGTTCGATAAAGAGTAGCATCATCAGGCTTTCTCCACGATAGACGAAAAGCGGTATTTTGCGTTTGAAAGGCAGCCCGCAGGTATAGTTTAGGGTTACTGCTACCCTGCCAGAAAACATTTGGCGATTGGATAAGATCCCGCTGTTTGTTGGTCAGCTGAACAGTCAAATTACCCTGAACAGGCCATCCCGAATCGACAGCATTGAAATAATGCCAGCCTTTGCGCGATGTATCGAACCGATAATTTGGGCCAGTTTCTGGCCTTGGTTTATCGTACATGTACCGCCGAATGTCGGTAATATGCCCAACGACCATTTCATAATCCCATTCATGCGTAAAGTTATGATCAAAAACAATATACGGTGTATTGGCAATGTAAGAAGCATCAGCCGTAAATTCATCCCCAGCCAGATCAGTACCAAAATAGCCTTTTTTCCAATCATACGAATTCTCAGAAAAAAGCCCAACACCAAAACCTCTGTCATCCGTTGAAGCCATCCAGGGTTCTGTCGGGTGAATATCGCCGAAACCAATAGGTGGGCGTATCTGCGTTAGCCCATCGTTTAAGAATGGTTTATTACCTGTGTAAGCATATATATTGTGATAATTGCCATTCAGATAAATACACGGCATTTCCTGCTGACGACCTTCATATTTGGTTTGGTCCGATCGAAAGAGTGTCACTTTTGCGTGAACTTTCACTACGTTATTCTCTAATCGTATCCAGTGTTCTATATACGATTCCCCCAACACGTCATTGAGGGCAAAATGCCGGGGATGGGTCTTTACATACAACAGATTAGCCTCTTTCCGGAAGGCCAAAATATCGGATGGATTACCGTAAACGTCACCCGCCTGAATTGGATTCCAGCCCAATCCAGTCCAGTTAGGGTTCGGTTGCTTGCCTTTCTCGGTATACGGATTAGGACCACTGTACAGGCCAACCTGCACCTGGCGGCCAAGGTCAAAATTATTGACCATGTTCTCACCATTGGCAAACGACAGGTAGGTAATAGCTCCTCCATACCGAGAATCTACACCAACCATTATACGGTCATTCTGAATCGTTTGTAAGCCGCTAAACGCGGTTACAGCTGGATCATGTGGCGTGTAAGTACCAACACGGCCTTTTGTTGAGCTCGGAGCCGTCCTCAGCTGAGCGCTTACCGCCCCTATTGTTACCAGCCAGATACTAACACAAAGTCGGAAAGATAAAATTCGCATAGGGGTGCAAGGCATACGTACTACTGATTGTATGTACTTGTATGATCCTCAACAATAAATATGCCAATTGCACCCTATAGAATAACGCGTTTATGATTAACGGTTAAATGCTGAAATTTGCTCATCAATAAACGTATTGGGCGTATTGCCAGACCGCACCAGCAACCGGTATCTGAACGTAACCGATTTGCCCGCCGGGAGCGTGTAGTTCAGAGCAGGAGCCTTTCCTTCCGAAAGAACTGAAGGTCCTAACGGATTGGCGGCAAACAATCCATATCCTCTGGCATGCCAGTAGGTTGGATAACCAACATTTTGTGGATGGTCTAACAACACTAACGATACGGCTTCTCCATTAACTGTTCCGGTCAGATTTACCCATTTTCCCCGTGTGCCCCAGACAGCATCGCCTTCTATCCCCTCGCTGCTATGGTATTTCCCCGTTACACCGGCATTGTCGAGTACGGGCACTTTTGTCGCTACACCCTGCGCATCCGTGAATACTTCGGGTTTGGTTGATGGTTGTTCGAGCTGACGGGCCAGGCGAAGTGCAATGAGCCCTTCTTTATTATCCTTGAAAACGACCTCCTTATCCACCGCTTTCAACGTAGTAACACGATCAATGGTCCGGCTATCAGTTGTTCCCTTAAACTCGTAGGTTGTCGTTTCCTGAAGCATCACTTTATTGTCTTTATCGAGCCAGTCGGCCGTGACAACTAGTTCTGCTTTATCCTTGCCGCTTTTCATCGATTTGACGCCCGTATGAACGATGGTTCCGAACGGACCTTTGTGTTCAGGGCCAACAGCCGTTGAGTTATTCCAGAAATCATGGCCATTCACATCGCCATAGTTGAACCACATACCAACGTGGTGCGGATGGTCGATTCGTTCGCCGGGTCGTGGGTCCATTGGCCAGCCCCGCGTAATAAAGTTCCCGCCTGCCGACCGAATCGGATAGAGAACGGGCTTTTTAAGCACAGTTGGGCCGGGATAAATGTAGGCCGTAAATGGCTTGCCATCTATGGTAACATCCACTCGCTTTTTGGCTTCGTCGTGGGTTAGTTGAATCCGGTTCGTTTGGGCTTGCGATAGCGTTGCTGTGGTAGCAAGCAGCAAGGTAAAAATGAGTTGGCGCATCGGGTTGTATCGTTTAATCGGTTTAATAAGCCCTATCTGGATTGGGCTATTGTAAAAAAGCCCCGGCCTAAAAAGCCAGGGCCAACGAAATGCTACTGATATATGCGGTCGGGAATTGGAAGAGATTACCGATTGGGTCACTTGATCCGCATAAATATCGGTTTCCCAATTACCTTAATTCCCCATCAAAATTTTGTTTGTCACGTCCTGATCAATCGTAATATAACCCGGATAATTGACCTGTTTGCCGAGCAAATCCAACGTTGGTTTGATTCGGATGGTCAGTTTTGATGCCTGTGTACCTGAAGCTCCCGACAGATTCTGCACAAGTTGGGTAAATGCATCTCGGGTTTTAGGATCGGTCAGAAGTTGGTAGGCATTAGTGTTCAGGCGAACCGGAACACGGGTCCGGCCTCCACCGGGCTGCACTTCAATCCGCTGATTCAGGAAACCATTAAACAATTCCTGACCAGCCAGCAGAATTTTATACTCTAACTGATTGATACCGGCCAGTTTATTGGTCGGATTTGTGATATCAAGATTAATTCGGGCATCCAGCGGGACATTGCGTGTCAGCAGGCCAGTGGCTAAACGCGGAAACCGGGCCGGATTGAGGTCTTCTAGCTTACGCAATTGCCGGACATCTATTCCTGCCAGATAAATACTGTCGGCCGACGCAATCGTATAGCGGCAATCGCCAAGAGTTTTCGCCTGCGAAATCTGCTTGTTCATACTACACTGGCTAAACAGTAATGGCAGGGCAACCAGCGCTAAAATAAGTCCTTTTTTCATGGTCAATTGTTAAATCATTTTACACGTAACGTTCGACAGTACGGAAAGGGTTTGGTTTAATTACTTTTAACGAACACTAGCTGGGCCCGATCTGCTTTGGCAACCTTTTTACGAAAATCTACCCACTCCGCATAAGCCGTGGCTGGAAAGCGCCCCCGATGCATGATTACACGCCGAATATAGACAACCCGGTCACCTTCCATTACTAACTGCGCCGTATATGTCCCAAATTTCGAGTCAATTTTCAGGGGATCTATTCTATACTCTGGCAAATACCCTTTAGGAAGTTGGTAGGTAATTGTGTCGCTATCAATAAAATCATAAGCCGATCCTAACTCCATCGGCGACTTACGGGATTGCGTCAAGGGTGTTGCCGACGAAAGCGATGACATCAGATTAAGGGGTAAAAACAGGCGCGTACCACTGGCATTCGCCCACCGCCGAATAGTCAGCTCCAGTGTTTCAATGACGGCAGGTACGTCGCCCACCTGTTCGCTATACGCGAACGTGTTTAATTCAAACGCAGGTATGGTAATCCGTTTGATAAGCCAGCTGCGCTGATCATCGTGGTTCAGGCGATGAAGAATGCTGCCATAATCGTCCTGTTGCAGACCCGTATAGCGCGTTATCACTTGAGCTGCAGCATCACCCTGTTCGTTGATTTTAATGGCGATCCGTCGTTGCTGAAGATTATCTGCTGGCTGATAGGCAGGCGTTTTTATCAATCGGCCACCTTCCGGCAAAATAAGCAGAACATGCCGGTTTCCGGTAAAATCACTGACATATCCGGCCGGATCATGGCTGCTTGTGCACTCCAGAAAGAGCGTATCCCGTTTATCAGGCACGCATAAAATAACATGGTTAAACTGGAAACTCGGAAAATCCGACATGGTATCCGGCTCTTTTTCGCCCGCTCGCACCAACGCCGGGTAAGCCACTACACCAGCTGCCTTTAACATTGCCATCGTATAATTTGTCAATGCCTTGTAATCGCCATAATTGCTAACAGCCACTTTCTCGGCTTCAATGGTTTGCCAACCGCCTATGCCGAGCTGAACACTTACATAGCGAGTCTGCTCCTGTAAAAAGTGGTAAACCTTACGAACTTTCCCAACTGTGGACGCTTCATTTTTTGTCAATTCGATCACCTGCCGACGCAGGTCTTCCGGTATGCGATCACGACCATCATTGAGGCTATAATAAAATCGGCTTACATCGCTCCAGTTGGTAATTTTTCCCTTATATTCCTGTACTTCAAAGTCTGTCGGAGCTGTATAAACGATGGGTAACTGCTCTCGTGCCGGTGGCGACAGCGGTTCAAATTCGACTGCCGGACGATTGGCCAGTTTCCAAACATACGTTTTACTCCCGTTTGCAGCCATCTCTTCGACCACAGGTGTTGGAATATTCACTTCTTTGTAGCGCAACGCAAGTCCTGGTGGCATATTCAACGTAAACGTCGCCTGCTCAACGGACAGATGCTCTTTATCCTGGGGAATCCACGTCGGATAAAACATCAGGTTGCGTTCGATAGTCACGACAATAAATTCAACCGTGTACGGATAGGTTGGCTGCTTCGGGAAGGAGGCTGCTTTGAGCCGGTTATCGTCGAATAAATTATAGTCTGAATAGGTACTATAATCTTCAATATCAGCTTTCTTAAGTTTCCTGATCAATTTCCCCGATGCATCGTACAAAGCTCTTCCAGGTTGGTTATTTTAGACAATTTATCATAACCGACTACCATTTTGGCATGCTCATCACCCTGCTCATCCAGCACTGTGATAACACTACGCACGCGCTGAGTAGCCTCTCCTGCTGATTTGACAGTAAATGTTGTTTCATGCCGACGAACTACGCCGTGTGCATTTTCTTTTAGCGCAGGCTCTACTATACCGGCCTGGTACTCGACCTGGGCACAGACCGTTTGACTAACCAACAGGGCTAGTGAAAGAAGTTTTTTCATGCTTTACTTATTTCTTCTCCGCTACGGTTCCACGTTTCAGAACAATCTGCTCGGCATGTTTCGCCACAATTCGACTGAACAACTCCCGTAAAGAGCCATATTCTTCGGTGAGATATAGTTGACGGCGTAGCACAATCCGGCTGGCAATCTGAATCTGATTAGCTGCATTGACAGATACCTGAAACAAAAATCGGCCGCCATCCTGAGGAAGTAGCATGGATACTGGCTTGGGCATTTCTTCTACCAGAAAGCCGGTCGGTAACGTATACGTAACCGAAAATGTCTTCTCCATTGGTACGCCAAAATCTACCGGGTAAAGTCGTTCCAGTTCCTTAAATGGATTAGCCGCGAATGCTTCAGTCAGCATAGGTCTGAAATAGAGCCGATCTCCCGCTCTGGAACAGGCCTCCGGAATAGCCATTGTGTACTCTACGTTAAAGGCACTACTTGATACATCAGCTCCTGAAAAATCAGCCATCTCGATCTGCCAGGCAGGTCTTGTTTTTTGAATGTTTTCAAGAAATTTCGATTTTCCTTCTTTGGCAAATTGCTTGCGGGCTTTCCGGGCGCTGTAGCCACCGTGAGAATGGAGCAGCTTACCCGACACCTCTCCTTCAGCATCAATTGTAAATGAACCCGTATGCATATCAACGTCGCGCTCCAGCGCCAGCAAGGGTATAAAACGGGAGTTCGTCTCATGAACAAGTCGTCCGGTTTCGTTCAGGCAATGTACGGGAAGCATTCCGGGCGTTAGGTAAGGATCGGTAGCATCCAGCAGCATATCTTTCCCGCCAACGGATACCTGCGCGATAACGTAATTAAACTTTTTCAATAACGCGTAGGCTTCACTAATTCGCCCATGCGAGCGAGTGCTAAGAATAACCGGATTGGCACTGATGTCCATTTCACGCAGGAGTGCAACCAGCATCAGGTTGATATCGGCGGCATTGCCTTTTTTGTTATCGAAAACCTTCTTAATACCATCCATCGACCATAGCGAAGCCTCATCGTTCCATTTGACAGTTTTCCGGATAAAATCATACGCTGCTTTTATGCGCGACAGGGTATCTGATTGTTGAGCTAGTAGTGATCTGGCCGTTTCCCGCATAAAACCAGCCCGCTTGATCTGTCCGCCAAAGTTGGCATCACTAAGGAGCGTTTTATCCATAGCATCCCAGCCAACCGATAAATTATGATTCCGTAGACCACCAGCGCCGGGTAACTGATAACTGGCCAGTTCAAAATCAATTTTGGACAGGTAATCGTCATCCGTTGTAATGTAAGCCTCATCTCTGAAAGCCGGTACATCTTTCATGGCGAACCGATAGGAGGAGGCCGACACACTCCCCTGGCCTGGCAGGAGATCAATAGAACTCTTTTTCTGTTCATTAACCACCATGCTCAGGTAGCCACTCATCAGCATTTTGTAATAGAAATAATCAGGGATCGTGATACGGTATTCGCTCCATTTAACCGGTATATCCTGCTGAAATCGCCACGTTCGAGGATTATGATTAACACTAAAGGGCGTATGAACGGTGTATTTATAGTCAAGGATAGCCCCTTCCCGGACGTTGGGCAGTGTATATTTTTCAATCCAAAACTGATCTGATGCTTTTTCGGTAAAGTGGCCAGCGTCGGTCAGTCGGTCAAAAGATACATTTCCATCAACCAGTTTATAGGTATAGGCCTCAAAATCCGAGATAAATTCATGCTGCCCTGCCTTTCCACGACGGGTAAACAGTTCAATTGTCGCTCGATCGTAGGCCGATTTCTTACGGATTTGTAGCCTGATATGATGCTGGGATACAAGCCACAAATCAGTGGCATTATGCTCAAAGGTTACCTCTCCATAATCGTAAAGAACCACGGCTTCTGCGCTGGAATCTGAAATGGTATGCGTAAACTGGTCGGGGGTGATCTTACCAAATTTAATGGCTGGGCCTGGATCGATTTTCTTCTGGGCAAATGCAATAGAAAGGCACAACCAAAAACATACGGCTACAATAAGTAGACGATACCAGGTAAAAGTAGGGACCATAAATGGTGGGTAGTATGAATGAATTAAGGGCGGAAAGGTATTATTTAATGAACTTATCTCAAAATATAGACTAATTCTTACTAGTCATTTATCCATTTTTACTCTATAAGTTAATTACATTGGCTGATCATTCGTACAAAACTTGAGCAATATATTCATGGAAATGATAACGGATCGGCAATGAAGAAAAGTAATCCGAGATTCGAAACGAACGGTCAGGACCGATTCTATCACTTATTGACACTAAGCTTTGGGGTTTTCTGAACTATATGAATCCTCCAAAACTTACTCTGATTTAAACGGAGTTTACCATCAGTCTCAAGTAAGTAATAACTAGCCGTCATAAAGAGGTGAAATAGCGATTTTTCTAAATAAACAGATAAATGAGGATGGCAGCAGGAAGCTATAATTGAAATTTTATAACCAGATGCCCAATTTATTACGTCCACTCATATCCAGACGTTTAAAATAAGGGCATTATTTCAGAAATAGAGCCAGCAATAGGCGTGATAACTGTTCATAGAAATCGCTATCTTTGTCCTGGAACGCACCGTCAATTTTAATGAACAAGCTGACCGCCGACGACCTGATTTACGGGTACATCCACGGTATTTTTCCGATGGCCGACGCAGACGGTACGCTCTACTGGTATGCGCCCGACCCGCGTGCTGTAATTCCGATCGATACCTACAAACCAGCCCGTTCGTTACGTCCTGTATTAAATAAAAAACATTTTGACATTCGGGTAAATGCTGATTTTGAACAGGTTATGCGATACTGTTCGCTGCCCCGATCGGAGACAGACAGCACCTGGATTTCAGAAGAAATTATTGAGGCTTATACGGAGTTACACCGGATGGGGCTTGCTCACAGCATCGAAACGTATATAGACAACCGTTTAGTTGGCGGATTGTATGGTGTATCGTTGGGAGCTGTTTTTTTTGGCGAATCGATGTTTCATCTTGTCGATAATGCCTCGAAAGTCGCGTTTCATTACCTGATCATGACGCTTCGTGAGCAGAAATTTGAACTCCTTGACACTCAATTCATTAACGACAATGTTCGACGTTATGGGGCTATTGAAATTCCCAAAGCGGACTACATGAAACAACTCAAATCGGCCCTCCGTAAGAAAGCCCGTTTTACCGAGCCTGTGCTGGAGCATTTATTCAGAAACCATGCAGATGATTCGGTAACTGACTAGCCTGCATACACACATCTTGCCAGCAATCATTATTTTTGTGCCCCTTTTGTTCAGGAACATCTTCGCTGATAAAAGGGATTTTTACATGTCAAAACCTGTTCTTGTACTTAAATTCGGAACGGCGTCCATTACGAAATCCACGGGCGAACCGAATGAACCTGTTATGGTGGACATTGCCCGGCAAGTGGCGGCACTGCACCCCTACTATAAAATTGTACTGGTATCGTCGGGCGCAGTCGGTGCAGGCAAAGCTCAAATCCGGGATTATCGGGGTGATATTAGTCAGCGTAAAGCCGCTGCCGCAGTTGGTAACCTGTTGCTACTCAATCAGTATTCTCGTTTTTTTTCGATTTACGGCATTTCTATTGCGCAGAGCCTTTGCGAACGGCACCACTTTGCCAACCGTGACCAGTTTCTGCAACTCAAACAAACGTATGAGGAGCTTTGGGCCAACGATATTATTCCCATTGCCAACGAAAACGACGTTGTCAGCAATCGAGAGCTTAAATTTTCGGATAACGACGAGCTGGCGACATTAATTGCTGTTGGTTTTGGGGCAGAAGCCCTGATGTTATGTACCTCCGTCGGTGGATTGCTGGATGCAGATGGGCAGATTATCCGGCAAGTCACTCACTTCGATGAACGAATCTTCAGTGTCGTCAGAACCGAGAAATCATCACTGGGCCTGGGTGGAATGGCCTCTAAACTGACGTTTGCCAAGCTCGCTACACGCATGGGAATTCGGGTCGTCATTTTTGGGCTTAACGAACCCGATAGCATGGGAAAGGCCCTGCGAGGTGAAACTGGAACAGAATTTTCACCTCAACCAACAACCATGTCGGCTCGCAACCGCTGGCTGGGCAGTGGTAGCCTGGCTGTTGGACAGATATGGGTCGATGCAGGCGCTGTACGGGCGCTGCAACAACGTCGAAGCCTACTGGCAGTTGGCGTGCGTGACGTGATAGGCGAATTTGCTACTGGCGAAATGGTCGAAATTCTGGATGAACAGGAAATGACCATTGCGGTTGCGCGAGCCCGTATATCATCCGCAACGCTGGCGCAACAGCTTAATCAGCAAAATGTTGAGGTAGCAAATGCAAATGATATTGTACTTTTGTAGCCGTTGCCCGGATGGTCACGTCCGGTTGTAATACAACTAGTTGCCTGACTTTATGCTCGGACATAGCCGTCCGTGTTACTTTTATGACACCGATCACCCCACTCCTTCAGGATACGCAACAGGCTTCTGCGGCCGTTCGACGGCTCAGCTCAGAACAGAAGACCGAGTTACTGAACCGGCTTGCCGACGTTCTGGCGTCTCATACGGCTGAGATTATTACTGAGAATCAGAAAGATCTTGACCGAATGCCGGAAACGGACCCGAAATACGACCGGTTGAAGCTGACAGAAGCACGCATTGCCGATCTAGCCAAAAGTCTGCGGGATGTAGCTCAGCTACCCGATCCGGCTGGTGAAGTCATTTTTGAGCGTACGATTGAGCAGGGGCTGAAACTAAAAAAAATTGCGGTTCCGCTGGGTGTTGTTGGCGTCATTTATGAATCCCGACCCAATGTAACGGTCGATGTCGCGTCGCTTTGCCTGCGGTCGGGTAATGCCTGCGTTTTAAAAGGTGGCAAAGAAGCTGATTTTTCCAATCGTTATCTGATCGGATTAATTCAGGGCGTTCTGGAAGAATTTGGCGTACCTAAGGCTGCTGTAACGCTGTTACCGCCCGATCGGGCCGTTGTCAATGAGCTTTTGACAGCAACGCGTTATGTCGATATTATTATTCCCCGCGGTTCCGAATCGCTGATTCAGTTTGTTCGCAAAAACTCGCTGGTGCCTACCATCGAAACAGGTGCTGGTGTCTGTCATGCCTACGTTGAAAAAACGGCAGATCTGGACAAAGCGGCTGCCATTGTTGTTAATGCACGCGTTTCACGTCCGTCGGTTTGCAACTCCCTCGATTGCGTCCTTGTCGATGAAGCCATTGCGGATACCTTTCTGCCCATGCTGACGGATGATTTCAGGAAATGGAACGTTGAGGTTTTTGCCGACGAATCTTCATACAACATTTTCGAGAAAGCCGGATACGAAAACCTACAACACGCTCGCCCTGACGATTTTGGACGTGAATTTCTGGATTACAAATGTGCCGTAAAGGTCGTTGCCGGACTCGAAGACGCGTTGTCGCATATTCAGGCGTATTCGTCGCGGCATTCTGAAGCAATTTTATCGCAGGATCAGTCGCTTATTGACCGCTTTCTGTTCGAAGTTGATGCCGCTGCTGTTTACGCCAATGCATCTACCCGTTTCACTGACGGAGGAGTGTTTGGATTGGGGGCCGAAATTGGCATTTCGACTCAGAAACTACACGCCCGCGGGCCATTTGCCCTCGAAAAACTGGTGACCGAAAAATGGGTAGTTGTTGGCGATGGGCAGGTAAGATGGTAACAAAAGCAAACGCTTAATCCATCAGAATTTTTTCTTTGTAAACAGAACGTGGAGTCGTGTTTAAACATCTGACTCCACGTTCTGTTTACAAAGCTTAATTAACAGTATCAGCAATGATAAGCGTATCTACTGTTCCCTGGTAACGGTCATCAATATTCCCCGAGCTATCTCTGAGCAAGAGGGTTACGTCATAACTTACTGCATTACCATTGATCCGAGGGTCGCTAATGTCCACAATTTGCCTCAGAATGTGGTGGTCTCCGTCCGTGTACCGAACATCAAAGCCATTTAAGGCAATATGAGCGGTGCGTACCTGGCTAGGGAAACTAACCGTCCGGGGTTCATTTTGAATCTGGCCCTGAGTTGGATCGAATACGACCCGATCGCGAATAAATCGAAGTGCCATTGTGTATAAGGGTTTATGTGCACCTGATTAGTCGCCTTACCCTAACAAAACGGAAACACTAAATTTATGATTGGCCCAAAAACGATTTATAACCGTTTCTGCAAGGCATTTTCCCACTGTTCAAATACGGTTTGATACCATTTGTGGCATTCTGGATCTGGTTCAAATGCCTGACCGAATGATACCTCTCCGGCCAGTTTTTCGAGCGATGTGGTCAAGTCCGAAATCAACAAAACAGCGCCCATTGCACTGCTTTCGTTACTGGCATTAAGCCGTACGGGCACCCCAAATACATCGGCCATCATCTGCACCCAAAACGTTGATTTGGCGAAGCCACCATTCGCATAAATCATGCGCGTTGGACCCGTTTGCTTTGCCAGTAACTTTTCAATACTTAACAGATTGAACATAACGCCCTCTAACGCAGCCCGAACAAAGTGCGCCCGTGTATGCCTGTAATCAACATTCAGGTAGGCTCCCCGCGCAGAGGCATCCCAGAGCGGGGCCCGTTCACCATGCAGATAGGGCAGAAAAAGTAAGTCCTCCGCACCCACCGGAATCGTACCAGCCTCGGTTAATACCTCATCAGTTTCCTGCAACGTCAACTTTTCGGCCAGCCATTGCAGTACATTGGCCCCATTGTTTGTCGGTCCACCCACCACATAATAAGGAGTCTCGTTCCGTTCGTCCAGATAATAACAAAACAGCCGTCCGTGCGGATCGCGCTGGGGTTTATGAACCGTCTGTCGTACCGCACCGCTCGTACCGATTGTAATGGTCGTGATACCAGGCTCAATACAGCCAGATCCAAGATTAGCGAGAACCCCATCCGATGCTCCAGGAAATAATTGCACACCCGCAGGCAATGCCGTTTTCATGACGCCTTCTTTGCCTGGATCATAGTCTACCACAAAGGTAGTCGGGTGCGGCTCCGAAAGCTGGTCAGACCGGATGCCCGCAAAATCAAGGGCAGGCTGAAACCAGGTTCGCTTTTCCATATCGAACAATCCAGTGGCAGTAGCCATCGAATAATCGATATCATAGCGAGCTGTCAGCTTCCACCAGACGTATTCTTTCAGCGAAATAAATTTTGCGGCCTGGTTCAATAAGTCAGGCTGATTCGCTCGAAACCAGGCTAGTTTGCAAAGCGGAATCATCGGGTGAATGGGCGTTCCCGTTTGGGCGTAGATAGAATCACCCAGGTCCTTTTGCGTCGTGTGAAGCTCAGTCGCCTGTGGTTCAGCCCGATTATCGGACCACAGCAGCGCGTTTGTTAACGGTTTGCCTACACTGTCAACCGCCAACAGGCTATGCATTCCGGCGCTAAAACTAATGGCCTTAATAGTAGCCTGTTGTCTTTTTGCGCCAATAACCACTTCACTCAATCCCTGCCGAACCGCCTGCCAGATGGCTTCAGGCTCCTGCTCAGCATAGCCCGGCTCGGGCGACAGTGTCGTTAGCGGCAACGATGTATGAGCAATGATTTTCCAATCGTGGGGAGTGACAGCGAGGATTTTAACGTTGGTGGTGCCGATATCTACGCCGAGCAGACAATTCATAGAACAAGAAATAATTTACGAAATGCCAAAGCAACGTATTTTTCCGATTCATCGCTGCGAAAAGGTGAAAAAAGCAGGCAGTCTTCAGTAAGTCTGATGCCCTCTGAGAACTGCTTATAAAGACTTATTTTTACGGTATCAGTTCATGTTGCAGTAAATTCTGAACAACATAAGCCTGCGTTCCGTAAAACTTGGCCATCTCACCTAATTTGGAGAGTTCAATGGAGAGATTATCCCGATAATTAGGCAAACAGTATTTATCGATTGCTTGCTCAATTGGCCGTGTAATCGACTTTTCGGCTTTGGCCAGCACACCGTTTACGATAATCAGTTCAGGGTTGAATAAATGTACGGCGGTCGATAAGGCTTTCCCTAACGCACTCCCGACATCGCTAAGCAGATCAATGGAAAATGCATCGCCAGCATTTGCTTTGGCGATAATACTCTCTATATCAATGGCATTCGTATCCATTTCGGACAGGAGCGATACCCGCCCTTCCAATAACCCTTCTTTAGCCCGACGAATCAGCGAAGAGGCCGATGCGAGCGTTTCCAGACAGCCAACTTTGCCACAGCTACATAGCTCCCCGTCTGTTTTCATCTGGATATGGCCCAGTTCTCCGGCAAATCCTGCTGATCCCTGCAAAATTTCACCATTGGTGATAACACCTAACCCAATACCCCAGTCGATATTGACGGACAATACGTGTTTTTTACCCTGTGCCAGACCAAACCGGTGCTCCCCAAAAATGGTCGCCTTTGTATCATTGATCAGGTAAACCGGTGCATTGAATATTGTTTGCAGGAGCTGATCCAGCGGCTGATCGGGACTGTTTATGCTCGGATAGGTATGGTTAACCGCTTCCCAGGGATTTACCAAACCGGGCAAGACAGCTCCCACGCCTATTACCTGAAGTTTGTCGGTTTTGATACGTTGGGCTAATTGGTCCAGTGGTTCGGCCAATATCTTTAGCAAGGCAGGGGATTTATCCAGGCGTAAATCTACCTCCAGACGATGGACGACCTGGTTAGCCAGATTAAATACCAGCAGTTTCGTATCATGAATATTAATATCGACTACTACGGTCACGAATTGAGTGGTATCGAGCGCAAACAGCGACGGTTTTCGCCCATACTGGGCAGCTCCGGTGCCAATTCCCTGTACCCAATGGGCCAGACTTAATTCATCGATCAGCGATGTGGTCGATGGAATACTGGTATGCAACCGATTGGCCAGCTGCGAAATAGTGCGCGACTCAGAACGATATAATTCCGTGATAATCTGACGCTTCAGCTTATTTTTTTTCGCATCTATGACGGAAAAGAAGACATTATCCTGCATATATAGATAGCGCAATAAGTCATTTTACCGACCCTGCACTTGCCGGTTTTATTGGAATTTACGAAATCTTCTCCGCAAGCAGTTTGCAAACGATTCTTTCGAAGAGCATCTCTCTTAAACTATAAACACTACAAGGTAGGTCCAATACCCTTCTTTTCTACTTTTCTTATACCAAATATTCGTTTTTTTTCTAAAGGGTTTTAGCCTATATCCTATTTTATTCAGGACTTTCGCTTAAAGCCGTGCCACGGTTACTAATTATGTCAAGCAAACCGTGGCACGGCTCTAAGCGAAAGTCCTGTTATTGTTTCCCGAAAAATACACTTGATACCGGTATAGTACCTTATTTTGCGTTTACCGCTTGTTCGTACAATGTTCTTTTAACTTAAATGCATGAAAAATCAACTTAGCGTTCTTTTGCTTATCATCCTTACATTCTTCTTCATCGACTACCCGTATCAGTCATCCGGGCAGTCAGCCCCGGCCTCCCCTTACGTCATTATTGGCTACATCAGTGGAAATGGCTGGACAAAGAACCAGATTGAAGCTCAGAAACTTACCCACATCAATTATGCTTTTGCCGTTCCGGCCGCGAATGGAGAGCTGGCCCCGTTGAGCGCCAAAGATTCCGAAAATCTGGCAGCGCTAAACACGTTAAAAGCCGACAATAAAAACCTGAAAATCTTAATTTCCATCGGGGGCTGGGGTGGTTGTAAGTACTTTTCTGATGCAGCCCTCACAGAAGCTTCTCGTCTGAAATTCGCGAATAGCGCGGTGGCCCTACTGAAAAAACACAAATTGGATGGCGTCGATATCGATTGGGAATATCCCGACCAAATTGGCGATAATAACATCTTCCGACCAGCCGACAAACAGAATTATACGCTCCTCTTTAAAGCCCTGCGTGAACGCCTAGACGAAGCTGGAAAGCAGGATAATCGCACAGGAGCCAATCACTATCTACTCACAACGGCTACTGGAGTGGATACCGCTTTCGTTAATCACACCGAGCTGGGCAAAGCACAGAAATACCTGGATTACGTCAACATCATGACGTATGACATTTATCATGGAAATGACAAGGTAACCGGCCACCACAGCAATCTCTATCAGTCGAAAAAGGGGAACCAGTCGCGCAACAGCTCAGCTGATGGCGTCGATGGGCACATCAAAGCTGGTGTTCCGGCCAGCAAAATTGTTCTGGGTCTTCCGTTTTATGGACGGGGCTGGGCGGAGGTTAACCCAAAAGATAACGGTCTCTACCAACCGTCAACGGGTAAGCACTCCTTCATCAGTTACGACGAACTGGCGGACAAATACATTGGCAAAAACGGCTTTACTCGCTATTGGGACGACGACGCCAAAGCGCCCTACCTCTGGAACTCAACCACTCGCATGTTCATTTCCTACGCAGACGAAGCCTCTTTCGAGCCAAAAATTGCTTATGTCAAGTCAAAACATCTTGCTGGTGTGATGTTCTGGGAATACATCTATGATTTACACCAACAGAAACTTCTGAACAAATTGGTTAAGGATTTGGGGAAATAACGGATGCCATGCTAATCGAATAATTTCCAGTATGACTACCAAACAGTGCCAGGGTTTTAATAGAGAAGCGAGCTACGGTTATCAGCGAAAGTATCAGTAGCTACCATCCGCGGCTGCGGTGGCACGCTTCTCAGCTAAAATCCTGAGAGCGATATGGTATACTTTAATTGCCTGGGGCTTTAGTATTAAGTTGTAACCTTTATGCTAAACTATGTTTCAGCTCCGATTGGCGGTCATCATCCTTTATAGCTTCTTGTTATTTTCGTCCTGCCGGTCATCATCGTCAAATGAAACGTCCAGTCCGGCTGCTCCGCCGGTTGCCACTCAGCTCACGGGCAAACAACTCAGTCAGAGCTACTGTGCTAGTTGTCACCAGTTTCCGGAACCGTCATTGCTCGATAAAATAACCTGGCAACGGGGCGTATTACCCCAGATGGCCTTGCGGATGGGGCAATCGGGCAACTCGATGGCGGAGTACATGCGCATTAGTCATGCAGATGAACTGACACGGCTTATGGAAGCAAAGGTATTTCCCGATACGCCCTTGCTCCACCCCACCGATTGGCAAAAAATCGTGGATTATTATGCATCCGAAGCACCCGTAAAACTCCCACCTCAATCCGCTCATACACCCTTGCAGGTGGGTTTGCCGCTCTTCCAGGTACAACAGTCGAAGCAGGCCATCGATGCATTCGTAACGCTTCTTCGCTTTGATTCAATTTCGCACCGGATATGGGTTGGCGATGGACGCTCTAATCTATATGCCCTCAATCAGAATCTAATCCGGATGGATTCTGTCCACCTGGACAGTCCGGCGACTGATTTGCATCCACAATCGGATGGTAGTTTTGATCTGCTTACGGTAGGTGTATTAAACCCAAATGACCGGCAAATGGGAATATGGCGGCATTTCACGCAAACAGGTATTGTTCCCCCTCCCTTACTGAGCGGCTTGCAACGACCCGTTCGGGCTATACCCGCCGACCTGAACCGCGATGGGCTGGACGATGTAGTTATCTGCCAGTTCGGAAATCATTTAGGCAAGCTAACCTGGCATGAACGACTGTCTGAAGGGTATCGTGAGCACATACTTGATAGCCTGCCCGGCGCACGGCAACTTATTATTCGGGATCTTAATAATGACCAGTGGCCCGACATCATTGCTCTGCTGACCCAGGGCAATGAACAGGTTTCGGTTTATTATAATCAGCAAAATGGTCAATTCCGGAAAGAAACGGTATTGCGTTTTCCGCCCGTTTATGGCTCCAGTGACCTTACTCTGGCAGACATTGATCACGACGGCGATCTGGACCTGATCTATACAAACGGCGACAATGCCGATTATTCCATCGTACTGAAGCCCTACCATGGCATCCGTATTTTTATGAACGACGGCCGCTTTCACTTTCGACAGGCCTGGTTTTATCCGATGTATGGTGTAACGCAGATCCTTGTGCGGGATTTCGATCAGGATGGCGACGACGACGTTGCGACAATTGCCCATTTCCCTGATTTTTCGCGCCAGCCCAATGAAGGCTTCGTGTATTTCGAGAATCAGGGAAATCTACGCTTTTTGCCCCGAACATTCCCGGATGCAGAACAGGGTCGCTGGCTAGTCATGGAGACTGGCGACGTGGATCAGGATGGCGATGACGATATTCTACTCGGCTCATTTTTCCGGCCAACCGGTCCCGAACACATGGACTTAATGAATCGCTGGAGAAAACCGGGAACGGGTATTCTGTTGCTCAAGAACAATCTAAAAAAGTAAGCGTTTATAATTCCTGCCAGGCAATTAATACAGTAGATCTGGTGATCATACTGACATAGGGCTGTCACTCTTGTGCTGCAACTTTGTGTTTTAATCGACTAAAAAGTTATAAACATGGCAAGTAAAACAGGCGTAAAAGAGGTAGTATCTGCGTTTATAACAGCACTCAACAATGAAAACTTTGATGAGGCTCGTAAACGAATTAGCGATGACCTGACCTTCGTGGGTGTTTTAGGCACTCGCCAAGGCGGAGATACCTATATCGAGGACATGAAAAAAATGCGGCTGAAATATACCATCCAGAAAGTCTTCGTAGACGAACAGGACGTCTGCCTGTGGTATGAGATCGATATGTCCGGAGTTAAGGTATTAAGCTCCGGCTGGTATCAGGTCGAGAACGAGAAAATTACGCAGTTCAAGGTGCTGTTTGACCCACGGCCTGTTCTGGAGGCAGCAGCGAAAAAAAGCTGAATTTACGTTTTTCACCAAAACAGCAGTATATAAAACAGGGGCAGAAACAAAATATGTTTCTGCCCCTGTTTTATATACTGCCAGATTCTAACCTTACACTTCAACTACGGCACATAGGTTTCCAGAACCGTCATCGACCCGTCGGGAACGAGCGTAACAATATCGACGGATGCCGGAATGAGTGCACACTGACCCATTTTGAGCGGTGTACTGTAGCCACCTTTCGTCTCAATAGTCAGTGAACCATCGACACAGATCAAGATCACAAACGAGTCGATATGCGTATAATCGTGCTCTACCTCTTCATCGAAATTGAGCACGTTCGTAACGAAATAATCACTCGCTACGGTATTTACGCTTTCGTTCAGTTTCTTTTCGTATTGTGTTTTATAATGATCATAATGGTGATAATCGATCGCATCTACTGCCAGTTCAGTATGGAGTTCGCGTTTCTGCCCCGTCGTAGCGTCGACCCGATCGAAATCATAAATCCGGTACGTTGTATCGGACGTCTGCTGAATCTCGGCTAATAGCAGCCCTTTGCCGATGTAGTGAACGCGACCGGCTGGCAGAAAAAATACATCGCCCGGTTTGGCCGGTTCGATGTTCAGAATATCCTGAATGGTGTTGTCGGCTACGGCTTTAACATACTCGTCTTTTGTAACTTCCTGATTAAAGCCCGAATTGAGTTTTGCGCCTTCATCGGCCTGCATGATATACCACATCTCGGTTTTGCCGAAACCGCTTTTACGCTTTGCCGCTAATTCATCATTGGGATGCACCTGAATCGAAAGGTCGTCATTCGCGTCAATGAACTTGATCAATAATGGAAAACGGTTGCCGTAGGTATCGTAAACATGGTTACCGACCAGCTCACCTTTGTATTGCTCCACTAACTCGCGAAGGGATTTGCCCTGCAAAACGCCTTCTTTTACAATGGACACATTACCTTCTACATCAGAAACTTCCCAGGTTTCACCACAATTCGGCAGTGGCGAAAAGTCTTTCCCCAAAATGGTATTTATTTTCTGTCCACCCCAGATTTTGTCTTTAAAAATGGTCTCGAATGTAAGAGGATATAGCATGATGTGCTTGAGAAATGTATAATGAACAATGAAGAATAACTTCAAAGAACGGCATTTGTTACCGTCTGTACGTATTTTTAAAGGTAGTTTTTTCAATACATAGGCCCAATAAATGTGGAGCTGTTACTTTCTCCACGCTTATTGGGCCTATGCAAACCGTCAATTTTATTCCCGTGCCGATGCCTTAAATACACCAACCTCGGCCAGTTGAACAGGGCCATTGGCATTGGTAATGAAGAGCCGCAGTTTCGATGATTTCACTTCGGGGAACCGCAGGAGACGCTTATGCCCTACAGTCGTGAAAGTCTGAAGGGGTTGCCAATCAGTGCCATTCCAATACTCTACCCGGCCGCTGGCCACCCGCTGGCCAGTGGCGATGTTCTCCTGAATCGACATTCGATCGAATGATTTTTCCGATCCCAGCTCAATAATCAATGGCTGGTTAGCCGATACCGTTGAGTAGGTATTCAATTGTTTATCGGTCAGCTTAGGCTGTTTAGCTACCAGATTGGTTTTGAATGTCTCGTCCAGAATACTCCGGAATTCCCGCAGGCTGGCAATATCCGGCTCCGAAAACAACCCATCCCGATTGGGTGGTACGTTAAGCAACAGGAGGCTGTTCCGCCCAACGGACTGATAATATAGACTTACCAGATTCTTACCCGACCGAACCTTAGCGTCTTCAGCAGCATGGTAAAACCAACCCGGACGTATCGATACATCGGTTTCGGCGGGCACCCATTGCTTACCCGTTGCATCGCCCCGGTTCAGGTATTTTGAGTCTGCCTTACCCGGAGCCAGCCCTTCGGTATTGATGGTCGACCAGCAGGTCTCACCCGCATTGCCAGCTTCGTTACCAACCCACCGAACATCTGGTCCTGCATCTGAAAACATCACCGCATTGGGCTGTAATTCACGAACCAGAGCCCAGTAACCCGCAAAATCATAGGTCATGTCTTTGGCGTTTTCACCCTTCGCGCCGTCAAACCAGACCTCCGAAATGGGGCCGTAATTCGTCAGTAATTCGCGCAACTGGCTTTTATAGTAATCGTTGTATGAAGCGGTGCCATAACGTGGCTCATGGCGGTCCCAGGGTGAAAGATACACCCCAAACTTCAGGCCAAACTCGCGGCAGGCATCAGCTACTTCTCTGACAACATCCCCTTTCCCATTCTTCCAGGGACTGTTTTTAACCGAGTGTTCCGTCATTTTCGATGGCCACAGGCAAAATCCATCGTGGTGCTTGGCGGTGATAATAGCCATCTTGAAACCCGCATCCTTCAGTGCTTTAATCCACTGCCGGGCATCGAGTTTAGTTGGATTAAAGATGCTTGGACTTTCTGTGCCATCGCCCCATTCCTTGTCGGTATAGGTGTTGACGGTAAAATGCAGAAAGGCTGTTGTTTCAAGGGGTTGCCAGGCAAGCTGGCGGGCAGAAGGACGGGGTAACGCAGGACTGGTTTGCGCCTGGCATACCGTTTCGAATAGCAGGCTGATCAAAAATAAGCACACACGAGATACTGGTGTCATAGAGTCGAAAAAAGTAGAGCGGTTTTGTACGAACTACAAAGAAGCCAATAAATTCAGTGCAATGAGGTTTCTTCTACCGAAAAAAAATAATTTACCGCATCCTACGGCAACGAAAAGGCTACATATTTGTCACCAGACTTCGTATTCAACTTACCGCCCCCACAGGCAATAACTACAAACTGTTTTCCTTTGATCGAGTACGTACTGGGTGAGGCATAACCAGCTGCGGGTAATTTTGCCTGCCACAACTGCTTACCTGTCTTTACATCAAATACCCGAAACTGTTCATCACGACTGGCCGCAATAAAAAGCAGCTTACTGGCCGTAACCAGTGGTCCACCGTAATTATCCGTGCCGGTCAATGGAACACCCCGCTTTGTTAGTTCTGGGTATTCACCCAATGGCACCTGCCAACGACGATCACCCGTATTTAGATCGATAGCGGTCAGCGTTCCCCAGGGCGGTGTGCTGACAGGGTATCCATTGGCATCATACCACCGGTTATAGCCCGTGTGCTGGTATGGAACGTCGGTCTGCTGAGTCGTTGCCACTGTCGATTGTACAGCTTTCTGATCCAGGAAGTCGATAATTGCTTTCCGCTCCGCTTCGGGCAGATGTACAAAAGAAGGCATCATACCGCGTCCTTTCAACAATAGCTGATTGATCTGCCCGTCAGAAAGTCGTTTATCGATGCCAATAAGCGACGGATAGGAACCATCGTGATTACCGCGACGATCGGCTCCATGACAGGCAGCACAACGAAGGCCATACAATTTTGCTCCGGTCAATGCACTTCCACTGGTATTCTGTTCCCGTTTCACTAACGATGTATAGACCGGAATTTCCTTCGACGGAACATAGAGCGTCCCTTCCGGATCTGTAGCCGCTCCACCCCATTGGCCACCCCCATCCGTACCGGGGAAAAACACAGTCATATCCTGCGTGAGCGGAATGTAGGCTTTCCCTGTGCGCCCTTTTCGCAGCACAGCAATCAGCGAATCGCGGTTAGCCACGAATGAATTAAAGTCTTTTTCGGTGAACGATTGACGGGAAAAATACGGCTTTACCGGAATTGGCTGTGTTGGACTCAGTTGTTCACCGGCAATAGCCTGCTGAGAAACGGGCTGTTCATTGGTTGGAAACAATAGCTTGCCCGTTACCCGATCAAACACGAAAACATAACCTTGTTTGGTGATCTGAGCCACCGCATCGATGCGCTTGCCATTCTGCACAATTGTGAGCAGGTTGGGTGGCGCGGGCGGATCGCGGTCCCAAACGTCATGATGAACGAGCTGGTAATGCCAGAGCCGTTTTCCCGTACTGGCGTCCAGAGCCAACAGGCAGTTGGCAAACAGATTATTTCCCTTCCGGTTGCCGCCGTAAAAATCATAAGCAGCAGAGCCAGTCGGTATATAAACGATTCCCCGCTGACGGTCAATGGCCATCCCGGCCCAGGCATTTGCCCCGCCAATGTGCTGCCGGGCTGGTCGTGGCGACCACGTTTCATAACCAAACTCCCCGGCTTGTGGAATCGTATGAAATGTCCAGACAAGCTTCCCCGTTCGTGTATCGTAAGCCCGGATGTCGCCCAGTAAGGCAGTTTCGCTTTCGGCCACTCGTACGCCAACGATTATCAGGTTTTTGAAAATTGTATTGGGTGTATTTGACAGTACATAATTATCAGCGCCGGGTCGCTCAAGGCCTTTTTTGAGATCGATCCGTCCCTGTTCACCAAACGATTCAATTGGTTTGCCAGTACGGGCATCGAGCGCATAGAGCCACTTACCGGCACCAAAGAAAATGCGATTGTCTGCATTCGGTGTGCCGTCGGTCCAGTAGGTCACACCCCGGCTCGTGGTTCCTCCGTTATCGCTGATGCTCGTCTTCCAGCGTTCCTGGCCGGTTGCCGCATCCAGTGCAAATGCCTGCGTATTCGCCGAAACACCATACAATGTACCATCAATAACAATCGGGTTGCATTGCATCTGGGTACGATTCAGCACCGTATCGGCTCCACCCGATGAATAAGTCCAGGCCACTTGAAGCTGATGGACATTCTGCGGGGCGATCTGAGTAAGTGGGGAGTAGTGACTACGGGTGCCGTCACCATTATATTCGGCCCAGTTGGTATCAGGTGTAGGGTCAGGCAAGAACTGATTTTCCAGAAAAACAAAAGCGCCAATAGTCAGTGCATACAGTAGCAGGTATTTCATGCAGCGAAAAACGTCTAGACTTGTAAGGTTCGTCTAGACCTATAAGGTTTTGAGAGCCTTATAGGTCTACATTTTGAAAACGGGCAAACTTTACGGTTCCTGTTCCCAGAAATCCGTAACGCAGTCCGACGACCTGTCCAACATCACCACTTTCGTTGCCCTGATAAACCAGTCGATTGTTGACATATACGGAAGCCTTTTTCCCATTTACCTCGTATCGAACAAGCACCCAACGGCTGAAATCTACCCCTAAACCAGTTAAATCGGTAGTCTGACCACTAACCATCGTATTCCCCGTCACCAGTCGCAGTTCGCCCACACAACCCGGTACTGATAACGGAATCCGATGGAACCCCGTTGAACACAACAGCGCAATGCTAACGGGCTGGCAAACAGCTTTCCCCTGGCTAAATGTACTTCGTACGGCTGTTTCAAACACAAAATGCCTCCCGTCGACGATCCCCGTACTATCAATCAGAAACAGGCTTGTTTCGGGTATATCACCCGTTAGCGATATACCGACAGTTTGTAGATCAGCTTGCGTAATCGATACTTCGCCCGACTTTTTAACCGTGTTTGCCCGAAGATAGAGCGGGATCGGCTCCCGATCGACAGTGCCAAGCCAACCATCCGAAGCGACAAAAACGTCGTGTTCCCGCACGATCGAATCGTTCAGAACCAATTTAGCCCGATAATAACCGGGATAATAATAAGTACTGGTGTACGTATGACCAGTTTTATCGACACGGGCACGGAGTCTGGGGTCCCAGCTTTGCTGAATAAAAACGCTGTCGGCATTGGAGTCGGTCGCATCATATTGAAAAATAACCGTGTTGGGTGCACCTTTTGCCACCGGGCGACTCGCGAACGATACCGGGCCATACCGCAGGGTAGTATCCCGCTGGCGATACGCCCATACGATGCAAATAACCAGCAGTAAACTCAGCAACGATGCCGTCAGCCAGCGTCCGATGCGAGGTGTGACAGGCAACACTCTTGGTTCTGGCAAGGGCTCTTGCTGAGGTTCAGGAATAACCAGGGATTGGTTGCCGGTGTCCTTTTGCCGGAAGGACCGCCAGCTGTCATGTCCAACAAACCGAGCGAGGGTATCGAGGGTAGTGGGTGTCGGAACACTGTCGTAGCGTATGCGGCCCCAGAGCCGCTTTAGTGTACTCACGCTTAACGACACACCCGTTTCGGCCAGAATCTGCTCGCTAAGTTGCTCAAAGTCGCGGTTCTGCCAGTGTTCACTATCGCCCCACCCAACTTTCTGTTCTACCAGCCGGCGGCAACGAACCCAAGTATCTTCTTCAGAAATCATTGTTAATCAGTGTGAACGCACTTGAATAAACATGAATAACACCTGCTCACCTCATTTCAGCTCCGGCAGAACACCTTTGTGAGGTTTTTAAACAAAGATAAACAAAATGAACGCAAAGCAACTTCTGCTCACCCTGACCTGCCTCCTGGCCACATTAACGATCAACGCTCAGGACGATCCGGCCAAACGACCCAGTCCACCTGCACAGGCTAAAGCGACAGTCGGTGGTAAAACCATCACGATTAACTACAGTCAGCCATCGGTGAAAGGGCGGGAGCTCTGGGGGAAACTCGTTCCCTATGGGCAGGTATGGCGTACGGGTGCCAATGAAACCACTTCCATCGACTTTTCGGACAATGTTACGCTCGAAGGTAAACCACTTGCCAAAGGCCGCTATGCGCTGTTCACCATTCCGAATGAAAAAGAATGGACGATTATCATTAACAAGACCATCAAATGGGGCGCTTTCACCTATAAACAGGATGAAGACATATTGCGGGTCAATGTACCCGTGAAACAGTCAAAAGAATTCGCCGAAAAAATGGCCTTCACGATTTCCCCCAAGGGTGTGGTGTCGCTGGTGTGGGGGAATGCAAAAGTCGATTTTACGGTAAAGTGATTTAGAAACAATGTAGTTCGTATCCTGAATAGGCAACTGTAGGGGTTTTGTTGTGGTTTCAGCGGGCGATTTTCTCCAGTCTGATCTCAATAAGACCCTTAACAGTTATTCCGGCAAAACCGATGGCATGGCATCTTCAGGCCTATTTCCCCAATTTTTATTCGGTAAAGGGCCCATCTGAAGAATCAACTCTCCACCCTTCACTAGCTCATTGTGAGTCAGATAAGTACGACTAAAAGACTTTCCATTCAGCGTAGCCGATTGGATATAGACATTTTGAGGAGAATTAGCCAGCGCTTTGATTGTAAATGAAGCGTTGCCAGCCCCCGGCCTGATCGTTACAGCATCAAGCGTCGGGCTACCCAGCACGTAATACGGCGTTCCGGGACATACCGGATACAGTCCCGCCATACTAAACACCAGCCAAGCCGACATTTGTCCACCATCTTCATTGCCGCTCAGCCCCCCCGGCGACGTATCGTATTCGTCCTGAACAAGCTGACGAACGCGAGCCTGTGTTTTGTAAGGAGCGCCAGCAAAGGCATAGAGGTACGAAATCTGGTTATTCGGTTCATTACCATGCCAGTAGCGCCCGTCGTTAAACAGGGTATCCAGTTTGGCCACGAACCGCTCCCGTCCGCCAACGAGTTTGGCAATTCCCTGCACATCCTGCGGCACAAAAAATGTGTACTGAGCGGGCGAACCTTCGGTAATAAACGATACGCGCAACGCAAATGGATCAAATTTGGCAATCCATTGTCCATCTGCATAACGTCCACGTACATAGCCCGTCGCGGGATCCAGTACATTCCGGTAGTTTCGGGCACGCTGATTCAGGGTAGTGGCATCGCTCGTTTGACCAAGCGCTTTCGCGAGTTGGCCAAGGCAAAAGTCATCGTATGCATATTCGAGGGTTCGCGAAACCTGTTCCCGCTTGTGAAATGCCTGCCAGACCGAATCTTCAAGCGGAATGTACTGGTATTGAAGGTAGGATGCCAACGCTCGTCGCCCTTTACCGGCTTCGTAGCTTTTGGGATCACTGTTTACATCAAACGCGTTTTTACGCAGGTACTTATAAGCCGCTTTTACATCAAAATTCCTGACTCCTTTGCTGTAAGCATCGGCAATAGCCGATTGTGCATGATCGCCGATCATGGCCGCAGTATAGCTATTCCAGCATGGAAAAATAGGCATCCATCCGCCCTGTTCGGCCTTTTTCACCAGTGATTGCATCATATCGCCCGACCGTTTCGGATTCAGCAGATTTTGCAGCGGCTGACAGGCCCGAAAGGTATCCCAAAGGCTAAAATCACAATAATAGTCGAAGCCGCTGGCCTTGTGAATGGCCGTATCATCCGCAAAACCAGGATAGGCTCCGTCGCTATCCGAGAAGATGCGGGGGGTCAGATTCGCATGATAAAGAGCCGTGTAAAACATGGTCTTATCCGTATCGCGCCCCGTAGCCTGCATCCGGCCAAGTTCGCCATTCCAGGCTGCCTCCGTTTGCTGGCGAACGCGGGCGAGATTCCAGTCAGGCAGTTCGGTTTGCAGGTTTTTTCGTGCTCCGTCCTCGCTCACGAACGACGTTCCAACCCGAACACGAACAACTTCGCCCGGTTTCAGATTCCAGCGAACATAAGCGCCAATGGACTCTTTTCTGCCGGCTCCTTTGGCCTGTTTCGACCCGGCCGATGGTTCATAATTTGTCCAGGTCCCGAAGGTGGTGAGCGGCCGGTCGAACTGCACTACAAAATGGCCACTAAAACCTGCCGATTGCCCGGCACCCTGATAGATTCGATGAGCCGGATTGTAGCCTACGATCTCGTTCCGTTCAGGATGAATTTCGACATATCCTTCCCCTTCATCGCTGTTCGGCTCAACAAGAATAGCGTTGTCGCCACCCTTACCAAACGTAAACTGCAACAGTCCCGCCCGCGTATGCGCCGACAACTCTGCCCAAATATTCGAGTCTGTTAACCGAACATCGTAATAAGCAGGAGTAACCGTTTCGGTTTTGTGATCAAAGTGCGACCCTCGTTCAGCCGGACGTAACGCGAGTTTTCCGGAAACTGGCATAATCGTGACGCTACCATAATCCTGAACGCAACTGCCATTGAGCCAGTGGGTTCCGCGAAACCCGTTGATTTTGGGATCGTTGTAATAGTAGGGAGCAATGCACTTTGTTTCTGTTGCCTGTGTCTGCGGTGTCCAGGTTGTCATGGCATGCGGTCGCCCGATGGCAGGAGCAATCTGCCCTTTCAGTTCACTCCCCGCTTCGCTATGCCGCTTGGCAGTTGGTGTCTGACTGGGTGCTGAACCAATCAGCGGATTAACATAATCGACCGGCTGTTTTGTCTGGGCAAAGAGTGGTCCCGCCAGCAGAAACAGGAAGAGAATTTTACGCATATGATGTTGGCTTAAGCTAAACAAGGTCATACTAACCATTTCTGTAGAGACGTGATACCTTGCCGCTTCCGTAAGGCATCTCTACGGTTTTAACTTGATAATTTGTGAACCGGCCAGCAGAAAAGCACCCGTACCGTAAACCTCCCAACTGTCTTCGCTGAAATTACGCCGGGGATCTCCACCGATGGGCTGCACCCACCCTACCCGGCCTTCGGGCGAAACAAGCTTTGTTAACGCTACCCATGCTTTTTCAACAGCGGGCTGGTAGGTTTTCTTCGGCAGAATTCCCTGATTGATTCCCCAGGCAAGGGCATAGCAATCGAAACCGGAACCACTCGCTTCGCCACCCGGATAGGCGGCCGGGTCCAGCAAACTGGCTCGCCACAATCCGTCGGCTTGCTGAAGCGCCAGCAGGCGTTCACTCATCTGCCGATATAAGGTCAGATAAAAAGCTCGGCTTGGGTGTTTGGCGGGAAGCTCCTCCAAAACGCGCACCAGACCGCCCATAACCCAGCCATTGCCCCTCGACCAGAAAATTTTCTGACCGTTTGCTTCTTTCTTTCCAACACCGTTTGCATCGACCAAGTAATTGGCGTCGCGGGCAAACAAATGCTCCTGCCGGTTGTAAAGAAGAGTATAGGTCTGTTTGAACAACGAATCCGAGAAGGTATTATAGGCAGGGTCGTTTAACGTCGTACTCAATTTTGCCAGAACGGGTGGAGCCATAAATAAGGCATCACACCACCACCAGGTCTGTCCATGTTTGGCAAGTTCGGGCCCTGTCACTTTTTGCATTTTCTGGACCGTATCGATCGTCGGCTGAATCATTCGCCGATCTTTTTTAAGCCGGTACAAATCAATATACATCTGACAAACCGCTATATCATCGGCATGATCGAAGCGTTTGCCGGGACGCCACTGATTTCGTTCACCGATCGCCATCAATGAGTCCAGAATCAGTGGCGATTTTGTGGTTTCATAAGCGGCAAAAATACCTGCATAGAACGCCCCATTGGTCCAGTCAGTTGGGCTGTGCTTGGGATGCTGCAATTGCCACTGCGTTGTTTTCAGGAGGACATCTTTAATGTATTTCGGAGAAAAAACTTCATCACGAACCCCATTTCGGCGCATCGGGATGGCTTTTCGACCTTTTTCTTTGGGCACATTGGCAAATCCCGTTCCAACGAGTAGAGTTACACTCAGAACTGCAATCAATAATCGTTTAAAGCTCGGCAAATTATCCATTTTCAATCGTCTGTTTCTCCGAGAAAGAATAAGTTGGGGCAGAGACTACTCATCCGGCAACACGCCCGGCGAGATAAAGCAACGACTGCCATGACGGTTAAGTTATGGCAGTCGTTACCTCCTCCCGACCTATTCAGGGGCTAATAACCAGGGTTTTGCTTGATCTTGGTCGGGTTTATATCGATCTGACTTTGGGGAATTGGGAATACCAGATTATTCTCCGTCAAAGCCGTTTTGATACCAATCGACGTTGCTTTAGCCTGTAGGATCGGCAATGCTCTTCCTGTACGAACGATATCGAACCAACGATGCCCTTCAAAGGCCAGTTCGACCCGTCGTTCCTGCTCGATAGCCAGTCGCAGATCGGCCTGGGCGGTAATGGCTTTGTCGGCCAGCCCAACCCGCTTCCGTACCTGATTCAGATAGGGTAATGCCTCGGCAGTTTTACTGGTTTCGTTCAGCGCTTCGGCATACATCAGCAACACATCGGCATAGCGCAGCACATACCAGTTATCGTCTGAATCACCGTTAACAACCGGTGGATCAGCGTATTTTTTGATGTAATAGTAATCGATCTTAACCCCGCTCGTGTTCACGTAGCTACTGGCCATCGAGACATTCCGGCGGGGATCGCCGGTTTCGTAGCTATTATCCAGATCGGGGGTTGGGTGATTATTGCCTCCTCCGCCAAACGTAATCACGGCATTACCCGAATTTTCGGGCGCATACGAGTTAGCAAAGGGGCTTCCTTCGCCAATATTCCCTTTCTTGTATTGTACTTCAAATACCGACTCTTTGCTGTTTTTATTGGCCGCTTTAAACAGATCGGCATAGTTAGGCAACAGGGAATAGGTAGCCTTATCAATCACTTCCTTCAGTTTGGTAACCGCATCAGCATACCGCTTTTGAGTCAGATATACTTTGCCCAGCAAGCTCTTGGCGGCTCCCGCGGTGGCGCGGCCCACATCGGCTCCGGTATAGCTAACCGAGAGAACCGCTTCGGCATCGCTCAAATCTTTGATGATCTGGGTGTATACATCAGCAACCGGAGTCCGGCCATATTCGTAACCTTGTAGGGGATCTGTAATCTCGGTCAACACCAGCGGAACATCACCAAAAACGCGTACGAGGTTGAAATACATCAGCGCCCGCAAAAATTTGGCTTCACCAACAATGCGTTTTTTGAGTGTTTCGTCCATCGTAACCCCGCCGATCCGTTCGATCACGGCGTTAGCCCGATAAATACCCTTATAGCCATCATTCCAGCGGGCCAGGGTGTAGGGGTTTGTCGTCCGGACGTAGAATTTATCAAACTCATCCTGGTCTGTTACTGATCCCGACAAAACCGGGCTGGTGTCGTCGGATGGGATCTCCGAAACGACATACAGTTGCCCATACTGCCCGTTGAACTGCAACGCTCCATAAGCGCCGTTCAGGGCTGTTAGCACGTCGGACTGGGTCTTGAAAAAAGTAGAGGTACCAACCGCAGAAACCGGTGACAGATCCAGAAACTGCTCTTTGCAGGCTGTCAGGCTTAGCATTAGCAGACCAGCAAGGATATATTTTGTTTTCATGATGATCAGGAAGAAGGATTAAAAGCCCAGGTTTAAGCCAATGGTATAGGTACGCGCCAACGGATACGATCCGTAATCGACACCGCCCGTCAGTGGCCCTTCGTAGCCGCTCACTTCCGGATTGTAGGCCAGGTATTTCGAAACAGTAAGGGCGTTCTGCACACCAGCATAGACCCGCAACGACTGTACTTTAATTTTTTGCAGGAAAGGCCGCGGCACGTTATAGCCCAGGGTGATATTCCGAATCCGGAAATAGGTCGCACTTTCTACCCAGCGGCTCGACACTTGGTTGTTGTTACCCGTTGAGCGCGTATTGGCCCGTGGGGTTACACCATCGCCAGGTTCCTGCGGAGAACGCCAGCGACCTAGTACGGTCGTTAGCTCGTTGGCATTCCCTTCCAGGTTCTCGTAGAATCGGCGGGAAAGGTTCAGAATCTGACCGCCCTGAACGCCCTGCGCAACAATATTCAGATCGAATCCTTTGAATGACAATGAGTTGGTGATACCGTAGATAAAATCAGGCTGGTTATTGCCGATCGTTGTCCGGTCATTTGCATCGATCTTTTTATCCCCGTTCACATCCTCAAATTTCACATCACCGGGTCGGCTATCGGCAAAGTGCGGATAACTATCTAGATCGGTCTGATCGCGGAAAATGCCCAACTGTCTGTAACCAAAGAAACTCCCCAGTGGTTGACCGATAACGGTGATATTGGTTTCGCCCACACCGGTGCCGCTCCGGATCGGATCACCCGTGGGTCCGAGTGCCAGCACTTTGTTCCGGTTGAAGGAAATATTCAGATCCGTTGTCCAGGTAAAGGCACCCGCGCCCGATCCATTGATATTCCGGGTCGACAAGGCAAACTCCATTCCCTTATTTTCAACCTGCCCAATGTTCCGAACGGCCGTTGAGAAACCGGTTAGTGTTGGCACCTGAACTTCGAGCAATAAATCGGTAGTGATGCGTTTGTAATAATCCACCGTCAACAGAATGCGGTTCTGAAAGAATCCCAGATCGAGGCCAACATCCGTCTGCCGACTCTTTTCCCAGCTCAGTTGTGGATTGGCAATACTGCTGGTGGCCAGACCGTTTGCCAGTGCACTACCCAATACATAATTGTCTTTACTCAGCACACCAATGGCCGGGTAGTTGTTCGTAGAGCCGTCGTTGTTCCGGAACGCATTATTACCCGATAAGCCATAGCTGGCCCGCAGTTTCAGTTCCGAAATCAGGGGCACCGCTTTCATAAACGGCTCTTCAATGACCCGCCAGCCAACAGAAGCCGATGGGAACGTACCGAAACGGCTGGTTTGCCCAAACCGCGATGAACCATCCCTCCGAACCGAGGCATTGAATAGATACCGGTCTTTGTAGCTGTAGGTGACGCGGGCAAAATAGGATGCCAGCGACCACTGATCCCGGTAGGAAGTTCCCCCTATTATGGTACCTGCATTGACCGAGCGAACAATATCATTGGGGAAGTTATTGGCATTCACTCGGCTCTCTTCATAATCGTTGCGCTGCGACTCCAGACCAACCAGGGCATCCAGATGGTGGGTTGTTCCCAGATCGAGCGTGTAGCTCAGCGTATGGTTTGTGACCCAGTTGATGTTCTGATTGGTATAGGCCGAACCGGTGCTTACGTTTGGCGGCAGCAACTGGTTCAGGGGTATTGCCGATGTCTGATACTGATTCTGGCGAAGGTAGTTCAGATCGCCCCCAATGGTTCCCCGGTAGCGGAGTGTTTTCCAGATCGATAGTTCAGCATATGCGTTACCCAGCAACCGAAGCTGCGTTACGCGGTTATCGACCTCGGTGATATTGGCAACCGGATTGGTAATGCCGGGCCAGTCGTAGGGGGCCGCGTAGAATGCCTGAGAGTTGTAGGTTATGCCGTTTGCCTGATAGATGGGCATAAACGGTGGTAGCGAAAGGGCCGCGTTGATAACCCCATTGCTGGCCCAGTGACCATCGGAGTTGACCCGATTTTCGGCCATGAACGAGGGACTGAAACTCAAGCCAACTTTAAGTTTGGAAGAGAGTTGTGCATCAATGTTCGAACGAACCGTATAACGGTCAATTCCCGACTTTTTAATGATCCCATCCTGTTTCAGGTAATTTCCGGAGATAAAATACTGTACTTTTTCAGTACCTCCCGATGCCGACAACTGGTAGTTGCTGATGGGCGCTTTCCGGAAAATCATATCCTGATAATCGTAGGACGTTAAGCTGGTCGGATCGTCGAAATTCGCGCCCGGAAATTCACCCCTTGGATACCGATAGCGTAGCAGGGCGGGGCGGGCACTGTTCGGATCGGTAATTTTTGCGCCCGGAACGCGCTCCAGATAAGCCGTATTGAAGGCTTCTTTTGAATACTCCGCAAACTGCTGTGCATTGAGCATATCCATTTTCTTGCTCACCTGCTGCGTACCGGTATAGTAATCGAAATTGATCCGGCTTTGCCCCGATTTCCCCCGTTTGGTCGTGACCATTACTACGCCATTTGATCCGCGCGACCCATAAATAGCTGTTGCCGACGCATCTTTGAGCACGTCGATCTTCTCAATATCATTCGGATTCAGTTGGTTTAGACCACCGGCATTGGTTAGTCCACCCGAATTCAGTGGCTGTCCATCGACGACCACCAGCGGCCCATTACCCGCGCTAATTGACCCTAACCCACGCACTTTTATGGAAGGTGCGTTACCCGGAGCTCCTGTATTCTGCTGAACCAAAACACCCGGCATTCGACCAGTAAGCCCTTCAACTACGTTCGTTACGGGCTGATCTTTAATGGTTTGTGTTTGAAGCGAAGCTACAGAACCGGTTAACTCACGCCGATTTTGGGTACCATAACCCACAACCACAACCTCATTCAGGGTTTTGTCGTCGCTGACCAAGGCTACATTCACCGAACTCCGATTCCCGACAACTACTTCCTGCGTGGCGTAACCAATGAAGGAAAAAACGAGTGTCAAATTACTGCCGGTATTCTGATCTGGTACATTAACCCGGTAATTTCCTTCGCCATCGGTTGTGGTACCCCGGCTTGTTCCCTTCACAACCACACTCACTCCGGGCAGGCCATTACTTGTCGTGCCGTCGGTAACCCGCCCGTTTATTGTCTGATCAACAGTAGTTAGTGTCAATTCTTTGGGCTGGAACTGCCCCAACTGCACTGACTGCGGTTGTTCGTTAGACGCTGCCACAGCCGTTGGCAACGTATTGATGTCCGCCATCGATGTCTGTTTTCTGGATTTATTCTCTTCCAGTACGACATAGACGCCGGTTTTTACTTTCGAGAAGCGAAGCCCCTGTGGCTTTAACAGTTTCGTCAGGTTTTTTTCCAGCGAAGCCGACAGATCAATTACGCCGGGATTGACCAGTTGGTCGCTTACCAGCCGATCTTCAAACAGAATATCAACCTGATAACGAATTTTAAACTGATTCAACACCTCTCGCAGCTGTTGGGTCTGAGGGCGTTCGACCTGATGGGTCGTTCTAGGAAAAGCTTTGGCCGTTGCCACAAATTGTGCCAGTCCGGGACGGCCTCCTGCCAGCAGCAAACTGATCAGTAAGGCACGGAATACGCGTACAGAGTACATCATTTAAGTGATTGGTTTTTGTGGTTAGGAGTCAATCAGTGAACGAGACACGGTTATTCTCGCGGATATAATTTATTTGTAGTAATTGCGCGATCAGTTGCAACACTTCATTCGCGTTTCGGGCAGTAAATGAGCCTGAAATAGTCCGTCCAGCCAGCTCCGAATTTTCGATGGTTACGGCCAGGCCATAGTTCTCGTGGAGCATATCGGCAATCTCGCGTAGGGGTGTCTGCTCGAATACAAACCGATGGTCTTTCCAGGAAGCCATTGCTTCCGGATGCGTAATTCGGGTCAGTGCCAGTCTTCCCTGTCGGTTAAGCGTTACCAGATCGCCGGGGCGCATGATGAGCGGGGGTTCGTTTTTTTGCTGTGTCGTTAGCTGAACCCGGCCTGAGCGTAACGCGACCCGCGTAGCCCGTTCGCGGCTGAAGACCGTAAACTGCGTTCCCAATACGATCACATTCAGCCCTTTAGGTGTCACAACCACAAACCGCTGGTGATTCGGCAGATGCCGGACCGAGAAATCGGCCTCTCCGGTCAATTCCACCGTTCGCTGATTCTGATGTGAATCATCGGTCATGATCGTCAACTTGCCGAAGCCAATCGGCGTGTCAAACCATCGCGGGAAACGGAGTGATGAATTCGCATTTAGCGTTACGACCGAACCGTCGGGTAAGGCTACGCTTTTTGTTTCACCAAACCCTGTGCGAATGGTCTGATACAGCAGCACATCACGAAACAGCCAGCCTGCCAGGCCTATTATTAGCATTATAGAGGCAGCCGCTAACCAGACGTGGTTTATCCACTGCATCGCGCGTCCAGATCGCCAGTTGGCTGGTGGTTGCTCATTTTCCTGCTGATCTACAGCCGATGTGTCGGTGATACGCATCGACGTTCTTTCGTAGGCATGCTGCCAGTTGGCATTGGTTTGTAATCGGTTCAGTTCCCACTCATGGAGCCACTGATAATAGAGCTCCAGATTACCTGAGACGGATAGCCAGCTCTCCACTGACTTCTTCTGTAACGGACTCACCCGACCCGAAAAATAGTCGAACAGAACCGCTTTGTTGACGATGTCTTCCATGAACAGACGTTTGCTTATTTTGACACAAGCGAATAGCGTTACCCTTAGTGAAATGGGAGAAAAAGAAACAGACCAATCGGTAGAAACACGCGACGCAATTGCTGAAGGGCGCGAGCCATATGCGCTTCAACGGTTTTGAGCGCCAGGCCCAGTTCGTCGGCGATTTCCTGATTTTTGCGATTCTCGAAGCGGCTCATCAGGAATATTCGCTGGCATTGCGGAGGCAGTTCGTGAATTACTTTTTCTACCCGCTGGAATGTCTCATCGTATTCAATGAGCGTTTGGGGCGTTTCGTCCAGGCTTGTTTCGTCTATGTCGTCGAGCGATGCTGGCGTTCGATTACCCGTTAGTTCGTCGCGGAGGTAGTTATAAGCCCGATGCCGAACGGCTGCATAGAGATATGTTCGGTAGGTGTGCTGAATCGTCGCATAACTACCCGTTTTCCAAAGCTGGTAAAACACTTCGCCGACAATGTCTTCGGCGACTTCACGGGTATAAACAAAGCGTACCGCGTGGCTGCAAAGGGGCAGATAATAAAGCCGGAATAAAGCCTCGAACCCCTTCTGGGGCGAGTTGGTAAAGGCAGATCGGACAATATGTTCGTTATCCACGATCGACGTAACACGGTCAGGTGTCTGGAACGGACGCGGGAAATTGCCTTGATTAGATAGAGGTTGGCCTTCAGATTCAGTCATCGGTTAGGCGGTCAGATACCAGAGTGACACGAACAAGAAGGCTTACCCTTAGTCTAATCTATCGATTTGATTAAAAATATTCCTGATTTTTTCACAAAAAGGTGATACGGCCGTAGCACCTTCCGGAAAACAGTCTTACAACACCTGCTCAAGCATCCGAATGTATCCATCCACTCCTTCGATAATTTCCCGAAGATAGATAAATTCATCGGCCGAGTGCGAGCGCCCCGAATGACCAGGACCGCATTTCAGTGAAAAACAGTTCAGTACAGCCTGATCGGAGGTGGTGGGTGAGCCATACGTATGTCGACCCAATGCAATGCCTGCCTTTACGATCGGATGATCGATCGGAATGCTCGACGGTTTCAACCGAATGGAGCGTGGTTTGACTTCCGACTCGATGTTTGCCTGTATCGTTTCAATAACCTCCTCCAGCGTGTATTGCTCCGTAACGCGTACATCGATCGTAAACGTGCATGTATCGGGGACAACGTTGTGCTGAGTACCGGCATTAATGATCGTGACGGATAGTTTAACCGGCCCCAGCGTTGGCGACACCTTCGGAAACTGGTAGGTTGTGAGCCAGTTTATATCCTTGATTGCTTTGTAAATAGCGTTGTCGCCTTCGTCTCGGGCAGCATGGCCACTGATACCATGGGCGATGCAATCGATCACGAGCAAGCCTTTTTCGGCAACGGCCAACTGCATTTCGGTCGGTTCGCCTACAATGGCAAAATCAATTGGAGGTAGTTCAGGGAGCAGCAATTCCAACCCATCGCGACCCGATATTTCTTCTTCAGCCGAAGCAGCTATAATCAGATTATAAGCCATGTCGGCCCGATCGTAAAAATAGGCGAACGTGGCCAAGAGCGAAACCAGACACCCACCCGCATCGTTAGAACCAAGACCATACAGTTTGCCGTCGCGTTCCAGTGGCTCAAACGGATCAAGCGTCCAGGATTTATTGGGCTTAACCGTATCGTGATGCGAGTTAAGCAATACAGTGGGTTTCTGTGCGTCGAAATGGCGGTTTTTTGCCCAGATGTTATTCTTTAGCCGCTCAAATGGAATCTCTTTTTCGCTTAAAAAATCGTCAATCAAAACCGCCGTTCGATCCTCTTCGCGACTAAACGACTGCGTTGCAATGAGACGTTTCAGCAACGCAAGCGCGTCGGTCGTAAGGGACGTTTGCCTGGAGGTCAGCGTTGTTAATTCGGACATAAAAAAAGTGTTGGCCGCTCAAAGATACAGCCAACACTTGGTTGTTCGGTCACGAACCGATTAGAACCGCACTTCCACCGTACTGCGATCCGAATACAGTTTCCAGAATTCTTCAGCAATATTATCGGGCGTGTGTTTCTCAGCTGTAGGCCGCACAGTTCCGCTGACGGTTATAGTGCCTACGAATATGCCCGCAGGTTTCAATGTTTTATTTAACAGGTTTGCCAGCGTTACAGTTGCTGCCTTGCCTAATGTCAGTGACAGGTAATCTGTTGCATTCATGTAAGCCAGTCCCCCACCTGTTAACAGAATGCCCCCCTCACCCGGCACCATTTTTCCACGCACCGTATTGACAGCCAAAACAATATTGGCCGTATTAACCCGAAAATCGGCAACGAGTGAATCCGCCGTTTCCTGCTCAAGGCTTCCTTTATGGAGCGAAGCCGCATTATAGTGAAGCACAGTGGTTGGGCCAAGCTGCTTTTCAACCTGTTTCAGGGCTGTTTCGAGGGAGGCCGAATCAGCAGAGTCATACTCAAAAGCACCCGCTTCAATACCAGCGGCTTTTAGATCGTTAACGTAGCCTTCAACCTTTGCCAGATCACGTGAGATCAGGGCGACGGCAAAACCCTCGCGCGCAAACCGATGTGCCACCGCCAGACTAATGCCAGGTCCGACACCGACAACTGAAAGTACTTTTGCCATTATGCTATGAGCGTTGCAACTTTCGTTACGTTAATATTGGGATTCAGAGCCTGCGAAATGATACACGTTTTGGATGCACTCGACGCGATTTCCTCGAATTGCTCCTGCGAAATGCCGGGCACTTTACCCGTAATCTGTAAGTCGACAGCCGTTATTTTGGGAGCGCCATCGGTTTCTAAGGTCAGTGTCGCATTAACGCTCAGTTCGTCAGCGGTGAAACCAGCCTGCCCAAGCACTGCACTGACGGCCATACCATAACAACCGGCATGGGCTGAGGCCAGTAGTTCTTCAGGATTAGTACCGGCTTTACCATCTTCGCTGACGAGCCGGGTTTTAAACGAATACGGCGTGTTATTCAGCACACCACTAAAGGACGAAATAATACCAGAACCGTCCTGTAGGCCACCTTTCCAAACGGCCGAACCTCTGCGTTTTAACATGTTTCTGTAGTGAATGCGAATTAGTGACATCCAACCTGTTAACTGCTGAAAGCTATCGAGAGTTTTCGAGGAATTGAAATAACACTCGGTCCATTATTCCCCTAAAATGGCTAATCCATCCGCCTGAAAAGTGCAACTAATCAACTCACTTTAAGAGCCTTTTAACATCATTTTAAAAGCCATTTAAGACCATTTTGCCACTTTTGATGCATTGAAATACACAAGAATTTAATAAAAAAGGTTTCGTTATGAATGCAATCAAAAAGTGGGTTGTCAGCCTCCTGATCGGTGGCTGGCTCGTGAGCTGCTCATCGGCCGATAAACCCAACGCAACAGTCGAGCAGGCATTTGTCAAAAAATTCGGTAATGTTTCAGCCATTAACTGGACCGAAAACGCCGACTATTCATTTGCTCATTTCACGCAGCACGGCAAGCCCGTTGTGGCTGTATTTGGCAACGACGGCCAACTGATTGCCACAGAACCGGCCCGGCCAATTCATTAAACAGTTAAGGATATTGTTTCACTAAACAATGACGAAACGCCGTATGGGCAGACCCGGCTATCCTTCGTAATACTTCACGCCACGCTCCCGTAAAAATGCCTTGATCACATCAACGTGAACGCATTGCCCAACATTCAGAAATGGATAGTTCGACACGCGGCTTTTACGTCCATTGACCAATACTTCACGGTCTTCGATGTCAAATCCGAGATGGAGGTGGCGAGTCGCTGACTGCATGCCATAGATCAGGCCATTGGTGTCAAATAAAGGTCCCCCACTTTGCCCTCTAAGGCCCGGAGTACTTAGCTCGATACCGGTTATACCACCGTTTTCGCTCAGTAATCGGGTCACAATACCATCAATTGGAAAACGGGGGGATGTTACGCGACCATCGGCCGTCCATTCGATATCATCAACGGATGCATTATAGCGGAAATTCGTAAACTCAGGAAATGGGTAGCCCAGGCGGCAAAGGCTCCGGCCAGGTTTTACCCGGTTGCTATCACCCAGAAACGTGGCATAGGAACCGTATAGCAATCGATTGTACCCCTTAAACCGTAGAAGAGCCAGATCTTGTGTAGGGTGCATATCAATGGTCAGCTCTTTATACTGATCAACGCACCCCACAAAACTATTACGGACCCGAATAATCGTTTCAGACTGGAGTTTAAATTTTACTTCCAGCTGGCTAATTCGCTGTGCTGCGTCTTTTTCGCGCAGAACGTCCCGGCGTGCCCCCTGAAAATCGCGATAATTATGATAAATGGCGTCGGCTTTGGCAACCAGTTCGGCAACATGCTTACAAGTAATCGCACAGCCTTGTTCGTTCACAAAAAACAGGGTAGCACTGCCCGGTACAATTTCGTTGTGGCCATATAGCCGAACAATGGAATGAAGAGGTCGGGTAAAGAGATCAATGCGCTCAATGGCGTCAACAAACATAATGAAGTCGGTAAGTCAATCAGACGGCAATATAGGTCATATAGGGATTGACTCACCGACTTCCGGGGTTATTTCTTCGCTTTCACTTTAATTTCGGCAGGGACAACTGCTCGCCGAGCATCGGCACTATCGGGAGGGGCCTGAATGGGTGCATTCAGGCTTGTGTTTATAGTAGAGACATGATAGCGGTTAGTCTGTTTGCTATTACAGTCAGGGCTGTCTCCTACTCTAACGTCATAGCCTTTGTTTATGGACGGGACTGAGCTGAATCACGGCTCCCTAATGGGCCAGAAGCGGTTGAATCATCAACCTGACCGTGGGCTTCCTTTATACTTTGCTTTGTTGCTGCCGACGTATCTTCTACAGCATTTGATTCGACCCGACTGGTTGAGTCAGTACTGACACCATCGACACCGTTTTGGTTTTCGCGGCACTTTTGCACGAGTAAGGCCAGAACCAAAGCGGCAATAGCAAACATAACCCAGCGCAACCAGCTAACATTTTCACGTCGCCGGTCGCCTTCAGCACTTTTCGGAATATTAGGATTCAGAACCGTACCGCTGAAATTATCTTCACCCTGCACCTCGGTTGTTGGTCCTGATGTTGTTTCCAGTTCGTTAAACCCAAGCAAACTTCCAACGGCATCCAAACCGCTAGGCAGCGCCGTTCTGAAATCGGAAGCCTGTCCCTGTAACAATGTGGTAAGGCTGTTGGCAGTCAGGCCTTTTTCCTGTTCCTGTCTTCCCAGAACACCCATTAGTACCGAGCCAGCTAATTCCAGAATTATCAGCGACGACTCTGGTTTCACACCACTGTATGTACTGATCAGGCCGGTGGTTCGGGTGAGTTTATCCTCAAAAACCGCATCCAGAAAAGCACGTCCAGCGGCAGATGTGTCGGCAGTTTTCGGCTGCGAATCGGTCACCTGCCCCACATCGAGGGGCGTATCACTGTAATCACCTTTTTCCAGAAAACTAATAATTGACATAGCCCCTCCGCTTGACTGAATCCGCCGGGTTAAAGCGCCCAGCAAAGTGGGTAACGAACCCGTAACAGCTTTAAGAGTGCCGGCGGGGGTCTCGCCAAGATCGCCACTGAGCTGATCGATCACGCCCGGCGTGAACTGTTCTTTCAGGTAGGATAATAAATGAATAGCCATATGTTTTCCAGTCAGTTGAGACTACTAGAACTGGTCCATTCGTACGAATGTTCGGAAAGCTTATTCAATGCTCTACAAACGAAAAAGGGCTGTGTGATTATCTGCATAATCACACAGCCCTCAAAAATTTCAATACAATTACAACGTAGGAATACGCAATACCTGATCAGGATAGATCAGATCCGGATCTTTCAGCATTGGCTTGTTAGCCTCGAAAATAACGCCGTATTTCATTGGATCACCATAAACTTCCTTGGCGATTTTTGACAATGAATCTCCCGATTTCACCGTGTAATATTTCCCTTCTGGAGTCGGCTCGGCCACATCCAGTTGGTTATCCACTGCGCTAACACCTTCTACATTACCAACAGCTAAAGCGATCTTTTCTGAGTCTTCCTGCGACTTAACAGAACCTGTCAGCGTAACAGTATCACCTTTCGTTTTAACAGTCAGACTGTTATACGACAATCCCAATTGTTTGACATGATCAAGCAATGCCTGGGCACGTACTGGTTCGACCTTTTCTGCTTGTACCGGATCAGCGGGGGGGGCCGTTTGCTCCTTATGGAAGATCTTTTCTCCAACTCCTTTGAAAAACGATAAGAGACCCATTCGTTTAGCGTGGTTTATAGTGAAACATCAATTTAACGGTCGGCAAATAAGCCAATAAATCTATTTCAAACAACCATCCTACCCTGTTAATGTTTACTCTATTATCAAGAAAGGCTAATAACAATTCGATAATAAAGCCCGTTTTAGATGCAGGAACGCTTATTTTCGCGCTTCAACGTCAATTATTTCTCATTTTTTTACTATTGGTAGTTAGCTGACTCATTCATGAAACGACTAAAACTTGCTGCGCTGGTGTTCTTCACAAGTACGGTAACTGCATTAGCTCAGGGTAATTTTGAAGGTGGCCTTAAAGGAGGTGCCACATTCACACATGGTCACACAACAATCCCGTCAGTTCCCCTTTCCGCTTCTCTTGCCATTCCTCAGTTGAATAATCAGAATAACGGGGTTGGCTATGGCTATTCGTTCGGACTTTGGGGTCGCCAGAACTTCAACAAATTCTTTATACAGGTTGAAGTTGACTACAATAGGTTCGTTCTCAATCAGAAAACGGACTTCACAGTACCCGCAGCCGTTGCTGCCGTTCTGGCTGGCCAAACGCTTCCTGCACAAATACCGGCTTCAACTCCCGCCAGCATCAATACCGTTTCGGAATCAGTACTTGAATCCGTCAATATTCCAATCTTACTTGGCAAAAAATGGGCGGGTGGTAAATTACGGGCATTCATTGGGCCAAATCTGCTGTTTACAACCAAAGCCCAGGCTAAGCGAACATCGACAGCAACAATTTTGTCGCTTAGTATCCCAACGCCGGAAACGACATCTGATTTAAAAAATCCGAACCCACAAAGCCCTACGGAAAGTATTCTTGAGGTTAAATCATTTACATACGCGGCCGAAATTGGCGTCGGGTATACATTCTTCAATCGCTTGGATCTCGACGCCCGGTATGCGGTACCCGTGGGCGGAATCTACAAAAACAAAGATATTACCGGTTATCTGGGTATTGCCACTTTATCACTTGGCATTCGATTATTTTAGGAAAAGAAGTTCCCGGGAAAAAAGAGAACGCAACCGTATGGCTGCGTTCTCTTTTTTCCCGGGAACGTGTGAACTATCTGCCTGCCGATTGGTCGGTTGGCTGATCTGGAATAAGCGTAAAGGATTGCCCACTGGGCCGCAACCGGTATCTTTGCATCTTTACTCCGCCGGTTGGTTCAGCATTGGCATCCCCCGAGTTGTAAATCGGGAATTTCCGGCACAGAACGTCCCGCTCGACCCACAGACTGTCATGTCCCATATAGCCTTCAAAGCCTTTTAACCAGTTTGGAGTCTGAATAGGAGCCATTCGTTCGGGTAAGAACTGCCAGCCATAAACTCGTCCAAATGACCCGCTTCCATCGCTGGTGCTGTAGACATACAGCTCAGGAAATCGGTTGTTATCCAGATCGGCGACTTCAGCACCAGTAACGGCTCCATCGACGCGGGTATGGAAATTGGTGAGCAATAAAGTGCCCCGATACGCCTTTACGGCCAGATCACGAACGGCACCACTATCAGTTGCCGTAATGGTGAATGTATAAATGTTAAATCGTAATGAGGTTTCATACAGAACAGTTGTAGCAGTGGTTGCCTGGCGATAAATGCTGCTCTGAAGAGGAGCAACGTCTGGCCTCAGCAACCATAACACACCCGCAAAAAAACTGCTAATCAAAAGTTTCATGTATTCTTCGTACCCAGCGATTCAGATCGAATAACGATACGAAGCCAAAAATAGTTACGTCCTTACAACTATGGCACAAGAAACGTTTTTCCAATGACCATTATCTGTTGTAAAATAGGTAGTATTTCCCGTGCTTTTTCGGTAAGGCCGTATTCAACACGTGGAGGGACTTCGTTATACGATTTTTTCTGTAGCACCCCTAGTGCTACTAAAGCTTTCAACTCCTGGATCAATACTTTTTCGCTGACATCAGGTACCATTCGGCGCAATTCACCATATCGTCGATCCTGTTCACTTAATTGGAAAATAATGTAAAGGCGCCATTTGCCGCAAATAATATCCAATGTTTTTTTCAGAACCGGATGCGAGACGTCAGATAGGATTTGAGTATGGGTATTATCGTTCATGGGAAAGGATCACACTAACCTTTTGGTGTGCAACATACTGATTAGTAGGTAATTGTACCAACATGGGCAAATATAAATGATTATGCCAACTTTATTATATATGACAAAACCTTAGATTGAGCCACATCTAAAAAAGCACTTGTAACTACCTACCATTCAGCAGAAAGCCCTTTAGCTAAGTAAGCAGCAAAAAGCGTTTTTTTAGTATCTATCTCTATAAACTGGCATCTTCGGATATAGTTAAAAAATCACGCAAAATAATTAATACAAAATTTAAAAATAATAGTTACATATCAGAGATGAATCATTATACTATTTCTGGTTAGATGAACTTTATTATTGTATAAATTTCTAATAAATTCCTCCTTGTTCATAGACTCGAAATCCTGAATAAATATGTTTATGTGAGCTAAATTTTTTGAGCTAAATAAGTATAATTAACCATAGAAGTTAAGTGATTAAATACCCGTAATTAATACAATATTTTTCACAATTCTTCTTAACCATCAGTCGGAAATAATTTACTTAGCCAGTCAGGAATGAACGGATTAGAAAGTAAATGCCTGACAGCCATATCGATGCAATACAACGAGATGCCTATAGAGCCCTTACGCTTAAAAGCTACTACTTTTGTCTTTTCTGGTATTTTGTATTTATAGTAGTTGAAGACATTGCTCATCGTAGCCGGGCCTACAGCTGTAGGTAAAACGGCTCTCTGCGTCCGGCTCGCCCGGTCACTCCATACCGACGTCGTTTCTGCTGACTCACGGCAGCTATATCGTGAATTGAACATCGGTACAGCCAAGCCCAGGCCTGATGAAATGCAGGGTGTCCGGCATTATTTTATCGATTCCCATTCGATAACCGACGCCGTAAATGCGGGCCGTTATGAGCGCGAATGCCTGGCTTTATTAGATGAACTCTTTCAGAAAAAAGACATTATAATTTTATCGGGCGGAACCGGTCTTTACATCAATGCCGCATCTTTTGGCCTGGATGATATGCCTCCCGTAGACCCGAACCTACGTCAGCAATTACGAATCAGGTGGCAAACAGAAGGGTTAGAAGTGCTTCAGAATGAATTACGTCGACTAGATCCTACCTATGTAGAAACTGCCGATATGCAAAACCCCGCCCGAGTATTGCGTGCGCTGGAGGTCTGTTTATCAACGGGAAAACCCTATTCATCGTTTCGACAACAACGCAAGGCTAATCGCCCTTTCCAATCGATGTTTATTGCCCTCGATCGGCCGCGCGAAGAACTTTACGACCGCATCGATGCCCGAATGGATGCCATGCTCAATGCCGGATTAGTTGATGAAGCTCAATCACTCCTTCCCTATCGGCATTTGTCTGCGCTCCAAACGGTGGGCTACCAGGAAATTTTTCCTTATCTGGATGGTGATTATGATTACGACGAGATGGTGCGTTTACTCAAACGCAACTCCCGGCGTTATGCCAAACGGCAACTCACCTGGTTTCATAATCAGGGCGACTATCACTGGTTCGGCCCTGAAGATGACAAAGCGATTTTTGAGTTGGCAGTAGGCGGTCTACAGTAGGCCGTTTGCTCATTGCTTACTGCTCACTGAAGACTGCCTACTGTCGATTATTTATTGTGCCCGGTAGGCCAGCATGCCGCCAATAACATTGCGAACATTGTTGAAACCATTCTGTTCCAGAATTTGCTGAGCCATCGCGCTACGCTTACCCGACCGGCAATGAACAATTACTTCTTCATCCTGAAGGCCGTCGAGCTCGTCAAGTTGATACGGCAAATCACCTAATGGAATAAGCTGTGCGCCAATGTTATCGGCTTCGTATTCGTTTGGTTCCCGGACGTCGATAAGATTCAATTTTTCGCCTTTTTCAAGCCGTTCTTTCAATTCCTGTACTGTAATATCCATGTTTATCTTAAGCAATAAAATGTTCTGTTTGGGTTTATGCCCCGGAAAAGTGCAACACTAAACAACATGCCTGTTTAGTGTTGAATAATTACTTTTTGAATAGCTGACCGATCGCTCTCAACGAATCGAAGCAGATACAAACCATCGGGCAGATGACTCAGATCTAACGTTTGCTGCCCCCGACTTGGTTCGACTGAATGCAGGATTCGGCCAGTCAGATTGATTACGTCCAATCGATTTACTCGTTGACTGTCCCAATGAATGAGTCCTGTTGTTGGATTAGGGTAGGCCTGTAGTGGAATCTGTGGTCTAGGTTCGTCAATAGCGGTTACAAGGCCCGTTCCTTTACCGCCCATTACCGGACGAAGCATAAACGCACCGAGCAAATTTACGCCTGCATTATTGGGGCTAGTCGCATTCGCTAAGTTCTGTTCCCAGAGACTTCCTCCATTATAGAAAATCTGCGAACCGAAGGGACTGTTTTTGTCAAAACCCAATCGCAGAAATGTTGTATCAATCGTACTTATCTGCTGATAACCAATATAGAATGTATCTTTAACGGCAATACCTCTGTCAAACTGAAAGTTTATAAAACCATTGCGCGAGGGTGGATACTGCATGGTGAAGGCTTTTTGATAGAGGACTGGGCCTGGTTGTCCATCAACCTTTCCATTGTTGCTTCGGCCAGTATTACCATACACAGTAATCACAAAAGGCTGACCAGTCTGATTGGTCCGGAACGGCACAATACAGGCCTGAACGCCAGCCATTGTATCGGGTTTGTTCAGGATAAAGCGCACAGCAACCCGTTCGCGTGGTCCAAGCTGCAGGCCATACTCCCAGGTTCCATCGTCATAAGCATAGTAATTATCGAGTACCGCCCTGGTTGAAATGGTATCATTCTGCTTCAGTACACTGCCTGGAATAGTTGGATTCTGCTCATCTGACGTTTTTATGCTATACTCATACCGCAAAACAGCACGGGTGGCTCCACTAAGGCTCCTGGCTGAAATCGGTCGGACAGTTTTACGCAGTAAAGCTGACTCTCCAATCAGAAATCGGTTTGTAGCTTCTAGTGTATCGGCCTGCAACACCCGACCCGACACCTCATCACGAACGATGAAATTGTATTTCAGGTTGTTCAGTACATTGTTCAGGTTCCTGACATCGGTCGTAATGGTATCGGCCGTTTCAGCATCCGGCTTAACCAGATATTGGGCCAGCGGCATAGCTGTGTATCGTTTTAGAAACGGGCTCAGTGCCTGTCGCATAGCCGCATCCAGCACAAATTTATCGTTTGGTGAACGACCTTTATTCAGGTACACATAATCGATGTGCCAGGTATCGAATGGACCGGATGCCCGCCCAAACGAGCGAAACCGAAAAGCAAAGCCGGGGTGGAAATAGATTGGATTAGTAACTGGTACAAATGTCTGAATAAAATTATTGTTGGTTGTATCACCCGCAATTGCCCATACATTTCGCCATACATTGTCTTTTCCCAGAAACTGAAGCAATAGCGAATCGGCCGGCTGATTCACGATGGTATCAAATTTCGTAGTCGTATCACCGGGAACAACACTCTTCCTTGGCAAAATGGATATACTGCCTCCATCGGGCTGCTCGCCCAAGCCTTTAATCTGATAAAAGAAACTAAGATAAACGCCACTACTGGCAGTCATAGCGCCCAGATTAATAGGCTGGGATGTGAGCGTATCGGTATAATCCTGAGCGAGCTGATTAGTCTGAATATAGGGTAACCCATTGGCCCGTAATCCATCAAAGGTGGCTATGTTGACGGTGGGCTGATTAATACCCATCGTATTGTTAATGTAAACGCCACTGCCCGGCATCCAGAGCGCTGTATTCGGCTGCTCTCCTGTTGCACCGGATGGTTTCGAGAAATCATCGAAGAAAGGTAAGTTCAACGGGGTTTGGGCCAAGCCAATCGACGCTGACAACAAACAAGCCAAAAGAAGAAAACCGCATAAAAACACCCGACGAATGTATCGATGCGGAATAACAGGTAGCGCAATATCCATGTATAATCGGTTCCCGAAACGGGTTATTCCTGATTTGGTTCAATCGGCCCTACAACCCACAAATCCATTGTTTCGCCAACACGGATTCGCTCGCCCGATCGGGCTTCGGGCCGTTGCCGAACAACCGTACCAACTTCCTTTTCAGGATCTTCTACGGAAATTTTCGTGCCAACTTTCAGGTTCGAGCCACGAATAGCCGCTTCGGCCTCATCAAGTTGCAATCCTACAACGTTAGGAACCTCAAACATCGTATTCCCTAGCCCATCGCCAACTTCAAGATCAATTCGGGCACCCTTTGGCACAGGAGTACCGGGCACAATTTCCTTGCCATTATAGAGCTGGCGGAGTACTGAATTCTTGGCGACATCCGGCACATAGGTCCGCTCGCCCTCAACCAATCCGAGCGATTCTAAGGTTCGGGCTGCGCTACGGTCGATCATATCGACCAGATTAGGCATCGATACCATCGGTGGAACGCGCTTAATAAGCGTAAGGTAGATTTTACGACCTTCTTTCACTTTTGAATTGGCCCGCGGATACTGCTGAAAGACTGTCAGTGGCTGCGCACCCGCCACAAATGTACAATCACTGACTTCATAGCGAAGATTACGGTCGTTCAGGATATTTTTCATCTCGTCAAAACTCAACTTGGAAACATCCGGAACGGTAATCGTTTGGCCATGATTGGTTGTAAATGGCAAATACACAAAAAAGAAACCCAGAAATAAAACGGCTACCAGAGCCAGGATGATGCCAATCTGAATCAGCAGGTCAGGAAGGGAGCGTGTGCTGATTTTAGCCATTCAGGTGATAAATTGCGTAATTAGGGATAAATAGTAAACGATGGATGGTAAATGAAGTCACAAGAAATCTACTACTATTTATGTATCCTCTTATTTGATTAGTTACCAATGGCCACAAAAGTAGCAGAATCTGAAAACGCTTACCGATAGCCTACCAGCATTTTTTTAATATACTTCCCTACAACGTCAAATTCCAGATTAACAATATCTCCGGATTTCAGATCCCGAAAACTCGTGTGTTCATACGTGTAGGGTATAATTGTTACCCGAAAACCGTCGTCATGTGAATTGAAAACGGTTAGACTGACTCCATTGATACAAATCGATCCTTTTTCAACTGTTACATTGCCCGCCAGATTGGGGTCGTACTGAAAATCAAACAGCCAGCTCCCATCCAGATCCTGCACATTGGTGCAGATTCCCGTTTGGTCGACATGACCCTGAACGATATGGCCATCAAACCGACCATTGGCAGGCATGCATCGCTCCAGATTGACCCGTTCGCCAATCTGAAGCTGACCCAGATTGGTTTTTTTCAGGGTTTCGTCAACGGCCGTTACCGTATAGCTTCCATCGGCAACGCTCGTAACAGTCAGGCAGACGCCATTATGGCTGACACTTTGATCAATTTTCAATTCAGCAGCCAGCGACGATTCAATACGAAAGGTCAAATTAGTGCCCTCAGCTTCGATACCTGCCACCAGGCCAGTGGTTTCTATGATTCCAGTAAACATTTCTAATCGTTAATTACGTAGCTCCACCAGCTAACCAATTTGGGGATTATCACATCCTGCAAACTACCACAATCAGTTTAAACTGGCTTCGAGACTATAAACAGCGAACTTCCAAATGGGGTTCGGGGAAGGATTTTTGCTTCGGCGCTGACAATCGCATAAAGCGTTTCGTTAAGCCATGCGCCGGGCAAATATACATCCGACTGGACATTTTCGGGCTTTATCCAGCCAGATCGAAGCTGCCAGCTTTGCCACTGCCGGATCGCCAGGATGAGCGGTGACAAAATAAAACTCCAATACGTTGCTTTTCTGATGCGTAATCCAGCATCTGGCATCAGCTGATTAAAATCGGACTGAACAAACCTTCGGCCACTTCCTACAGCCAGATCGTGCTCCCCCCGAAATACATTGAAGGCGTTGTTGTTACTGATCAGCAGCCCATCGGGTTTAAGTCGATGAGCCAGCGCTTTTACTAAATTGAGCAAATCGTCATCCTCGAAATAGCAAAAGACATCGTTGCAGACAATGACATCGTAGCGTTCATCCGGTCTAAAGGCAGCCAGTTCATTCAGATTGACTAATACAACGGGTAAGCCGCGTTCATGACAGAACGCTACGGCATCCGTCGATCCATCGATACCATTGAGATTTTTGTAGCTGAGTTTTCGCAAAAAGTCCAGTAACCCACCGGTTCCACAACCCGCATCTAGAATCTGAATATCCCGACGCTCACCGAAGTAGTTTTTGATTGTAGCAGCTACGCGCTCATGCAGAATACGATACCACCATAACTGCCCTTCCAGCCGAAACATTTTTTCATATTCTCCTCTGTGCTCAATCATTGTAACTCGTCAGCTGAATGTCGATTTGATTGTTTCTTTTCTACATAGGTAGGAAGCCCGCTATAGGCCATAAACAGTTTACCCAGATATTCGCCTATTATGCCTAAAAAGAGGAGCTGTAACCCGCTGGCGGTTCCAATTGCCCAACAGACAATAATCCATCCCGCAGGATTTATGAGATCAGTTATATAGCCTATCCACAACCCGGTACCCATTATTAACCCGAAGCCGAACAAAACAACACCAATCATCGTGAAGACACGAATTGGCCAGAGCGAATACCCAATAAATACAGTCAAAAACAGAGCGACCAGTTTCCTGATCGTATAGTTTGAGCGACCTTCCGTACGGCTATGATGAGGTACTTCGACCCGGCCAATGTTCGCTGTAACCCGAAAAATCAAGCCGTCAATATAGGGGTATGGTCCTTTGTATTTAATAATCTCTTCGACAACTTCACGACGAATAAGTTTGAAACTGGACAGATACAAATCACGCGGTTTATCCAGCGAATATGTTGTTAACGTGTTAACCAGCCAACTACCTGCGTTTCGGAACCAGTGATGTTGCTTTTGGGCATAATAACTGTAAACCACGTCATAGTTACCGACTGTTGCTTTCGTGAGCAGGGTCAGTATCGCTTCGGGAGGGTTCTGAAAATCGTCGTCAATAATAACGACATACTGGCCTTTTGCATGGTTTAGTCCACACATGACGGCGTTAAACTCACCGAAATTTCTGCGTAATGAAATAAAGCGAACGTTGGTATACTTATCGGCAACTTGTAAACAAACGGCTTCTGAATCATCGGCACTACCATCGTTCACTAATACCACCTCAAACGAATGCTGCGTTATACAGGACTGCAACCGTTCTACCAGTGGCCCAATTGTCCGCTCGCTATTGTAGACTGGTATAACGACGCTTAGCTCCATATCATCAGTCGCTAAATTGATTTATCGTGTCAATTATATAAATCACCTCTTCGTCTGTCAGCGATGGATTGAGTGGCAAACTGAGTACTTCACCATGCAGTTGCTCCGAGATTGGCAGCGAGCAGTGAGCATACTGTTTGTAAGCATGTTGCCTGTGAGGTGGAATGGGGTAATGAACATCCGTACCAATACCTCGTTCAAGCAGAAATGTGCGCAGTATATCGCGCCGAGGGTATCTGATCACAAACAAATGCCAAACATCCTCTTCAAGTTGATCGGCCGGTGGCAATAGCACTTCAGGATTGGCAATACCCGTCAGATACAGTTTTGCCAATGTTCTGCGTCGCTTATTTTCCAGCATCAGCGATGGTAATTTTGCCGACAAAATAGCGGCTTGTAGTTCATCCAGGCGGCTGTTGTGTCCGATAAAATTATTGACGTATTTCTGCGATGATCCATAATTCCGCAACGCCCTGATCCGGTCAGCCAGAACATCGTCGTTTGTGGTAATGGCCCCGGCATCACCTAAAGCACCCAGGTTTTTGCTGGGATAAAAACTCCAACCGGCAGCATCTCCAAGGTTTCCTGCCTGTTTTCCGTTATAAGTTGCACCGTGGGCCTGAGCAGCATCTTCCAGAATAGTCAGGCCATATTTTTCGGCTACCTCACGAATCGGCCCCATATCACAGCAGCGACCGTATAAATGAACAGGGAGAATCGCTCTGGTGCGGTCGGTTATAGCCGCTTCAATACAGGCTGGGTCAAGGAGATAGGTATTCGGATCAGGTTCGACCCAGACAGGTATCAGGTTAGCCAGTGTAACGCTGAGGACGGATGCGATATAGGCATTGGAAGGTACGATTACTTCACTATTGGCCGGGAAGTCCCACGCTTTCAGTACCAGCGTGAGTGCGTCAAGCCCGTTGGCAACGCCAATGCAGTGACGAGTTCCGCAAAAATCAGCAAACTGGCGTTCAAAGCGCTCAACTTCCTGCCCCAGAATATACCAGCCCGAATACAATACTCGCTCGTTGGCTTCACGTATCTGCTCCAGATGGGGTTGATTAATACGCTTTAAGTCCAGAAAAGGAATCATTCTGAATCGGCTAGTACCGACTCATCAGTACGTCGGCTGTTCGGGTAGGGTTCGTGGATATAGTCGTCTTTATCGTAAAGCTCATTCGAAACAACGAGCAGAATCGCATCGTCCGAAAATTCATCCATGATATGCCAGTCTTCAGGCTCCAGAACAAGGCACTGCCGCGGATCATCCAGATAATAAGTATTTTCTACCTTTCCGTTATGATTGTATACACGGCAACTTCCATTCAGACAAATAAGCGCATTCCACGCACGCACGTGACGATGACCGGCACGTGGATTCTGCCCAGCTCCATATATATAGAAAACCCGCTGGATTGTCCCCGGAATCACGTTTTCGAAGACAGTCAGGTTTCCGTTATCAGAAACAAATGTTTTTAGCTCGTAGAGTTTAGCCATTGACTAATGTGAAAATAAGCAATCTGGAGGGCTCTAAATTACCCAAAGATATTAAAGTAGGATTAAAAACTAAATTAAGTAAAAATCATCATTTGTAATGATAGTCACTTTAACACAAAGAAAGTGCAGTCTTGCGCGATTTATTTATATGATTTTAGCACATTATAAATAAAATTTCGCACGTTTGCAATTATGTTGACGAACAAATATTTATTAATTGGCCTTTCATTTCTTGTTCTGCTCGTTCTGTATTTCAGCTTTTTCGATGGCAATCAATCGGGTTCATCAGAAGGGCTGAATGCGTCTGTTCAACCTGAAGAATACAATCGACAACTACAGCAGGAACGTCAAAAAAAGGATCAGCTTTTCAAAAGCGGTACTGACTCACCAATTACAGATAAAGCGAATTTCAAAGGTCTCTCCTATTTTCCATCTGATCTGAACTTTAGAGTAATCGCTAAACTTGAGCCTTTCGCCGACAAAACGCAGAAGCTCGTTGTTCGAATGAGTGATGGCTCTGAGGAAGTTTATGATAAATTTGCCCATGCAGTTTTCACTCTTAATGGCGAAACATGCAGGCTACTTATTGTAAGAGTCCAAAATACGTATTCGATACTCTTCCGCGATGCGACCTCCGGTACTGAAACTTATGGTGGAGGCCGTTATCTGGAGATTGCCCCGGCCCAACTAACAGATTCACAGGCATTATTAGACTTTAATTCGGCCTATAATCCCTACTGTGCCTACAATCCTACTTTTGCCTGTCCATTGCCTCCTGCCGAAAATAAACTTCCTATAGCCGTAAAAGCGGGAGAACGCTATCATTGAACAGACAAGACGGGAGTAATAAAGCTGGGCAAATAGTTCTTTCTACTCCACTCCCCTTGTTCCTATTTCTCCTTACCTTTGCGATATTTATCGCATTGGCATCGTATGGAGATTTCCTATAAATGGTTGCAAGAGTATATTAATTTACCCGAGTCACCCGAAGAAGTAGGCAAAATACTGACCGGAACTGGCCTTGAAGTTGAAGGAGTCGAGAAAGTTGAGGCTATACCTGGTGGGCTGGAAGGCGTCGTCATTGGCGAAGTGCTGACCTGCACTCCCCACCCCGACGCCGATAAACTGAGTCTGACAACAGTGGATGTCGGTGCCGAACAACCACTTTCTATTGTTTGCGGAGCACCCAACGTTGCGGCTGGGCAGAAAGTGGTGGTAGCTCTTGTGGGAGCAACATTGCATCCAGCATCGGGAGAGCCATTCCAAATCAAGAAAGCCAAAATTCGTGGGGCTGCCTCCGAAGGGATGATTTGCGCCGAAGATGAAATCGGATTAGGGGTTTCTCATGCGGGCATTATCGTGCTGGACACGAGCGGGCCAGCGGCTCAAATACCCAATGGAACACCAGCCGCCCGCTATTTCAATCTCGAAGCCGACTATCAGATTGCGATCGGTCTGACTCCGAACCGCATCGATGCCGCTTCGCACTTCGGCACTGCCCGCGATCTGAAAGCTGCCCTGAACCGACCACTGAACATGCCATCAGTGGCCGATTTTGCAGTGAATAATCGTGATCTTACGCTCGACGTACGTGTAGAAGACCTTGCGGCCTGCCCGCGTTATGCAGGATTAACCATTACCGGGCTGACTGTTGGAGAGTCGCCAGACTGGTTGAAGAAACGATTGATCAGCATTGGGCTCAATCCGATCAACAACGTGGTGGATGTGACCAACTTTGTCTGTCATGACCTTGGGCAACCGCTCCACGCTTTCGACACAGGCAAGATTGCAGGTGCTCAGGTCATCGTTAAAACGTTGCCGGAAGGGACGCCCTTTGTAACCCTCGATGGCATCGAGCGCAAACTCAGCGCTACCGATCTCATGATCTGTGATGAAGAAAAACCGATGTGCATTGCGGGTGTTTTCGGTGGTCAAAATTCAGGGGTAACTGCCGAGACGACAAGCATCTTTCTGGAGTCGGCTTATTTTTCCCCGACATCTGTTCGAAAAACGGCCCAACATCATGGCCTTAAAACCGATGCCTCCTTCCGATTCGAGCGAGGTACCGACCCTAACATACCCGTATTCGCACTGAAACGTGCTGCTTTGCTGATTCAGGAAGTGGCAGGTGGTGTGGTGAGTTCTGAAATAACCGATCTGTATCCAGACCCTATAGAACCGTTCCGGGTGCTGGTACGCTACCGGAATATCGATCGGCTGATTGGCATAGCGATTGACCGGACAGAGATTCACCGTATCCTGAACGCGCTCGATATTCAGGCTGACGAAATGAGTGCCGACAGTTTCATCGCTGTTGTTCCTCCTTATCGAGTAGACGTTACGCGTGAAGCCGACGTTATTGAAGAAATATTGCGGATCTACGGGTTAGACAACGTGCCTTTATCGGTCACGCTTTCTGCCGACTCGCTATCTGAGTTTCCTAAAACCGACCCCAATCAGTGGCAAAGCCGTGTGGGCCAGCTTCTGGCGGCTAATGGCTTCTACGAAATTCTGACCCTCTCGCTTACCCGGCCAGCTTATAATGATGCAATCCGGTCTACGCTGCCTGGTGAGGACGTCACGTTACTGAATCCACTGAGCGAGGAATTATCGGTTATGCGGCAGACAATGTTGTTCTCATCACTCGAAACGCTGGTCTATAACCTGAACCGCAGGCAGAAAGATCTGAAGACATTTGAGTTTGGCAAGGTTTACCACAAGATCCAGAACGACGATGGAACCAGTAGATACAACGAGCGGATGCGGCTCAGCCTGGCATTGGCTGGTAATCAGGAAGCCGAAAGCTGGCTGCAAAAAGGCCAGGCAGTAGTTTACCATGATATAGCAACAGCAGCCCAGCGGGTGTTGAATCTATTTCGAATAAAATCGGTTGATACACAGCCTGCTGACCCTGCTATATTCCAGTATGGCTTGACTTATCTGGTTAATAAGAAACCGCTGGTAAGCTTGGGACTGGTTCAGCCAAAATTAACCAAACTGGTTGACTTGAAACAACCCGTTTTTTACGCCGATTTCGACTGGAGTGCCTTGCTGAAGCTGGCTAATACTAAAGCCCGTTACGCAGAAGTACCCCGTTTTCCGGAAGTCCGGCGCGATTTATCACTGGTGCTCGACAAGGCAGTTACATTCGAACAGATCAGCCGATTGGCTCATCAAACGGAACGCAAATTGTTACGTTCGATAAATGCCTTTGATGTATATGAGGGAGAAAGCCTGGGCGCGGGTAAAAAATCATACTCTGTTAGCTTTACGCTGCAAGACCCGACCCAGACACTGACTGATGCAGTTATCGAAAAAACCATGCAGCGGCTCATGACTGGTTTTGAGCGGGATCTGGGCGCCGTAATTCGTAAATAATGCGAAAATAAGTGCGAGCGAAATTGCATTTTGGGAGAGTACACTAGTCAATTGATCAATCACTCATTTACGTAATCACTCAAATAAACCGTGGTTAGTGAGCATCAAATCGTGGCATTGGTAGAGCAACTCGAACGCAAGATCGGGTTGCTAAAAGATGTATATGATGATGCCAAAAGGCGTATCAGGCAATTGGAAAGTCAGAATAACGACCTGAATAATCGCCTGAAGGAACAACAAACCCAAACAAAAGAGTTACAGAAAAAATTAGATAATTCAGAGAAAAAGGTACTAAAGTCAAAAGACTTTGGTATTATTGTAAGTACCAATCTGTCAGAGACAGATACGAATGCCGAATTAAAAAAACAACTCGACGAGTATATCCGGGAATTAGAACGGTGTATAGCTCACTTGAGTAGTTTGTCATAAACCCAAATTGGCTCCAGGCTTAAGCCTATTCTGAGCCGACCGCAGCGATGGAAGAACTGTCTATTCGCGTAAAAATTGCCGACCGATATTACAAACTGTTTGTAGAATCGGAGTCGGAAGCAATCGTGCGCGAGGCCGCCAAACTGCTTCAGGATGAACTGAAGCAATATCGGGATCTGGGCATCAGCGATACGCAGGATGCTTTAGCGCGAATAGCCTTCGATTGCCTGATTACCAAGCTCAGAGGAGAACGACAGGTGCAACGATTACAACAAATGGTGTTTGACAAAATAACTCAGTTAGATCAGGTCGTCACGCCGGCCATAACAACATAAAAAACGGCGGGTCACCCACCCCACAATGCTCCGGGTCATATACTGGGCACTCGTATCGCGGCAGGTTGAATGGTTTATTTGTTCACCCCAAACGATATAAGTACAATGGATATCCCACTTTGGTTAGCCGTCTTTGCCGCCCTTGCGGGTGGCGGAATCGGGCTAGTGATCGGTCGCCGGATGATGGCGGGCGCTCATGCCAAACGCGAACAGGAAGCTGAAGAAAAAGCAGCTTCTATATTGAAAAATGCAGAATTACAGGCCGAAACAATTAAAAAAGATCGGATGCTGGAAGCGAAAGAAAAATACCTTAAGCTGAAAGCCGAATTTGAAGAGACAACCAATCAGAAACGAAATCTACTTCTTCAGAACGAAACAAAACTCAAGCAGCGCGAGCAGCAACTTAGCCAACAGGCCGACCAGCAGCGAAACCGTGAAAACGAATTAAACCAGCAACGGAACGAACTTGCGCAACAGAAAAATAGCCTATCGCAGCAAATCGATGCGCTTAACCGACGGAAAGAAGATGTTGATCGTCGTCAACAGGAGGCCGACCGTATGCTGGCCGATCAGGTTGCGCAACTCGAAAAAATAGCTGGCCTCTCCGCCGATCAGGCCCGTGAACAACTTGTTGATACGCTAAAGGCCGAAGCTGAAACCAGGGCGTCATCGTACATCAAAAATATTGTTGAGGAAGCCAAACTAACGGCTACCAAAGAAGCCAAAAAGGTGGTTATCGAAACCATCCAGCGGACAGCTACCGAACATGCCATCGAAAACTGCGTTTCGGTTTTCAACATCGAATCCGACGATGTAAAAGGGAAGGTCATTGGCCGGGAAGGTCGTAATATTCGAGCCCTGGAAGCAGCAACCGGCGTCGAAATCATTGTCGATGATACGCCCGAAGCCATCATTATTTCCGGTTTCGATCCGGTTCGGCGCGAAATTGCCCGATTATCACTACACCGACTCGTGCAGGACGGCCGCATTCACCCGGCTCGCATTGAAGAAATAGTTGCCAAAACCCGTAAAAATATTGAAGATGAAATCGTGGAGATCGGTGAGCGAACCGTTATTGATCTCGGCATTCACGGCCTTCATCCCGAGCTGATCAAGATGGTTGGGCGGATGCGATTCCGGTCCAGCTACGGCCAGAACCTGCTCCAGCACTCTCGCGAAGTAGCTAAACTCTGCGCCACCATGGCGGCTGAATTAGGGCTGAATGCCAAGCTGGCTAAACGTGCCGGCCTCCTTCATGACATTGGCAAAGTTTGGCCCGAAGAAGCCGAACTGCCCCATGCCATTCTGGGCATGGAGTTAGCCAAGAAATACAAAGAGAATCCCGAAGTAATCAATGCCATTGGTGCCCACCACGATGAAATCGAGATGACGAGTATGATCTCGCCCATCGTTCAGGTTTGTGATGCCGTTTCGGGCTCACGGCCGGGTGCCCGTCGTGAAATGATGGAATCGTACATCAAACGGCTCAAAGAACTGGAAGAACTGGCAGGCAACTTCCCAGGTGTAACGAAATGTTATGCGATTCAGGCTGGTCGCGAACTACGCATTATGGTCGATGCCGATCACGTTTCAGATGAGCGGGCAGGTGTGTTATCCTACGAAATTTCGCAGAAGATCGAAAAGGAAATGCAATACCCTGGCCAGATCAAAGTGACGGTTATCCGGGAGATGCGGGCGGTGGCCTACGCGAAGTAGTCGTCAGTCGATAAAATTTATAGATACGAAAGGGGGTCATTGCTGGCCCCTTTTTGTTTTCAACAAACCCACGCAAAATCCGTTTCTTTGCCAGCGTATAAGCAGGTTATTTCCTGCTTTTTGCCAATCAGCGAGTGACACCCGGAAGTGTAAGTCGTCAAACGATAACTTGATTTTAACCCAATGGATTTCTTAACCACCGTACTTCTTCTCATTGTCGGCGCAGGCGGAGGTGTTGCTTTCGCGAATTTTCTGCGTAATCGTTCAGGTGTCACAGACGTCCGCCATGAATCAACCCTCCTACTGGAACGCATCGAGAAAGTATTCAAGGTCGTCATGGCCGAAGGGTACTTCTCGGAAATTTATAATTATCAGGATCAAAAGAAAATTCTTTATTTGCTCAATGACCCCAAAAAGGCAATGGTCATTGCAAAGTCAAAGGTTCTGGTTGGCTTTGATTTTGCTAAAGTCCGGTTTCGGGCTTCCGACACTGGCGATAAGAAATTAATCATCGAATCGTTTCCGGAGCCAGAAGTGCTGTCCATAGATACCGACTACAAATTCTATGACATTCAGGCAGGAATCCTTAACCACTTTAGCGGAGCTGATTATACGCAGATTCTGGATGAAGCCAAGCAGGCAATGAATGATCGGGCCTTACAGAGCGATCTGCCTAAAATTGCCAACAATCAGATTCAGTACATGATGTATCAGCTCGCCAGTTCGATGGGCTGGCAACTTCAGCTCCCCGAGGCTGAACAGCGACAACTCGATGTCTTGAAGGAACGGGCAGAAGAAAAAATAAAGGAGCAAAAACAACTATCATCAGGCCAATAACTTTCCATTCGTTTCAGCGTTTTCGGGTATAGTACCTCAATAGGTGCAGTTCTATTATGCGTTTAGTCTCTATTTTTTTTCTTCTACTTTCGCATCTTACTCAGGCACAGACCGACACACTTGATGACGGCGGAGTAGCCTGTCGGACAGGCAAAGTTGGCTATTATGATCGATTAGCCACGAATCCTAAAGCGCGTATTGCCTTTGCTGGCGATCCGACCATCGACGTTACCTATTATGGCCTTGATCTTTCTCTGACTCACACGCCAAATTACCTGAAGGGGGTTGCCACGATTACGCTCAGAAGTACAAGCTCAATCCGTAGTTTCTTTCTGGATCTGAACTCAACTACGACGCCAACAGGACAGGGGTTGCGCGTTGATTCCGTAAAAGCCGGTAATCAGAAACTCACCTATCAGCATGCGCAAAATCAACTAACCATTACTCCTTCGCAACCATTGACTACTGGGCAGGCGCTGACGTTAACCGTCTACTATCAGGGCATTCCCAATAGCCGTGACTTGGGCACTTTTGTATTCAGCAAACACGAATCGACTACCGATCCGGTAATCTGGAGTTTGAGTGAGCCCTACGGTGCACCGGACTGGTTCCCCTGCAAAGACACTCCCGGCGACAAAGCCGATTCATCAGCGGTCAGCATTACAGCACCCGCCCGATTTGTATCCGTTTCCAATGGAATCCTGATCGGCACCACCGACAACCCTGATGGCACCCGAACCTATCGCTGGCGAAACAGCTACCCAATTGCCCAATACCTGATCTCCATTGCGCTGACAAACTACGAGCGTTATGACACCCCGGCAACGCTCCCAACTGGTGGGCCTCCCTTGCCAATTACCCACTACATTTATCCGGAAACCTTACCGAAGGTTAAAGCCGCTCTGGATCAGACACCCGCCATGATTCAGTTATTTACCGATCGTTTTGGACCATATCCATTTTTGCGCGAAAAATATGGCCATGCGCAGATTGGCCTGAATACAGGTGGGATGGAGCATCAAACAATTTCATCGATGGAAGAGCGGGCGTTAACGCCGAATGTTATCGCTCATGAGTTGGCCCACCAATGGTTTGGCGACAAGATCACCTGCCGCGACTGGCAGAATATATGGCTTAATGAAGGATTTGCCTCTTATGCCGAAACAATCTATGCCGAGTCGACAACGGGAATGACGGGATACCAAACGGCCATCACTAATTTCATGAATCGCGCCCGTAACGCCCGTGGCTCCATATACGTCCAGAATATTACCAACTTCGGCAATATTTTCGATGGTAACCGCACTTATGCAAAAGGAGCAACTGTACTGCATATGCTCCGGGGTGTTGTGGGTGATGAGACATTTTTCAAGATTCTTCGTGCATACGCAGCCTCACCGACCGTTGCCTACAAATCGGCCGTAACAGACGATTTTCAGGCCGTTGCAGAACAGGTTTCCGGTCAAAAATTAGGCTATTTCTTCCAGCAGTGGATTTACGGCGAAGGGTATCCAACCTACCGCGCCACAGCTTCGATCATAAACGGGTCGCGTACTATACAACTACGGCTTGAACAACGCAATACGGTTGCCACTAACCCTGCTTCGTTTACAATGCCGGTTCAAATACGGGTGCAATCGGCCTCAGGCGATACAACCGTAACAGTGTTAAACGATCAAGCCGATCAGACCTTTACCTTACCTACGCGCGGGGCGGTAACGGGCGTGTTGATAGACCCGGCCAATTTAATTCTGAAAACAGTCGAACCCGTTGTTCTGGCCCCCATAACGGCGATTAACGAACCCGTGTCGGGTCCTATACGCGTATACCCAAATCCAACAGTAGAAACCTTGACCGTTGATTTTTCAGCACAGTCGGCCGGACCTGTCACATTAACGCTGACGAGTATGCTCGGGCAGAGGCTGCGAACCATAACCGAGTCAATTCCCGGTGCTGGCGATTATTCCCGAACAGTTAATTTACGCGGCCTTCCTTCCGGACGTTATATACTCACAATTGATCAAAAAAATAGTCAAACTACCCAAGTCGTTTTAATTCATTGATTACTTTCGTGGACTATGAAAAAGCGACTTATTTTATTTCTATTGGTATGTATTGGCTTCACATCCGGTACACTTTTCGGCCAGGATAAACTTGGGATCATCCGGCACAATCACCTGGCTATTCACGTAAAAGATGTCGCGAAGAGTGCCCTCTTTTATCGCGATGTTATGGGCTTAAAACCAATTCCTGTTCCTGATAATCTGAAAGCGATCCGTGCCTGGTTCGATTTAGGTGATGGTCAGCAGATTCACCTCATGGACGGGCGAACGGAACAAATTACACACGACAAGAACGGAAGCCATTTTGCGTTATTTGTCGCGGACATTAGCAAGGCCGAACAATACCTGAAAGCCCAGAACATACCCTTTCACAAACAGGTGCGTTTCGATGGCGTGGTTCAGGTTTACTTTTCTGACCTTGATGGCTATTTGTTTGAACTGAATGAAGGTAAAAAATTGACACCAGGGTCCTGATCCGTTTGCTCCCTGCCCAAATACTGTCAATGATATACAATCATTATGCGTCAACGCATGGCTCGACAGAAACTTGGTTATTGGCAATTTCCATTCATTTATTTAACGGTATTTCTGCTAAATAGGGCGATTGGAGTCAAGTAACAACGCATTCATTATCAACACAATGCCCAAAACGCTCACGAAGAGTGCCAGGGCATTTTTTTTAGACCAACTAGTACGCATTTCTCCCAATTTTATTGTTTTTTTTATACCAAACTCATAAATCCTGAAGTTCTATAGATGCGTATCTATCCTTAACTATACCGTAACCTTCATGAATCACCTATCTTCTTTTAATGCAGCTCCTCCCGGATTTGTACTATCCACCGAAGAGCAGGCATTCCTCTGGCAACAGGTACTGGCTCATTCAATTAATGGATTAGTTGGTTTGATAGCCGTCCGTGAAGGTTCCGCTCCTGATGGGCCAATCATTAATTTTCAGTATCAATTTGCGAACCAGACTGCGCTGAAAGACACCTTTCCTGGTAGCCAGAGCGAAAAAACAGCTATTATAGGACGGCTATTGACGGATTTTTTTCCATCCGTCCGCGAAACAAAACTCTGGCAAACCTACCTCAAGGTGATCGAAACAGGCGAAGCGCACCGCATCGAACAGAATTACAAGATTGACGATCGGGAGGTCTGGGTAGTTCAATCAGCTGCTCCATTTGGTCGGGATGGTCTATTGCTTTCCTATACCGAAACGAGTGATTTACACCAGACTGCCCGTCGATTGGCCCGGCAAACTACGCTGCTCAATGGCGTTCTGAATTCATCGCCTAACGCCATTGTGGTGTTTGAAGCAGTTCGTAATGCTCAACAGGCAATCATTAATTTTAAGATTACACTCACCAATCGGCAATTTGACGAACTTGTCGGGCAGGCTGATATGCGCTTTACGGGCCTGTTATTAACCAATATCTATCCGCTTAAACCCCAGCGCATGGATCGATTGCGGCAAATGCTTAACACGGACGAAACGATTCGGATTGAAGAATTTGTGCCAGCATTGGGGCGATGGTTCGACGTTACGCTGAATCACCTCAACGATGGATTTGTGGCTACCGTGCAGGATATTACGACGGCCAAACAGATGCACCAGCAACTGGAGGTTACTGTTCAGGAACTCCACCGTTCTAATCATAACCTGGAGCAATTTGCCTACGTAGCTTCGCACGATTTGCAGGAGCCTTTACGTAAGATTGTTTCTTTTGGCGATGTACTGAATGATCAGTTCGCCCATGAATTGAGCGAATCAGCAGCTGATCTGATCCGGCGAATGCAGACATCGGCCGGGCGCATGCGATCATTGGTACAGGATTTACTGACTTTCTCCCGGTTGTCGGGCAATTCAACTACGTTTGGCTTAGTAGATCTCAATCATCTGGTTGCATCGGTGGCCGACGATCTTGAACTAACAATTTATGATCGAAAAGCCCAGTTGACGATCAATATCTTGCCAGCCGTTTGGGGTGATGCCTCTCTGCTTCGGCAATTATTCCAGAATTTATTAAGTAATGCACTTAAGTTTCAGAATAGCACTCCGACTGGCGGCCCGATACCTCCCCGAGTTAGTATTGGTGGTTACGTAGCCACCGAATCTGAGCTACCTGCTGCTCTATCCCAGTCGGATGTGTCGCAGGCAGGTCGTCGTTTTGCCGTACTGACTGTTTCCGACAATGGTATTGGATTTGACGAACGGTATCTGGATCGCATTTTCACTATTTTTCAACGGCTCCATGGACGGATGCAATATGCCGGAACAGGCATGGGTTTAGCGATTTGTAAAAAGGTAGTTGATATTCATGGTGGGCATATTACGGCAAAAAGCCAGGAAGGAAATGGCGCTACGTTCAGCATCTTCCTGCCTATGATGTAGGCTGCTGGAGCGACCAGGGGCCACTCCCTCAATTAATTATTTTTGCAATCAACATTTCATATACAGTCATGTTTTTTAAATTGGAGGAATACCGGTCTAATCAAGTTCTGATTGGACTATTCAATCAATTTTCTTCACAACCTGTTTATGGAAATTACGGACTCATCGCCTGATTCAACCAAGGCTATTAACCTATCTACCCGGCAGCTCAACCCGGCTACAGTAAATCACAGTGCCACTTCATTCCCAGTCGACGATGTCCAGGATCTGATCTGTTTCTCTCACCTCCGCTGGAATTTTGTGTATCAGCGGCCTCAGCATTTATTAAACCGGGCGACCAGAAATTACCGGGTCTGGTTTATTGAGGAACCGATTTGGGGAGACCAGTTGACACTTACCCGTTGCCATCAAACCGATCGTCTGACGGTTCTGGTGCCTCATTTACCCCACGGAACCAAGCCTGCCGAAGCAATTCGCTTACAACGACAATTGATCGATACGTTCATGGCGAATGAACGAATTAACAACTTCATAGCCTGGTATTACACACCGATGGCTCTTCTGTTCAGCGATCATCTTACACCCAGAATAACCGTCTACGACTGTATGGATGAGTTATCGGCATTTTGGGGAGCACCACCACAATTACTGGAAGAGGAGAAACGACTAATGGAGCGGGCTAATATTGTTTTTACTGGCGGACACAGCCTTTATGAAGCAAAGTGTACCCGACACCCACATGTATTTGCGTTTCCAAGCAGCATCGACTTTTCACATTTCTCGGTAGCTCGACAGCCACAGCCTGATCCTGCTGATCAACGTGTAATTCCCCAACCCCGTATTGGCTTTAGCGGTGTCATTGACGAACGGTTCGATTATGAGCTATTACGCGAACTCGCACAACGCCGACCACAGTGGCAGTTTATGCTGCTGGGCCCAATCGTCAAGATTAACCCAGCTATACTGCCCCGTACCTCCAATGTCCATTACCTGGGCATGAAGTCGTATAAAGACTTGCCCGCCTATTTCAGCAACTGGGATGTTGCTATGCTGCCATTTGCCCTCAACAACTCGACCCGGTTTATTAGTCCGACTAAAACTCCTGAATACCTGGCAGCTGGCTTACCAGTCGTATCAACACCCATCCGCGACGTTGTACGAACCTATGGTAATGCCGACTTTATCCAAATTGCCGATTCGGCATCAGCCTTCGAATCTGCTATCGAAACGGCCCTTACGGGTGGGCACCCAACAGATTGGACCGCCATTGACGAATTCCTCATGGAAAACTCCTGGGATCATACCTGGAGTGAAATGAACCGGCTTATTGTGGCCACAATGAGCCTCTCTGTAGAGCAATAGCGACGACCAGTACGTGAGCAATCCGGACTGCTCACGTACTGAATTATTCTTTAGGTACGACCAGAATACTAGATTCTTTCTCTACGATCACTTGCCCTTCAGCAAGCCCTTTTGGCTTACGAACGAATTTCTTAGGTGTCACAATAACCGGGCACAGGCTATCTGTTCGGCGTTTTGAGTACCATGCGGCCAATTCAGCGGCCCGCTCGATCACGTTTTTAGGAAATGGCTTACCAGCCTGATGTTTTATGATAACATGTGAGCCAGCCACATCGCGGGCATGAAGCCACAAATCGTCTTTGTAGGCGTATTTCTGCGTCAATAAATCGTTGTTCCTGGCATTGCGCCCAATCAGAATTCGGAAGTTATCCACTGTTACTTCCTTAAAAAGCTGGATGGTGCCATCCTCATTTATTCCCTTACCCGGTTGATCGCCCAATAGATTATGCTGTTTTGTATACCGGCGTAATTCTTTTAATGTCTGAATAGCTTCCAGATCGGCTTTTTGTTGATCAAGACGAATAATTTCTTCCTCACGAGCCGTTACCTGCGCTGTTAGGTAATCTGCCTCCAGTTTCTCGTTCTTGGCCTTTCTGTAATAATTTTCGGCATTCTTCTGCGGACTTAGATCGGGCTTCAGTCTGATTGTAATAGGTTGATCCCGGTAAAAATCGACCAACGTTACTGTCTCAGGCGACTTCGCTCCTGGGCCTTTCGGAATGTCGTGTAAATTAGCCATCAGGATATGCCCTATTTCTTCATGGCTTGCCCCCTCCTCCCGGTCAATCATTCGCTGAAGATTGACTTCAATGAGTGACTCAGCTCGTTTCCTCCTTTTTTCAAGTAACCGTAATAAATCCCCTTTTTCGCGCTCAAAGACGTTTAAGCCATTATAGGAGATAAAAAAGCGATTGGCAGCCTCTATGGAATCATCAAATTCACGCTGTATGTCGCCAATGGGCACCAGGCTAAGTGTCGGTCTATGATCTAGCCGGGTCAGATAGTAGCGGGGTTGTTCCAGCCTTTGTAATGTTTGCTGAATTATTTCCCACTCTTCATGCGGCCCTATCTTTTCTTCAAGCCCAGCTTTTTGCTGGGAAATCCACTCATTTACTACTCTGCCAAATGTCGGGAAGAGCTTTCGATACTCAAATCCTGCCTGAACAAATGCCTCCCAGGATTGATCGATAGGCCGGTCAAAGGCGTCGAGGACGAGTTGCTGATCTGAGGCCAGCTTTTGATTAAAGAGTTCAATAACTGCATTCCCGTGAAAGGCCAGCAAATTGGGGCGATTACCAAAAAACTTAAACAGCAACGTATATTGGTCTTCGAGCAAAATTGCCAGGCAACGTTCGTTCAGAAAAAAACGAACACCGACTACCGCTCGGCCGGGTCGATTGGCAGTAACTTCTTCGGCAACATTGCTGGCCAATTGATCCTGTTCATGTGCTCGCACAGGATTGATCACCTCCTCAAACAGGTCGATACTATTGGTACGGGCACGCTGCACTCGCTCCGGAAACAATAAACCCGAAAAGTCCGGGCGGAGCGTTGCCTTGATATAAAAGGGCTTGTAGTAATTCAGCCTCCCCTTCGCCTGAGCAAATACGAGCACGACTTCGTCGCGATCCTGACTAAAGCACTCGACAAACCGAAGTCCTGCTAATTGTAAGTCAAGAGCAGGTGCAAGCTGACGAAGAAAATAATAATTAGTATGCATAAGTTGACAAAGGTAAACCGTCAAAACAGCCGATCCTCGGCCTTGCAGCCACCTTTTGAAATATTTTATTAGATTTTTTAAAAATTCATTGATAGTGCATTATCTATACCAATTATATAGTAATTGATTGTTTTTCAGCTATTTGCAAAAACGCAATAAGTGATATTACCTAGAATTTGTACTTCGCGAAGGCAAATACGCTAAATTTTATTCTGATTCTACTTTGGAATATGATTAAACAGCTATAATATTTGTATGATTATTTTCTCTATAGAATTAGTACAACCCTTTAAACCAATTTTTGCCAACCTATGAAGTCAACACTTTACAGACTTCTGCATGCCTCAATTTTAGGTGCAGTCATGCTGCTGTGGAGCTTAAATGCTTCCGCTCAAGACCGTCGGGTGACGGGTAAAGTCACCGGCGCAGATGGACCAGTTCCAGGTGCCAACGTCGTTCTGAAAGGAACAACTACGGGTACCGCCACCGATGCAAATGGTGCTTACAGTTTGAATGTTCGGGGTGCTGCCCCGATAATCGTTATTTCCGCGATTGGTTTTAAAACGCAGGAGGTAACCGTGGGTAATCGCACGGCCGTAGACGTTACGCTTGAGGACGAATCCACCGCCCTGAGCGAAGTAGTAGTAACGGGTTATTCGACCGAAAATCGCCGGGATGTTACCGGTGCCGTTTCGACCGTAAAGCCAGCACAGCTTAAAGTCGTTCCCTCAACAAACGTTGAGCAACAGCTACAGGGTCGTGTTGCCGGGGTAACCGTTATCACAAACGGACAGCCTGGTACGACCAGCCAGGTACGGGTTCGGGGCTTTGGCTCCTTTGGTGGTAACCAGCCTTTATATGTTGTCGATGGTGTTCCTACCCAGACTTCTCAGTTCATTGCACCAGATGATATCGAAACAACCACCGTACTGAAAGATGCTGCTTCGGCTTCTATTTATGGAGCGCGTGCCGCGGCTGGGGTTATTGTTTTAACGACCAAGAAAGGTCAGCGCCGGGCGCAAAAACTAAGCGTTAGTTACGATGGATTATATGGTGTTACCGATCCAGGACACGGTCCCAAAATTTTGACTCCGCAAGAACAGGCCGATTGGACCTGGCAAGCTCGCAAAAATGATAATTTCCAGACCGGCACTCCAATCGGACCAGATAGCTTTACAGGTATAGCCAGTAATCAGTATGGCACAGGCCAGACGCCAGTTCTACCCGATTACATCCTGGTAGGCGGCCGGTCAGGCCTGGCTGCCAGTAGTGTTGATTTAGCTGCGGAAAAACTTAAGTACAATACTGACCCGGCCAACGGAGCTATTTACAATGTTATTGCTGCCAACAAGCAAGGTACCGACTGGTATAAGGAAATTACTCACGTAGCTCCACTGACCCGGCATACATTAGGCTTTTCGGGAGGCACCGAATCCAGCCGTTACTACATCAGCGTTGGTGTGCAACAGCAGTCAGGGATCATCACCTATAACAATTTCTCTCGTTACAACTTCCGGGCAAATACGGAATTCGACATCACGAAGAAATTACGTTTTGGTGAAAACATTCAGTTTGCCTATGTCTCGGCAACGGGTCTACAAGGTGGCACAGGGGGAACACTTGGGAACAATACCAACAACAACTCGAGTGTATCGTCTGATGAAAATGACATTCTGTTAGCTTTCCGGATGCCGCCAATCATTCCAGTTTATAACGCGTTTGGCGGTTATGCAGGCACGGCCGCTCCTGGTTTCAACAATGCACGGAACCCGGTAGCTAACCGCATTGCAGCTGCTGATAACAAAAATTTCACGGTGTTTGGCTTTGGTAATGCTTACTTAGAGTACGATGTTATTCCAGCATTAACGCTCCGCAGTAGCATCGGTGGCACGTACTTCAGTAATTACAACAATAACTACTCGCGGGCCCAGTACGAAAACTCCGAGAACAATACGAACTATACCTATAGCGAAGGTTCGAACGTTGGCTTAGCCTGGACGTTTACCAATACGGCCTCTTACAAGCAAAAATTCGGCATTCACGAGGTTGGTGCATTAGTAGGTATCGAAGCGCTGAATACCGGAAAAGGCCGGGGTGTTAGTGGATCGGGTCTCAACCCGTTCACCACTGATCCAAACTACGTAACGATCAGTACAACAACTCCAGGAGCTACGCGCCAGGTTGGTAGTTATTATAGCTTAGGCAACAATTTCTACTCGCTGTTTGGCCAAGTCAAGTATACCTACAATGATAAATACATTGTAACTGGAGTTGTTCGTCGTGATGGTTCGTCGCAGTTTGGTGCCAACAATCGGTATGGGGTCTTCCCAGCGGCTTCGGTAGCATGGCGGCTTTCGTCGGAGGATTTCATGAAAAACCTTCCCTGGGTATCCGATCTGAAAATTCGGGGTGGTTATGGATTGATGGGTAACTCAAATTACCTGAGCTCTACAAACCAGTATAACCTCTTTGCCTCTAACGCAGGTAATGGTTATGACATTGGCGGTGCCAATACATCAATCTCCCCTGGTTTCTACCGGAGCCAGATTGGTAATGCCAATGCGAAATGGGAAACCAGCGTCACATCTAACATCGGTATCGATGGATCGTTTTTCAACAATAAATTAGAAGTTGTACTCGATTTATGGCAAAAAGATACCAAGGATCTGCTTTATCCGCTGGCTCTGCCTGGTGTAGTAGGTGTACGTGCCAATGCTCCTTATGTTAACGTTGCCAGTATGCGTAACAAAGGGATTGACCTCTTAATTACGACACGTGGCAATATTACCGGCGACCTGAACTATGAGGTTACTGCCATCGGTAGTATTCTGGACAACAAAATCACGGCTATTGCTCCATCGGTTCCCTATTTTACGGGGGGTGGTACACGCCTGGGTACGCCTGTTGTTCGGAATGAGCCTGGTCATGATCTGTCTTCGTTCTATGGCTATAAAGTTATTGGCTTGTTCAATAGCAAAGAGGAAGTTGCCGCTGCTCCAACACAAGATGGTAAAGCTCCAGGCCGTTTCCGCTACGCCGATACAAATAACGATGGTAAGATTGACGACAACGACCGGCAGTATCTGGGTAGCCCGATTCCTAAATTTACAGGTAGTTTAACGCTGACGCTGAAATACAAAGGATTCGATCTGAACACAAACCTGTATGCATCGTTGGGCAATAAGATTTTTAATAACCAACGCTGGTTTACCGATTTCTATCCTTCGTTTACGGGAGCTGCGGTTAGCGCTCGGGTGAAAGATTCGTGGCTGCCAACACACACAGATACGAGTGTCCCCATTTTCGAAAACACATCGAACTTCAGCACGAATACACAGGCCAATTCTTACTACGTGGAAAATGGCTCGTATGGCCGTATGCAATACCTGAATATCGGTTATACGTTCCCAGCTGTTTTGCTGAACAAGATCAAGTTTAGCCGGTTGCGTGTTTCGGCTTCGGCTACCAATTTGTTCACCATCACGAAATACGCGGGCTTAGACCCAGCCGTAGGTGGATCAGCCGATACAAACTTTGGTATTGATGTTGGTAACTATCCTGTCACGCGTGGCTACAACGTTGGCTTGAGCTTTGGTTTCTAAACGACTTTGGTAAGAAATGGGGAGGTTAACTGACATCTGATAATCTCCCCATCTACAAATCTAACTTTTCAGGTACATTTCACTATGAAAAATCCTATTACAAAAGGAACCATAGCCACAGCAGTGCTCATGTTGGCTACGTTTTCTTGCAAAGAAAAATTCTTAGAAGTGCCGGCCACTGGCCAGTTGGCCAGTACCCAGTTAACGTCCAAAGCGGGTTTTGAAGGACTGTTGCTCTCTACTTATGCACAGTTAAACGCTCGGGGCTTTAGCCAGTCGGCCAGCTCCTATAACTGGGTTCGGGGTAGTATCTCAGGTGGAGATGCCAACAAAGGCTCAAACTCGGGCGATTTTAACGCACTAACTCCCTACGGAACGTACCAGCTCCTTGCTTCCAGCGGTGAAGTAAATGCGAAATGGAACGCTATGTATGAAGGTGTAAGCCGTGCGAACATCGTACTTCGGTCTCTGCCTTCGGCTGGGACAGATGTAACAGCTACCGATAAAACACGGCTCACCGGTGAAGCCCGTTTTCTGCGGGGTCACTATTATTTTGAATTGAAGCGAGCTTTCAACATGGTTCCCTACGTCGACGAAACAGTTGATTATGGAACAGGTATCGATCAGGTTAAGAACGATGTTGATATCTGGCCTAAGCTTGAAGCTGATTTCAAATTCGCGTATGACAATTTGCCCGAAACACAGACCGCAGCTGGTCGTGCCAATAAATGGGCAGCTGCTTCGTACCTGGCGAAAACATATTTATATCAAAAGAAATATGCGGAAGCCAAAGCGCTGTTTGATCTGATTATTGCCAATGGTCAAACAACCAATGGAAAAAAATATGGTCTGGTACCTCAGTATGCTCAGGTCTTCAATGCAGCAAATGATAACAATGAAGAATCGATCTTTGCCACTCAGGCTGCAGCTAACACAGGTAGCTCCGACAATGCTAACCCCGATCTGGTTCTGAACTTCCCGTACAACACGGGTTCTAATGGTCCTGCTGGTTGCTGTGGTTTCTTTGCACCTAGTTTCGAGCTAGGTAATTCTTTCCGGGTAGATGCCAAAGGGCTTCCTTTGCTGGACGGTTCCTATAATACAGGAGCTAACCAATTGAAAACAGATCAGGGGCTTGCCTCAAGTGCTCCTTTCACACCAGACGCAGGTACGGTTGATCCACGTTTAGACTGGTCAATTGGACGTCGTGGTATTCCTTATCTTGACTGGATGGTTCACCCAGGCCTTGACTGGATTCGTGATCAGAGCTTTGCCGGTCCTTATTCTCCTAAAAAGTTCGTCTTCTACAAATCGCAGGATAAAACCCTTACCGATGGTAGCTCCTGGACAGATGGCTATTCAGCAATTAACTACTGCATTATCCGTTATGCCGACGTACTGCTGATGGCGGCTGAAGCCGAAGTCGAAGTAGGTAGCTTAGAAACAGCCCGTAAATATGTTAACCAGGTTCGTACGCGGGCAGCCAATGCCGACGGTTTTGTTAAAGGTGCAGATGGTAAGCCAGCGGCCAATTATTTGATCGCTAACTATACGACTCCCTTTGCCGATAAGGCAGCAGCTCGCACCGCCGTTCAGTTTGAGCGCAAGCTAGAATTATCAGGTGAAGGCCACCGTTTCTATGACCTTGTTCGCTGGGGCATCGCTGCTACTGCTCTTAACGCATTCCTAGCATATGAAGGCGCAAGGTTGACAGTGGCTTATGGTGGCGGAAAATTCACCGCTGGTAAAGATGAGTACATGCCTATTCCACAAACTCAGGTTGACTATCAGAAAGGCATTCTAAAACAGAATCCTGGCTACTAATCGTAGTGTTATGCAGTCATAAACAAAAAGACCCGCTGCAAGGCGGGTCTTTTTGTTTATGAACATTTCAGATGCCAGTCAGTTTTTAGATTACTCAACAAAAGACTAAAATCATGGCTAACAACAAAACCACAAACCAACCAGGCTCCAATAATTTGCAGCCAAATGATGGTCGGACCCGTAATCAGAATGCTCACGATACCGGAGGTCAACGTCCTAATGGCGAGCGCACGATGATCAATGCCAATAAAAGCAAACAAGGGCCCGAAGACGAGCATAACGTTGAGGGTAAGACTAAGAGCGAATTAGCTGAAGAACGAGGAGGGCATGGCCACTCCGGGCATAGCGATAGTCGAAATGGAAGCCGGAAGCATTAACGAATTTGAGACTGAATGGTGACTGCTTGTCGGTCACCATTCGTCATACTAGACCTTAGCCAGTAGTATGGCAGAAAAAGCTTTACCTGAAGAAATGTAGATTGGACAGCTACAAAAATAGGCTCCGGTTGATTGACGTTCTTTATTGGCAATATTCGGTACGATTTATGCGTGAGCACTACATGTGAGCCATTCTTTACCGCGAACGTCTTTTACTTTATTCTTGTAATGTATATAAAAAAGAAGAAGCCCTTCGACTATCGAGGGGCTTCCAAGCGTTTATAGCGTTGTCGGTATTATTACCGGCAGTTGTGCCTTAGCAAAAATTACTTCGCGCTATCCGACGACATGGTCGAAGCCGAATCGCCAGCCATCGTCGAGTCCGTAGCGGTCGTCGAGTCAGACATCATGGTCGAAGTAGAATCGGTCGAAGTCGTCTCAGTTTCAGTCTTTTTCGAGCTGCAAGAGGTTGCAAGGGCGATCATAGCCATGAAAAAGAAGGCAGATTTCGTGAATGCTTTCATAGTTTTGGGGCGTTTTTGTTTACGTGTGATTACTGTAACAATGTCAACGTTAATACGCCATTGGAAAAAAGGTAACCCAATTTTTTTTAACTTTTTTTTGGGTTACGTTCGGAATGATTTTGTATTAAGTAATGAAGCAATGCAATGAAGGAAAGTAGGCGGCCCGTATTAACCGACGATGAATTGCTGGCGGGCCTGGCCACTGGTTCCGACGATGTGCTGAACCAATTGTATCGACGGTATTTTCCGATGGTATTACATTTCGTCACCAGCAATAGCGGTAGCGAAGATGATGCTAAAGACATTTATCAGGAAACCATCGTCGTACTATACGAAAAAGCACAGAGTGGTACGCTGGAGTTGCATTGCCAACTAAAGACATACTTGTATTCTGTTGGTCGTCGTCTTTGGCTGAAGCAGTTGACGCAACGTAATCGATTCATGGTACGCGATATAGAAACGCCTGCCGCTGATGATTTTGCGGGGCAGCAAATCGACGCTGATTTAACTGAACACGAAGAGCGGGATCGGCAATTCGATTTAATGGCTGATTCGCTCGACCGACTTGGCGAACCCTGCCGCACACTGCTGGAAGATTTTTATATCCGGCACCTGAGTATGCAGGCTATAACCGACAAGTTTGGCTATACGAATCCTGACAACGCAAAAACGCAGAAGTATAAATGCCTGATGCGGCTTAAGCGATTGTTTTTTTCCGAGTACAAACAAAGCTAAGGGTGCTTCGGCACCTCTGCCAACCGTTATACTTAACTGACTGTAAAGTCTGCACAACAACAATGGAGACTAATGACGAAAAAGACATTGAAGGCACATTGCGGGCGTATGGCGAACGAGTTCGGCTTCAGCAAAAGCTGACAGCCATTCACAGCAAACTGGATATGGATGCCGTACGTGAAGAAGTTGGTCTATACCAGGCTGAAGCACAGCAGTCAGGTCAGATTCGTTCGCTCTGGCGTACATACCGTACGACACTGGCCGTTGCGGCTTCTGTTGCCGTTATTACAACATTCGGATCAATTTTTCTATACCGATCCTATCAGCAGGGCCATCGACAGCAGGAACAGCAATACAGCTTATTAAGTAAGGAGATTCAGGCCGTTAAATCATCGCAGCGCAAATTACTGAGCGATCTTAACGGCCGAGGCCGCGCCCTCTCGGTTAATCCGGCCCAGGTTTCAGGGTCAGGATTTATGCTGACAGCCGATGGCTATATGGTTACCAATAACCACATTATCCGGGATGCTGATTCGGTGTACGTACAAAGCCCAACCGGAGAAGTCTATAAAGCGCGTGTTGTTCATGCCGATCAAACATACGATCTGGCATTTCTACAACTCTGCGACGACAGTGCGTTCCGGGCGCTCACGCCAGTTCCCTACAGTTTCGATGCACACCAGTCAGATCTGGGCGAGCGGGTCTACACACTTGGCTATCCTCGCGAAGAGATTGTCTATGGAGAGGGTTATCTTAGCTCTGGGACTGGCTACCGGGGCGATTCGACGGCCTATCAGGTAGCTATTGGCGTTAACCCAGGAAACTCGGGTGGACCCCTGCTGGACGAAAAAGGCAATGTGATCGGTATTATCAGCGGTAAGCAAACAACATCGGAAGGAGTTAGCTTTGCGGTAAAAACCAATTATCTTCTTAAAGCCTTGAATAACATACCGGTCGACTCACTAAAGGGTCTGCCTTTACGACTGAACCGGAAAAATACCCTTGCCAGGCTGCCGCGCAAACTGCAGATTAAACGGATGCAGGCTTACGTTTATCAGGTAAAAGTTTTCAAGCATAAAGACTAACTCATTAAACAATTGAACTCGTTGGGCGGTTGTACAAGCGTAAATTCGCAAACACTCAATGACTATGAAAAAGTTAATGACGTTGGCCGCAGCGCTGGTCTTTACTCTGTCTGTTGCCTTGGCCCAGGATACCAAAGAGAAAGCTAAAGAAACAGCCAAGCAGGCTGGTCAAACCGTTGACGCAGCTGCCGATAAAGCTGGCCGTGAGACAAAAAAAGCAGGGCGAAAAGTATCGAGGGCCGCTAAAAATACGAAAGAAGACGTAAAAGACGGAACGAATAAAGCGCTCGACAAAACCGATAAAAAGTTAAAAAAGGCTGAGCGCAAGCTAGATAAGTCCAATTAATCAGCAATTTCCCTAACTCTCCTAATAAAAATGGTGACATTACCTTCGGGTGGTGTCACCATTTTTATTGGTTACGAGAAACTTCATTAAACGATTATTATGTTACCAGCATACAATTGTTTGCTGTTCCTTTAAAGCGTTATTTTGACTAATGAACACCCCTATTTCAGTACTTCTGTTTGGTATAACCCGTGACCTGACCGGCCAGTCGGCAGTTTCAGTGCCGGTTGGTGAAGGAGCCCGTGTGAGTGATCTGCTGGCCCAACTCTATCAAGACTATCCTGACTTGTCGGGTATTCGATCATTGTTGGTAGCAGTTAATGGCGAATATGCCGAAACAGATCAGTTACTCACCAGCAAAGATGAAATTGCCCTTATTCCGCCCGTTAGCGGAGGATAAATCCGCTTAAACTTTCAGCTTATCAAAGCTGCCACAGTAGACCGCTAACGATCAACTAACCTGCAATGATTTCACTTGTCACGAATCCTATTGATGTTGCTTCGGCTCTAAGCTACCTACAAACCGATCAGGCTGGAGCACTTGACTTATTTCTGGGTGTTGTGCGCGATAATACACAGGAGCGCCCGGTTGATCGGCTCGAATATGAAGCCTACGACCGTATGGCGATCATGGAGATGCAGAAAATTGCGGATGAAGCCCACCGTCGCTGGCCAATCCTCCGTTATACGATTATTCATCGAAAAGGCACATTACTCACGGGCGAAATAGCCGTACTTATTGGCGTAGCTACTGCTCATCGCGCTGATGCCTTTGAGGCATGTCGGTACATAATCGATACGATAAAACAAACTGTACCGATCTGGAAGAAAGAAGTTTTTACAGACGGCGAAGTGTGGGTAAATGCCCATCCGTAGGTGATGAGCCCGAATTTCCCTGATTACGAAAAGCAGTCCTGAATTTTCTAATTACTAAACGAGTAATTTATTTCTTTGCTGCCCGACCTAACAGATACGTACCTACAATCGGATAATGATCGGAGTACGCGATATAATTGATTGTCTCGAAATCCAGTAGTGATAATTTAGGATCATGAAATTGGTGATCGATGCGTATGAAACCGGGTAAGCGGTTATACGTGAAGCCAAAACCACGACCAGCGTCCTCAAAACTATTTGGCAACAACCGTCGGAGCCGTTCATACACAACACTATAAGGCGTATCGTTATGGTCACCCGTGACGATTACCGGAAATTCGCTCTCGCGGATATGCCGCTCAACCCGTTGAACCTGTTGCCCTCGTTCAATAAATCCGAACCGCAAGGCACTCAATACTCCTCTTGTTTCGTGGCGAACACCGGTAAGTTTTTCCTGATCCAATACTTTACCGACCCGGATACCCATCGATTGTAAATGTACATTGATGATCCGGATCGTATCATTGCCAACTTTTATATTAGCCCAAACCAGCCCGTTGCCCCGGCTAAATACTTCCCGACCAGAATGAAGAATCGGGTAAATAGAAAAGATCGCTACGCCAACACCACCATCAGCCGTTTCAGCCACTTCGGGGTGTAAGAAAGCTGAATATCCATAACCCTTCTGACGGAATCGGCGAACAACATCATAGTCTGCCACAGCGGTGGATGTGTAAAATTCCTGAAAACATTTTACGGGTGCATCGTAGCGCAACGCATAATTCATGATCCGACGAACTCTGGGCGAACTATGGTTCCGTTCCCATGCATTATCCAGTCCAAATGATTGAACATTATAGCTAAATACTTTTAGTGGCGTGTTGGTACTCACCAACTTACCCGGCGAATTCCAGACAAACGTACGCTGACCAAACAGGACGATACCAACAATAAGGACGAGGCCCGACAGCCAGCTTCGCCAGGGACGTATAGTAAGCCAGATCAGGACACATACGAGATTGAAAATCCACACAACCGGGATCGAAATCATAACCATTCCCGCCGACCAGTGCTGGATCGGCAGCGCATACAAAAGCCAGTAGCTTAATAGCGTATATAAAGCAAGGAGTAAATTCAGCGACCAGAATAAAGATCGAAAGAAAAAAGTAATGAACCGACTAACTTGAGCACCTACCGCCATAGCATCATTGAGCAGCCAAAAATTCGTTTTCGGGCTAAAATTAGGCATTAGCCACGCAAACCCGCTATACACTACAGCAAGCGAGGTTGCAAAACACTAAAGTATGTCGTATATTTGTGACATAATTACCGTATGGCGTTAGTAAAGAAAGGGAGTCGGACTCCCTTTTTTGTTAGCCCTACCTTATGGACGATAAAGCACGCATAACCGAACTACTGCAACCATATCTGAACGATGGCCAGTTTTACATTGTTGATGTTCAGGTAGTTGGTCGACAAGGTGGCCGAATCAAAGTCACAATTTTAGTAGACAGCGATGCCGGTATTACCATTGACGAATGTGCAGATATCAGCCGTCGTCTTGGTTTGCAGATGGATGAGTCAAATTTCTTTGGCGAATCTGCCTTTACACTTGAAGTTTCTTCGCCCGGTGTAGATTATCCGCTGCTGTTTCCGCGTCAATATGTTCGTAACTTAGGCCGAAATCTACTTGTTACGCTGACGAATGGAACTGTATACAAAGGTCAATTGGAGTCTATAGACGACACCTCCATTGTGTTGGTAATTGAGCCAGAGAAAAAGTCGAAGAGTAAAAAGAAAAAAGAAGTGAGTTTGTCTATTGAAGCTCCAGCGGTTGGCCCTACGCCAATTCCATTTGAGCAGATTAAGAAAGCTAATGTAGAAGTATCATTTAAATAGTGGGCAGCAGGCAGTTGCCAGTAAGCATTCGCTTCTACTGAACAACTGCTGTCTGTGAACTGTAAACTGCTAACTTGAAAATGACCAGTGGATTATTAATCGAATCGTTTGCCGATTTCGCACGGTCGAAAAATATTGACCGGCCTACAATGATCGCTATTCTGGAAGAAGTCTTCCGGACGATGATTCGTAAAAAATACGGTACTGACGAAAATTTCGACGTAATTATTAACGCCGAAAGTGGCGACCTGGAAATGTGGCGAACACGCGAAATCGTGGACGACAACTCCGAAGACATTTGGGATTACGACAAAATACCACTCACCGAAGCCCGTAAAATTCAGGATGACTTCGAAGTGGGTGAACAGGTTGCTGAAGAAGTAAAGCTCGAAGACTTTGGTCGTCGGGTTGTACAAACGGCGCGCCAAACACTGATTCAGAAGATAAAGGACATGGAGAAAGAGCTCCTTTATCAGAAATATAAAGATCAGGTTGGCGACCTGATCGGCGCTGAAGTGTATCAGCTCCTAAAACACGAAATCATACTGGTTGACTCGGAGAACAATGAACTGAGCCTGCCCCGTACGGAGCAAATCCCGAAAGATCGCTACCGGAAAGGTGAAGCTGTAAAAGCAGTTGTGAGCCGTGTTGACATGCTGAATGGTACACCCAAGATCGTGTTATCACGCACATCGCCTGTTTTTCTGGAACGCCTGTTCGAAATTGAAGTGCCCGAAATTTACGATGGCCTGATTTCGATTCGGAAAATCGTTCGGGAGCCTGGTGAGCGGGCCAAAGTAGCTGTAGAATCATACGACGACCGCATCGACCCCGTTGGTGCCTGTGTCGGTATGAAAGGGTCACGTATACACGGCATTGTACGGGAATTAGGGAATGAAAATATCGACGTCATTAACTATACCGAAAACCTCGAACTATTAATCAGTCGGGCATTGAGTCCGGCCAAAATCAGTTCGATGCAGATCGACCGCGAGGCAAAGCGTGTATCGGTCTTTCTGAAACCCGATCAGGTTTCCCTGGCAATCGGAAAGGGCGGTCAGAACATTAAACTGGCTGGCCGGTTAGTAGACATGGAAATTGATGTCTTCCGCGATAACGAAGGCCACGAAGATGATGAAGACGTTGACCTGATGGAGTTCTCGGATGAGATCGACGAATGGATGATCGACGAACTTCGCAAAGTTGGTCTCGACACAGCAAAGAGTGTTCTGGCCCTTAACAAAGAAGAACTTGTTCGCCGTACGGATCTGGAAGAAGACACCGTGGAGGAGATTCTGAATATTCTGAAACAGGAATTTGAATAAAATTGATGGGGAATGAATAATAGAAAATGGGAAATGATCGACTAATCTGCATCCTCCATTCTACATTATTCATTCTACATTTAAAAAGACGGGATTTTTATTGCAGTAACTGTTGTTCATACCATATCAACAACCATTAAATTTGCCGAATATAGACCGAACGTATGGCAGAAGATAAGTCAATGCGCCTAAGCCAAGTGGCAAAAATTCTCAACAAAGGGCTTTCCTCTGTTGCGAATAGTCTGTCTGCCAAAGGGTTTAAGGTTGAAATTAATCCTAACACCAAAATCAACATGGAACAGTTGGAGGTGTTAGCGAAGGAGTATAAATCAACGGAACTCCTGAACGGAGCTCGCCGGGCCGAACCGTCGGTTGCGGTCGCCGAGCCACCGCGTCGTCGGGAGGAAGATGTCATTTTGTACCGTCGTGATGACGCAGGCCGTCCCATTGTGGACGCGAAGGCGGACGCCCCTAAAACAGACGTCCCTCGGGTAGATGCGCCTAAACCAGCGCCAACCGAGTCAAAACCAGCCCCAGAAACCGTTTCAACCGGTTTACCAGGGTTAAAAGTGATCGGCAAAATTGATCTTAACGCAAAACCAACTCCGCCACCTGTTCCGGTAGCGAAAGCACCGGTTCCGCAGGAAGCGAAGCCAGTAGAAACACCTCGTGCAGAGCCAGTTAAGGCAGAGACTCCAAAGCCTGTAACTCCTCAGCCGGTAGCTGTTCAGCCTCCGGTACAGGCAGAAGTTCCGAAGCCAGCTCAGCCAACAGAGGCTAAACCTGCCGTTACACAACCCACAGTAGCTCCGGCTCCTGTCGAAGTACCTAAGGTAGAAACCCCACAGCCAATAATAGCTCAGCCTAAAATCGAACCAGTACAGACTGCTCCCGTTCAGCCAAAACCTGAACCGGTGCAGCCACAGCCATCAGCTCGTACAGAAGCGCCACGTGTGGAGCCGCCTAAACCAGCTGAACCCGTAAGCCAGCCAGCTCACAAAGCTGAACAGCCCCAGCCCCGTCAGCAGGATCGCGAGAAACCCATAAGCAATCAGCCAAAAGCGAATGTCCCTCAAGCGACACCGCCAGCCGCTACCAATGATGTCGATGAGCCAACCGCTAAAACCGAAACGATTCGGGCAGCTGGTAGCCATCAACTTGGCGGTCTGAAAATTCTTGGTAAAATCGAACTGCCGGTCAACAATCCGCGTCAGGGAGGAAACAGCAATGCTGACAAGAAAAAACGGAAGCGAATTCGCGGTGGTCGCGAAGGAGCCGTCGGTGGTACCAACCAACCTAATCAGGGCGGTAACCAGCCACAAGGGCAGGGCAATACCAATAACCCTCGCAACGACCGTGGCCCACGTGAGGGTCAGGGCGATCGCGGACCAGCCAACCGGGTAGCAGGCGACCGTAATCAGGGCGGCCAACAACGGGATGGTAATCGTCCACAAGGCGACCGTAATCAGGGAGGTGGTCAGCGCGATGCCAATCGTCCGGCTAATCCAGCAGCAGGCAATGGTCAGCCACAGGGTCAGGGGAATAACCAGAACCAGGCCAACCGGGGAGGTCAAAACAATGCCAATGCAAACACCAACAACCGGACCGGTGGCGGTGGAGGTAATACCAACAATAATAACAATCGCTCAGGTGGCAATAATGCCAACCGGGGTGGTAGTAATACCAACAACCGTGACCGGGGTGGTAATCGCCGGGAAGCGCCAACTCAGGCTGACGTACGGAAGTCCATTCAGCAGACCAACGCCAGAATGCAGGGCAATACGCCCAACCGGGGTGCTGATCGCCGACGGGATCGTCGTGCCGACCGCGCCGAACGGGACCGTCTGGCCAGCGAACAGGAGGAACTGGAAGCAAAAATCCTGAAAGTAACCGAATTCGTATCGGCTAACGATCTGGCTTCACTGATGGATGTATCGATCAACGAAGTTATCTCGGTTTGTTTGAACCTGGGTATGTTCGTTTCAATCAACCAGCGACTGGATGCCGAAGCAATCACGGTCATTGCCGATGAATTTGGTTACGACGTACAGTTTGTATCGGCTGAAGATGAAACAGAAGCGGGTATCGATGTTGGTGAAGATGAGCCAGATGAATTACAGCCACGGGCTCCGATCGTAACGATCATGGGTCACGTTGACCACGGTAAAACATCCTTGCTTGACTATATCCGTCGGGCAAAAGTGGCAGCCGGTGAAGCCGGTGGAATTACGCAGCACATTGGTGCCTATAGCGTGAAAACCAGCGACGACCGTATGATCACATTCCTCGATACACCGGGTCACGAAGCCTTTACGGCGATGCGGGCTCGGGGTGCGAAGGTCACAGACGTCGTTATCATTGTTATTGCTGCTGACGATAGTGTCATGCCGCAAACCCGTGAGGCTATCAACCATGCCCAGGTAGCTGGTGTTCCAATCGTGTTTGCCTTTTCGAAGGTAGATAAACCAGGAGCCGATACCGAAAAAATACGATCAGAACTGGCCTCGATGAACCTTCTCGTTGAAGAATGGGGTGGTAAATACCAGGCACAGGAAATCTCATCGAAGTCGGGGATGGGGGTTGACGAATTGCTTGAGAAAGTTTTGCTTGAAGCCGAACTGCTCGAATTAAAAGCCAATCCAGATCGTCGTGCGTTAGGTACAGTTATCGAAGCATCACTGGATAAAGGGCGAGGCTATGTTTCGACCGTACTGGTTGAAAATGGAACGCTTCATCAGGGAGACATCATGCTGGTTGGTGCGCACTACGGTCGCATCCGGGCGATGACTAACGACCGGGGAGAACGGATTAAAGAAGCAGGACCATCAACACCGGTTCAGATTCTTGGTCTTCCAGGCGCTCCACAGGCAGGTGATAAATTCAACGTGATGGAAACGGACCGTGAGGCCCGCGAAATTGCAAACAAACGGGAGCAACTCCTCCGTGAACAGACACTCCGCACACGCAAGCACATTACGCTTGAAGAAATTGGCCGCCGGAAAGCGATTGGTACCTTCAAAGAGCTCAATGTGATTGTGAAGGGTGACGTGGATGGTTCAGTTGAAGCCTTGTCGGATTCGCTGCTACAGCTCTCAACGGAAGAAGTTCAGGTGAACATTATTCACAAGGCTGTCGGTCAGATTTCCGAATCGGATGTCCTGCTGGCATCTGCATCGGATGCGGTTATCGTTGGTTTCCAGGTACGCCCATCATCGAGCGCACGGCGACTGGCAGAACAGGAGCAGATCGAAATTCGACTTTATTCGATTATCTACGATGCGATCAACGAAGTAAAAGACGCAATGGAAGGCCTGTTGGCACCAACTGTTGAAGAAGTTATCGTTGGCAATATCGAGGTACGCGATGTGTTCAAGATCAGCAAAATTGGTACGGTGGCGGGTTGCTACGTAACAGAAGGCAACATCAAGCGGAACAACAAAATCCGTATTATCCGCGACTTTATCGTCATTCATACTGGCGAAATCAGTGCACTGAAACGGTTCAAAGACGATGTCAATGAAGTGAAGTTTGGCTACGAATGTGGCTTGAGCATCAAAAACTTCAATGATATCGAAGTTGGTGACGTTATCGAAAGCTTCGAACTAAAAGAAGTGAAGCGGACGCTGTAAACTGGTTAACCTCAGTTCATAAGTTTGCCCCAACCGGATAACCGGTTGGGGCTTTTTTTTGTTGTAATACAAACTTATCCACGACTCGCCCTGCGGCAACTTTCACATTCTGAACTGGATGGTTTTATCAGGCGGAGAAAACAGACAGCATGACGATCCTAACCATCAGTGATCTGCACGGGCGATCCGTTTGGCGGGAAGCAGACCTCAACACCTATGATCAGGTTATTTTTCTGGGCGATTATACCGACAGTTACATCTTCGATGATGAGACAATTTATAACAACCTGAGCGCTATCATTGAGTTAAAACATCGGGAACCCAACCGGTTTGTGCTCCTGATTGGCAACCACGATGCACAGTATCTGCATTATCCACAATATCGGTGTTCTGGCTTTCGGAGCTGGGCTCAACCCGAATTAAGTGTGTTATTTGATAAACATCGGGATTTGTTTCAAGTGGCCTATCAGCATGGTTCTTATTTATTTAGCCATGCGGGTGTAACAAATCAATGGTTGGCACGACTATTGGCGAAAACTAGGCAGGAAGAGACAACGATCAGTCCTGATAAAAACCTTGCCGACTTGATTAATAATAGCCACAAGCAACCTTTACCAATACAAAGCGTCCTTTTTGAGGTTAGTGCAAGGCGGGGCGGTTACGATGCGTTCAGTGGCCCTGTCTGGGCCGACCAATCTGAATCAAGCCTTGACTATTTACTCAATTTTCATCAGGTCGTAGGCCATACTCCAGTTGATAAATTCACGACAATCGGTACTAAAAGCAGTTCGATAACCTATACAGACGTATTACAAACAAGAACAGCATTTTATGAAATCATAATCCCTGATTAACTTGGGCTTGCAGAAACCAAAGTCCTGAGTTGGGTCGTTAATAAAATGACCTACGTTTGCAGCAATAATTTCGTCGAAAACACCCTGAATGAATTTTCTATATCCGTCCTTCCTCTTCGGCCTGCTGGCTGTATCGGTACCAATTGCGATTCACCTCTTTAATTTCCGGCGGACACGACGGGTGTTTTTCACCAATGTAGCCCTGCTCCGTACTGTTCAGACCGAAACTAAGTCGTTCAGGCGGTTGAAACACTGGCTTATTCTGGCGGCTCGCTGCCTGTTTCTGATTTGTCTGGTCCTGGCATTTGCCCAGCCGTTTATTCCCAGTAAAAATAAACTGGGGTTATCGCGGCAGGGTGTTACCAGCCTGTATCTGGACAATTCGTTCAGTATGCAGAATGAGCGTAATACCAAACGCTATCTTGACATCGCTACCGGTCGATTGGATGAACTATTGACGCTCTTTCGAAACGCCACTTCCCTACAACTCCTTACGAACGACTTTTCGGCGGCTGAACAACAGACCGGAACTGCCGAATCGATTCGCGACCGCGTCACCTCAATACATTTCGCGCATACGCCACGAGCCCTTGAAACGGTTTACCGGCGGCAGCGGAACCTGCTATCGAGTTTAAATCCGGGAGGGCGTAATCAGTTATTCTGGTTTTCTGATTTCCAGAAAAGCACTGTCGGCGATTTATCGCGGCTACAGATCGATACGACTGACCGGTTGTTTGTTGTGCCTTTAGAGGCTCAGGCTACTAAAAATGTCTATGTCGATTCGGTCTGGCTGAGTACGCCGTTTATCCGCGAAATGCAGAATAATAGCCTGAATGTAAAACTAAATAACGGAGGACGCGAGAATGTAAAAAATCTTCCGGTACGGCTTTATCTGGATGACACGCAGACGTCGACGGCTTCGGCTACCCTGCAGCCGGGCGGATCGGCAACGATATCGCTCAACTTCAATGTGACGAAAAAAGGATATCATAGGGGCCGGATCGTGTTCGAGGATTTTCCTATTACGTTCGATAACCAGTATTTCTTTGTTATTGAAGCCTCCCCCGCTGTTCGTGTTCTGCATTTGTTCGAGCAGAAATCCAGCTCTCCGGGTCGTTCTACTGATTATGTTGATGCCGTTTATTCGAATGATAGTTTATTTGTCCGGCGAAGTTTCAATGCGCAGAATTTCGATGTCGGTCAACTGAAAGAAACGGATCTGGTGATCCTGGAAGGTGTTGCTCAGGTGAATGGCACCCTTCGAACTGAACTGGAGCGGTTTGTTCAACAGGGCGGCAGTCTGACGATTATACCGCCCACGAATCCCGATATGGCTACTTACGGGCCATTTCTAAACACCTTAGGACTAGGTAATGTGCAAAGTACAGCTGGCACGCCGGGTAGCAGTCCCTCTCCCCTACCCGTTGCTGATCCTGATCGCCGGAATCCATTCTTCCGGGATGTGTTCCAGCAGAGCTATCAGTCAGAGCCTCTCAATATGCCGAGTGCGGCTCCTGTCTGGCGATGGAACGCGGGCGAAAGACTTCTGAGCACACGAGATGGCAGTCCATTGCTTACTCAGTCGAAGGCAGGTCAGGGAAGCGTATACCTGATCGCTAATCCCTTAGCGAGCGCCTACGGTAACTTAGCCGAACATGCCCTTTTTGTTCCGGTAATGTACAAAATGGCAGCGCTTAGTGTCCGGGCACAACGAACGGCCTACTCCTTCGATGATAACCTGATCACGATTCCGGTCACAAACCCATCAGAACGGGCAGTTTATAAACTGAAGCACGGCAAACTGGAAATTATCCCCGTACAGCGCACCATCGGTAACCAGCTCCTGCTCGAAATGCCCAAGAGTAATGAATTGAGCGCTGGTCAGGAAATCGAATCCGGGTATTATGAACTGCAGCTTGATGGAAAAACCGAGCGTTTGTTAGCGTTCAATCATGGCAACAAAGAATCGGTCATGGATTTTTATTCGGCCGATGAATTACGCCGGGCGTTTGCTAACCAGCCCAACGTTGAAGTTTTCGACAGTATTCAGGATGGTGATTTTGTGCAGGTTCTGGAACAGGAAAATTTAGGGCGTAGTCTCTGGAAATATTTCCTGCTGGCCGCACTCGCCTTTCTGTTGTTTGAAATTGGGCTGGTGCGATTCATGAAGGGCTAAATCCATAGTCATTTACTTTTCCGGCCTTATGCATCTCGCCGATGGCTGTCTATCTGCTCAGATAGACAGCCATCGGCGAGACTTTTTATTAAACCTGTCCTTTTACTCAATATACGTCATCGGTAGTTTCTAATTACCCTAAGTTTGCAACCAGATTCTTCGCGAACGCAGCGGTTTCGCTAACGCTCAGACGCTTATCATTTTGGCAGCGGCAACGAAAGTCATGCCCAAAACCATGTCGTTTACTCCATGTCTCTCGTAGTTCGCGGCAAATACACGCTATCCTTTAGCCAATTTATTAGTTTCAAATGTACTATTGATGTATTCGCCATGCCCTAGTAAACTTCATGCCTATTCATATAAAAGGCTCTTTTTCTGTGTTTTAGCTATTAGTGATAATGGCTCCGGCTATTATTACTAGATGATCAATAAGCAGCATCGACATACATCTGTAGCCCATACACTACTTAGCAAAATGGATCTGATTTTACTGCATACGCATTCAGTAATGGCTTACATACTTGTCCTGGTGTCGAGTAGTATGTACGTATACCTCGTCAATCTCAAGGTCGAGGCTCCTGGTAAGCAATGGTTTAAAATCTTCTATTTCAGCCAGATCGTCTGGCAAACCGGCGATATGATACGGTACAGTATTCATCCCGCTTATGTTGGTTCACTGCTCTATCAACTTCAGATCATACTCATGTTTGTGCCCGCTTTGGGCCTTGTTGAAATTGCCTACATTCAATTCCTCTACCGCTTTGTTAAGCCCGCTTTTGAACGCGAACGAAAGATCGTCTTTTACGTAATGATCGCTTATGTTGTTGGGTTGATTGCGTTTAACAGCTGGAATGAATTCTATAACCAGAGCCATTTGCTCCTGATGCAATCGTCTATGTTTGTCTATGGCTTACTAACAAACCTATGGGCCATTTATCTGGGGTGGCGAAAAGGGCGGCTATTCGCCAAACAGGGCAATGAACGGGCAGCAAAAGGGAATTCGTACATGGCAATTGTCAATTTATGCTTTGTAATACCCTGCATTGTTGCGGTTATTTACGGGATTTATAGCACGGTTGGTTTCTGGACGTTTTTCATCCTGATCTGGTTGGGAAATCTGGCTCAGATTGTCGTTTCGATTACCTATGCTGCAGTGCCGACCAGCTTTCAAATCAAATTAGTAGGCTTTACCTTCGTCATGATAGCCACTGTGCTGCTGATCGTGACACTGGTATTTTATCCACCCTTATACCCTACGGATTACGGCCCTCGTATGGCTCAGCAGGACGGCATCGTTAAACTACTGGCCATCATTACCTTATCTACAGCTGGTCTGATTTTAATTCTCCCCCGAATTCTCCGCGTTACCCTCACCCGTCCGTTACAGCAATTACTGGAAGGTGTTCAGCAGGTTAATTCGGGCAATCTGACAACCGTTGTTCCCGTTGGTTTACCCGACGAAATCGGCGATCTAACGCAGAATTTCAACTGGATGACTCAATCCCTTAAAAAAGCGAATGATGAGTTGACAATGTACACAGAACAACTGGAGGAACAGATTGTAGAACGAACAGCCGAGATAACCCAGCAAAAGAGCGAACTGGAAATTCAGCGGGATTCTCTGGAGAAAACCCTACTCGAACTGAAGGAGACTCAGGTGCAGCTTATTCAGAAAGAGAAAATGGCTTCGCTGGGAGAATTGACTGCTGGAATCGCTCACGAAATCCAGAATCCGCTGAACTTCGTCAATAATTTCTCGAAGATCAGCATTGAACTCCTGGAGGAACTTAAAGAAGAAATTACGGCCGACCATAAAACGGATGCCACTGATCTCGCTGATGATCTTATTCAAAACGTGCAGCGTATTTCAAATCACGGACAGCGCGCCGATAGCATTGTCAAGGGAATGTTGCAGTTGTCGCACAGCAGTACCAGCACCGGCAAAAAGCAGCCTACTAATCTGAATGACCTGGTATCGGAGTATTTACAACTGGCTTACAAGGACATAGTGTCCAAAAATAAAAACTTTAACGCAGAATTGTCGGTACAATTAGACGCTGCTATTGAGCACGTGAAAGTAGTACCGCAGGATATCGGCCGGGTACTGCTTAATGTTTTCAATAATGCCTTTTATGCTGTCAATGAAAAACAGAAACAGCTCAACACCGATTATAAACCGACAATTGTGTTGAGTACCCAAACTGATCCAGGGAGTCAAATGGTCGTTGTTTGCATTCGCGACAATGGAACGGGTATCCCGGAGACCATACTCGACAAAATTTATCAGCCCTTTTTTACAACAAAACCAACGGGCCAGGGAAGTACCGGCCTGGGGTTATCGTTGAGCTATAACATTGTTACACAAGGCCATGCAGGTATTATGACAACGGCCTCTGAATTCGGTCAATACACCGAAGTGACTATTCGACTCCCCGTTAGCGCAGAATAAACCCAAAAATTTGGCCAACTGAGTGATTTTAAGCATTTAAGCGGCTCTGCGGAATGATCAGTCGGAACAGTGTTCCATTATGTTTTATCACCTCAAACATACCGTTCAACTGTTGACTGAGCAGTGTGACCAAATGCTTACCGAACGTATTCCGCTTCCCGGTCTGTTGCCAGTCAGCCATGTCTATGCCGGGTCCGTTATCCTGAACTTCGAGAATAATATCCGAATCCGATAACCTGTTGACAGTGCCTAACCAGATGTGCAATAAAGGCCGTTGGCCGCACTCATAAGCGTACTTTAACGAATTGGTAATCAACTCGTTGGCAATTAATCCTAGCGGCATGGCAATGTCTACATCCAGTTCTTCAACATCGATTGTAAGCTGGAGATCAAAATCATCGACCTGATAACCATACGCTTTCAACAGGCTTTCGGCCAGGTCGGTCAGGTAGTCTGCCATTTCGATAGTAGTTGTCTGGTCGGTCTGATACAACCGCTGATGGATAAGGGCCATAGCCTCTACCCGCTGCTGACCTACCCGCATGGTCTGGATAACGTCGTCATCGTCGAGGCTAGCCGTCTGTAAGTACAGCAAACTTGATACGATTGCCAGATTATTTTTTGCCCTATGATGAATCTCCCGCATCATCAGCGTTAACTGCTCAGACTGATGCTGGATTTTCTGACGGTTCCGACGGACACGTTCATACAGATTATATAAAGTCCCCAGCAATATCGCTAAAAGTATCAGTCCTCCCACAGCAGCCCAAATTTGCCGATTCTTCTCGGCATTGGATTCAGCCAGCTTCTGTATTTCGGCTTCCTTCTGCCGGGTTTGGTAGCGGGTTTCCAGCTCAGCCACCTGCCGATTTTTTTCAGCACTAACAATACTATCATGGCTAACCATCTGTAGGCGATAATACTGAAAAGCCTGCTGGTAATTTCCCCGTTTCTCCCAAAGATGGCTCAGGTGCCCATTGATCTCCTCCAGAAATGTATGTTTCTCTCCACCAACCTGATTCACCCAGGCCAAAGCCAATCGGCAGCAAGTCTCCGCTTCATCGAGTTTGTTTTGAGGAATCAGCGCATAGGGCAAACTGATGTACGCATAACCAATTAGAAAATCGCTCTTCTGGCGCTTTCCATAGGCCAGAACATCCTTGAACGCCTGCTCCGAACGACCGTATTGGCCCATATTTTTGTACAGTAAACCAATATTATACAGCGCCTGGTAATAAGAAACCGAGTCTTTAGTTGACTCATAATAAGCCAATACTTTTTTTCGAAGCGTTAGTGCCTGCTGGTACCGCTTAGCCTTTGATTCATAGATAGCCAGCCCTTCATAGCCTTGCATTACCAGATCAGTGTATTGATATTTCTCGGCTAAGGCCAGACTCTGTTTAATATAGTTTAAGGCTTGTTTGAAATCCTGTAATCGATCATAACAGGCGCTGACAAATCGCAGCGTTCGGGCATACTGCTTCGTGTTACCACTCTCCTGAAATGCCTGCAATGCCTGCTGATACCAGGCAATTGCCTGTCCGTAATCGCCCGTTTGTTCATGCCAGAAACCCATACCCCGATTCCCCATTGCAATCGCATTCCGATCGCCCTTTGCCTGCGCCAAAGCCAGTGCCTGCTGAAAAGCCTGCTTAGACATGACGTACTGTCCTGCAAAAATTAATGAATCGCCAACCTCTCGTAAGGCCCACATCTTTACCGAATCTGGTGCATTGGCCAGCGAGTCAGGTAACAAAGTAGTCTGAGCAAACGAAGTATTTAGGATCAAAAGGTAAATTATTAATGAAAAGTAAAGTTTATTCATCGTTTTTAGTTACATCAGTAAGAGAGATCCCCTTACTGATATTCGTTTTACAACTACTTCAAAAGTATATGATTTTCCATTTATATTTGTTGGGATATGGAATGGTCCCTTTGGTGATCGTTTTCCTTAAATGACCGTTTATTCCCTGTTTATTCTTCTGCGTATTTTAACAATGCATTTGTTTATTGAGTCATTGTTTTTGTATTAAATAAATACTTTTTTTTATTAACATAGTTAGTAGATGTCATTGTTATTACCGCTTAGTTAATAAAGTCCAAATAATAAAGGAATCGCGGAAAAAATAGTGATTTTATCAGCTTTAACTCGGTATTTCGTGTTAGCTTGATGCATTTGGCCAGGAAACTGTGATAACCTTATCAATCTGTAAATAAGAGTCGATAAATCATGACCACCATCCCTGTTAAACCTGTTTCTATTCTAATCGTTGAAGACGAAGCGATACTAGCACTAGAGCTTTGTGTTAAACTCGAAGCTGAAGGGTATAACATTGCTGGCACGGCTACAACTGGTCGGCAAGCCCTTGCTCTGCATAAAGAACAAAGCGCCGATATTGTAATCTGCGACATTAATCTGCGGGGCGACTGGAGTGGCATTGAAACTGCCCGACAACTATCCGCCCTGAATCCAATACCCATTATTTATCTCTCAGCATTAACCGACCGCGCAACCCTCGAACAAGCCAAATTAACAAAGCCTGCGGCCTACCTGACGAAGCCCGTTACGACCGACAGTTTGCGGATTGCCATTGAAATTGCGTTAAGTAACTTTGCCTACGTAACAGCCAGTAATGCACCCGTCATTCATGAGCCAATGTCAATGCCAATGGCAGCCCGCGAAGGCGAGACGATTTTACAGGTTGGCGACTATATATTTATCAAGCAGAACTACCAATTTGTGCGTTTACACAAAGGTGAGGTACTTTATATCGAAGCAGAAGACAAATACACAACGGTTGTGACACCAACCAGAAAGTTCGTTTTACGGCTTTCACTGGCCGTTTTATTGCAGCGGCTGGCCGACATGACCCTGATTCGGGTACACCGCTCGTTTGCGGTTAATCTCTCTCATGTGGAGTCATTCAGCGACTACGAAGTGCAGGTTCCGGGCCAGACTGTACCGCTCGGAAGAGTATACAAAGAAGAGTTTTTACACCATTTTCGTTTCCGCTAAAAAACCGCTTTCTTATTCACGCCCAAAAGCGTGTCGTTTACTCCATGTCTCTCGTTGTTCACGGCAAATATCTGTTTTGGAGATTTTAAACTGATAGTTTTGATCAGTAATCCAAGACAGAGCCATCACCTAAATTCCCTTCCTCTTTTTATGAAACAAGTTAACTTCCCAATTTTTTGTAGGTCCTCATCCTACTTCTAGCACACATCAGCTAGTACGCTTCATTTTTTCTTACACACAGCCAGAGGACTACTCAAGTCCTCACTCGCCCGGCGAGTGTTGTCGGTTATTCTACGCACTTATCTCTCTTTTTTTACTATAACTACTCTGTTACATGTCTAAGAAAGTTCTGGCTATCCTATCAGAATACGGATACTGGGGAATTGAACTGGTGGGTCCATTAACAAAACTCGAAGAAGCTGGGTACACCGTCGAGTTTATGACCCCCAAGGGAAAGAAAGCAGAGGCTTTACCGCCTAGTTATGACACAACGTATGTAGATCCACCGTTAGGAACTTGTGTTACGACCCCGCTAGCCGCTGAAATGGTAACAGCATTTGAGGCTACGAATCGTTTAGAGACACGTCGTAACATGTCGGAGGTAGTGCCAGAACGTCCTTATTTCTCGGTCCCCGACTTCCTGCGCACCTTTGAAAAATACTTTAGCGACCTGAAAACCGTTCAGGAAGAGCTAACAACAGAATATGCCGCCTTACTCCTCGTTGGCGGTAGTGGACCGATCATCGATATGGTTAACAACCAGCGGGTTCACGACATTATTCTGGCTTTCTACAAGAAGAATATGCCGATCGGAGCTATCTGCTACGGTGTGGCTCCATTAATTTTCGCCCGTGATTTCAACGAACGGAAATCGATCATCAAAGGAAAGCACGTTACAGGCCACTGCATCGAGTACGATTACCACGACAACACCGGATTCCTGCACACAGACCTGAACATGGGGCCACCGCCATATACGCTGGAATATATTCTGAGCGATGCCGTTGGACCAGAAGGCCAGTATCATGGCAATTTTGGGAAAGAAACATCCGTCATTGTCGACTATCCATTCATAACTGCCCGCTCATTGCAATGTGCGTTTGAGTTTGGCGATCAGTTCGTTAACGTTCTCGATAATGGATTGAAGCGATATGGCTGGTAAGACTGGGAATCAGAAGATTATCGAACAGTTTCTGGCCGATGGGATGAACCACATGTTCGGAAATCCCGGTACGGTTGAACAGGGATTCCTGGACGCCGTTGCTGACTATCCGGACATGAAATACATCCTGACGCTTCAGGAGAGTGTGGCTGTTATGATGGCCGATGGATACGCTCGCACAACCCAGAAACCAACGCTGGTACAACTACACAGTTCGCCAGGGATCGGTAATGCTGTTGGCGCCCTTTATCAGGCCAAACGAGGCCACGCACCACTGGTCGTGATTGGAGCCGATGCCGGTTTGCAGTATATGAACATGGACGCCCAGATGGCCAACGACCTCGTGGCTATGATGGCCCCTGTGACCAAATATTCGACACTGGTACTCAGCCCGAAATCGCTTTTGCGCACAATACGCCGAGCCATTAAGATTGCCTCTACGCCCCCAATGGGTCCAGTGTATGTCTGTTTACCAATGGATGTACTGGATGCAGTCAACGACGAGCCTGTTGTACCAACCAGTTTCCCGTCAACACGGGTAGCTCCTACTCCCGAGCAAATCGATGAGGCAGCCAACATGTTGTTAGCAGCCGAAAAACCAGTCATTTTTGCCGGCGATGGCGTTGCCTATTCGGGCGCGAACGATGATCTGGTCCGAGTGGCTGAGCTACTGGGAGCCGACGTGTATGGAGTCGATTTCGGTGATGTATTTATCGATACGACCCATCCGCTCTATCAGGGTACGACAGGGCACATGTTTGGTGAGTACAGTCACCCCATGACCAGTAAGGGCGATGCCAACCTGATTGTTGGTACGTATATGGTTCCGGAAGTATTTCCGAGACTGGAAGACATCTACCAGCCCGACGCGAAAGTCATTCATTTTGACCTGAATGCGTACGAAATAGCCAAGAACCACCACGTCGACTTAGGCGTTGTCAGCGATCCTAAACTGTCATTGCAGGCACTTGCGAAAGCCATAGAAAGTAAGCAGAGTGACTCACAGAGGTCCGCTGCCGATAGTCGATTAAAGGCCGCTCGTGACGCTAAAAAACCAGCTCCAATCGCTGAGCCGGTAACTGTAGCTGCTGAATCGGCAGAAGCCAAACCGCTCAAAATGGCACAGTTTGCCGAGGTGCTTGCGCAAAAAGTACCCGACGATGTGGTTATTTTCGACGAAGCGCTGACAAATTCTCCTCCTGTTCAACAGGCGATACCACCCCGTAAACCAGGTTCGTATTTTACGACCCGAGGTGGTTCGTTAGGCGTTGGATTTCCGGGAGCAATCGGGGTTAAATTGGCCCATCCGGATAAAACGGTGATTGGCTTCTCAGGCGACGGCGGTAGTATGTACACGATTCAGGCCTTATGGTCGGCGGTACGACACAATACCGGGGCTAAGTTTGTAGTCTGCAATAATGGTTCTTACAAACTGCTGCAACTGAACATTGATGTATACTGGCAGGAACGCAGTATTGCCAGCCGTGAACATCCGCTCTCATTCGATCTTTCGTATCCGCCAATCCGGTTCGACATTCTGGCCCAATCAATGGGTGTCGATGCCGTTCGGGTTGAACGCGCGGAAGAAATCGGCCCCGCCATCGACCGAATGCTGGCCGATGATAAACCATTCCTGATTGACCTGGTGCTGGAAGGCAACCATCATAGCGATTGGGTAAAGACAAATTGCTCGCAATAAAGTAAGCAGCAGGCAGTTGGCAGTGCACAGTCTTCAGTAAGCAGTAGGCATTTTCGATCTGGAAAATGAACACTAGTTACGTACTGACGATTGCTTCCTGCAAACTGCCTGCTGAAGACTCTAATATCCTACCTCTTTTTTAACCGTACTCATGAATTCACACTGTCACTACGCCATTATTGGAGCGGGTGCATCTGGGAGTGTTATCGCCAATCGGCTCAGCGCAAACCCTGATTGTCAGGTTGTGTTGCTGGAAGCTGGTGAGTGGGATAAAGGTCCTAATGTGGCAGATCCGGGAGGCTTTGTCCAACTATGGGGATCACCCATTGACTGGGCAATCCCAACGACGCCACAGGAGGGTTTAGCTGGTCGCGAACTGACTATTAATCAAGGCAAAGTCGTGGGCGGCAGTACGTCAATCAACGCCATGATGTACGTTCGCGGAAATCCGGCCAATTACAACCAGTGGAAGGCACTGGGAGCCGACGGCTGGAGTTACGACGATGTGTTGCCCTACTTCAAAAAGATCGAATCCTACGAAGGTGGACCATCTGCGTACCATAATACCGATGGCGAACTATCTGTACGGGACTGTCCGGATGACGTAATGCGTTCACCTGAATTTCTGGAAGGTGCCGTTGAACTTGGATATGATGGGCCAAATTGGGATTACAACGGTGCCCGGCAGGAAAATGGTGCCGGGTTGTTGCAGTTCCACATCACTCCCGATGGTCATCGTGCCAGTGGCGCAACAGCCTTTCTTCAACCCGTACTGGACCGCCCGAATCTGACCCTGATTACCGGGGCTCAGGTAAGCCGCATCCTGATTCGCGAAGGCCGGGCCGTTGGTGTTGAATATCTGTTAAATGGCGAAAAGCACCAGCTTCTGGCAGAAAAAGAAGTCATTCTCAGCGCAGGGGCGCTCAACTCGCCCAAGATTCTGCTGCTATCAGGCATTGGCCCAACCGACCATCTGCATGAATTTGGCATTCCGGTCCATGTAAACTTACCTGGTGTTGGGCAAAACCTTCAGGATCACGTTCAGTTACCCGTTATTTTTCGGGCGAAAATCGACCGGCCGCATACAACACTGTTAACGGGCAATGTGCTTTTTGTCAAGACAAATGATGAAGCACCTGCGCCCGATCTGCAACTGAATTTCACGCCTAGCATTCCTGCTCCTCTGGCTCCGTTTCTACCCGACTTTGGCGGTAACGTTTGTATTTTTCTGCCCATTCTGGTACAACCCAAAAGTGTAGGTACGGTTAAACTTCGTTCGGCCGATCCACTCGATAAGCCAGTCATAAACCCCAACTATCTGCAGGAAGAAGCTGATGTTGAGGTATTTAGAAAGGCGTTGGACATTATCAGAAAGCTGAGTGAGACCGAAGCGTTTTCGTCACTTAATGGCGGGGAACTGGCTCCGGGACCCGGCGATCCTGATGGCTTTATTCGTACGCAAAGTTCTACCCTCTGGCATCCAGCCGGAACCTGTAAGATTGGTACCGATGCGCTGGCCGTAGTCGATTCTAAATTGCGGGTTCATGGCATCTCTGGCCTTCGTGTGGCCGATGCTTCGGTGATGCCCGTAGTGACGAGTGGCAATACCGTTGCAGCCTGCTTCATGATTGGCGAGAAAGTCGCCGATATGATCCTGTCTGATGCCTAGCGTTTCATTCGTTACGGCATCCGTCAACTAAGTACTGTAGACCAAAACCATTAACCAATAATCTCCCCCCTTCCAATGGCACAAGGAAATTCAAACAAAGCCCTCTCACGACGCTATTTTCACGAAATCATGAATCAGGCCAATAAGGAAACGGCCTATGAGATTCTGTCCCCCGATTTCGTCTTTACGTTACCGACACACCCTGAGCCGTTTCATGGCCCCGATGGCTTTCTTGGCCTGATCGAGATGCTACATGGAGCGTTTCCGGACTTTTACATCGATCCCCAGGATATGGTAGCCGATGGCGACTGGGTTGCAACACGCTGGCTGGGTGGTGGTACGCATACCGGCGGACCATTGCTGACGGTGAAAGGCAACGTTGAAGCAACGGGTAACTTTTTCCAGATCGATGGCATGACCTGGCATACCATTAAAGACGGTAAGATTGTCGAATCGATCGGTCACGAGGATACGCTCGGCCTGATGCTGCAACTCGGTGTTCTGCCTCCTCAGGAGGGTGCTCCTGCCCCAACTACGCCAGCGGAAAATGAAGCGCTCGTTGCCCGCTATTTTGGCGATATCATGAGCGAGGGTAAACTGGAAGTAATCGAAGAAATTCTCGATCCCTTGTTTGCCTTCATCATCCCAACGCAACCGGAGCCAATCAGTGGTTACGATGCATTCCGGGGCTTTGTTCTTTACCTCCGCAACGCCTTCCCCGACATTAAATTCACTGTACTTCGCCAAATGGCCGAGGGCAATAAGGTGGCCAGCCGCTGGCAGATCGAAGGGACGCACCAGGGTGAGTTTTTGGGCGCTCCGGCTACGGGCAACCACATCAAAGACTTCGGTATCGACATTTTCACGATTCGCCACGGCAAAATTGTATCGGTACATGTCAACGAAAACGATTTTGGATTGATGCAGCAGTTGGGTGTTATTCCAGCTTAAAAGTTGACTGTAGGCAGTGAGCAGTCTTCAGTAGATAATTTAGTTACTGAGAACTGCTCACTGGAAGCTACCAGACAAAGACTGCTCATTGTAAACTTTTATCCCCTTAACGGAGCAAGCGTATGTTGATGATTGTTGATGTTCCGGTTGAAGTATCCCGCCGGATAAATTGGGCATTCTTTTTCATATTATCGGCCGTTACAGTGCTGGCCTGGGTGGCTACACTGTCGCCCAAAATGGGTTCGGCAATGATGGTCGACTTAGACGCGCTCTCGGTCAATCAGGCGTCTAACTATGTCGTGGCCTGGGGTGTTATGATGGCCGCCATGATGCTACCCAGTGCCATGCCGATGATATTGCTCTACGGCATCCTGCGGCAAAAACAGGCTAAGCTTGGGCAGAAAGGTCTCTCGCCATTCATTTTCGCGCTGGTCTATATAATCGTCTGGCTGGCCACTGGCATTCCCATTTATCTGGTTAATGTCTCCATCGGTTTGCTCGAACGAGCCTACACTGCTTTTTCGGCCGCTGCACCCTACCTGTTAGGAGCATCGTTTGTGCTGGCTGGCTTGTTCCAGTTTTCTGATTTCAAGAAAAAATGCCTGAAAGTATGCCAAACGCCCTTTCAGTTTCTGATGGGGCACTGGTATACGGGCTATACCGGAAGCCTGCGTCTGTCGTTTGAACATGCGCTTTATTGTGTCGGCTGTTGCTGGGCACTAATGGGCATTATGGCCCTTCTCGGTTCGATGTCGCTCCGGTGGCTGCTTCTCATTACGGTTGCCGTGTTCATCGAAAAAATCATGCCGCGCGGACAATGGTACGCCAACTCAATTGGTGTAGTACTCATTGCACTGGGTTTGGTGATTGGTTTCCGTCCCGATCTGATTTCGATCATTCAGGGACCGCCAATGCCCATGGAACACGCCCAGTCATCGCTTACGATACCACTATGCGCTCCTGATGCACCCAAACTAAAATAAACCAACTCCTTCCTATCATTTACTAAAACAAACTCTATTATGGAAGCACCAGTTAAGTGGCATATTCAGGGTGATTTCTTTGGTAACTGTAGCTGCGAATACCTTCGCTGCCCTTGCCCGATCAGTAATTTCACGGAAATGCCTACGCAGGGTTTTTGTAAAATCTGCATCGTTTTCGACGTCGAAAAAGGGCACTTTGGCGATGTGCAACTCGATGGTATTGCCATTGCACTAATTGTTGACGTTCCGGGCATTATGGGCGATGGCAACTGGGCACTTGGTCTCATCGTCGACGAGCGCGCTACGCCAGAACAACAGGGTGCGCTGGCTACGATTCTGGGTGGTCAGGCAGGTGGTCCTATGGAACTGGCTTCCGGTTGGGTAACCAAATTCCTGGGTATGGAAGCCCGGCCGATGACGATTGAGAAAACCGACAAAACCTTCTCGATTTACGTGCCCAATATGGTCGATTACCTGGTCGAGAAAACGGAAGGCCTGATTCCAGGCGAGCCGATCTATATCGAAAATACAATTCACCCGGCCGCTCCCCGTTTCGCCCTGGGTCGTGGCAAACGCAGCTACATGCACGCCTTTGGCGTTGATTTCGAAGGTGTTGATGATCGGCAAAATGGGGTCTTCACCAAGTTCAACTGGTCTGTTAACTAATCGTTGATCATGGAAAACGACCATCTGAAAGCTGCACAGGAATTTCAATCAAAACAGATTGACTATCTGGTAAAAGGCGACGTCGACGGATTGGTAGCAGCCTGCTATACCGACGATGCCCGCCTGCATGGCTTTCAGTTTCGGGCACAGGGTCGCGCGGCCATTAAAGATGTGCTAACGCTCTATCTGCAACGGTTGAGCACACTGGGTGCCCGAACGATCGACAAGTTTGCTGCCGGCAAAAATTACATCTGGCTTGAACTGACTATCGAAAATCCAGCGGGTGAGCCGGTCAAGGTATATGAAGTAAAATTTCTACGGGATGGCCAAATCTACCTCCAGCTCTATGGGCTTCGGCAGGGTACAGTTTGGCAATCTGGCGATTTTGCGGGCTTTATACCTCCGGATGCTACCGCTGCTCACGAGTTTCACAACAGGTACCTCGATTTTCATAGCCGGGGCGACGCCGACGGGCTAGCCGACGACTTTTTCACATTAGATGCTCAGTTAGTTACCGCTCGGGTGGATGTGTCTGGCCGGGAAGCCATCCGGCAAATGTTTCGCGAACTGTTCAGCAAGGAGGCCGACTTTACTCCGCTCTCCGTCGAAAACATTACGAGTGACACGGATTACGTCTGGTTCGAAGCCACGGTTACGAGTACCCTCGGTATGCGTCGCGTCTATGATGTGATGCTGGTGCGCGATGGTGAAGTTTATCTGCAACTGGTCGGTCAACTGATGGGCGTACTGCCCACCGAAGCGGCATTTGGCCAACTGCAAAATCAATAGCCAGTTTAACTACTCGACAACGATGACAACCACAAACGGACAACAATACTGGCTATCTGAAACGGCGGAACAACCGTTGGTTATAGCCGACTTTCAGGCAGACGACGATGTATTGGTGCTGCCTTATCCGAACCTGTCGCGTTCCGACCTGGAACTGGTTCAGGAGGGGACAGATACGGTAATTCGGGTGAATGGCTCCCTAATAGGCCGGGGCGACGAACCCGTAACACTGGCCGTGCTGTCGAATACACAGGTTTATGACGTCAACCCCGTTCCGCTACTCCAGGCATTTTACGCGGCCTTGTCAGCAGGCGACCTCTCGGGCGTTCTCGACCGGGTAGCCGATGATGTTACCTGGCAAGTATCTGGTCCAACCGATCTGTTACCCTGGTCGGGTGAGTGGACGGGAAAACAAGGCGTGTCTGATTTCTATGATCGCTTACGGGAGCATGTAACATCGCCAAACTGGGAACCCAAACAGTATGTCGCGCAGGGAAATACGGTTGCCGTTATTCTCACACTCAGTGGTACATCCATAAAGAGTGGTGTGAGCTTCTCGGGCGACATTGTTCACTGGATAACGGTGCGGAATGGTAAAATCAGCCTGCTACAATTCTATCTGGACAGTTTTCCGATCGTTGTAGCCGTTGCCGGTGGACGCCCCTTTACGATAGGAGCCAGCGACAAGCCAGAGCCGCACTATGTTGCCAAACCGTTAACCTCTAACCGGGCAACCGACAGTATCGTTCTGGACCCGGCGCTTCTGGAAAACCCGCCCCAAACTGTCCACACGGTTCGGGCGATGTATGCTGCCTTGCAGGGACTGAACGTACCGGAAGTACGGAAAGTATTTGCGCCCGACGTTGTCTGGGACATTTTCGGTGCACCCGATTTACTGTCCTGGGCTGGAGAACGCAACGGCCCGGATGCTGCCGCCGAATCGGCTAATCAGATCCTGGAGACCATGCACTTCGATCATTTTAAGCCAACCCGTATGATTTATCAGGGCAACACGGCGGCCATTGTCATCGACGAAGGTGGTACATCGCTCGCAACGGGTGTTCCGTTCAAAACCAGCGTCGTGCATATTGTCGTGGCCAACGAGGAGGGGAAAGTAGTGCTTTTCAGAAACTACATCAATACCACCTGGATCGTCGAAGCCTTTCTGGGCGGTCGCCCCTACTCAGTTCCGGCGCTTCCCTAGCCTTTTCTGAAACCAAACAACTATCTCAAGTAATAAACCCTCAAACAAGCTGACTTATGTCATTTACACCCGAACAAAATAACGCCATTTGTCTGGAATTTTTCGAAACCGCCTGGAACACTGGTGTCGTACGCGAAGACCTGCTTTCTGAAGATGCGGTCGATCATTCACTGGTTGGTGGCAAGAGCAAAGCAGAACCTGGTTCAGGTAGCTTCAAGCACATCATTGGTATGTTCCACCATGCCATGCCAGACATTCATATTACTCTGCTGGACCAAATTTATACTGGAGACAAGGTTGTTCACCGCTGGAGCCTGACCGGAACCGACACGGGCGGTGTGATGGGGATGCCGCCAAGTGGCAAGACCCTGACGTTCACAGGAACAACGACGGTTCGGATGGCCGATGGCAAAATTGCAGAACGCTGGGCTAACGTCGATGAACTGGGGCTGTTGCAACAGCTCGGCGTCGTACCGCCACCACCAGGTGCTGAGTGATCGTAATCTGCAAACAAAGATGCTGTCTCATAAACCAGCAATCCAATCATCACATCAAGCCTTCCTTTTTCAATGACTAACGTACCCGACAGCCCGCTGGGCAAGATGTACCGCGAACATATTCAGCATATCCTCGACAAAAACATTGAGGCTTTGCTGGATCAGTATACCGACGATGCCTTACTCATCAGCAGTTTCACGAAGAAGCCGATCATTTACAAAGGCCGTGAGCAGATTCGTGAGCATATGCAGGGCATTCTGGGAATCGATGGCCTGGAAACCGATATCATTTTCTGGGCAGAAACCGAAGATCCGCAAACACTGATGATTACAGAACAAATCACGATGAAAACCAAAGACGGTGATGCCAACATGCGCTTTGCCGATAGCTGGGTTCTTCGTGATGGCCAGATCGCTATTCACTTTGCTGGGATGGTACAACACCCCGACGGTTCGCTGGCGTAAATCTGATTTTGGTTTACGGTATTCGCAGAATTCCCGGCGAATACCGTAAACCAAAACCGTAAACCAAAAAACTACTTAACGCAATACACAATGTTGACTCAAGAATCTATACAGGCGTTTGTTGCCGATTGGTACCACAAATTAGACGTTCACGTGCCGATGGTAGAAGTGCTGCCTTTGCTGGCAGATGCTGAACTGGAATGCGTATTTCCGGAGGTAACTGTTTACGGCTATGCCGGTTTTGAAGGCTGGTACCAGCGTGTTATCCGTACGTTTTTCGATGAAGTGCATACCGTTACGAAAGCGGAAGCCGACATCCAGGGTGATACGGCTACGGTGTCTGTAGTAGTACAGTGGGAAGCCAGTGTCTGGACTGCCCCTGAAGCAAGCAGCAAGCGCATTAATGCCGATGCCTATCAGACGTGGACCTTAAAAGCTGGCCCAGCCGGTACGCCCATCCTCACAAAGTACGTAGTCGATGATTTCGTACCCCGCGAAGGCTCGGCCACCCTATAAAGCTGATTTGCGGTTTTGGCCAGCGGGTACGTCAGCGCGTCCCTGCAAATACCTAAAACCCTAAATCATCCCGAAAAATACTAAACCAAAAACTCATGAAACTGAGCGGCAAGAAAATCGGAGTTCTACTGGAAAGCGACTACTTCGAAAATGAAATCTTCTACTACAAGTTCCGCTTCCCCGAAGAAGGGGCTGACCTGCACTTCCTGACACGGCTGTGGGGGAATGAACGCATCACCTTCCACGGGCACGAATACAGAGCACCGATGGATTGCTGGGAGAGTTTTGAGAACATGAGCGACGAGGAATTGCGGAGTTATTCAGCCATCATTGTCCCTTCGGGCATGGTATCGGACCGGCTTCGCTACACCGAAGACGTTGAAAAAATTCCGCCCGCAACGGAGTTCCTGAAACGGGCGTTCGCCGAGAAGTCGATCCTTAAAGGAATTATCTGCCATGGTCTTTGGCTGACAGCGCCCGCTACTGAACTGATAAAAGGGCGGCCATTGGTTTGCCATAACAACCTCATTGGCGATGCCAAAGCATACGGGGCCATCTATACCAACGAAGACGTTGTGGTTGATGGTGATCTGGTAACGGGTCGGTCGGGTGGACATGCCCATCTGTTCGCAAAAAAAATCATTGAGCTTCTATCCACACCTTAACTATGTACACGGCACACGAAGCCAATTAAGGTGTTGACTGGCCATTTGCCACTTACCTCGCTTCGCTGGCTTTCCATTGTACCAATTAATCTATGGCAGACATGGTTTTTTCACACATCGCGCTGTCCTGCGCAGATCCGGCCCGAACCGAACAGTATTATAGTGATCATTTTGGATTTCGCCGGGGGCGGGTAATTCCACTGGGCGGTGATAATGAGATCGTTTTCCTGAAAAACGATCAATCCGTTTATCTGGAGTTATTCCGGGCCGATGCCGAGAATCCGGGCGTGCCTGTCGCCATTAACGACGGACCGCACTATGCCGGAATCCGGCACCTTGCTTTTCAGGTATCCGACGTCGACGCCACAGTGAAGGCCATGGGAAGCGCGGCCGAGATAACGCTGGGGCCATTGGATTTCAGTGATTTTATACCTGGCTGGAAAACGATCTGGCTCAAAGATCCCGACGGCAACATCGTCGAAATCAGCCAGGGTTATACCGATCAGACCGCCTAACGGCACACCAATACGTTTTTTTTCAACCTCAAACCTCCAATCAAGCATTTATGGAAACTGACATCACAAACATTGCTCCGGGTGCCGATGGGCAAACCTCCGCTACGCGAACTGCTAACATGCGGATCGACTTCACGTTTTCGGATACAATTTCGGGCTATATCGTCGAATTTATCCCGGCCGAAAAAGCCTTCATTCTGGAAACATCTGATGGTCGTCAATTCAAGCTGTATCTGATTGCGTCTACCTACGCCCGGTCAGTGCGCAACCTGAATGAGCCGTATCAGGACGCCACGGGAGTCATGTTCGAGATGCTTTCTCAAAAAGGCCAGTTCGTTCATGCCTATGGTACCTTCTACCCGGGTGTTGACGAAGGAGAACCCGTATTTGAAGTACAGTGGCTGATCTTCCCGGGCTCCCACCCACTGGAGTATCGGCATGAAAGCCAGGATTGGTGGATTCACCAGATCAGCTCCATTGCAACGAGCTACCTCAAGTGGCAATTCAACTACCCCGAGGAGCCAATTGACTACAGCCGCTATCGGACCATGCTGCACCTGGCCGGAGCCAAAAAAGGAGATTATCTGCAGGAAACCGATACCATCTCCCGGATGATTTATGGGTTTGCTTCAGCTTACATGCTCACCGGTAACGATGCGTTCCTGGAAGGTGCCGAAAAAGGAACCGCGTATCTGCGTGAGCACATGCGTTTCTTCGATCAGGATGCCGACCTCATTTACTGGTATCACGGTCTGAAAGTAGATGGCGCTAAAGAAACGAAACTGCTTACCTCAGAATTCGGCGACGATTACTATTCGATTCCGATGTATGAGCAGATTTATGCGCTTGCCGGACCAACGCAAACCTTCCGCATCACCGGCGATAAAAACATTTTGTTCGACATCGAAAAGACCATCGACCTCTTTGAGATGTATTACAAAGACAAAGAGCAGGAAGGCTATTTCTCCCACATCGACCCAATCGGACTCGATCCACGCGATGAGTCGCTGGCTCACAACCGCGCACGTAAGAACTGGAACTCCGTTGGTGACCACGCTCCTGCCTATCTGATTAACTTATACCTGGCTACCGGCGAAAAGAAATACGCCGACTTCCTGGAGTATACCTTCGATACGATCACCAAGTATTTCCCAGACTACGAAAACAGCCCGTTTGTTCAGGAGAAATTCATGGAAGACTGGAGCAAAGACCAGACCTGGGGCTGGCAGCAAAACCGGGCGGTAGTAGGTCACAACCTCAAAATTGCCTGGAACCTGATGCGTATGCAGTCGCTCACGCCCAAGCAGGAATACCTCGATTTTGCCAAGAAGATTGCCGAGCTGATGCCCAAAGCGGGTTCTGATCAGCAGCGGGGTGGCTGGTATGATGTTGTAGAACGTCAGGTAAAACCAAACACAAAGCGCCATCAGTTTGTCTGGCATGACCGCAAAGCGTGGTGGCAGCAGGAGCAGGCTATTCTGGCCTATATGATCCTGTACGGGATTCTGGACGATAAAGAATACGAAAAGCAAGCGCGCGAAGCAGCAGCCTTCTATAACGCCTTCTTCCTGGATACCGACGATGGTGGCGTTTATTTCAACGTTTTCTCCAACGGGATGCCTTATTTGTTGGGTAACGAACGTTTCAAAGGTAGCCACTCGATGAGTGCCTACCACAGCACCGAGTTATGCTACCTCTCAACGGTATATACCAACCTGCTGATTACCAAACAACCAACGTATTTCTACTTCAAGCCGTATCCAGATTCTTTCAAGGATAACATCCTGTATGTATCGCCGGACATTCTGCCTAAAGGAAGCATCTACATCAGTGAATGTTTTATTAACGATGAACCCTACACAAACTTCAACGCCGAGGAACTGACCGTTAAACTGCCAGACTCCAGCGAACAGGTACGTGTAAAGGTTTTGATTACACCGGTTTAACAGTCGGTCGGTTGGTGAGTCAGGAAATCGGTACCGTTACTTCTGAACCGATTTCCTCCTCCTGACTGACCAACTGACCAATTCACTGACCAACTAAACACAAACAGGCATGAACGTAACGTCAAGTACGGTTGAGGCCATCACCGTCATCGAAGCATCTGGTAGTATCGACAGCAAAACAGCACCCGAGTTCGAACGGACAGCTATCGCGGCTATTCAGGGGCAAAAAGAAGTCATCATCGACCTGACCAATGTCGAGTTTTTATCCAGTGCCGGTTTACGGGTACTGCTGATGATTTACCGACAGGTAAAAACCCAAAGTGGCAAAGTGGTGCTGGTGGGCACGTCCGAAGAAATTCAGGACATTATGGCCAACACCGGGTTTCTATCCTTCTTTATCACGGTCGATACGCTCGACGAAGGCGTCAAAACCCTTAAAGCCTCGTAACCATGACCGATAATCGGATTGATTATTACCCAACCCACGAGCATGAGGGCATCAAGTTTCGGCGCGGCCATACACTACCATTCGGAGCAACAATGGTGGCGAATGGTGTCAATTTCAGCATTTACTCCAGCGCATCGACTTCCTGTACGCTCGTGCTTTTTGAACGGGGTGAAGCCGAACCTTTTGCCGAAATTCCGTTCCCCGATGAATTTCGGATCGGGAATGTGTATTCCATGATCGTTTTTGAGCTCAATTACGAACGGCTCGAATACGGTTATCGGATGGATGGGCCTTATAATCCAGCCGCCGGGCTGCGCTTCAATAAGTCGCTCATTTTGAGTGATCCTTATGCAAAAGTTATTGGTGGACGGGACACCTGGCTGGCCAAACCCAACTGGGACAATGTGTACCAGTATCGCTCACGGCTGGCTTTCGAAGACTTTGACTGGGAGCACGATCACCCACTCGAAACACCCATTGAAGATCTGGTGATCTATGAAATGCACGTTCGGGGTTTCACGAAACACGAATCGTCGGGTGTTAAAAATCCGGGCACATTCAGCGCCATCCGATCCAAAGTTGCCTACCTGAAAGAGCTGGGAATCAATTGCGTCGAGCTATTACCCATCTACGAGTTCGATGAGTGGGAAAATAGTCGCGAAAGCCCCACAACAGGTGAAGTTCTGGTTAATTACTGGGGCTATAGCACCGTTAACTTTTTCGCCCCAAAAGCTGGGTATGCCGCTACGGGTAAGTTTGGTATGCAGGTCGATGAGGTCAAAACGCTCATTAAGGAACTGCACAAAAACGGCATCGAGGTAATGCTTGATGTGGTTTTCAACCATACTGCCGAAGGCGATCATCGGGGACCAACGATTTCATTCCGGGGAATCGACAATAAGACCTATTACATGCTGACGCCGGAAGGCTATTATTTCAACTTCTCCGGCACCGGCAATACGTTGAACTGTAATAATCCGGTGGTTCGTAACATGGTGCTCGATTGCCTGCGTTACTGGGCGTCGGAATACCACATCGACGGTTTTCGCTTCGATCTGGCCGCCATTCTTGGGCGTGCTCAGGATGGTCGGCCGCTGAGTAATCCGCCACTGCTGGAGTCGCTGGCGTTTGACCCTATTCTGGCCAAGTGTAAACTGATTGCCGAAGCCTGGGATGCAGGTGGCCTGTATCAGGTTGGCTCTTTCCCAGCCTACGGTCGCTGGGCCGAGTGGAACGGTAAGTATCGCGATAGCGTCCGCAAGTTTCTGAAAAGCGACCCTGGTGAGGTTGGTGGCATGATTCAGCGGGTTATGGGTTCGCCGGATTTATACAGTCTGCGCGGCCCAACGGCCAGCATCAACTTCATTACCTGCCACGATGGTTTTTCGCTGTACGACATGTTTGCGTATAACGATAAACACAACGAAGCCAACGGCGAGAACAATAACGACGGAGCGAATGACAATAACTCCTGGAACTGTGGCTGGGAAGGCGAAACGAGTGACCCGGCCATTAACTTCCTGCGTCATAAGCAAGTTAAAAATGCGCTCGCGATTCTGCTGGTAAGCCAGGGCGTTCCAATGGTGCTGATGGGCGACGAAGTGGGCCGGACTCAAAAGGGCAATAATAACACCTATTGTCAGGATAATGATCTTAACTGGTTCGATTGGACGCAGAAAGAAACAAACGCCGATCTGTACAATTTTGCCCGGTGCATGATCAATTTCCGACGCGTTCACCCCGTATTGCGAAGCCCAACGCATTTTCAATATTGGGACTACGTTGGCAGTGGCTATCCGGACATCAGCTTCCATGGTACCAAAGCCTGGAACTGCGACCGGTCGTCATCAAGTCGGTCATTTGCTTTCCTGCTCTGTGGTGATCATGCCAAGCAGGGTATTGTGAAAGACGATATGATATACGTTGCAATGAATATGTACTGGGGAGGGCTTCATTTTGAGCTGCCTGCGCTGCCCCCCGAAAAAAAATGGTATCTATTCGCCAATACCGATATGCCATCTCCAGTCGACATCTACGAAAATGGACAGGAATCATTACTAGCCAATCAGTCTGATTTTCTGGTTGGTAGCCGTAGCGTAGTTATCCTGGTCGGAAAGTAGACCGATGATTTGTGGTATGCGATAAAGGAGGAAAACGACAGGTAACCGAACTGAAGCCTTCATCCATAAAACATCGTATAGCATACATCCTAAAACGCATCTTTTTCACCTTAAATCAAGCATTGTCATGAGTTTTACAATACTCGCAGAAGCTAAAAAAATTGCCAAAATTACACTGACGGGCGAAATTGATTCGCTGTCGGCGAGAGAGTTCCAGAAAGAGATCGAGAAGATGGCGGCAGAGTCGCCGGATGAGCTCGTACTTTTTGTTGAGAACCTCACGTTTATCTCATCAGCCGGTTTACGGGTGCTGATTTTTGCCAAGCAAAAAATGGGTTCCGGCCTGGCGATCTATATCGTGAAGCCTCAGGAGTCGGTTATTGAAACGCTGGAAAAAACCGGCCTTCAACACAGCGTCAACATCGTGGATCAGTACCTCTAAGGTCGAACCCGAACGGTTCGGCCCGGTGGGAGCGTATTCGCCTGACTGTGGCCCGGTTAAAGGTTGGTACAGATCTGCACAAATAGTTGGGGGAATAGTCTTCCATTGGCCGTTTACAGTGTGTAATCAGTGATCTAGTTAGTAACTGACACTGTCCACAGCCAACGGAAGGCTATCAACCTCCCTTCAGACAAGCCACAGTTAAGCGAATGAACTCCCACTGCCCCTGTCCGGGCGTATATCACATTTCAATCCTATACCGATGGAACGTATAACGTTTCCGGGTACCCTCGATTCGCTTGAGGGTATCCGGCAGATAGTAAAAGAAGAATCCCAGCGGGCCGGATTGTCCAAGAAAGCCGCTTATAATCTCATACTGGCTATCGATGAGATTGCTACCAATATCATCGTTCATGGCTACGAGGAAACAGGTAACGAAGGACCGGTAGATGTGTTAACCGAGAATGCTGACGGCAAACTCACAGTCATTCTCGAAGATGATGCCCCGCCGTTCAATCCGTTGAAACGGGAGTTACCCAACGAAGACTTTTTCAATAAGCCTCTCGAAGAGCGGCCCATTGGAGGCATGGGTATTCACCTGACAATCAACGCCGTTGATGAATTCAAGTATGAACTGGCCGACAATCGAAACCGCAATATTTTCATCGTAAAAACCGGCGACGACTAAACAAGTAGCGACTTTGGAAACCAGAGATGATAGAGATTTACAATAAAATCGACTATACAAATCCTTTCCCTGGGTTAAGGAGTTTCGATCACGAAGACTCCTACTTGTTTTTTGGCCGTGATCAACACATCCGCGAACTTAAAGCGATGTTGCAAACGGCTCCCCTGTTAGCTATTGTCGGCAATTCAGGGAGTGGCAAATCATCATTAATTAAAGCTGGATTAATTCCTACCCTACAACGCGAAAGCACAAACTGGGCAGTTATTGCGCTAACACTGGGCAGCAGTCCGTTTCAAAGTCTTACAGCAGCTCTCCAGCAATATTTTACTGATCAGAAAATCGATATCAGCAATCTGGATATCGAATACATGCTGCGGAACGACTCAGATACGCTAACCAAGCTCCTCCCTAATCATCAACAGCAATCCATTCTGCTGTTTATCGACCAGTTTGAAGAAATTTTCCGGTATCGACTTGACGACACGGAAGGAACAACCCAACAAGACGACGTTACCCTTTTTATTCAGCTACTGCTGACGGCCACCCAACAGCGCGATAATCCAATTTTTATCGTGTTGACAATGCGTTCTGATTTTCTGGATTATTGTACGCTCTATGAAGGGCTTACGGAGGCCATCAATTCAGGATCGTATTTACTGCCCCGAATGAACAAGGCTGAAATTCAGGAAGTAATCACGAAACCTGTAGAAACGTTAGGTGCCCGGATAACCCCTTCACTAACCGAACGATTACTGCTCGACACGGGCCAGAATGCGCATCAGTTGCCGGTTTTGCAACATGCACTGATGCGCATTTGGAAGTGCTGGAAAGAAACGGCCACTCCGGATCAGCCGATCGACATTGTCCATTACGAAGCCATCGGCACAATGGTGAATGCGATATCGATCCACGCCGAAGAATTGTACGCCAGCCTGTCATCAGATAAAGGTAGACAGGCTACCGAAAAAATTTTTAAGTCGTTAATTACGCTGGGAATCGACGATAGGAGTGTCATTAATTCACTCAGTATCAATACCATTAAAGCAATAACCGGTTTACCGGAATATTTAATTTTCGACATAGTTGATCGATTTCGGGCACGCGAAGCATCATTTCTGATGCCTTTTGCCGGTACATCGGTTGGTCAGGATACGGTTATCAGTATTTCGCGGGGCCGCATCGTCCAGTTATGGGAGCGGCTGCTGGTCTGGAGTCAGGAAGAAACCGAATCGGCTAAACTCTACAAAGAAATTGCCAAATCATCGGCACAATATCAGGAAGGAAAAACAGGTTTACTGGTCCCCCCTGAGTTACAGATTGCCCTCAAGTGGCAGAAAGAAAATAAGCCAACCCTGGCCTGGGCTCAACGCTATGACATTTTCTTCGAACGGGCTATCACCTATCTAGAATATAGCAAAGACCAGTATGAGTTTGAGGTTCAAAGCCGGGAAAAACGCCAAAAACAAGACATTCGCCGAACTAGGACCTTAGCCGTTACTGGAATTACACTAGCCGTTCTTGCCATCATAACGGCTATTTATTTTACTCTACTGGCGGGTGAAGCAAAACAAGCCCGGAAAGATGCGGAAAGCAACGCTCAAAATGCCCGACGAGAGCAACAAAACGCCGAAAGCCAGACCAAAGAAGCGGTTTCCCAGAGCAAAATTGCCAAGCAATTGCAGGAGATCGCCGAACAGCAACGACTCTTAACCGAAGAGCAACAGAAAATTGCTGAATCACAACGCCAATATGCGCAGGAACAACAAAAACTTGCGATCAGTCAGCAGATCAGAGCCGACAAAGAACGAGGTATTGCTGTTCAGCAGAAAACTCTGGCCGATATAGCAACTGGCATTGCTTCGTCTGCCGAAAAACGGGCCAAAAATGCCAGCAGAATTTCGGACAGCTTAAAAGTGCTTGCCGAAAGGACCAGTGAGCGAGAGAAACAAAATGCCAAAGAAGCGAGTCGGCTGGGTATGCTGGCCATTGCCCAGTCCATTGCGATCAAGTCGCAACAGTTGCCCGAAAAAAACAAAGATTCACTGCCGCAACTGCTATCGGTAGTCGCCTATCAACTCAATATTGCCAACGGCGGCCAGCCCAATTCGCCCGCTATTTTTGCCGCCCTATCGAAGGCGGGCGAAAAGAAGGCTATCTTTGAAGGACATCGCGACAATGTCAGAGCAGTGGCAATTAAGCCGGGTGGCAACTTCATTGCCTCATCGAGCGACGATGGCACCGTTCGGGTCTGGCGTCTGGATAATGATCAACCTGTTACTATTTTTACACCTACCCGCCGGACAACGGGCGGGTTTCGATCGGTGGCCTTCTCGCACGATGGAAAGCAACTTTTTGCTGGTAATACCGATGGGCGGCTCCATGTCTGGGACATGGCCCAGCCGAAAAAAGGAATGTATTATTCAACGACTCCCTCCCCTATTTTTGACTTACTACCCTATAAAGATGGGTCACAACTGGTGTCAGTGAGTACGTCGGGAAATGTCAGAATCTGGAAAATTACGCCGAGGGGTCTCGACTCGCTGGCACATATCTCAACCGGCTATAAACTCTACGCGGCCCAGCTATCTCCTGATGGCTCTCATCTGATTTGTGGGTCTGATAATGGGCGGCTAATAGCCATTAATCTAGCCGACAGAACCAAAGAACCAGTGGTTACGAGCCGGCCTGAGTTTAGAGGGAACCGCGTATCAGCTCTTGCTTTTAGCAATGATGGAAAATCACTTGTTACAGGTAGTTTGTCGGGCGATGTAATACTCTGGAACTTTAGTAATAACAGAATTAATAGCCTGGTATCATTTCTGCCAGGTGCTCACGCAGCCAGCGTGACAGGTGCCCTTATTTCGCCCAATGGTGAATTTATCCTGACGAGTAGTCTGGATGGGTCGGTTCACATCTGGACTCATGCCGACATTCGGCAAGCACCAATCGTGATCAGCGATTACCGGACCTGGATAATGAACATCACCCTTAGCGCCGATGGGAACACCTTGTTCTATTACGGGGCAGACCAGACAATTCGTTCGATGAGCATCAATACGAAGAAGCTCTACGACAAAGTATTTAAAGTGGCCAAAGGTAACCTAACGGATCAGGAATGGAACAAACTAATGGCTGGCTACCTGGCACAACCAGGCATTTTACTCAATACAAACTAGATGTAAAGCGTTATGAAACCAATAGTTTACCTGGTGTTTTTGGCTGCGTTACTGGGCATCCTTGCTTCAGCAACGTCAGCTACTGCCCAAGGTGGATGCGGGGATTATAAAATCAAAGATGCACAGGATAAGTATGATCGGGCCAATTTCAATGAAGTATTTGACCTGCTGATACCCTGCCTGAACAATGGGTTCGATACAAAGCAAAAGATACTGGCCTATAAGCTGCTTTCATTGACGTATCTCGCCCTCGACTCAACCCAGCAGGCCAACGAGGCCATCGCCCAAATGCTGGTTTATAACCCAGGCTACGAGCCAGAGGCTGACTTGCTGTTGCCCTATCGCTTTGTTAACATGGTTAATGTGATCAAGCAGACACAGACACAAGTCATTCGGGTCACATCTGTCTCAAAAAAGCCAGAAGAACTCTACAAGGCGCCAGCCACGGTTATGGTCATTAGCGATGAGGATATTCGTCAGCGTGGATACACGGATCTGGAGATACTCTTTAATGATTTACCTGGTTTCGATGTATCCCGGACATACGGGCTGACATATTCCAACATCTACCAGCGCGGCTATCGCTCCGATAATACGGAACGGACGCTGTTTATGATTGACGGTATCGAAGAAAATGACTTATGGAGCAACATTGTTTACTGGTCTACGCAAATACCGATTTCGAATGTAAAGCGGGTTGAAATCGTGTATGGACCAGCTTCTACAATTTACGGAGCAAATGCCTTCCTGGGAGTCGTTAATGTCATTACCAAAACACCCAAGGAGCTATTAGGCACTAAGAAAGCGGCTGTAATCGCCGATTTAGGGTATGGCTCCTACAACACACGCTATGCCGACGTTACGGCGGCAGGTCGTCTGGGAAACATGTCGGTCAGCGTTACAGGCAGGGGCTATTTTTCGAATCTGGCCGATTTATCAAAATACCCGGAATATGACTTCAATCCAGATGATTATAACAATGTAAATTACAAAAAGTCCCTGAGCTTCAAGGGAGCTGGTAACGCCCAAAAATATGGAATAGGAGGGCCTTATTTTACAACAGTTGGCGATTCGGTTTTGCTGACAGCAGCAGGCATCACCGCTGCCCAGAATCTCGATAAGCAGGCATTGCAACAAACGCCGAATGGCAATCCGGTTGCCTATTCAAATGAGCTGAAGGCTTATTACCTGAAAGCAAAACTAGCCTTCAATGATATTACACTTGGTTTTCAGACCTGGAATCTGAGTGAAGGAACGCTCAACTCCGCCAACGACAATTCGCGGGCAGGTTCAAAAAATGGCAATATCTGGCGGCCGATGCAAAGTCTGGTTTTTGCGGTTTACAATAACGAAATCATCAAAGATAAACTGTCCATTATCAATACAATCCAATATCGAGTGACCGAAGTTGGCGATCAATCACGCTCCGTTACGTTGCGGAATTACAGCAATCTGGGGTTGAATACACTCGCCAGAACGGCCAATGCTCCAATCGCGAGCGACCCTTCCAGCGTTCGATTGGCTTATAACTTAAGTCAAAATACGGTTCCTTACTGGGAAACACAGTATTTCTATCAACATTCAAATCAGTTCAGAAATGAGTTGCGCTTGCTGGCTACTCCTAATGACCGGCTGGATCTGGTTGGCGGACTTGAGTTTCGAAGCAGTAGTATTCAGGGCGACTATAAAACAATTACGATAAGTAAAACGCTGACCACTCCAATTGATACGAGCGCAAAAGATTATGGCAGAAGCACGCTAGACAATACGGCTGGCGGCAATTTATTTGAATACTTTAACTTGGGTGCTTTTTTCCAGGGCACTTATGCCGTTAATAGTCTCTTTACGATGACGCTAGGCGGTCGATACGATTACGCCCAAATACGTAAATCTGGTGGTTACGGATCAGAATTTAACCCGAGAATTGCCCTGATCTTTACACCTGGCCGGCTGGCCTTCAAAGCCATCTATGCAAAAGCATTTCAGGATGCGTCTAGCCGTGACCGGTACGCCATCAGTTCAACCCGGTTACTATCAAACCCAACGCTTCAACCCGATCGCATCGACAATTTTGAGCTTGCTGTCACGTATGCACAGAGCAATCGATCACAAATAGGGATAACCACCTATTATTCAGCCTTTTCTGACATTGTCGAGGAAAGTTCTGTCAGCTTTGGCACAGGTCGAACCCAGCAAAAGCAGAATACGGGTAAGGCCAATGTGTTTGGCATACAGGCAACAGCTGACTTGCAGTTAAGCAGTCGCTTTAAGGTATATGCTAATTATACATACACCAACGGAACACGGGAAGACACGCTGAAAAAAAATGAAACGCAGCGAACAGCACTTACAATCGGCGATATTGCCAAGCATCATTTTAATGCTGGCATCAATGGTCGATTTCTCAAAAATCGGCTCAACGGCAATCTGAGAGTAAATTATGTTAGCGATAGGCTGGTAGGGCCGGGTACATCGGTACCAACGAACACCTTACAACCTGGCGGTGTATTCCCGGCTTATTTACTTGTTAATGGAGCAGTTACTTATCAACTAAACAGAGTGGCTCAGATTCAGCTCATAGGCAACAACCTTCTTAACCTTGAGTATTTTGACCCTGGGACTCGATCAGCTAACGGAACTAGTCAGTCTTATCGGATGCCCCAAAAGGGAATAAATGGTATGGTTCGTCTGATGGTTTCGTTATAGCACAATTTGAAAGCAGGTGCTGAGGCCCCCAGAAAAAAATGACACGATCACCCATTGTTTCAATTACACCAAGCCGTTGCAAGAAAAGCTTTTCTGCTTCAGGAGCTTTATCAAGATTTACCTGTTCGAAATCACTGTAACGCTGCGGAAGGGAAGTTGTAAACTTAAATGGATGAGCATCTTCTAAAACAGTAATACCTAACTCGTTTTTAAGCCGGGAAACTAGTTGAGAGCCCCGTTCTGAAAAAGAGCCGTCGGAGAAAGGCTCCATGTATTCGCAAACATTTCGGTAAGCACGTAATGCATAAGGATTTGATGTAATGGCATATAAAAGAAGTTTCGAATTTGTTTTCTCGATCCGGCGGTTAAATTCAGCCGTAGCGAACGAAATAAGATTCTGAATAATTCGCTGGTTTCGATAACGAAGATCTGTAACAGCATAACCGTTATATACGGCAGAAAAACGTTGATTTTCTAAGACAACCGTGCAACGTTTTTGATAATTAAAGAGCAAAATACCAACAACATCAGCGCCTAATTTAGCCACAAAAGCAATGTCATTCACCGAATAAACACGTTCAATAAGGTCAGTCGGATTCAGATAACTTTGACCAACTAAATGAACAAGTACATTTTTCAAATATGCATTTTCCTTGAAGGCATCATCCTCAAGGATATCATAAGTTAGCAAGAAGTTATCCATAGGTAAAAAAAGCGAAACAAAAAATATGGCACTAAACAAAAATACAAATTTATTGAATAAATATCTAAATAATAAGTCAAAATAAAAGTCATGTACAGAATAAGCAGATCCGAAATTACTTGTAGAAATTAAGATCAAAATTATATAACTTTACAGTAAAGCAAACAACAGATAAAATATTGAAAAATTGTGTAAATTAAATTAAAATGACAAAAAGTGACGCTATAGCAAATTTTTTAACAATCAGACAGGAAGAAAAACCAATGGTACTTCTCTTGTTTGGTTATTCATTTTGCATTAGTCTGGGATTATATATATATTATACTGCTGCCACAACATTATTTTTAACAAGGTTCGATGGAGCGATGTTACCAGTTGCTTACATAGCAGGTGGCCTATTTCTTTTCATAATTGCCAAAAGTAATTCTTTCATTCAGAAGTATATTAAATTTTCGTCACTGGCAATTGGCTTGGTATTATCTCTTACTTTTTCGTTAGTTATACTTCTGATCTGTTATGAAATTACCGAAAATAAATGGATAATTTTTCTGCTTTACCTTTGGATTAGAGCAAATTTATTTGTTTTTAGTTTTACTTTTTGGGTATCAGCGTCCAGAATTTTTGATTTAGGGCAGGCCAAACGATTATATAGCTTAATCGGCACAGGAGAAGTGTTAGCCTCTATAGCAGCAAATTTTCTCGTAAAAACCTTAATAAGTGAGAAAATAGTTCAGGTCGAGGAACTGCTCTATATAGCACTATTTTTTATAGCCTGCTCATTATTTTTCATTAGTAGAATCACAAATAAAGACAGAGAAAAGTTATCATTCAAAAGAAGTACACGCGCAGCAGTCGATAGCACGATAAGTTCAGTCAGCAAAAAATATTCAGTATTAATGTATTTATTAGGGCTACTACCAGTGGCTTGTCTTTACATTATCGAGTTTAGCTTTTCAGTAGATAGCAAAGCTTTCTTCCCTGATAAAGAACAACTTGCGATATTTCTTGGCCAATTTTTATTCATCTGTTCTATCATTGAGTTCCTGGTAAAAGGAGTTCTATTCCGTTATGTTGCAGCTACTTATGGAATCATGTCAGGATTGATATTGATGCCTGTTTCATTAATAATAGTCACAGTTTTATTATTTTTCATGACGACTATTAATGTAAAGGTATTTTTCTTAATTCTAATTAGTCGATTTTTAATCACGTCAGTCCGTCGATCATTCAGCGATACATCGTATCAACTATTATATCAACCAATCCCTGGCAGAGAAAGTATAAAACTCCAAAATCAAGTTGAAACATATGCAAAACCATTAGGGTATGTTATCGCAGGACTATCATTAATTATTTTATTGAAATTTAACTTATCCAGTGCAATATACGTATATGCCTTTTTATTGATCTTTCTAATAATATGGGCACTTTTGGCCTTCATGATGCGGAAGGAATACAAATCTACATTATTAAATATTCTTCAGCTGACGGAAACATCTAGAAATAATTTATCAAAAATCGTAACACCAGTTTCGATAGATCAAGAGAGAGCTTACAAGGCCAGTTCAGAATTTGAAGACATAATTAGTCTAGCTGAATCTACAAACAGCGAAGACAGAAAACGGTCTGCCAGTTTGTTAACTAGCTCGGGTCGATATTCTTCATTCAAATATATTATAAAGCTTCTTGAAGATAAAGATATTAATGTGCGCCTTGCAGCTATTACGGCTTCACCTCAAATGAACCGTCCAGAAGTAGTTCCCTATTTATTACCATGTATTGTCCAGCCTGAACTCAAGTTGGCAACCCAAACTAGCTTACAAAAGATTGGTGAATCGGCAGTAGATTATTTTGTTAGTTATGTCAACAAAAATACTAACAATATAGAAGTAATAACCAGTCTAATTGAGAGCGCGGAAATAATTGGCGGGCCAAAAGCATCTCGGTTTCTCCGTTCAAAATTAGTTCATCAATCAAATGAAGTGGTCGATAGAGCTATTGAATCACTGATCGAAATTGGGTACACCCCAAATACGAGTGAAGAATCTCAGCTAATAGCACAGATCGACTTAAAAGTAGATATTTATCTGTGGATTGTTTCTGCCGAAATTGATCTAAAAAAATCAGAAGAAGGTAATACACTAATTAAAGCATTAAGCAATGAACGTAAAAGCGTAATGTTAAAAATATTGAAAATATTATCTCTATTACGTGGCGACAAGCAATTCGAAAAGGTTGTAGAATTGATGTACAATCCTAAATCTAAAGCAAAAAGTTATTTGGCTGATTTAGTTAGTTTCTTAATTGAATTAGAAGAAGTTAGAATGAGAGTATTAACTCTTTTCGAAAATATTTCTGATTACGAAATTCTGCTAAAATATCAGGACCGATATCCGCAACAGTATTTATCCCCTGAGCAACGACTATTATCAATATTAAACAGAGATAATCTAAGTGTTTGGACAAAAGCGCTTGCCCTAAAGCAGCTTCTAAGTTATACCGACGAAAAAGCAATAAATGCCCTGGCGGCCAATACTACTACCGAAAGTATTGTACTTGCAGAAACGGCACTTTTTGGATTAATGAAACTAAATCCGGAGCGATTTATTGAGTTGTCAACCTATTTTAAAGCGAAAAATGATCGCAAATATGCTACCCTTTGCTCGAAGGTTCAATCCTATAACAACAAATATGATCTAGCCATTAGCAAAGCTGAAGCACTCGTTTTTTCCAGGGCGACAAGGAACTGGAATCTAGATTATCTGCAAACTATAAGCGGCTCGCTTACAGTTGTTTCTTTGGAGGAAGGTCAATTGTTAGAGCCTGCTTTGGGTAGTTCTCAATCTAAAACCATCACGGGATTTATTGTCATAGAAGGGTCTATACAGATAACTAATGAAGACACCACCGAGACTATCTTAGCGGCATTTGATTGTCAATCACTTCCAGACTCGGTAAAGTCTATTCGAGCTATTGATGGCAGCAGCAGACTTTATGTGACAGTGTATCCCTTAACAGTCGAAAAACCAGCCGAGCAACGCTTAGTAACAACAGCCTAAAAGCCTGAAGCTAAGTAAAGCATTTATGAATAGAATCAGAAAAATAGCGCCCTACTCTCTTTTGCAAACTTACTTGTGGGTTAGTATTCTATTGACTGTCATGTCGAATTTGGTACTGGCTCAATCACATGAGGCAGCAAGCGAAAACGGCGCGCTATTTATCAAATTATTTTCTGCAGATGAATACAAAAACCATGACGAAAATTTTGCAATAGCTCAGGATAAGCGAGGAGTCATGTATTTTGGTAATTTCGGTGGAATACTGGAATATGATGGCGTAAACTGGCGAACGATTATTACAACAACCCAAACAAAAGTATCTTCGCTTTTTTATAGCCGTTCAGGCACTATGTATGTAGGGGCCCGCGATGAATTTGGTTATTTATATCCTGACAAATCAGGAAAATTACTTTTCAAATCTCTCGCCAACACAATCAATTCATCAATAGGAGAAATAAGCAGAATTATTGAGTATAAAAATCAAATTTATTTTATTTCCAACAAAAAGATATTTATATTAAAAAATAACAAAATAAAATCGATATCGCTCAGCGAACAAACCCGATCTGTATATTCTTTAGACGATAAACTGGCCTTAGTTCAAAAAAACAATGCTATTGTCTTTCTGGACAAATTATCATTAAAGCTTAGTGAACAAATAAACACTGGTTTAAAAGATATTGTTGATATTATACCCATAAGCTCAACAACTAACCTACTATTTACAGAGGATAGTGGAATTTATAAGCAATCAGAAAATTCTGTAAGTCTATTCAATTGTGCTGCTACTACTTTATTAACCAATAGTGCAGTAACTAGTGTTTATTCTTACAATAAAAATACTATTGCAGTATGGTCGGCAAAAAAAGGATTATTATTAATGAATAATGATGGGTCAATAACCAAATTAAGCAACAGTAAAGAAAAAATAGAAAACAGTAGGGTAAACTCTATTTTTAAAGATAAAGATTCAAACTTATGGCTAGCTCTTGATAATGGGCTAGCTCAATTAAGCATTAATTCACCTATATCTCAGTTTTTGGCTTCAACCAATAATTTTGGAAGTATCAATGGTATTATTCGCTATAAAGGTAAATTATGTTTAGCAACTAATAAAGGGTTATTTTATCTGGAAAACTCCAGGTTCATCCCTGTAAATGGGATTAATATAGGCTGTTGGGGTCTGCTACAGGTCAACGGAAATTTATTGGTAGCCAGTAGCAATGGTGTATATCTTTTAAGTTCTTTAGTATCTGCTCCGCAACGAGTAAATAAAGAATACAGCTTTTGTCTTGTTCAGGGTAAAATAAATTCAAACAAAGTATATGTTGGTAATAGAGATGGGTTAGCGCTCATAACCTTCACCAACAATACAACTACTTACCAGCAGCTTGAAAAATATGACGCTAATATTACCAATATTTTTTGCGATGATACCGGTGATATCTGGATGGAAAGTATTACAAGAGGAATCTACCGCTATTCGCCCACTAGCGGAGAAACTAATAATTATCATTATACCTCACCTAACGGCGAATTAACCAGAGTTGGCAACCATATTTTGCAATCAGATCAGGGAATCATATTATATAATGCAAAAGGAGTTTTCCAATATAACCAGCCAGTTAATGCATTCCTCCCATCGCCTTTTCTGACGGAAAAAAACACTAAAACTAACTTCAGCAACAAAAATTGGTATGGCTTAATTTCCAAAGATCGTTATAATAACTATTGGGTAACGAGAGGTGACGACAAAAATATTTCTTATTATAAACGGACAGGTACTTTATTCAAGAAAGATACAAACCGTTTTTTACCGCTTGCCGATGTATCCATACGTACCATTCACACAGATACAAATCGTATCGTGTGGTTTGGCGGTTCAGAAGAGCTGATCCGGTTCGATCTAGCTTTTAAAGAAAAAAACGCAGGACCATATCAAGCTTTTATTCGTAAAATTACCAGTGGCGATAGCGTATTATTTAATGGATATAGCGTGACCGGGAGCCTGGTCGATAAATCACTGGACCCAGATGGGGATGTAGTATTTAATTCTCAGATAAACGATTTAAAATTCGACTTTTCGGCAGCCAGCTATGCGCCTAATGATAAACTACAATTCCAGTATTATTTAGATGGATTTGATAGCGATTGGTCTGACTGGACAAATCAGACTACCAAAGAATACACAAATTTGTCACCAGGGAGTTACACATTTTATGTAAAGGCAAAAAACATATATGGTCTTGAAAGCACAGACTCCTCTTTTTCATTCACAGTAAAAACACCGCTATATGAGCGATGGTGGGCTATTATTTTCTATGTATTACTGGGAGGTTTTTTACTCGTTACCCTGATACGGTGGCGTTTAGAAAAAGCAAATAGAGAGCGTCAGCAGCTTGAAAATTTAATTAAGGAAAGGACAGAAGAGATTGTCGATCAAAAATTAGAATTAGAGCATCAGTCAGAAGAGCTGGCCGCAAAAAATGATCAGTTGGAAAAAATTGATTTAATCGTCCAGTCCATAAATGCCGAGGTCGATTTTTCCAATTTATTCCAGACAATTCTCGCAAAATTCAGTGTTATTCGTAATATGGATAACGGCAGTTTTCTGATCTACGATAAAGTTTCCGATACATTCAAATTTAAGGCTTTACGGGGCATTCAGGATTTAAGCGCCTTTGAATCCATAGAGTTAACGTTGTCACAAGCTAAAGAACGATATCTGGCGCAATCTGAGGAAGTTTACGAAGATATTTTCTACAAGAATAATTTTCAGTTTACTCCACTGAACAACCCAATTGATAACCTAAATACACCTAAATCATTATTAACAATAACGATAAAAAATGAGGGCACAATTGAGGCATTCATACTGCTTGAAAACATATCCAGGTCATATGCGTTCGATCAGCGTGATATAAGCATGCTGCGTAACCTGAAAGAGCATTTAATTGCCGCATACATTAAGACTCGGTTACTAGAAAACCTTGAAAATACACTTAATGATCTTAAAAACACACAGGGCGAACTTATTCGCCAGGAGAAGTTAGCTTCGGTTGGTCAATTAACTAAAGGAATTGTTGATCGTATTTTAAACCCACTAAATTATGTCAATAATTTCTCTCAATCATCCGATGATTTAATTGATGAAATAATTGAGATTATTGAAAAGCAGAAAGATACCCTTCCTGCTGATACATGTGAAGATCTGGTTGTCGAGTTAAAGATGTTGAAAAACAATCAGGAAAAAATTCAGGAGCATAGTAATAGTACGACCCGTATCTTAAAAGATATGCAGAAATTATTGAGGGAAAAATCCAAAGATTTTCTGGAAACAGACCTCAATAGTTTTATTGAAAGTAAAGCCAGAACGGCCTTGCAGGAATCTAAAGTTAATTACAAAGATTTTTCGGTTAATCTGACGTTAAACCTGGAACGTAATCCAATCCGAACCAAGCTTTTACCCTATGAGTTTGGGCAGGTCGTGCAAAACCTGGTCAGCAACGCCTGTTATACGCTGTTTGAAAAGAGTAAGCACACACCTGGCTTCGCACCTGAGGTACTTATCGAGACAAAAACTGTTAAAGATCATGTCTTAGTACGGTTTCGTGACAATGGCAAAGGGATTCCCCAACAGGAAATCGAAAAAATATTCAGTCCATTCTTTACCACAAAGCCAACCTCAAAAGGTACCGGTTTAGGCTTGTTTATGGTCAAAGACATCATTGAAACGCATAAAGGCAAAGTTGAAATTATATCCAGGGAGGGCGAATTCACGGAGCTTTTGGTGACACTACCTACAATTAACACCTTATGATTTTTACCACTACTACCTCGTAAACCCTGCGTATGGAAGACTCTAAACAAGTAGCAAGCCCAGGAAGCCCGTCAGATTCCTCACCGATAGGTGATCCGGAACTGGCCTTGCTTCGGGAACGCGTAGCAGAACTGGATCGGCTGGCATCAATTGGTCAGCTCACAGCAGGCATTCTGCACGAGATTAAGAACCCGCTCAATTTCATCACCAACTATGCCCGCCTATCTTTCGACTTGATTGATGAGATTGAAAGCATTACGGTGAAGTTTGAGGATCACCCAGAATACCCTGAGCTGATTGACGTGCTGGGAATGCTTAAGAGCAATGTTACCCGCATTCGGGAAAATGGCGAACGAGCCGAACGGGTCATTCTGGGAATGCTTGCGCAGACACATTCAGGTTCGTCAAATTTTGAATTGACGGAATTGAATACAATGCTGGAAGAGTTTACCAAACTGGCCTATCAGGGTGTGCGATCAGGCGACAAAGATTTCGTGGTATCGCTTGTATTTCAATTAGATCCAACCGTTGGAAAGGTACTTCTGGCACCCTACGAGTTTAATCGCGTCATTCTGAATTTAGTCCTCAATGCCTGCTATGCCGTGAATGAGCGCCGAAAAAAACAGATCGATGGCTATAAGCCAACCATCACAGTGGCGTCGCAGAGGTCAGACGATCATATTGACGTCAAAATTCGTGACAACGGCGATGGTATCCCTGATGAGGTCAAGCAAAAATTGTTTACGCCTTTTTTTACGACAAAACCCGTTGGAAAAGGAACAGGACTCGGTCTTTCATTAAGCCTCCAGATAGTCAATGAATTGCACAAAGGAAGCTTAAGCGTGGAGTCGGAGCCCGGAAATTTTACTGAATTTACCATCAATCTGCCGCTTAATTAAGCGAATGCAGAAACGTTCTATAACTCTTTAATAATCAAAACAATGGCAATTAAAATTCTTAGTGTAGATGATGAAGCGGATATGGAGATGCTGATAACTCAGCGATTCAGAAGGCAGATCCGTGACAAAAATTTTGAGTTTATTTTCGCATCCAATGGTTCAGAAGCGCTCGAAAAGCTTGAGGAAAACAAAGATGTTCGTCTGGTTCTCTCAGACATCAATATGCCTGAAATGGATGGCCTGACTTTTCTGTCAAAACTGAACGATCAGAACAATCCGTACCTCAAAGCAGTGATGGTTTCAGCGTTCAATGATATGGACAACATTCGAACGGCGATGAATCGGGGAGCGTTCGATTTCGTGACGAAGCCAATCAATTTCGATGATCTGGAAATCACGATCAATAAAACGATCCGGCACGTTGAAATGCTGGTAAACTCGCAGAAAGAGCACGATCAGTTAGTGGCCATTCAGAATGACATCAACATTGCGCAGGAAATTCAACAGGCCATGCTTCCTAAAACATTCCCGCCCTTTCCTCACCGCACCGATTTTGACCTTCATGCCTTTCTAAAGGCTGCCAAACTTGTGGGGGGCGATTTGTTTGATTATTTCCTGATGGACGAAAATCGGTTGTTTTTCCTGATTGGCGATGTTTCGGATAAAGGTATACCCGCATCGCTGTTCATGGCCATTACCAAAGCGATCTTCAAGAGCCATTTTTCCAATAAAAACTGTGAAGCAATTGCCGACGAAGTATACCAGATCAATTCATTTCTCAGTGCCGATAACCAGTCGATGATGTTCGTTACAGCATTCGTTGCTATTCTCGATCTTACAACCGGCGTAGTGGAATATGTAGATGCTGGTCATGAACCGCCCCTCATTATTCGGCGAAACAATGAGGTTGAAGTACTCAAAAAGAAGGGAGGTCTGGCGTTGTGCATTGATGGCGAATTCCCGTACGTATCAAGCACGTTTGTACTGGAGCCAGGCGATACACTCTTTACCTATACAGATGGTGTACCTGATGCCAACAACCATACGGGTGAACGTTTCGGCATAGAACGGGTAAAGAAAATATTGATTGAAGAAACCGTTTCGGCTGCTCCCAGGCACATTAATGAAACTGTGCTCAAAGAGATTCAGGCATTTATCGGCGACAATGCTCAATTCGACGACATTACGGCACTAACACTGCATTATGCAGGCTGAGGCACTTCATCCCACTTAAACTTGTGCTCAAATCATGTATACAGCTAAACGTATTCCTTTTCGCATTATAGCCCCATTTGCCTGGCGTGCTGTCCTTTTTTTTGCCGTATACTCGTTCATTATCTGTTCGTTATATGTGTGGGCTGGCTGGACATTTCTGGCTGTGCCATTTGTACCCATTGCCACTATAGGCACTGCCGTTGCTTTTTACATCGGGTTCAAAAGCAACTCTTCTTATGAGCGTTTGTGGGAAGCCCGGCGCATCTGGGGTAGTCTGGTTAATGCCAGTCGATCGTGGGGAATTTTAGTAATGGATTACGTCAGTACCCTTAATACACCGGTCTGCTATCCACCCGCCGAATTGTATCGTATTCAGCAATTGCTCATTTACCGGCACATTGCTTATCTGAACGCGCTCCGAATCCAGTTACGCAGTCGGCCAATCTGGCAGGAAGATGTCAACATCGGTGCCAACATCGTTGAGAAACAGCAGGCGTTTAACCAGGGACAACTGGATAAAGAATTGAGTTTGTTTTTGCACGACGACGAGGTCGAATATTTCGTTAATCGACAGAATCCGGCTACGCAGATTATCAAGTGCCAGTCAAAGCAACTTCGCGAACTTCGCGCAGCCGGATTGATTTCAGAATATTACCACACCGACATGGAGCGAATGCTCACGGAGTTTTATTCGCAGCAGGGTGCTTGTGAACGGATTAAATCGTTTCCGTTTCCCAGGCAATACGCTTTCTTCAGTTACTTGTTTGTGATGATGTTCGTCGGTATCCTCCCGTTTGGGTTGCTCACTGAAATGAGTAAAGTAAGTCCTGCTCATCTATGGTTAACGGTGCCTTTTTATACAGTAATTGCCTGGGTATTTTATACGATGGAGGTTGTAGGCGACACCAGTGAGAATCCATTTGAAAATAGCATCAACGACATTCCTATGACGGCTATTTGCCGCAATATTGAAATTGATCTACGCGAAATGCTCGGTGAGACTGAACTTCCCCAGCGGGTTCAGGCCGTCGACAACATTCTAATGTAAAGAACCTCACCTTCCCGAAATGCCAGTTAAACGTTCGGGAAGGTGGTTGTCAGACCCGTTACAGGTCGTTTTTTCGCTCATACTCTACAAAATCGAAGGCCACCGCGTGTCGGTCATCGGCGGGGTGCGGTCGGCGGCTAACTTCCTGCCAGTCGTCTTTGTTAAAAGCCGGGAAATACGCATCGCCCTCAAAAGCCTGATAAAGCTCGGTCAAATATAATGTTGTTGCGATGGGTAAGGCCATTGCATAAATCTCGGCGCCCCCAATTACAAAAATTTCATCAGGTAGATGGGCAGACGCCTGCTCGATCACTTTCGTTGCTTCAGCAATAGCATCGTTGAGAGTATGAACAATGATTACACCACCGGCCGAAAAATCCGGATTTCGGGTAATAACAATGTTTGTACGGTTGGGTAGCGGCTTTCCCAGCGATTCAAGCGATTTACGGCCCATAATAATTGGGTGATGGCTGGTTTTTCGCTTGAAAAACGCAAAATCATCGGGTAAATGCCAGGGTAAGTCATTATCACGACCGATAACCCCATTCTGCGCAACCGCAGCAATTAAGCTAATTTTCATAAGGATGGAATGACTGACTGAGTAAATGCCTCGAAGCATTCACCCAGTCACTTGGTTACATTTTTTTGCGCCTTTCCAGTAGCTCGCGCCAGGTTGTAACAATGATACCTTCTTTCTCGACAAATGCCTTCAGCGCCGGGTCCATCATGGCCAGCATATCACCGTTTCGGGTTTGACCCGAACTACTGATCTGATCAAATGTTGCAGTTGGTGCCGTGCAGTGCATGATAATATACGTTAGACCCGGTTGAGCCGACTTCAGCAGCTCAATGAATTTCTGGGTCTTGTACTTCTGTACGTTTTCATCGGTTACAGGCGTACCCGCAGGCAAAGTCCAGCCATAGCTCGTACCGTCCAGATCATCCAGAACCGGGAGCCCCGCATCCCAAAGCTGCTGACCAACCTGGTGAATCAGCTTCTGTAAGTCAGCAGGCACATTGTTTGCCTTAATAATTAACGACGCATGGCCGCCGGGAAAAAGGATCGGAATTTTTTCCTCCATTGCCAGCTTGGCATAGCTCATCACAAACTTCGGCTGGAAGAGCGTACCCATGTGTGAATCCATATGCGTTGGCTGAAATCCAAACGACCGATAACGAGCCAGTTGTGCCCTGATTTCAGCATCTACCTCCTCCACCGATGCGTGTTCTACGACCTGCGCCACCGAATGCCAGAACGCCCCCTGTTCATCGTACAAACCGGGGGCTTTGTCGCGCCCGACCAACGGCGACCACCGGTAGTTATCCCATTCTGATGTCAGAGTGAGGTGAACCCCCGCATCCACATTTGGATTCTTTTTGAGATACTTGAAGAATTGCGGAACCCATCCACAGGGCATCATAATACTCGTCGAATTGGCAATGCCTTTATCGATGGCGTTGATCGTTCCGACGTTCGATTCATAACTCATTCCGGCATCGTCTACGTGAAAAATGACCACCTTTTTCCCTTTCGGGAAGCCTAATTTTTCAGCATAGGTTGCCGTTTGAGCTTGTGTTGCACTGGTTGTAATCAGAAGGCAGAAAGCGATAAATAATTTCATATGTGAACGGTTTTAGGAGGAATAAAAGCAAACTGAGTTCGGTTAATCACAAAATTAGCCGGTTAGATACTAGTGATCAAAGGCGATTCCCCCGTAAAAACTCCTCAGCGGTCATTCGCCGTTTTCCCTCGGCCTGGATCGAATCAAGGCTTAACCAGCCATCGTCCGCCCGAACCAGAATTGTCTTTTTGTTATCGGTATAGGCCTCCCCTACTTCAGCCGCAAAAGGTGAGTCATTGGCCACTGTAACCGCATAGACTTTAAAGAATTTTCCGTTAATCATCGTCCAGGCCGATGGGTAAGGCGACAAACCGCGAACGAAATTCCGGATAGTATGTACTGATTGATTCCAATCGATCTCGGTGGTTTCACGGCTTAGTTTCGGGGCCGGTTTCAACGCATCAGCCGTAGGTTGAGGTGTTCGTGGATACTCGCCCTCTTCGATAGCCCGAACGGTTTTCAGGACCAGCGCAGCGCCACGCTCCATGAGCCGATCATGCACGGTTCCGGCGTTGTCGTCGGGATAAATGGGTTCGTAATCCTGAAAAATCATCTGGCCCGTGTCAATTTCTTTTTCAATAAAAAACGTAGTGACTCCCGTCTGCGTTTCGCCGTTGATGATGGCCCAGTTGATGGGAGCGGCTCCCCGATACTGGGGCAACAATGATCCATGCAGGTTAAACGTTCCAATAGTGGGCATCGCCCAGACAATCTCGGGCAACATCCGAAACGCTACGACCACCTGTAAGTCAGCTTCATAACTCGCCAGTTGTTCCAGAAACGCTGGATCACGCAGTTTTTCAGGTTGCAGTACTGGTAAGTTGGCCTCTTCAGCCGCTTTCTTTACAGGAGAGGGAGTAAGCTGCAAACCGCGCCCCGATGGACGGTCAGGAGCTGTTACAACGGCAACGACATTGCAGCCACCGCCCAGTAGTCGTTGCAGGCTGGCAACGGCAAAATCGGGCGTACCCATAAATACAATGCGAAGTGGTTTATTCATGAATCCTTAACTCAGTTTTTGTACCAGCAGATCAGTCAACTGTTGATATAGCCGGGAAGTATTTCTATTTTTGTATCAACGATGCGTTGCTCCAAACGTGTCTCGTCAGAAGTGATCGACCGGCAAACGGTTATGCCCATGCGACGAACAGACTATCATATCCCTAAACCGCTCGCTTCGGTCTCCCGACGGCGACGCTGACACGGCTGCAAAGAAAACCAATTTGGTTGCAGAACGGTCGGTGTACCGTTCTTTTTGTTTTAGGAGCAACCCAAAACCCAATGTGAAAAAAACGAGTAAGTAAGTTACGTACGTATTATGGCAAAAATTTCTTATTATACCGAAGAAGGACTCAACCGGCTCAAGGCAGAGCTGAATGACCTGAAAACTAAAGGCCGGACTGAAATTGCCCGCCAGATTGCTGAAGCCCGCGATAAAGGTGACCTTAGCGAAAATGCCGAATATGATGCTGCAAAAGATGCTCAGGGCCTTCATGAGTTAAAAATATCGAAACTCGAAGAAGTGTTGTCGAACGCCCGTATTCTGGATGAATCCACGATTGATGCCTCCCAGGTATCCGTTTTATCGAAGGTAAAAATCAAGAATAAGAAAAATGGGGCGGAAATGCTCTATACGCTCGTTTCGGAGGAAGAAGCTGATTTAAAATCAGGCCGGATTTCGGTGGGTTCTCCAATCGGCAAAGGGCTCCTGGGCAAGCGAGTTGGCGATACCGCCGAAATTAAAGTGCCCGCTGGGATTATGGAATTTGAAGTCGTTGAAATTGCCCGGTAAACCAATGGATAATGACTAATGTGAACTGGATAATGAGTACTGGCTCCTATCTTGCATCAGTCATTATCCTGTTCACATTAGCCATTTTTTATGCCCTCTATCTTCTCCCGCATCGTCGCTGGTGAAATTCCAGCTCATAAAATCGCTGAAACCGACGATTATCTGGCCTTTCTGGATGTCATGCCGACCACTACGGGTCATACGCTGGTTATTCCCAAAAAAGAGGTTGATTATATTTTTGATCTGGACGACGATCTGTATACCGGATTGATGGCTTTTGCCAAAAAGGTGGCCCTGGCTATCGAAAAAGCGATTCTCTGCAAACGCATTGGCGTAGCGGTTGTTGGCCTGGAGGTACCTCATGCACACGTTCACCTGATTCCGCTCAACTCAATGGCCGATATGAATTTCCATAATAAATTAAAGCCAAGCCAGGAGGAACTCGCAGAAACAGCAGCCCGTATCCGGCAGTACCTGTAAACGAAGCAACTACTTTACACCCAGACTATCAACACATTACAAATAGGGTTATTGGAATTTGTTCCCCAAATTCCAATAACCCTATTTGTGTATCAATAATTGACGTAGGTGTTTTCTAGCGAGCCATCATCGTATAAATCCACGACCGCATACCCGGCGGCTGTATGATGATACCTACCAAACCACCATGCTCCACTAACGGCTCCATTACAGAAATAGGAGATCCCGTTATAATCGACCCGGTCGACCAGATGAATGTGACCACTCAGGGCTGATTTCACGTTTGGGTGGCGCTGAAACAGGTTCGTCAATCGAACCGTATCGCTGTGCATCCAACGGGCGGGTATATTCCAGTTTTCACCGGCAAAACGCTGCCCATCGAAAAATACGCAGGCTGCCAGGATTGGAACGTGTGAGATCACCAGAACCGGCGTTTCGGCAGAAGTTGCCCTTAAATCAGCTTCAAGCCAATGGTATTGTTCATCGTCGATATGAGCCGTATACCAACTTCCATCTGCTTTAGGCTGAACGCTGTCGAGAACAATAATATGCCAGCCATTGCGGTCAAGGCTGTAATACCGGCTCGTCATCTGCAACTCATCCATTGCCCACTTACGACCTGCTTCAAAACAGGCAGTGGTCTCCTGCTTACACCAGATATCGTGATTGCCAATACAGTTCAGAATGGGTAATGTGTTCTCACTCCGCAGAACATCCTGATAAAGCCGCCACTGCCGACGAACGCTATCCTGCCCACGGCCATGTGCTTCCATAACCGCATCACCGCCGTTGATAATCAGATCAGGTTTGTCAGGTAGCCCCTGTGCATGGTGAAGGCACTTTTCAAAGCCTTTTACGGCTCCAACCAGCGGCTGAATATGCACATCCGTTAAATGTGCGATTCGAAGTACACGCTGTTTTGATGTTGCTGCCAGAGAAGCAGCAGTTAACTTAGTAGTAGAAAGAGCCGCAAGGCTCGTACCCATTCGCCTAACTACGTCCCGACGATTCATGCGTACATTGGTTTGCGCAAAGTACGGCCTCGCCTGTGAACTGCGGATTAAACGCGTTTTATGTTTCTGTTAGATATTTGAAGTCTTCAGCCGGATTTGTTCACAGGAAATCAATACGTTGTACTCATCTGGCGGATCTTTAGCACTATAGATCAGGAATATTGATGATCACTTTTCGCCACTGCCTGAACGATTCAGGTTCGAATATCGGTAGGTATACAATCCGGCATGCCGTATGCGATCATGCTGGAAAATCCGCAAATACGTTAATAAGCTCATTCTAACTTTACGCGAAGGCCACCGAATGGATTCAGTAACCCGGATGTGTATTCAGACAATCTAGTTTTCGTAGTTACTGATCTGTCGTATAGGCATATAAGGCCTGATCTAATACCTCGCCATTCTTGACAGCGCTTCGACGCATTATACCTTCCCGTTGATAACCCACCTTCTCCAGTACTTTTATGGAAGCCGTATTTCGTACAAAAGGGACGGCATAGATTCGGGTTAATTCAAACTGGCTAAAGCCATACTCGGTTACGGCTTTTAAGGCCGCCGTCACGATTCCCTTGCCCCAATAGCGCTCGCCCAGCCAGTAGCCCACTTCGGCCGAACAACGCTCAATATCCTGGTGCAACTCTAAACCAATGGCTCCCACGGCTTCACCAGTGACATCAATGGCAAAGCCGATTTCTGGCCTTTGATCAATTACATGGTTAATCCATACCTGTGCATCCGTTTGGGTGTAGGGATGTGGGAATCGATCCCGCAGATTAAGCCAGATACCTTTGTTGTTGGCATGGATGTGCAGGCGTTGTTCATCGCCATGCTGCCAGGAGCGGATAACACAAGGGCCACAGTCGATACGCATATTGATGTGTTTACGTCAAGCTAGATACAATTTCGGAGCATAATGTTACGAAAGTATTACCATTCCGAATATATTTGGACACACATAGGCTACTAAAACAACTAACCGTGGTTTGAAATCAGGAATCGGAGGTTAGCGGGCTTCAACGGTCTTATCAATTTCGGTACTGCTCAAAAAAAAAGGTTACCTACTGAGCTTTCCAAAAGATGAAACGTTCAGGAAGCTCAGTAGGCAAACCGTTCATTACTCATAAGCCAGGGCTTCGCGTGTGGTGAGCTTGTTTGCCCGGCGCGCTGGAAATAAAGTTGCCAGATAGGAACCGGCTATAATAATTCCGACCCAGATACTACAAGCAAGCGGTGAAATTATGAGTCCTAATTGCGTACGGAAAGCCATATTGCCAATAAAACGCCCAAGATAGGTTGATAGAAGAAGAGAGAATCCAAAGGCGAGTACAATACTTATGGCCCCAATTGCCAGTCCCTCCCACACAATCAGGTTTCTGATTTTTCGTGGCGTTGCGCCAATGGCCCGCATCACACCGATTTCGCGCGTTCGCTCCATAACATTCATACTCATCGTAGACAGTAACCCAAGCGTACCGACCAATGCCATGAGTATGGCCATTGCCAGTAGTGAATTTATTAAGATCTTCATGTGGCCCGCAATGGCATTATGCAACAGCCAGACCGGAACGCTCGAACGAACGGGGATATTATCTCGCTCAAGTACTTTTTCAACTGCACGGGTTTTGTCTGCGGCATACGCTTTATTCCGATCCATAAACGCAATACGCAATGATGTAGAGCGTCCGTCAGTAGCCATGTACCTGGCAAAGGCATCTGAAGAAACATAAGCGGTTGCCGGAGAACCAACATCTTCCGTAAATCCGATCACATTCCAGGTTGTTGCTTTTCCGTCGACGGATAGCGTTAGGGTGTCACCTAGTTTGATACCCGGCGATACGGCGCGGGCTAACTGATTCAATACCACATCGGTTGCGTTACGCTTACTTAACCAGTTCCCTTCGAGTAAGGTGGGTTTTAATAATCGGGTAGGAATCGGAATCGCCTGTATCGTAAAACTGCCGTGCCCTTTATCTGGATACGTTTGCGTAATGCTATAAGGGCCATCCTTCAGGAATGAAGCCGGGGCATAATTACCCCTTTCCACGATCTTCACCCCAGGTATATTCTTCAGTTTTTCCACCAGCGTTTCGGCTTGAATAGGCTGATTTAGCCGTATTTCAAGATCATATAACCGTTGCGTATAAATTCGGCGGAGGTTATTAGTCCAGGCTTCTGAGACATTCATCGCCGTCATAAACGTAGCTCCACCAGCGGCCAGTAAACCGAGTGTCATACCCAATCGTGAGCGTTGACGAAAAGCATTCCGCAGAGAAAGCTTAAGCGTATCGCCTAAAAAGCGGGCCTGAGTTAGCCGGGTAACCCAGTTTGAATGAAGCGAACTCGTTTGTGATAATCCATAATGATCCATAGCGCTCCGTACCGACAGCCTGCTTCCCCGGATAACGGGAACCGAAACGGCCAGAACAGGTATGATAATACCAGTACCCATCTGTACCAGAAACACCCAATTCGGTATCGAGCGATCGGTCAGGTCGATATTGAGCAGCACGGCAATTTTTGTGTAGAAGATCGAGGCAGCCAGCCAACTGAAGGGTATGCCGATACTTAAAGCTGCCAGACAGAGCAAAAACATCATAAACAGATAAAGTCTGGCGATCTGCCCCGAGTTAGCACCAATTGTTTTCATGACGCCAATCTGACGAATATGTTTCACCATCAGCGTAGCCATTGATGTAGCAACCAGAATGGATGCCAGAATCAGAATAAGAAAACTGAATACGATAAAAATGGACATCACGGCATTCATTTGACCCTGATGAGGGTGCCGATTCGGTGGTGGAACCTGAATTTCGTGGATCGCATAGCCTTCCTTCGTTAGCCAGGCCGCAACCGCTTTTGCCTGCTGGGTAATGTGCTGCCTGGAGTTTTCCTGCGTATTCACCTTTATTTTGAGCTGATCAAAATTTTGGCTCTCTCCCAGCCAGTGCAGCGTAGCCAGCGTAATGTACCCATAACCAGCCTGTTCCTGCCAGGCCGGAGCCAGCCCCGGATCGTGGACAGTGCCCGTTATTCGGATTAGCTTTGGTGAACCGTTTTGGGTTTTTATCGTAATTTCTGCCCCTTCTCCGGCATCCATCATGCCCAACGCCGTTCGTTCGGCAAGCATCGCCCCTAGTGCAGGTTCGGTATCGCCAGATACATGATTGAATTTACTGATACGTAGCTTCCTGAAATCGTCAATAACAAAAAGCAGTAAGGGATACCACTTATCGTGGATTTTCATTCTGGCCTGCAACGTAGCGCGCCGGTCGGCTTCCTGAATACCGGGCAGCGTTTTTACACGATCGACTAGTTCACGCGAAATACCTTCTTCCAGCTCAATAGTGGCCGAGGCTGGTTGGGTGCCCAGGTAATTCACTGCCATTTCCCGCTTCACGACCGCATAACCGCCCAGGATGCTACCAATCCCAAATACGCCAATGGCAATTGCGAGGACTAGCATCAGGTTTTTCGGGTAATCCGATGTCAGGTCCCGCAGGACTTTCAGGTATCTGATTTTCATGAGTTCAGAGTGTAGTTAGGCTGATACCGTGGATGTATTGGTAATAACCCCATCCGAAATAGCGATCGTATTCTCAAAAAAGGCCGAGAATTCTTTTTCGTGGGTAACAACAATGACGGTTTTACCTGCATGAGCCAGCGAAGCGAACAATAGGAAAATGGAGGATGCCGTTTGAGAATCCAGATTACCGGTTGGTTCATCGGCAACGACAATGGGAGGGTCGTTTGCCAAAGCCCTTGCAATGGCCGCCCGTTGCTGCTGACCACCCGATAAGGCCGAGGGAAACTTATCAGCCTGGTCAAGAATGCCTACCCGATCTAACTGCTGGAGAGCTCGTACTTTCCTGTCCTTTTTCGGGTATGAATCGCAGAAATCCATGGGTAGCATTACATTCTCCAGAATTGTCAGCGTAGGAAGCAGCTGAAAGAACTGGAACACTACCCCAATGGTTCGGCCCCGCCAGGAAGCCAGCGCGCTCTCTGAAAGTTTGTCAATATGAACTCCATTGACTGAAACACTTCCTTCGGATGGCTTGTCTATACCGGTAATGAGGTTGAGCAATGTGGATTTCCCACTACCCGATTTGCCGGTTACGGCCACCAATTGCCCCGCCGGAATACGAAGGGTAACATTTTTCAAGGCCTGAAATGAGCCGGAAGCCAGCGTAAATGATTTCGTGACGCTGGTGAGTTCGATTGCGTTTTTATGTTGCACCTTGTTCATTTGTTTTTAGGCAATGTTCGGGAACAAGAGCACGCTGATCGTCTGGCAAAATCCTGTTGGACGTCTTATTTCGAAACCGTTTTCATATACTCGGTTGGGGTCAGGCCAGTAAAGCGTTTGAAGATCAGATTGAAGGTCGATTTAGATTTAAACCCGGCTTCCAGGGCTACTCCCAGCAGACTAAAGTGTTTCATTTTAGGATCATTCATAAATTCCTTTACCTGCTCGACACGGTATTTATTCACGAAATCGTAAAAATTATCGCCTACGCCTTCATTGATCAGGTGCGACAAAACACTACGGCTAAGATTAAGCTGTTTAGCCAGACTGCTGAGAGTTAATTCCGGATCGAGGTAAGGCTTTTCGTCTTCCATGAACAGGCGTAAACGATCGATCAGCCGCTGGTCGGGTTTCTTAATCACAGTTTCCGCCGAAGCTGAATTCGCCGGAATTTCTACGTCATCAATCTGAAAAACCTCCTTCTGAAGTATCCCTTTGTAGCCTAGAGCGAATATAGACAGCGAGAAAATTACTGCAATGGTTCGATTTATCCAGGCCATATTGCCATGATGAATCAGGTTAATCAGAACAAGCAGAAAAAAGAGTGTGATTCCCAGAAAGATCCCCATAAAAAAGCGTACCCAGGCAATGCTAACATTCTCGGTATTGGAGACCTCCTGTTCAATGAATCGCTGATACGACAGCCATCGTTTATTGATAAAGAATAGATACACTGAAAATTGTACGACCACGAATAGCCAGAACAGAATAGCCAGCCAATGTGAATGACCATTTAAATGGATTATCAGGGGATCGTCGGAAGGTATTTTTTTTAGAATAAGGGAGAAAAATATCAGTACCAGGAACGGGATAAAATGAACGGTTAACCGAATCGATTGTTTGGCTCTCTGTCCCGTAAGTTCTTGAGTATAAAACCATAACAAAGGAGCAATAAGGGAAAAAGTAGGATCACCAAGCCGGAAGGCTTTGATGGAAAAATGCATCATTATCCGTCCGGCATATAAAATGTGCAGGACACTGAACGACATGGCCAGGAGCAAAATGGAGAGAAACAGATTCGCCCGGCTCTCCCGAACGCTCTTGCTGTTCAGGAGCAACGTAACAAAAATTCCCTGTACAATGCCTGCATAGGTTAAAATCAGAGAAAGCTGTTCGAAAAATACCGACAAGGTGCTGAATTGCTCTGGAGTGAAAAAACACGTTTTACGGGCGTAAAAGTACGAATTGACGCCAAGTCGCTCGTCCAGCTGGATTCTGATGGACACGTTATCGTCAACAAATCATCGCTTTAGTTCCAACCCCGTTTTCATGTGGCGGGTAGTTCACCGATTATACTCAACACGCCTGATGCCACCTCAACACTCTTTTATCAGAGCCCTTCTTTGGCCAGCATGTCGACGGCTTCTGTGTCTTTATAGGCCAGTGTTTGTTTCTTGAGTTCCTTTTTTAACTGGCTGATTATAGCTTGATTTTTGGGATTGTTGTAGTCATTTTTCAGCTCATTTGGGTCGGTTTTCAAATCAAAAAACTCCCAGAATTCGCCTTTCCCGTAAAAATATATCAGTTTGTAGCGATCTGTGCGAACACCAAAATGAGGCAATACCCGGTGATCGGCCGGATATTCGTAGTAATGGTAATAAACCGCTTTGCGGGCCTCGCTGGGTTTGGGCAGCGGTAAAAACGACTTTCCCTGCATATCAGCCGGGATTGGCAGGCCCGCCATTTGCAGGATAGTTGGCGCAAAATCGGTGTTGACAAACAGTTGATTCGTTACAGAACCCGCCTTGAGTCTGGGCGGATACCGAACCAGCAACGGCATATGCATCGACTCCTCGTACATAAACCGCTTGTCGAACCAGCCGTGTTCACCCAGGTAAAATCCCTGATCTGATGAATACATTATCAGAGTATTGTCGCGCATTCCCTGTTTATCCAGGTAATCGAGCACACGCCCTACGTTCCGATCAACGGATAAAACACAGCCCAGATAATCGTGCATATACCGTTGGTACTTCCAGTTATCCAGCGCTTTACCCGTCAGATTACGAGATTTGAAGTCTTGATTGAGCGGGTCATAGTAGGCTTTCCAGGCCCGTAGTTGAGCCGGATTCATGCGCTTAATGATTGGCATCGTATCAATATCGACTTTCAGGTCGAGGCCCAACCGCATGGTGGTTGTAATCTGCATATCCTGATGCTGGGCCGCTTTTCTGCCTTCGTAGGTGTCATAAAACGTAGCGGGTAACGGAAATGTCTGGCCATCAAACGCGTGCAGGTCGGTGGTGTCGGGTTGCCATTCGCGGTGGGGCGCTTTATGACCAATTACCAGACAAAACGGCTTCGAAGTATCCCGGTTATTTTGCAGCCAGTTCAGCGCATCATCGGTAATCAGGTTTGTCACATAGCCTTCTTTCCGAACAGTCTTGCCATCCATCTGAATGATATTAGGATTATAATACAATCCCTGGCCCGGCAGTACTTCCCAGAAATCGAAGTACTGAGGATTAGCTTTAAGATGCCATTTGCCAATCCAGGCGGTTTGATAACCAGCCTGTTGCAGGTACATCGGAAACATCGGCTGGCTAGCGTCGAAGGTGGTGTAATTGTCGCGGTGGCCGTTACTATGGCTGTATTTCCCCGTGAGTAATGTTGCCCGGCTAGGTGCACAGATCGAATTAGTGCAGAACATATTCTGAAACACGGCCCCTTCGCGCCCAATGCGATCAATGTTTGGGGTTCGAATGTATGGACTACCATAAGCGCTGATGGCTTGCAGGGCATGGTCGTCGGAAAAGATAATGATTATGTTTGGCCGGGGAGGAGCCATTTCCGTTACCGGAAACCAACGGAAAGCGGCCAGGCCAAGCAGTGTGATCAATCCCAAAAAAGCGTTCGTAAACCAGGTCATTGTTTTTTCGAATAAGGCATTAAACCTGTACTAATTAATTGTCGCTCACTTCAACACCACCTCACCTGTCGTTGCATTCAGCAGCAGGTTTGTTCCCTGTTTTAACGGAAACCTAACCGCCTTTCCATTTTTTAGTCGAATCGTTCGCAAACCACCTTCTTTGGTATGCAACAGGAGCAAGCCCGAATTAGCGTAGGTAAAGTCGTTTTGTTCGTTGTAAATATGGCAACCAGCTTGCCGAAATACCTCCCGGAAGCCGTCCGTGCCATTCAGCGGTAAAGCACAGAAAACCGATGTATAGTCTTCACCTTGTTTGCGGGCGATCACGGCCTGTCTGGTCTCATCTAACTCGGCCAGAGTCTGCGTAGTTTTATCATTCACAACCAGCATCGGCTCCACAATTCCATTAAATTTATAGGTATAGCTTGGTTTCAGGAATTTCACGATCGGGATCTGGTTAACCTGAGTTCGTTCCAGGTTCATACCCGTCAGCGATTTCACAAAATTCAGGTCTAATCGATCACCATTGGAATAACCCGTCAGGTAGTTCCAGACGATGGTACGCCCATTCTTTGCTACCTTTTCCTTGATAAATTTCCGCTGGGTATCCGTCAATTTATAGACGTTCATGAATACGATGGCTTTGTATTGATCCAGATTAAGTCGATCGAGATCAAAATCATAGACCTGATCGCCAACCGTTCCTGATCGTAAGGCCTGTTCAATGGAGTGGTCAATAACATTAACCGTAATGGGTAATGGGGCCGATTTCAAATAATAAAACACATCCTGGCTCCAGACATACAGTACATCGGCTTCAGAATGGTAGGGAATGGACAGTCGTTTTTCGAAAAACTGTTTCTCCTCCTTCATACTGGCCAGATATTTCGAATTATCCCACCAGCCAAAACCCTTCTGTGGACCAAAATCATAGAACCAGTAGCCAATACCCCGCATCAGTGGCAGTAAGGCACACCGACGAATGATACTGGCGTAGGTCGAGTCGTACCGTTCCGTGTAACGGATGTTCTCAAAGTCGTTTTTAGCATGCAGATAGCCATTATCAATCTCATCGAACCATAGTTTACCATGCAACAGCGTCGATTCAATAATACCCCGCGAATTACCCGACCCGCCCGCTTTTCGGCTGTCGGGCCAATAGGTTTGTGGAGCCGATAAGTAGTCTATGTAAGGACTGTCCAGAATCTGCCTGATAAACAAATGTCCGCCCACTGTCTGACGGTTGAATGTCATGTGCAGATAGCCGTAGAAAATGCCCGTAACAATGGGACGAGGCCAGGTTTCTTTCACCAGCCTGCAGAAGTAGATCGCATCGTCGGCTACCACTTGTTGCTGAGCGTTGAAGTAATCAATCGTACGCTGCTCCTGAACGGGATCTTTGAAAAAACCATCCTGAGTCCTAAGCCGCTCGACGGTAGTGGGCACCGTTGCATTGTCGAGAGTAAAGTCCTTTGTGCGCCAGTTTTTTTGAAGTGACTGAGTGGTTTTATATTTCGTCCTGAGCCAGTTGCGAAAATAAGTCGTCATGGCCGGACCCGTATCAGGATCATGCTCAATGAAGCCCCAATAATGCCATTCACCGTAAATACCACCGGCTACATGCATGCCAATAACGGCGTTTCCTTCGGGAGTTTTCGCTAGTTTCCGGCACAGTTCGACCAGCTTTTCCCCTGATTCCTGCTTCCATTTAGCCGACGCCAGACTCGCCCGCAGGGCTGCGTGAATATCGTGTTCTTCATTATGATACGGCGGCCCGGCTTTCAGGGTTGTATCGACCAGCGCATCGGCAAATTGTGTGCACTCATCCGGATTAGCTTTGTTCCACCAAAAGGGCGCGTTGACGTGAATGCGTACGACAACGCTGGCATCGGCGCATTGATCGAGCACTCCCCGCACCTGTCGTTGTGCCTTACGGATATCGAGTGTGTCGCTGTTTTTAGCCCAGATATCTTCAAGCCACAAATCAACTTGAAACAACCGAAAGCCAATCTGGCAGAAATTATTCAGATTTCGGGCAGGCACCTCCTCCCACGACCATCGGCCACCATACGCATGCGTAAGAGCATAAAAGGTTGGCGTTTGGGCAACTCCGTTGACGAATAGTGTAGGACGACCATTATCGGGCCTAATCACTGCCGATTTAGGCGACTGAGCGTAGAGAGCCTGACCAACGCAAACCAGAAACAGGAAACAAATAAGCTTCATCAGGCCTTTCTCAAAGCTGCCTCTCTTTTTGTATAACCCGATCACATTCACATCTTAAATATCTGATCCATCAGCAGCCACTTTTCTCCCGGTTTTGCCATCGGCAAGGTCTGTTGATAGGTCGACATGAGCGCTTCCCATTCCTGTACTTTCGGGTTGGCAGCATCAGCGGCCGATTTGGCCTCAAACGAAAACGTTTCGTCGGTTTCCATAATCATGAAGAGTCGATTACCGATTCGGTAAATCTCCATCTCCGTTATACCCGATTCCCGGATGCTGGCTTCAATTTCGGGTCGGATTTTTTTATGATAACCCTCATACTCAGCAATTAGAGTTGGGTCGTCTTTGAGGTCGAGAGCAAGACAGTAACGCATAGTTAAGGGGCAAGTTCAGGTGCAATATTTGGATTATGTAGATCACTGGTGTTGGTCCGATAGCCGTTCAGGGCAAAATAGACGATGAATGCGAAGCCAATTAGCGGAACCAGTAAGGCATAAACCGCTCCCTTAGCGAACAAAGCCCCAGCCACCAATGGCATCAGAGCCCCACCTACAATGCTCATAATTACCAGCGACGACGCAATTTTCGACTCGACACCAAGCCCTTTAGTAGCCAGCGCGAAGATAGTCGGGAACTGAATTGACTGGAAGAAATACGTAAAACTCAACGCAATCACTGCCGTCAGTCCACCAGCCAGCATAGCGATAACGACCATCGCTACGGCTCCAATGGCATATATAGCCAGAACGATATTGGGCCTGACACGCGTCATTAATGACGTACCAACGAATCGCCCCAGCATAAACAGGACCAGTGCGAACGAAGCGTGAAAGCCCGCAATCTGCGTCGCCGACAGATCTGTTGGTGAGCCGGTTATCGCATTAATAGCATTCATATAAGCTTCTGCCAGTGCCCAGTGTTCATCACGCGAGAAATCGAGCTTAAGATCAACAAAATAGCCCCATAGAGTTGCCTGAGCACCCACATTAGCAAACTGTGCAATAACCCCCAGCGCCAGATGGCGATGTCGCAATACACCCCAAATGGATGTTTTCCCCGCAGCCTGTTCTTCCTCAGCGCCCACTTCGGGCATTTTTGTAATGGCAAACAACAGGGTCACAAAGGCAATGATCGAACCGATGACAAGATACGGCCCCTGCACCGAGAGTGCTTCCTCGATTCGGATCGCTTCTGCCTGGGCCGGAGCCATGGCAGTGAGCATTTCGGGCGTGTATTCGGTTTTGGAGAAGATAAACAGCGCCCCGATAATTGGCCCAAGAATGATGCTGATGCCATTAAATGACTGTGAGAAGTTCAGCCGCCACTCCGACTTAGCCGGATCGCCAAGCACCGTAACGTACAGATTGGCTGCTGTTTCTAAAAAAGCAATACCGCAAGCCATCGTGAATAAAGCCAGCAGAAAGAAGCTATAGACCCGGACTTCGGCAGCCGGATAAAACAGGAATGCTCCTCCCCCGTAGAGCAATAAGCCAAACAGAATTCCGCGTTTATAGCCAAATTTCCGCATGACATATCCGGCGGGCAAAGCCATGAAAAAGTAGCCCAGATAGAATGCAAAATCGACGATGCCAGCCTGAAAACGGTTAAGGTCAAGTGCAATCTGAAACTGCTTAATGAGTGAGCCGTTGAGACTATTAGCCAATCCCCACAGAAAAAACAGGCTGGTAACGAGTGCAAATGCAAGACCGTAACTGCCGCTATCGCCCGACTTAATTTTGGGCGGAGTCGTTGGTGTTGGTAAAGCCATTCTTTTAGGTTTAGGTGTTTGTTTTGGGTAAGTAGTGAACAGCGGCCAGTACAGTACGTGCCGTTCCTGCGCATCAATCGGTACACGGCAGAGCCAGCAGTTCACAACTGTTGTTTAATCAATCAGTAATCGACCGATCAAGGTGTGTATAACCGCCATCGACATGAATTAATTGACCAGTCGTATGGCTGGATTTATCTGATAACAGGAATGCAACTGCATTAGCAAGCTCTTCGGTCGTTGTCATGCGGTGCTCGAGCGGAATTTTCGAGACAATTTGCTGAAGTTTTTTCTCTGGATTAGGTAAGGTTTTAATCCAGTTAGCGTATAAAGGTGTCCAGCTTTCAGCCACAATTACGCAGTTGACCCGAATACTATAGGGCAACAGTTCGACTGCCCATTCGCGGGTCAGCGCATTACGCCCACCATTGGCAGCGGCATAAGCCGATGTGTTGCCCTGCCCCGTTTCGGCTACTTTCGAGCCAATATTGACAATAGCTCCCTTCGACTCTTTAAGGGCAGGCAAAGCATGATGTGCCATCAGGTAATAATGGACCAGATTTCGGTGGAGAGATGCCATAAAATCCTCATAACTACCATTTTCAAGCCCTACACCGTCATTAACCCCCGCATTATTAACGAGTCCGTCAATGCGCCCAAACTGAGCCAGGGTTTGCTCAACGGCACGCTTACAGTCTTCGGGTTTGGTTAATTCGGCGGCAAACTGATGCGCCTGTCCACCCGTTTCCCGAATAGCGTTAACCGCCCGAAGGTTATCGTCTTCGTTGCGGCCAACAATTACCGGAATGGCTCCTTCTGCCGCCAGGACTGTCGAAATTCCTTCGCCGATGCCTTTTGCCCCGCCCGTAACGAGGATGATTTTATTGGTCAGGTTTAGATTCATTGTTGGCTGGGCCAAGCTCCAGCTTGGCCTGTCGAGCTTTATGTTAAAACACCAAACTGGAGCTTGGCCCAGCCATTAGAGGCTATAAAACGTTACGGCATTGGCTCCCATCACTTTCGCCTGAACATCATCACCCCAGGGAACAAGGTATTCTTCGATGAGATTTTTAACCTGTGTGTAATTGGCCGCGACCAGACATACAGGCCAATCGGAGCCAAACAGCAGCCGGTCGGGACCAAATTGTTCAAAGGCTACGTCGAGGTATGGGAAAAAATCCTTCTTACTCCAGTTTTGCCAGTCGGCCTCGGTTACCATACCCGACAGTTTGCATGAGACATGCTGGTTTTTAGCGATTTCGGTCATAAAATTCGACCATCGGCTAATTTCCTGCTTTTTGATATACGGCTTCGCCAGGTGATCTATTACGAAATTCACTTCCGGAACCTCGCGCACCAGATGCAAAGCCGCTTTAAGCTGGCTGGGATAAATCAGGATATCGTAGGTAAGACCAAACTCAGCTAGTTGACGAATACCCTGAATAACGGCAGGCCGCATCAGAAAATCGTCGGGTTCCGCCTGGGCTACATGCCGAAATCCTTTAACTTCCTTATACGTCGAGAACGCCTGTAGTTGGTCGTGCAGGGCTGGTGATTGCAGATCGACCCACCCAACAACACCTTTAACAATGTCGTAACTCTGCGCCATGCTGACTAGAAACATTGTCTCTTCTTCTGACTGCGAAGCCTGAACGGCAATACAGCCATCAACTCCGTTTTCGGTCAGAACAGGCTCCAGATCAGCGGGCAGGAAATCGCGCCGGATTACGGCCATATCCTCAGTAATCCAGCTATCACGAACCGGGTCGTAGTGCCAGAAATGTTGGTGAGCGTCAATAATCATAAGGTTACCCAGACATGCATGTGGTAGCATGAATAATGAGCGGGTCCTATCCGATCATCATTCATGCTACCGTACTCATTAGCCATTAAAAGAAACTGCCGTCTGTTTCTGTTCGCCCAGCCCTTCAATCCCCAGTTCGACCACATCGCCAGGTTTCAGGAATCGCTGTGGTTTCAAGCCCATACCCACACCAGCTGGTGTTCCGGTTGAGATGACATCGCCCGGAAGCAGGGTCATAAACTGGCTGATGTAGCTAACGAGGGTCGGCACGTTGAAAATCATATCGTCGGTATTGGAATCCTGCAACGGCTCTCCGTTAACGTTCAACCAAAGACGAAGAGCATTTGGATTCTCGATCTCGTCTCTGGTGACCAGATACGGTCCCAGTGGAGCGTATGTGTCGGCACTCTTGCCCTTCACCCACTGTCCACCACGCTCCAGTTGCCAGGCCCGTTCGCTGTAATCATTATGCAGTGCGTAGCCAGCCACATAATCCATCGCTTGATCCAGTTCTACATAACTGGCTTTCCTACCAATAATAATGGCCAGTTCAACCTCCCAGTCCGTTTTTTCAGACCGCTTTGGAATCACAACATTGTCGTTAGGACCCATGATCGCGGTTGTTGCCTTAAAGAACAGGATTGGTTCAGCCGGAACAGGCGCATTGGTTTCGGCTGCGTGTTTGGCGTAGTTCAAGCCAACGCACACAATTTTAGATGGGCGTTTGATACAAGGCCCGAAGCGTTCATCGGCCGGAACTTCGGGGCAGTTCTGGGCATGAGAAGCGAGCCAATGCGTCAATCGTTCAGGGCCATTGCTGGCAAAAAACGATTCATCGAAATCTTCGCCAAAATGGGTTACGTCAATGTGCTGGCCGGAAGGCAACAATACACCAGGATGCTCGTGATCGGGCTGACCGAAGCGGAATAGTTTCATGCAGAAAAAAGATACGTTAACTGGTAAAGCAGACTAGGCTGCAAGTTTAACCATTCTGCTGGAAACCCTCTCCTTTCGTGTTTTACGATTTTAGGCAAACAAACCTGTAATTGATTACTTATAATTTACAGGATCAGTATCTTTCCTACCTATTTCACCTCCAACTTTAACTATCCCTTACTTATGAAAATTTATACAGTACTCTTTTTAGGTCTCTTTTTTTCAAATTTGTTGACCTTAGCTCAGTCTCCAACGCCTTGAAACCACAAAACCTATAAGGTCTTCTAGACTTTATAGGTTTTGTGGTGTATTGATTTAAATAGCTCAATTATTCAATCGAATAAAGCCGCCATCCAATGGATAATCGGTGCCTGTAATAAAGCCTGCTTCATCAGAGCAGAGGTAGAGAGCTAAAGCTCCCACTTCTTTAGGTTCAGCCATGCGGCCAATGGGCTGTGTTTTCGAGAGTTTCTCAAACATTTCGGCCTCCTGCCCTGGATAGCTTTTGGCCAGGAATCCATCAACGAATGGTGTATGCACCCTCGCTGGCGAAATGCAGTTACAGCGAATATTGTCCTTCAGATAATCTTTCGCCACAGACAGGGTCATTGTCAGCACGGCACCTTTGCTCATCGAATAGGCAAAGCGATCCGGAATGCCAACTGATGCAGCCACCGAAGCCATATTCAGAATCACTCCTCCGCCATTGGCTTTAAAGTGAGGAATGATGGCATACAGGCAGTTGTAAACCCCTTTGACATTGATCCGGAAAATTCGATCAAAATCGGCTTCTGCGGTTGTATCGACCTTGCCGACGTGCGCAACACCCGCGTTGTTGACCAGAATATGGATCGGGCCCTGTGCCGCAATCTGGCCAACCAACTCAACGACCTGTGCCTGATTCGACACATCGATGGCGTGCGCTTCAGCACGGCCACCCGACGCGTTTATGTCATCGGCCACCTGGCGCGCCAGCGTTTCGTTGATTTCCAGTATGTGAACCGTTGCGCCAGCTTCCGCAAAAGTTTGAGAAATGGCCAGCCCAATACCACTGGCACCGCCCGTAACCAGGGCTGTTTTGTTGTTAAGAGAGAACATTTTTAACGAGCGAAAGAATGAACGAGCGAAAGAGTGATGACCGGGCAGACTGGCTAATGCGTTCGTTGCACAGATTCATTCGTTCGCTCGTTCACAATTTAAAGAGAAACACCCCGCTTCCAGGGAATAAAGTCGTCTTGACCAAGCCGCTCGGCCTGCGTAATTTCTTCACCGGAAGCCAGGTGGATAATGTATTCCAGCAAAGCGTCGGCGTTTTGCTCGATGCTCTGCTCACCATCGACAATTGGACCGCTATCGAAATCAATGACATCGGGCATCCGGTTTTTGAGCGTCGTGTTGGTCGAAATTTTAACGACCGGGCTAACGGGATTGCCAGTTGGCGTACCTAAACCAGTGGTGAACAGGATCACGTTCGTGCCAGAGCCAGCCATACCTGTTGTTGCTTCAACGTCGTTGCCGGGCGTGCAAAGCAAGTTCAGGCCAGGCGTAGTAACGGGTTCTGCATAATCCAGTACGTCGGCAACAGGCGCTGTACCGCCCTTTTTAGCCGCCCCCGCCGATTTAATGGCATCGGTAATGAGGCCATCCTTAATATTACCCGGCGATGGATTCATATCGAAACCAGACCCAACCGCTTCGGCCTGCGCCGAGTAATTACCCATCAGGTCAATAAACTTTTGAGCCTTTGCCGTATCGGCGGTGCGGTTAATAAGCTCCTGCTCTACACCATTTAGCTCGGGAAATTCGGCCAGTACGGTCTTACCGCCCAATCCTACAATAATATCTGACAGATGCCCAATGGCGGGGTTTGCCGAAATACCCGAGAAACCATCGGACCCACCGCATTTTAAGCCAACCGTCAACGCGCTCAATGGAGCAGGCTGTCGTTCAATCTTGTTCGCTTCAATCAACCCGAGAAACGTTTCTTTAACCGCCTGCGACATCAACGCATATTCCGTTCCAGCCTGCTGCTCGAACAACAGCAAGGGTTTATCGAACTTAGGATTCTGCCGCCTGATTTCGGCACCAATCATATCGGCCTGCAGGTGCTGACAGCCCAGACTTAGAACGGTTGCCCCGGCAACGTTCGGGTTATTGATAAAACCGGCCAGCAGCGAACACAAATAAGCAGAATCCTGCCGCGTACCACCACAACCCATCTCGTGCGTCAGGAATTTGATGCCGTCGATATTTTTGAACGGCCGATTTACCTGGTGACGCGTGTGATTAAGCGTTTGATTTTGTGATTCATCGACAAACGGCTCCATCTTTTTGATGATATTCATATCACCAGCCCGGTAGAGACTCAAAAGCTCATGAACCTGCTCGCGGTAGGTTTCGGGTTGTGAATAGCCCAATTCGCGCTCAAAGGCATCTTTCAGAATCAGAACATTCCGGTTCTCACAGAACACCAGTGGCACGACCAGCCAGTAGTTACGCGTTCCGACACTACCATCGGCACGATGATAGCCCAGAAACGTACGCCCTTCCCATTCCGACACGTCAGGAGGCTGCCAGGAATAAGGTTGTTTTTTGTCGAGACCATAGCGGTCAGCATCATGCTTCAGATTAAACGTCGTAATGGGCTCGCCCCGACGAATGAGCTGAGTAGCCTTCCCAACCAGTACACCATACATGGTGATCGGATCGCCGGGTTGCCGGTCTTCCGTTACAAATTTATGTTTAGCACCAACAGCATACGGAAGGTCATAAACAGTATTATCAAACTCTATTCGTTCACCGGCCGATAGATTACGCAAAGCGACAATCACATTATCGGCAGGATGAACTTTTAGCACACGGGCAGACATTAGGAAGCTATTTTTACGGTAAGAAACGCATTGGCCCGAAATATACACTCTTTCTTAAAAAACTTTACACAACACTATTGCGAATGTGGGCGGCAATCCCAAGTTTTGGTCTCGGATTTCCTTCCTTACCTATGCCTCCTTCCTTTAGTACTAATCAAACCGGTTTACCGGCGGGCCGCCTGATGTCTATGGATGCCTACCGGGGCTTCGTCATGACGCTGATGGCCGCCGAGTTGCTAAGCTTCCATCGTCTGCACGAAGCCTTTCCGGATAGTTCGTTCTGGGCGTTTCTGGCCCATCATCAGGATCATGTGTCCTGGGCAGGCTGTTCACTGCATGACCTCATTCAGCCATCGTTTTCCTTTTTAGTTGGCGTAGCTCTCCCCTATTCGGTCGCCAGTCGGGCGGCACAGGCTCAAACATTTCGTCTCCAGTTTGCCCATGCGCTTCGTCGATCGCTGATTTTAATTTTGCTTGGTATTTTTCTTCGCTCCACTCATTCAGATCAAACGTACTTTACATTCGAAGATACACTCACACAAATCGGCCTCGGCTACCCCTTCCTGTTTCTGCTTGGCAAGACGAATTCCCGAACCGTTTGGCTTGCTCTGGGACTGATTTTATTTGCTTACTGGCTGGCGTTTGTACTTTACACGCCCGGCATGGATGTGCCCGGAACATCTTTTGATTACAGCAAGGTCGGTGTTCCGGCAAACTGGCCGGAGCATTATTCAGGTTTAATGGCGCATTTCAATAAAAATAGTAACCTCGCCTGGGCTTTCGATCGCTGGTTTCTTAATCTTTTCCCGCGTAAAAGTCCGTTTGAGTTCAATGGAGGAGGATATGCAACGCTCAGCTTTATTCCAACGCTCGGCACCATGCTGCTGGGATTACAGGCTAGCCGGTGGCTTCGGTCTGGCTTATCGCCTTCTGATCTGCTGAAACGATTTCTTATTGCCGGAGCTGTTGGCCTGGCAGGAGGAGTTCTACTCCATGTTGCCGGTATCTGCCCAATTGTCAAGCGAATCTGGACACCCGCCTGGGTATTGTTCAGTGGCGGCTGGTGTTTTTGGCTGCTTGCCTTCTTCTATTACGTTATCGATGTATCGGAACGGCGTAGTTGGGCGTTTCCATTGGTTGTAGTCGGTATGAATTCGATTGCTATTTATTGTCTGGTTCATCTGATCGACCGATTTATTATTACTTCTTTTTACACGCATTTTGGCCATAGTCCATTTCAGATCTTTGGCCCTGCTTATGAACAATTGCTGGTCGGGGCTGCCACGTTAGGCATCTTTTACCTTATCCTCTGGTGGATGTACCGCCGAAAACTCTTTATCCGAATTTAACTTATGCCCACGGCCAACATTCTGAATCTCTTCGATCAAACGATCTTTTACGGCGCTCTCACCGTCGACAATGGTCGTATTGCCCGTATCGAACGACTCGGCCCCGAGCAGACTGGCGAACCATATATATTACCGGGTTTCGTCGATGCCCATGTTCACGTCGAAAGCTCACTGCTCACCCCTCCCCAGTTTGCGCGGCTGGCCGTGGTTCATGGGACAGTCGCAACCGTATCAGACCCGCACGAGATCGGAAACGTATTAGGCGTTGCTGGTGTCGAATACATGCTTCGCGAAGCCATGAGAGTACCCTTTAAGTTTATGTTCGGTGCTCCGTCCTGCGTTCCGGCTACTACTTTCGAAACGGCCGGGGCAACCATCAGCGTTCGCGATGTTCGATACCTGCTTGGTCTTAAAGAGATTGGTTATCTGGCCGAGATGATGAATTTTCCGGGTGTTCTGCACGAAGATCCGGATGTTATGAGCAAGATTGCACTCGCCAATGCCTTTAACAAACCCATCGACGGCCACGCCCCCGGTCTGATGGGCGATGAAGCGCAACGCTACATCAACGCGGGTATCAGTACCGATCACGAATGTTTTACCTACGAAGAAGGGCTCGACAAAGCTCAGCGTGGTATGTGTATCCTGATTCGTGAAGGAAGTGCGGCCCGAAACTTCGAGGCACTCATTCCACTACTGGCTGAATTCCCGGAGCAGATTATGTTCTGTTCCGACGATAAACACCCGGACACCCTCGCGGAAGGGCACATTAATCAGCTGGTTTTGCGGGCGTTAGCCAAAGGACACTCGCTCTGGAATGTCCTTCGGGCCGCCTGTCTGAATCCGGTTCTGCATTACCGCTTACCCGTTGGCCTCCTGCGCGAAGGCGACCCCGCCGATTATCTTATTGTTGATAATCTGCAAAACTTCCAGATAAAGCAAACCGTCATCAATGGCGAGGTTGTTGCCCAGAATGGTACGTCTATGCTTCCTGATTTACGGAGCGAACACGTCAATCAATTCAACTGCGAGCACAAAACGGTAGATGAGTTTACTGTTCACGCCGATTCGGAATCAGCCCTGATTCGCGTTATCGAAGCTCTTGATGGCCAGCTCATCACCAATGAACTCCATCTTGAACCCAGAATAGAGCATACGAAGATCGTAGCCGATCGGGAGCGCGATATACTCAAACTGGTTGTTGTCAATCGGTACACGAATGTTCCGCCAGCCATTGCCTTCATTAAAAACGTTGGGCTAAAACATGGAGCCATTGCATCGTCGGTGGGGCATGATTCGCATAACATCACAGCCGTAGGCTGCGATGACGAGTCTATCTGCCGGGCCATTAACCTGGTTATCGACGCCAAAGGCGGCCTATCAGCCGTATCAGGATCACATCTGCACGAGCACGATGCAGAAATAATGAGCCGACGTGAATTTTTGCATATCACAACAACACCCGAAACACAGCTGCTTCCATTGCCCGTTGCCGGACTCATGACCGACGTAGATGGTTATAACGTAGCCACACAATATGCCGCTCTGGATCAGTTCGCCAAACAAACATTAGGCAGTACATTAAAAGCTCCATTTATGACATTGTCGTTCATGGCCTTATTGGTGATTCCATCGCTGAAGTTAAGTGACAAGGGGTTGTTCGATGGTAAAACGTTCTCTTTCACCCCTCTTCAAATTGTTAAATAAGGCCACAAAAAAATTTTATTTGCCATACCATTTTAAATTCAATTTATTATCAATATGTTTACAGACTTCTTTCGCGTTCCTCAACCTATACCTACCTGCTCATGCCTCGTTCCCGTACGCAAACCGGACCTGACGACGAAACTCTTTGGAACCAGTTTCGCAGTGGCGATGAAACTGCATTCGCCCGCCTGTATCAAAACTATGTTCAAACGCTCTACCATTATTGCGCCCATTTTGCAACTGACCGAGCGTTGATCAAAGATTGCATCCATGATCTGTTTGTTGAACTCTGGAAACACCGAACAACCATCGGTCCAACAACATCAGTGAGGTTTTATCTGATGGCCTCCATTAAACGTAAATTAGTTCGTCACTTAACCGCAGAACAGAAACTAGTAAGCCAGGATGAAATAAGTAACGGTCGGCGAGTGGGTGATACCCTTCCCGGCGCAGACCCTTCTCACGAAAACCTGCTAATTGCCTTTGAAGAAGACTCTTACATGAATGACTGCCTGCATCAGGCGCTTGAAAAACTCCCCCGCCGTCAGCGTGAAGCCGTTCATCTTCGCTATTTTCAGAACATGAGTAACGAAGAAATTTCAAGCCTGATGCAAATCAATATCCAGTCTGTTTACAATCTGATTTTTGGCGCCATGAGCAATCTAAAGCGTTATATCACACCCGAAAACGTATCCCTATAACCCTGACTATTCTTAACCCCTGATTATTCCTAAACCTTTTCTGAACCCGGTAGCTACGCAAGTGGCTACCGTTTTTTGTATGTAACTTCGCCAGATGAATATGGACTCAACGCCACTGCCCGAGCGGGTTCGCCCCCGCACCATCGACGAAGTTATTGGTCAACGTAAGCTCATAGGCCCATCAGGCGCCCTGCGTCGGGCGGTCGATGCCGGACGGTTGCCATCCATGATCTTATGGGGCCCGCCTGGCGTCGGGAAAACGACCCTGGCCCTATTACTGGCCGAAGCCGTTAAACGACCATTTATCGCCCTGAGCGCCATCAATTCGGGCGTTAAGGAAATCCGGGATGTGCTGAGCCGCCCGTCGGGGATGTTTCCACCAGTAGTCTTTATCGACGAGATTCACCGGTTCAACAAAAGTCAGCAGGACGCTTTGCTGGGAGCCGTTGAGAAAGGCCAGATTACACTCATTGGAGCAACTACCGAAAACCCTTCATTTGAAGTTAACAGTGCTTTATTGTCGCGCTGCCAGGTTTACATTCTGGAAGCCCTTAGCCGCGACGAATTGATTCAGGTCGTGGATCGGGCTATTGAGCAGGATGCATTCTTGAAATCGAAACAGATTACGGTCGAATCCTACGACGCTTTACTCCGTCTGTCGGGTGGCGATGGGCGTAAACTGCTGAACCTTCTGGAATTGGTTGCTTCAGCCCACATTTCAGCCGATCCGCTGGTTATTACTGACGAAGGCGTAACAACTGTTGCCCAGCAGAACATTGCCCGGTATGATAAATCAGGCGAGCAGCATTACGACATCATTTCAGCTTTTATCAAGTCGTTGCGTGGTTCAGATCCCAATGCGGCTCTTTACTGGATGGCCCGGATGATTATAGCCGGAGAAGATCCGATTTTCATTGCCCGGCGCATGCTGATTCTGGCATCGGAAGATATTGGAAACGCGAACCCTACGGCCATGATAATGGCCTCGGAAGCCGTACAGGCGATTCGGGCGATAGGAATGCCCGAAGGCCGGATTATTCTGTCGCAGGTAGCCGTGTATCTGGCGACCTCGCCCAAAAGCAATGCTAGCTATGTAGCGATTGACGACGCCATTGCCCTGGCCGAACAGACCGCCCATCTGCCCGTGCCTCTACACCTGCGCAATGCACCCACAAAACTGATGAAGCAAATCGGTTATGGCAAAGATTATCAGTATTCACACAATCATGAAGGCAATTTTGCCCAGCAGAACTTTTTGCCTGATGATTTGAAAGGTCATAAACTCTACGAACCCGGCCAGAATGCCCGCGAGGCCGAAATCCGCCGGAGTTTACAGAAGTGGTGGGGGGAGTGGTATGGCTATTGAGTGACCAATAGTTGTTTTATTACATTTGTCCCATGCTCCTACCTTTTGCCGAAAAGGCCTATATTGACAATCAGAAATTAGTTGATTACTGCTTATCTGAGACCCATAATACTGGAAAACATAAGGCCCGCGTTTTTAAATCAGTTCTAGGACTTACTGCAACCGATTACTTCTTACTTAAGGAGACGATTTTAACGGAAATACTGTTGAACGAGGTGCAAGCGGCTGGCCCAAATCAACAAGGTGATTTATATACGGTAGACTTTACAATGACTCACCAGGGGCGAACAGCAACAATTAGAACAGCATGGATTATTATATTTAATGAATCGTTTCCCCGATTAGTCAGTTGTTATATAAACGATTAGCGCAATAAATTATGGATTCGCCCGCTTTATTAGATGTCGTTGTATTGCTCATTGATATTCCGGCCGAAAAACTGCGAAAAGGCAGTTTGGGAACGATCGTTGAGACGTTTGACAATGGCAATTTTCTTGTTGAATTTGCTAACCTAAACGGTGTTACCTACGCTATGCCTGTTTTGTCAGCCACTCAGCTAATGAAAGTATACCAGGAGCCTATTGCTGCATAAATTGAAATGCCCGCGAGGCTCAAATCCGCCGGAGTTTACAGCGAGATCAATTCGCCAAACTCAGCATTAAGCCCTGCAAATCCTGGTTTATTGACCGAACTGACGATTGGAGCTGATTAAGCATATTAGCCCGTGTATGCAGGTCGTCGGCCTGATAGTTTCCGCCCGATCCAAAATATAACTCCTGTTGACTGCTGGCTATCCCAGTCAGTACATAACCCTTCCAGCGTTGGCGTATATTGTCACTGATAGATGTCTGACCGCTATTGCTGAATGATTTTTCGTTGAGTACATACCAGACGAGCGGTGGATAAACCGACGACTGTTTAGGCTGGTACCAGAGGTCAGCCAGCAGATTCCGTTTATGCGCAAAGTAAACGGTCTTGTTAGACGAAAACGCAGCAAGTCCACCGGCTGTAGCACTGACCAGGCCACCCGATATGCCTACAATTTTGGTTGCGTTATCGGCCTCAATGAGTGCAGTAGCTACCGTTGTGATTGCACCAACAACAACCGAAAAAATTGTCAAACGGCGAATGCGCTGGGTATCTTTCTGGTCCAGGTAAGTAGCCAATTGATCGGCGCGTTCGCCTTCACAATCCAGTTCGGCTGCAACGCTCGACAGTTCCGTCGATGCCAGCGATAAGCGCTGCTGAATTTGCTGTCGTTTTATAACCTGCTCTAAGCGTACATCCGTTGTAAGCACCCGTTTATCTAACTGATTCAGTTCCCGCAATAAAGGCAAAACGCCTGTGGCATTAGCCATGAGCAAATCATGTCGCGTATACCGGTTGGTTAGGCTGGTATCGATCCGCAGAATAGAATCAATGTCGGGCCGGGGAAAGTCGGCCGGGTTGTAGGTATACTGCAAAGCGGGAGCGCAGTAATCGCTCCCGGATTTTGTTTGCGGATAAAGTTCTTTAGTTGAACGACAAGCCACTAGCAAACTAACCAAAGTAGCTATCAATAAAGCTCTTACCAGCAAGAATTGCATATAAGTTCAGCCAATATGACCGGGTAACCTGATACGATTCGCGTCCTAAAACGCTACGGATTTCAATCGTAGCCCCGTGTCTTCGGGTAAGCCAAAAACCAGGTTCAGATTCTGAACAGCCTGACCAGCCGCCCCTTTGGTCAGGTTATCAATGACACTTGTGATCAATAATTGCCCGTCGTGGAGTTCGAGATGCAGAAAGCATTTATTCGTATTCACCACCTGCTTTACATCGACCGGCGAATCGCTTACGTGTGTGAATGGGTGATTGGCATAGTAAGTCTTATACAACGCTTTAGCTTCATCCATCGTACCCGCAAACGGTGTATAGACATTGGCCATGATTCCGCGTGTAAAGTCGCCCCGGTAGGGTATGAAATTGATCGCGTGGTTAAAAGCCGGGTCGAGTGTTGTTAAACTCTGACGGATTTCGGTCAGGTGCTGATGCGTAAATGCCTTATAAATCGAGATGTTATTATTGCGCCACGTAAAGCCCGTGGTAGGTACGAGAGCCTGCCCTGCACCGGTGCTGCCCGTAATGGCACTAACCTGAATATCATTCAGCAAAAGATTCGCTTTGGCCAATGGCAGCAGGGCCAGTTGTATACTGGTTGCGAAACAACCTGGATTAGCAACACGTGTAGCTTCCTGAATCCGTTCGCGCTGAAGTTCGGGCAAGCCATAAACGAAATCATCGTGCTCATCGCGAAAATCGGTGCTAAGATCGATTACGGTAATGTCGTCTGAAATTTCATTTTCGGCCATGAACGTAGCGGATGCGCCATGCCCTGAGCATAGAAAAACAGCGTCCAGCCCGTCCTGAGCCAACAGAACCGCAGGTTCTTCTCCCGAAAACGTCAGGTCTGTATCACCCAGCAGATCGGTGTGCGTTACCCAAACGGGTTTTCCCGCCTGGCTTTTGCTATGCACAAAAGCTACGTTAACAAATGGGTGATTAATTAGAATTCGAAGCAATTCGCCACCCGTGTAGCCAGCTCCACCAATGATACCAACATTCAGTTCCATACTATCTTGAGGGGTCGGTCAATGCGTCTTCCAACCCGTAGTTCAATTGTTTTCCTGACTCTTGTCTTTAGCGTCGAGTCATACACCACTCAAAAGAAGAATCGTTTTCCCGACTAATCCATTAGCCAAGAATACGTTTGTATAAGACAACGTGTTCTGCGGTGAATTTGTCCCATGAAAACAAGGTTGCCTGTTTTAACCCTTTTGCCCTCAACTCTGCCTGGATCGACGGCGACTTTACCACTGAAGTTATAGCCTGGCAAAGCGCATCGGTATCGGTTGGCGAAACGCGAATAGCGGCATCGCCGACAACTTCCGTAATGGCCGGTATATCGGACGTAATGACCGGCAAGCCGCATTGCATAGCTTCTAACGGTGGCAGGCCAAAGCCTTCGTATAAAGAAGGATAAACGAATGCCGTTGCTCCTCCATAGAGGGGGGCCAGCTCTTCGTCCTGTACAAAACCCGTAAAGATCAGCCGGGATGCTAACGCTGGGTTTTTACTGGCTTCTGCCATAATCTCATCAAACTTCCAGCCTTTGGTACCGACCAATACCAGTCGTACATCAGCGGGCAGCTCTCCTCCATCGACCAGTTGACCAAAACATCGAATGAGATGGGCAATATTCTTGCGCGGCTCCAGCGTTGCCAGGCTCAGCAAATAGGGTTCATCGCCAATGCCTAACTTTTGCCGCACAGCCCGTTTGCGATCTTCGTCAACAGCGGGATAAAACAGCGCTGGTGAAGCCGCCAGCAAAATCGGAACGACTCGCTTAGAATCGAAACCCGTATGCTCGCAGAAGTCGTCTTTTGTTGCCTGCGAAATGGTCGTTACCCAGGCATCGGCCGGAAGCGTCGCCAGCACCTGCTTCACGGTTTGTTCGCCGGAAGTAAACCACTCCGGGTGCAAAATCGGAATCATGTCATAGACGCTCTGTACGACTGGTATACGCTGATTTTTGCGCAGAACTTCGGGAACCGGGAAAAAAGTAGCGTGGTATACGGATTGAGCGGGCAACTTATCAACGGAAAAACGCGACACGTCCCGCCCAAAGGTGCGACGTGTCCGATAAGCAATTTCCCGAATGGCTTTAGACGGTTTACTATCGGGAGAGAAAGGTTCCAGCAGGCTGTTTTCAAACCGTGCCAGCGACTGCTCGCCAGAGGCATTTGCAAACGACGGAACCCGGTTTCCAAACGCCGTTTGCGCATAGCGCATCGTTTCGGCCAGATGTGTCGGTGCAGCCAACAGCAGGTTAACGCCATCAGCCTGTTGCAGCCCAGCGACTAACTGTTCAACAACGCGGCTGATGCCGGTTCGAGCCTGCCGGTGATAAAACCCAATACCCAGCGGGCTGGCGTCAAGAATTATGTTCACGGATTTTCTCGTAAATCATGACCTGATTCGAAGCTACTTTCGAGAAGCCCCGCACGTCGTCGCCCGTCCAGGCGTTATTCATTTCACCGTAACTACCGAAAACCGACGACATGAGGTCATAATCTGATTCGATACCCAGTACCTGGAAACGGTAAGGTGCCAGCTGCACATGGACTTTACCTGATACGTGGCCCTGAGTATCGCTCAGGAAGGTTTCAATGTTCCGCATAACGGGGTCCATAAACTGCCCCTCATGAAGCATCGTGCCATACCAGTTGGCCAGTTGCTCTTTCCAGTACATCTGCCATTTACCCAGTACGTGTTTTTCGAGCGTGTGGTGCGCTTTGATTAAAATCAATGGAGCCGGTGCTTCGAAACCAACACGACCTTTGATACCAATGATGGTGTCGCCAACGTGAATATCGCGGCCAATGCCAAAAGGCCCTGCCAGCTCCGTCAGTTTACGGATCGCATCGACGGGATTGGCAAACGTTTCGTCGCCGATCGTCGACCCGGCGATTGCCTTGATTTCACCATGCTGAAAGGTCAGCGTAATGGTTTCGGGCTCCGTTTTTGAAACCTGTGTAGGCCAGGCTGATTCGGGCAGGAATTGATCCGATGTAAGCGTTTCTTTGCCGCCAACCGATGTACCCCACAATCCTTTGTTGATCGAATAAGCTGCTTTATGCCATTCCTGAACAACACCTTTTGCTTTCAGGTACTCAATTTCGGCTTCGCGTGATAAGCGCAGGTCGCGGATGGGCGTGATGATTTCGGCATCGGGAATTATGATCCGGAATGCCATATCGAAGCGCACCTGATCATTACCTGCTCCGGTCGAACCATGAGCAATGGCGGTTGCACTAATTTCCCGAGCGTACTCAGCTGCTGCTATAGCCTGGAAAATCCGTTCGGCACTTACGCTTAGCGGGTAGGTATTGTTTTTCAGCACGTTACCAAATACCAGAAACTTCAGACATTGCTGATAGTAGTCATCTGTTTTTGATATAGTCGCGTGAGATTTTACACCTAATGAGTAGGCACGCTCTTCGATAGCCTTGATTTCGGCATCCGAAAAGCCGCCCGTATCGACCAGTACGGAATGAACTTCCATGTCCCGGTCTTCGGACAAATATTTAACGCAAAAGGAGGTATCGAGGCCTCCGCTGAAGGCAAGAACTACTTTTTTCTGAGACATTTAGACATTGGACACCGGACACTGAACCGCTATTAGGTCTGCCTGTCCGCCATCAGGATAGTTTTGGAGGGGCAAATATCGGGCTTTCAGCGTTATGTTGCGCCAATGAATTTGTTATCGTTTTTAATTGGCAGTCAGATTAGCTGTTTTTAATCGTCTACTCATCAACTTTAACGTTTCGAAGTTCGATTCGCCGGGGAGTTGAATCGAAACGCCACTGTTCGCCATAGATCGATTTATACCCGATTTTTATGCGAATTTCTCCTCTTCCAATCGCTTCATCAACCCAACGGGCTGCGTATTTATGATCAATAGAACAAAGCTCCACAACCTGCCCCGCTGTAATGACTCGTGTCGGCCAAAAATCGCTCTTTGTCATCACAAAACCGGTAAAATCCGATGCTTTGGCCTGGCCCCTCTTTAACTTTTCCTCGACAATGGCATTGGTTATCTCCCGCATGTCATGAAACGGTTTACCTTTATAGGTAAGCTCAGTTTTCTCGATAATAGCAGGTCCGACACCATTGTTGACAAATACAAAAGCCAGATGCCAGGATTTATCATCACCGCCGTTGTTGAGATAGCTATCCATAATCGGCATCACCGATGCATAGTGTTCAGTCCGTTGCAGGTAAGCCTGATAGAAGGTGATACCGATGGCACAAAAGCTGGAAATAACCGCCAGAATACTCAGATATGTATCGAGCGTAACGACTAGTTTACGGGTTGATCTGGCCATAGAATATAATCATAACAGCACCAATAAACTCCCGGGTACTATTCGAACCTCGGCCTTCCCGTCGGGCAATGTCAACGGTTCGCCATCGGCATGAATAAGCAACGGCCCTTCGGCCTGAACAATAGCTTTCGTAATGGATCGGCCGCGCCAATAGGCTGATTGATCGATTGTTTTATTAAAAAGTCGCCAGGTTAAAATACCGGTAGCCTGTGCCGGGAAAGGCCGTATTTCACATTGTTCCAGCCGCCCATCGGCAATATTGGCTTTGGGTGCCATCCAGGCATTGTTACCAAACTGACCGGCATTGGCAAACGTAAGCGAAAACAGTTCTTTTTCCTGACCATCGAGTAAAAATCGTGTCGGTTTATAAGCCCAGAATGCCCGAAATGCGGTTCGCATATAGGTAGGCAGACCACGAACGGCCTGCTGTGCAAACGCATGGGCAACATGAGCCTCGAAGCCCAATCCGGCGGTACAGAAAAATGGATGCTCGTTGATTTCGGCACTATCAATCACTACGGGTCTGCCGTGCAAGGCTCGCTCAACGGCTTTCATCGGATTGAGTGGAACGCCCAGATGTCGAGCCAGTCCATTTCCCGACCCGATCGGCACAATACCAAGCGCGGTGGCTGATCGACGTAATGCCTGCGCCGTTTCATTAATTGTACCATCTCCGCCAATGGCTAATACCCGGCTAAAACCCCGCAGAACGGCGTCGGCTGCCAATTCCGTTGCATGACCAGCATGGGCGGTCATGGCAACTTCGGGAGCATAACCGAGTGCCTTGGCCTTACGCAGAAAGGCATCACGCAATAAGGCTTTCTGCTCGGCAGTCGTTGTGCCCGACAGCGGGTTTATGATGGCCAGAACGGACGATAAAGTGGCCACTCAGGAAAAGAAAATAAAAAGTATGAGAATAAAAACGATAATAAACACATAGTACCAGCCATCCGAAAAAATATATGGCTTATACTCCCTGTAGAATTTTCTGATTCGGTTCATAGGTGCGTCATGCTGAATCCTTCCGTAAAGGTAATCAGTTTGTAGGATTCGGTCTTACAGAGCTTGCCCACCATTAACGGCCAGAACATGCCCATTCACAAATGAAGCTTCGTCTGATGCCAGATACAAATAAGCATAGGCAATATCCTGTGGTTCACCGATACGCCGAACAGGAATTGTGGACACAGCCTGTTTTTTAACCTCTTCTGGCATGGCCTCTGTCATCGGTGTTCGGATGTAGCCCGGCGCAACGGCATTGGCCGTGATGCCTTTCGGGCCGAGTTCTTTCGCCCACGACCGAACCATACCAATAATTCCGGCTTTGGCAGCCGCATAGTTCGTCTGGCCAAAAGCTCCGTGAACGCCGTTTATAGACGATGTGCAGATGATCCGACCATATTGCTGCTCGACCATATAGGGCGCAATGACTTTCGTACAATTGAATACACCCGTCAGATTCACATCAATAACCTGTTGCCATTCAGCAAATGACATTTTGAGCAGGGTTTTGTCGCGCGTAATACCGGCATTATTGATTAGAATGTCGATGCGGCCATATCGGTCAAATACCTCACGGGCAGCCGCTTCAATACCGGGTACATCGGTCGTGCTGACTTTCATAAAATCAGCACGAAAACCCTGATTTTGCATCGATTGGGCTGTTACCTCGCCTTCGTCGAGCAAGTCCCAGATAATGACGGTGGCTCCTTCACGGCAGAATAAGTCAACAGCTCCCTGGCCAATACCCCGAGCCCCGCCCGTGATAATAGCAACTTTGTCCTGTAATCGCATGACCTAGAAATAAACAATAAACAAAGTGTAAGGTATTATGATTGAATAAATTCTACTCAACGATCAATTATGATAAATCGTAGTCTTTCTATTTACTACTCTCCTGCTCAGGTCTTGCGAAAAATGCAGTCAACGATAAAGCAATTCTTCATTCTTACCTTACTCAGTTTAGTCACGTTACCCGCTTTCAGTCAACAGGCTACCGACCGGAGAGCGATTCTACTGGCGCTTAAGCAACAGACCAATGACTGGAATGCCGGACGCATTGATCGGTTTATGAGCGCCTACTGGCCTTCTGACTCGCTTACTTTTGTCAGCCAAACAGGCATCACTTATGGCTATACGGCTACGCTGGCCAATTATAAAAAACGTTATCCTGACCGGGACTCAATGGGAACACTTAAGTTCGACATCCTGCAAATGGATTTTCCGGCCCCCAACGTTGCTTACGTCATTGGCCGCTGGCACCTAAACCGGCCTAAGATCGGCGACAAGGGCGGTCATTTTACATTACTATGGCGTAAAATCAAAAAACGCTGGATTATAGTCAGCGATCATACGAGCTAAAAATGGCAGGAGGTAACTCACTCATTTACCCGTTCTCCTTTTCGCTCAGTCAACAAAGTAGGTTCTTTCTTCGATATCCGATCGCGTAGCTCGGTGACGGGTTTTTCAAAATACTTGAACAACAGCGTCGATAATCCCACGACCAGTACCCAGAAAATTGCCACTTTCAACCAGCCGACAGTAAGTGACGTAGTTGGGAAATGCTCAATTACCGTCATCATAATGGGCGTCAGATTCAGCAGATACATGGAATACGAAATCAGGCTAATGTGCGTAATGGCACGAGCAATGCCGAAACGCGCCCAGCCACCACCAGCCATCCGCCATCCATCCATATACGGCATTACCAGAGCCATACTCAGCCCAATGAATGGGAAATAAAATGTTCGCTTGTAGAAAACGTAGGCAGGGTAAATGCCCGATACAACATAGAACCGCAGAATATAGATAGACGCTGAAAAAGCGGCCAGCACCGTCAAAATAATGCCGACGATAAGCAGTCGTTGCCGGACTTGCTGACTAGTCCACTGAGTTGGAAAATACTGCTTGGCATAAGCGGCCAGTACACCGTATGAGATCGCATCCAGCCGGGCCAGAACGATGCCCCGATAGCCCAGTTCACCTGCCGAAATAGGCACCTGCAATGCCGTAATGAAGCGATACAGATTTGTTCCGACTATCACAAACAGGATCGTTGCCAGCACAATGCGCTGACGTGGCCAACGGGCAGGCAACACCAGGTGCATGATCCACAATACCAGCGGCAAAGTGATATAGGACCACTCTTCAATGGCCAGACTCCATGTTTCAGGGAAAAAATCAGGAACGAAACTGGCAAAATTTTGAAGGAAGAAGAAATACTTGATCAGTATCCCTTTGGCGGGCAATGTATGGTGTAGGCCACTGCGCCACGCGCGCAGCAGCGTAATAGCAATTAACCCACCCAGAACCAGGTAGTAATTGGGTAAGGTACGAAACCACCGGCGCGTCCAAAAATTAAGGAGCAGATCACCATCGAAACGGCCTTTTTTTTCGTAGGATCGAATCAGAATACCGCCGATTAAAAAGCCGCTTAATACAAAGAAAAGCTCAACGCCATCGGGGATAAGTTGGTGCCAGAATGCGCCACTATAGTAGTCACCCAGAGCCACCCGCGCATGGGCGTCGACTACAACCAGGATCGCAATGGCCCGCATGACATCTAACCCAAATACACGCTTCGTCTGGGATGTATCGAGGGAAAACAGATTTTTAAGCATAATTATCCGCGAAGGTACGGGAGAATAATGAATGATAAATGGTGAATGATTTAGAGGTACATCCCGAATTTTACCGACTTTTGTTCATTATTCCAGGACTTTGGCTAGTAGCCGTGCCACCGCAACCGCGGACGGTGGTTTGTTTGCGCATCACTTGCAACCGTGGCACGGCTACTAGCCAAAGTCTCATATTCATTACTCATTATGATTCCAGAATTCGCACTAAACGCCGTTCATCAGTATGCTTTCCGGTTTTCGCAAGCCGAGGTAGTTGATTTTGCCCGAGTTACGGGCGATAATAATCCGCTTCACCTCGACGCTGACTTTGCCGCGACAACGCCTTTCAAACGGCCCATTATTCATGGTATGCTCGGAGCAAGTGTATTCACCAAAGTACTCGGCACCGAATTTCCGGGCTATGGATCGGTCTATCTGAGCCAGACCCTGGAGTTTCTGCGTCCTATGTTCGTTGATACCGACTACGAAGCCACATTTACGGTACAGGCGATTGATGCAGCCAAACATACAGCCCAGATTTTAGGTGAGATTCGCGATGTTCAGACCAAAAAAGTGACGATCCGCGGAATCGCGACCCTGATGCACCGCGAAAAAATCTTGTAGTGATCGATCAAACAAAACTCCCTCGCCAGATCCATGCCTGACGAGGGAGTTTTATGTTCGCAAAGAGACCCGACTATGCTTTTTCAGCATTGTTCTTGGTGTCCTGAACTTCCGAACGAATGGCTTGCGCCAGCGTCTTCAAATCCTGCATCCCTTTCCGAACACGAGTACCGGCAGCCTGGTTATTCTTCTCGTAGAACTTTTCAAAATCGCCTTCCAGCGACATAACCAGATTTTTTACTTCATCGAAGCGAGCCATATCGATATGTATGGGTTTAAGTGTGAAAAATGCCCAAATTCCGCTAAAAACGCGGTTTTCGGCTGAAATTTAGTCATTCTCCCATACAGCGCAATAGCTTAGCCAAAAAAATAACAAAAAAATGCAACTTTTTGACGAAAACCCTACTCAGTGGCTGCTTCAGCCGATACTTCCAGGGTTTCTGGAGCAATTTGGGTCGTTTTTTGCTGGTATTCGCCTTTAGCCAGCTTTTCAGCTACTGCCGAGAAGGCTTCGAGCGTATACTGTACATCGTCGAGCGTATGGGCAGCCGTCGGAATGATGCGTAGCATAACGATCTCTTTCGGCACTACCGGATAAACAACAATTGAGCAGAAGATCCCATGATTCTCCCGCAAGTCACGGATCAGAGCGGTAATTTCAGGAATCCCTCCCTTCACATTCTGTAACAACACGGGGGTTACCGGCGATTGCGTATCGCCAATGTCGAACCCACGTTCGCGCAGACCGTTTTGTAACGCCCGCACATTTGTCCAGAGCTTTTCGCGGAACTCCGACGAGTTCCGGATCATTTCGAGTCGTTTCAGACCACCCACCACATAAGGCATCGGTAAGGCTTTGGCGTACGTCTGCGACCGCATGTTGTACTTGAGGTACATGATGATGTCGTGATCGCCCGCGATGAACGCGCCAATAGCCGCCATCGATTTCGCGAACGTCGAAAAGTACAGATCGATACCATCCTGGCAGTCGAGCATTTCGCCAACGCCCGCGCCGGTTGCACCCATCGTACCGAAGCCGTGCGCATCGTCGACCAGCAAACGGAAATTATACGATTTTTTGAGTGCTACAATCTTGTCAAGGCTACCCACTTTACCCGACATACCGAACACGCCTTCCGTGATGACCAGAATACTGCCGCCTTTCTCAGCCGCTTTTTTGGTAGCCCGCTGGAGGTTTTTCTCCAGGCTGGCCATGTCATTATGGTTAAACTTGTAATACTCGCCCATCTTGGCTTTGTGAAGCCGGATACCATCAATGAGGCAAGCATGGCACTCGGCGTCGTAAACGATCACGTCGCGGTGATCAACAACAGCTTCAATAGCCGACATAACTCCCTGATAACCGTAGTTAAGCAGGAACGAATCTTCTTTTCCAACAAACTGGGCCAGTTCTTTTTCGAACTGTTCGTGGAGATCGCTGTTACCCGACATCATCCGGGCACCCATCGGGTAAGCCAACCCCCATTTTTCAGCAGCTTCCGCATCGGCCTTACGAACCTCGGGGTGGTTAGCCAGCCCCAGGTAGTTGTTCAGGCTCCAGTTGAGCATATCCTTGCCCTGGAAGCGCATATGGGGACCAAGTTCGCCTTCAAGTTTGGGGAACGCGAAATAATGGTGGCCATTGAACTCGCGGGATGGCGAGCCGATTGGGCCTAGATTGGTGCGCAGTTTCTCAAATAAATCCACTTTTTTTTATTGTTTAATGGGCTAATCCCTTCTTTTTTACGCGGTAAGTGCAAAAATACGCTTAACTTTTGGGAGTACAAATTCATCCCCGAAAATTCAGTTTTATAATCGTTTTGTTACAATTGCTTTAATTTGGGAAGATCCTGGACAATAGACGCTGTATTGTAGCCAATCAATTACAGCCAAAAATCCATCGTCCAGACTCCATTACCCTACATCCTTTATGCCTACCATCCAGAAAATTCTAGTGGCCAACCGGGGTGAAATTGCCCTACGAATCATGCGTACAGCCCGGGAAATGGGCATTCAAACGGTAGCCATTTACTCCGAAGCCGACAGAAATGCCCTGCATGTCCGCTATGCCGACGAAGCGGTTTGTGTAGGTCCGGCCCCCTCATCCGAATCCTATCTGAAGGCGGATACGATTATTGAGGTTTGCCGGAAACTAAACGTAGACGCCATTCACCCCGGCTACGGTTTCTTATCCGAAAATGCGAATTTTTCCCGGATAGTCCGCGATGCAGGGTTACTTTTTATTGGGCCTTCGCCCGAAAGTATTGAGGTTATGGGTAGTAAACTGGCAGCCAAAGCCGCTGTAGCCCATTATAATATTCCTATGGTTCCGGGAACCCCGTCGGCCATTACCGACCGCGATGAGGCCAAAGTAATCTCCGCTCAAATTGGCTATCCGGTTCTTATTAAAGCCAGTGCAGGCGGGGGCGGAAAAGGCATGCGTGTGGTCGAATGCGAGGCCGACTTCGATGAGCAGATGGACCGTGCGGTTAGTGAAGCCCTGTCGGCCTTTGGCGATGGATCGGTATTCATTGAGAAATACGTCACTTCGCCCCGGCACGTCGAAATTCAGGTATTGGGCGATCAGCATGGGAATATCATTCACCTCTTTGAGCGCGAATGTTCGGTGCAGCGCCGTCATCAGAAAGTGGTAGAAGAAGCACCTTCGGCTATTCTAACGCCCGAAATCCGTAACGCAATGGGCCAGGCCGCTGTCGACGTAGCCCGTGCCTGTGGTTATTACGGCGCCGGAACCGTCGAGTTCATCGTGAATGATTCGCTCGATTTCTATTTTCTGGAGATGAACACGCGCCTTCAGGTGGAGCATCCCGTTACGGAACTCATCACAGGTGTCGATCTGGTGAAGCAGATGATTTATATTGCTGAGGGCAAACCGCTGACCATCCGCCAGGAAGACCTGCAGATTAAAGGCCATGCGGTCGAAGTACGCGTTTATGCCGAAGACCCGGCCAATAACTTCCTGCCTGACGTGGGTACGCTCGATACGTACATTCGGCCACAGGGCAATGGCGTTCGGGTAGACGATGGCTTCGAACAGGGCATGGCCATTCCTATTTATTACGACCCGATGATTGCCAAACTCATTACCTACGGCGACTCGCGCGACGAAGCCATCCAGAAAATGATCCGGGCCATCGATGAATACCAGATTTCGGGCGTTCAGACAACGCTGCCTTTCGGTCGGTTTGTGATGGAACACGAAGCGTTCCGGTCCGGCCAGTTCGATACGGGCTTTGTGAGTAAGTATTTCACACCGGAGAAACTTGCGTCACCGGCTAATTCAACCGAATCTACATTGGCAGCTGTTCTTGCCGCCTACCTGCTGGAAAATACGAAGCCCAAAGCAACTCTGTCAATGCCAAACGGTACGGCAACTGGCACGAAAAAAAGCCAGTGGAAAGCAAATCGATTGGGGTAATTTTCAGGTGTTGTAGCCAAGCAAAATGCCATCAATTCCATCTCGCTTTTGAGTTCAACATCAAAAGCAGGAACAGGCCATATAACAAACACGGCACCGCTGGTAGCAACAGAATAATCTTGGCCAGAACACCATAGTCCTGGACCTGTAGCCAATAGCTGCCAATCAGAAGCGATGCCAAGCCGCTTAGAATCAAAACCCAGGTTCCCGCATTATACGATGAAATCGTACCGTCGGCCAGGCCAACAAAAAAGAAGTAGACAAAAACCAGAGAGATTATTGCGTCGATACTCCATAAAATCCAAAAGAGATACATGGTTTAGACTGAATTAAACAGCCAGGAGGCAGGCCATTATTTTGCCTGGCAAATTGACCGATAAACTCCTGACAATCAATCCCGGGTTTATAACTGGTAGCGATCGACGAATAACTAGTGGAAGAACTATTCCAGGAGACTTTTGGGTACACTTGTAAGCCGTGATCAAGCATTTACAGTGCTCGATCACGGCTTACAAGTGTACGAGTTATTGAATGTAGGTAAGTGGCAGAAAAACACCCTCAGGAATTCAATGTCAACTCAGCAACATAGGGTTGATGCGGGGGCGATTCAGCCAGCCTGCTTAGCAAAATATTGGTCAACGCTTCCCGGCCTGTCTCCCAGCGGCAGTGAACATTAACTTCCCGAACAGCTTCCTGCTCTTTAGACTGGTTTGCCGCTGCATAATAGTCAGTCATTCGGGACGTCATTTGGCTTACCACAACCTCTATAGGGTCTTCTAAAATTACCTCTGGCCTGGATTGAGCGATCTGAATTAGTGCACGAACCATAGAGGTCGTATAAAAAGCGCAATCAATGTCCTGGTGCCGTATAGGCACACCATCATGAAGTCGCTGAAGTTTAACACCACCATCCTCCAAAATAGCCGAAACCGGATCGACTCCGTCGGGCTGAGGGAAAACCGCATCTACTTTTCGCCTGAACGAATTCCACCAGGGAGGAATCCCCGACGGATTCAGCGTATCGCAAAAGATAATGCGCTCTGGTCTGTCAGGTCGTTGAGGATGCATAATCAGCAATGCAGCACCCAGATGGCGGTCGTCGGCAGCATGACGTCGTTGGATAACGAAGCAGTGCGGATCGGAGACCTCGTCATCCTGTAGTCGCTCGGTCATCTTTTTAACCATACGAAGCGAGTCCTCCATATATCCTTCCGTAATAACATGAACCGGCAGCGATGAAGTCGGCAAAACGGTGCTACGAAGTTGTCGAGCCAGAATAGTCAGCGCTGTCTGATCAGAACGTCGGGTTCCGAAATAGACCCCAATATCTTCTCTTCTCTGATCTGGATGCATCTCCGCAAGTCCGATCGTGTCGCCGTAAACTCCCTGCCGGCTTGGAGGGCTATACCGAAATGGTATTTCAGCTTGCTCGCGCTGTACGGCCAGATTGTAGATTCGCTGCTCAAATTTGGCAAATAGAGGCTCATATGCATCCTCCTGAAAGTAGACTTCAGTAACGGGCCGGAGTAAATGGTGAGCAATAGCTGGTTGTTCCAGCAAACGCTCCAACGCCTTATTTGTGTGTTTAAAGAACTGATAAAGGGCACCATTCTCGATGAACTCCCCAAGACTAGTCTCGTTGTTCAGATTCTGGACAGTTGATAAACCTGAATTATCTTCTATCCAATCGCGCAGAAACTGTTTTATTGACTCATCAAAGGCAGAGTTGGCATCAATCGCCAGCTCTTTGGCACACCCTATTTTAGTAAGCGTTTTGCAAACCACCGGGTCTGTGACCCGAACAATTTTTTCCATAGATGAAACTACGTGATACTATAAGTGCGCCAGGCTGCTTTTCGTAAGCAGTCAAAATAAGAAATTCAGGATTTGTTGGGGGGCAAACTAAACGACTTTTTAACGTGCCTTACGGAGCGTTTCCAGCCTTATAAATCGTTTTCATCAGGGCGATTTATAGTGGCACAAGTTACTTAATTTTTGTGGTAAAATGTAAACATTTACCTGATCAAATTTTGCTTTAATAGTAGAGCTATAATTTTCGGGTACTGATCAGATTGCAACAGCTCAAAAACGACACTGAATATGGGAATCGTTAGCTATAGCCGGGCAAAACAGCACATAAAAAACACGGCCCGCTCTGGCGGGCCGTGTGCAAAACAGGTTGTAATGTCCTTTTTCAAACAGATTGTAGTTACATTCCCTGGGTAGAGAATTGTACTTTATCTACGGCAAACAACGGTTTCTGTTTAGCATCAGGGTTTACAAAAATCAGGTACAATTTGTGAACGCCCTGAACCGGTTGACGGAATGGCAAACTCACAGGCCCCATTGTTCCTTGTTTAACATCGGCTTCTCCCAATAACGTGCCAGTAGGAGAATCCAGCCGGGCTTCCAGTTTTCCACCAACAACTTGCTCATTCGAAGCAAATACGGTTGGGGTAAGCCCCTGAATACCCGTCAGATCAACATCATTAAATGCCAGGAAGCTTCCCGATTGCGTACCAATGGCGGCTGGGCCCAGCTTTGGAATGTCGTACTCAAAGATATTCTGTTTTACATCCGCCGAAACCGCTTTCACAAGGGGCGACCGCAGCGCCAGTGTTGTTGAGCCCGTGTTTGGACCAATGTCGCCATTGCCCCGGTCGGTATAGCTGGCTGTAAGTACGTAGGAGCCATCTTTTTTCTGCTGAGCAGGCACGTAATCGCCCGCGAGTGGCTGCCGGTTAGCAGGCTTCTCATTTGCCAGTGACAGAATATAACGAACCATATCGGTGGCTTCGCTTTCTTTTAGTTGTGGGTGCGCGCTCATTGATTGCTCACCCCACACACCGCCACCACCGCTGATGATTTTGCGGGCCAGTTTTCCTTCGACCTGAAAACCACCTTTGTATTTTTTGGCAACGTCGATGTAAGCAGGTCCGATTGATTTTTTATCGATCGAATGGCAGGCTTTACAATCGCTCAGTTCAAGTAAACGCTTCCCGGTAGCCGAACCTGTATTGGCTTGATGCCCCTGAGCGAGCATTGTTTTATCAAAGCCTTCGAGGTAATCGATCGTTACCGTAACGTCTTCGGGGCTGATTCCTTTCTGAAGCGAACCATCTTCCTTGTCAACAACCTTTACCGCATATTTGACGGGTTTATTGGGAAAATAGAAGGTTCTGTTCCCAGCAACGGCAACCTCAACTTTGGGTTCATCATTACCCACTTTAATATCCATTGCTTTTGTAGCCGAGTTTCCGGCTGCGTCAGTAACTTTCAGCATGGCCGTATAGGTACCGGGCTTACTGAAGGTCACGGTCGGATTGGCAGTTGTCTGTTTGGGCAATCCATTTCCAAACGACCATTCGTATTTGAGCGCATCGTTGTCGTAATCCATCGACCCTTTCGAGTCGAACTTCACAACCAGCGGAGCTGCTCCAACCAGTTTGTTCGCACTGGCCATAGCAACCGGTTTGCGATTACCGGCATTGTAGGTGATACGCGACAAACGGGCATCGGCATTGGCGGCAAACCACTGCTGGCCGTATTCGAGCGTGTACAGCGACCCATCGTTAGCGAACTGCATATCAATGACGTGCGAGAATTTCGTGTTGGGTAAAAAGCGCTCCATCTGCACGAAATCGCCGTTCTCTTTCATTGTGACGGGGTTGATCCAGTCACGCATCCAGTCGTAGGCAAAGAATTTTCCGTTATAGGCACGGGGAAATTTTACGGGCGTTTCCGGATAGTCGTCGTAGTAATAAACAGGGCCACCCATGGCGTTACGGCCACCCTTACCGACGATCTCACCAAATTCCGGCGAATCAGCATAGGGGTAGTAGATAAATGCTTTTTGAGCAGGTGGCAACTCGCGCAGACCGGTGTTGTTAGGCGAATCGTTGATGGGTTTCAGCGGATCGAAAAGAGGTCCTACTGTGCTGTCGGCAAAGGTACGTGTGTGGTAAGGGCGGTTGTCGGCAACAAATAAAGGCCAGCCGAAGTACCCTGCTTTACGGGCCTGATTGATTTCGTCGTGACCACGAGGACCGTACTTTTCACTGTTGTTACCGGCGTCTGGGCCAACTTCGCCCCAGTACAGAAAACCCGTCCGCTGATCGATCGAGATACGGTACGGGTTGCGGTTGCCCATAACGTAGATTTCGGGGCGAGCCTTGGGGTTTCCTTTCGGAAATAAGTTGCCTTCAGGAATGGTGTACGTGCCATCAGCTTCGGGGTGAATCCGCATGATTTTACCCCGCAGATCATTGGTATTACTCGATGTCAGACGAGCATCCCAACCGCTCCGACCTGGCCGCTCATCAATGGGAGCGTATCCATCGGAGTTAAACGGGTTCGTGTCGTCTCCCGCCGACAGATAGAGGTTACCTTTCCGGTCCCAGGCAATCGAGCCACCCGTATGGCAGCAGCCATCGCGTTTTACCGGAATGGTCAGTAATACTTTCTCCGTATTCAGCAGCAGCGTATCTTTTACGTCATCGTAAACAAAGCGCGACAAATGCTGGGCCGTATCGGCAACCGATTTTCCGGTCACCGGAGAATAGTAGGCATACACCCACTTGTTCTGTTTGAAATTCGGATCGATGTTTAAGCCCATCAAACCGTATTCGAACTTGGTAAATACCGGAAAGTTAGCGACTACTTTAACCGACTTTTTCTGAGGGTCCCAGAGTTTCAGCGCCCCTTTGCGTTCGGCAAAGAGAACTTTACCATTATCAAGCACAACCAGTTCGGTCGGTTCATCGAGATTAGCCGTCAGTACCTGCCGTTCGAAGCGGTTTTCTTCGGGATAAGGCTGTGTTTTTGCCTGACCGAATTTGAGACTAGTGGCCATTACCGACTTGATACCGCCAAGAATGTGCTGCAAAAACAGCGGATCACTATAGGATTCATCCGTATGCCCACCACCCGTATAAAAAGCTTTCCCTCCATCGAAATCATGGTGCCAGATAAATGGGTGATTATCGCCATTCTTACCACCTTCGTAGGTTTTTTCGTCCAGTTTGCCCAGTACTTTCAAATCAGGCTGAATATTCTTGTAGCTATACCACTCATCCCACCGTTTCCAGCGGTCGGGCAGCATTTTCGTTGATGGGTGGTTTTTGTCTACGATCTCAATTTCGGCGTTTTGCTGTTTCGGATGGCTCAGGAAATAGGCCCCTGCCAACTGATTATACCACGGCCAGTCATATTCTGTATCGGCGGCTGCGTGAATACCAACATACCCTCCGCCTGCCTGGATGTAACGCTGAAAAGCCGCCTGTTGGGCATCATCGAGTACGTTACCAGTCGTGCTCAGCCAAATGACGGCACTGTATTGCTTCAGATTCGCTTCATTAATTTTGCTGGCATCTTCGGTCGTATCGACAGCAAATCCGTTTTCCTGACCAAGTTTCATAATAGCTACCTTGCCGACCGGAATTGATGCGTGACGGTAGCCTTTCGTTTTCGAGAAAACCAGCACCCGGTTAAGGGCAACAGGTGCCTGAGCCGAAGTCGTTGCTGGTTTGGTGGCTATATTGCGCTTAGCTGTCGTTTGCGCCATACCAGGCACAGAAGCAGCCAGCACGCCCGCCAGCAACAACGCGCGGGAGGGGAGCCGGAAGTTTTTCATAGAGATTCGGGATTTTTGCAGATTGGTTAGGTAAAAACAGCCTGAAAGAAAATCCAGGACTTTCGCTCAGAGCCGTGCCACGGTTATTATGAACGCAATTAGTAACCGTGGCACGGCTCTGAGCGAAAGTCCTGGAAAATCAAAGGTTAACTTATTCGATTATTCGATTGTCTTTTAGTAAGAAGCAAAAGTAACGAAAAACCTAACGCTGTAGTAGATATCTCCGCTCGAATTAACCGATCAGTGAACCGTTAATCAACCTTTTTAAATACGGCTACCGGCTTTCCCTGTTGCAGTAAAATCAGCTTCCCTTCACCAACCTGATACGCCAATGGCAGCAGCAGAGTAGTCAGGAATTTTGCCTCGGTCGTATTCCCTTCACCAGCACAGGCCATTTTGGTTGTTGCCAGCGGCCCGAACCGAATCAGACGGCTATCGGCCCGTACGCTCCCATTCAGCCGGTTGCAGCCTGTTGTGCCCGTTACGCGCCCTTCGGTGAGCGAAATTTCCAGGCGCGGTGCCTCGCTTCTTGAGCTGTTCGTTTTAACAGGCTGGCCCTGTAAGTCTGTCAGCACCCAAATATCCTGTAGGAGTGCGACTCGACGCAGAGAAACACCACATCCCAAATAATTTTTACCCCGTAGATCGACTTCAACGCGGTAGTCGAATCGTTGTCCAGACAGTTTATCCACGCAACTATCGAGCGCGAACAGTACTTTAAGGCGCCCCGACTCAACAGGCGTATCAAATCGAAAAGAACCATCGGAATCGGATTGACGCTCGGGTACTGGTATGTTCAGGCTATCGCCAGTTATTGATTTGAAACGGAGTGTATTTTTCGAGGAGTTAATGGTCAATGACCAGGATGGCCCGTTACCTAGGGCCAGAAGCTCGTCACCTGCCTTCAGGTAAGTGGTATAATCAGCTATTTCGGGCTGGTTTGTTGGCGTAAACATAGCCGCCAACTGTTTGGAAGGACGGCGGCAGGATGCGAAAAGAAGTAAAACGCTGAGCAGGATGAGTCGCATGGTAAATGGGAATAAGAGCCTTATCAGCAGAACAATCTTTAGAGCAGATTCCTTTTAAACCCTGGTTTTTCCAATCGAATGGCCGAAAACAATGATGAGTACACTACCGAATTATTTTACCATCCAGCAACTCAATTGACTACTCCGACCGGATATTTAAAAATTCATTGGTGAAGTGTTCTTTATGCTTAGGCTTCTCAAATTTTTCTGCGTTATAAGTGCTTGAATTACCCTTAGGAATCGATAAGGATGTCCAGTTATCGTCACAAACCATTTTACCAATAAAAACGATCTGGCCAATGTGATACGGGTAATGGGCCAATTGCCTGTTGATGGCTTCCGTTACCGTATGGCCCATATTCCGAATATAGATTTCCTTTTCCAGGTCCTCATTCGTTAGGGAACCAAGCGCATTCAGTAGGCAGTCCCAGCCCTCATTCCACTTGGTCAGCAGTTCCTTTCTCGTTGAAATATCGTTAACGAACTCGGCCTCTCGGTCCCGCCACTCTTTCTCGCCATCCGTTGTCAGAAAATCGGTCCACCGGGAGAGCATATTGCCCCAAAGGTGTTTGACAATGGTAGCAATGCTATTGCTGGCATCGTTATATTGCCAGAATAGTTGTTCATCCGAAACCTGAGAAAATGTTTTTTCACCGAGCATTTTATAATACTCAAACTGTTTTCGTGCACTTTCAAGATAGTCCGAAGTCATTGTTTTACCAGTTGTTTAATCCATATATAGACCAGCACACGTTCTAAAACTGGCTATCTGCTGGAGTCTGACCGGGAGCAGTATCCAGGCCAGACGCCAACAGACATCCGGTCCCGATCAGTTTTTCACACTGCTCAGGTAGGTCTTGTTACCGTTCTTGTTAATGTAATACTTACCACCACGTGGGCCGATATAAACGGTTGATCCGTCTGGCCCTTTCGTGGCTTTGTCGACGGGAGCTTTGTAGTCAGCAGGGGTCGCTTTTTCTTCTTTTGGTAGCTTTGCGACCTTTTCATCGGCACTTTTCTTCGCCGACTTGCTCATTTTATCGTCTTTCAGTCCAGCAACCTCATCGGACTTTTTCGTCGCTTTGGCGGTTGCGTTATCAGTTGTAGCGGCTCCATCCGTAGCGGCCTTTTTAGCGGCTTTGGCTGCCCTGGCCTTTGCCATCCGATCGTCTACAGCAGCTTGTTTAGCGGCATCATCGGCAGGCTTTGTGGCATCAGTCGATGCTGATTTCTTTTCCTCTTTAGCCGCTTTCTTCTCAGCTTTCTTTGCTTCTTTAGCCGCTTTGTCGGCGTCTGTCATGGTAGCCTCTTTAGCGGCCTTCTTTTCTGCTTTGGCGGCTTTTTTGGCCGCCTTTTCATCGTCGGTCATGATTGCCTCCTTGGCCGCTTTCTTCTCGGCTTTGGCGGCTTTCTTAGCCGCTTTATCCGCGTCATTTAGCTCTTTCTTAGCCTTATTTTTACCCGGCTTTTCGTCCTGAGCCACCCCGTTAAAAGCGACTAAAAGGCTGAGCACAAGGCTCAGCATAACAAATGTCTTTTTCATAATGACTAATTAGAATTTGTTAGAAAAACACTGAATTAAGGGTATTGTGACGGAAAGATGAGCATAAAATCACCATTCCGGTTACGCAAACCACTTAAATTTTTCTTAAATTTGACAGAAAGACTAAAGCCTGTTAGCCATTGGGTAATAGCGCTTTGTATTTACTGTTGAACGTCGTTTTATCCGACGAACTACGTATAGAATTTATCCGATGACCAGTGAAGCCCCAATCCGCTCTCAGAATCCTGCTGACTACCTAAAACGATATTATGGTTATGACGTATTCCGGCCCATGCAGGAAGACATCATCCAATCCATTCTGGGTGGGCGCGATACAGTCGTTCTGATGCCAACGGGTGGCGGAAAATCGGTTTGCTTTCAGATTCCGGCCCTGATGCTTCCCGGCGTTACCATAGTCGTTTCTCCGCTGATAGCGCTCATGAAAGATCAGGTAGGCGCACTGCATATGAACGGCATTTCGGCCGCTTACATCAACAGTACTCAACACAGTCGTGAACAACGGGATATCGAAGAGGATGCACTTAGTGGCAAGCTCAAATTGCTGTATGTTTCACCCGAAAAACTGCTGACCGAATCGTTTCTCCATTTCCTGAAACGCATCAAAATTTCGCTTTTTGCTATTGATGAAGCACACTGTATTTCTTCCTGGGGCCATGATTTCCGGCCAGAATACACACAACTGAACATTCTGAAAGAGCAGTTCCCCGATATACCCACCATTGCCCTGACTGCTACTGCCGATAAACTCACCCGGCAGGATATTTCGCAACGGCTTGGCATGGATGATCCTGCTGTTTTTGTGGCTTCATTTAACCGGACGAATCTGAGCTTGCAGGTATTGCCAGGTCAGAATCGTATTCAACAGATTTTTAAACTTTTACAGCAGAAACCAGACACGTCCGGCATTATTTACTGCCTTAGCCGAAAATCCACTGAATCACTGGCAGCGAAGTTGCAGGAAAAGGGCTTCAATGCGGCTTTTTATCACGCAGGTATGGACCCCACCGACCGCTCCCGTACGCAGGAGGCATTCCTCCGCGATGATGTTCGAATTATGTGTGCGACGATTGCCTTTGGTATGGGGATCGACAAATCGAACGTACGGTGGGTGATCCATTACAACATGCCTAAAAACATTGAGGGCTTTTATCAGGAAATCGGGCGGGCAGGTCGTGACGGAGCCGCGGCACAAACTGTACTGTTCTATAGCTTCGCCGATGTAGCGACGTATAAGGAAATGCTGGCCGAAAACAGTCCGGCCAATCTGGGGCTTCAACTGGCCAAACTGGAGCGAATGCAGCAGTATGCCGATGCGCATACCTGTCGCCGACAGATCCTTCTCTCCTATTTTTCGGAGGAACTGTCTGAGCCCTGCGGCAACTGCGATGTCTGCCGTGATCCACGCGTTACGTTCGATGGTACGATTCTCGCCCAAAAAGCGCTGTCGGCAATCGTTCGCACGCACGAACGCGTACCGATGAACCTACTGATCGATATTCTTCGCGGCTCCCGCAGCCAGCAAGTGTTGCAGGGCGGCTTCGATCAGATTAAAACCTACGGTGCCGGTCGTGATCTTCGCTTTGAGGACTGGCGTAACTATCTGCACCAGCTTATCAACATTGGCGTTATTGAAGTTGCTTACGATCAGCATTACGCGCTTCGCCGGGGCATTCTGGCCGATCAGGTTCTATATGGTAACCGCAGGATCGACCTTGTACGGCCCGATGATGCGCCCAAAGCGGTTGTCGAAAAAACGAAGACCAAAACCGAAACCAATCGTGACGAACTCTTCGAGCGATTACGGGCACTTCGCAAACAACTCGCCGACGAGCAGAACGTTCCACCATACGTTATCTTTACGGATACCACTCTGGAAGATATGGCCCGGCAGCGCCCTATTACTCCGGATGCTTTGCGTAACGTCAGTGGGGTTGGTGAACGGAAGTTGCAGTTGTTCGGCAAACGATTCCTCGACGCAATTATCGACTACGTTCGCGGGCGCGTACAGGCCGGTGAAAAGCCGAAAGGTTCAACTCAATTAATGACCCTCGATTTCTACAACAACGGCATGACAATTGAGGAGATCGCTGCCGAACGAAAACTCACACCGGGCTCTATTGCGGGGCACTTAGTTCAACTCTCAAAGGCAGGTTATGCCATTGATCTGGAGTCATTAATCAGCCCTGCCGAACGACGCGAAATAGAAAAAGCAATCGCTGCGGTTGGCCTTGAAGAAGGACGTTTAAAGCCCGTTTTCGATCATTTAGGGGGTCGATATGACTATAGCAAATTGACCATTGTAGTAGGTCTTATGGACAAATAAAATCCTATTTTCTGCCTGACCGCTGGATAATTCTTAGATCACTCATTTGGTATATACCAGACTATCAGTTATATTCGTATAATGTTCTTGGACGGGCCCGCTACTTCGGTACGGGTTTTTTCGTCTTATGTCTCACAGCAAATACCGTTATCTTGATTAAAGAAGTAAGTTTTTCACTGCTCATGGCCGCGATAAAACCGAGCGTTGCTACGCCGGTTGTCGCCCCACCCAAATGGGGGGCCGATACGAGCCGATCGCTTCCGTCGTCAAACGGCCTGAACAACCCCGCGTTACTGGTTGTCGACTCCTCCAGACGCGTTTTCCCCATCTATTTTTGCGGAGAAGAAGTTCCGGTTCACGAACCCCGCGTATCCCGCCGGTGGCTGCAAACCCTACGCACATACGGCGCTCAGGAAGAATGCCTTTTCGATCTCCGCAGTCGGGCTTCGACCTTTTTCCCGATCATCGATCCGATCCTTCGGAAGTACAAAATTCCGCGTGATTTTCGGTTTATGCCACTAGCCGAAAGTGCGTTGGTCAATGACTGCGTATCGCCTAAAGGCGCATCGGGCTATTGGCAACTCATGCCCGAAACCGCCCGGGAATTGGGTCTTACCGTGACCAAGAAACTTGACGAACGATATGATCTTGAAAAAGCAACCATAGCCGTTTGTCGATACCTACACCAGTTGTATGGTCAATTGGGTTCCTGGACGCTCGTTGCTGCTGCCTATAATGGTGGTATTACACACATCCAGAACAAAATGGAGCAGCAGGGTCACTCAAATTATTATAAGTTACGGCTACATCGCGAAACGAGCCACTATCTGTTCCGCATTCTGGCTTATAAAGAATTATTGAGTAACCCTCGTCAGTATGCCTTACTGCTTCGCACGTCGACGATCGAGCAATTGATGAAGCCATTGCCAAGCTGGCACAAACCATTGGCGCTTCCGAAGAAAATCAAAGACGCACCAACCGTTGAACTCGTCGACGCCGACTATACTGATCCTACCTGGGGACCACGTCCTAATACGGCGCTGACAAAGGCCCCTTCCGACACGGAACAGTTCATTGCCATGGCCACGTCGGCAAAAATGCGATCAGATTTGCCAAATGCTGACCTGGAAAAGCAAAATTCCGGCTTACCCATCAAAAAATTGATGATGGGTCTGATGGTCCTGCGATTCCGTAGGCCCCGTATCCTGCAATGGAAAAAAGGGGAAGGTGAAGGCATTCGCCCCCTCCATTTCTGGGATTGGCTTTAGGTTATATTATAGCTACTCACACGCCAGCAACCCTGGTCTGGTGGTGATAAAATGGAAGTGAATGGTTCACTAGCAGCTTTTAGAACCAAGTTTATTCTCAATTATTGGCTGGCTATTCATTAGTACGTCCAGAGAAAATGCTAAAGCCGAAGGATGTTTTATTCTTAGAGAATAAAACATCCTTCGGCTTTACGTTGAGGATGATGGGAAGGTTATGAAACTGATAAGGCTTACGTTTCAGATACGTACTACATAGCCCGATTTAGTATAAGCAAATTGTCATCCAATTGTAGCTTTTTAGCTATTCTAAATTAGCTTTCATTTCACCTAAGTGATCGTTTCATTAAGGTAAAAAGCATTTTCATGCCATCTTTCTTGTTTATATAAGCCTAAAAAATATAGTACTTTTTTTTTCAGGCATAAGGCATACATCTTGATTAATATTCTCAGTGGACAGAATTTAATCTATATGTATGAACACTTCTACACGCAGTTCGTTTTTTTTCTCCTGCTCACAAATTCCCGGCCAATCTCTGGAGATCAATGGATCAACCCATCCCACTGTTGGTTATTCGCGGGTATATCAATGGCAGCCTGAAGGATTCCAAGGGGCGATCTTACTTGACATTGTACAGTTTGGCGACGGCCAAAATAGGGTTTCCATAACCAAACAGAAAATTTCATCCGTTTCAGAGATTGGTATCGTTTGGGGCGCAAGCAACTCGCACAAGCTGAATCAAAATTTCTTCTCTGTTGCTCCAGAACAGCATTTTTCGTTAGGATCACCCCCCATCAACTATATCGGATTGACGGCGCGGGTTGTTTCGTTGGGGATGAAAAATACCCATCTGTAGTGTAACTGTAGACAAAAAATAAAGTCTGAATGGTATAACCTATAGATGAAAGTACTAACAGTTCTAATGCATTTCTTAGTTTCGTTATCACTGGCAACAGGAATACTAGCGTCAACAAGTCAATTGTACGCTTTCACTTTGTCAGCACCGACAAGTTCACAAGTTTCTGTCACCACATCCACAATTGGGATCTCCTTTGAACCAAACCTGAAACCACTGCTTCCTCCCGTATATTTCTGCGGAGAGTCTGTGCCACTTCACGAGGAAACGGTTGCCCGAAGGCTTGTATCAGCTTTAGTAGTCAATACGAATCAGAACCAGGCTTTATTCCGTATTCGGCAACGAGCTGCTTCGTTTTTTCCGATTATTGAACCGATACTAGCCCGTCATCGCATCCCATCGGATTTTAAGTACCTACCTTTGGTTGAAAGTGCCTTAACTGGCTTTGCCGTTTCCCCCAAGGGAGCCGTTGGTTACTGGCAGTTTATGCCTGCTACTGCCCGCGAATTAGGCTTATCGATTCGACCTGGCTATGACGAACGCCGAAATCTGGTAAAATCGACCGAAGCAGCCTGCCGGTATCTAAACTACCTTTATAATCGGCTCGGTTCCTGGACCCTGGCCGCTGCCGCCTATAACAATGGTATTGGTGCTTTATTGGGAAATATTCGTCGGCAACAGCAGCGTGATTACTATTATCTGCGACTAAATGCGGAGACAGGAAAATACCTGTATCGGATTCTGGCTTTCAAAGAGTTGTTTTCCAATTACCGGTGCTATGAAGGTCTTCTTTCAGCTCAGATGATTGCCTATCTGAGCCAGCCTCTCTCCCCGGATTCGGATGAGGCCGATGATGAAGTCTTACTGCCAGAAGTTGTCATGAATGAAGCGACCCAGGTAGCGGTGAATACACCCGTAGCGGAATCGCAGACGGTAGTAAATGATCGTATTGATGATATTCCATTACCTAACGCGGCCGATGTATTTTTGAGTGGCATAAAGGCGCAGTTATCCGAATCGGCAAGTTTGCAACGTGGTCAAGTTTGGGTCTTTCACCTCACCCGCGACGGCATTGCCGGAGGGAAGGATGTGGATGAAGGAGATGTGCTTTATGCTGTTGTGGAAGATATTGACACCAAGTCTGGGAAATTATTCCTTCGGGCCGACAAACTGTACTCAGCCGATGAAAAACATACCTATAATCTTGCGCTCGCAGCGGTAGATGCGTCAACAGGGCGCATTGGCATTAAACTGCCCGATATGGATCAGGTCAAATCGGGTTGGATACTGACTTGGAGAGCCTTATAGATTTGAGCTTTCTTTTCACAGCACCAACGTAACCTAATTGCACTGAACTAAACCTTTCAGTAGTTTTGTTGTCTATGGGCTGAACCATCAACCAACTGTTTTGACTTCTGCCATACGATTTGCTTCCCTATTGATTCTCATGGGTTTACTAGATAAACCTATTGTATTTGCTCAGAAAAAAAATGCAATTCGTCCGGTGGCACCAAAACCAAGGCCCGCCGTTGGCTTGACCAGACTTCATTTTTGCGGAGAAACCGTTCCGACCGAACAGGGCGACGTGTCTACAAAACTGGCGTTCGCTCTGGCCGGTAGTTCTGGTTACAGCAGCCACGTAAACGGTCTGAAAGCCCGCTCGGCTCCTTATTTCGCTGTTATTGAACCCATCCTGAGCAAACATGGTGTACCCAACGATTTTAAATATTTACCACTCATCGAAAGTGCCTGGCAGTCTAATGCTGTTTCGTCGGCGGGTGCAGTTGGCTACTGGCAATTCATGGACGATACTGCCCAGGATATGGGGCTTTCAATTGCTCCAGGCAATGACGAACGAACAGACCTGCGAAAATCGACCGAAGCAGCCTGTAAGTATCTCCAATTCCTTTATCGGAAGTTAGGTTCCTGGACACTCGTTGCAGCAGCCTATAATGGTGGTGTCGGTATGGTGCAACGTAAAATTACACGCGTTGGCCACCGCGATTATTATACAATGAGTATGAATGCCGAAACGGGCTATTACCTGTATCGGATTCTGGCCATGAAAGAGCTTTTCACGAATCCTAGCTACGGGATGAGTACAACCATGTTCATTGCGTCAGGGAATGCCTACGAGCGGGAACGGGCTCAGGCTCGACGGATGGGCTGGCTTCAGGATGAAGAGCCGGAGCCCGTTGGTGTACCGATTGAGTCGCTACCTAGGCCCGCCCGAGCTGAGGCTGTTGTCATGGATAGCGTTCTGAATCAGCTGCTCAAAAGCAAATCGGTTTCGGCTCCTGTTTTTCTTGGTGATTTGTCCGCGAAATTAATCCGGGCGGGCAAGCTTAAAGTAGGGCAAAGCTGGACATTTTCTTTAACGGAAGATGTTCAGATTGGCGAAGATGCTCTTAAAACAGGCGACGCCCTCTATGCTGTTGTGGATGAAATCGACGCTCAGGGTAACCTGTTCCTCCGGGCTACCAAACTTATTTCATCTGAAACCAAAAGCGTGATCCCCCTCACGCTTAACGCCATGAATCCGGCTACAGGTTTCGCTGGAATTCCACGGCCTAAAATAATCAAGCCGGGTTGGGTTGTCCAGTGGAAGTTATAATTACCGCCAGCCGTCTGGTTCGGAAACCGGTACAGGTCCATATGTACTCCTGCAATCGCCCGGAGGGACAATCTGGCTACTGATGAATCCATATACGGCGGTTCCGGTCGTTTCTTCCCCTTGATTTCTAAACCGCTTTCGGCTAATGGAGGTTACCGCAAAGTAACCACGTGCCACATCAGTAGGGTCATTACTATTGACAACATTGCCCGTAACAGGAGCCGGTAAAGGATCAAAAATACTACCCGTTCGAGCATTCTGTTGCTGATAAAGCTTCCAAAACTGGTAATTGCTCTGTGTCATGCCATACTGCTGTACTTCCATTAGTTGTGGACCAATCGCATAAACCGGCAAGCTCAGTACACTCCGGTTTTGAATGAGATTTCCGTTGATGGCATCGTCGCTGTAGATATTGACTACATTATTCACGACAGTAGTCCAGCAACGATCAAAACAAATTGACGGGCTCCCTAACGTACAGGGTATTCCGACCGATTTACGCGTCGTGACTCCATAGGCGGTCCAACGGTAATAGTTCTTTTCAGTAGCTGGATCCCGCGTTGTAATCGTGTACAAATATTGGTAGGGTGTAGCATAATTCTCTGTCCGTTTCAGTGTGCCCGATACACTGTCGACCGCTGGCACCGAAGGCATTTGCTCAGGTTGTGTAACATACTGTTTATCGGTGCTAAGCACGATCGTCAGGCTGTAGGTTCTACCGACCTGCCCCCGAAAGGTCGAATCGGACGTTTGATAAAGGCCCGACCCGACCGATAGAAACCCAGTTGAACGACCCTGATCATTGGCCAGACGCAGCCGGGCTCCCTGCACAAACCGATCAGCTGCGTTCGCTTCCCCATAGTTACCTGTATAAGTAAGTCGAACGGTATAGGGAGGGGCTTCATTCGTAATCTGGCCTTCAACTACGAGTCGGGGTACTTCGGAACGAATGGGCAACTCCACCCGATCGATACAGGCAGAAAGAGCAATTACTAAAAATAGACTGACGAGTACCCGAATCATCTCAAAAATAGAAATTATAGGCGACTGAAGGAATTAATGTTCCAAATACGGATAATCGATAAGACTCAGTCCGTTGATTATAGCGAGTGAAGTAGATGGAATAGGGATTTTTATGAGCATAAAGATTATAAATGCCTAATGTCCAGATTCCATACCGCCGTTGTGCTTTCGTAAAACGAGTGTCTTTCGAGAAAGCCACATCCAACCGATGATAGTCAGGAATCCGGTCAGCATTACGGCGCGAGTAGTCCTGAACGGGTTCGCCATTATAGGTATATTGGCCATCGGGATAAGTGGCTGGCACGCCCGTATAATAAACAAAATTTGTCGAGAATGACCAGTTATGCGACATGGCCCAGCGAGCCTGAATGTTTAGGGTATGAGGCCGGTCAATATAAGACGGATAATAATCGCCACCATTGATCCGCAGTTCATCGAAAGGCGTCTGCACGGCGATCAGTGACCGTGCGTATGTATAATTGAGTTGCCCCGTTAACCGCCCTTTATTACTGCTGACCCCTAACTCAACACCATAAGCTCGTCCGGAGGCCTGTAATAAGGCGGTTTCGAGCGTTGGATTCAGAATCAGATTCGCCCCATAGCGGTATTCAATCTGGTTCTGCAAGCGCTTGTAATAACCCTCTATACTGACTTCAATTGCATTTTCCCGCAGGTTCTGAAACAGCCCCAACGATACCTGATCCGCAATTTGGGGAGGCACATAGCGGTCGCTCAGTTTCCAGAAATCGAGTGGTGTAATCGCCGTTGTATTTGAAACCAGATTTACATACTGGCGCGTTCGGCCTGCACTGGCCTTAATAGCCGCATGTTTAGCAATCTGCACACGGAGCGAAAGCCGGGGCTCCAGTCCACCATACGTCTGAATGGATTGTCCTTTTCCATAGTGTATAGAATCCGTAACCGTTTCGGGCGAGCGCGGCACACTTTGATCATAGCCATAAACGGTGCGTGACCCCAGCAAAGCAAAGGCCGAGTAGCGTAACCCCGCCTGAAAGGAAATTTTAGGTGTTAACTCCCATTCGGTATTGATATAAGCACCTAGTTCGCGGCCGCGTTCCGGATCTATTCGTTTAGAGTTTATACTGGAATTTTCACCGGTAGGCTGAACATTGCCCGTTTGAATTCCATAAATAATGCCATTGACTCCCGTTTGAATTTTGTGTTTTTGCCTAATGGTGTAAAATAAGTCGGCTTTGCCTTCCCGCTGCTCGATATACGACGAGAATCGGAATGTTAGGCCAGGTGTAACACCGTCTACATTCAGATGATAGCCACTATATAAACCTGTCAAACTGAATTGCAGATTCGGCCGGATGAGATAACTCCAGCGCCCCGTCAGTACGTCTGACTTCCAGCCGTATAATGTATCCCCCGGAAATCGGAAATTATCCTGACTACGATATGCCGACAGCGAAATCGTGTTCCGATCATCTGGGGTATAGGTTAGTTTGAGATTACCGTCAAAAAAGAAGGCCCTACTATTTTTAACACTCGCTGATGGAAATAATTGCAGCAGATAGTTCGGGAAAGCAATTCGTCCGCCAGCCAGTAAGGTAAGCTTTTTCGTAATCGGCCCATCGACCACAGCCCGCACACTAACCGGACTAAGCCCCCCCGATACTCGCCAGCCATCTTTGTTCCCATTTCGGGTACTCATCAGCAGCAATGACGATACACGCCCTCCATATTGTGCCGAAAAAGCTCCTTTACTCAGGCTAACATCCTGTACCAGATCGGGATTAACATTGGTATAGAAGCCAAGTAAATGCGATGTATTAAACAAAGGAGCGCCATCAACCAAGACTAAATTCTGATCAGCACGACCACCGCGAACGTTAAATCCACCAGCTCCCTCGCCAGCAGTTGTAACACCAGCCTGAAGCGATAGCGCCTTCAGGATATCGGGTTCGCCCAGCACCACCGGCATACGCTTCAGTTCGGGCATACTAAGCTGAATTTGCCCCATCTGCGCCGATCGAATGTTTTTATCGGCCCGCACAGCTCTCACATCAACTTCTTCGAGGTCAGTGGAGCGCGGTTGGAGGTAGTACTCAATCTTTTTATTTGCGTCAAGTATACTGGCTTCCCGGCCCCTGATATAGCCAACAGCGGAAATATACAAGGTCAGAATCCCTGGCGGATGATTGATTGTAATAACGCCCAGACTGTCGGCACGCGCACCCGATTTCGTTTCAGCAATAAACAGACTAGCTCCAGGAATTGGTTTTTTAGTGGTTGCATCCCGCACAATGACGCTCAGGCGGAACCGCTGCTGGGCCAACAAAGGGATTGTTTGAAGAAAACAAACAAACATGATCAGGAATAGCCGAAAATTCATACCGTTTGAGCAGAAAACCAGGTCGAGGCAGGAAAGAAACAAAAAGCCTGGAAACGATACGTTTTACTTTGCCAATCCTTTTTTATACGTATCAACTGCCCGTTGCCGTGCCATAGCATGCTCAACTATAGGTTGTGGATAATTCAGGCTATTCAATTCAGGTACCCAATGGCGAATGTATTCGCCTTTTGGGTCAAATTTCTGAGCCTGTAGCGTTGGATTGAAAACCCGGAAATACGGAGCAGCATCTGTTCCAGAACCAGCCGCCCACTGCCAGCCACCGTTGTTGGCCGAAAGATCGTAATCCCGCAGTTTTTTACCGAAATACGCCTCGCCCCACCGCCAGTCGATGAGTAGATGCTTGCACAGAAAACTAGCCGTAATCATTCGGACTCTATTGTGCATCCAGCCGATGGTATTCAACTGGCGCATACCCGCATCTACGATTGGATAACCCGTTTCGCCCCGGCACCAGGCCTCAAATTCGTCTTCCCTGTTCCGCCATTTGATGTGATCATAGTCGCGTCGGAACGAGTGTTTCTCCACGTGTGGAAAATGGTCGAGAACCTGAAAATAAAAGTCCCGCCAGCAGAGTTCATTCAGAAACGTTCTGTCGTCGGCTTTCTTTGCCTGTCTCGCCAGCTCACGAATGCTGATTGTACCAAATCGCAGGTGAATGCTCAATTGGCTCGTACCATGCCGCAAAGCCGGGAAATCGCGTGTTTCGCCATACTTGCTCAGTAGCTTATCGGCAACCGTCCGTGCCGGGAAGGGCTCCCCTACTGGTCGAAAATTCATTTCGTCTAACGTTGGGATACTTAATGCGCCAGTTTTGTAGAACTGCCTGAAGTACTGTTTCGTCGGGTATGATTTCAAATAAAATGCATTTAGCTTCCCGTGCCAGTTACGGCTGTAAGGCGTAAATACAGTGTAAGGCGATTTGCTGCCACTCAGCACCTCATCGCGCTCAAAAATCACCTGATCTTTACTGGTATGAAAGCCAATTCCTCGTTCGGCCAATAGTTCGCAAACTGCTTTGTCGCGGTCTTTTGCATAAACCTCATAGTCGTGATTCGTAAACACATCGCCTATGTTGTACTGCTTCACTAGTTCTTTCCAGACATCAATCGGTTTGCCATATCGAACAATAAGCGCAGAGCCCATTTGAGCCAGCTCATCGCGCAGACGGTTGATTTCCTGAATAATAAACTCAACACGCCGATCGTGCCGATCTTCCAGGTTATCGAGAATGATACGGTCGAAAATAAATAGGGGAAGAACAGGACGGCCGCTTCTGAGAGCATGGTATAAAGCCGCATTATCGTGTAAACGTAAATCGCGCCTGAGCCAGACCAGCGATAGGGTTTCAGACATAGAACAAGTGGTTAATTGAGGGCTAACTGCTCGTTTATCCGAATTGTTCGGGCATAAAAAAGCCCTTCGTCAATCGCTGGACGAAAGGCCTTTTTGTAATCGATAAGCTATTCCGGCTGGAACCGGAGCCGAACCGTATGCAGTTCGCTGGCATCGCTGCCATAACCCGCCAGTTTTTTGCCCGTCAGTTGCCGAAGCAATGCATTATTGATCTGCTCATTCTGGCTAAATACTTCTAACTGGCACAATTCACTATCGGAATTGACACGAAATTGAATCACAACGACGCCCGCCCGCTGGGTCGGTCTAAGCGCGTCGGGATAGGATATATACTTTGCTAACTGTTGCTCCAGATTGGCTTTAGGGGCTTTAGTTTTGCGAATTTTTGTCGGCGTAGCGTAGGCTTGCGTCGCCAGGAAGCCTACCAGCGTAAGAAGAAAAAGTGACTTTTTCATGACTTCATGTTTGTTAAAAATAATACAATGCCCACTCGCCCGAATCCCTCTCGCGAGTCGTAAGGACTAATGTTATCGTAATATTACTTAAATATTACGCAAATGTTAACTGAATTGAAAAACTTAATATTGGAAATCTCTCCGACCCATATCACTCAAAAGAGAAATTCCACACATTTCATTAATTATCAGACTAATACAAGCAAAAGAGGTCACTATATAGCGACCTCCTAGAATTTCCAATATTATCCCAATGTTAACAAACCACTATTTAACAAGACTATTCAGTTCAATTTCTGATGGATGATTCCTATCATGATACAGGCGAATGGTGGCTTTTTGAAAGTCAGTAGCCTCAGCTTTTGCAATAGTCATAAACTTTTGCGGGTTGCGGTCAACAATCGGGAACCACGAATGCTGCACCTGTACCATCAGCCGGTGACCCTTTTTGAACGTGTGCATAACATCGGGTAACTGGATCGAAACCGCTGCTATTTGGCCCGGTTTAAAAGGTTCTGGCGTTGTGAAACTGTTTCTGAATTTCCCGCGCAACACCTCAGCTCGTACCAAGCGCTGGTAATTACCTTTCGGATCAGGGCTTGCCGATGAATCAGGTAATACATCAATGACTTTAACAATAAAATCGGCATCCGTACCCGTTGTCGAAACAAACAGTTTGGCATTGATCGGGCCTGCCACGGTCAAGTCTTCGGTCAGTGGTTCGCCTTCAAAGACGACAACATCAGGGCGATCGGCAACGAATCGCTGATCTTCAATCACATACTGGTTGTTTCGCCGGGTCTGTACACCGCTTGTATAAGGCACAGGCATGGCCGGATCACTGACATACTCCTTAAATAAATCATTCCCGGTTGATTTATCGGTTGTTAGCTTCCGATTCGGCGCCAGATAAAAATGCTGTGACTGGACAGCTTTGGGTGGCCAGGTATCGAACGATTTCCATTCATTTGTGCCCGTATCGAAGACCATTGCTTCAGCGGCAGTAAAATCTCCTTTATTTTTTAGATGAAACGCGAAAAATCGCGATTCCAGATTATCACGGTAGTATTTAGCCGTATTCTGACCAAACGAAAGCGGTCCAAACTGGCTCCAGTCGTCACGCGCCCATGCCCCGTGTGTCCAGGGTCCCATGACGAGCGTATTCCGATTTCCGCTGGACTGTTTTTCAATCGCTTCATAGGTCCGTAGCGCGCCAAACAGGTCTTCGGCGTCAAACCAGCCGCCAACTACCATCGTAGCGGGCTTAACATTCTTTAAATGTGGTCGGATATTGCGCGTTTGCCAGTAATCGTCATAGGTGTCATGTTCCAGATACTCGTTCCAGATTTTGGCACGATTATTAAAATAGTTCGGTCCATTGGCATTCCGGATGGGGCCTAAATCGAGAAAAAACTGGTACGCATCCGTTGGCTTCGACGTAAATAACGGTTCATAGTCCTCAACCGGTCCTTTGCGTGGAGCATCGAAGTAGTTCATGAACGAGAAATTATCGAGCAGAAAAAACGCACCATTGTGACGGGCATCATCACCAATAAATTCGTCGGTAACGGGAGCCTGTGGCGAAACCGCTTTCAGGGCCGGATGGGCATTAGGCAGGGCTGCCGATGCGTAGAAACCGGGATAAGAAATGCCAATAAGGCCAACACGACCGTTGTTATTCGGAATATTTTTGAGTAACCACTCAATGGTGTCGTAGGTATCCGTGCTTTCATCCGTCGCCAAAACGGGCGGGCTATTTTTTTTGGCACCTCCGGCTGATGACTTTTTTGTGTTACCCTTTGTCCGACCCGATGTGGCTATGGCGGGCGTCATCTCTTCGAAATTCCCCTCGCTCATGTAGCGCCCCCGAACATCCTGATTAACAAATATGTACTTTTCCTGCGACAGGTCTTTGTTCGGGCCAGGTCCAGCCGAAGGGTATTTACTTTCTCCATAGGGGCCGGCCGAATACGGCGTCCGCTCCATTAGAATTGGATAGCGATTGGCCGGACTGGCATCGTTCGGTACGTAGATGACGGTATAAAGTTTGGTGCCATCGCGCATTGAAATTTTCCGGTCAAGTTTCGTATAGTTCTGCCGGACGAACAACGAATCAGATGTGGTCGATTGAGCATAGCCAAGTGAAAAACCACCTAGCAGAATAATGATGAGTAGTTGTATACGAATCATGAATTGGTTTTCTTCTGGTTTGTCCACAGAGAATACGAAGTAGGTGCAAAGGACTCTAAGAAACAACTTTGTGTCTTCCTATAATCAGTTCGTTGCCGGGATAAATCCGCGCAAATCAATTACTGCATAAAACACGGAAGACCAAACTCTGTTGTGAGTTTGGTCTTCCGAAACATCCTGAATATAGATTTATTAAAGCCTTGTCGACCGTAGTCGAAGACTGTTACTAACGACGGACACGGAACTAAGGGCCATTGCTGCCCCGGCAATCATTGGGTTGAGCAGAAAACCGAACGCCGGATAGAGCACCCCTGCCGCAATTGGAATACCGATCAGGTTATAGATAAATGCCCAGAATAGATTCTGCCGGATGGTCAGAACGGTTTTCCGCGACAATTGCAATGCCTTCGGAACACTACTCAGGTCGGAAGTAATGAGCGTCATTTTAGCTACATCCATCGCTATATCGGAGCCTTTACCCATTGCAATGCTTACATCGGCCTGCGCCAGTGCCTGCGAGTCATTGATGCCGTCGCCAACCATCGCTACGACCTTTCCCTGGGCCTGTAATTCCTGAATAAATAACGATTTATCCGCCGGTAATACACCAGCCCGATAGTGGCTTATACCAACCTGACTGGCTACAGCCGCTGCGGTTTGTGCATTGTCGCCGGTGAGCATATAAACCGCAATACCCCGACGCTGCAAAGTCTCAACCGCCTGTCGGGATGTCGGTTTGACGGGATCGGCAATGGCAATTACGGCCAGCACTTGTTTCTGGTTCGCAAAAAACACGACTGTTTTTGCCGTCGTATAGAATGAATTAGCTCGTTGCTCAACCAATTCGCCAAGTGTAATGCCCTGGTTTTCAATTAACTGTCGGCTCCCTATTACATAAGTAATTCCCTGATAATCAGCTTTTACGCCATGCCCTGTTATGCTATCAAAACGGCTTACCGTAACACCCGAAACACCAGTCTGTTTCAAGTATTCAGTCACGGCTTCAGCAAGGGGATGTTCCGACTGTGCTTCAAGTGCATATAAAACAGGGGCTGATTGGACTTGCTCATCAGTTGGTATTAACCAATGCAAATCCGTTACGGTGGGTTTGCCTTCGGTGAGGGTGCCCGTCTTATCCAGAACCACTGCATTGACACGGTAACCCAATTCCAGGCTCTCCGCATCTTTAATCAGAATATTATTCTCAGCCCCTTTTCCCACGCCAACCATGATGGCTGTTGGGGTGGCAAGTCCCAGCGCGCAGGGACAGGCAATAATTAGCACCGTTACCGAAGTCAATAGGGCCGTTGTTAGTGAATTTTCGCCACCGGCTACCATCCAGGCCACAAATGTAAGGATGGCAATGCCTAATACAACCGGCACAAAAATACCTGCGATTTTATCCACTAATCGCTGAACGGGCGCTTTGCTTCCCTGTGCTTCCTGTACTGTACGAATTATCCGGGCCAGCACAGTATCTGAACCGACTTTATCGGCCCGAAACTGAAAGCTTCCCTTTTGGTTGATCGTTCCGGCAAACACAGTGGCTCCAGTGGTTTTCTCAACCGGCACCGGCTCTCCGCTAATCATGCTTTCGTCCACGAACGACGCGCCCGTTTCTACAGCGCCATCCACCGGAATACGTTCGCCGGGACGAACCAGCAGCAAGTTGCCGACTTGTACCTGAGCAATAGGAATGTCGCGCTCTTCTTTACCATCAACCAGTCGTACCGTGTCGGGTTGAAGTCCCATCAGTTTTTTTATGGCAGACGATGTAGTCGATTTAGCCCGCTCCTCAAGCAATTTACCCAACGAAATAAAGGCGATAATGACTGCAGCCGCTTCAAAATAAACGTGCGGATGTTGGCCACGATTCATCCAGAATTGAGGATTGACCGTTGAAAAGGCACTAAATAAAAAGGCAATACCCGTGCTAAGGGCAACGAGCGTATCCATATTGGCTTTCCCATGACGGGCCTGCTTCCAGGCGTTCACAAAATAGGATCGCCCTAGTCCAAACACCACTGGAGCAGCGAGCAGCATCATCGTATAGTTTCCGAACGATACCGAAACCATACTGCTTTCCATGAAAAACATGCCGATCAGCACAATAGGCACCGATAACACAATGGACCAGATCGTCCGTTTTTGCAGCGCTATATAATGCTGTTGCTGCGCTTCCTGCTGCACCCGTTGTGGATCTTCGGTATCAATAACTATATCATAGCCGATCGAACGCAGCGCCGTTTGTAAACCTTCGGGGTTAACAATGGCCGGATTAAATTGTATCAGGGCACTCTGATTAGCGTAGTTAACACTCACATCGCTTACACCCGGTGTGTGTTTAAGCATCGACTCCACGCTCACAGCACAAGCTGCGCAGGTCATCTCCAGCACCGGAAACGTTTTCTTTATTTCCGAAGCCGACGGTCTTGCCTTCGGTTCGTTAAGAAGTGTGTTCATTCGTTTTTGTGGTTCGGTCTTCAGTTTTTAGAACAAAAACTGAAGACCCTAAACCCGTTTAATTCAGTGGTTCGGCCTTGTAGCCAGCTTTTTCAATGGCCTGCTTAATCTGGGTCGAAGAAGCGGATGTGGTGTCAGCCGTCAATACCTTGTTGGGGTCCTGAATATCGACTTGCCAATGGCCTTCGCCAACAGCTTCGTTCAGATAAGGGGTGACGGTGGCAATGCAGCCTCCGCATTTGATATTGGTTTTGAACCGGACACTGTTTTGTTTTATCGTTTCCATAAGCGTATTTTTTTGTGCTTACTGATGTTAGAATAATTGATGATCAGCTTCGTTACCTGATTGATTTTCTGATCAGATCGGCTTTACAAAGGTCGTATCTACCAGATCAATTTATGTTATAGAATTCCTTCTGACCTTTATAAAATAACCTAAAACAGGCTGAATGAGTTGCGTTACTTGTCCCTACAACACCAAAATATAACTAGCTAACAAACAGCCCATTAATTTATTTTTAACATTAGTTTACTTATAATTCGGGGAGTGAGTTAGTTTGGTATGAGCTTTGTTGGCAGGATAACTACGAGTAAGTACAAAAGCACTAAGCTCCACGGCATATGATTACCATTTAATTAATAACTAAAACAAAATAATTGACCAGTCCGTTGTGCATAACGTGGCTTTCCCAAAAGTCAGTACCGTAACTCCGCAAAATAGTCATGAAAAGTCTACCAATGGCACCTACCGACAACCCGGTTCTGCTCCGGGCCGCATTGAATTTATCTGGCAACGGTGTTATGTTATTTGACTGTCTCCGTACGGCAACGGGGGCTATTCATGATTTTCGGTTAATCCTGGCGAATCGCCCAGCCGAAGAAATTATTGGAAAGAATGAAGAGGAAATCCTTGGCCAGTCAATGACTGATCTGTTTCCTGAAAAGTCCGAACTCAAACAGAATGCCGAACGGGTCATTGACACAGGCGATGCGTATAAAACGGAACTCAGCTGCCAACACAGCAATCATTCTTCGGTAAGCTGGTATTCGGTGCTCCTTCAGAAACACGGCGATGGTTTAGCGGTTTCGTTTTCTAATATTACCAGCTTAAAACAGGAGGCTAATCTGATAGAAAGCGTTCTGAACGGGTCCATAAACGGCATGATCGCTTATGAAGCCATTCGTGATGAAACCGGACAGATACAGGACCTTCGTATTCAGCTCGCAAATGATGCAGCGGCCCGGATAACGGGGGTTGCAGTCGAAAAAATGGTTAATGATACAATGGCGAATCAGTATCCTACCGTGTATGCATCAGGCCTTTTTGATCGCTACCGCAAAACAATAGAAACGGGGGAAGCGCAGCGTTTTGAGAGCCTGTATACGTTCGACGGTTTAAATGCCTGGTTCGACCTGTCAGTCAGTAAACTTGGGGATGGTATGCTGTTAACGTTTATGGATATTACGGCCTCAAAACGGTATGAGCAGGAACTTCAGAAGCTTATCGATAACCTGAAACAGTCGAATGAAAATCTGGAGCGGTTTGCCTATATAACCAGCCATGATCTACAGGAGCCGCTGCGAAAGATCCTCTCATTTGGCGATATGCTTCGCAATCAGCCATCGGGCGCTCTTGATGAATACAACCTCAACCTGATTACCAGGATGCAGTCGGCAGCCACGCGAATGAATACACTCATTCATGACCTGCTGACTTTTTCCAGGCTCTCTTCCGAAAAGCGTAAGCTCCAACAGGTTAATCTTCAGGAAGTTCTGGATGATGTTTTAATTGACCTCGAAACCTCTATCCGCGATAAGCAAGCGCAAATTGATGTAACGACTTTACCAGACTTGCAGGGCGACACACTTCAATTACGACAACTGTTTCAAAATCTACTGAGCAATTCGTTAAAGTTCGTTCCACCGGGAATTGTACCGCGTATTCGTGTGGACTGTGAACAAGTGACAGGCCGGGAAATTATTCCGTTGCCAAACCAGGAAGTAGCCGAAATAGACCTGGATCAGCCTTTTTTTGCCATCAGTATTGTCGATAACGGGATTGGCTTCGATGAGAAATATTTAGACCGGATTTTCACGGTTTTCCAACGGCTCCATACCCGTCGGGAATACCAGGGCACTGGCATTGGTTTAACTATTGTACAGAAAGTTATTGAAAACCATAATGGCTATATTGGTGCACACAGCCAGCCGGGCAATGGCGCAACGTTTACGGTTTATCTGCCCGATCAGCGCAGCCTGAAGGCAGTTTTCAGTAGGCAGTAGGCTGAAGACTGCCCACTGAAAACTGTTTCCTGGTTAATAGCGCTCGTTGCCTTCTTCCTCTTCTTCAGCGAGTTCGTCAATCTCATTATCCAGTTCCTCGTCCGAAATATCTTCCAGCAAATCCTCGGGAATATCGTCCATATCTTCATCATTCGATACTTCATCAGTGGCATGACGCGCTGTAAGTGTATCGGTATAGAGCAACGTATCAGAAGCTTCCTCGTCGCCGGGATTCAGGATATCGGGGTCGTTGTTGACACCCAGCCCGGCATAAACGACAGCATCCTCTTCGTTGTTATTTTCGGGGATGTTGGTATTTTGGGGCGACATACCCTCTAGTGGGCCACCCGAATTCTGGTCGACGCGTTGTTGATCGGAGTTGTTGGTATTTTCCATAGTGATTTAAATCAAGAGTCGGTAAAATCCATTATCTAGCAATAAGCCGTGCCATGGTTATTAGTAAGAGAGCCGATTCTAAAAGTTAGTAACGACTGAGACCCGAAAGAGTTTTCACTACTTCCATACCACTACCTTTTGTACCATTGCCGGGCGATTGTCGGACGAAAGTCGCAACAGGTAGGTGCCGTCGGGCAAACTGCCCAGATCGATCAACGTTTCAACATCAGCTCGAACGTCCTGACCAGGCACCATAGTTTGTCCCGACATCGACACCAGGTCGAGACGTCCGGCAAAAACTGGCCGAACTGTCAGAAAGCGATCCGTTGGATTTGGGAAGGCCCAGGGGCCGGTTGGCTCCTCGGGTAAGCCAGTGACAACTATTTTCTGAGAGGTATTTTTCAGATACCGCAAACCACCGGCTATGCTCCCCAGCATCAGGTCTGGCAACTGATCACCGTCAAGGTCCGCCATTGCGGCAATTAATCCCGTTCCCGGTAAACCCAAGGCGGGCAATGAATCGAGTACGATCAACGATTGATCAGGCTTATCGGGAAATTGGTAAATCCGCACCTTCCCGTTGTTCGATGCCGTTATTAGTTCGTCTTTCTTATCACCATTTAAATCGGCAACGACCAATGATCGGGCACGGTCGTAGTACGAATTATCATTGGTGAATCCACCAAACGTCTGATTTTGCAGTTGTAAAACCGGATTGGTAGCTGTTCCTGTATTGCGGTAATAGTGGACTGTTCCATCGCTTTTGCCAATCAACAGATCAGGCTTACCATCATGGTCTACATCGGTCAGGGCAGGAAATTCACCGGGAATCATCTGTCCGCCCGGATTCGGCCAGAGAATCGCGCCAGTAGGCGTATATTGGGCAGGTGCTCCTTTGGACGCCCCATTCAAAAATACCCGAATTTCGGCCCCTTTACCCGTTCCGACCAGCACCAGATCAATGCTTCCATTGGCATCTACATCGGCAAATGACGGAATCACATCACTCAATCCCAGGCCTTGCGTTAGCCCGAGGTAATCAGTCGTGATGAGCACAAAAGCCGGGTTCTGGGTAGTTCCTTTGTTCTCAAAATGCCATAAACCAGCGCGGTAACTCGTTCCACTACGGACACCACTATACCCAACCAGCAAATCTACATCACCATCACCGTCGAGGTCAGCTAGGGCTGGAGCCGCCTTTTCGCCCAGATCAAGCATGTCACTTTGTAGAAAATCTTTCTGGACCAGTTTGAAATCCGGCTTTTGATTCGTGCCAGCGTTATGGTAAAGCCAACCCGACGCCCGAAAATCATACACATTGTTTTCGTTGAAGTCAGAATAGGTTGAAGCCAGCAAATCTTTCATACCATCTCCGTCTACATCTTCCCAATATGTTGCCGCATAGGCTGGAAATGTAATTGGGTTTTGGGCCGGAAAGAGGCTATCGAACGAGGTAAAATTCGCGTTTTCGTTGTTTGATCCTGCATTGTGTAAAACAGCAATATTATCGCAGGAAACGAACCCGAACAGCATGTCTTTTTTGCCATCGCCATTGGCATCCAGTATCGTGAGTGTATTGCCGGAGTGCAAGGGTCGGGCTCCGCTCGGTTTGGCAACGTCCACCACTGGATTGGCTTTGCCCATGCCTACCGTACCGTCGCACGAGATGCCGAAGGTAAAATCATTACAAAATTCTTTAATAAAATGGCCCCACACCTGACAATCAGCCCGTTTAAAATCCAGCCCGTCTTTTTTACCCGTTCGTTCTACGCTCATATTCTGCTGATACGTGATCAGGTTCCCCGATGAGTCGAAGGTCAGAATATCGACATCACCATCATCGTCGAAGTCGGTAATAGCCGGCGAATCCGTTGGCGATACATAAAGATTCTGTTTGCCGCCAAAGCCTACTGTTGTGAGCGAACTCACGGCCAACCCAAAGGCTACCCGCCCGGTCTGCGAATCATTGTGATAGACATTTATATTGCCCGATGGACCGGGAGAGAATAAATCTTTTCGCCCATCGGCGTCGTAGTCAATGAGCGTCATCCAGCCATTAATGGTCGGAAATGCGGGTTCATAGACGGGTGCATATTGCCACGCAATCCCGCTCCCGGTTGGGTTATCAATGGCAACGAACGTACTGACTTTACCGGTTGCCCTGTCGTACACGACGAGATCATCGCGCGTGTCGTCGTTCAGGCGCATGGTTGCATATTGCGTTGCGTTCAGGCCACCCGCCCAAGGATTGAGCAACGCACGACCATTCATGCTGACCGTAGGGCGCTGGTCATACTGAAAGCTAAACGCCGGTGTTGCCGACTGGGCATAGTCGAGCAGCGGAATAACGAAAAAACAAAGCGTAAACAGCTTTTTCATCTAATTTTGGGCAATTCTCTGTAAAAGGGCGTCTTTGTGAACGCTGTAGAACCATTGTTCACAAAACGGGTTAGCCCGAAACGCCGACCGGATTCACAGAAAAGAACGAACTGCTACTTCATTTATGTCTACGAGTATGCTCTCAACGGCAGAACTTTATTCGAAATTTCAGGAATGTACTGGCGTTTCGACAGATACGCGCAAGATTACGGCCAACTGCCTGTTTGTTGCCCTCAAAGGAGACAACTTCAATGGGAATCAGTTTGCCCAACAGGCGCTGGCATCCGGAGCCCGGTATGCGCTTGTCGATGATCCGGCGGTAGCCAGTCAGGAGCCGCGCTGCCTGCTGGTGGCCGACAGTCTGCTGGCCCTTCAGGATCTGGCCCGCCACCACCGTCAGACATTGACGATTCCGGTAATCGGGCTTACGGGCACCAATGGCAAAACCACGACGAAAGAATTGATTGCCGCCGTACTGTCGAAAAATTACCGCACCTACGCCACGGTGGGTAATCTCAATAATCACATTGGTGTTCCGTTGACGGTGCTGTCGATCAGTAACAACGGATCGAATGAGCCATACGAAATGGCCGTTGTTGAGATGGGCGCTAACCATCAGAAAGAAATCGAACTGCTCTGCTCGATTGCTCAGCCAACGCATGGTCTGATCACCAACGTTGGCAAAGCCCATCTGGAAGGTTTCGGCGGAGTAGAAGGCGTCCGGAAAGGAAAAGGTGAGCTATATGATTACCTGGCTCAGCATGGCCGAACGGTCTTTATCAATTCCCGCGACAAGGTATTAATGGCTATGTACCGCGAACGGCTGAAATCCTTACGTTCGGAAACCGTTTTTGCCGAAGCCATTTTCTATCCAGCGATTGATTCGACCGAGCAGCCGATTGAACTCATTCAGGAATCGCCGGTGGTCATTTATCGGGATGAAGCTGGCCAGGAGATTACTACGCACCTGCCTGGCCAGTATAATTTTGAAAATATGCTGTCGGCACTGACTATCGGGCGCTATTTCGGTGTCTCAAGAGAAGAAGCCAACCACGCTATCGCTGAGTACAATCCAACCAATAATCGCTCACAGGTTATTCATAAAGGCACCAACACCATTCTACTCGATGCCTATAACGCCAATCCGAGTTCAATGGCCGCTGCAATACGTCAGTTTGCTGCCATGCCCGCCAGACATAAAGTAGTGATTCTGGGCGATATGTACGAACTCGGCCAGGAAAGCGAAGCCGAACACGCAGCGCTTGGCAAGCTCGTTGCTGAAAGTCGTTTCGATCTGGTGATTCTGGCCGGGAAAGACATGAAATACGCGTTGGGCTGGTTACCCAAAGCCTATTATATTCCCGATAAGTTTTCGCTGCACAACTGGCTGATGGATCACCCCATGACTGATACGCACATTCTGGTCAAAGGGTCAAGAGGTATGGGACTGGAATCGGTACTGCCGTTTTTATAAGCAGCTCATGAAATTCGCCGGAAAGCGCAGAATTGGGATAAAACCAATGCGCTTTTTTCAGTAGTTTTTATTGTCTGGAAACTTGTGAACGTAGGGAGCTGATCCTGCTCGAAATAGTTAATCAACCAAGGGGCCTTAACGACTCGTTTAGATTCTGGATGGCATGACACGTATGAATCACGTACAAAAAGCATTCATTTTTTTCGGCCTGCTGTTACTAACGTTCTGTACATCAGCGCAGACCCATCGTTTCGAGAACGAAATCCAGGCCTTTGAGACCCAGGATAAGCAAAGCCCACCGCCAGTGCAGCCCATCCTGTTTGTGGGTAGTTCGTCCATTCGGCTCTGGCCTGATCTGCAACAATACTTTCCGGATAAAGTGGTCTTGAACCGAGGGTTCGGCGGTTCAGAACTAAGTGATGTACGCTATTTTGCCGACCGCGCCATTGTGCCCTATAAACCCAAACAAATCGTACTTTACGCTGGGGAAAACGATATTGCGTCCAGCAAACTGACCGCCCAACAGACTTATGACAAATTTGTCGACCTCTTCCAGTACATCCGTCAAAAACTACCGGGCGTTCCCTTTGTCTATATTGCTATCAAGCACAGTCCGTCGCGTCGGCAGTTCTGGCCTGTGGTCAACGAGACGAACCAACGCATCAGCCAATACCTGGCGAAACAGACGGACGCAAAATTTGTCGACATCAGGCCATCGATGCTTGGGCCCAACAATCAACCCTTAGGCACTTTATTCAAATCGGACAGTCTGCACATGACCGATGCAGGTTATCAACGCTGGGCACCGGTATTGAAACCTTACCTGAAGTGACGAATAGGCTGCCTGCTATTTCAGGGCTTACAGGTTTATTTCCATACGAATATCGGCACGGGCGTAAGGTGTTGGTACGCGGGGCACTTCGCGGAAACCTACGCTTGCGTACATGGTCAAGGCAGGAGTCAGCACCCGATTCGATTCGAGCCAGACCGTTTTGACGCCTATCTGCCGGGCATAATCGATGGCTGCTAAACACAGTAATTTACCAACACCCCTTCCGCGGGCATCTGGTGATACAGCCATTTTTGCCAGTTCGAAACTTGAATCACCCCGTTCTGTCGTTCCGGTATTGACCATAGCGACACAGCCAATAATCTGGTTATCGGTTTTGGCAAAGAAAATCTGGCCCTTATTCGGCAAAATATAGATTTCGGGGTGATCCAGTTGCTCCAGATCGTGCTGTTCAACCCGAAAATACTTTTCAATCCATTCAATATTCAGTCGTTTAAAGTCAGACTGATACTCAGGCGAGTAAGAAACAATAGCGATGTTGCTCATGGCCAATTGCTGCGATTTATTGGTGTTTAATTGATCCTGAATCCGATCGAAAAAAGTACGTTCGGCTAATTGTGCTTCCATTTCCTGAAGCGAAATCAGCATGTTGTGTGTCTGCCTTGCCAGCATTTGCCGGTTGACTGTAATAAATGCATCCCAAAGTGGCTGAAGCTTGGGGAGCATATCCTGCCCGGTTTGGCTCAGCGACAATAGTCGTTTACGCCCATCCTGCTCCGACTTGGCCGATACGATCAGGCCATGTTTTTCGAGTTCATTAATAACCTGAATTACAGCCGGATGCGTAATACCTAAGCGGTCGGCGATTTCCATAACGGCTACCGGTCCCTGCCGGGCAATCAGGACAAAAATGGTGGCCCAGCGCACATCGAAGTCAACCCCCGACTGCCGATAGGTGGCCGTTACCCCCTGCCAGTATAGATCACTTAACCGCCGAAGCCGACTCGCAAGAGCCAGTTCGGCCATTTCTGCCATAAAATCCATAACTATGTAAGAACTTACGTAATGTCTTACATAATTAATAAAAGCTGTTTATTCTGCCAAGAAAACAAGCAATTATATTTTCAGACAGCTATTTATCGACTAACTGAATAGTTTTGTAGCCGCTAATCCTATGCTTTATGAACTCTTTTCGTCAGCTACTTTTCTGGTTTTGTCTGCTGCTAAGTGCCCACAAGCTGTTTGCTCAAAAAATTCAGTATAGTAACCCACCCGGACTACCCGTTTCTAAAAACTACACGCAGATTGTTGTCACGCAGGCAAACCGGATCGCCTACATTTCCGGGCAGGTTTCGGCCAACACCAAAGGAGAAATTGTTCATAAAGGCGATTTTCGGGGGCAAACCCGACAAGTGTATGAAAACCTGAAAACAGCTCTGGCCGCAGTGGGCGCTACGTTTGCCGATATAGCCAAAATAACGACCTATGTTGTCAATACGGATGAGGAGAAAATAGGGATCGTGCGGGAAGTACGCAATCAGTTTTACGCAGGTCCCAATCCACCGGCTAGTACGTATGTTGGCGTTCAGGGGCTATATGACAAGGATGTATTGATTGAAATAGAAGCAATAGTCGTTCTGAAATAATACAGGACTTTCGCTCAGATGCGTGCCACGGTTATTACTGATGCGCAAATAAACCGTGGCACGCATCTGAGCGAAAGTCCTATAATCGTCTGGTTCGTATGTTGCCAATCCGGTTATGACATTAGTCCATTGCCCATTGTCGAACAAGATGGTGTTATCTTTATTCTGACCGACAACGTGCGCTATGCTGTTTATCGCCAAACCCGACCGATAAGCTGGGCATACAAGTTATCCAGTTCAATGGTAAACCGGGTTTTCCTCCTTAAAAATCTGAAGTATCAGTCAGCACGATGGATGGCAAAGTAGCTCGATTACAACTTAGTAGTACATGATTTCTGAGGGTTTGATACGATTACCACTAGTTGAACTGCACATGAATTATCTGAAGTTGCGAACGCCGGATGCTAAAGTATTTGGCTTCAGGTAGGGATTCTGGATGTTGGTCGTTATTTTTGTATTTTGCTAAGAATCCAATTCGCGAAGGCTTTTCTCACTATATCAGTACAAGTTCTTCGTATTTCACTAAGCAGTATGCAAACTTCCACGTACGTTCCTTATAAAGTTAAGGACATCGCGCTGGCCGAGTGGGGCCGTAAAGAAATCAAATTGGCCGAAGCCGAAATGCCTGGCCTAATGGCCCTTCGCGCTGAGTTTGGCCCGTCGAAGCCGCTCACAGGTGCCCGTATTGCCGGTTGTCTGCACATGACGATTCAAACAGCGGTATTGATCGAAACGCTGGTTGAACTGGGTGCTGATGTAACCTGGTCTTCCTGTAATATTTTCTCGACTCAGGATCACGCAGCAGCCGCAATCGCAGCAGCCGGTATCCCTGTGTATGCCTGGAAAGGCATGAACGAGGAAGAGTTCAACTGGTGTATCGAACAAACCCTATTCTTCGGTGAAGATCGCCAGCCGCTCAACATGATCCTTGACGATGGTGGCGACCTGACCAACATGGTTTTTGATGTGTATCCTGAACTGATTGAGGGAATCAAAGGCTTGTCGGAAGAAACCACGACCGGTGTTCACCGCTTGTATGACCGGATGAAAAACGGGACGCTTCACCTGCCGTCTATCAACGTAAACGATTCGGTTACGAAGTCGAAATTTGACAATAAATACGGTTGCCGCGAGTCGCTGGTCGATGCTATTCGTCGGGCTACCGACCTTATGCTGGCCGGTAAAGTGGCCGTTGTGGCTGGCTACGGTGACGTAGGTAAAGGTTCAGCAGAATCGTTACGTGGTGCTGGTTGCCGGGTTCTGGTAACTGAGATCGATCCAATCTGCGCGTTACAGGCTGCTATGGACGGCTACGAAGTCGTACCGATGGATGAAGCGGTATCTCGTGCCCAGATTTTCGTAACTGCGACCGGCAACGTTCGTATTATTAAGGATCGGCATTTCAAGGCGATGAGAGACAAAGCGATTGTCTGCAACATCGGCCACTTCGATAACGAAATCGACATGGCATGGCTGAATGAAAACTACGGTCATACGAAAAGCCAGATCAAACCGCAGGTGGATATGTATGAAGTAGAGGGTAAAGAAATTATCGTTCTGGCAGAAGGCCGCCTGGTTAACCTCGGCTGCGCCATGGGCCACCCCAGCTTCGTAATGTCGTGTTCATTCTCAAACCAGACACTGGCTCAGCTAGAGTTGTGGGCTAACTCCGACAAGTACGAGAACAAAGTTTATGTTCTACCCAAAAAACTTGATGAAAAAGTAGCCGCTTTACACCTGGCTCACGTCGGTGCGAGACTCGAACCACTGGAGCAGGAACAGGCTGATTATATTGGTGTTACATTAGACGGGCCTTTCAAATCCGAAATGTACCGGTATTAAGTTAATTATACGGGTTAAAAATAGGCTACTATTTACACTTATTAGCTTATTTACATACTTACCCATTTGCCAAAAATGGCGCGACATCTGCAACGAGTCGCGCCATTTTTGCGTAAAATTTGTTAGTATTGAAACAAGGAATAGCTTGACTATCTTATCATAAGGCTCTTGTTATTACTTTTATGTCCCAGCGTTGCTCTATTGCCTATGAACCGTCTGCTCTACGTGCTACTTCTGTCTCCCTTGCTCGTTTCGGCGCAGGCGACGATTGACACGCTACACTGGAGCGCGACCCGACGATTACAGCTTACTGACTTTCGTTCTCCGACACAACCGGGTCTGGGTGGTTCAGAATTTTATTATCAGCTCGGCTATGAGGTACGCCCCACATCACTCTGGAGCGAACCCGCCGTTGATGCCTACTGCCTGATGTTCCGGAACCTGTCATGGGTTTCAGAAACGGCCAAAAATGAGCGAACACTGGCCTACAATCAGGTGCTGTTTGATCTGGTCGAAGTACATGCCCGGCAGATGAAGGCAAAACTCATTTCGCTGCGGGCCGATCGGCATTTTAAACAAAAAGCCAAGCAAATCGAATACCTGACCAATTCGGAACTGGGTTCCGAGGTCAATCGGTTCAGGGGCGAAACTGGCGGTGGCGACGATCTGGAGGCCTTACAACGATGGCAGCGTCAGGTTGTCCAGCGGCTCTATGATACACCCGATCTGGTAACAACATTCCATTCGTCGAAAGTCGGCTTTGGCATTTTCTTTGGTGTAAGCGGGGGCTTACCAACCGGCCCGCTGGCCGAAACAATCACCCCACCCGCTGGCCTGGCAATGGGTCTGGACATTGCCTTTCGGCGGACAATACTGCTGCTGCATCCGACCCAGTATAATTCGAAACTGACCCAGGGATTCATGCACCAAAATCAGTCCTGGGAAGAAGGTATGCGTGTCCGGCCGTCCTTACTTGAAGTAGGCATCGGGCGTGTCGTTTATGATTCACCCCGCAGTCGGTTTATTCCGTATGTTGGTTATCGCCTGCTCGACCTATCACCCCGCGACCGCAACGATGAGCGGTATAAGGGCTATTCGCTGACAAATCATGCCCCCACTGCGGGGCTTATTTTCGATTTTAAATTAGGCGATAATACCCAAAAACCCGATCGATCGGAAGACAGCTTCTGGTTCATACGGACCAAACTTTCCGTTAGTCCGGTTCAGGCGACAGCCCCATTTTCGGGTAGTCTGATTAATCTGCAAATCGGGCTGGGTGGTTTTGGGCGAATCCGTAAAGTCAACTATAAGCCCGAACGGACCGCTATTCCTCTGCCAGGTAGTATACTTTAGTCTGTATTTTTCGCTAATTCTACGTCGGTATGTGCTTATGAATCGATCTCGAAAAGCTGTTTTAGGACTGCTCTTCAGCTTATTCACCTTGTCGGGAATAGCTAAGGAAGCGACTGTTTCTCCACAGCCATTTAGTCATGCCGACTCTCTACGAGGGAGCCTTCGCCCGGAGCGGACCTGCTACGATGTAACCTTCTACGACCTGAGTTTGAGCGTCGACCCAACAACAAAACGCATTGCGGGAACAAATACCATTCGTTACCGAGCTGTTCGCTCTTTCCGGCGAATGCAGGTTGACCTCTTCGCAAATATGGCTATAAAGTCCATTCAGCAAAACGGAAAATCACTCGCCTACACCCGCGACGGAAACGCAATTTTCATTACCACGAACGATACACAACCCGCCGGACAAATTCGGGAACTGACCATTACATACTCAGGCAGTCCGAAGATTGCCCTAAACCCACCCTGGGGTGGGGGCTTTGTCTGGCGCACCGATACGACAACTGCTAAAAGTCCGGATTGGATAACCGTTGCCTGCGAAGGAACCGGAGCCAGTTTGTGGTGGCCCAACAAAGACCACTTGTCCGATGAGCCCGATTCCATGCGGATTCGCTGTCGCGTTCCAATAGGCTTGACCTGCGTTTCAAATGGAAAGCTAATCAGCCAGCAACCAACTCAGGATGGCCATCAAACTGAATGGACCTGGTTTGTGCACTACCCCATCAACAACTATAACGTTACGCTCAACATCACCGATTACGCCCATATCGCCGACACGTATACCGCCCGCGATGGACAGAAACTGGCGTTGGATTACTACGTGCTGCCGGGTAATGTTCAGAAAGCCAAAATCCATTTCGAGCAAGTTAAAACCATGCTCGGCTGCTTCGAAAAATATTTCGGAAAATATCCTTTCTGGCGCGACGGATACAAACTCGTCGAAACACCATATTGGGGCATGGAACACCAGAGCGCTATTGCTTACGGTAATCACTATTACAACAATCCATTCGGTTTCGATTTCATCATCATCCACGAAAGTGGACATGAGTACTTTGGCAATAGCCTGAGTTGTGCCGACCATGCCGAAATGTGGATTCACGAAGCGTTTACAACCTACGCGGAAGCTTTGTTTGTTGAGTATACACAAGGCAAAGCGGAGGCCGTCGACTATCTGAATACCCAGCGAAAACTGATCCGGAATAAATTTCCCATGCTGGGTCCACTGGGTGTCAATTACGATCAGGAAGATACCGACATTTACTTCAAAGGAACGTGGATGCTTCACACGATTCGGAATGCGGTAGGAGACGACACGAAATGGTTCGCAGCCCTCAAAGCGTTGACAACGGAAAAGCGATTATCGATCGTTTACACGGACGAAATCGTTGATTTCCTGAGCAAAAAAACAGAAGTCGATCTGAAACCGCTGTTTAATCAATACCTCCGCTACCCCAATCTGCCTACGCTGGAGTATAAGATCAATGCAAAAAATACCAGCGAACTGACACTGAGCTACCGGTGGGTGGCCGACGCTGATGGCTTTAATCTACCGGTTGTTGTTCGGGTTGGGCAGGGTAAATGGCAAACAATTCGCCCTACCAGCGACTGGAAAACGACTACCGTCAACACGACTGGTACGGTGGCAATCAATGTGGACAATGGCCTGTTCACTACACGGTCAGTAACGGTGGAATAAAGCCAGTAACCCGGTCAGGACTTACTAGCCTAATGATGGCCTGTATTACCCCAAAGGCCGTGGTTTCTAACCAATTATTAACACACGATTGCCAAGACTTTCCGAACTTGCACTTATGATGAAGAAACACCTACTGTTACTGGCCTTTGCTGGTCTATCGGCCTGTAACCCTGGCGGCTATCACCTCACCAACCGAACGGCTAACCGCATAGGCGTAGACTCTGTTGCTGCCCCGGCTGATAGCAGCATTGCCAACTTTCTGAAACCCTACCGGCAGGGCCTCGACAAAGCCATGAACGAGGTGCTGGCCCGCTCAACCGGGCGTATCGAAAAAGGGCAACCCGACGGTCCACTCAACGACCTGCTAACCGATGCGCTGCTGCAACAGTCAAGCCAACGATACGGAAAGCCAATCGACTGCTCCCATCTGAATTTCGGTGGCATTCGCAATAATCTCCCCGAAGGGAACATCACGACTGGCTCAGTCTTTGAGGTTATGCCCTTTGATAATCAACTTGTTGTGCTTACGCTTAAGGGCGATATGCTGCAACAGATGCTGAACCATTTTGCCGTTGGCAATAAATTGGTTGTGGGTGGTTTGCGGGCTAAAATTCGCAACGGACAGGCTACTTCGGTAACATTCACTAACGGCCGAACCCTTCAACCCAACGAAACGTATACCGTAGCCATGAGTGATTATGTGGCCGACGGGGGCGATGATGCAGGTTTTCTTAAGAATCCGGTCAAGCGCGAGAACATTAGCTATTTAATCCGGGATGCCCTAATCGACTATTTTCGCAATCAGGGCAAAACCGGTCAACCTATCAATCCTGTTTCTGATGGACGCATTAGCCTCGAATAGACGTCAGTTTTTGAAATTACTGGGCACAGCCGCCGTTGTCGGTTCGGTTGCTCCGAACGTGCTGGCGATGAGTAAAGCCAAAACGACATCCCTAACCATCCTCCATACGAATGATGTGCATAGTCGGCTCGACCCATTTCCGATGGATGGCAGCCGCAATGCGGGTAAGGGTGGGGTGGCCCGGCGGGCGACCCTGATCAGACAAATCAGACAGGAGCAAAAAAATGTGCTGCTGTTCGATGCAGGTGATGTATTTCAGGGAACCCCCTACTTCAATCTGTATAAAGGCGAACCGGAAGTACTGGCCATGAACAAGCTCGGTTATGATGCCGGAACGATTGGAAACCACGACTTCGACGGTGGTATCGATAATATGGTTACACAGTTTGGCAAAGCCAGCTTTCCCCTGTTAATCGCCAACTATGATTTCAAGAATACGGTGATGGATGGTCATTCGATGCCGTATAAAATCTTTGACAAAGAAGGCGTTCGGGTCGGCGTTTTCGGACTAGGTATTCAGCCCGAAGGGCTCATTCCGAAAAATGCCTATAAAGAAACCAAATACCTCGATCCGATCGAAATTGGTAACGACATCGCTGCCCAGCTTCGCTCAGACAAGAAATGTGATTACGTGATCTGCCTGTCACATCTCGGCTTTAAATACAATGAACCGACCGTTTCGGATAACGTTCTGGCGGCCAAAACCCGCAACATCGATCTTATAATCGGTGGCCATACGCATACCTTTCTCGATGCGCCAGTAGCCGTCAATAATCCGGATGGACAACCCGTATGGATCAATCAGGTTGGGTTTGCGGGGATCAATCTGGGACGGCTCGATCTGGCATTTGAACAGGGCAAGGCCGTTTCCAGTACCGGAAAGTCTGTTGAAGTAAAGTAAAGTTCGTACCTTTGCCTGTCTAAAAGAGTGAACAAATGAAAGAGTAAAAGAGTGATGGCCCGGCATACCGGCTGACGCTTCTCTTTCACTCTTTCGTTTGTTCACTCTTTGCATTTTCACTCTTTCGCTCTTTCACCCCTATGAAATTTGGCGTTGTTGTTTTTCCCGGCTCTAACTGCGATCAGGACGCCGTCGATACGCTGGAACTAATGGACCAGGAGGTCGTTAAACTCTGGCACAAAGACCACGACCTGCAAGGTTGCGATTTTATAATCCTTCCGGGCGGCTTTTCATACGGCGACTACCTTCGTACGGGCGCAGTGGCCCGGTTTTCGCCAATCATGAATGAAGTTATTGCCCATGCAAACCGGGGAGGCTATCTGATGGGTATCTGCAATGGTTTCCAGATTCTGGCCGAAGCCCGGCTCGTTCCGGGTGTGCTGCTGCGGAACTCCAATCAGCAGTACGTCTGCAAAAACGTTTACCTGACTCCTCAATCGCCCGATGCGCTCTTAACAGCGGGGCTCGATCGTCCGGCTTATAAAATTCCAATGGCTCACGGCGAAGGACGTTATTTTGCCGATGCCGACACGCTCAAAGCATTGAATGACAATGGTCAGGTTCTCTTCCGTTACTGCGACGAAACGGGTACAATCGTCGAATCGGCCAATCCGAACGGTAGCCTGGAAAACATTGCGGGGGTTACCAATAAAGGCAAAAACGTATTTGGGATGATGCCCCACCCCGAACGCGCGGCTGATCCTCTGCTCGGCAATACGGATGGTCGACTGATTCTTGACCAAATCCTGAAAGCGGTTTTGGTTTAGGCTACTAATTTATTTATAAGACAACGGGGTGATTAGAGGCTGGTTAACACCAAATTCTAATCACCCCGTTGCCTTTATGAACGAATCAGCTTACTACCCATTCACCTCCACCAGGACAGGGTAGTCAGTATAGCCTTTTTCGCCGGTTGTATAGAATGTTGAATAATCGAGTTCATTCAATTCAGCACCGATTTGCAGACGTTCAACGAAATCAGGATTGGCGATCAATGGCCGCCCGAAAGCGATCAGATCACCAGGTCCATTTGTCAGGTCATCTTCAGCCCGTTGTGCATCATAACCCCCGCTCAGGATCAGCGCCCCTTTGTAAGCGTCACGAATTGCGTTGACAACTGAATCGGGGATAACAGGCCCTCCCATCGACGAATGATTGACAAGATGGATATAAACCACGCCTAATTCATTCAGTTTTTGAGCGATGAATTCGTAGGTTTGATCGACATCAGCATAGGGTTTAATGTCGTTGAAGACATTATACGGCGACAAACGAACGCCCACTTTATCGAACCCGATAGCCTGTCCGGCCGCTTCGGCAATTTCGAGTAGAAAACGACTGCGATTTTCGATGCCACCACCGTATTCGTCAGTACGCTGGTTGGTATCAGGGCTGATAAACTGTTCGATCAGGTAGCCATTGGCTCCGTGTAGTTCAACGCCGTCGAAACCCGCTTCGATGGAATTTTTAGAGGCTGTTACGAATTCCTGAATAGTCAGTTTAACTTCGTCGGTGGTCAGGGCACGAGGGGTTGGATGCGCTAACATCCCTGATTCATCCGTGTAGATTTCGCCAGCCGCTGCCACCGCCGATGGAGCTATAACTTCCGCATTTTCGGCCAGGTGAATCGGATGTCCGATCCGGCCTGTGTGCATCAGTTGAGCAAAAATTTTACCCCCTTTCGCATGAACGGCCTCTGTTACTTTTTTCCAGGCCTCAACCTGCGCTGTGCTATAAATACTCGGCATTCGGGCATACCCTTCGCCATTGGGCGATGGGCCAACACCCTCTGTAATAATTAGCCCAACCGATGCCCGCTGAGCATAATACGTTGCCATAATGTCGGTTGGCAGGTGATTGGCCGTTGCCCGATTCCGGGTCATAGGGGCCATCACGACATGGTTCTGGAGAGTCAGGTTGCCAAGTTTAGCTTCAGAGAAAAGCTTTTGTGCCATAATTTATTATCCGTAATGAAACGGCCTTTAAGGTTTGTTTCCTGGTATGAAACACAATCAAATATTTAAAAGTTTGGATGTATTAAAATAAAAAAACTTAGGTGAGCTTTTCGATGAAGCCCGATAACAGTTGAAGCGATTCTTTATTTAAGGTCAAATGTAAGTTTCTACCTTCTTTTTGCGCATTAACCAACCCACTGTCTGTCAACAACTTAACATGATGCGACACACAAGGTTGCGATAATCCGGTGAGTTCCTGAATGTCGGAGGATGTCATGCTTCCTTTGTTAGACAGTTCCAATAAAATTGCCAGTCGGTATTTATCCGAAATAGCCCCCGTAGCTTTTTCAACAAAACGATTCTCCATTGCGATGCGGCTTAATTCCGCTTTTCTGAATAAATCTAACAAAATCTGCGCCAACAAGGTGCCCAGTAAATTCACCCAAAAATATTCATATTTTTACATAAAAAAATCAAACATGAGGTAATTTTACCAGCTATGCGAACCTATTGTCTATCCCTGGTCATTTTTCTGAGTCTAGTAGTTAGACCAACTCTTGCCCAGACGCTTAGCTCTTCCAATCTACCCATTATACTGATCAATACCAACGGGCAGGCCATTCAGGATGAACCCAAGATCGTGGCTGAGTTGCGAATTATCGATAATGGAGCTGGTAAGCGAAACAATATAACCGATAAACCTTCTTTCATCAGCAAAATAGGCATCGAAAAAAGAGGAGCTACCTCACAGCAATTTTTCCCTAAAAAACCATACGGCATCGAACTGCGTGACACATCGGGGCTGAATTCGGTCAACGCATCCGTATTGGGTATGCCGTCGGAATCAGATTGGGTGCTTAATGCCACTTACAATGACAAAACACTTATCCGTGAAACGCTTACATATGACCTTAACCGGCAACTGAGCAAGTATTATACACCCCGGTATCGCTACTGTGAGGTTATTTTGAACAACAGTTATGAAGGGATTTACATTTTGTTCGAAAAAATCAAGCGTGACAAAAATCGCGTCGATATTTCTAGTATCAAAAAAACCGATGTGTCAGGAGATGCCTTGACAGGTGGATATATTTTTAAAATCGATAAAACAGAAGGTTCACCCTCTCGTTCCTGGGTTTCGCCCTATACGGGTGCTCAGGGTCAACGTATTCCGATTCAGATTGATCGACCAAAACCCGAAGACTTAGCCGAAGAGCAGTTTCAATACACGAAAAAATTTATAACAGATTTCGAAAATGCCTTACGGGGAGATCAATATCAGGATTCGACGGCTGGTTACCGCAAATATATCAAGGACGACTCGTTTGTTGATTATCTGTTATTAACGGAGATCTGTAAGAATGTAGACGGTTATCGGCTCAGTAGCTTTTTTTACAAAGATCGCGATTCAAAAGGAGGGAAGCTGGTTATGGGGCCCATCTGGGATTATAATCTGACCTACGGCAATGCGAATTATTGCGCGGGCGACTCGTATCAGGGCTGGGCGTATGATTTTAACCGTACCTGCCCAACGGATTCGTATCAGATGCCGTTCTGGTGGGATCGGTTACTGAGTGACCGGGCCTTTGCCAAAAAGGTGCGAGTAAACTATCAGGCTTTACGCAAAACGATCTTAACCACTGATCGCATAAACACGTATATCGATTCAGTAGCGACGGTGCTGACCGAGGCCCGCGTTCGAAATTTTCAGCGATGGCCAGTTATTGGCGTAGCCGTCTGGCCAAATAACTTCGTTGGCAAAACGTATGAGGAAGAAACCAGCTACCTGAAGTCATGGATAAGACAACGTTTAAGCTGGATGGACTCGGCTATTTTACCGTTCGGAACCGACGTTCTCGCAATAGAGCCAGCGAACGCGTTTGATCTGCAAATCAGCCCGAATCCGTCGGCGGGCGAACTAACGGTACAATACCGCCTTGTCCACCGCTCTGACCTCCGGCTGACCATTACCGATGCAGCCGGGCGAACGCTCCGAACTATCCTCTGGCCGGGTCAGGCTGCGGGAGAACACAAGCAAACCCTGCCAACGCAAAGTCTTCCAACGGCGCCAGGCACCTACCTACTGCAACTCGATGCCGACGGGCAACCCGTTAGCCGAAAAATTCTCAGGCTTTAAGCAACACAACCTCAGCGAATGAACCAGACAGAGCCGGTAATGTGGTCTGCCTGGTTTATGATAAAAAGTACTTACTGTCTGATAATCTTCACCGTACGCACCTGCTGATTAGTAGCCGCCTTTAGTAACAACAACCCTGGGGTTTGCTGGTCTAACCGGAATAGCTGCTCTTCATACACACCTGCCGACTCAATTTGTCGGCTTTCCAGCAAGCGGCCAGTCAGGTCGCTTAACCATAATTTCACAGGCTGACCCTGTGCTCCTTCGATCAGTACTCGTACTTGTTTCTGGACTGGATTTCCCATCAGGGACAGTGATAAATTAGCGCTCGTTTCCGGTACGCCTGCACGAGCCCGTCCACAGGTCGCTTTCAGATCCCAGGTATAGGTGACGGTCTGGCCACTCTGACGCGCCATCAAGGTGAAAGGCTGTACATCATTGGCGGTCCGACTGTCTTTGTCTACAAATTGGGCCGGATTGGTTGTCCAATCGGTGATACCGACGGCTTTAAACTCAATCAGAGACCCATTACCACCCGAGGTTTTGAAGGTGATGGCTCCTGTAGCACAATCATAAGTCGGGGCCAGTAGCGACAGGCCATCCCCTGTAGGAGGCTGTGGGCTGTTGCAATTGGAAGCCAGATAGACGCTTAAATCAAACGTATAGCTCACGGTCTTTCCACTCTGGGTCGCCAGAATCGTAATAGGTTTCGGATCATTTCGTAACCCTTGTTCTACAATACCGAAGTTATCTGTCGCAGAGACCCGCGAGATGCCGGGTGCACTATACGTGATGGGTGATCCATCGCCACCGCTTGTGTTAAAGGCGATCGCCCCGGTAGTACAATTGTAGGTAGGAGCCAACAACGCTAACGAACTGCCTGATGGATTAATAATCGTAATTGTAAAGCTGGTTGTAAACGGAGGGTCATTTGGAACGCGTGGATTAATCGCCGTAACCGTCACTGGATAAGTACCCGCTGTTGCCGGACTCCCTCCTATTCCCACATAAAAGGCCGTTCTTGACAGCAGACCGCTCGATAAACTCATTCCAGGTGGTAAGCCTGTTGCACTGATCGGCCAGGTCAAATAATTATACGGCTCTCCCTCCTGGTAAAAACCACTACCGATCTGGAAGTCAGGGTAAGCCGTTATCGTCTGGCCGACCGTAAACGTTCGATCCGGTATAATTGACCAAACCGGCACAGGTAACAGGGGGCTGGCACAATAGGCAGCAAAGTTGAAGATATAGGTAGCAGTATGTCCACTCTGGGTCGCCATAATCGTAATCAGTTTCGGATCGTTTCGCAACCCCTGTTCAACAATACCAAAATTATCGGTCACCGACGCCCGCGTAATGCCCGGAGCCGAATAGGTAATGAGTGACCCATCACCATCGGCGGTGTTAAAGGTGATGGCTCCAGTCTGGCAGTTGTAGGAAGGTGCGGTCATTCTTAACGGGCCCTGAGCGAATCCCATAAAAGGCATGGCCAGAATCAAACTCAAAATCAGCATAACCAGCTCTCTACAGCTCGTTAGCGCTTCGTACTTGTTTTTCATAAAACAGATTTAGGGATAAACGTGAACTTCACTACCCGTTGATAGGCAGTCAGTAACGGACGTGAATGGATTTTAGAAAAAAAGTTTTGATGCTGCTGTACGAAACGACAATTGGCCTTATCAGTTTGCGTTATCAAACAACTTCTGGTTTGATGGCTTTTTGGCCAGACAACCCGATCTGGCAATCTCTGACCAGCACGCTTACTAATTAGTTGCAAGAAAATCAGGGCGATAGACTTAAATTTGACCAGTAGGTATCAATTCTCTATTAGCCATCACTCGGTGGCCTCCAGCAACATTCTTCGCCCTTATTTTTATGCCAGACAACTACGCATCGACAACACTTCACGCAATCGGCAATACACCACTGGTTCGGCTAAATCAGATTGTTCCGCCAAACAGCGCCGAAGTTTTTGTCAAACTGGAATACTATAACCCAACCGGATCTTACAAAGACCGAATGGCGCTGGCCATGATTGAAGAGGCCGAACGGAGTGGCGCTTTAAAACCAGGTATGACCGTTGTCGAATGTACAGGGGGTAGTACAGGCACGTCGCTCGCGTTCGTCTGCGCTGTAAAAGGCTACCCTTTTCAGGTTGTAACATCGGATGCATTCGCGAAGGAGAAACTGCAAACCATGCGGGCGTTTGGTGCTGATCTGGTTATTATAGCGAGCGAAGGCGGCAAGATCACACCCGATCTGATCCCATCCATGCGCGAAAAAGCCCGGCAGTTATCGGAAACTATCGGAACCTATTTCACGGATCAGATCAATAATCCAAATTCAATGAAAGGGTATTCCCGCATTGGTCAGGAGATTCTTCAGCAACTTGACAGACCTGTGGATGCCTTTTGTGGTGGCGTCGGCACAGCGGGTATGTTGATGGGCGTTTCCCGAGCTTTTCGTGAAGCGCACCAGACCACCCGAATTATTGCGCTGGAACCCGCTTCTGCCCCATTGCTATCGACAGGTACTCGCGGCACACATACCGTAGAGGGTATTGGCATTGGTATGGTTCCTCCCCTGCTTTCGAACGATTTTTACGATGAAGTTAGAACGGTAGATGAAACTGAAGCGCGGCAAATGGCCCGAATGCTGGCCAAAACGGAAGGAATCTTTGCGGGAATATCAAGTGGCTTAAATGTTACGGCGGCCCTCCAGTTAGCTCAGGAGCTGGGGCCAGGGCATACGGTCGTTACAGTTGCCTGCGATTCGGGTATGAAATATTTATCTGGCAGTTTATATACAAATTAAGAATCTCCTTATTTGATAAGACTTTCGCTTAAAAGCGTGCCACGGTTTGTTTGCGTATCATTAGTAACCGTGGCACGCTTTTAAACGAAAGTCCTGGGATCATTCATTTATCCCATGAAAAATAAATCAAGCCACTCCTTCATTAACCCTTATTGGCTTACTGTTGGCTATAACAACGGCAAAGCCGCCAACAAACGAAGAGCTGTTGTTATATGACGTTAAAGTAATTCAACAACTGGCCAATGACCCTGATGAGTATCCTTTTTCATAAACGAAGCTCCCGCCACAGTCTCCGGAACAGAACTATAGCGGGAGCTTCATTTATCGATAGGTATAGCCTATGCAGTTTCCATCAAATCTTCAATATCGATCAACACGGGCGAATCATATAGTTTACGCATCATGAAGCCATGCTCTTTCAGGTACGACAGGTTGTATTTACGCACCATCCCGTGAGTAGGAACCTCCTGACTTTCCACGTGATCAATGGCGTAGTTTGGGAAATAACTGGCTACCTCATCCGGCAAAATACTGAACGGTGGGGTTGCCAGCGCAGGTGCATATTCGAGCGTATTGAGGAAACTCAGCGTGCCGACTGGTGCCAGCCATTCGAGCGTTTGCAGGTAACGCATCCGCAGCGGGCGTGGTAACGCGACCAGCGCAGCCCGGTCATACACAATATCGAATGGCCCAATATCTTCGCGTTTCAGCGAGAAAAAGTCACGGCAGAGAATCGTGATATTGCCCGACACGAAACGGCTTCCGATCTGCCGATAGGCCAACTGGTTGTCCTCAAAAAACTGGTGGATTGCTTTCTCAACAATTTCTACCCCAATGACCCGCGTCGCAAACCGGCTGAAGTACAGCAGATCCAGCGATTTACCACAGAGTGGTACAAATACGGTTTGTCCCTCCAGAGCGAAAGGAGGCAGGTATTTAATGGCGTAGGGGTGAATGTCTTTACGATGAAAGCTGGTATAATGTCCCTCCAATTCCCAGGAGTTGAACCAGAATGCTTTTTCCATGATAAAAGAGGATGCCGTTTCGGAATGCGTTTGATGTCACAAAGTTCCGAACCAGCTCTGCTTTCTTTTAGCGCGAATTCACGGCTTTTGCAAAATGCGTAATTACCCGTACTCGACAGCGAAAAATCACGGACAAACACACTCAGCGAAGCTGCTTTCGCAATTCAGCAATTCGTTGTCGCGTTTCGGCGATCCGGCTTCTTAAACCATCCTGATAACGCCAGGCCTGCTCATCAAGTTTGGGTTGCTCCCCTGCAATTGTCTGCTCGATCTCCTGCAAATAGTGTTCGCTAAGATCCAGATAATGACTGGCCGTTTCAGGATTATGGAAACTACCCCCTTCAACAGTGACATACACGGGTGTTGTGTGAGCGGCCTGGCCAGGTCCGGCTGAGCATCGGGCAGCTATCCACCGTCCCTGCTCAATGTTCGGTAACGTTACGCTAAGCGATAAATGCGCCGACGACTGCCCCGATTGCTGAGCCGTAACACGGCCAATTACCCGCCCATGGCTAACGAGTTCCAGCGTGTCGAGGGGTGTTTGCCCCAGGTGTCCATAGGCATGTACAGTTACCGAAAGCTGGCTCCCCCGTTTAATGTTCAGGTAATCGCCCGGTATCGCTGATTGCCGGACATTATCACCATTGTTCACCTGTAAATCCAGAATCGGACCACTGGAAACAAACGTATGACCACGCTCAATAGCCGTTTTCCAGGCGATGAGTGTAAGGGGTTTAGGGGTAGCCGTTTTGCCGAGATAAACATAAAACCGGGCATTGCCGATGCGGGATGAATGCTCAGGAGGCCCATGCCCGTGATCCTGACCGCACCAGGGAAAATCAGATCCCGCCGTTGCGGTAAGCGGTATACCCAGATCGAGCAGGTGATAATAATGATCTGTATGCAACGGGTGTTCATCGACACAGAACTGAAGCAATTCTAACGCGTTTACTTTCCCCCGCAGACCATCCAGCATCAGTCCCCGATAACCATGGAAGGTTTCACCCTGATGAGCGTAGCCAGTTATGCCCCCCAGACGATGCACTTCATCAAAAATCTCATCGAAATAATAGTATCTATCGCGCCGACGAACCCGGTTGGCGGCTCCGATGGCAAAAGCGTGACCCAATTCCGGCGTTCGGGGATCTTCCTGGCCAGTTGTAAGCAGGTAATCATCCTGCTGATATACACCTTTCTCCCCATAGGCGTACTGCGGATAGTATGTTTCCCAGAAATCACCCATGCGCAAAAGTGCCCCAAAATGAACATCTTCAGCCTGCAACCAGGTCATGATCAGTGGATTTTCGCGCGGAGAGCGTCGAATATGAATGTGACCATCAGTCGAATACCAGCCTTTATCGACCATGTTTATCCAGCGAGATAGTCGATACGTCTTTTGCAGCTTCTTGCCAGCCGCAACCACGATGGTATGCTGCTGTTTTACATACTCATTTCCTTTGGAAAGCGATAATTGATAGGTACCGGGCCGAAGCGATAACCGACATTGTCCAGCGATGTAAAACGAGCTGTCGGGCTGAAAAGCATACCCATCTTCATGATCCCAAAGACCATACATCACAGCAACGGCCTGGGTAGGCAACTGAGCTATTGGCCGCCCATTGTGTGTAATTCGGACCCGAACAGGCGTAAGTTTGGACGTAGTGCCATCCTGAACCGTGACGATCAATTGCCCCGTCATCTGGCCAGATCCCGGCATCGGCATAGCCCATACCAGAGCGGTAAAAAACAGCCCGAAGAACGCATGTCTGTCCAAATGCACCATTGGTATGATCACCGTAATTAATTTTCTGGTTGTCTATCGAATTGGAAAGCCATCTCTCGCTCACTTGTCCTGCCAAACATAACTATTTCCGGGCAGATGGGTTCTTTTTACAAATATGTAACAATTATGGAACACTCATTAGCGGGTAAAACGGCTCTCGTTACCGGAGCCGCATCAGGGATCGGTAAGGCCATTGCTCTTCTCTATGCACAACACGGTGCAAATGTCCTTGTCTCCGATCTCGACGCTGAAAAAGGGCAGGTTGTGGTGGAGCAAATTAAGGGAATGGATGTACAAAGCCATTTTCTGTTAGCCGATGTCGGCGACCCGGCCGAATGCCAGCGTCTTGTTACAGAAGTGGTCAATCGGTATGGAAAACTGGACATTGCCTGCAACAATGCAGGTATTGGTGGCGAACTGAACATGACCGCAGACTACAGCCTGGAAGGATGGCAGAAGATCATCAACATTAACCTCAATAGCGTTTTTTTCTGTCTTAAATATGAACTGGCCCAGATGCTTAAACAGGGGCACGGCAGCATTGTGAATATGGCCTCTATTCTGGGTCAGGTTGGTACACCGAACTCACCGGGTTATGTAGCTGCCAAACATGCCGTAGTAGGTCTGACCAAAACAGCAGCTCTCGAATATGCTCAGAAAGGTATTCGCGTCAATGCGGTCGGACCCGCTTATATCGACACGCCCCTTCTGTCTGTCTTACCTGACGAGGCTCGTCAGCAGTTGATCGGTCTACATCCCATAGGCCGGTTGGGGAAGGCCGAGGAAGTAGCTGAACTGGTTGTGTGGTTATCTTCCGAGAAAGCGTCATTCGTAACCGGGTCGTATTATCCGATCGATGGCGGATATCTGGCGCAGTAGTTTAGTCAATAGTTCGCCCTGATGGCTGAGAACAAGATTAGTCTTCCAACCATCAGGGCGAACTTTTTCCTGTCAGAAGCATAACTCACACTTCCGAACGCAAAACATCTAATGGTGGGCGAACCAATACCTCGCGACTGTTGAAAAGACCGATCAATACGGTCAGAATCGTTACGATAGAAGCGACGATGATCAACGGTACAGCATCGGGTCGATACGGCACCTCGAATACAAATTGAGCCAACGCCCAGGTGCCGAGTACCGACAAAAGAATGCCCGACAACGCAGCCAGCAGTCCAAGCAAACCATATTCAAGCGCGGTAATGCGCAGAATCTGATTACGGCTGGCCCCCAGCGTTCGAAGCAGGACGCTTTCACGCAATCGCTGGTATTTGCTGATAACCACCGAACTACCCAGTACCAGCAAACCAGTCAAAATACTAAAGAGGGCCATAAACTGAATGACGAATGAAATCTGATCCAGAATTTCGTCTACCGTTTTTAAGATTAGACCAAGATCAATAGCCGAAACGTTCGGAAACTGACTGACCAGACCGCGTTGTAAGATAGCCGAGGTCCGGCTGTCGGGCACACGTGTCATCAGGACGTGAAACTGAGGAGCCTGTTCGAGCACGCCCGAAGGAAATACAACCAGAAAGTTAGTCTGTACCCGGTTCCATTCTACCTCCCTCGTTCCGCCAACAATGGCCGGTATCAGCATCCCCTGCACGTTGAAATTGAGCGTATCGCCGAGCTTCACATGCAACCGATCCAGAAAATCTTTCTCAATAGAAACATAAATGTTCCCATCGGCCTGATAAGGTGCTTTACCCGCAACCTGTTTCTCCGATGAAATTATTGAATCGCGATACGTAACCCGATATTCACGGGTGAATGCCCAGTTGGGTGTTTTTAGCGTAGTGTCTTTTTTAGCGGATTCAGGTGTTTTTCCATTAACATCCGTTAGGCGCATAGTCACGACGGGTACATCCTGCAAAACCGGCAATTTCTGCTGGTTAACCAACGCGCGCACGCCCGCGACCTGCTCTTTCTGAATATCGAACAGAACCATGTTCGGTTGATTGCCGCTACCCGACAGTTCGACCCGGCCGAGTAGTAGCCCCTGTGTCAGGTAAAGCGTTGCGATCAGGAAAGCACCCAAACCAATAGCCGTCACCAGAATTAACGTCTGGTTATTGGGTCGGTATAAATTGGCCAGACTCTGCCGCCAGACATAACTCCACGAAGTTGGAAAAAACTTCCGAACGAGCCAGATCAATCCCAAACCAAGCACAGTCAGGATGCCAAATGCCACGGTTAGTCCTCCAGTGAAACCAATAGCCAGCATTAGGTTTTTGGTTTGCAAATAGGCGAATCCAACGATGAACCCGATAACAAGCAGGTATACCAGCCACCGCCACGGATCACGGCCACTCAAATCATCTTCATAAGATGTTCGGAGCGTTCGCAGGGGCGACACATTCCGAATCGCCAGCAAGGGTAGAAGAGCAAACAATACGGAAATAAGTAACCCTGTACCGATGCCACCCAGTATGGCCGGTGCCGACAATGTGGTATCAACAGCAACCGGCAAAAACCTGCCGAACACCTGCGGCAATACCAGTTGCACCGCCGAGCCAACCAGAGCCCCAACTGTTGCTCCAATCAACCCCATCAGGGCGGTCTGAAACAGATAAATCAGTAAGGCCTGCCGTCCGCTGGCCCCGAGTGTCCGCAGAATTGCTACCGATGTAATCTTTTCCTTCACATACAATTGCACTGCACTGGCAACCCCTACGCAACCAAGCAACAACGCTACAAACGCAACCAGGCTCATGTATTTGGTTAAGTCGGCGAATGAACGACCTGTCTGACGTTTACGATCAGCAACGGTATCGACGTTGACGCCTTCCTTATCCAGTTGGGATGCATATTTCTTGATGTATGCCGACACATCGGTGCCGGGCGCAAACTGGTAATAGTATTTGTAAGCTACCCGGCTACCCCGCTCCAGCAACCCTGTACTGGCCAGAAACTGACTTGGAATAAATACCGTCGGCGCAACCGTAGCGGCAATGGCCGCCTGTCCCGGTGTTTTGGTGACCCGACCCGCAATCAGAAACGATAGTTTACCAACCTTCACCGAATCGCCGGGCTGGGCACCAAGCTGCACCAGTAAGCCATCATCTACCAGAGCAATCCGGCTTTTCGCCTGTCGGAATGCCTGAATAGCCGAAGCAGGTGCCACTTCCCAGGTTCCGTAGTACGGAAAATTACCTTGCAGACCTTTTATCTGGGCCAGTCGAACACCGCCCGTTTTAGGAATCGATACCAGTGACGCAAACGAAACTTCATAGGCCCGGTCGCGACCCATCGTTTTAGCCAATTGCAGGGTTTTGGCAGAAGGCGGACGCGTCCACGAGAGTGTCAGGTCAGCGCCGAGCAGTTCACGTGCCTGATCGTCGATACTGCGGGCCAGATTATCGCCAAAGGAATTGATAGCGACCAAAGCCGCAATACCCAGCACAATGGCCGACATAAACAGCAAGAGCCGCTGCCGACTCCGGCGACTATCGCGCCAGGCCATTCGAAAAAGCCACGAGAAACCAGGCTTTGGATACAGCGTCGAATAAAATCGTGGTGAGTCCATTATTGAAAAGTGACTAAGTGAATAAAATAGACGTTAGAATTCACCTGTTCACTCATTTACTAATTGTAGAGAATCAGAGACTACGGTGCCTCCTTTTATGCGAATAACCCGCTGCGTACGAGCCGCTAACTCCAAATCGTGCGTAACCAGTACAAGCGTTGTGCCTGCTTCTCGATTCAGTTCAAAGAGTAGATCGACAACCGTTGCGCTGGTATCAGCGTCGAGGTTACCGGTCGGTTCATCGGCAAACAGCAGTTTAGGCCGATTGGCAAAAGCACGGGCCAGCGAAACCCGTTGTTGCTCACCACCAGAGAGCTGAGTGGGGTAATGGTGCCCACGTTGGCCTAAACCAACCCGTTCCAGAAGGGCCTGGGCAGTTTTCTGCGCCCCTTTTTCGCCCCTCAGTTCCAGTGGCACCATTACATTTTCAAGGGCTGTAAGTGTCGGTAGCAGTTGAAAATTCTGGAAGATAAATCCGACGTACTGGTTCCTAATAGCTGCCCGCTGGTCCTCCGAGAGCGTATCCAGTCGAATATCATTCAGATAGACACTCCCCGACGACGCACGGTCTAATCCCGCACAAAGCCCAAGCAAGGTGGTTTTACCACTACCCGACGGGCCAACAATGGAAAACGTATCGCCCGGTTCGAGCGTAAAGTTGACGGCATGCAGAACCGTTAGTTCCCGGCCGCCACTTTGATAGGTTTTTGTAAGATTTTCGACGTGTAGAATACTCATGGAACCAAAAAGGTTGTTCTAAACACAGAGATAACGGAGATTTACACCGAGCAATAAATCAGGAGTTTGTTTCCGAACGCAGTATCCCGGTTTGTTGATGAACCGACTTTACCGGGGTACCACGTTCAGTGAAACAAACTCCTGTAGAAAATTTGGGATTATAGCCTGTAATCTTCTATTTGCTCCGTGTTTAAATCGTAACCACCATAAAACCAATGAAGTTCTTACACATTCGCCAAACGTCGTATTCTGTGATAAGCGGCCTGATGCTGCTCTTAACGGCGTGGGGATGCGGCTCATCTGACTCAAAAACTGAATCAGCATCAGCCACCAGTGCCTTGAAATCCGCTGAAACCAAATCGGCGACAACCGCTAAAAAACCAATCGTACTGTTCTATGGAAACAGCCTGACCGCAGGCTACGGTGTTGAGCCATCGCAGGCATTTCCGGCATTGGTAGGCCAGAAAATAGACTCCGCCGGGCTTAACTTCCAGGTTGTCAATGCTGGACTCAGTGGCGAAACAACAGCAGGTGGTAAAAGTCGCATCAGTTGGGTTATGCGCCAGCCCGTTGCCGTGTTCGTGCTCGAACTGGGTGGCAATGACGGACTTAGAGGCATTCCGCTTAAATCGACACGGCAGAATCTGCAAGCCATTATTGACACCGTTCGGCTGAAAAGTCCACAGGCGACTATCGTGCTGGCCGGTATGCAGATTCCACCCAATCTGGGTACCGATTATACGCGGGAGTTCAGAGGTTTATTTAAAGAACTGGCGGATAAGAACAAACTGGTTCTGATTCCGTTCCTGCTCGAAGGAGTTGGTGGTATACCGAAACTTAATCAACCCGATGGTATCCACCCTACCCCCGCCGGTCATAAAATCGTGGCCAAAACGGTCTGGAAGGTATTGCAGCCAGTATTGCAGTAAGGTTCAGTATTGTTTTTTATAGTTACTCAGGACTTTTTTCAGCCCCGTGCCAAGGTAAAAAACCGTGGCACGGGGCTGAGCATTTAGAACGGATACCCCACGGCTATGTTAAAGACAATATTCTGCTTTCGCCATTCCGAATCCCGGAAATTGATCTGATTAATGACCCATTCACTTCCATCGGTTTTATACGGTTTTCGGAGTGGTGTTGCCAGATCGAAGCGAACCAGGAAATACGACAGATCCAGGCGCAGGCCAATTCCGGTACCAATGGCGATTTGCTGGTAGAATTCAGGTGTGAACTTGGCCTGCGCTGCGGCACCTAGTATATCGTTATTTGAGAACGTCCAGACGTTGCCAGCATCCACAAAAATAGCGCCTTCAAGAAACTTGTTGAACTTAGCCCGGATTTCGGTATTGGCTTCCACTTTGATGTCGCCACCACCATCCTGAAATAACTGTAGTTCCCGAAGTGTATCGCGCGTAAATAGACCCGGCCCTATAGCACGTGCCCTGAAGGCGCGTATACTATTTGGACCGCCAACAAAATATTGCTTGGTCAGTGGTAGCTGCATACCCTTGGAGTTACCATAGGTAGCCCCTAGTCCACCGAATACCCGATTAGCCCAGGTTATATTTTTCGATAATTTCCGGTATAAACGGGCGTCGACATCAACACGTACGAACTGAGCAAACGGAACACCAAAGATAATTTGATCGCCATTGTCGTCCCGCTTATTAAACAATAGATTAGCCAGATTACCTGCGGGCTCTATGTTAGCCGATAATCGGAAGGTTGTTGGCGACGCTGAACGTGGCGAAGAATTATAATTGAACGTATACAGCGTACTCAGAATAAGCTGCTTTGAATTTTGTATGGCATAATACTGCCGAAATATAAGCGGGTTGTTTGCGGCTGAATCAATAAAGGCAGTACTGATGTTCGAGGGGCGGACGTAGGTAATATTAAAGGGCTGAAAAATATGCTCAATCTGTTGGTTTTGCCGCCACGCATACCCAAATGTTGTCTGAAACGAATTCAAATCATAGAGCCCACCTCGCTTGATAAGCTGATAGCCAAGTGTAACGTTTGTTTTAGGTAACGCCTGTCGTTGGTCATAGCGAAACCGGAATGGGCTCACCAAACGAGGAAAGCTCAAGAGCGCATCGGCCCCTAAACGATAGTTCGTTACGCTTTGCGAACCGCCACCCACCTGAAATTCAATACCTGCGTTGGCATTGATCGTCAGTAATTCGGCCCGTTTGAAATAGTTGCGATTTCGCCAGCTAAGAACCGCCTGCGACCCATTAAAATTGTTGGAACGAGAAGTACCATCAATTTCCAGACGTACCGATTTGGTCGGATAGGGCGTCAGGTAATAATGAACATCCAGAACGGCTGAATCGCCCTGCTGATCAGGATCGAATCGGTTACGAACAAACTTAAACGCACCGACATTGATAAATCGCGAAAGCGTTAAATCCTGCGCACGGCTGTTGTAACGCCTACCCGGCTGAACGGCCATAATATCCCGGAAAAGCTTTGGATCAAAGCGTCGGGTGGAGTCAACGATATGAAATTGCTCTTCAGACTGGTAAGCACTGCGTTTGTTGGTATCCTGCCGGGCCGTAGAAAGGTTATAATTCGGGTAAATGAATACATCCCGGATCGAATACGGAACCCCCGCTGCGGCAGGCATCTCGGGCTTGATGGCAAAATAGAGTTTGGTGCGGTGAATACTTGAGTCGTTGTCAGCGATAACAGCCACGTAGTCGGGCAGGAAATAATAAAATCCCCGTTGCTTAAGCGCCTGACTAATACGCTCCCGCTCCAGTTTTATGTTATCGAAGCTATAGGGGCTGCCTTTCTTAATAACTGTCCGGCGAGCCGATGCCCACAGCGCTTTTCGGACCGGCGTCGAATCGACCAGAAAAGCAACCGAATCAATAGAATAACGCGGCTTCACATCGACCTCATAAACACCCCGAGCCTTGTAGCCACTTTCCTTTAGTTCACCGGTCACCTCCGAGCCAAAGTATCCGTCATTTTGTAAGGTAGCCTCCCAGACGGGTATGTTGGATGAAATCGCTTTGGCGCTGGCCAGAACGGGTTCTTCACCAAATTTCCGTCGGAACCAGGACCGGAATCCCTTCGGCTTTTTGGGTTCGCCAAACAGATAATAGAGCCCAACTTTATACGGGAATCCGAATAGTTGCTTGTTTGGTTTTGGGCGAGCCAATCCGGCCAGTTGTTCCTCAATTGCCTTTTTATTATCCTTAGAAAGGATTGAATCTGACTTTATGTTAATATCTGTTCCGGCATAAAGGCGTTCTTTGGCCGGCAAATGCTTCCCAATATTACAGGCATTAAGCAGGCACATCATGGCGATCGGGATACCAACCGAAAAAAGGGATGAATGCCCTCTCTGTACCCGATGCCACGCCAGCCTTTTCCTATTGGCACTACGGATCGAAAACCCGTTGAGCTGCCGGGCGGTGCCTGTTGCTGCAAGGATACGATTCGCAATAAACCCAACTATGATTTTGAACAAATACACCATAATAAATTAATTCAGCGACGGGCCAGGCGACCGGCGCAGGATATCGGCCAGGGTATTGTAATCGACGGTAATGACAAACCCAACACCCGTTTCAATGATGTAGCCGTCCAGCACTGCCTGATAGTCGTTGCGCCGATAGCCACGCAATACATACCGGCCATCGCGGGTAAGGTTATAGTTCAGCGACACGTTGTCGAATACTTCATTCGGGTTACGGGTAGCGCTGTTGGCGGCATTTTCAAGCACAAAATTCCGGCCAACCGAAACGGTAAGTCGCCCTTCCAGAAAACTACGCGACAGACCGACATTAAGATCGGTTCGTGCTCCGTTTGTTGTTCCGCCAGTGTTGGCGCTTCCCGTTTGCGAGAGCAGGTTAAAGTCAACGTCAAACCCTTTCAGAATGCCCGAAGCCAGTCGGCCCAACTGATCCGAGATAAGCTTGCTAACACTATTCCGGGCAATGCCCTCCGCCTGCATATCCAGCCCTCCGTTGTTCGACCCGGAGAAGAAATCGGCGGTATTTTCGGGCAGGAACCGATTTAAAATCAACAAGGCAAAGACCTGTTTGTTCATCATCGATTGATCCTGACGCAACGTTTTCAATTTATTTTCGATCGTTGTCCCAAAGGCGCTCGATGCGGCTGCACTATTGGCGTCTTCAACCTCTGGTAACCGAATATCAAAATCCAGTTTTGGTGCCGCCAGATTATTACTCATGGTTAGGGCAACGTTGAATGGTAGCTTACGGTTAGTCGCTGTCGTGGGGAGTGTTGTCGATTCATTGCCAATCAAATCGGCGGGGGAGGTAGATACCTGATAGATTGCGGTAATGTTAATATCGGCTTTGAGCGGATCGCCGGTAAACTGAATATAGCCCCCTTTCTGAATCTTGAACTGGCGCTTAAGCACTTCGTAAGTCATCGAGTATTCACCCTCCGTCACATCGTAGCGTCCCAGCACCGTCAGTTGTCCAGCCGCGTTGATGCCCACATTAAGCCGGGCATTTCCCCGTGCCCGCAGGTAGTCGCCATTTAGTTCATCGACTACGATGGTAAGCTCCGATTTTTCGTCGGCTTCGAGGTCAAGAGAAATCGTAGCGTTGCTGAGCTGATCAAACTCCAAACGGGGTGTCGCTACCGTATCACGCTTGGGCTTATAGAGGTATTTGGCAATCGCTAATGAATCGTTATGGTTGATGAAGGTGACTATCTTACTCGATTCACTAACATCCATCGATTCGTCGGGCAAAACCATAGAAATTTTACTACCATCTTCCAGACGAACAGTACCGTTTATGGACGGGCTCGAACCCGTTCCTTTAATGCGCAGATCGGCACTGACCGCAGCCTGGCCATACGCGTAATCATTATCTTTCCGGGCCGCGTTCAGGACCTGAAAATTGTTGGCCCGAACCCGCAGATTGTAAGCAGCATTCGGCAGGTTTTTAAGGACTACGGTTCCATCGGTTGTTAGGGTTCGTCCAAGTGTATCGCGCACGTTGAAATCCGTCAACGTGATCGTTTGACCTGAGAAGGCTAACTTTTCCTGATCGATGCGATACGTAGCATTGAGTTGTTTGATATTGAACGCCACCGAATCAAAAGCTACACTGCCGCTTAGTGCCGGGTTATCGGTAGCTCCGGCTACGCTGAATGAACCCGTGAGTTTTCCCCGAGCCTGGCGTAATTCGCCGAAACTAAATGCTTCAATCGTTCGCGCATCCAGCCGTTTCAGGTTAATGGCCAGGTCGAGCGCTTCCTTGGCGTTTGCCGGATTATAAAAGCCCGTAACGGTTGCGTCGTTGTAGGGGCCGGACAGGGTTGTGTTTACGCTGATTCGACCGTCTGAATTATTGCTAAACCGGGCGGTGAGATTACCAATAGGCTTTTGCATCACCTGTAGGCTGTCGACGTAAATGGAACCCAGGAATGACAGATTGCTATCCTGCCCCATATAGTCCCGGACGATCACTGTGCCATTTAGCTGACCACTAGCCAGCGTTGTATCCTGATTGGCTAACCGGGCCAGATTAGCGATTTCAATAGCCCGTGCCGTAACTCGAATCGGCGCATTTGCATATTGCTCCGTGCTGTTTATTTCAAGCGATTGCTGGCCGGTTTCAATACGTAAGTTATTGATCAGGACACCATCGTTCCCATATTGAGCAAATCCACTGGTGTCGGTTTGCCAGCGCTGGTAATTGGTAAGCAACCCGTTCGGCGCAAACCGGAATCGATAACTGGAATCAACGATACTGAGTGTACCCGCCAGTCCGTGCAGATCCTGATCGATTGAATCTTTATTGACAACCGAAAAGCGGAACTGATTATTGGCAGCCGTTCCGGCCAGATCCGTTTGCCGAATGTTCAGCCCGTCATACAGAATACCATCGATTCGCCCGTTTACCAGTAGCTGATTGCCTACACCCCGCAGCGCGAAACGACTGCCCTGTACGGTCGTTGTGTCATAGACGAGTACACCCGTTCGAATCGTGGCCGAGAGTGTCGTGTCACGATTCTGGTTGTCAAGATAGGCATCCAGACGAACCGTATCCAGGCGGGTCAATGCCGGAACGAAGGCTTGCAGGAGCGGATTCTGGTAGGCCTTCAGATTCATCGTGAAGGCATGTGGGGGTGGAATGGTTTTATAGGTCAGAGCAGGCAAAGCAATATACTTGCTGATTTCACCCACGATAATATCGTACAGCTGGGCATACTCAAATTGGCCGTTTAGCCGCATTTGCGCACCCGGCAATCGGGCCACAACCCCTTTGTCGGTACCATCGGCCGTTAATCGGGCATAGAGCGAGTCAATCGGGTAGCTCTTTCCCTGTAGGGTAATTACTGCATCGTTTGCCGAAACCGTACCAACGGGTTTAGCTGGATCGGTAGATACCATATCCATCACGATGCGCCCTTTGAGCGAAAGCGGATCTTTGTAGAGTTTTAGCTGTTGTAAGTTCAGCTCATTGATAACCGTTTCACCGACGACACTTGGGAAATCGCCTTTCAGGCCAACTTTCGTGTCCAGGCTCAGGTTTGCGTTGGGGTCTTTAAGCGTCCCTGTAATGTCGAGATTGCCATTGACCAGGTTACCCCTGGCATCAAAATTCTGATACCGATAGCCATTCAGATCAGCCGATTGAACGGCCAGATCGAAGCGGGTAGCCAATGTATTTACGTCGATCCCTTTACCGTCGACGGTTGCCCGTCCGGTCACTTTGCCGACCGTTCCCTCCTGCTTCAGCCACTTGCCCGCATCAAAATCATTGAGATTAAGCGTCCCTTTGTAGGTCTGATTTTTACCCGTCACAAAACCAGCCAGACGCCCATCAAAGGCGGCCGTGCCCCAGTTGGTATTGATTTTGGCATCCAGAATAAGGTCGTTCAGCTGGCCTTTAACGAGCCCGGTCAGCTTAATGGCAGGAGGCAAAGCAATCGACGATGGAATCGAACCTTTTGGTGCGAGTTTAGTAATATCGGCCAACTGAGTCGTCGCTTCCTTGACGGTCACATTAACACCCAGATGTTCAGGATCGGTCACGTTCGTTAGCCGCCCGCTGGCTACGATTCGTGTACCCGACAGCATATCGAACTGAAGCCTGGGCAGATTTAGGGCCGCCAGTGTACCCACAGCCTGTGCATCGGCCCGGAACACGCCCCCACGATTACCCGCAAAGGGTGGCGTGTCGGCCAGAAAAGGGGCTAACTGCAGCACATCGTCTACCGACAGACGGCTCTGGCGTAGATTCACCCGAACACCTACCCGTTTCGCAAAACGCGGATTACTTAACTGTCCCAGCGAATCATAGCGCAGCACAACCTGATCGCGAATGACAGAGCTTGGCGTCTGAATGAACAGACGGGTCAGGGTTGTCGTCGTATCCGTATATAAAACGTCGCCGTTCAGGCTCTGTAGCACAAATCCGCTCGTGGCACGAAAACGACCATTCCGGAGTTGACCACTGATCCGCTGACCGCGTTTACCCAGATCGGCATAGCTTAGAAACTTCCCATCGATACCCAGACTTTGCAGATCAAGGTGGCCGTAATCGAGCCCTCGTTTTTGCCGGGGTGCCGTCTCGTCGTCGAAACGAATCCGGTTATTGGCAAACCGAACATTCGTTACTCTAGCCTGCCAGCCCGGAGCACTGGAAGAGGCACTGGCAGTTGCATCAGGTTTAGCTCCAGAAGCCGATTTGCTGGCTGGTTTTGTTAAAATGGCCGCAATATCGGCATTCGCCATGTCAAGCGATTTAATGCCTATTTTTTCGCCTTCCAGATAAAAGTAATTCGATTCCATCGTCAATTTCCCAACGCTACCCTGCGTCCGGAAATCCGATGTTTCGACCCGAACATCCCATTTGGCCCGATTGATCTGCCATTTACCCAGCCCAATATTGAGCGTATCGCCAGGCTTGCCGGGGGGGCTGGGCGGTGTTGGTAAACCCTGATATAAGCGCGTATAGGCATTTAAGCCATCAACCGTTACGCTCCCTAAACGATACCGCGACTTTGACACATCGGTCTCATCGAACGTGGCTTTCAGGCTATCGACAAACGTATTTACATCGGCTCCAACCACATCATCCCGGTATTTGATGCGAACGTCCCGAAGCATAATCCCTTTTAGATTGATTGCCATTGGTGTCGAGACCGTATCCGCTGGCTCAGGCTCCGAGGAGCCCGTATCAAACACATTAAGAATATACTGAAAATTGAATGCCGTATCGGGTAGCGTACGGCTGATATTCACCTGTGTTCGTTCCAGCTCAATCTGATTGATGGCTACCCGATTGTTGAGCAACCCCCACATATCGAGATCAACACGCATCCGGCCACCATTCAGGAGTGTATCACCCTTGGGGGTCTTGAAATAAACATCTTCGAGTTCAATCCAGTCAGGAATGGTGTAAGTGATCCGTCCAATCCGAAAAGGCGACTGTAACCGTTGGGCCAGGTATGAATTGACCTGGTTTGTTACGAATTGCTGGCCCCAGGGCGTGGTGGCCACAAGCATAACAAAACCTGCCAACAGTAAGATGAGGGCAAGCAAACCAATCAGAACACGGACAAGCGTTTTTGACACAGACATTCGTCGTGGATATTGGGTTTTCCGGCAGACACGAAGCCAGTCTTCTAGTTGTTTACAGCAACAAAGTATGCCTTTATAACGAGTATGAAGGGAATATGTTACCAGACGGCCCCAAAGCTACTGAATGATCCGAATAGATATTATCTCTTCGGCACAGAAATTGGCCCGGTCTGTAATTCCGTTTGTGACCTTTCAATAATTATACCGATTACACGCTCCACTTGTTTCTAAGTTCTTTCAAGTTTCCCTGTCAACCACAAGCTGCGACTAATCTAACGTCATCCGATAAACACGGTAACGCTAAGCCCAAACTTACCGAATACTCAAGAGAACCGACCGAATGCTCAAATCAATGGCTAATTAACCAAAAATAGATGTTGATTTGTTTTCTTCGGCCTATTCGGTAAGCCGCAAAAGCTGAGTCATTTACTAATCAGAACTCAGTCGCACCTGTTGATTGATGACGTTGGTTTTTGATTGAAACACAAACTGATTATGCGTCACACTCTATATACGCCAATTTTGGTCGGTCTGTTGCTGACAGGCTGTTCAAAATGGAATCTTGCGGATAAAACCATCAAACCTACCGACCCTGGGCCTGGTACTGGAACACCTCCCTCCTCACTTGTCATCTTTGGTAGTAAAGACAAGAAAGTGTATGCGCTCAACGCCCTTACAGGAGCGAAACAATGGGAATTTATTACCAATGGTGGTACGGTAAATACCAGCGCTGCTTTCCTCAACGGAACGGTTTATGTAGGCGGATTCGATGCGTATCTGTATGCGATCGATGCCGCAACAGGTGCCCGTAAATGGTCCCGACAAGCCGCTGCCGATAAGTTTGAAAGTAGCCCCGTCATTGATAATGGCGTTTTGTATATCGGCAACGACGATAAACGTCTTTTTGCGATCGATGCGGCAACGGGCAACGAAAAATGGCGCTTTACGGCTGGCGATAAAATTATTCCCAGCCCGGCCGTTAGCGGGGGAATCATTTACGTTGGTTCAAGCGATGCTAAAGTCTATGCGCTCAAGTCAGATGGCACGGCTTTATGGTCATTCCCAACCGGCGGGTATATTTTATCCAGCCCAACCGTAGTGAGTGGAACGGTGTATATCGGCAGCAGTGACAAAAAACTCTATGCCATTGATGCCACAACGGGTAAACAAAAATGGGCGGCCATACTGGGCGATAAAGTTAACTCCTGCCCACTAGTCGTTGGCAGCACGATTTACGTTGGCACCGATGATTTTAAACTCTACGCCGTAGCCACCGCAACAGGGGCGATTTTGTGGACAACGGCCAAAACTGGCAGCTTTGTAGGAGGTAGTCCTGCCTACAACAACGGGCTGGTCTATGTGGGTAGTGGCGATAACAAAGTATACGCGTTCGACGCGACCAATGGCGCCAAGCGGTGGGAATTTGCCACAAATAACGAAATATATGCGAGCCCGGTGGTGGCCAATGGTTTTGTGTACATTGGCAGTAACGACGGCAAGATGTACTGTCTGGACGCGACCAATGGGACTAAAAAATGGGAATTTGCAACGGGCGATCAAATCTATGCAACTCCGCTGGTTTTGAATAATGGTGCCGTTGCCGGTGACTATCCTACTATTAGTGGAATCGTCAATTAATTGTCTCAACCTCATGAAGCCTTTTTATCAACTTCTCATTACGCTTCTGCTACTTCTGACCAGCCAACTGGTTCAGGCACAGACGTCAGCCAGTAACATCCGTCTGCGCACCGATGCCACCGTACGTAAGGTGATTATTGAATATGAGCTGCCTCAGGTATTACCTGACGACTCGATCTACATCGAACTTGAAACGGCGTCAGGACGTATTATCCGTCCAATCAGCGTGAATGGCGATGTTGGGAAAGCGATTAAACCCGGCAAAACCAAATTAATCGCCTGGGACGTCGTGCGTGATAATGTCCGCATCAATGAAGATGTAAAAGTGCTCCTGCGGGTAGCACGGATGGTAACCGTAGCCAGTCCGGCTACGGTGGCAGCGGCCCCGCCTACTGTCAAAACAACAACGCCTGTCACCGAAGCGCCCCGCCCAACTACCGACCGAGTTGCCGAACCCGGTAGTGTAGTTCGTAAACCATCGCCCCTACCCCTCATCGGCTGGATTGCAACAGCGGGACTAACGGGCTATGCAACGGTACTGGCACTTGGCATTAATAAGGACGTGGATGAATACAACAGCAAGCCATTTGCTGATGATGCGGCCGATCTGCAACGCTTTAATGACCTCAAAGAAAAGGTCAACAAGAATAAAAGCACCTTTACCATAGTTGCCGGAGCGGCCGCGGCCGTAGCCATTGCTAATGTGATTTATACAATTGTAGCAAAACCAAAACCGGCCCGCACATCACTCCTGATTCAGTCGGGTAATCGCATAACGAGTGTCGGTTTGAGTCGTAGGTTTTAACGCTTTTGTCTGGCATTCAACGCTGAACCCGTTTCCAAAACCTTTAAGTCGCTTATCAATTCCCATGAAACCGTTTTTATTTTCCATCTGTGGTTTGTTGATAGCCGGTTCGTTATTGGCACAGTCTACCCCATCGGAGCCGAAGCCTGTCGCTACGTTTCAGAGCCCGACTACGCGATTGAATACAATGCCTCTGTTCCCCACTGCTCCGGCGCCAACTGTTGCATCGCGTATCGACTGGAAAAGCGATATGGAAGCTGACCAGACCGTTTCATCACCGACTTTTATTGCAAAAGCCTGCGTCACTTCGGCCAAACCCGTTGTACGCTATAGCCTGTTGGTAAACGATAAAGTGCAGACACAAGCGCGCGATCTTAGGGTTGAACGAGACAAAGATTGTCCGCAGGCCTTCAATCAGACAGTTCAGCTCATCGAAGGTGAAAACAAACTGCGCCTGGTAGCCTACATGGCAGACGGAGCAGAAGTGGCTTCTAATCTGAATGTTACCTACAAAAAGCCCCCCGTACTGGTCCTCGAAAAACGGCTGGCCCTTGTTATCGGCAATGCGAGTTACCTGGGAGCCAACAAATTGACCAACCCCGTTAATGACGCCAACGATATGGAAGTGGCTTTGAAGAAATTAGGATTCGAAGTGCTTCATTTTACCAATCTCGATAATAAAGGAATGAGGCAGGCCATTAACAATTTCGGCGAAAAGCTCCGCGATTATCAGGTCGGATTGTTCTATTATGCGGGTCATGGTGTGCAGAATAATGGAAACAACTACCTGGTTCCGATTGATGCCCAACCCGAAAGTAAAAACGAGATTGAGTACGAATGCATTGATGCAAATCGCATTCTGACCAAAATGGAAGATGCCCGTACGCGTACGAATATCGTCGTACTGGATGCCTGCCGGAATAATCCTCTGGATCGTAGCTGGAGCCGTGGCAACGATAAAGATAACACGGGCCTGGCTAGTATGAATGCCCCCATGGGTTCTGTAATTGCCTATGCAACTTCGCCGGGTCGTACAGCTGCCGATGGCAATGGGCGAAACGGGTTATACACGGCAGCTTTACTAAAAGCGCTACAGCAACCGAATCAAACCATCATTCAGCTTTTCCAGCAAGTTAGGGCTGAAGTGCTCAAGCAATCGAACAATAAACAACTACCCTGGGAGTCGACCTCTCTGACCGGTGATTTTTATTTCCAACGGAAATAAATGTAGCCTCAAACCGAGTCTGACCATGCCTAAACTATACGCCGGTGATTTAATGGGAAACAAGTCCCGTATTTCTACCCTAAAAATACCGTGAAAGTGGTATTGTCATAGTTCAGGCAGTTAGCTATATTTGTTCCCAATTAATTGATATACAATAAGTTAATACGATCATTCGTCCATGCCTACTCTTTTACGAAAGCTCTTACTTATATTGGCAGTCGGCGTGTTGCTGGTCAATTGCTCTAAGTGGAAACTCGATCCGTATGATTTAATTCCACAAGTTAAAACCGGAGCGGCTCCTTCTGGTCCGGCTACTACTTCTGTGCAGGTCGATTGCGTCATCGAAGCCTTAGGTGCCAATACTCTTCAGGAGTTCGGCGTTGTCTATTCCACATCCAATCAACAACCCACAACCAGCGATACCAAAGTAGTTGCAACCGGAACCAGTGGTAGTGCACAGGTCATGCTGAACGGTCTGCAACCCAACACGACCTATTACTACCGTACGTATGCCATCAATAATAAGGGGCTGATTGGCTATGGGGAAACGTTATCCTTCAAGACAGCGACGGTCATTGCCGAAGTTAAAACCCTTGATCTAGTAGGAACTCCGGGAGCAACGTCCTTTCAGGTACAGGTGCAGGTAACGAATACCGGCACGGTTACCCTTAAAGAATATGGTATCGTTTATTCGACAACGAATCAACAGCCCACTACAGCCGACACCAAAGTACTCGCTACTGGCACCACGGGCGCAACCACACCCGTATCGCTTACTAGTCTACAGCCAAATACTACCTACTATTATCGGGCCTATGCCATCACCAGTACGGGCGATGTGAGCTATGGTGATACCAAGCAGATTAAAACGGGCGAGCCAGCTCCGGTCGTTCAAACACAGGACCCGGTCGGCACACCGTCTTCGAGTTCGGCTGTTTTGCAGGCTCAGGTGAGCAATGCCAGTCAGATTACGCTGAAAGAGTATGGAGTCGTGTATTCACCTACCAGCCAGACACCAACTATTGCTGACAGCAAAGCCGTTGCGTCGGGCGTTACGGGGGCGTCGGTTTCCCTGATTGTTAGTAATCTGCAACCCAACACGACCTATTACTACCGTTCGTATGCCACCAATGGAGCTGGAACTACGATCTACGGCGATGTCAAGCAGTTTAAGACGGGAGCAGCGACACCAACTGTCAGTACAGTGGCATTACTCAATACCAAGCCGCTACAATTAGGCAATATATCCGCCACGGTCAGTTTTACTGTAGACCCGGCCGCTGCGGTTACTGAATATGGCATGGTATTAACACCTGATCCGAATCAGATAAGCGCATTGATGGCCGGTACTGCCGCACCCGTACGGCGATTTGTTACAGCTGCCCCAGCTAACGGCAAAATTGATTTTGAGATAAAAGATCTAACCGAAAATTCGCCTTACTATGCCGTGGCTTTTGCAAAAGATGCTACAGGTAAGACTGTATTTTCAAAAGAATTTGCTGGTTTTCAGACCAAGTTTGGGCAACGGGGGAACTGGCGTCAGCTAGCAAATTTGCCTACACAGCGGGCTTATGTGTTCAATCCTATGTTTACTATCAATGGTAAAGTTTACGTGGGTTCACAGTCAACAGGAACATCATCGGAGTATTATTACTTTAAGCAACTCTATGAATATGACCCGGCCACTAATTTATGGACACAGAAGAAAGACTTTCCGGGTTCGGGTCGAACAGAAACAACAGTAGCCGTCCTAAATAATAAAGCCTATATCTTGTTTGGGACCAACAAAGGGAGTTATACACCTGACGCCTGGGAATACGATCCGTCAGGTGATTCGTGGAGACAGTTATCGAACCCTCCAGCGACCAAAACAGGTGGGCAAGGTATCTACAATCAACAGGCGGGCGGTATTCCTTTCGTTTATAACAATCGCGTCTACTCTTTATTCGGCCGAGGACCATCTACCGACCCAAGTTTAACCAATATCTATAATTCGCAGTATGCGCTTGACCCAACAGGAAACGGGACTTGGGAAGTTAGCTTTCCTTTCAATGACAAGGGATTGACTAACGATGTTATCTATGCAGCTGCTCGTTCAAGTGCTTTTTCGTTCCAGAATGGGAATATACTCTATTTTGGTGGGGGCCTGGTAGCCAGTGCTTATACTTCAAGCTTTGGTCCTACCTATGCCTCTTATTTTAATACCCGTCAAATATGGACCTACAATCTAGATACAAAAGACCTTAAGAAGGTTGCGCTATTACCCAATACGTTCAATGATTGCTCGAGTGGTAATGATAGCGGTGGACGTATGCAGAATTGTGCATTTATAGTAGGCTCCAAAGCTTACATTATTGACTGTAGCCATAACACATGGGTGATGGATTTAACAACCAATGCCACACCAACTTTATTATCTACACTCAACAACCCGACAGGAACCGTTGGTATCGGTGTTGGGGTCGGCACAAAAGCCTACTTCGGTCTTCGAAATGCTGACTGGTGGGAATTCACCCCCTAAAACCACGCTATAACCATCTACGCCAACTCAATACTATGAATCGAGTTTTATATCATCGCCTGTTTCCCTTTCTGGTCATACTGCTCACCAGCCTGGCCGTCCATGCACAACAGGCACCGTCGGAAGCAACCAACATCCGGATTTCGCCAGACGAGAAAACAAAGCGTTTGGTCATCCAATATGACTTGCTGAGTGTACAACCCGGCGATTCACTCTACGTCGAGATCGAAACCGCATCAGGGCGACGTTTACGACCTATTTCTGTTACGGGCAATGTTGGGAAAGCTATCACGGTTGGTCGAAATAAAACCATTTACTGGGACATTGTCCGTGACAAGATCCAGCTCGACGAAGAGGTTGAGGTAATTATCCGGCTCGTACGGGGCGTAAATGTTACCAGGCCAGCAACGGCCAAACCGAAACCACCCGTGCCGGCTCCCGTGGTTAGCGTACAGAAAAAATCACCGCTTCCCATTATTGGCTGGATCGCTACGGGTGGTCTGGCAGCCTATACGTTTGTGCTGGCTTCGGGGCTCAACAAAGATGTGGATGCCTACAACCAGAAAACAGTGGCCAATACCCTGGCGGAATGGAACACTGCCGAAGACAAACGAAAAGACATCGATAGCCGTCGGGGAACGGTGACCATCGTAGCGGGGGCTACGGCAGCCTTGCTCATCGCCAATATTGTGTATACCGTCGTTCGTAAAACAAATCAGAATAGTAGACCAAATCAACTACGCACTGCCTGGCAGATCAGACCTGCCAGCCAATCGATGGGTGTTGGTCTGGTGCATACGTTTTAAGCCGCTCAATAGGATGAAACTAATTGGACTTTTCTTAGCCGGGCTTTTACTTGTATTTACAGCGCAAGCGCAGGAATCGGGAGATGGTGTTTCGGTCTCTCGTAGTGTACGTCAGAAGATCAGTACTAAAAGCCTTTATGTTCCTGAGCCAACAGCATCGTCGAAAAAACCGAAAGGGACAAACCCATCGGAGGAGAAAGCGGCCAATCCATTGCAAGCCATACAGTTTGTGCAGAGCCAGGCCGAATTCCTGCCTAGTTCCCAGCCAGCGCTCGAAGAGTTAGTAGCTTTTATGCGTAGTAAGCCAACTGTTGAAATCGAGTTGGCTGGCCATACCGATAATCAGGGCGATTTCGACCAGAATGTGCTGCTCTCGAAAAAACGCGTGGATTTAGTGAAGGATTATTTAGTAAAAAATGGCATTGCGTCCAGTCGCATTACGACACGTGGTTATGGTCCGACTCGCCCGATTGCCAGTAATAGCACCGAAACGACTCGAAAGCTAAACCGGCGTGTAGAAATGTATGTATTGAAACAATAATAGTCAGCTAGCTAACAATAAAGGAACGGCCAACGGATCATAAACCAATGTTAGCCAGACCAATACACAATAACCCTCTCAAGATCATGAAACTAACTATACTGTTCTTCATCGGATTTCTGGTCGTGCAGTCAGCACAGGCACAGGAATCGGAACCTGGCATTTCAACCTCTCGAAGTAGTCGCCAAAAAATAAATACGCAAAGTTTCTACGCACCCGAAACGGTCAATGTTCCGCAGATCACGTTTCAAATGGGCGATGGGCAAAGCAGCACAGTTCAGACCGACGAAATTGTTGTAAAAGCATGTATTAAAACCAGCAAGCCTCTAACCCGACTAAGTCTGTTTGTAAACGATGCCTTACAGCAGGCCAGTCGAGAGCTGAAAGTACAATCCGACGGGGTTCTAAAGGAGTGTGATCAGGCCCTTTCACAAACTGTTCAGCTTCGGGAAGGCGACAACCGGCTTAAACTGGTAGCCCAAAATGAAGGAGGAATTACGTCTGAATCGTTCCTGATCAGGTATGACAAACCCGCAGCAATTGTTGCCGAAAAACGGCTGGCGTTGGTGATTGGCAACGCTGACTATCCATCATCAAATCGCCTGACCAACCCGGCTAATGATGCCAATGATATGGCAGAAGCACTTAAAAATGTGGGTTTTGAAGTAATGATTCACACGAATATGGACGTTCGATCCATGCGTCGGGCCATTGATGAATTCGGCAATAAACTGAAGGACTACCAGGTCGGATTGTTCTATTATGCGGGTCATGGTGTGCAGAGCAGAGGCCGCAACTTCCTGGTACCGATTGACGCAAAACCCGAAAGTGAAAATGAAATAGAATACGACTGTTTTCTGGCCGACCGGATACTGACCAAAATGGAAGATGCCCGCACGCGCACCAACATTGTGGTGCTGGATGCCTGCCGCGACAATCCTTTCGAACGCAGCTGGAGCCGGGGAGGTAGTGAAAATACTGGACTTACAACAATGGATGCCCCTGTTGGATCGGTGATTGCCTATGCTACCTCGCCCGGCCGAACGGCTGCCGACGGGAACGGCCGCAATGGCTTATATACAGCCGCCTTGTTAAAAGCACTACAAGTTCCAGATCAACCACTGACCCAGCTCTTTCAGCGGGTTCGGGCCGAAGTGCTTAAGCAATCGAACAACAAACAACTACCCTGGGAGTCAACATCACTAACTGGCGATTTCTATTTCCGGCGCAAGTGATACGCTTCTTCTACTGTTCATTCCTTCATGAAAATTATATGCCTTCTGCTTGTAGCCAGCTTTGCCCTGGATTGCCCTGCGCAACCGGGTAATTCGGGGCTGGCCCATGAAAAGCGACTGGCGTTGGTCATCGGCAATGGCAACTACACCAATGGGGCATCGTTGCCCAAGGCGATCAACGATGCCAACGATATGGCTGTCGCTTTGCCACAGGCAGGATTCGAAGTCATGCTGTTTACAAATGTCGACAAGACATTTCTGAAACGGGTGATCAGCGAATTCAGCGCTAAACTAAAGGGCTATCAGGTAGGCATGATTTACTACGCGGGGAGCGGTATTCAGGCAGAAAATCAGGAGTATCTGGTACCAATAGACGCCGACTTCAGTAAAACGGACGCGATAAAGTCCATGTGTCTGCCCCTTAGTCAGCTCGTCGAGGAAGTGGCGGCTGCGAAAGTACCCGTCAATATCATTCTGATCGACGCCGACCGCACCAATCCTGTTGAATCAATGTACGCCCGTAACTCGCCCCGTTCGTTAGATACCCCTTTAGGTTTTGTCGTGGCTTATTCAACCGCACCAGGCAAAGCTCTGGTTGATAGCCCTGGCCGAAACAGCCTCTATACCGAAGCCTTGTTACAGGCAATGACAATCCCTGATCAAACTCTGATTCAGATGTTTCAGAGTGTTCGGGCGCATGTGATTAAACAGTCAAACAACAAGCAGCTACCCTGGGAGTCGACCTCACTAACGAGCGATTTCTATTTTCGACGGAAAAATTAGCGGGATCGAAGTTGTTTGCGGGACCAATACATTACCCTGACTAATTGACTATTTTTTGTTTTCTGCAACCGCTATTCGACCGACTAAGACAAAGTGTCTGTAGACATAGTTGCTGTTTCCTGTATCAATGAGTAACAAATCTATTGATCGTTAGGCAATTATGACCGTTCACTCAATCAAACCGCCATTCACTCAAACGACCACCGACCACGGGCAACAAATCGGTAAGTTGAATCCACGTTTGGGGCAAAATAAACCGTCCAGACCATGCTAACCCTTGCTTACACTGAAGAATTAAGACGCGCCGTCAGCATTGCTCAGGCCATTGCGCGAGAACACCAGCACCTGACGTTCTCGCCGGGACATTTGCTAACTGGACTGCTTCATAACGACGTTGGGCTGGCTTCGCAGTTGACCGTCTGGGATGTTGATGTACCCTATCTGCGCGACTGGGCTGATATTCGTGTCGAAAGCTATCCGAAATCGGCCCGAACAACCCAGGAACCCGCCGGTGACCCACAGGTCAAGGCGCTCATGGAAGTGTCGGATGTGGTGCGGATGAAACTCGGGGAACACGAGCTAACCCCAATGGCCGTACTTACAGCCATGTGCAAGCCCGATGTGGCTTTCACACGTGACCAGCTTAAATCCTTTCCACTGACGGAGAATCAACTGCTCGAAAAAGCCATGCAGGATGTTGGCTTCCAGCAGGCTATCAATGGCCAAACGGGAGGTACAGCAGGCAATGGGAAGGCCAGTAACAGCCCCGTTTCAGACGGAGCAGGTGATTTGGGCGCAACGGGTAAAACGCTATTTAAATTCTGCACCGACCGAACAGCATCGGCTCGTGACGGTAAACTCGATCCTATTGTTGGGCGCGATCGCGAAACCCGTCAGATGATCGAAATTCTGGGCCGTAGGCTAAAACCCAATGTCATTATTACGGGAGAACCCGGCGTGGGCAAAACCGCACTTGTTGAAGGGTTAGCTCAGCAGATTGTAGCGGGCAATGTTCCTCCGCACCTTAAAAATGCCCAGTTATTTCAACTGGATATGGGATCGCTCATTGCCGGAGCATCCTACAAGGGCGAAATCGAAGACCGGCTTAAGGGAATTCTGGCCGATCTGAAACAGTTTGACCGGGCTCTGCTCTTCATCGACGAAATTCATGTACTGATGGACCCTCACGGAGGTGCAGTCGGTACGGTGAACCTGCTTAAGCCCGAACTGGCGCGGGGCGAACTGACGCTTATCGGCGCAACGACCAACGACGAATACCGCAAATACCTCGAAAAAGACGAGGCTTTTGCCCGCCGATTTGAAGTGCTGGCCGTTGAAGAGCCCGACGAACAAACGGCTACCCGGATGGTGCAAACCATTCTCCCGTTATTCGAGAAGCATCACCAGATCGGTGTTGCCGATACAACCGTTGCTGAAACCGTTCGTCTTGCCAAGCGATATCTGAAAGATCGACGATTGCCTGATGCCGCCATTGACCTCATCGACCGGACGATGGCTGCCATGAAAATGGCTGCCGAAACCACTCAGCCCGAAATTGACCGACTGAGGGGCGAATTAGCCGATATACGCAAAAATGCCGACATAGCAGACCCCTTGACGTATATGCCTAACGTTAGGTGGTTTGAGCGCCAGATGAAGAACCGACTAAGCCCTGTGCTGCTCGGTCAGGTTGAAGAAGACCTGCATACCGATTTATTTGAAGTACCTGATGCCCTGGCCGATCATCTGGCCAGTTTACTTACGAAACTCGAAGCTCTAAGTGAACAGGTTCGGGATAAGGTCGAACCTGCCGAAGTGGCGGCTGTGGTTGCGAACCGTACCGGAATTCCGCTTGGCAAAATCCAGTCGAAAGAGCGCGATAAACTCCTGGCGCTGGATGAGCATCTGAAACAACGCGTGGTTGGTCAGGATCATGCCGTGAAGATCATTGCCGATGCCATTCTGGAAAACCGATCGGGCCTTAGCCGACCGGGACAGCCGATTGGCTCGTTTTTCTTCTCCGGTCCAACCGGAACTGGCAAAACCGAACTGGCAAAATCAATGGCCGACTTTCTTTTCAACGACGAGCGCGCCCTGATTCGGTTTGATATGTCGGAATTCAAGGAAGAACACTCGGCAGCCCTGCTCTATGGCGCCCCTCCGGGCTACATTGGCTATGAAGAAGGTGGTTTGCTCGTAACCAAAATCCGGCAACAGCCCTTTGCGGTTGTCCTATTCGATGAGATCGAAAAAGCGCACCCATCGGTATTCGATATTTTCCTGCAAATACTGGATGAAGGTTTGCTTCACGACCGGCTTGGCCGGGAGGGTGATTTTTCGAACGCAATCATCCTGTTCACCTCCAACATTGGGAGTGATTATGTTGTGGAAAAAGCCGCTAAGGGTGAGATAGCTGCATCGAACGATCTGCTGGAAATAATGGGGCGTTTTTTCCGTCCGGAATTCCTGGGACGACTAACGGAAATCATACCCTTCCAACCCATTTCGGAAGAAGCAATTGTGAGCATTTTCAATATTCAGTTGAAATCGCTCCTCAAAATGCTTGATAAACAAGGCATCACGGTCACTATCGACGATGCAGCCCGCAAGCAACTGGCACTCGAAGGCTACACACCCAAATATGGTGCACGACCGTTGCGGGGGGTGATCCGGAACCGACTCCGCCGACCGCTGTCACGCATGATTGTGTCGGGCGAGATCGGCAAAGGCTCTCACCTTAGGTTGGTAACGAATGAAGCGGGTGAATTGAGTTTCGAAACGGTACAGATGACCGTTTAATCACTTGTCTGTTTCCCCGACTAATTGAATTGCGACCAAGCTGACAAAACGAACAATCGAACGCAAACGTAAAAAATGGGTGTCAATAAAGTAATCGTACAGTACGCAGCCAATAAAGTGGGGCACCGCGATGGCGATGGACAGTGCTGGACATTGGCTGAGAAAGCGCTTAAAAACGCGCACGCCAAAACATCGAATGATATTATGGGTGCCGACGGAGTGAGTTCAGACGCCGATTACGTCTGGGGTACAGAGACAACGCTGGCCAACCTTCAACCGGGCGACATTATCCAGTTCAACTATTACACCATGCACATCGACAATGCGGATGGAAGCTGGCGAGAAGAAAGCCGGGGTGAGCCAAGGCATACCGCCATAGTAGCTTCGGTAGGTGCTGGCGGGAAAGTAGTTGTTTATGAACAGAATATACCGGATGGAGGGCCGGTCAAAAAATCAACCCTCTATTTTAAGAATAGCGACAGTGTTACCCTTGGCGGGAGTTGGTGGTTTTACAGGCCAATACCCAAATAAAGCCAAACAAGACCGTTTACTCAGTTGGCCGTTTCTCGAATTACCGAATATTGCGACCAACGAAATACGACGTTTCGCGTTCGGAAGTCCAATTATAAGACAACGTTACTGGTTAGGATCATGGCACATTTCTTTGATGCGACAACAACCGCTCCATTAGTCGACTGCCCCCTTCAGGTAGGGCAAAAAAAAACGGTGGGCCTTTTTGGTGGTGATTTCTTCGGAAATGATCTGGGGGTTATCATTGATCAGAGTCTGGTGAAAATGCAGGAAAAAAAGCCGGGAAAAAATTTCCGCTATTTTGAGTTAACCGGCCTAAAACCCGGCGATGCTATCCTCCATGCCTATGCGGGCCTGTTCGATTATGCACTCCCGATTGGGGTGAAGGTGACAAAAAAAATGTCAACTCCGCAGGGAAAATTAGTGCAACGGCAGGCCATTGTCAATGAAGCCCGTAGTCATGCCGGGAAGGCCCATTACCTGTGGGGGGCAGCGGGCAATTCGCCCGGACTGTCGGATGGCGCTAAGTACCGCCCTTCGATCGTAAAAATGCAGGCCGACTCCTTTGATACGAAAAAACCATCTGTTCAGACTGCCTACACCGATATTGGCGGGCGGAATACCTGTGCTGGCTCGTCGAATACAGTTATACAGCTGACTACACAAGCCACTAATGATTATCTCGCGTTACGTAAACAGGTCGGTGATATGCCCTTGCCACTGATTAACGTGACACCCCGGCTTTATAAGTTCAATGGGGCAGTGAAGCCGATTGGCGTCAGCCACAACGGAATCGTGTGGGGCGGAGGGTGCGAGAATGTGAAACACTTCGACTGTATTGGCTTTGTTAATTATTGCTACAGTCTGTTTGTAGCCCAGAGCAAGTATCCCTTTGGGACCAGCATTGAGGAATTCATGACACGGCCAGCCAATTATGGCTTCGTTGCAGTAGCTGATTCCACCGATGTGCTCGATGCCGATATCATTGCTCAGTATAGCGAAAAGGGTGGCTGGCACCACATCGGCATGGTCTATATGGAAGGCAAAACGGCAAAAATCGTACAGGCCGATGATTCACCGATTGGCGTTACCGACACTGCCATATATCACGCAGCTCAACCCGGCGCCTGGACGAAACGAATCCGAATTATGGACAACATGCTTTAATCAAAAACTCTATAAAACCCCAGCATACATGGCAGTCAATAAACCCCAGATCGGGGGAGTTATTATCCCCGAAGAAACCAGCGAGGCTATCAAGTTCCTCCAGGAAAATAAAACGGCAATGGTTGGCAAATTTACGGCCGACTCCATGAGTCAGGCTCCTGTTGAAGGGGTACAGAAATTACAGGATGCTTTCGATACATTTCAACCGGAGGTCGATGTAACGCATGAGACCGAAGATGGCGAAGAAGTCAATGAAACGCTGTTTTTTCAGAATCTGACGGCTTTCAGCAAACAGGGCATCATTGACCAGAGCGCGTTTTTGCAGGCTCTTCAGTCGCAGGAAGACAATTACCAGAGCCTGATCAAACGGCTCATGTCGAACAAAGCCTTTCAAAAATTACTGGCCGATCCACAGGCGAAACAGGCGTTTATCGACGCCCTGAATGTGATGGCCAATGAGCTAGACGACGCCGACGCAAATTAATTTCCAATCATCCCCACTCATCGCATAAAACGCATTGCAACGATGGCAAAAGAAGAACAGAATCCGGAGAATGCGCCCTTGCTCAGAGAGCGCGTAGTTGAACAACAAAAGCCTACGCGTTCACTCACCGAAAGCGTTCAGCAACTGACCAAATTTGGCGGATTTGAGTTCATAAAAACGGTCGTAGACGGTACCGAAAATATGGACCCGTCTAAAAAAGCACGAAAGTCGATCTTTCTGACGGAGGAGGACAATAAACAGGACCGCAAAAAACTCAAAAAACGGCTTAGGGATTTTGCCGATTTACTGGCCGCACACGACAATGTAGCTGACATGATTGCCGAGGCCGAACAAAAGGCTGCTTCGGCCAGCAATACGCTGAAAAAGAATCTGGCTACGGTACTTACTCAAACCGAAGAGTTAGAGGCATCTTATCGGTCATTGTCGCTGTTTTTCGAGAACGCCGAGTCAGAAAAGGTCAAAAACTTAGTGTTGTTCGATGCAGGTAATGACATGACAACCGACGCCGATGGATTCAGCAATCCGACGGGCATTTTCGAACAGGTTGCGAAAGAACTGCGCGATGGTTACGACAAACTAGATCTCTCCGAAAACTACTCGTTGCTGGTATTACCGGGCTGGCTTAAGAAAAATGTCATTGTCGACAAATGGGCTTCGCTGGCGTATCAGAACAAGGTGATGATGCTGACCGACTATCGTCACCTGGATGACCCGGATAGCGTTGAAGCAACTTTCGAGCGCGACAAACTAACGGGAGCAGATCCGCATAAAGCCAACGTGATGATGCCGTGTAACTGGATCGTAGGTCGCGAAGCTTACACAGAACTGGGCCAGGAAGAACACCTGTATGTGTCGCCCGCTATGGCTCTGGCCGGAATGCTCTGGGGAGGGCACATTGCCCAGCCATCAGCCGGTGTACAGCATGGTAAGCTCAAAATGGCCAGTGGTGTCCGGTTCAGCATGCGTAAAGGTGAAATAGCCCAGTTGGAAGACAAAGGTCTGATTCCAATGGTCTATGAATACGGCCGGGTAATTCCATTTTCGGCCAAAACGCTCTTCAACGGTGACAACGTAGGCCTGCAAACCTACAGCGTTGTACGGGTATTCGACTGGATCGGAAAAGTATTTCAGGATTTTCTGAACCGTCGGACATTCGAGAATATCGACAACAAGATGATCGAAGAAATCAAAGGACAGGTGGCCAGTTTTTTAGCCACCATCCGGGGACCAGGCAAGATCATCGAAGACTTCAGCAATCTTGACATCCGTCGGCATCCAACCATTCCGACCCACGTCATTGTGAATGTGAAACTCAAACCATTCTTTCCAGCTAAAGTATTTGAAATCAACCTGACCGGAACCAAAGGTCAATGGGATGCCGACTTAAAACAATAAACCAAACCAATTTTTAATCACGTAAAACTAATTACGACAATGGCTCACAAGTCAACCCTCAAAATCGACGGTAAAGAGTTTGAAGTACTCTCCCTTTCTTACAGTTTTCACCAACACGTCAACCCTAACACGAACGAAACAACTTCGGAAGTATTTGGTGGCAACATCGATGTTTCGATTGAAACCCGCAATGCCGACGCCAAGATCATCGAACTGATGGTACTTCCTCATAAAGATGATGTAAGCGGAAGCATCGAGTTGAAAAACCAGAAGGGCGAAGAATTGCGTACCATCAAGTTCGATCACTCGGCCATTATTAACTTCAGCGAGTCGTTCAGTTTGTCGGGCAACGGCACAGGTACCCAAAGTTTCACGATCTGTTCACGCGATCTGGATGTGAATGGACAGAAGCTGAAGCTCCTGCGCGAATAAAGCATCTAGTAACTAAACCCAAAACCTATAAGGTCTCTAAGACCTTATAGGTTTATGCAAGTGAATGAAAACGTCAATACGTCCATATCGACCCCGACACACGCAGCTAATAGGCTCTGTTAGCCACTGTTTAGGCCTTTTCGTCATCCTGAACTTGCTTGTGGCAAGTGCATATTCAGCCTGTGCGGCCAAACCACCGGCAACCATTTTCGGCGAGTATGTCGGCTTCACAGACAAGAGCAAATCGAGAGGTCAATATTTACCGACTAAAAAAACAGATAAAATACAGATTTCCAGAAGCTCGACGGCCGATGCGAAGGTGACGATTTCGATGACGTTTGATAAAGGCCAGAGTTGCGAACTGGAAGGTGATGCCGTTTGGACCAACGGTCAGCTGACAGTAAAGGCCGATGGTCTCGATGAAGCCAAGCCCTGTCAGCTTGTGCTCCGAATCAACGGAGCGATAATAACCTTGCAGGACTCGGGCATGTATTGCCGGGAGGTGTATTGTGGAGCGCGTGGTACATTCGATAAAGCCCGCTTCCAAAAGAAGCCCTAATCTATTTTTTTAAAGTCAGGTCGGTCCTCGATCAACTAATCAGTTCATTACAGCTATGCACACCAGCGTTAATCAGTCATTTAGAGCATTCAATGAGCCGTTCGAAGGCGTTGTTCGGTTCATGTATCTTGATATTCTAGGATTAGTTACGGTGGGAGTTGGCAATCTCATCGACCCAATAAGTGCAGCTTTAAGCCTACCCTTTCAATATAAAAACAAGCCTGGTATTAAAACACCGGGCGCGCCTGCCGCGACGAATGTGATCGAAGCCGAATGGAAACTATTGAAAGGCAAACAGGAACTGGCAAAATTAGGCCATCGCGCCTGTGAGAAATTTACGAATCTTGAACTAAGTGACGATTCGATTAACAAACTGATTCAGAATCGACTACAGCAAAATGAAAGCTTCCTTAAAAGACAGAAGCCATTTAAGAATTTTGATAACTGGCCTGCCGATGCCCAGATGGGTATTTTAAGTATGGCCTGGGCAATGGGACCTGGTAATCTGCATAAGTGGACACTGTTTGCCGGGGCCTGCGAACGAATGGATTTCGATGTAGCCGCCGACAATTGCCGAATTCGGGAAGCGGGTAATCCTGGAGTGATTCCGCGCAACAAGGCAAACATTCATCTTTTTCAGAATGCAGCCGCTGTTTTAGCGGGCGAAGCCGATGGCTTCTATCAGATCAGCACCTTATATTATCCAGTCTGGGCTATGAAACCGATGGTATTTTAAGCCCGAAGTACCTGGATACTCAACATAATATAACCTGTTAATTACTACCCTTGATCGATTATGTCTTCAACCAACCAATATATTGCCGTAGCCGAAGTAACGATCAATGGCACTCCGCTGAAGCGGTTTAATAGCGTTCGGATCAGTCAGCGTTTTGACGGCCACCATGATTTTGAACTAAGCCTTTCGCCCGATATGCTCGATGGTGGAACGGCAGCGGTTAAGCTGAAAGAATTAGGGCAGAAATTTGTAGGCGAGTTAGCTACCATCAAGCTCAAACAGGGCGAAATGGACAAAGGGACGCTTAAATCTGAAAAACAAAATTTAACCTTCAAAGGCATTGTTACGGGCGTACAACTCTCCAAGGGGCAGTCGGCCACCCAATCTATTTTAATTAGTGGCAGTAGCCCCACGCTCTTGTTAAATGCAGGCCGTACGACCCGCTCGTTCGATGAGATGACCCCGAGTGCCATTGTCGAAAAGATCATATCCTCGCTGGGCCTAACCGTTACGGTTGCGGCCACCAGCAATCCCGTACTGCCTTACATTACGCAATACGAAGAAGACGACCTCCATTTTGTCCAGCGTCTGGCTGAAGCCTACGGTCAATGGTTCTTTTACGATGGGGAAAAGCTATACTATGGTAAAAAGTCTGCCGACACAGGCGTTACTCTTGTTCATGGCAGCAACTTCTTCGATATGGAGTATAGTCTGCGCGTGGCTCCCATGAAGATGACCGCGAAATACTATGACTTCTCCACTGATCAATTTTTATCAGCCGAAGTAACGAGCAATGATGTTGATGGTTTACAGGAATTTGCCAAACTGGTCCGTGACAAATCCAGTGCCTTATTTAAAGATAACCCAGTTGAACTGGCCTACCAGAACCACCAGAAAGACAACACACTGAAAGATGTTGCCAAACTCAAAATCAGCGAAATTTCCAACAAATTAGCAGTGCTACAAGGGCGAACCTCCGAAATGCAGCTGAAAATCGGTGGTACGGTCAAAGTGAAAGATGAGATTTATGGCGTCAGTGATGCCCGTCAGGGAGCGCAGTTGCAGGAAACTGTTGACTATGGCACGTTTCTGATTACGCGTCTAAGCCATTATCTCGATTCAAGAGGTATTTATCAGGCTAATTTTGAGGCTATTCCGCAGGATGTTGATTTTCCGCCCGTCGATTACAAGATCAGTTCGCCTAGTGCTCCCCCACAGCCTGCCATTGTGAAACGCGTAGACGACGAGGAAAGCCTGGGGCGCGTGAAGGTACAGTTTGCCTGGCAACAGGATAGTAGCCAGACAACCCCCTGGGTTCGTGTCGCCCAGCCAATGGCCTATAAAGATCAGGGTGTCTATTTTATTCCCGAAATTGACGAAGTTGTATTCGTTGATTTTGAGATGGGCAATCCCGATCTACCGTTTGTGAGGGGCAGTATGTTTCACGGCGATAAAACACCGGGCCCACTGTTCGACAAAGACAACAACATCAAAGGCATTATTACCCGAAGTGGTAACCACATCCTGATCAATGACGAATCGGGCAAGGAGAGCATTAAAATTTACAACAAGGATCAGAAAAACACCATCGAACTGCTGCTCGACGGCGGAACAACAATCAACATAAAAAGCGAGGGCAATATCAACATCGAGGCCAAAGACACAATTACGATGAAGGCCAAAACGATTGATATGACTGCCGATCAGGAATGGAAAGTAAAAGCGGGCAAATCTGAGATTAACAACGATCAGGGCATGAAAATCAATGCGAATGCCAAGGTCGAAGTGGCGGGTCAGGCTGGCGTAAAAGTAGAAGGGGCAACGATTGATATAGAAGCCCAGGCAAAAGCATCGATCAAAGCCAATGCCCAGCTGGCGTTGGAAAGTAGTGGCCAGGCATCGTTGAAAGGAACAATTGTCATGATCAACTAATATGGCCGACTCCAGAACGACTGATAAGGAAACCGGTATGGTGACCGCCAATGAGGTACTGATGAAAGCGTATAAAAGCCGCTTCAACGAGGCCTTACCACCGAACAGTGAAAACTGCTCAGGCTTCCTCAAGTCGTTAGGCCAGGAAATGGGCTTTTATGTGCCTAATCTGCGAGCCGATGGTATCCTTGCGTATTTGGAAATGATGACGGTCAATAACAACTATGTTTCTTTATGGCAAAAGCTCGGCGTAGGGAAAGAAGGGTTAAGCAAAGCGATCAGTTATGCCCAGCAGGGACGGCTGATCATTGCGGCAACCAATAGCGTCGACTACGGCCAGAGCGAAGGCCATGTTGCCGTTGTGTTGTCGAAGCGGATCGGCCCGCACAATGCTCCCCTGATTTTCGGAGGAAGTACAATAGCTGGTCCCCGATCGCCCGGCACTAAAACAATTCGGATGGTCTGGAATATGCGAAAGCTCCATGTCATACACTTTTTTATGCATCGAACGATTTATCTGGGACTTTACGAATAAAGCCAATGCCAGCCGACTATTACGCCATACCACCCTCATTCGGTTCGCTGGTTAAACGCGAGCCACTCGACAAACTGCCGCTCGATGAATCCGTGCGACAGAACATTGCGCTCTACCTGTCGACCCGGCCCGGCGAATATCACTTCGATTCAGCCTATGGCTGTATTATTCACAACTACGAATTCCAGGAACTCAACGAAACACCCAGTAAAGACCAGATCAAACGCTCCATTGAAGACTATCTGCGTAAGTTCGACAAACGTATCGAGCCAGAGCGGGTGGCGATTGAAGTTGCCGATGTAGAAGAAAAAATAGATGGCCGTAATCCGCGTATCTGCCGATATGTGCAGATCGTGGTTCGCTGCCGATTGACCCAAACCCGTGAAATGCTACCCGAAATGAAGTTTCGGGTTGTGCGCTATTCATAAATCCATTACTATGACTCCGCAACGCCAACGATCTCGCGAGGCCATTCGCAGCGAAATGATTCAGGAAGTAGCCCGGCTCTGGAGTTATGACGAGTCTGATATGGCCGTCGAGAGCTTCGACCCGTTGGTCGGTATGCTACTGGGTGCGTTTGCCACCGGGATCGAAGGGCTACACCACGAATTGCAGAACTCGCGCAGTCGCATCGTGCAACGGCTCGCCACCCTACTCACGCCCGATGTGATGACCGGCCCGCAACCGGCTCATGCGATCATGCGGACGCACGTCATCGACCCTTCGTTTGAGGTACTGCCAACACATCCTTTTTCGTGTAGTGTAGGTGGTCGGGAGATTCATTTTTCGGCGGCCGGATCGTTCCCGCTCTTCAACGCCAAAATCAAAACCGTTGTCGTTCAGAATAAAATAAAGGAATACGGTCCATCGGCTAAAGAATCGTTTATGAACCAGATTCTGCCCGGCAACCAATGCTGGGTTGGGCTGACCGTTGACCCCGATCTTGATTCGTTCGAAAACCTGCTCCTATTTTTCGACTGGCGTAACGACCCGCTTCGTTCCGTACACCTCGATCAGGTGGCTGACATCCGGTTGTATCTGGGCCAGACGGAGATTAGCGCGACACCCGGCTTACCCGAGAGTTATCTGCTCAGTGACAATTCACTGTCCAGTCAGCTTCACGAGCATACCCGCCGGTATTATGGTCGACATTTTCTGTCGGTCAGCAGTATCTCAAAAAAAACGGAACAGCCGCTTTCGTTAGCTGAATACCGCCAGAAATGTCCCGCAGAATTAAGTCAGGGTTTGACTGCCGAAGAATCTGCCAAATTTTTCTCACAGGAGTTAGTCTGGCTAAAATTACAATTCCCGGAAAGCCTCTCCGACGAAGTTACCTACCGAACGCAAATTGACGTCAATGCCTTTCCGGTCGTGAATCGCAAACTATGCGTTGATCCGCACGATCTGCGCCCGTTGTTCAACGTTTTCCCGGTTCGACTTGAAGCGCAGGAGTCATTTCTCGAAATGATCGATCTCGAAACGAATAACGGGCAGAAAATCAGTCAGGCCCAGCAAATTACCCGCGATGCCCAGAATCAGTATGTACTGCGTCAGGGTGGTATTACACGCTTCGACGAACGCGATGGATATGATATTGTATCGTACCTGATTACCCTGTTGCGCGATGAAAGTGCCATGTTTATGGCCTTAGGACGGAGTGAACTGGAAAGTGAAGTCGAGGAGATTAGGAAACGGCTCGAAAAAATCAACACCGCCATTGGAGAAGGCAATGAGCAAAATACCTTTCTGACCGTAAAAACGACCGAAAAAACCGGACGACTAACCGTGAAATTCTGGAGTACGAAAGGCGATCTGGCCAACCGGATTCCCTTCGGAACCAAACTTAGCAAAGATCGCAGCCAGATCGTTTTTTCGGACGACGAAACCGTGTTATTGACCACCTCGACTGGTGGCAAACAACGGCTGAAACCGGACGAAAACCTACCCGCTTTCCGGCAGGCTTTGCTTACCCGAGGGCGGGTCGTAACGATCGAAGATATAAAAGCCGTTTGCTTTGCTGAACTCGGCGATAAGCTAAGTGGTGTTCGGGTAACCAAAGGGCTTTCAACCGGGGCCATGAAAACACAGGGATTAACGCGGACTATTGATGTCATCTTGATGCCTAATCCGGCCAAACCGGTAACGGCAGAGCAATGGGAGGATTATTGCCATCGTCTAAAACATCTTATTGAACAACAGTCGTTTGCAGCGATGCCTTACCGGGTTATGCTGAAAAAGTAAATGGCACAAACAACCGAGATAGAATCATTACTGAATCAGGCGGCTACCCGGCGGCTACGATTCGAGAATGTTGTCAACGAATTGCTGGACGATGGACTGATTGCCAAAGATGAACTGGTGATTAGCCCCGAACGAACATCGGCCTACAATTTCGAACGCGACATTCAGGAAATCCGTGACCGATCCAATGATCTGCACGAAAGACTCTGGCAAATCGAGATTCCGCGCGACGGGTTCTATGATACATTGCCGGAGCGTATGTTTCATCGGGCCAAAAAGCGTACCAAAGACGAAGACGAATGGGCCGAAATACGGCAACAGGAAGAGAAACAGGAACAGGAATCGCGGGAGTTTTTTTTACCTTTCGATAGCGAGTTCAATCATCAGCGAGCGGCCATTGCCCGGTTTGAAACCCGAACGCTGGCCGGCGATGATGAATTACTCGTTTCCGAATTATTGAAGCTGGTAGCCCCCGATGCCGAAACGTTTTCACTGACTAATCAGCAGAAACTGACCCTGTTTCTGCTGATTAGTCAGGCGTATCAGGTTGTCGGTAACTGGGAGCTGACTGCCTATTATTTCAGTAGTTTTTTACAGGCACCCGTTCAGATTCGATACGGGAGGCAGGTGGTTGCCGTAAACAGGCCAGCAGGCTCAGCAAGCAGCTGGCAGCCAAATCGGCTGGGCGACGGTCGACTTGGGCTAGACTGGGTATTGCCTCAACCAGCTATGCTGGACGATGGAGGCCTTATCCGGTTAACCATTGGCCCATTGACAGACAGTCAATTGCATGGTTTTTTACCGGGCGGCAGTGGTATAAAGCATGTTCAGTTGCTGGCCGGTTATTTATTTCCGGTCGATGCCGACTGGCGAATGGATATACTGACCGATGCGGTAAACGAAGCCTTTATGCTATCGGCAAGTGGTACTGCCGGGCGGCTGGGTTTAACCTCAACGCTGAGTTGACCAGCCATTCACTCAACCCTGGTTTGCAAAAATGAACGAAGAAACGACTAACAAATTGACTCAAAGGAACCCACATAATCGATGAAAACAGACGTTATACTGACCGTTTCACTTTACGTCGTTATGGCGATCTTATGCCTGATCGGCCTGTTTATGCGGCATTCGGCGAAAGATGTGTTTACGAAAAAACTGCTGATGTATTCAGTGGGAGCTATTGCGATTGCTGCCGCTCTGGGCGCAACTTTTGCCCGTTCAGAATCACTCGTAACCGTATTCTACTGGCTCGAAGGCCTTGCCTTGATGCTGGGCATTGCTCATGTATTGATTTCCAGAAAGCTGTTTCCGTTTCAGGCAACTGGTGGGTTCTGGTCTGAACTATTGTTTACGGGGGCCATCCTGTTTTTGATCGCAGGGGCATTTACCGGACTATTTCAGGGTCTTCAACGATCTGACCGGTTTCTGCCCGCCCTGGCTTCGGGTCTGTTGCCGTTTTTACTACCGCTGCTATTTCTGTATGCCTACATGGCCTGGTTAGCCATTCCGCCCAGAATTTACCGAAAGTGGTTCTATCCGATCGACCGGGCCGTACCGCTTATTGAGCTTAACGATACGGTTCGGCTTAATTTCCGCGTAGCCAAAGCGCCTGACGTTACAGAACTGGCCACTTACACCGTCAAAGCACCCATCGACCGTACGCTCCATGATCTATTCCACTATATGATTTATTCGCACAATGCTGAAGAGAATCCGGAACAACCCATTCTGTATTATGAGCAAAACCACGAAGGAAGCTTACTGGGATGGGTTTTTTATAAAGAGTCGTTTGGCGGTTTATCGAAACAGTTTCTGGATCCGGCACTAACACTAACCCGAAATGGAATAAAAGCCAACGACGTTATCATCGCCCGAAGTTTTGTCAGTACTGAATAAAGTAATCAGGCAATTGAGTACCTTAAACCTGCCTGATCAATCATTTACCCAATTCTCAGAAAAACCCAATCTATGTTACCTGAACTCTCACACTGGCCAGTCAACTGGGCCGATGGAATGAAAATAACCCGGTCGCATTTGCTGGGCAACGACAACGCCTTTCGCGATGCGGTTCGGGATGCAGGGGGCATGTTGCTGAGCCCGTTAACGTACGGTTTATTACCACCATCGCCCGGCAAAGACAGTCCACTGGCCATAATCTGCGATGGCCATGAGATGGTTTTGAGTGTTTGTCGGGCCGTAACACCCGGTGGAGCAAGAATTGAACTGGATGCATCTCAACCGCCCCTGCGTCTGGCCCTGAGCGCTGCTCGTGATGAGTGGATACGGTTAGGGCAGTCGACGGGTTATGCCGTTGTCGAAGTAAATCCGTTCGAGCCGCAGCCCTGGGGACAGCCAGATCCTGAAGAAGTTCCGTTGCGTTATCCATTCACAACGCCCGGCTATCGGTTGGGGGCGGTTCCACAATCGGCGCTGGCCAGTCCACTATCGGCCGCTTTTCATATGCCGGTTGGGCGGCTACTGCTCGCCAATGGTGTGTTTAGCCTGGCACCTGACTATATACCTCCCTGCCGGATGGTGGGTGTACTGCCAGCTATGCAACAGCACTATCTGACGATTGGTAGCCGGATGGGTGAAATTGCAGGATTTGCGACGGCCATTATCGTGCGTGTACGCACCAACGCCCGTTCAGGACAACAGAATTTGCTGGCTACCACCATCGGCTATCTGGCAGAATCTACCGTACGAACTATCGCTGACAATCTGGATGCTTTCCAGTTGCGGGGTGCTTATGAGTCGCCGGTGTTCGTTGCAGAATTCGGGATGCGGTTTGCCCGCGCCATGACGCTGATGATCCGCAGCACGCCCGATCGAGAGAAAGAGGCTATGTTCAATTACTTCAAAAACTGGTGCGGTATCAGTCCTGTACAATTCGAATCAGCCATGCAGGAAGTGCTGGATATGGAGTATGCTCATGCCGATTGCCAACCGGTACTGGCTTCCATCATTCGGCTATGCGACGTCGTGATTGCGCTTTATGGGAAGTTAAGCCAGTTGAATTACGTCGAGAAGGATAAAGATGAATTTTTTGTGGATCGGCAGGATGCTCCTGCCAAACCCAGCCCTAAGCCTAGTTTTTGGGGTCGGTAAACTAGTTTACAGTCACCGATTGAGTGCTTTGGATTACTGGAATATAGAAACCCAAAGCACTCAATTATTAAACAAAAGTCAAGTATGGGACAGCCAGCTGCCCGCGTGGGCGATATGCACGTTTGCCCGATGGTTACACCGGGCGTTCCACCCATTCCGCACGTGGGGGGACCTATTTTACCACCCGGTGCCGTAACGGTTCTGATTGGTGGACAACCAGCCGCCTGTGTGGGCGATATGTGTGTCTGCGTTGGCCCACCTGATAGCATCATCCTGGGTTCCATGACGGTCCTGATTGGTGGAAAGCCAGCCGCTCGAATGGGTGATTCGACGGTCCACGGTGGCACGATTACGTTGGGGATGCCAACGGTATTGATTGGCTGATACGGCGCTCCGTCAATTCGTCAAGGGTTAACAGCTTCTGAAGAATTGACAGAGTACGTTCAGCATCTTAAAAATCCAAAGTCCAGTATCCATAATAACCATGAATGCATCTTTTATAAAATTTCTGTTGGTAACACTTTTCCTGGGCGGAGGTATCGGAGCTATTTTTTATGCACTGAGCGGGCAGGGACCGTCAGATGGTAAGGGCACTTCCGTAGCGCAGGAAGAGCAATTTCTGAGCGATGTCCGGCAAGCCGACAGTTTACACATAAAACTCAAAAAAACCGACCCTACCGAGCAGGCCAGTGAGTTCTCTACCTTGCGATTCAAGCAAGAAGAAGCCATCGGCCGTATGGAAACGGGCTATAAAGCCGATACTGTTTTTCGGTCGCTCTCGCAGGTAACAGGCCGAAATTACAGCAAACTATTGGGTACAGTAGCGCTGCAAGCCTCTGATCGCCAGACGAAAGCCGAAACAAAAGATCAACTGGTGGATCAGGTCGCTACGTTAAAAACGGAAGTTCAAAGTCTGGAAACCCAATTAATGCTCAAACAATCGAGTCTGGAAAATCTGCGCACCATCAAAGCCACCCAACCGTAATTTCTATGTAGGAAGCGCATGAGAAGGTTAACGTAAAAGGATCAGACAATCATGAGCGTCCTGCCTGATCTCTTTATCCGTAATTCCAGTATGTACTTCCCGCCTTACACACTCTATGAAGCCACTTAATCAAGTTGAACGAACGAAACGGTGGGGCCAATTCATCGGCCTATATGCCACTCTACTCCTACTAACGGCATTGAGCTGGTGGTTATCGCTGGCCTTGATTCCGCGATTAACCAGCGTACAGCAAAATCAAACCATGCAGGAATTGATGGCTTATCGGAAACAACTCACCGGAACGGACAAAATGCTGACCGACATCGAACAGGGCGCTCCGCTGACCGATAACTGGCTTAGAACGTTCTATGCCAATGCCAGTGCTTTGGATCAGCAATTTCCGAAACCCTTATTTATGGCTACCACCAACAGCTACCGCCAGTTGGCCGGCGAGTACGAGAATGCCCGGAAGATAGGTGACGAAGGCGTTCAATTGCTGAATTCGCAAAAAATTCAACTAGAAGCAAAAAAAGCCGCACTACTGGCCGCCATGGCGGCTACCGGTAAAGAATTGAAAGAAATTGCCGCAGCGCCGAAACCAGGCGGAGCTAAACCAGCTCCTGCCGCACCGGCAGGCCCAGTCATTAATCCAGGGCTGTATGGTCCATTTAAACCATTGCTCATTTCAGGAACTGGCGAATTTGGCAAAAATCAACCTGAGATCAACGCTTCCGTCCAATTCATGATTGTCCGCGAGCATCAGGTAGTACTGGCCGTATACTTTGAAACCGGCGGTGCCGAAGCCGGCACATTGGCCAAAGTGACCGAACGAAAAGAGCTTTATACCGCTCCTCCCGGGTTTAAAATCGTCGGATTATCGGTGCCGGAGCGGACACCGTGGCGGATCAATTATGTCGATAAAAACACAAAGGAAGATCAGTTTGCTATTGCTGAAGGGTTAATGACCCTATTGATAAATGGTAATACGACCGGGCTCGATATTGGAGCAACGGGTGGAAGTGCGCTGTCAATTCAACTAAAAAAACAGATTAAAGTCGAGTTAGAAAAAGAATGAGTTTAACGTAGCCAGCTTAGGCTAGTTACTTACCTTACTACTCCCATGAAAGCAAACACATCATTGAAACGATACGGGATTGCCGTTTTCGTTCTGGCAACACTGACCACTCAGGCACAGGATAAACCGGTACGTAAATATGCTGGTGGAATGCGTCTGAATCGAACGCGCTCGCTGACAGTCATGACCAAAGCCCCGCTGGCAACACGCAGTTTTGCAAACCTGCCCGCCCAGGTGTCCTACGAACAGTTCTGCCCGAGTGTTGGCGACCAGGGAAAACAGGAAACATCAGTTGCTTTTGCGACAGCCTATTACCTGCGAACAATCATGGAGGGAAAGGAGAAGAACCTCACCCAAAAGCCACAGATTGACGAAGCCCGCTTTTCGCCGACCTTTGTTTATGATAAAATCCGGGACCCGAAAGACGTGAATTGCCAGGGAGGTGGTACCATCGAAGAAGCCCTGGATGTATTGAAAGTCGATGGTGTGCCTAAGTTGCGCACGTTAACGTATCCACTTTGTAATCAGGCCATTCCACCAACGGCAGCTAAAGAAGCCTCTCAATTCCGGATTGGCGATTATCAGCAGTTATTTACCGAACAGACCGAGTCGGCTCAGAAAGTACTGGCGGTAAAGAAAGCACTGGCCGAAGGTAATCCGGTTGTAGCAGGCATTGGTGCGCCTTTGTCGTTCGAAGAAGCGCGTACTGTTTGGGAACCGGCACCGAACGAAAAAGCCACGGATATTCTGTATAATCAGGCCATCTGCGTAATCGGCTACAGTGATAAACAATATGGTGGTGCTTTCCGGATCGTCAATAGCTGGAATACCGGCTGGGGCGAAAAAGGGTTCTGCTGGATTCCATATACGTACTTCGGAAAATTTGTTCTGAATGCGTTTCAGGTTTACGAAGCGGTTCAGGAAGCGGGTAATCGCCCTGGAACGGTAGTGCTGACGAGCACCAGCAAGGGAAATAAGGAAGCCGAAATTCGGCCGGGCGACGATGTGCGTCGAGGCTCCGCAGAGCTTAAGCTGAACGATGGTTCAGTCATGGAAGTAACCCGTCAGGCCACGCGCGACCTGAAAGTTGTCTCCGACGAGTCGGCTCCTACCGACATTCGACCCTACCGCATGGCTAAAGCCTACGATTCAGGAACTCGGTTCAAGTTCTATCTGAACAATTCTGAAAACGCGTATGTCTATGCCCTTACGACACAAAAAGACGGTGAAATTGAAAAGCTGTTCCCGGCAGACGAACTGACCAGTCCATTGCTGGGGCCCAACACAACCATTGCTTATCCGTCGGAAAACAGTTCGATCGTGATGGAAAAGCATAAGGGCAACAAATCAGACTATCTCTTGATTCTATTTGCAAAGCGCCCACTAAATATGGACGGTTTCATCAAAACACTTGACCGCAAAAAGGGTCCACTCGATAAACGCGTGGCCGATGTGCTGGGCGACCAGCTGGTCAAACAGGACCAGATCCGCTATCGCGACAATCAGGTCGGGTTCGAGGTTAAGCCCGGCGTTACGGGTAATGTTGTTCCGCTAATTATTGAATTACAATACAAGTAGTTAGGCGTAACGGGGTAATCAGGTCACTAAGCTCATTACCCCGTTTGCCCATTTCCTGCTCACCAATCACCCCTATTTAACAACCTTTCGTACGGTTTGGCGTTCATTCCTGAACAAGTTATTGCAGACACGGCTTGCAGCCGGTATTTTTGGGCTGTACTTTTGTTCAACCATGACCGATCTCTTCTCTGCCGAATCGATTGTCAGTTTACTGACCCTGACATTTCTGGAAATTGTCCTGGGAATCGATAACATCATTTTCATTTCTATTGCCGCTAATAAACTGGCCCGTCAGGATCAGGCCAAAGCGCGCAACATCGGATTAGCGCTGGCAATGGCCTTCCGATTGATATTATTGCTTGGCATTTCATTTGTGATTTCGCTCAGCAAGCCTTTTACTCACATTGACGCAGGTTGGTTCCAGGCTGCTTTCACGGGCCAGAGCCTGATTCTGTTTGCGGGTGGGTTGTTTCTGCTGTATAAAGCGACTTCCGAAATTCACCACAAGCTGGAAGGGGGTGAGCACGAAGAAACCGAAGGAGGTGCCAAAGGAAAATCAACTGTGGCCAGTGTGGTCACTCAGATTGCCATTACCAATATTGTTTTCTCGATCGATTCCATTCTGACAGCCATCGGTTTGACCCAAAATGTTGCGATCATGATGATTGCCGTTGTGCTTTCTATTCTGATCATGATGTTTTTTGCGGGGCCGGTCGGTAAGTTCGTCAACGACCACCCCACGATTCAGATGCTGGGGCTGGCATTCCTGATCATGATTGGCTTTATGCTCGTAGCTGAAGGCGCGCACCTCTCTGAAGTCGTCATTTTCAATCAGGAAGTTGGTACCGTGCCGAAGGGCTACCTCTATTTTGCGATCGCGTTCTCACTGCTAGTAGAATTTCTCAACATTCGTCTTCGGAAAAAGCAGGACCCTATTCAACTGCACGGCTACGAAGAAGAAGCGCATCGCGAGGGTATGATTTAATTTGAATCGATAGGCATCAGGCGTTTCAGGCGAGAAAACCCTGCTGACAACTGACGCCTATCGATCAACAACTTTAGTTATTTTGTCTCTCACCGACCAGCTTAACGACATTCTGACAAGTCTTGGCGGCTTCGGGCCTATGGCCTGGTTGTCGGCGGCTTTTTGCGGACTATTAATCACTGAACTTATTCTGATACGGTCAACGTCGCGGTTTAAAACGCGGTATTGGCTGGCTGGCCTAAGCATTTCCTCGATCCTACTCGCTGGCGTATGGACGGTGCTATCGCCCACACGAGGTTTTTTGTTTATGCATCTGCTGTTTGTCGATAACCAGGCTATTTACTTCCAGGTGGTCATTGCTTTAGCAGGTGTATTTGTCCTGTTGTATGAATTATTGACCACCCCTCCCTCTCAAGTTCATCAGCAGAAAGAAGGTTTCCTGCCTTTCGAATGGTATTCGATTCTGGTGGCCATGACATTGGGGCTGTTTCTAATGACTGTATCGGTGAACCTGCTCAGTATTTATCTGAGTATCGAACTGGTTTCCATCTGCTCGTACCTGCTTACGGCCTTCACTGCCGACCGGAAAGCGTCGGAGGGTGGCATTAAATACTTGCTATTCGGGTCTGTTAGCTCAGCCGTCATGCTCTATGGGATGTCGTTGCTGTATGGTATGACAGGAACCCTCGATCTTACGGCCGAAACGTTCGGTATCGAACTCGCCAGTCAGGATGCGGCCGTTGCTACCGTTGCCATCTTACTCACCCTGGCTGGCTTACTGTTTAAATTAGCCGGTGTTCCGTTTCACGTATGGACACCCGACGCTTATGAGGCCGCTCCTGTTCCTGTAGCCGCGTTTTTCTCCGTTGCCCCCAAAGTAGCCGCTGTATTGGTTCTGATGCGGATCGTAACGGCCCTTCCCGTCGGCTCATCGATAGCGCAAACATTAACCGGGACTACGACAATTTCCCTGCAAACCCCACTGGCTGTGCTGGCGCTGGCCGGTATTCTGATCGGAAATCTATCGGCCCTTCGCCAGACAGATGCCAAGCGACTACTCGCCTATTCCACGATTGCCCATGCTGGTTTCCTGCTAGTAGGTGTTGTGGCCTTAACGGAAGCAGGATTTGAGGCCGTCCTGTTTTATGCCGGAACGTATCTGTTCATTTCGCTGGCGGCTTTCTTTCTTATCGATTTGCTGGCTCGTGCCAATGGTACAGACCTAACGATTAGCCAGTTCGCTGGTCTCGGCCCGAAATTTCCGCTCCTGTCGGTTGCTCTGACGGTCGTTATGCTTGCGCTAACAGGATTGCCGCCAACCGTTGGTTTTACAGCTAAACTCCTGGCATTCTCGGCACTTTTCGATGCCTACCAGCATACCAGCGATAACTGGCTATTGGCACTTTTCGTGCTGGGCTTGCTAAATGCGTTGATTTCGCTGGTTTATTACTTAAAAATTCCCTTTCTGCTCTTCTTCCGACCAGCTCTCGCTTCATCGGAGCAACCATCAACTAGAAAGGTAGTGAAACCGGCGGTCTGGCTGGCGGTGGGGCTGGTCGTGCCAATCATTGTGCTTTTCTTAAAGCCAGACTGGTTACTGCAATTTTTGACAGGATGGTAGTGGATCAGGCCAACTCATTTCCACTGCATGACATCCAGAATATTCGGACAGAAATCATATTCATCTGGTTGATTGGAGCCAATAAGCAGAAGTTGGGGAGAATGATTGGCTGGTCCAGTAAGTTGTAATACCTGCTCTTTATACCAGGCCGCGCCCTGTCGATCCAGATTGGACGTTGGTTCATCGAGAATAACGACCGGGGATTCAGAGAAAAAAGCCAGACCGAGTTTAACGCGCTGTTTCATACCCGATGAAAAATACTTGATCTCTTTATGACGGGCATGAGTCAGCATTAATCGTTCGGCAACCAGCTCGGGCGTAAGTCCGGCTTTAAAAGGCTTGAACGTCTGGTGAAATGTCAATAACTCATCAAGAGAAAGCTCTTCAACCAGTTCGAGATAAGGAGCCGCAATGCTCACCTGCCTGAACCAATCATCGGGGTCAATTACCTTATCCTGCCGGCTATATATCAATTTACCCTCCGTAGCAGGCAAGTTGCCTGCAAGCAGTTGTAACAACGTTGACTTTCCACTGCCATTTGGGCCGACGAATGTGTAACTTGTTCCGGCAGTGAGGGTTAGGTCAACCCGGCGAAAGATCCACTCTTTCCGGTATTTTTTCCCTAACTGCTCAGCTCTGATTACCATAAACGAATTTTGTATAAATGGCTAGTATAAATGGATACGGTAAAATGACGTTTCTCACCTTGTCATTTTACCGTATCCATTTATACTAGCCATTAACTCTACTCCCGATCTCCGTTTGTTGAGGGGCCTTTCATAATACCTCGTTCCGAACTGCGGATAAAATTCACAATTTCATCGCGCTCGTCGGATGGCGGTAACTCCAGCTCAATCTGCGTTAAAGCCTCAGCATTATTCAGCCCACGCAGATAGATATAGCGGTAAATTTCCTGAATCTGATTAATCTTGTCGTTATCGAAACCACGACGACGGAGCCCAATCGAATTGATTCCTGTATAAGAGAGTGGTTCACGAGCTGCCTTTGTGAAAGGGGGAACATCTTTTCGAACCAGCGACCCGCCCGAAATCATGGCATGAGCGCCGATCTTAACCCACTGATGCACCGAGCTTGACCCGCCAATAATGGCCCAGTCGCCCATATGGACATGGCCGGCCATCTGTACGTTGTTAATAATCAGGCAATGATTTCCGATACGGCAATCGTGCGCTACGTGTGCATAAGCCATGACGAGACAATTGGCACCGATTTCGGTTTTCCAGTGCTCTTCGGTACCCCGGCTGATGGTGGCATACTCCCGAATGGTCGTATTATCACCGATGAATGTCCGGGTGTATTCGTTATTGAATTTTAAATCCTGGGGTGTTGATGAAATAACAGCACCCGGATAAATCTTACAGTTACGGCCAATACGTGCACCCTCGTTAATAACGGCGTGCGAACCAATCCACGTTCCTTCGGCAATTTCAACGTCTTTGTGAATGATGGCAAACGGCTCAATCACCACGTTCTGCGCAATCTTCGCTTCAGGGTGAATATAGGCTAATGGTTGAATCATATTTTCAGTTCAAATAGCTTTCAATTGTCAATTTACAGTTGCCTGAGAACTAGCAGCGCCGTCGGCTACCTGTAAATCGAAAACTGAAAACTGAAAACTATTTCTTTTTGACAAGACTGGCAATCATATCGGCTTCGCAAACGAGATTGGTGTTCACATAACCACGTCCTTGCATTTTTACGATTCCCCGCTTCATTGGTGACGTAAATTCACATCTAAAGATTACGGTATCCCCTGGCAAAACGTTGCGACGGAAACGGCAATTCTCTATCCCGATCAGGTAAGGCCAGTAGTTTTCAGGATCAGGCACTGTGCTAAGAACCAGAATACCCCCCGTTTGCGCCATTGATTCGAGTTGCATTACACCCGGCATTACCGGGTTGCCCGGAAAATGACCAGGGAAGAATGGCTCATTCATTGTCACGTTCTTGATACCAACTACGCTGTTTTCATCCAGCGCAATAATCTTATCGATCATCTGGAATGGGTACCGGTGCGGCAATAACTGCGATATACGATTGATGTCCAGAACAGGTGGCTGCTTGGGATCGTAATGGGGTACTTGATTAGCAGCGTTTTTCTGGATGAGTTTCTTGATTTTTTTGGCAAAAGCGACATTAGCCGCGTGCCCAGGGCGAGCCGCCAGAATCTGCGCTTTGATAGGCCGACCAATCAGAGCCAGATCGCCAACCACATCCAGCAGTTTGTGGCGAGCCATTTCGTTCGGGTAATGTAACTGCGTGTTATTCAGAATACCCTCCCGTCGATTCACGCTAACCTTAGGTTTGTGAAGCAGATCGGCCAGGTAGTCCAGTTCGCCATCTTCAACATCGCGATCTACAATAACAATGGCATTGGTCAGGTCGCCCCCTTTGATCAGATTCTGTTTGTATAAGGCTTCCAGTTCGTGCAGAAACACAAATGTTCGGGAGCTGGCAATCTGTTCGGGAAACTGGCCAATGTCGTTCAGGTAAGCATGCTGGCTACTGATCACCCGCGAATTATAATCAACCATCACCGTCAGTCGGTAATCATTGAGCGGAAGCGCAGCCAGTTCAATATCTTTTTCTGAGTTCTTATAATGAACGTACTCATTGACTTCGAAGTAGTTACGCGTTGCGTTCTGTTCTTCGATTCCAGCCTCCTGAAGTGCATTGATAAATTGAATCGACGAACCATCCATAATTGGTGGCTCTGGCCCATCCAGTTGAATCAGCACATTGTCTAGCTGTAAACCGACCAATGCAGCCAGTGTATGTTCGACTGTATGAATCCGCGCTCCACTCTGTTCAATGGTCGTGCCACGTGACAGGTCGACTACATTATCGACATCGGCATCTACGATAGGCTGCCCAGGCAAGTCAATGCGTTGAAATTTATAGCCGTGATTAGTCGGTGCGGGAAGGAATGTCATCGTAGCCGAAACGCCCGTATGCAAGCCTACACCTGATACCGAAACGGCTTTTTGAATCGTCTGTTGTTTGGTATTCATTCTTATCCAGTTCTCAGCTTTCAGTTCTCAGTTTTCAGTTGACTGACTGCCCCGGCAGACCGGAGCGTTTTACTGAACCCTGAAAACTCCAAACCGCACCGGCGGCCCGGTGTAAACTATTTTTCTGTTTTCTTTTCCAAATCAGTCAGTCGTCGTTCCAGGTCTGGTAATCGCCTGAAAACGGCCAGTGAACGCATGCTTTCTTTTAGTCCAAAAGCGGGAGAACTGTTGAGGGCTGTCCCTTCTTCATACACATTTTTACCGACGCCCGACTGTGCACCCACTTTAGTACCATTGGCAATAGTGAGGTGACCGGCAAAGCCCACCTGACCGGCAATTGTACAATTTTCGCCGATTTTCGTCGAGCCAGAAATGCCAGTTTGCGCGGCTATTACCGTGTTTTTACCAATTTCAACATTGTGGCCAATCTGGATCAGGTTATCTAGTTTAACCCCTTGTCGGATAATGGTCGACCCCATTGTGGCACAGTCTATTGTGGTATTGGAACCCACATTGACAAAGTCCTCCAGAATGACATTGCCAAGTTGCGGGATAGTCTTATACGTACCATCGGGCTGGGGAGCAAAGCCAAATCCTTCACTACCGATTACTGCGTTTGGATGAATAACGCAATACTGCCCGATAATGCAATTGTCCAGTATGCGAGCGCCAGTATGAATAATTGTGTTATCGCCAATGCGGACATTATCGCCGATATAAGCATGGGGATAAATCTTAACGTTGTGTCCAATGCGGCAGTTTCGCCCAACGTAAGAAAACGCTCCCCGGTAAACCTGTTCACCAAACTGAGCCCCATCACCGGCAAATGCGGGCTGCTCTACGCCAACGCGCGCAAAGCTCATTCGCTGGTGATACTCTTCAAGGAGACGCGTGAAGGCCGAGTACGAATTTTCGACAAAGATAAGCGCTGCCTCAACGGGTTTCCGAGGCTGAAACGAACGATCAACAATCACCGCCGATGCCTGCGTTGTGTAGAGATGCGGTTCGTATTTGAGGTTCGACAAAAACGAAATATCGCCGGGTCGGCCTTCCTCTATTTTAGCTAATTTAGTAATGGCCAGTGTATCATTCCCGGCTACCTCACCTCCCAGTAACGTGGCAATCTGCTTGACTGTAAACTCCATATGCGTATGACGACCATCGCAAAACAGTCGCTTATGCCGACTATTTTGGGCGCTAAGGTAGGTAACAAATTGCACTTTTCGGATAAAATCCCCGGAAATAGTGTTGTGTGGTTGGGTAATTGGTGGATTCGGCAAATTGACGATAGCATGAACGGTCGTAAACTCCCCGGTTATCAGCTCATTTACCTACCCAGTTATCTATTTTCAGTTCTTTCGCCCAGCAAACATAGTATCGGCGTACAATATTGGTTAACACCCGAATATTTGACAGATCAGACGCATCGGCAATATCAATTACCTTTCCGGATTTAAGCTTTATGTTAATCCGGTCGCCGGAGGGCAGATAAGCCGCATTGGTTGCCTGGCCCTCAACCAGAAAATACGATAGCTCTTCGTCTGGCAAACCCAATTGACGCAACTGCTCTTCGAGTTCATTGAGCAGTTCGCCCGCAAACGGTTCGGTTGAGAGCATAATTTTGAACAGGCGCCGATCGAGCAGCATCTGGCAAAGTGCCGACAACACTGAATCGTTGTGCAAGGCCCATTGTTTAACGCATCCCCAGACATCGTAATCATCTAGTTGGGTGAAGGCTTCTATATAAGCCGGTCTTGCCAGAAAAGCATCAAGCGAAACGCTTTCGCGTAGGAACAACATAAACGCCTGGGGCGCAAAAACATGTTCGCCCTGCCGGATAAGAAACCGGGCCCGACGCAGAATCTGAATCAGCATTGATTCGCAGCAAATGGACGTTTTGTGCAGATAAACCTGCCAGTACATCAACCGTCGGGCGTTCAGAAAATTTTCGACGCTCAAAATCCCCTTAGCCTCTACGACCAGTTGATCATCAACCAGATCGAGCATCTTTATAATCCGCTCGGCTCCAATGGCTCCTTCGGCTACACCCGTATAATAACCGTCGCGGTTGAGGTAGTCCATACGGTCCATATCGAGCTGACTTGAAATCAGTTGGTGGAAAAATGGGCGCTCGTACGTTCCTTCAAACATGCTGATGGCCATTGTCAATCGGCCATTAAACTGCCGATTCAGTTCATGCATGAGCAGCAGCGAAATTTTCTCATGGTGTACGTCGTCGAGCAGACAACATTCCAGCACATGTGAAAACGGCCCATGACCAATATCGTGAAGCAGAATAGCGATCTGTGCGGCCTCACATTCATCGTCGGACAAGTAATGACCTTTTCCTCTGAGTGTTTGGGTAGCCTGGCCCATTAAGTGCATGGCGCCCAGAGCGTGGTGAAAACGTGTATGCAGCGCCCCCGGATACACATATTCCGACAATCCTAACTGTTTAATCCGGCGCAATCGCTGGAAAAACGGATGCTCTACCAAATCGAACAACAAGTCGGTTGGGATGCTAATGAATCCATAAACCGGATCATTGAGAATTTTCTTCTTGTTATGCGCTGACATTCAGCAAAGATAGGCAGATGAGCGAACAGGATTGACAGGATTTTTTAACCATAATTAGCAACATACTGCAATTCTGTCGAAAAAATCGTAAATTTGCACCGCTGAATCTGAGCAATCAATCAGCAACGGGCTTGTAACTCAGTCGGTTAGAGTGCCTGACTCATAATCAGTAAGTCGCAGGTTCGAGCCCTGCCTGGCCCACCTGATAATCAACCACTTAGCTTTTCAACTAAGTGGTTTTTTATTTTAATTGCAATACATTTTTGGCAATTAGGAATGAAGATATCCTCCTTAAATTAAGAACTGTAAGATAATAACGGCACCAATGGGTTCTTTAACTAAGAACGTGTTGGGGAATTAAGTTTGGCAATGCCCTTCAATACGTTGTAACATGATCTGGCTGTTGGCCAAATATAGCCAACTGACCGACGAAGAGATGGTATGCTCGTAATCCTTAACGATCCGCCGGAAATGATTCGTCCAGGCAAGGCTGCGCTCCACTACCCATCGTTTTGCCACCGGCACAAAACCACGCGCTGATTCAGGTCGGGAGGCTTTTTCAACATCGATACTCCAGTTGGCCAGTTCACTCGCAAAGACCCCATTGTAGGCTTGGTCGCCAAAAATCTTTTCCAGCCGTTCGTCTGCTCGCCAAAGTATCGACACAATAAGCTGTTTAGCGAGCGGACCATCGGCTTGATTGGCCGCATTTACCTCCGCAAGCCAGAGTCGGCCCTGAGTATCAACGACGAAGGTCCGTTGACGCCTGTTGACACCCGTTGACACGTTTGTGTGGGTCAGTACCCCGGTAGCTGTCAATCCGTGGCCCTAGCTTAATTGATTGGGAATCAATACATAGTGCCAAGGGGCAGGCTTCGCGATTGGCGTTGAGTCGATCCAGTTGATTTAAGGCAGCATTCATTTGCACAAAGGTGCCCTTGGCTTTCCACTGCTCGAAGTAATAGTAAACGGCCTGCCAATGGGGCCAGTCAGGGGGAAGATTGCGCCACTGACATCCTGTGCGTAGCAGCCATAAAATCGCATCTACCATTTGCCCAAGATCATGGTTGCGCTTGCGCTGGAGCCGGGTGGATTTCTATGGTCTATGCAAGGGAAAGGGGATAAAATTTGTCATATTTTTCTCCTCGTCTAACCACTGCATACACTCGATGAATCAATTTGTTACGAACCGCATTGATCACCGACATCTTACTTTTTCCCTCACCAACTTTTCGTTGGTAATAGTCTCGCAGTTCTCCTTTGACTCGGATGGCAGAAATAGCTCCTAAGTGAAACAAGCTCTTGAGCCGTTTGCGGGCGTGCTGACTAACGCCAGGTCGACTTCTAACACTGGTGCCTGACCTATACTCAAAGGGAGCAACCCCAGCATGACAGGCCATCTGTTTAGGGTCGGTGATTGTCTTTAGTTCATTAGTGGCGATGACGACTTCTGTGGCTGTGGCTATACCGATGCCTGGCACTGAAATGATTAGACCAAAAAGTTCTTTGAGATGGCTATCTTCCTCAATGAGCTTGTCAATCGCTTTGTCGATGGCCTTGCGGTCCTTTTCTAAAGCCACTAAAGATGCTTTACAGTTTTTAAGAATCTGCTTTTGTAAAGTAGAATTGATAAAGCTCTGTTGTTCCGTTAAAGGATTAGCTAATTGGTTGTAAACCTGAATCAATCGCTGACGAGCAGCACTGAGGAAGGCTAATTGTTGAATAACAGGACGAGGAGGTTGCCATAACCGCATTCGGTCACGAAACCGGAAGGCATATCGCACCGGCGACCCGGTCAGCAATACGTTGTGCATCAATTGTGTCAGTTTTGCCACGCTGTAGGCCACCCGCTCTTTTGATCTGCAAACTGCCTTCTAACCGCCCGGCGGCCCGGCAAATAGGTAATTGAAGTCGATACAAAAAATCCAACAGATGCGCATTGTAAATTCCCGTATGTTCCATACAGAAGATCGCCTGTCTGGCGTTCCAGCCGGGTAAAGCTTTCACCAATCGAAGCACAGTTTTGATACCTGCTACTGAATTAACGGAATGGGTCTGCAATACAATGGTTTTTCCGTTAAAGACGGCGGCATCGGCCGTCCGACCAATCTAAGGTGCCTTTGGCGATGTCAACACCAATGAAGTATTGAATGTCCATGCTAAATAGTAATTTAGGATTGAAGATGATTGCCCTTGCCCTGTTGTTCGATACGCCGCGGGGCGCCCCGCTTGCTACTGGGCCCTAATGCCCTCATTTCTATGCGAACCTTGGCAAGTAGTAACAGAGCGGGTCCTGAATCCACCGGCACGGGCCGCCCCGCATTGGTCGTTAACCTGGCCGGTATGCCATAGGGAAGCCCGCTCTGTATCTCTTCCTGGTAAGCTACCAAAATCTTGGTTTCTTACCACACTACAAACCTAAAGGCCGGAGCCATCAAAAAAAGGCGATAGTGTCGCCCACTGGTAGTCGGTCAGTGGTTGCCACTGAGAGGTCATACATTTATTTCTTGCTCGATACAAAGTTGACTCGACTACCAGCCTTTCTCAATTCCCAACACGTTCTTAACTCATCCCCAGCTTGGCAATATCAAGGCCAAACCAATCAGCCCACAGATTCCCTCTCAGCCAGTTCTGAAAACGAGGGTTGGTCACTAAGTACAGAGGCTTCCAACGCATGCTTTGTTCTCTCATCATCGATTCGGTGGTAGCCCGGCCGACAGGAAATGGCCTGTCTCCAGTACAGTTCAGGCTGCTCTGCTTATGACACCCGCTTGGCAGCACCCAGCGAGCTTTGCAGCCCCCTTCACCCCAACTTCCCTAGTTGAGGAGGACAGTATTACAACTGCCGGTCAAAAATCAGCCAATGCAGTCTTCAATAAAAACTGCGTCCTCATGGCGCACTAATATCGCCGACCCACGCCTGATTAGGGGAAGTAGGTTTGCCAAACTCGATTAAGCGGTTGGGGCAAGCGATTAAACCATGCCTGGAATTAGTCGTTTTGGGCACGAAACTACGGGGTTGAATGGCCTGCCAGTCCTGCTCTTGCATCAAACGACGTACCAGATGTCGACCAGCCTTTACGCCCTGTTCTTTTAGCGCTTCCAGCACGCGAGGGCTACCATAGCGTCGGGAGTTTTCCCGCATGGACGGCCCCGCAGAAAATCTTGTCGATTGCTGTGGTCATGGCTAGATCGTTATCTGACGGAGTGAACGTTGTTCCATTACGATATGTGTACTATGCACTCTTGCTGACATTCAGCACTTTACAGAGTAGTCGTACTGGGAAATTGGTTTCTTCAAACTGAATAAACCGGTACGTCTTTTTTTAATATCTCGCGCTCCATCTCGCTTTGCCGCAGTTGTTTACGTAGGCTATCGACTTCTTGTTGAAGACTTTGATCCGTTTTCTTTTCCCCCGCTTCGGCGGACCGATTGTCATTGATCTTCCGCCAGGCGTGAATCAGGCTATCGCTAATACCCAGCTTACGGGCTACGGCCATGATGGGTTCACCATTGGCAACTAGCCGCAATACATCAGCCTTAAACTCGGCGGTATACTTTCGTTTGGGTTGTTGAGATTGGTTCATGGTACACGAAGTTAACTAAGTTTCGTGTCCGGATATTTAGGACCATATCACATCTACCGTTTGGCGTACTTGTCGGATACTTATAAATATGTGAGCGTCTAGTACTTCCCGGCGAAAGGTCCCCTTAAAGCGCTCAATATACGCGTTTTGAGTGGGCTTGCCTGGTTCGATCCAACACAACTCAATTGCCTCATCTTTACACCAGTCCCGCAATACCTGACGGATAAATTCAGGCCCATTATCACTCCGTAACCGTTCAGGTTTGCCAAAGGGAAGCCCGCTCTGTATTTCTTTGGGAAAGCTACCAAATCTTAGAATCTTACCACTCCACAAACCTAAAGGCCGGTGCCATTGTAGTCGTCTACTATATTCAGGCCGGGCCGGCGGGCGGGCGGTACGAAACTTACGCCCACCGGTTAAGGTATCCGATGTAAAATCCAGTGACCAGCATTGATTGCAAGCCGTTGCTTTGGGCAGCGGTTTACATACAGCATCAGGTAGTCGTTTCTTAGTTCGTCGCCGTAAATTTAACCCTAGCTTTCCGTACAACCGCCTGACGCGTTTATGGTTAACTAACTCGCCCTGCTTGCGCAACCGACGATAAATCTTGAGCACACCCCAGTGCTTATGCCGCCGAGCCAACTGCTCGATTCGAAGACTCATCGCTTTATCTTTCTCCTTAATGACCGCTGGTTCTGCCAGTGCATTGCGGCTGAGACCCACCTGACTACCCCTCGACGCTCGGTGGGCCTTACCACCGCTCAGATTTCCATGGTTTAAGCAAGCGTTGGCACATAATTTTTATTATATTTCTGTTGACGCTGTACTACTAAACAAACTCGATGGATAAGCTTGTTGCGAACGGCGTTGAGCACCAGCATTTTATTCTTGCCCTCGACTAGTTTTCGTTGATAATAATCTTGTATCTCCCCCGCCCCGGCGGCCCGGTTTCACTTGTATGGCCGACATGGCGGCTAAGTGAAATAAGGATTTCAACGGGGCAGCCCGCGCTGCCTTTTCGAGCATGCTGGCTCACCCTAGTACTCATCCAATTTAATCCTTACATCAATCTACCTTATTAGCTGGATTGACTTGCTCATACCACCGATTGAGTTTATCCTCAGCCGTAGCTGGGGTAAAACTCCAATGCACCTTAACGGCACGTTGATTGCGCTCACTGACCCAAAAGCTGACCTGCCGCTCCAATTCCTCCAGACTGCCAATGCGCCGATTCAAGCACTGGCGGGCCAATGCCGAAAATTCGATCTCCGCTGCGTTCAGCCAAGAGCCATGCTTAGGGGTATAATGAAACACCAATTTGCGACTCAATAATCGGGCTTGGGCTAGCGGTAAATGCTCATAAAAGGAACCATATTTATGGGTATTCAAATTGTCCTGCACCAAATCAATGTATTCAACATCAGCATAGTAAGTTGTCACTATCTGATGCATGAACTCTGCATAATCGGCCTTTGTGCGCTGCTTGCGCACTTGAGTGTAGCGTTGACCTGTGTCCGTATCATAAGCTAATAATACCACACACGTTCCTTTTCTGACATACTCATTATCCTCTTTAGCGGATTTTCCCGGCTGAATGGGTCGGGCTGCTATCACCTCATCCAATAATTGACACGGTCGTTCATCAAAGCATAACCGCGCTCGGCCTGGTGGAGTTAGCTGGTTATAAACGGCCAAAACGTTCTCCATTTTGGCCAAGTATTCACCATCTACTTGCCCGATGCACCGCCCGGCGGCCCGGCATTGCTTTTTGAGCCATGGCTTGAGCTTACTTTTTTTAGGGCTAAACGTACCGACTCGTCATCAATGTGGATCTCGAGTTTGACTAAGCGTTCATTAATCAGACTTGCTGTCCAGCGAGTACGCCCATCAGGAGCCTCACTACAGGCGATTTGAGTGATATGAGCCTCCACTTGGGGGGTCACTTTGCGGGGTTGGCCGGGTCGGGCTTTCTCACCAATGGCTCTTTGCAAACCCTCTTGCTGAAAGCGTTTACGCAAGTTGAAGACCGTGGCCAGACTGATACCCAACGATTGGCTAATCTGTAGTGGGTGTTGCCCCTGATGGGAAAACTGCAAGGCTCTGGCTCGGGTCAACTTACGGGCAGCGTCTTTCCCTTTACGAACGAGTTGGTCAAGCGTTGTGAGATCGGCTTCCGACAGCACAAACGGTTTAGCGATTTGGCCCATGTCGGAAAGGTAGCTATTTTTATCTAACCATTAAATTGGAAGAGTACTAGTGCGACCCCGTACACTACTACCTGAGCGGTATTCAAAAGGAGCCACCCCAGCGTGGCAGGCTAGCTTTTTTGGATTATGGATCGCAATAAATTCATCGGTTGCCACCAGTAATTCGGTAGCCGTAGAGTGGGCGTTATATATTCCCACGGTTCGCCGTTGCGGTATGTTCAAGACAGCAAACTATTTCTGACTTACTGAAACCAGGTAGATTAGCAATAGCTTTAAGTGCGATTTTGATACCTGTTTCAGAATTCTCAGTTTGCGTTTGCAGTACTATTGCTTTTCCAACAAAGACGGCCCAGTCGAGCGTAGCTTTAGAAATATCGATACCGATGTAATAGCGAATGTCCATGCGTGATAACAGCGTTGAAAGTGGCAGTTTAAAATAGGAGATCTTCGCCTGAATACTCAAACCCTTACTAATGGGCCATCACGCCCGAATTTCCATGGCTCGGGCCACCCCGTTGAGGCTTAGGTAAAAAAGACAAAGTAGGAGCTGAATCTGAGCATAGAGCGAAACCTCTGCAGCCCTGTAGGGAAGCCAACCTTGTTTACTTTCGGCAAACTAGCCAGATCTTGGAATTTTACCACGCTGCAAACCTAAAGGGCGGCCCTGTTTTTTGCTAAAGCCTCCTTGATGATTTCGTTTTGCAGAATCCATCCAACTTCATCGTCGTTTGGCTAGGTTTGGCACCCGCAGTATCTGTTTGGGGTTGGTAATAATACACGCTCCGAGGCAGGTCAAGCCACTGACATAACAGGGTACGGTTAATGCGGGCTTCGAACAGTTTCATCATTGCTAACTTCTCCTGAGTTGAATAGGCGTTTTTTTTAGCAACTCACTTTTTATTTCTAGTTCCAGGGCCTGTTTGGCTACAATCCGCTTTAATCGTTCATTTTCCTCCTCCAAGACCCGGAGTTGGGGATCGACACGTGTATAGGAGTCTTTCAGGCCTTCTTTCCCTTTACTCAAATATTTCAGCCGCCACTTTCGGAGTAACGAAGGGGAAAGATGGTATTTACGACATGTCTCGGCATGGCCATCGCGGATGGCTTCCTGAACGATAGAATAGCGGTCTTCTGGGCGGCCACCGCGCGGGTGAAACTTCGCCTTATTTTGCTCATGATTTCTGAATGTAGTAGGACTAAACTGTTTTTACAATTTTGTCCAGCCATTCAGGGGGTTAAGACATAAGCATGTTTATAGTCAATATGCTGTTTGTTAAGTTCAAAACCTATTCCAGTTCAATTCTAGGGGTTATCCTCTGCCATTCTGGCTTTAATCTAGGCATGACCTATTGTATATTTTACCTGCTATAATTGGTAACGATAGAGGCAATACTCATGGCTAACCTTTGTCAATCAGCCGAATGGGCCGTTACATAAAACACCCTGTTTAAGAAACAGGTACATGAAGATTTAGTGAGATTGCGAATCATTAACCGTAAAAGACAGAAAAAGAAGCTTCCAGGATTGTTTACCTACATTCTCTGTCTTTAACCATAGCGGTCAATGTTTGTGCACTATTTAATAGGTTTGACTAATGGAAGAACTCATCGCCTATTTGCTCCAGTTTGGGCACCTCAACGCACAACAACGTGAATTGATCCAGACTAAGGCTAAACGGAAGAATGTTGCGAAAGGTGCTTACTTTGCAGAAGCTGGAAAAATTTCCACACAGATAGGATACGTAACAGACGGGGTTTTCAGGGTCTGTTACTATGATAAATCAGGCGACAGTTTCACCCGATACTTCGTCTATGAGAACCGATTTGTCGTTGATATGAACAGTTTTCGCGATGAAATGCCCTCAGCCGAGTACATTGAAGCGATTACAGATTGCCAGCTTTTAGTTTTTTCCAAAGAGGACTTTACACAGCTTTCCGCTCTCATCCCCGAATGGCACGATATATTCGTTAAAATCACGTCCTATGTACTGGAAAATAAGTTGAAGGTTACCAGCAATATGTTGGTTCAGGACGCTCAAAAAAGATATCTGAATTTTCTCGACCATTACCCAGGACTGGCCAATCGTGTTCCGCTCAATATGTTAGCCTCTTATCTGGGCATCACTCCATCCTCGCTCAGTCGGATACGAAAAAATATTCCCTAATGTGTTTCTTGCCAATTGGCAATTGCGTTTACAGTCTTATCACTCAATTTTGTTCCATCATCAAACAGGAACAAATGGAAACGGCTAATCTCTTAAAGCAGGTTGAGTTTATAAAGGAAGTGGATAAGCTTAAATATATCCTTCGCAAGACGAAACTGTTAAACAGTGATCGAAACGAGAATGACGCAGAACACAGCTGGCATCTATCCTTGATGGCCATTGTTTTAGCCGAGCATACAAATTTTCCGATTGATTTGCTCAAGGTTATTAAAATGCTTCTGATTCATGATATTGTTGAAATAGATGCTGGAGACACATTTATTTATGATACGCAAAAAAGCCATGACAATACGACTGAAGAACGGGAAGCGGCTAAACGGATCTTTGGCTTACTACCTGACCATCAGGCAAATGAAATGATCGCCATTTGGGAAGAGTTTGAAGAGCGGCAAACAAACGAAGCTAAGTTTGCCCGAGCTATGGACCGATTCGAACCGCTACTCCAGAATGTGTCGAACAATGGGGGTACATGGACTGAATTCGGGGTGAATTATGATCAGGTGTACGCCAAAAAACAGGTGATTCAACAGGGTTCCAATACAATCTGGCAATATGCAGAAGAGCTTATTAACGACAGCGTTGACAAAGGAATCTTAAAAAAGTAAAGTATTTAGTTTAGAGACCTGGTAGCTGACATGTCTAAGGCCAATTTGAGTAATCAATCTGTCAGATGAGATCGTGACTAACACACATTATTCAATTATTCAGGTTCAATGCCTTAATTTTTTATGGTTTACCCTCTTTAGTAAGGGATGGCGATATACGTGTTACCTGTTCCATCAGAGACAATTTATGTAAATAATCCGTGGATTATTCAGCTTATGTACGAGATGACTGCTTTGTGAAGAATTTATAGATTTTGAATGTCCTTGGCTACTATAGTAAGATTGTTTCCGAGCTGGTGTCCCCCGCGTTCAATTTCGCGAAAAGTGGCTGCTGGAAGTTTTTGCCTATAAGTGGCAAGATGATCGAACGGGACCTCTTCATCGTCTCGGCAATGGTAGAAGAAGATCCGACTATTTAGGGGAAGGCGCTGGGCGAAATCTCCCTGAAGTTTTAAACCCTGTACCCATTCCTCGTTACCAGTCCAAAATGGGGTGGATAGCAACAAGATCCCGGCTACCTTTTTCGATGCCTTCTTTTCAGACAGGTATTTAAGCAATAGTGAGGCACCTAAGGAATGGGCAACCAAAATAACGCCATCTTCGAGTTTATCAATTTCATTTCCGATTTGTTTGATCCAACCAAAATCCGGAGCAGCCTCATCCGTTTGCAACCGGGGGTAACTGATCTCATAGTTTGTCCCCAATGCGTTTTGCAATGAAGCCACTAGCTTGTCGTCTGCCTCATATCCATTCTCACCTCCGCCCTGTATAAAAAGCACTTGTTTTCTCATAGCCAGTGAGTTACACTAGTTTAGTTGATCCATCTGTCTGAAGTGACTTTGTCATTACAAAAGCTCATAAGCCCAGTGACTGCCCCGTTTAAAACAGTCCAGCTATTTCGGTGTAATGGACTTTCGCCTTGCCACTTCCATATTGTCAGGCTTACTGATAACGACGGTCGATAACATAGCATTTGTGCTGATAAGACCTCAAATTAGGTTATTTTTGTAATTCATAATGCAATTGGAGAGAGCTATTATTTAATTTTGTAACCTCTAATAGATTCAGTTTAAAATCCATCTCAACTCCTTTCAGTAGGGGCAAGCCGTTTCCGAAAAGGACGGGCTCCATGACAAAATAAATGTCATTCACGAGACCAGCATTTACAAACTCACTCATAGCCATTGCCCCTCCAATTATAACCGCTTCGGTGTGGCCTTTGTCAGTGAGCATTTGAACGATCTCAGATGGGCTACCTTGCGTGAAAACTACGGTTGAGTTATCTGATTTTGCCTGTTTGTGAGTGGTCAGCACAACTGTTGTTCCCTCATTTTGAAGGGGAAGATAATTCGGGGCCAGTATATCATAAGTTGTCTTACCCATGATAACTGCGTTAAATTTTTGGCAAATAGCATAAAGTCCCTGCCCATATTCCTCCGACAACCAGTCAGGAACGTTTCTTGCATTGGATATGAAGCCATTTGTCGAAACAGCTATAAAGATGGTAATTTTCATTTTTTTTTATTTTTACAAATGTCTTTATAGGCCATTTTACGGGCAATGGCTAACATAATTGTTAGCCTTTACTTTTTGATTATGAGAAAAAAACAATCGACTAATTATCTGAATGAGCAGTTCTTGTTTCAGGTGTGTGAACGCAATTCCGCAATTAGTATGGTGAGTGGTCGGTGGAAATCACAAATTGTTTACTACATCTCCCAGGGTAATGATCGTTTTCATCTCTTACAGCAACGATTGCCCGGTATTTCTGAGATGGTTTTAGCAAGACAACTGAAGGAGTTGGAAAGTCACGCAATATTGATAAAAAGGGAAATCCCGAATACAGTACCAACTGGCATAAAGTATATTTTGACTAACAAAGGCCTTGACTTAGTTCCGATTTTGGACAGCTTATGTAATTGGGGCAAATTGTATGCTGATGGGAAGGAGATTTCGGTTTCAGAAGATAAGTGAGTCTTCAACCATTAATAATGCAGAAATTCGATCCTAATGCTAGTTGATGGCTTAACATCTGCCCGTGTGCTAGTTACGACTTCACCCAACTCTATATCTTACAATTTTTTTAAACATCGCTCTATTATATCATCTCGCCTTTTCTGGCTGATGCACTTTTGTATTCATCATGCTATCAACTTGAAAGCTTGAAACACTTAAGGCCATACATCGTTTTTTAGATCGGGGGCGTTTAAAAAGGGGGCCTTACCCCTCATGACTCGTTCAAAAGCATCGGCTTCGACCCCTCTAACCAACAAATAGCCCCTTCATTAAGAATGATTTTGAGCACCTTCAACGGTAAAATTTCTCTAAAAAGTGTCTTAAAGCACCATCCGTCGGGCATTGCCCTTCTCCATCAAAAAGCAAAGCGGCAGCCGCGCTGGCTCATTCCGTTGACTGCTTGACCAGTCCGCCATAACGAACAAGAAAAACGTATCATAACCGGGTGAACATGGGTTACTAAGACCCATTGTAAAACGGTACTTTTTGTTGATAGCCACAACTGTCAAGTCGTATGAAATTAACCAAAAGAATAAGGCAATGGCTTATCGAACCGCTGCAAGCACAAATCAATCAAGTGCAAGGGCAACTCAGACAAGCCAAAGAAGATAACATAGCCACTAAACTAGTGATGGGGGCTGCGCTGGCTAAACTTATCAAGCAGGCTACAACCATTAAGGAAGCCGAATTTAAGGTATTTTCTCAATTTGGGGATGACGGCATTATTCAATATCTGATTGATAGGGTCAAACCCCACGTAGACACATTCGTTGAATTTGGCGTGGAGGATTATGAAGAAGCCAACTCCCGCTTTTTGTTAATGAATAATAATTGGAAGGGGTTAATTATCGATGGTTCATCGACCTTTATTGATTCTATTAAGACGAGTTCGTTTTATTGGCGCTATAGCCTAAAAGCAATTACCAGTTTTATTACCGCCGAAAACATAAACCAACTGCTGGTTGACAATGGCATTGTTGGTCAGATCGGGTTGCTTAGTATTGATATCGACGGGAATGATTATTGGGTATGGAAAGCCATTACGGTGGTCGAGGCCGATATTGTGGTCATCGAATATAATAGTTTGTTCGGGTCCGAACGACCGATTAGTATACCTTACAGCCCTAATTTCAAGCGCGAGCAGGCTCATTACTCGTATTTGTACTTTGGTGCTTCGCTTCCCGCTTTATATGAATTAGCGATTGAGAAAGGCTATGCCTTTGTGGGCTGTAATCAGGCGGGTGTCAATGCCTACTTTGTCAGGAAAGAAAAGTTAAATGGTTTAGCCGCTTTGTCGCTTGAGGAGGGTTATGTGTACTCCCGGTTTCGGGAAAGCCGAAATCAAGCTGGTATAATGTCCTTTCTGGATGGCGTTGATCGTGGAGCCGTTATCAAAGGTCTACCAGTGATTAACACAAAAACGAATAAAGAAGAATATCTGTAAGTCTGATCAGTATGGGTGCGTTTGCCGACATAGGCCAGGCTATGGAGCGGGCAGATAAGATGAGCATTTCGGTCAATGAGTTGACAGCTATTTTCGAAGTCTTTGTGCAGGGCAATACTTCGCGGGTCCGACCGACCGTACGTACGGGTTCTGGCCTAGGCTGATCAGCCGTTGCTGCTGCCAACCACAGAGCAACGGCTTTGCCTTCAATTGTTATTCAGTGTTTTCGTCGCACCTGAGGGGAGTTTTTGTGGTGTAGTAGTTGGGCCGGCGATCATTATTTTGCCATTTTTCACCTCCATACGATCAATACAAACCACCCGTTCGTCTCCGGTTTTGGCGGTTCTTGCATGATAAACACAGAACATCTCTTTTCGATCCGGCGAGTAGGCAATGCTGTTATGCCCTGTTCCTGTAACATTCCCACCCTGGTCGGTATTTTGCTGCAGTATTGGGTTATTAGCCGCTTTTTTAAATGGTCCTAATGGTGAGCTGGACGTGGCGTATCCAATGGCATAATACCGACCGCCGAAGTGATTGGCCGAATACATGATGTAATACAGGTTGTCTTTTTTGAATGTAACCGAACCTTCCGTCCAACGGCGGTTGACTTCACGAGCCGTAACGGACCGGCTTTCCCAGTCGGCCTGTTTGTCGCTGAGGCTAACGGGCGGTCTCAGTACTAAAACCGGTTCGCCGATGACGCCTGAAAAGTCGGGTTTAAGTTCGATACCATATACCCAGCTTTCTTCAATTGCATTGTACCACCCTTTTTTTCGGGCCAAATCGGCCACTTCGCTATCGACCGGATGTTTGTAACAGCAACGCGAGAAGTATAAATAGGCTTTGCCGTTGGTATCAAAAAACACATTGGCATCAATGATGGGATATCCAGGATCAAAAATTGGTTTATTGGATAGGTCGATAAACGGACCGGTGGGCTTATCGGCAACGGCAACGCCAATCCGGAAATTTTCGACTTCCTGAGTTGGGTTAACCTGCCACTGTGCACTGTAAACCAGGTAATATTTACCTTTTACTTCATACACCTCAGGAGCCCAATAGGCACCACCCCAACTGGCTTTTGGATCGCTCCAGCCATTTTTATTATTGTGAAAATACACCTGCCCTTCCGACTTCCAGTTGACCATATCTTTTGAGGAATACGCGGCAAATCCCTTATCTGCACCACCGCCTGTGCCGTACATATAGTAGGTGCCCTGAGTGTATAAAACGTACGGGTCACCAAACTGGACTGGCAGGGGATTGGTATAGGTGGTTTTAGCTCTAGTTACGCTTTGTGTTGTTTGCGCCGAAGAATAGCTAAAAAATAAGAAGGTCAGGAAGCCAACCAGAAGCAGTGATTTTTGCATAGTAATACCGATTTTTAAAGCTGAGCCAACATTCATATTCTACCAGAGAAGCTTGCTCTCCCTAGAAAGACAGTAGAGGGTCGTATGCTACTACCGTAACTTCCCTCTTTGCCTTCTCCCTGCAAGACCGTTATCTTATCATTAACGATGACCTACTTTGTATCATGTTCATCAATGAGTTAACAATTCTGGCTGTCAGTCAGCCAGATAACAACGACCGATACCGTCGTCCCCTGGCAATCTATTGAATCCTCTTACCAGGTAAACCACCCCCACCTAATCAGGCAGCAATTTCCCCGGATTCAAAATGCCTTGGGGATCTAAAGCTTTTTTTAGTGTTTTCATCAGCTCAATTTCTTCCGCGGTGCGACTTAGGTAAAGCCATGATTTTTTTTCCAAACCTACCCCATGCTCTCCGGTTATCGAACCACTAATTTGTTGAAGGGGTTGGTAAACAATCGCATCGACCCGATGCTTTGTTTCCTGGTCATTCGTACCACAGTTTATAAACAAGTGTAAATTTCCATCGCCCATATGGCCAAAGGCATAAAAATTCAGAGATGGCCAAACTTGCTGAAGGTCTGATCTAATCTTTTTTATGTAGTCGTCCATGTCAGAAATGGCCAGGCTCACATCAAACAAAAAAACGGGACTATGTACAGAAAATATCAAGTCTATATTCTCGCGAATACCCCATATTGTTTCTAATTCCTGTTGCGATTGCGCCATAACGGCATCAGCAATCAACCCATCCTGCAACCAATTTTCCAGCAATTCAGCAAATAGAATTTTGTCTTTGCCTGCATCCTGTCCGAGTGCTTCCATCAGCACATAAAATGGATACGTTTGGGGTAAAGGGGGCGAATACGATGAAGGGGACGAAGTCATTAATTCGTAATAATCCTGCCAAAGTAATTCGAACGTAGTGAGGTCATTTTTTAGTTGTTTTTTGGCAGCTTGTAATAACAGATTTGCCTTTTCAAAACTCTCCAGTGCAACAAAAGCGGTATTCCTGCTTTTGGGCAGATCATCTATTTTTAAAACCGCCCGTGTAATGATTCCCAATGTACCTTCAGAGCCAATAAAAAGCTGTTTCAAATCATAACCTGCATTATTTTTCACCATTTTATTCAAGGATGATATAATCGTTCCATCCGCTAAAACGACCTCCACCCCCAATACTAAATTTCGCATAACGCCGTACCGCAGCGCCTGTAACCCTCCCGCGTTTGAGGCAATATTTCCCCCTATCATACAGCTTCCTTTAGCGCCTAAATCAAGCGGAAAATGCTGGCCATTTCCCGCCAGAACAGTTTGTAGATTCTGCAAAATAACTCCCGCCTGAACCGTTGCGGTTTTGTTCTGCACATTAATTTCCTCTATTTCATTCATCCGTTCCAGGCTCAGGGCAATCTCATCCGGCTTCGTAACTACTCCCCCGACAACATTGGTTAATCCGCCATGCGGCACAACGGGCTGATTGAATTCGTTGCAGATCTTGAGCATTTGGGATACTTCCTCGGTCGTTTTTGGGCGAAGAAGTGCCAGACAATTCAGGTGTTCCGTTTGCCGCCAGTTGCTCGCCACACGTACGCGTGCCTCGTCGCGCGTGCGAACACACTCTTTCCCAAACGTTTGGATCAGTATTTCCACAATAGTTGGCATCCTTCCAGGGTAGTTTTACTCTTTTTTGTAAATATTTTAGCAAACACGTATCGATTCTCCGGCAAGTAGGTAAATGTATGACACGGTTTTGCTTACAGTTATACATTCCCAAAAGATAAAACCTTACATTCATTTGCCGATCAAGTTTTTCACCATTTATTGATCGAAACTACCCCAGAATAGTACGTTTAAAACGCTTCAGAAGCAAAACGTTTATGGGGAACCAGCCTGATCGTCCACGGGCGACACTATCAATAAGAGGTCAGAGCCCATTATATTAAGTCCATACCAGCGCCCGAAAAGCCGTCTTTACTCCCGAGACATACAGTACGAAATGGCGGCTACAACTGTATTTTCGAAATTGGCGGGATGGCTTCTGAACAAATTCTCACACAGGAATATAGTTGCATAAGTAACTGTATAACAGCACATTTCAAGAATCATAAAGCGTATTCGTAAAAGACCATAAGTAGAGTCGAAGATCTACGTGCTCCTGTTATATCGACTACATATAAACCACCAGTAGTAATGAAAGTCATGGTTAACATTAATCTGCTGGCACTAATTGCCCTTACCTGTCTAAGCAGTACTGTCAGGGTCATTGATCCACCAGGCCAAAGCACTCAGCGACATCGAAATATTGGGAAATCGGTAACCATTAACCTACAGAAAGAATTTCAGACCATCCATAGTTTTGGCGCATCGGATTGCTGGTCGGCCAAGTTTATTGGAAAATGGCACGATGATAGTAAGAAAAATCATGTTGCTGACCTGTTATTTAGCTTAGATACACTGGCTGATGGTCAGCCTAAGGGGATTGGCTTGTCTTTGTGGCGGATGAACATCGGGGCTGGCAGCTATGAGCAAGGAGACAGCAGCTTCATTAGTGATCCATGGCGTCGGGAGGAGTGTTTTCTGGATAGCCGTGGCCGTTTCGATTGGACAAAGCAGGCAGGGAGTCAGTGGTTTTTGCAGGCGGCCCGGCAGAGGGGTGTGCGCTATACGCTCGGCTTTACGAATTCGGCTCCCGTTCAGATGACCCGAAATGGCAAAGCCTTCTCGCCGGGAGGCAAATCGATTAATCTCAAACCGGATGCGCTGGATGCCTTCGCTGATTTTTTGGCGACAGTTGCCGATCATTTCAAGTTCGATTACCTAAGTCCCATTAACGAACCGCAGTGGGACTGGACCGCCGGGAAAAATGGTAAAGCCGGGCAAGAAGGCTCACCCGCCGAAAACGCCAATATTGCTGCCGTTACCAAAACGTTATCGACAAAATTGGCCGCTAAAAAAGCACTAACGACTGTAATTTCTGGTGAAGCAGGCCAGCTAAATTTCCTCTACGAAAAAGCTGAAAGCGGCCGGGGTAATCAATTAGACTATTTTTTTGGCTCAAAACAAGGTGCGCCGGTAATCAAACTTCCTAACGTTGAACCGATTTGGGCATATCATAGCTACTTTACCACCTGTTCCGATTCGGTGCTGGTGGCTGTTCGACAGCAAGCGGCCCAGCGCGTTAAATCGGTCGGTAATCCGATGCTCTGGCAAAGTGAGTTTGGTGTTCTGGGCGACATCTGCGGGCGTTACCACGGTAGTCCCCGTCACACGGACATCGATTATGGTCTGTATGTGGCCAAGGTCATTCATAACGATCTGACCATTGCCAATGTCACGTCGTGGCAATGGTGGCTGGCTATCAATCCGTATAATTACAGTGATGGACTGGTGTACATCAACGGGCCTGATGGCGACTACAAAAAGCATGACAACGCCCGGCAGGATGGACAGGTCATCGATTCAAAACAACTTTGGGCCTTTGGCAACTACGCTCGATTCGTTCGGCCCGGTATGAAGCGGGTAGCGGTTCAACTGGCCGATAGCAATCCCGTACAAGAGACTGGTGCGTGTATGATTTCGGCCTACAAAGACATACGGACTAAGCAAATTGTGCTGGTTTGCATTAACGTAACCTCCGATTCAATAACCTTACCACTTCAGGGTTTGACTCTTCGCAACGGCCACTTCTCCAGTTATACAACAACTGAAACAAAAACACTGGCCAAATCCGTCGTTGCTGCTGGTCAAATTCATCTGGAGCCCAGATCTATTATGACGCTGGTTGGCCGGTACGAGTAAGTCGAGAAAGGCATGTATCCCCGAATTCGCAAAACCATTCATTAAGGAATTCTTAGGACGTTTCTGTCTATGTACTACAGATCAGGGAAATAGCAACCTAAAAAATAATTCCTGCCGGTATCGAATGTACTATATTTTTTCCATTACTTTGAAATTCAAAGTACTTTCATTTGCAGTCTAATTTAGCATGGCAACGATTGGTGAGGGCAATAGACGGCATCAAAAACAAGACTATTTGTGACTACCAGCTTAACTATTATTTTATGAGTATATCAGGCAGGATTAACCAAGTGTATGATGAAGCGAAGGGCAACAAATGGTTTCATTATTTTGCCGTTTTCTGCCGCGTCATGTTGGCGCTGGGATTTATTCCATCAGGGTTTGTAAAAGTTATGGGAGAACGGTTCGCCAGCGGCTTATCCGTTAATCATCCGCTGGGGCATTATCTGGAAGCACTTTATTACACCGAATCCTATTACACATTTATCGGCATTTCCCAGTTAGTAATTGCCCTTTTATTACTCATTCCAAGAACAGCCCTTCTTGGTGCATTGATGTATTTTCCCATTATCCTGAATATATGCATCCTGGCTTATGCTGTCCGATTTGAAGGCACTCGTATTACAACGTTAATGGTGCTGGCCAATTTGTATTTATTAGGCTGGGACTACGACCGAATTAAATACATTTTACCAGTTAAACAGGCTGGTCACTCCGCAAGAGAAAAACCATTGAGCAATAAATTTCCGCTCCTATTCTTCGGATGTGTTTTTGCAATGATCGCTACAGTAGTCGTTATAAACCAGTTTCTATATGACATTCGACCGGGTAATTCCCTGATTGAATGCACAAATGGCTGTGCCGGCAATAGTAATCCAAAGGCTTGCGAAGAATTTTGTGATTGTATTCATAACCGGGGCAAACCGCTTCACGAGTGCCTGATCGACTATAACAACGCAAACAGAACGAATCAATAGAGTTGCAACCATCATCCAGGGCTCGGAGCGAAAGTCCTACAGTACAATTTTCAGATTTTTTGGTCGGTTTTAACTTAAGTGAAAAACCGACAAAGGAGTATCAGTGACCTTTGATGTGGCAAAAAACTTAAAAACGTCACGTCATGAATTCATTAAATCAATCTAACGCTACCGTTGCCAATGAGACGGCTGAAACGGCTAAATCGTTAAGAAAACTTTACTTCCTGCGGGCTGCATTTTCGATTTTGTGGGTGATTCTGGTTTTGGCCTTTGCTAAAACCAATGCCGGTATAGCGACTATCCTCTTTATCATTTACCCAGTTTGGGATGTCATTGCCACCTTCCTGGATATCAAGGCCAATCCACCCGGGGCGCCCAAAAAGATGCAGTTTTTAAACGCAGTTATCAGTAGTACCACAACCGTGGCCGTCGCACTGGCCTTGCAAAAAGGCATACCCGAGGCACTGATCGTTTTTGGAGTCTGGGCGATCCTTACCGGGCTTGTCCAACTAATCCTGGGCTTGAGTCGCCGTAAACAATTAGGTGGTCAATGGCCGATGATCATTAGCGGTGGTCAGTCTATGCTGGCTGGTGGTTCCTTTATCGCTATGGCAAATGCGCCCAATTCGGGAATCACTACATTAGCCGGTTACGCGGCTTTTGGTGCTTTTTACTTTATTCTGGCCGCCTATAGGTTGTCGAAATCGATTAAAACAGCTCCGGTGGGTGCTTAAGAATATGGACGAAACCACACGGATTACATTGATAACCGGGGTACAAGTGCCGCTATTTCAATATTCGTTTGCGTATCCGGCTTAAGGACGGGTTGGTGATGCCAAGATAAGAGGATATATGGTAGGCAGGAATGCGGTTAATGATATTGGGGTGCTCTTCCAGCAATCTGATATAACGCTCCTCGTGCGTGTTGAACAGAAACTCCTCGGCACGCGTCTGTGAATACGTAAAAAATAGCTCGGCCAGCAACCGGCCGAACTTGGCCCAGTTGGGATGCGTCTCATATAAACTGGTCAGATCCCGGTAAGAAATATAAACAAGTTCTGAGTCCTCCATGGCCTGTATAAAGTAATGGCAGGCTTTACGGGTGATAAAACTCCTGAAAGAAACTATAAACTGGTTCTCGGAGAAAAAGAAAATGTTCTTCTCTTCGCTGGTCTCCGGATCGCTGTAATAGATCCGGAAGATTCCCTTGACGATCAGCCCCAGATCGTTGCACACGACAGACTGCATATTAAAGAAGTCGCCTTTTTTAAGCTTACGGGATTTCCAGTAAGGCTTACTATCGGCAATATCTTTACCGGTCATGGCGGCAAAGTTGGCTAAATGCGTATTCAGTAATTCGTGATGTTCATCCATAGGGTCAATTCTTTCATTTACCGCTTCCTTGCCCCAGCGAGTGAGCGGTAAACCAATGCCAAAAAGTTTAGGATAATAGCCTGACCAGGTAAAGACGCCTATCTCTACCTAGAGGCTGTCGCGCCAAATGTCAAGCTTAATAAATCAATCATTTTTAACTTAAGTAAATAAACATTTCTCAACATGTGTTGTCCTGATTTTAGACGGGCGTTTACATGGTCGGTTCGCATCTACACAAAACCCTATGAATCAGATAGTTATTGCTTTATCCAACAACATTAATTACACTATTATTATATATCCCCCAGCTACTTATTTTCACTATTTTTGCTTTATGCAAGACATCGAATCACTTCTCATTCTCAACCGACAAAATAACAAACTCGCCATCCGTCTTATCTCGCCTACCTTCGGTCATCTTCCGCCCGAAATCGCTGATCGGTACGGCCTTACCCACCGCAAACCCTACTACTTTTTTCTCTTTCTGCGAGAAGGCCAGACCCAGCATGGTGTTGATCTCCAGCAATTCGATCTAAAAAACAATGAACTCCTGTTCATTCTGCCGCATCAAATCCACCGGCTTCCCACTACCAAAGAAGGCACCGACTATTTTAAGCTCGGTTTTGATGAAAACTGCCTGTCTCTATTGCCCAAACAATATCCTTTTCTCATCAATCCATTCAACAATCAGAAAATACAATTCACTTCATCAGCTGCCGCCAGACTAAAATCCATCTTCGACATGCTGCTCGACTTATTAAGGTCGGTGGATACCGATCCCGAGCTTATCCTGGCTCACCTCAACAGCTTGTTAACCGAAATCAACACCGCTTATTTTTCAATCGACAAAAATCCCGCCGACGACAAACTTTCCCAATACATCCGGTTCAAACTTTTTGTCGAGAACAACCTCACCGAGCATACAACCGTTCAAGAAATCGCGGAACAACTTGCCCTCAACACCAACAGTTTATATACCCTTGTTAAACACTATTCCGGCCTTTCTCCCAAAGAATTCATCACCAACAGGCTCATACTGGAGGCAAAACGTCGACTCTATTATGCTGAAAGTTCAATCAAGGAGCTAGCCTATGACCTGGGTTTCAACGATCCTGAATACTTCTCCCGTTTGTTTAAAAAAGTAACTGGCCAAACAATAGCCACCTTCGTTCAGGATTTGTCAGGGAACTAATGCGATTTGTCCGGCTCCTTTCCTGAGGTTCTCTGGACCTTTGCGCTTCTAATAAATACGCAAATGATCAACAGAAAACTAGGAACAAACGGCCCTCTTGTATCGGCAGTAGGGTTAGGCTGTATGGGCATGTCGGGCGCCTACGGACAATCTGACGATACAGAGTCCATCGCCACCATCGAACGAGCCCTTGAACTCGGACACAACTTTTTAGACACAGCCGATTACTACCGCGTAGGCCATAACGAAGAACTGATCGCACAGGCCATCAAAGGCAAACGCGACAAAGCTTTCCTCTCCGTAAAAACAGGGCAGCTGGTAACTCCCGGACCAAACAAATCGATGGGTCCCGGCCCGGTAAGTGGCCATCCTGATTACCTTCGAAATGCTGTCTTTTACAGTCTCCAGCGCCTGAAAACGGATTACATCGATCTGTACACCCTCGCACGGGTCGATCCCAATGTTCCTATTGAAGATACGGTCGGCGCACTGGCCGATCTCGTAGAAAAGGGCGTTGTTCGTTACATTGGTCTCTCGGAAGCATCGGCAGCGTCTATTCAAAAGGCGGCTTCAGTGCATCCCATCACGGCACTACAAATCGAGTACTCGCTCTGGACGCGCGATATTGAAGCTGAAGTTCTTCCTGCCATCCGCGAATTGGGTATTGGTCTGGTTGCCTATGCCCCGCTAAGCCGAGGCTTTTTAAGCGGTGAAATCAGAACGCCCGACGATCTCAAAGACAGTCGTGTACACATACCCCGTTACCAGGGAGAGAACTTCTACAAAAATCTTGAGCTGGTTGAACAGATCAAAACGCTGGCCGCCGAAAAAGGGTGCACTCCAGCTCAGTTGGCGATTGCCTGGGTGCTGGCCCAGGGCGACGATATCATAACCATCCCCGGCTCTAAACGCATCAGCCATCTCGAAGAAAACATGGCCGCCGAAAACGTTCAACTCACCAGAGAAGATCTGGAAAGCATCGAAACGATCATGCCCGCCGGAATCGTCTCCGGCACCCGCTACCCCGAAAGGTTCTTAAATGCCTTAAACCAATGAACGTTCATCGAATAACAACAAGGATAGCCGAACATTAATCCGTAAACATGACTCATCCCGAAATTCGGGAAGTTTATAAGTAGGCCTTTTGCATAACGGTGTAGAGCCGTGCCACGGTTACTAATGATACTCAGTCGTGCCACTGTACGCGGCTGCGGTGGCACGACTCTATCCCCGTTATGCGTAAAAAAGCTCCTTTCTCGCTTTGGCGTTGTGATGATGCTCAAGCTAAAAAAGGAGGCTTTTTTATACCAGCGACATGCCAATAAAAAGGCTTTGATTTGCAAAAGTCCACAGCCGCTCTATTTCCCGGCTGATACACTACCCCCAAAGTAATTAGCCTGCTCCTTTTTAGCCTAGGTATTGCCTATGTCCATTTCGGCTAAATAATCTAAATCATACGCTCAATATCTCCTTCGATCACATCTGCAACGTATAAACCATAACGACGGCCCAACCGCTTTGTCCATTAGTCAAGGCATTCAGCCGAAGGTTTTCCTTTATAGGTTTTCTCCCTCATTCCTGTTCGTTATTAGGTCATATCCACTCGTTGTTGGTTTGACCTGTCACACCCTTGCCTTTTCCAGTAGGTTTGACCAGTAATCATTCCACTTACTTCAATTACCAATGGCAAGCTCTACTCAGCTTATGACTTCACAGGCATACACCTCAGGTATTTACCCCGGATTAATTCGACTCCTATTCAACGGCTTGCTGTTGGCAACGCTGCTGAGTGCGCAGGCACAAACCACCTGGACCAATCGGCCACAAACGGCGGATCAGCTCCTGACGGATGCCGCTTTTGGAGCCGGGCGATACGTCGTAGTGGGTGGCGATGGAGCAGGAGAATACATTCAAACCTCGACCGATGGCATTGGCTGGTCGACCCAATTCACCGATCACCCCAATTCCGGCGGATTATTCGCCCTGGTTTATGCCGCTGGCAAATTTGTGGCCGTGGGCGCTCAGGGGCGTGTACTGACCTCACCCGATGGGCTGAGCTGGACTCCTCAGGTATCCGGTACTGGCAAGTCCTTAAACGATATCGCCTATGGTGCCGGGCAATTTATTGCCGTGGGTGATAATGGTACGCTTATCACCTCCGCCGACGCGGTGACCTGGAGCCCGCAGGTATCTGGAACCCCTCAGCATATTCTGGTAGCAGCCTATGGTGCTGGCCTGTTTCTGGTGGCAGGACACGATGGAATGATTAAAACCTCAACGGACGGCGTAACCTGGATAAACAGACAATCAGGCATTGCTTCAACGCTGCGAAGTATGACAGCTGGACCCAATGGCCTTCTGGTAGCCGTTGGAAATAATGGTGCCATTGTTACTTCGCCGGATGGAGTGACCTGGACGCTACGACCAGGGCCTGGTGCCTTGTTGGATTTGTCCGGAGTGGCTTGTAATCCGACAACGGGTGCATTTGTGGCCGTAGCCAGGGCGAAAAATCAAGTGCTGACTTCACCCGACGGTATCCAATGGGGTGCTTTCCCGTTCAAGTCCGGAACAGAATTTTTCCTGTACGGTGTTCGATTCCTGAATGGCCAGTTTATCGCTACAGGGGCCGGTGGCACCATTCGCACCTCGACCAATAACGGTATATCCTGGCATCCACTCACGATAGACAGTGATTTGCAGCTTAGGGGGGCGGCTTATGGAAATGGGCGCTATGTGGCCGTAGGCAAATACCCAATTAGTATATCTCCAGCCATTGGCAGCGCGGCAATTACCTCGACCAATGGGGTAAACTACGTATTGGGGAGTCCCCAACATTTTGCCGGAGCCGATGAAGGGTTTAATAATGTTGTCTTTGGAAATGGACAATTTGTGGCCGTGGGCGGAGAGGGAATTATTCAAACCTCCCCGGATGGACTGGTATGGACGATGCGCTATTCAGGTCTAGGAGCCACCATCAGGGCCATTGCCTATGGAAATGGGCAGTATGTGGCTGTCGGTGCCGGATTTGGGCCAGGCTCGAATGGAAATATCCTACAGTCAACCGACGGCATTAGCTGGAGCAAATCTTCGACGGGAAGCACCTTCTATTCCGATATAAGTTATGCGAATGGACAATTTGTGGCCGTAGGGTTAAACGGAGCCATTGGTACATCCCCCGATGGGAGTAACTGGACACCCCGTTCGGCTGGCATCCCAGATAATCTTAGCTACGTCGCTTACGGAAATGGTACCTATATCGCCATTGGTATTGGGTCGGGATTTGGCACAACCGTTACCCGTTCGACCGATGGTGTAAGCTGGACGGTTGCGCCAGCATTTAAAAGTGACGGAGTCGCTTCCGGACTTACTTTTGGCAATGGTCAATTTGTTGCCCTTGTTCAGGGAGGGCGAATTTTTACATCTCCCGATGGTTTGACCTGGACACCCCGGATGTCCAATACCCAAAGTAATCTGGAAGGCATAACGTATGGAAACGGCCTGTTTGTGGCGGTTGGTTATAATGCAACCGTTGTGACCTCACCCAACGATGCGGTTGTTCAGCCGGGTAATTTGCCGCCCGTGGCCCCTGGCATCGGAAATGCAAGCGGTGTAGTTGGCCAGCCTTTTTTGCAAACGATCCCTGCCTTTACAGACCCGGAAGGCCTTCCCCTGACCTACAGTATCAGTAGCTTGCCTGCTGGCTTACAGTTCACGGCCGGATCGGCGGGAACGATAAGTGGTATACCCACTGGAACGGGGGTAACCGATATTACCGTAACCGCTACCGATCAGTCAGGAATGACAGCAACAGCTACCTTTACGATCACCATCAATTCTCCGGGGGGAAACCAGGCCTTACAGCTAGTGGCTCCAAGCTATAACTGCTCTACGGGTCAATTTACTTTCAACACAACCGGTGGCGATGGCTCGCAACCTGAATTCATGGCCATTGGCATCACTGCCTGGACGACCAACCCCAATCAGTTTGTCGATGCTGAATTACGCACGGCGGCCGATGCCCCCCTGATCAGTCTGAAAGCGCGCCAGAATGGACAGGAAGTCACCTACAGCTGGAACATTCGGGCCACATGCCCAATTGGGAACGCCAAGCCCCCCGTCTTCAATGGCCCCTTGGCGAACCAGACGGTGCTCCCCGGCAGTAATGTGCTGATCACACTGCCCTCCGGTACATTTACTGATCCCGAAAACCAGGTCCTGACTGTAACGGCGGCTGGACAGCCTGCCGGATTCACGTTTGATGGCAGCCTCCTAAGTGGAGTAGCTCCTGAATCGGGCGCGTTTTTGATTACCCTGACTGCTACAGATACGGATGGTTTAGCGACAACCGGTCAGTTCATGCTTACCGTGAGCAGCGGTGGTGGTTCAGATCTGCAGCTAGTGGCTCCAACTTATAACTGTGCTACGGGTCAATTTACTTTCAACACAACCGGTGGCGATGGCTCGCAACCTGAATTCATGGCCATTGGCATCACCGCCTGGACGACCAACCCCAATCAGTTTGTCGATGCTGAATTACGCACGGCGGCCGATGCCCCCCTGATCAGTCTGAAAGCGCGCCAGAATGGACAGGAAGTCACCTACAGTTGGAACATTCGGGCCACATGCCCGGTGAATGGCAGTCCCCGCCAATCAGCCGAATTGGAGGCAAACCTGATCACCCATGTGTATCCCAATCCGGTAGATGCTGACCTCACCGTACTTATTGAAGGGGCCAGCCATCAAACAGTAGACTTGTGGTTAATGAATCTGAGTGGATCGAATGTCCTGAATAAACGTGTGAAAGTAACCTCCTCCCGTCATCAGGAAGTACTAAACTTAGAACAGCAGGCGCCTGGTGTGTACCTGTTGCGGGTCACTACCCATAATCAGCAACAGACGGTAAAAGTGATCAAACGCTAATCAAAGAAATCTATTTAGTCAAAAAGCCCTCCGCCACACCAGGCAGAGGGCTTTCAGAGGCCGCTTCTCCCCAATAATATACTGATAACCAGCTAATTTACAAACCAGTAACCATTAACATGATCTGGAAAATCAGGCTACTTGCGGGTAATCGGTAAAGGCTTTCCACTATTTGTCCTGAAAAATGGCATCGGGTGCACTGAAACAGTACTTTTTGCTAACTACCGGTGGTGATTTCCAGTAGTTCTACGCTACAATTAATGGCTGATTATGAGTTGATTTGTCCAGACAATACACTAACAGACAGACATATGGCAAACCTATCCGCAGCCGTAGCTACCCTCCCCAATGACCAATCGCCCGTGTTGTATAAACCCGTGGCTCAACGTGAACGAATCAAAACCATCGACATTCTGAGGGGCGTGGCGCTACTTGGTATTTTATTGATGAATATTCCGGGGTTTGCTATGCCGGATCGCTTTACAGACGCTTTTCGCAATGATCCGGAAAATATAAATTACCGGTTCCATTTCTTTATCACGGTCCTGTTTGAAGGAAAAATGCGGGCCTTGTTTTCGATGGTGTTTGGCGCTGGCGTACTCATTTTTACGACCCGTAAAGAGCAGGCTGGCGCCGGAAAATGGGCCGTAACCGGTCTTTATTACCGCCGAATGGGCTGGCTGATACTCTTCGGTTTAATTCATGCTCATGTACTGCTCTGGCTAGGTGACATCCTATATATTTATGGAGTTTGCGCACTTATTCTGTTCTGGTTCAGGAAATTAAAACCAGCCTGGCTACTTGGCATTGCCTTAGCGCTGGGAAGTTTCGATGCCATTACGGGCCAGTTGTTTTATCATCATATTCGCGAGCAACGCCTGGCTTACCTGGACGTTGTAGCCGCTGAAAAACTAAATAAACCCATAACGAAAACGCAACAGGAGGCTAAAACGGCCTGGCTCGAAACAGCAAAGGAGTTTATTCCAGACAAAGCGGAAATCGACAAAAACACGCGGCTGATGCGGGGGAATTACACCGAAGTGGCCAGTCATGTTCGACCATTTGCCTTTAAAATAGAAACCAATTACCTGATTTTATCCATTTGGGATGCTCTTGGACTCATGTTACTGGGAATGGCTCTGTTTAAGTGGGGCTTTTTAACCGGACAACTCCCTCCTCGAATCTACAGGCGCTTGTTGGCAGTTGGCTATAGTTTGGGGATTCCCATTGTCGTATTCAGTTGGTGGTATGGCCATCAGTTTCCGAACACAACTGCTTTTTTAGATTCGCAACCTGTTTCGATCAGTAGCCTGTTATACCCTATTCAGCGGATGTTACTGGTAATTGCCCATGTCAGTGTGCTCATTTTACTGATTCAGGCAGGCGTGGCAAAGGGCGTTTTTCGAGCGTTGGGTGCCGTAGGACAAATGGCCTTCAGTAATTACATTCTTCATACAATTCTTTGCACACTTATTTTCTTTGGCTATGGACTGGGTTATTTTGGCCATTTACAATACTACCAGCTGTATGCCGTGGTGCTGGGAATCTGGACTGTCAACATTCTCTTTAGCTTATTGTGGCTGCAACGGTTCCAGTTTGGCCCGCTTGAGTGGGTCTGGCGTAGTCTGACCTACTGGAAAAGGCAACCATTACGTCGGTCCGTAGAAATAGAGTGATTATTCGAACAGGTGTTTTAACTTATACAGGTGCCAGATTTAGTCGATCTGGCACCTTTTTTTGTTCGCTATCGGTAGAAAATGTATAAAATACACATTAATAAGTAGCAGAAATGGCAAAATAAGACCTCAGCTACTAAGCATTTTTACTGGCTTTTTAACGTAAGTAGATCATGCATAAGGTGTTGTAACAAAAACGTTGCTGATTAATTCTCTCTTAAAACCAATAGACCAAAGGCCGAAAAGTATCAGACAAATTCGTAACTTTTAGGATCGAATACCGCAGTATGTAATGTATTCTGGAAAAAGTTGGGCAAAATCCTACTGATTGTTCAGGTATAGGAAAATCTGAACGCAAACCATTTAACTAGCTCAGTCGAGTAATGAATTTAATACGATCCGCGTTACGAAAGCCAATTACGATTCTGGTTTTAGTAGCTAGCTTATTCTTCTTCGGTATAAATGCAGTCCGCAACATCAAGATTGATATTTTCCCGAACCTGAACCTGCCAGTTATTTACATATCCCAGCCATTTGGCGGCTATACGCCCAACCAGATGGAGTCGTTTTTCGGGAAACAATATGTAAACCTGCTGCTTTATGTGTCGGGGGTAAAAAGTATTGAGAGTAAAAATATTCAAGGCATAACCTTACTGAAATTATCATTTTACGAAGGTACCAATATGGCGCAGGCAGCTGCCGAAGTGTCTGCCTATTCCAATCGAGCGCAATCTAGTTTTCCGCCCGGCTCGCAACCACCGTTTATTCTGCGTTTCGACGCGTCGACCTTACCGGTTGGACAACTGGTATTGAGTAGTCCGAAGCGTAGTAACAATGAATTGCAGGATCTGGCCAACGTATATATCCGCTCTGGTTTCACATCGATTCCAGGGTTAGTATCACCCGCTCCATTTGGAGGCAACTCCCGGTCCATTGTTATTAAAGCTGACCCGGAATTACTGCGTGCCCACAATCTGACTCCCGACCAGTTGGTGGCTGCCCTACGGATCAACAACCAGGCAACACCGGCAGGAAACGTACGAATTGGCGACCTGAACTATTTTACGCCTGCCAACACGACGGTCAAAAATATTGAAGACTTCGGGAATATCCCGCTCTATACCGGAACGGTTCAAAACCTGTATCTGAAAGACGTAGCGACCATTGAAGATGGAGCCGATATTACGCAGGGTTATGTATTGGTTAACGGGAAACGATCGGTGTATTTGCCCATTACCAAATCGGCCGATGCTTCTACCTGGGAGGTCGTACAAAACCTGAAAGCTTCACTGCCCCGTTTTCAAGCCCTGCTGCCGGAAGATGTAACGCTGACGTATACCTTCGACCAATCGGTATATGTGATCAATGCCGTGGAGAGTCTGATGACCGAAGGCGCTATTGGGGCAATTCTGACCGGTTTAATGGTCCTTTTGTTTCTGGGCGATGTACGGGGTGCGCTGATTGTGATCATAACCATTCCGACCTGTATCATTTCGGGGGTTTTGTTCCTGTCGTTATTTGGTCAGACCATCAACATCATGACGTTGAGCGGCCTTTCGCTTGCCATTGGTATTCTGGTCGATGAAAGTACGGTAACGATTGAAAACATCCACCAGCATATGGATATGGGCAAACCCAAAGCCCTGGCTATTTGGGATGCCTGTAAGGAAATAGCCTTTTCCAAGCTCCTGATTCTGTTTTGTATCCTGGCCGTATTTGCTCCCGCGTTTACGATGACGGGTATTCCAGGCGCGCTGTTTTTGCCTCTTGCCCTGGCCATTGGCTTTTCGATGATCACCTCTTATGTGATGGCCCAAACGCTGGTGCCCGTACTGGCCAACTGGATGATGAAAGAACACCATCCTGTCAGCAACGGGAAAGCGACAAAGCATGATCTGGTGAAAGGAAAACTGATCAAATCAAATGGCAGATCAGGTTCGAACGGACATGATGAACACGACGATCTACTACAGGAAAAGAAGAAACTGGCGCATCGGGTCGACCTTAACAATGACGGCAAAATAAGCTATTTTGAGCGCGTTCGGGCGCGGTTTGTCCGGTTCATCGGGCGGATGCTTCCCTACCGGAAACCCATTGTTCTGGTTTATGTTGTCGGGTCGATGGGGATTGCTTTTCTGCTGATCACATCCATTGGCCGTGATGTGTTACCGAAAGTAAGTGGTGGCCAATTTCAGGTTCGGTTGCGTAATCCTGATGGTACTCGGCTCGAAAAAACCGAAGGGACCATGCTCAAAACCATCGATGTGCTGAATAAACTAGTTGGTAAAGAAAATATCGAGATTACATCGGCTATGGTTGGAATGCACGGGGCTCAGTTTTCGACGAGCCCGATCTATCTCTTTATGGCCGGGCCACAGGAAGGAGTTTTACAGGTAAGCCTGAAAGAAGATTACGATGTTGATCTTGATGAATTGAAGGATAAATTCAGGGCCAGCATGAAAAAAGATCTGCCTGACGTAAAGCTGTCATTTGAGCCGATAGAATTAACCGACAAGATTCTTAGCCAGGGGTCGCCAACGCCTATTGAGGTGAAGCTTTCGGGTAAAAACAAACAGCAAAACGAAGAGTACGCCAATAAGGTGATTGCCAAGCTGAACAAGATTCCATACCTGCGCGATGTTCAGATTGGTCAGGCCACGAAATACCCCGCCATTAACGTAACCATTGACCGGACACGGGCGGCTCAGTTAGGAACCGACATTTCCGCTATTTCACGGTCATTGATTGCCGCTACGTCGTCGTCACGCTATACGGAGAAAAGCGTATGGATCGACCCAAAATCGAGTCAAACCTATACGGTGCAGGTGCAGGTGCCTGAAAACCAGATGACCAGCGTCAACGATTTGGGCGAAATACCCGTTTCACCGAATGCCAACCGCCCAATTCTGAGCGATGTGGCTACCCTGCAAAAAGGAACGACCTACGGCGAAAACGACAATGTTGGCGCCATTCCGGTTTTGTCGGTAACGGCCAATCTCAACGACATCGATCTAGGAACAGCGGCCCGCGATGTCCAGAAAGCCATTGACTCACTGGGTGAATTGCCACGGGGATTAACGGTAAAGATGCAGGGCCTGACGCAGGTGCTGATTGACACGCTCGATAGTCTGCAAACGGGCTTGTTTACGGCCATCGTCGTCATTTTCCTGATGCTGGCGGCTAACTTCCAGTCATTCAAAGTATCGCTGGTTGTACTGTGTACGGTTCCCGCCGTTTTGGTCGGTTCGCTAGTTCTATTGATGCTAACCGGCTCAACGCTCAATCTACAATCTTACATGGGTATGATCATGTCGGTGGGTGTATCCATTTCCAATGCCGTACTGATGGTAACTAACGCCGAAGAACTTCGAATGCGAAATGGAAATGCCTTGCTTTCGGCCCGAGAAGCGGCCTCTGTGCGTATGCGACCTATTGTGATGACCAGCGTAGCCATGGTTGTCGGAATGATTCCGATGGCCTCGGGCATAGGCGAAGGTGGTTCGCAGGCCGCTCCGCTGGGCCGTGCTGTTATTGGCGGCCTGATCGCATCGACATTTGCAGCCCTGTTTATTCTCCCGCTGGTATTTGCGTGGGTACAGGGTAAAACCTCAACCGATTCAGTATCGCTCGATCCTGAAGACAAAGAAAGTAAGTATTATATTCCATCCTCGTATGAACCGGTTAATTAACAAACCATATTTTAATCTGCTTGCCCTTGTTGGGAGTTTATTCCTGCTCAGTACTGTAACCAGTTGTCATTCATCTGAAGGCAAAGAAGAAGCTGCGGAAGCTCCTGATGCACCGGCAGCTACGGAAGTATTCTCGCTAAAAAAAGGAAAACTATCGTCGTCATTACAAGTGCCGGGCGAACTGGTAGCTTTTCGTGATGTTGATATTTATGGCAAAGTGAGTGGCTTCATCAAAGCCCTCCATGTTGATGTTGGGTCTGAAGTGAAGCAGGGGCAACTGCTTGCCCTCGCCGAAGCACCCGAATTGAGCGCCCAACTGTCGTCGGCTGAATCGAAACTCAAAGGACAGGAAGCGGTATCGATTGGGAGTAAGGCCAATTATGAGCGTATACTGGAAGCCAGTAAATTCTCGGGAGCCGTCTCGAAAAACGATGTCGATCAGGCGCTAGCGAAACGTAATGCGGACCTGGCTCAACTGGAAGCGGCTAAATCAGCCTATCGGGAAGTGTCTGACCTGAAAAAATACCTTGAGATCCGTGCTCCCTTTGATGGGATTATCAGCGCGCGTAATGCCAGTACAGGTGCCTACATCGGTCCCGCTGGGAAAGGCTCCGAGTTCCCGTTATTCGTATTAACCGAGCAGAAGAAATTACGTCTGGTTATTTCGGTTCCGGAAGCGTATACGGGTTATGTGGATCAGAACGACGCGGTGAGCTTTACCGTTAAGGCCTTCCCCGACAAGAAATTTACAGGACAGGTAAAACGTCAGGCTGGCGCGCTTGATAAACGCTTACGTTCTGAGCGTGTAGAGGTCGATGTCATTAACAATGACAAGAAGCTGTTGCCCGGCATGGTGGCCGAAGTCAACGTTCCACTACCGACCAAAAACAATACGTTTATTGTGCCGAAATCCGCTATAGTCAACTCAACAACGGGTGTCTTTATTGTCAAAGTTAAGGATGGTAAAGCCGAATGGGTTCGGGTGAAAACAGGGCTTGAGGCTGATGAAAAAATCGAGGTATTCGGCCAGTTGACCGAAGGCGATCAATACATTACTGCCGCTACCGAAGAAATTCGGGATGGTTCGCCGGTTAAAGTGAAATGAGGTAATATTGATTACTTTTCGGGATCACTGTAACCAAGTGATAACTTTTGAAAGGATATAATTATATCGGCCATTTGAGGATTATCTATCCGCATGATAAGCGATGTGTAAAAGAATTCTGTCCCAGTTCCGAAATGATAGTCAAACTTCACAAAACTTAACCCCGCTCGGCCGGATTGCTCAAACCACTGGTTAAATTTTCGATTTCGGGCGTTGGCACGTCCATCTGCATTCTCGCAGATATAGACAACAACTGTTTCTTTCAGCGTAAAGAATTCATTGAAAATAGTGGCAAGAGTAATTGGGATGCACTCGTCAGGTGGAGGAAGCTTAGGTAGTGGATTTTCGGCAACTTCAATCACAAATTCATAGGCGAATTCAGTGAAAGGAGGCTGTTTGCCGAAAATATAACTACTTGGTTTAAACTTTAACTCGTAAACAACCTGATCACTGGTTATGAATATATAGGTGTTATTGATACCACCCAGATAAATAAATTCATACCCCTTTTTGGGTGTGTTCTGCATTCCGTTTCTTCAGCTCGTAGATAGCAGCCTTTACTTCAGGTTTTCGTAGATCGTCCCGAATTTCCTGCTGAAGCTGCTGTTTGCTTTTTAACATGCATTTAGCAACAGCAACCATACGTTTTTGAATTTCCTCGTGTTCCTGACGTTCCAGCTCAATAATAGATGTCATGACTCTTAGACGTTTAAAGCTAGTAAAGTTACATAAAGCGATGAAACATAGTTCCCTGCATCTCATCGCTATATAGGGCTCATTTTACATAGCCCAATTTTCGGGGTATCGTATAAATTTCCGTTTGCCGACCGTCTATATAGCGAAATGTCTGACCGTCGAAAAAGCCATCTTCTTCGAGCATGATGCGTACGACTTTCTTCCATTCCGGAATTTCGACGGCAGCGTTGAGTTCAATAGAATAGGCGGTATTGGCCAATAGTGGATAATCGCCAGGGCCCGGAACGCCTTTCTGTTGATCCCAAAGCCCGATTGTCGGCCCAGCCGCATGACCGTGAACGCCAATGGGATGGGAATAAATCGTGCCTTTAATGCCTTCTTTCTGCGATTGATCCAGAGCCGCCAGTAGCATTTGATTCCCTGTTTTTCCGGACTTGAATTGCTCGATCAGAATATCCTGCAACCGATTTCCCTGCTTAAAGGCAGCCTTGATCGATTCTGGAACGTCGGTTTCACCGGGGCGCAATACATAGGCGTGCTGCTGTTGATCAGTGTTCAGGCGCAGATACGTGATTCCGAAATCAACGTGAAGCAGATCGCCCGGCATGATAACCTGTTTATCGGGGCGCTTCGAGAACGTACGAAGGTGATTGAAATCCTGCTCGTCGGCCCGTTGAACGTCAACCGTTGGGTGAAACCAGGTATCCAGGCCAAGGCTGGTAATGCGCTGGCGGAACCACCAGACTACGTCGTCGGTGGTGGTAACACCCGGCTGAATGACCTGTTCCGAAAAACCTTCCTGAATAATCTGGTGCGATAAACGGCAGATAAGCGGATAAATCGCCATTTCCTTTTCGGTTCGGGTTTCGAGCCAGCCAACCGCTACTTTCTCGGCCGAAACAAGGCGTTTCTGATAGTCGGCGGGTAGCTTTTTAAGGAACTCTTCGTGTTCCGAGAAGGATAGTCCATCCGCATGGCCATAGTTGGTGGACATATTCAGGCCAATTTTTTTGGGCTTCCGGTCTTCAATGATCTTCGCCAGTGCTTCCCATTGGTTCGGGCGAACGTCAATATCCCACGCACCTTTCAGCAGATTGCCTACATCATAGCGCGCAATGGCCAGTTTCTCAACCTCTTTCCCATTATCGAAAAAAACGATGATTGTCCGTCGCCGTGCCGATAGCCAGGTACTTGGCAGCATGGTTCTCAATACGGGATCTTCATTGTATTCGCGGGAAATAATGATCCACATATCGAGACCTTCCCGACGCATCAGTTTTGGGAGAAAGTTAGTGAAGCGATCGTCCAGAATGTCATCGATTACACGCGCCCGTTCGCGTTCCGGCAAAACGGTCGATGGTTGTGTGGGTTGGGCAGTTGCGGTGGAGGAAGCAAGCGAAAATAGAAATATCCAGAGGAGAAAGTGTACTGATTTATACATAGGTTACAGGTTGTGAGCAGTTTGAAGCAAGATACGCAAAGACATTATAGATTTTTAACAATACGCTCAGACAACGCTTTGATTCATATCTGCATCTGCCCTACAGAGTGCCTTCACTGACTGATTCTTCAAAATCTGATGTTTGGGCATAAAATGCTAAATTACGTTCGTTAGCTTGCTAGCGTCTGACACTGAATACACAACCTATTCTTGCATGAAGATTACCCTACTTAGTCTGTTTGCTTTCTTTTATTCAACAATAGGCATCGCGCAAACAGGCGGCACGGGCCTACGGGGAATGGTTAAGAATGCTCAGGGAGAAGCACTGCCTTATGCCGCTGTCATTGTTAAAGGGACACCGAACGGTACGATTACCAACGCCGAAGGGCGCTATGAAATCGCGCTGGCACCTGGCAAGTACACCATTGTTTTTCAGTTTCTGGGATTTCAGACAATCCAGAAGCCAGTAGAGATTGGAGCCGGATTTACCACATTAGACGCTACCCTGGAGGAGCAGGCCCTTCGGCTGGCGGAGGTAGAAGCGAAAGCCGGTAACGAAGATCCGGCCTATACGATCATGCGACGCGCCATTGCCAAAAGCCGGTTTCATCAATTGCAGGTACAGCGGTTTAAGGCGAGGGTCTATACCAAATCATCATTTACCGTGCTGGATCTTCCCAACCTGGCCGAGATGGCGTTTCGGAAGCAGCTAAAAGAAGCGGAAAAGGAAGCCAACTTCAAAGTTGGTGTGCCATTGCTGAACGAAACCGTGGCCGAAGTCTCGTTTAGTCAGCCCAATACCTACCGGCAACGGATCATTGCGAATCGTAATTCGCAGGGCGATTTTCTAAGTCCTAACCAGTTTTATAACGCCAGTTTTTATAATCCAACCATTGCGAACACGGTATCGCCACTATCGCCCAAGGCGTTTGCGTATTATAAATTTGAATACAAGGGTACATTTCGGGAGCCTGGGCCAGATGGGAAAGCGATAGAAATCAGTAAAATTCAGGTTATTCCAAGGCAGTATGGCGAGGGCGTTTTTCGGGGTACGATCTATATCATCGAAAACACCTGGGCTATTCACAGTTTACAACTGGAGACGGTCAACAGCATCGGAATTTCCTTCACCGTTCGCCATGTCTGTACGCCTATTCAGGGCGTTTGGATGCCGACAAACCAACGCTACAATGGCAGCGGGTCTTACCTGGGCGTGAAAGCAACAGGTTACTATATCCGCAACCTTACGTTCAGTGAATTCGTGGTCAATCCAGCCTTTGTGGAGGAAATTGAGGTTGCCGATGAGAAAAAAGGGGCGCCCGCTACAACACTATCCAAAGGGGATATCAAGGGCAAACAATTGGATGAGCTGGTGAAAAAACAGAAGGAATTTTCAACCAAAAATTTAAGGCAACTCGTCAAGGAATACGAAAAGCAGGAAAAACAAGCCCGAAAAAATCGAAAAGAAGACGTAACCGTTGTGCGCGACGATTCACTGGTAGTCGATTCTCTGGCTCGCAAACGATCCAATGTTTTCTGGGATTCGCTGCGGTCGGTGCCACTGACAACCGCCGAAATCAAAAGCTACCGCAAAGCCGATAGCCTGGGACTAACCCGTGAGATAAAAGCACCCGGAACTGCCGATACCACCCGACGAGACACAACCAAAAAGAAATCACCGAATAAGTTTTCCATTGGCCAATTACTGAGCGGCAACACATGGCGCCTGAGTAAGCGCAGTTCCCTGATTTACACCAGTCCAATCACCCGGATCGAGTACAATACGGTTGAAGGCTACACGCTGGAAGGCGCGCTGAACTTCCGCTATCGGGCCAGAGTAGACTCTGTAAATCGGTTCAGGCAAATTCCATTGGGCGAATGGAATATCGGTGGAACGGGCCGCTATCAGTTTGGCCGAAAGCAGTTTGTGGGATACGGTCAGGCCAGTTACCAGTACAAAAACACCCGAATTGGTTTAACAGGCGGCCGGTATTTGTATCAGTTCAATCCCGATAATCCAATCAGCCCATTTTTGAATTCACTGACAACACTCCTGTTCGAGCAGAATTTTGCGAAACTCTATCAGAAAGATTTTCTAAACTTATCTGTCAGCGCGTCGCCATTTAAACAACGACTAAACATAGCCGGTAGCCTGGAATATGCCCAGCGAACAGAACTGACCAACTACAAAGAAGACCTTAAACCGTGGATTAACTGGCGTAATCGTGTCTATACGCCCAACCGACCCGAAAATGCTGAACTGACCACCACGGGTTTCCCGGTGCACAATGCACTGATACTGAACCTGACGGCTTCGGCGCGACTGGGTTCTACCCAATACATCATCCGGAATGGACGGCGGACAGCCCAGCGTGATAATGATAGCCCGTTACTGACCGTAAATTACCGAAAAGGTATTCATGGCGTTGCTGATTCCGACGTCGATTATGACTTTCTCCAGGCCAGCATCAGCCATTCATTTGAAACCGGTATACGGAGCCGTTTGAATTATCAGATCAGTGCCGGGGCCTTTTTGAATGATAAACAGGTCTATTTCCCCGATTTCAAGCACTTTGCAGGAAATCAGTTTTTCTTCCAGCAGGGCGATGTTGTCTCCAGTTTTCGTCTGCTGCCGTATTATCAATACAGCACTGGGAAGCGGTTTGTCGAGGGCCATGTACTGGCCGAATTTCGCAAGTTTCTTGTAACCCAGCTGACGATTGTTCGGCTGATTGGCCTGAAAGAGAACCTGTTTGTGCATTACCTCTACACGCCAAATTCGCAGCACTACACCGAAGTTGGCTATGGTTTAGATGGCCTGATTCCGCAGGTGCTGCCATTTTTCCGGGTGGAAGTTATTTCGCAGTGGCAGGACGCCAAATACCAGGGATTAGGGTTCCGGATTGGCACAACACTGAAATTTGGCCGGTAAGCGTTGATGTATGACAATGTACGATCCGATCCTCGCTCATGTAGGTCAGTATATCCAGCTCGAACCGGCCGAAACGGACTATTTCACCTCGCTGCTGAAGTATAAACTGCTGCGCAAACGCCAATATCTGGTACAAGCCGGTGACGTATGCAAGTTCGATTCATTTGTGCTTAAAGGTTGCCTACGGACCTATTTTGTGGACGATCGTGGCGACGAGCATGTGGTGCAGTTCGCCGTTGAAAACTGGTGGACCGGCGATCTGTATAGTTTTCTGACACAATCGCCAGCGGCCTACAATACCGACGCCCTCGAAGACTCGGAGCTTTTACAGATCGATCAGGCATCGATGGACGAGCTGTATGAGCGTGTCCCCAAATTTGAACGATTTTTTCGTATTCTCAGTCAGCGGGCGTTTGTGGCAGCGGAACAACGCGTGATTGCCACCATCAGCCAAACCGCCGAGGAACGTTATCGTCACTTCATCGAGCGTTACCCTGGTATCGACCAGCGTGTTCCTCAACACCTGATCGCCTCCTATTTAGGTTTTACACCCGAGTTTCTTAGCCGCATCCGAAAGCAAATGGCTACCCGGAAAGCTTAAACTAGATCAATACTATTTCCTAAACTACATCAAGGAACCCGCCTAAGGGCTTGCCGTAGCTTTGTCCTGTCAAAACAAGACGATAATTATAAAAAGACAAAGCAATGGATAAGCTCCTCAACAACATTCAACAACTGAACCAGCTCGTGCTCGACGGCCGGGCAATAGATGCCTTTGAGTACTACTACGACGAACAGGTCGTCATGCAGGAAAATGCATTGCCCCTACAATCGGTAAAGCCGCAAACCGTCAGCGCGAACAGCTGTTTTATAGCAATCTCATGGCCGTACATACGGCTAGGGTACTCGACACAGCCGCGGGTGATGGCGTAACGATGGTCGTTTGGCAGTATGACTATACGCACAAAGAGTGGGGTCGCAAAAACTACACGCAGGTATCGGTGCAGCACTGGCGCAACGATAAAATCGTTCGCGAGCAATTCTTCTATGATTCGGTGCCCGCCTGAACTCTTTTTATCATCGAAGCCCAACGGTTAATCACCGTACAACTAACATCATCATGTTTCAAAAACTCATTGCCACCCGTAACGACTGGGCGGGATTGATACTTCGTTTGCCGCTCGGCACAGTAATGATCTATCATGGATTGCAGAAAGCTGTCGGTTGGTTTGGCGGCTTTGGTTTCAGCAATACCATGCATTTCTTCACCGACACGGTTCATATTCCCTGGCTTATTGGTCTTTTGACCATTGGTATCGAGACGATTGGCGCTATCGGACTGCTGCTGGGTTTGCTGGGGCGGATAAATGCGCTGGCGACCTTTGCCGTTATGCTGGGAGCGATGCTGACCACGCATTTGCCATTTGGCTTCTCCATGAACTGGTTCGGCAACCAGAAAGGAGAAGGTTACGAAATGGACTTGCTCATTTTCGGCATGAGCCTGGCCTTACTATTTATTGGCAGTGGTCGCTATTCGATCGACCGTCTCCTTATGCGACGTGCTGGTGCCTCGGAGAAAAACCCCGCCAGTCAGCCCCAGCCGCAAACGGCAACCTTCCTCAGATAGAATTAGTCGTATCTTTCTGTTACTTCTATGCCCGCTAAAGTCTGAAAATGCTTAATCTCATCTGATTTTGGGAATTGTATGGTTTGTTTACTAATGTGCCGCAATAGCCCCTCTTTTTGTCGTTTTTACCCTCCTTTAACGACGGCGAGCAAGCGTATATTTGCCTTAGTATTAATCAGTAACAAGGTAAACAACATGCAAAAGATCACGACATTCCTGACGTTCAAGGATCAGGCCGAAGAAGCCGCGAATTTGTATACGTCGATTTTTAAAAACGCAAAAATTGACCATATTTCCCGGTATGGCGAGGCAGGTCCGGCACCGGCAGGAACGGTAATGACTGTTATGTTTCACCTCGATGGACAGGAATTTATAGCCTTGAATGGTGGACCCCATTTTACATTTGCCGAAGGCATTTCACTCTTTGTTAACTGCGAAACTCAGGAGGAAGTAGACAATTTTTGGGAGAAGCTTTCTGAAGGTGGTGAAAAAGGGCCCTGTGGCTGGCTCAAAGACAAATTCGGGGTATCGTGGCAAATTGTGCCGTCCGTAATGAATAGCCTGTTGCAGAGCAAAGACGCTGAGAAATCAAAACGGGTTATGGAGGCCATGATGAAAATGTCTAAGCTTGATATCAAAACATTAGAAGAAGCGTAAGCTATTTCCGTATAAACAAAGCGGGCCGGAAACCTCATTGAGGGTATACCGGCCCGCTTTGCATTAAGAAGCCTCCCGTTTAATGTGAGCGTTTCAACAAACCAACTTTGAGCGTTTCAACAAAGTTGGCCCTACAAATACAGCCGACCTTTGTCAAAAAAAAGCACAGACAATGACAAAAGTTTGGTTTATTACAGGAAGTTCCCGGGGGCTTGGACGAAGCCTTACCGAAGCAGTGCTCGCCAAAGGCGATACCGTAGTGGCAACGGCCCGCAAGCCGGAACAATTAGCAGAACTCACGCAAACGTATCCGGATCAGATCTACCCGATCCAGCTGGATGTTACCGATAAAGCACAGATCATCTCCGCTGTTGAACAGGCAATAATCCGTTTTGGACGTATAGACGTATTGGTAAATAATGCTGGTTTTGGCATTGTCGGTGCTGCAGAAGCCTTTACCGACGAACAGGTACGGAGCCAGTTGGAAACAAACCTCTATGCGCCGATCGAAATAACCCGCGTTGTGTTGCCTTACATGCGTAAGCAGCGGTCTGGCCGTATTTTGCAAATCAGTTCAGTAGGAGGCCGAGTTGGGAATGCCGGTTTAACCATGTATCAGGCAGCTAAATTTGGACTGGGTGGTTTTAGTGAAGCATTGTCTAAAGAAGTGGCTCCACTTGGCATACGGGTAACGAGCGTAGAACCCGGCGGATTTCGTACTGATTGGGCCGGTGACTCCATGACCTATGCTCCGCAAATTGACGACTATGCATCGACCGTAAATCAACGGGCCGATTACTTTAAGAGCGGCTCCTTTGTTCCAATGGGTGATCCCGATAAGGCCGCAAAAGCAATGATTGATCTGGTCGAGCATCCGGAGCCACCTGTGCATTTGGTACTGGGCAGTGAAGCAGCCAGTCTTTTGACACACGCCGACGCCGAACGAAAGGCTGAGTTCGAAAAATGGATGCCGGTAAGCATCTCTACCGATCATGATGAAGCCGCCAATTTTCTGGAAACAGAGTTAGGGAAAGCGTTTGTGAACCGGAAGGGGAATGATTAAATGACTGACAACGGCCACGAGAGCAGGTGTTTACTTGTTGCCGGAGGTCATCTCACTGATCTATTGCAATAAAATTATATCCCTGCATTTCAGTCGTCTACACGGTCTTAATGGCTTATATCTAGTAGTGTTTGCAGGAAGTCAGAAAATAATAAAAAGTAAAAAAGGAGGTTATTTTGGACCTGAAATTAGTAGGTAAACGTGCTTTGGTGACCGGATCGAGTTCCGGTTTGGGCGAAGCGATTGTCAGGATGCTGGCCGCCGAAGGAGCAGCTGTTGTGGTGCATGGTCGTGACGAAAATCGGGCCAATGCCGTTGCGGAGGTTATTCGCCTAGAAGGTGGTCAGGCTGATGTTGCCATCGGTGATCTGGCCACAGATTCCGGTGCTGATACAGTAGCCAATACGGCCTTGAAGGGCGGAGCAATCGACATTCTGGTCAACAACGCCGGCGCCTATCACCACATGAATTGGATGGAAGCAACTCCCCAAAACTGGATCGAGACGTATGAATCGAATGTGTTGTCCGGCGTGCGCATGATACACCGGCTGGTGCCGCAGATGCGTGAGCGAGGCTGGGGTCGTGTCATTCAGATTGGAGGAGGCCTTGCCCAGCAACCGATCCCGATGCAGCCCGATTATAATGCTTCGTTGGCGGCTCGCCATAATCTGGCCGTTTCGCTGGCCCGCGAGTTGAAAGATTCAGGAGTGACTTCGAACGTTGTAGCGCCGGGAGCGATTCTTGTCCCAAGCGTTAAAGCGTTGCTGATGAATCTTGCACCAGCTAAAGGTTGGGGAACAACCTGGGACGAGATTGAACGAAATGCAGCCCGTGATTTCGTACCAAATGATATAGGACGTTTTGGACGCCCAGAAGAAATAGCCGGAGCCGTTTCGTATCTGGCGAGTTCTTTTGCCGATTATATAAGTGGTGCCGTTCTGCGTGTCGATGGGGGTACCATCCGCTCGGCTTTTTAACAGGATCAATGACCTATTGGCAAGGAGCATTAGAACTCATATACTAGTCCAGCGGGATTCTATTCGTACGAATTATTGTTCACCATTAAGCACATTGACCTCGTACTAACAACCCTGTTCGAGATTGCAAAAGCTCTAATAATAGGAGCTGCTTAACCACTTGCTGTAAGCTCTGGAAAGGAGGCTATCGTAAGCAGTTAAGCAGCTTCTGTTTATTTGTATAAATCTGTATCTGTATGACGCTGCCCGAAAACGATAAGAGATCGGCACACATCCTCTATTCCTGCTACCATACCCGAAGCCGGGAGGGCGAACAGTTCATTCCTGAGCATATTTTCAGTTACCAGATTGCGGGTACGCTGACCATGAATGACGGCAATAAAGAGTATATTTTTAATGAAGGTGATTTCAGATTCTGCAAGCGAAATCATCTGGTTAAATTTAATAAGCAGCCACCCGAAAGCGGTGATTTTAAATCAATTTCCGTTTATCTTGACCAGGAAACGCTTCGAAATGTGAGTCTGGAATATGGTTACAAAGCAGAAAAACACCAGGAAGGTGATACCATTCTTCCATTGAAGCCTGCCCCACTCTACGAAAGTTACATGAATTCGCTGATGCCTTATGATCAGCTACGGCAACCGGCTAATGAAAACCTACAGTCCTTAAAATTGCGGGAAGCAATTTTGATTTTGCTGCAAACGAATCCGGAATTAAAGACCGTGCTGTTCGACTTTTCGGAACCGGGCAAAATTGATCTGGAAGGATTTATGAACAAAAACTTTCACTTCAATGTGGAGTTGAAACGGTTTGCCTACTTAACGGGCAGAAGCCTTGCTACGTTTAAGCGGGATTTTGAGAAGATATTTCATAGTTCACCCAGTCGCTGGTTACTGCAAAAAAGGCTACAGGAAGCACATTATCTAATAAAAGAAAAAGGTAAAGCCCCCTCGGATGTGTACCTCGATCTGGGCTTTGAAGACCTGTCGCATTTTTCGTTTGCCTTTAAAAAAATGTACGGTTCATCACCGTCAAGGGTCTGATTCTTTCCTTAAAGAAGTAGTGCCTCAGTTTGAATTTTAATGCTTGATTACTTAGTGCTCAGCCACTTTAACCCTATAAACCGCACCGATTTCTATGGGTTAAACAAACGAAGGGGTATAAAATTTATCATATTTCTCGCCCCGACGCACAACAGCGCAAACGCGATGAATTAACTTGTTGCGAACCGCGTTGAGCACCAGCATTGTGTGCTTACCTTCACTTAGCTTACGCTGATAATAATCCTGAAGGTCGCCCTTCATCTGGATGGCTAACATCGTTCCCATATGAAGCAGCGACTTTAAACGCTTACGGGCTTGGTGACTCACTCGGGTCTTGCCTCGGATGCTGCTACCGGATCGGTACTCAAAAGGGGCCACCCCAGCGTGGCAGGCTAACTTTTTGGGATCACTGATGGTCTGCATTTCATTGGTGGCAATGAGTAACTCAGTGGCAATGACGGGGCCAATTCCTGGAACCGAAACCATCAGATCGAAAAGCTCTTTCAGCCGGGCATCGTCTTGAACAAGTTGGTGGATCTGTTGATCAACGGCTTTCTGTTCCTCTCTAAGGGCCGCCAACGACTTCTTGATATTGTCCTTTAGAGTCTTTTTCAGAGAACGGCCAATAAACGTTTCCTGCTCAGATGCCGGAACGGCTAGTAAATTATAGGCTTGATTGAGCCGCTGGCGGGTAGCGCTCAGCAAGGCCAGTTTTTGGATTACCTCGCGTGGTGGCTCCCATAAACGTATCTGGTCGCGGAAACGAAACGCGTACTGGGCGATTCGTTGAGCATCGACTTTATCAGTTTTACCTCGTTGCATCCCACCCGCTTGCTTGATCTGCAAGGATGATTCGAGCCAGACTGGTAACTTCAACTCGTAGAGTATCTCCAACAAGTGGGCACTGTAAATACCCGTATGTTCCATGCATAGAACGACCTGTTTAGCATTCCAGCCAGGCAGGACTTTGAACTCGGCTAAAGCAGTCTTAATACCAGCCACCGAGTTAGCCGTATGTGTGTTGAGCACTACTCCCTGTTGAGTCCAAACGGCCCAATCAAGTGTATCTTTAGCAATGTCGATTCCGATAAAATAGCAGAAGTCCATGAGGTTTGTTAGTTTTGAATGAGTAGTCAACAAGTTGCTTTTACTCGAACCCTTTCATGGGCCGCGAACCCGATTTTCTATCCGAGTCAGGGCAATTTATACAGAGTGGCAACTGAATCGGTGCTTAGGTCTAACTCCTCGGCGGCCCGTTAGTGTATCCCATTCTGGTTGACTGCTGATAAGCTACTAAATCTTGAAATCTTATGGCCCTCAAACCTAAAGGGCGGCCCGGCTTATAGGGTTGTAATCACAAGAGTACTAGTTTCGGTCGATGGCCAACATCGTTTGCAATAACACATTGGCCCCATTTCCAATGTCAACTCCTTTTGAGAATTCTTTGGGGGAGTGACTGATGCCCCCAACGCTGGGTATGAAAATCATGCCCACGGGTGCGATTTGCGCCATTTCCTGCGAGTCATGCCCGGCTCCGCTCTGCATATACCGGTACGATAGCCCCAACGCTTTAGAAGTACTGATGATTTTGTCCTGAATCGGTTTGGCCGTAAGAGCGGGAGTTACCGGCACTCCAGACTTTCCGAATGTGATTGTCGTTTCGGAGGCTTTGGCAATTTCCTGTGCTTTGCCTTCTACTTCGTGAAATAGCTTCCAGATTTTATCGTATGACAAATCCCTGATTTCTATACCCAGCACCACCTTACCCGGAATAACATTATATGCACCAGGCTCGATCGCTATTTTCCCGACTGTACCGACCTGCCTGCCTTCATGACTCGTAACCACCTCGTTCAGGGCCACAATCAGTTTAGCCGCTGCCAGCAGCGCATCGCGTCGACTATTCATGGGCGTTGTGCCAGCATGGTTGGCCGCACCTTCAATCGTTACGTCCCAGTGTTCAATCCCGACAATTCCCTCAACCACACCAATCTGCAAATTTTCTGTCATTAAGATACCGCCCTGTTCGATGTGCAGCTCAATAAAAGCCGTCAAATCGCCTTTTTTTCTGACTACTTTGCTCAGACTATCCGGGTTACCGCCAATTGCCCGAATACCATCGGCTATCGTCAGCCCACTTTGCGTTACCGACTTTAAGGCTTGTGGGGTGATTTTACCGATTATGGCTCCGCTCCCGATTGTGCCCCCTTCTTCATTGGCAAAAATGATCAGTTCCAGCGGGTGTTCCGTGATGATGTTATTTTCGTTGAGAGTTTCAATGAGTTCCAGCCCGCTAATGGAACCAACAGGCCCATCGTAATTGCCGCCATTGGGTACACTATCGATATGCGAACCAAAGGCGATGGGTTTCAGGGCAGGGTTCTTCCCTTTTCGTCGGCCAATGATATTGCCCGCGTAGTCGACCGTTACGACGAGTCCGGCTTTTTTCATCAATCCCATAAAATAGGCCCGGCCTTCCTGATCGGCTTTACTATACCCTACCCGACCAACTCCACCGTTGGGTAATGCGCCAATTTTCGATAACTCCAGCAGCCGATCCTGAATCCGCTGCTGATTGATTTTCAGGTTGCTTGTCTGTACCTGGGCAACGGCCACAGATGAAACCAGAAACAGGCAAACAAGTAGTATGTTTTTCATGGACTCTGTCAGAAAGGTTTGATATGTGTATTTAGCCGATATGGTGTTTTAAATTGAAACCTGCTGGGTTTACTTAATTCGCTTGTACTTTTTCAGTAAATCAATGACCCGCTTATGCGGAAGGCCATACGCTTTATTTCCATTAATGCCCTCCATGGTTTCGGCAGCAACCATGGCATTGATAATGGATTCCTCTACGGCCTGAACGGTGGCCTCAAAAAGCGGATTCATCTGATCATTGGGCAGTTGATCCAATTTGGCGATATTTTCTCGTTGAAAAGCCGTTGGGTTTGCGGTTGAAAAGGCAATGAAAATGTCTCCCGAACCATTGTTTCCTTTACCGCCAACAATACCCACGCCCAGCGAAACTCGGGTGGCTATTCGTTTCAACTGATGCGGTAATAAAGGAGCATCGGTGGCAACAACTACAATGATAGATCCATCCCCTTCCTGTTTGTAGGATGGCGGGCCTTTGATCTCATAATTCAGGGTATCTTTCAGTTCTTCGCCGATGGGTACACCTGCAATGGTTAAATGTCGTTTGGTGCCAAAATTAGATTGAACCAGTGCGCCGACCGTATAAGATAAGTCTTTAATCTTTACGACTCTTGATGATGTTCCTGTTCCCCCTTTGAAACCCAGACACATCATGCCTGTTCCTCCGCCCACATTGCCCTCTTCCAGAAAGCCGGATTTAGCCTTGTCTAATGCCTCAAAAGCATGGCTTTCCTTGACATGAAAGCCATAAATATCATTCAGTCCACCATCGTATGTTTCGGCCACAATTGGGTACGTGTACCAATAATCTTCTTTATACCAGCCTGTTTTGACGAACCATTTCAGGACGGCATCTCTAACAACCCCTACACTATTTGTATTGGTGATCATAATGGGCGTTTCCAGAAATCCGGATTCGGTAATCCAGGTTGTTCCTGTCATTTCGCCATTGCCGTTCAATGAATACCAATTTGAAAAAACAGGGTTATTCGTTCTGCCTCTTGGTAAAATAGCGGTAACGCCAGTTCTGACGGGGCCTTTTCCCCGTATATTTTTCCCCTGACCCGATATGATGGTGCTATACCCGACTTCTACACCTTTTACATCGGTTATGGCATTGAATTTTCCGGGCGTTCCAGAGAAAGGAATGCCAATTTCTCGTGCTCTTGGCTTTTGCCCAAAAACCGAAATCTGGCTTGCCAATACGAAAAGGAGTACGATAAAATAGTTGATCATGCGAACAGTCGGTTTTATAAGTTTCCAGAATCAACATCGTGAATAAACTTGACGACGCCGTTCATAAATACCTGTTGGTCATCCCACATGGCCAGATGGCTTCCGTTGGGGCAATATAGATAGCGACCTTTTTTGACCAGTTTGCTTTGCTCCTCCATCGCCTTGGGGTCCATCGTATCGTGTTTAGCGCCAATCATCAAGGTAGGGACCGTCAGTTCGTTCAGGCGATTTTTAATATCCCAGCGGGCAAGTCGACCGCTAATCCCAAATTCACTTGGCCCCTGCATCAATACATAAATGTCATTGTTAGCATGTTTCATAGACCGATTAAAACCATCAGGCCATTCAGCCAGACGGCATAAATGTTCATGATAGAAATTGGGGATGAGCAATTCCATATAATGCGGATTCGTGAAATCCTTTTTCGCTTCAATCGCCCGAACTTCTGCGAGCACTTCGGGTTTCATTTGTTTGGCGAGTACGTCGTCCGCGTATTTTCCATATTCAGGGGCGCTGGCCATCATATTGGCAACCAGCAATCCTTTTAAATGCTTCTGATACTTCAAGGCATACTCCATTGCCAGAATACCACCCCACGAATTGCCCAGCACATAGAAGTTTGTACTGTCGGCCCCAATGGCCTGGCGAACCTGTTCGACTTCCTCAACAAACCGCTCGGTTGTCCAGAGGCTGGTATCTTTTGGCTGATCGCTGTAGTAGGAACCTAATTGATCGTATTCATAAAATTCAAAGCCCTGTCGCTGAAAAAACGTCTCAAAACATTCCATGTACTCATGCGTCATGGCGGGGCCACCGTGTAACAGCAGGATTTTTATTTTTGGATTGTTGCCAAACCGTTTTGTCCAGACCTTGAACTCACCAACTGGCGTTTTAATCGGAATCAGCCTTACTCCCGCCGATTCCAGCGAATCACCATAACTAAAATAATCTGCGACGGAGACAGCAGTTGATTTGTCTTTTTGCCGGCAGGAAACAAGAAGGCAAATTGCCAAAATGAAGGAGAGTAAACGCATGTGTTTAGAGATGAAAATGTTGATGAATTCAGGTTATGACTTTCGTGCTGTGCCACGGTTAGTCATGACACTCAAAAATAACCGTGGCACGGAACGAAAGTAATGCAGGTGGCAAAGGCTGTGATTATCATACACCTAGTCGAGCTGGGCCATGCCCTTTACTTTTCGGTAGGGCGTTTTGAAAAAATCTCCGACAACCTGATTAAACATATCCTTATAAACGATGAGTGTCGAGTGGCCGGAGTTGGGTAAAATCCACAGATACGATTGTGGAATAGCCTGCGCAATGGCCATCGTATGCTTTGGCAGAATCACATCATTATCGCCACCGATAACCAGCGTCGGACATTTCACCTGTTTCAGATCCGCCGTTGAGATATGCGGATTAAATATCATCAGACTAAGCAGCTTCTTCTGTGCTTTAACCGCTGGTAGTTGCGGCACCTTCGCCAGACTATCATTAGTCGATACGATCCACTGAAAAAGAGAAGGCTCAATGGCCGTTGTATCGGGCCATAAATTTGCCCCGGTAATGGCCAGTTTCTTTACCTTTTCAGGATGCCGCATCGCTAACAACAATCCATCGATGCCCCCGTCGCTCCAGCCAACAACGTAGCACGAATCCACATGAAGCTGATTCAGCAGGGCATTAAAATCGTCAGCCATCATTTCGTAGGTAAGTGAATCACCAGGATCAGTCGATTTTCCCTGCGCCCGGCTATCGGCCAGAATTACTTTGTAATGTTTGGCAAAATACGGAATCTGGTTTTTGAAGTTATTGATAGAACCGCCGTTGCCATGAATGAAGAGCAGAGGTTTACCCGCGCCATAGACTTCGTAATACATGTTAAAACCCCGGATGTTGGCGTATTTTCCAACTTTGGCATTGTTGCCGTACTCCGTGTTACCGGTCGAAGCAACGGGTAATGTGGATTGGGCAAAAGCAAATAACGTCAACAGAGAGGTAACCACGGAGAGGAGTAGTTTTTTTGATACGCTCATGGTTTTGGGTTATTACCTTATTTTATGAAGACAATATACCCAACTTATTGGGTCTTATGGGCTTCCAGATTAATTTCAATCAATTGACCCGGTAACGCCAGCCCTTTGACTTCAAGCCACGTACCTGTTGGAAAATTCTTTTGGTAAATCAAATTTCTATAGCCCGATTGATTGATAAACTCACGCATGTTGGTCGTGTACACATTTTCAACCACAACGTCGTCGAAAGTGTAGCCGTAGTGTTTCAGCACTTTGCCAAGGTCGGCGTAGCAGTTTTTCATTTGCTCTCTCAGGTTGCCAGGGGCTATTAAATTCCCGGCATCGTCCATGCTCACGCCCCCCGATATTTTCAGATCGTTACCGATCCGGACGGCGTTTGAATAGCCGTAACTTTTTTCAACCTCGGGTCGTAGCAGGAAATAGTCCAGCGTGTCGGATTGAGTCCTTGTTTTCTCATCAGCTTTACCTGGTGTTGAAGTGCAGCTAACGGCAACCATGAGCAGAGTAATTGAGGTAGTTAGTACTCGAGTGAATTGTTCAATTTGCATAAGTTGAGGGGAGTTAAACCTAAAAAAACTTGTAGCACCAAAATCAGGTTGATTTTGGCGCTACAAGTTTCCGACGATACTCGCAAAAAAGCTTCTGATATAGTATCAAATATTTCGCTTATTGTTGCAGGAATGGTTGTTTTAGGGGATTTTGCTACCCGGTAAGCGACAGCTAGTCAATCGGGGCCTTTCTCGATTGACTTATTCTTGGTTACTTTAAACAAAATCAATCGTCGACACCGAGGCCTAAATTATTATATCGCCATCAGCCACCATTACTTGCAGAATGGCCGCGGCACCACATTGTTTTGACACAGCTTTCGGGTCAAATTTACCATCCTGAGTAAATTTTCCTTTTTGATAATGATTGGTGAAACTCCATAAGTAAGGGGTCAATACTTCCGGGTGCTTAATTCGGTAGCCAAACCCGTTAAAGCCTTCGAGTTTAAACAGAATGACGGGCAACGGCCAATTCTGCACACCTGATAAACCGTCAAAAGTTAACGCATCGATAGCACTTTCCTGCCAGGTAAAAGGGGCTTTTCCGGGAGGGCGATTCTTCGGAACATGAACCGTTTTGGCACTTAAGGGATCACCGTTGTGCAAATGAGTTTTAAAATTTAGCCCACCCTCTAAGCTGTGGATAACGGCTACAACAAACCAGGGGACCCTGGTAGCGTTCTCCACCAGTTCATAGACTGGTTTATTGGCCACTATTTTGTTTTTGATTTTTACGGCTTCGTTCTGCTTCACGGGATTAATCAGACAAGAGCCAAACAGACTCTCATATTCGGTCGTGAGTTGAGGATTTAGATTAATAGACATTGAAGTAGGAATTTAGAAACGGTTTATATTTTGATTTTAACTACCCGAACCCCGCAATTTTTAGCCAAACCTGCGATAAAGGCCCGGCAAATCTGTCATTCTATAATGGCGTTCTTATTGGCTTTTAGCCTGTTGCGATTGTTTAGCCTGCTTCGTGGGAATAAACCAGCCATCCATAAACGGTTCCCGCTGATCATTGTGAACCTTAAAGCCCATGACAAGTCCTAGCTGGACAAACGGGTAACTGTCTTCGAGATAGATATTATAAATATCCTGGCTGCGATAACCGGCGGCAATGAAAGCCGATGTCGTTGAACTACGTAGTGCCTGATAAAAACCAGCGTGGTATCGAAACTCGACATTGGGCCAGAGTCGCCACGGGCCCGAACCCGCGCCTATGTATTTACTGGAACCGATCGATACGTCGACAATAAAACGCTGTTTTTCATACTGCGAATCGGGTATGATACCTAAGGTCTGAGGGTCATTATAGTGGGCTACATCAATCCATTGCCCTCGCATATGCAGTTTAGCAAGGCTATAACAGTTGCATTTCAGCAAAGGCTCACCTGGTATCAGCACATGTTCAACACCAATAAACCAGCTCCGGATTTTGTCCCAATTATGAACGTTCGTTTTCGTTGCCGATAACTCATTCAGTGAGGTTTGCCCCCCTTTTTTCCAATAGCCCCAGGTAACGCCTAACTCAGTGACTAAATTGACGGAGAAATTACCATTATAGATGTTAAAATTCCGATTGGGCGGACGCGCAGGATCATCATTTCTCCCATCCTGACCATTTGAGTGATGGAAAAGTGAGAAACTGTAATAACGATACGGCAGATAACGATCGCTTTCCGACTCAAAAGCGCTAAAGGCTTCCAGTTTTTCACGATTCAGGTTGGGCATCGCAAAGTAAACGGTCCCACCAGGCAAATAGCTGGGCGTTCGTACGGGAAACGACCGGTCCCACGTTGCATTTTGATGATCGCGGGGCGAGTAACTACTGTCTCTTAGAATTCGTACGATATACCGGGGAGTCAGATCGATCGCTACACTTCCTTTCATATCGTTAAATAGAAAGAAATGTGGATTGATATCAGCAGAAAGGTAATAATTACGATGCGTTGTTTGGTTTCCCAGGTGCCATTCCGAAAAGGGAGGGCTCACATAGTTCTGTAACCCATTCCAACGATATAGCTTTTTATAGAGATAGTTCCGGAATTTTTTGACCGCCAGCCGTGACGAATCCTTATTGAGAACGGCTTCAATTTTCCCCTGCTTTAGCGTAAACAAAGGCGTCGGTTGTCCAGCAACTTTAAAGCTACTGGACAACACACAGATGAAAATGAGGCCATATAAATATCGATGCATAGCAGTATAGACCTGAAGGAAACCGGGCCAACTAGTGCCCGGCCCAACAATACGGCCAATAGCGTAATTGAGTACAGACAGTAGGCAGATTGACGGCATTGAACCTTAGTCAGTTAGGGCAGTTAGTCGTAAAAGTCAGCCTAGGGTAACGCATTAATTGCATCCAGCCGGGCAAAGACAAAATCACGTCCGTTTTCAAAAAATAGCCGATCTGCCACTTTGTCAATAGGTAACGAAGCAGGTAGACTTACATTGAAATTCTCCAGGTAGGATTCGAATTGCTGTACGAATTTATTTTTGAATTCGCCAATGTGTGTTGCATCAGGGCAGCATTCCAGCCCATCAATAAGGCCATCCAGGTCTGATCCAATGCACAGTGTTTGCCCGAGCATTTTCTCAACAGCCACTTCTCCGCCGATCCGGTCAGCCAGTTGCATGGCATGGAGTATGTGCATATAGAAATGGCGGGGATGGATAAAATCTTTAACGTTTGTACTATTGCCGCCCCCAATCGGATGCAACTGTATGAAGGTTTCAAGCCTAACGCATCCGGCTACCCGATTATCATTTTGTGAAACTTGCCCAAACAAGGGTTCAGCTTTTAACTCAGCCTGGGAGATAAAATCGGTATCGGTAACCAAGTTCACATCCTGTAATCCCCTGGCGTTCATGCTGACATTGTCCGTAAGCGGGCTGTCATCGATCTGATCAAATATGATTTCAGTATACCCAAGAATACGCTGATCCAATGACAAGCCGATCAGGCCATTGGACTTAAAAATGGCTACAATATCTTCATTGAACAGGTTTATAGTACTGGCATTGAACCCTATGCCATCCAACTGTTTACAGGGTTTACCCAATGTGATTTTCCGTTGAAAATTACCCTCATTGCTGATAGCGGCTAAATCACTATTTGGCTTATTCTTTGAGGTTACAATGAAATCTACGAATCGTTCTTCACCTGGCTGATCAAACCAGCATCCTGTGAATCCAGCATGAGAGCAAACAATAGGCGCATCAATTCCATGGTTCCCAAACTCCCTGTCTCTAAACGCATAAAACTGTTTTCGCGCCAGCCAACTCATGTGCTTGACATCAGGCAAAACCTCCCGGCTATACAGTTCCTTCACGATTAGTTCGCCCAGAGCGGTAAATCCGTTTCCAATCGGCCGCAAATGATCTTCATGAAACCCATTTTCCCGATACCCATCGGCGGCATAAGCCTGGTTGGCAAAAATGTCATTTCTGAAATCAGTATGGGCTATGTTGACCGCAATGATTTTATGATCACTGGTTAACAACGAATCCAGATTGGTGGTGATCTGGCCGACAATTGTATCTGGATTCGTCTCCTTCAGATCATTACGGAGGCAATGGAGTCCTTCTACTGCAAATACCGCATGGAGCGGATCAGCATCAGTAGGCTCAAAATTACGATCAATTAATTTTTCTATTTTTTGATGGGTCGCATTCTCCCTGAAGAGTAGGTCCAGATCATTTTTTATGACAGAAAAAGGGTCTATTTTGTCTAGATCTGTAGCATCTTTTCCAGCTAAACTATCAAAACGCCCTTTTGTCAATATATTCCCGAAGCCGCCGTTTGTGACAATATCATAGAAGCCTTTATTACTTCTGATCAATTCGAGGATGCCTTTATCGGGTGCGAAAAGTACCAGAATAGCTAGTTTATAATTGTTTTCCGTTAACTGAGTCAGCGATGCCTGAGAAGCCAGGGAGCTCTCAACGAATGGCCTTAGTAAACATTTAACCAGTGGATTAAGTGCTTTTAAAAATTCCTTTGTATCGGTTGTTCGCCAGGGGTTAACCGTCGGAAGACCTGAAACAGGTACTTCAACGGGGTTAGCAAACTGCTTTTTCAGCGAGGGATGAATGTGTGAATCAAAGAAGAAGGCCATGGGTTCTTAAAGGTTAAAAGTCATCTAAAGGTAAGCCTTCAAGAACACAGCTGCACGGGTAATTTCCCGTATTTTATCGGGCGAAAAAACTGGTTTTCAGCAAATTAAAATACAAATCTGTGGGTCAAATTTCTCTATAGCTCTACTGAGGCTCCATTTAACCGCAAAGCAAACGAAGGCAAACTCGCAAAGGGCGGTAAGTCTTTGGATAAATTCCTTTGCGGTCTTTGCGGATTCAACTCAGTATGCTTTCTGGTTAAATTGAATAGTTAAATAGGCTCACATCTACGGGGTAACGAAAGCTCATCGCCAGTGGGATGGGATTATTCCTACATGATAAACAGGTCTTAAGAATGTCTATTCCAGCTTTCATTTTGTCCGGTTAGCGTTCAAATACCTATGCCATCCAACGGCTAAGAACAAATTTTGAACAAAAAAAGAAGAAATCATGACGACCAAAACAGCAAAAACAATTTATTGGATCGGAACGGCGCTAACCTCCCTGTGGTTTGGTGCAAGCGGTTTTTTTGAAGTTACCCGGAACCCGATTGTTTGGGACATCACACTGGCGTTAGGCTACCCGGTCTATTTTATTTACGTGCTGGGTGTGGCCAAACTACTGGGCGTGGCTGTATTGCTGGTTCCAGACAAACTGCTTAGGTTAAAAGAATGGGTGTTTGCCGGTATATTTTTTGATATCATTTTTGCCTTTGCCTCCAAACTCAGTGTATTTGGCTTTTCAGCTACTGTCGACGCTATTGTTGCGTTCATTATGGTAACGGTAACTTACTTCATGTTCAGAAAAGTATTCAGTGGGCCTTATTTTAATCAATCAATGGTAGTTTCTGCTACTAATTGAACACTCCGCGATTGTTTCTGGATAGTGCATTATAAAGTAAAAGGTGTATGGCTTTCAAACCATACACCTTTTACTTGTATATAATTATCTAATTATACTATATTTAATATACTTCGATGTATATCTTTGGCGCAGTAATCATAAATATGCCAATCAGTTATCATTTTTTCATTCTACCATTTACAATGACACGCAAACACTATTTACTGTACTTTACGTTTCTGGCAATGACACTCGCAGGGTGTTCCAAGTCCGACGATAGCACCGTCACCCCAACTGATAACAACGCCGAATTACTAATCCGGAAATGGACTTTTTCTGAACTTACAGTCAAGACCGATGCCAAGTTGTATGTGATTCCACCAAGTAATGCCAATATGTTCGGTGACGACAATACTGTAACTATCAATAAAGATGGCACCTATTCTTATTTAGAGCAGGGAAAACAAACAACAGGAAAATGGACACTAACCGATAAAACTTTGGCCCTGATCGATACAGACAAAATAGAGTCGCACTGGACAGTGAATACACTTTCCAGCACAGCCCTCGAAATAGCTAGTGTAAATGTGAATGTGACGAAGACACCTGATAATGAAGGTCAAACGATAGCAGCGCTAGCCTATATATTGCTGACATCGCTCGACAATTTCGATTTTATGAAAGAACCTCAGCCCAAAAGTCTTCAATTGATAGCTAAGGCGAAATAACTTAAAAACACGACTTACCAATATAGGCCTCACTGATAGCCGTGCCACAGTTACTACTGGTTGATAAACAAACCGTGGCACGGCTATCAGTGAGGCCTATAATAAACTAAAAACGGCCGTACGAAATTCATCAGTACGGCCGTTTTTAGTTTATAGGAAAATCTAATTACGCCAGTCGATTGATGCAGTTCAGATCTTCGAACGCAATTTTCAGACGTTGAACCATGCTTTCTTCGCCTTTACGAAGCCATACGCGTGGATCGTAGTATTTTTTGTTCGGTGAATCAGCCCCTTCGGGGTTGCCCAACTGCGATTGCAGATAACCTTCCTTCGCTTTGTAGTATTTCAGAATACCTTCCCACATGGCCCACTGCATATCGGTGTCGATATTCATTTTCACGGCTCCGTAGCGGATCGCTTCCCGAATCTCCTCACGACTCGATCCCGAACCACCGTGGAACACGAAGTTAACCGGGAGTGGACCCGTAGCGTATTTCTCCTGAATGTATTTCTGTGAGTTGTCCAGAATGATTGGCGACAGCTTCACATTACCAGGCTTATACACACCGTGTACGTTCCCAAAAGCAGCCGCGATTGTGAAGTTTGGCGAGATTTTGCTCAATTCTTCGTAGGCGTAGGCTACTTCAGAAGGCTGCGTATACAATTTCGAATCATCAACATCGGAATTGTCGACGCCGTCTTCTTCACCACCCGTTACACCAAGCTCAATTTCAAGCGTCATGCCAATTTTGGCCATCCGTTCGAAGTATTTCGAGCATATTTCAATATTTTCTTCGATTGGCTCTTCCGATAAGTCGAGCATATGCGACGAATACAGTGGCTTACCTGTTTGGTCGAAATGTTTTTCGCCAGCATCGAGCAGACCGTCAATCCACGGCAACAGTTTTTTAGCGCAGTGGTCGGTATGCAGAATCACCGGTACACCGTAGAGTTCGGCCACATGATGAACGTGCAGCGCCCCGGAAATGGAGCCAGCAATGGCAGCCTGTTGTTTGTCGTTGGGAAGGCTTTTCCCAGCGTAAAAAATACCACCACCGTTCGAGAACTGGATGATTACCGGCGAATTAACAGCTTTGGCCGTTTCCAACACGGCATTGACGGAGTCTGTGCCGACAACATTGACGGCAGGCAGGGCGTAATCATTTTCGTTGGCGTGGCGGAAAATTTCGGTGACGCCTTCTCCGGTAACAACGCCGGGCGCAAAACGAGTGGCTACTTCGCTCATGATTAGGGCTAATTTTTGGATTCGTTCAAGAAATAGTTTGCCGAAAAACTGACCGGCCAACCTATCTGGTTTCAGTGGGTAAAGTTGGGGATATTGTGAAAAAAAAGCTAATTATGTAGCAACGCTTTCAATCACAGACACCTTTTACCAGCTAAAAATTAAGTGTACCGACCTGGTATTGAGTGGCTAAACAACATCCTTCCCTGATAACTTTACAACCAGTGAGGGATTTGGCGTTGAGCATCGACGCATTTATGAACCATACCACGAGCATAAACTAAAATTCTGACTGCTTTTTAGCCTATTTTTTTCTATCAACTTTGACCCTATAAACTAAGGCCTTACACTCTTGAAAACCCTCTTTTTCTGCCCGATGTGGGGTATGGAAAGCCTCTCCTACACAGAAGCCGCCCGTCGCGTGAAAACCGCCGGTTACGACGGCATGGAAATTTCTGCTGGTCCCGACAAACGCAATGAGGCCGTTCAGGTCATGTACGATAATGGCCTTGAGTTAATTCTGATGGCCTTTGGCGGAGGCAGCAATTTTATCGAACACAAAAAGAAATACCACGACGACCTCCTCGACATTGCGTCGTATAAGCCGCTGTTTATTAATGCTCATACCGGCCACGACTATTTTACCTTCGAGCAGAATATCGAGCTGATTCAGGTGGCAACTGACGTTCAGAAACAAACGGGAGTTCGCATTCTGCACGAAACCCACCGGGGGCGGTTCTCATACAGTGCCCCGGCTATACAATACTACCTGCTCAAAGTTCCCGAACTTCGCTTAACTGCCGATTATTCGCACTGGGTTAATGTAGCGGAGTCTTACCTGAGCGATCAGATGGAGAACGTTAACCGAGCCATTGCGGTCAGTGATCATATTCACTGTCGTGTCGGGCATCCAGAAGGCCCGCAGGTCAATGATACGCGCGCACCTGAATGGAAAGATGCGCTCGAAAGTCATGCAAAATGGTGGGATGCCATCCGCGCCCGTCTGCAAAAGGCCAATACCCCTACCCTGACCGTTACCTGTGAGTTTGGTCCGGCGGGTTATCTGCCAACACTCCCGTATACCCAACAACCAATTGCCAGTCAATGGGATATTAACGTTTTCATGAAAGATTACCTGAAAAAACGGTGGCAAGTGTAGTGATTTGTTGCGTTCTATTTTCAGGCCAATTCGCCGTGCGGTAAGATTTTTGCTCTAATATCTCATAAATAGAAACCGGACTTCGTAAATTCGATTATATGTCTCGAATTCTATCTATAATCTGCCTGCTTCTGTTCATCTCGCTGCGTCCGGTATGGGCTCAACTGGCCCAGTCGCTGCGGATCGAGATTCCGTCTGATCCCAATGAGGCCGAATCGTTCGATATAACACCGCTGGCCGAGCGGGGCGTTTTAATGACCATTCAGACAGGAAATTATTACGATAATACACCCAACAAATTCAACTTTCAGCGGTATAATACGGAGCTTAAACAGATTTGGCGAACCGAATTCAAACAGGACATCAAATTCCGGCCCGTACTTTCCTACGACAACAATCAATACGTATATCACCTTTTCCGTGAATACGATACGGATCATTTCCAGTTTTTACGCCTGCATCTCGACGATGGGGTTATTGAAACTTTCGAGGGCAACTTAATCGACCAGTTTGACATACAGCAGTTTAAAGTCATGGGAAGCCAGGCTTATATTGGTGGCTATCACCACGGACGCCCAGTCGTCATGTCGTTTTCGTTCTTCGATAGCTCCACCAAAGTGCTGCCAGGTATGTATGTCAATCACATGGAAATCAGCAGCCTGGAAATTGACGAAATCCGGCAGGAAGTTAATGTGCTGGTTCATTCGACTAAACGCAGTTGCCGGTTTTCGATCAGAACCTACACTTATGACAGCAAGCTGCTCCGAACGGTCGATTTTGACAAAGCCAAATACACCCTGATCTCCGGGAAACTCCTGCCGGTCAATAGAAATGAATCGATTCTGGTTGGCAATTATTCGACGGATTGTACGCCCTATTCTCAGGGTATCTATGTAACCCGCATTCATCATAGTGATCAGGTTGATGCGTCGGCTGAAGCGGTTAACAATATTCAGTACATCGAGTTTTCGCAGCTACAGAATTTTTTCAATTACTTAAAACCCCATCGGCAGCAGAAACTGTTGGCCAGAGCCTTGAAAAAGAAAGAAGAAGGTAAGGACTACAAATTCCATTATCGTTTGCTTGTTCATGATTTGCAACCCACACCCGACGGCTTAACGATGGTCGCAGAGGTCTATTACCCCCAATATCGCGGCAACACATTAGCTTATGGCGGCTATTTGCGTGGGGCCGACCGCTACGAGGGTTATCGCTATACACATGCATTCATTTGTGGTTTCGACATACAGGGCAAACTTCTCTGGGACAACTGTCTTCCGATTAAGGAGCTTCTTAGTCCTGAATTGACTGAAATGGTACAGGTTTCGCACCAGGGAGACCGCATGGTACTGGCTTACCCCAACGACGGTGAAATCACTACGGAAGTTATTCAGGGAAGCAAAGTGTTAAAGGAAACAGAGAAGTTTAAACTTCAGACCAATACACAGGATGAAAAAATAACATTTACGGCCCACGAAAATTTGATGGCTTGGTATGACCGGCATTTTCTGGCTTATGGTTTCCAGAAAATCGCTCCGTCGAAAAACTACGCCAGCCAACGTGAAGTCTTCTATCTGAATAAACTGACTTACACGCCTGAGACGTCACCCGCCAAACCTGCCGATGCGACTACCCGAAAAAACGACGGATCAGAACGATAAGTAGATTCAATACTACGCTGACAACGATACAGGTGACTATGGGAAAATAAAACACACCACCGTTTTTATTGTCAATTCGAATGTCGCCGGGCAAACGACCTAACCAGTTCAGTTTATCGCCCAGAAAATAGACGACGAGGCCAACCAGAACCAGACCGATTCCGATTAGTATGATATATTTACCAATGGTTGAGTTCATCGTATCAACTTGATAAGGTTCCAGCCAGTAGTAATTTATGATTGATAAACGATTTTCTTTCCATCTGCATCCACAAAATTGCAGAATGTTTATTTTAGGTATCATTGAGCGAAGAAATAGCCCCCGACAAACCCGATTCTAAAATAAATACAATTATTAAAGCGCTCACTTGCTTTTCAAAGAATCTTTTCTTACTTTTGCACTAGATTTTACAAGCGACATCCGTCGTATCTCTGTTTCTCTCCTTTTTACACGCTGAGTTAGGTCTGACAGAGTCCGGTATGGATGTACAGGATGGGTTTCTGTGTGGACGCTCCCGGGTGGGGCACTTGCGCGTGGGCTAATCGTCTAATTGTTCGGGCCAGTTGTTGGTTTGTTGTCTTCTCCCTGTAGATAGGTCGGGAGTGTGGTCCTTGTTGGGTCGTTGGGGCAATCGTTCGTTGGGCAATTCTCGCATTATCGCGCCGTTCACAGGCACTGACTCGTCTTCGCTTGGATGATTAATTCTACATTTTTCCCAAGTTAATGAAAACGAAAAAAACGAACACTGATAGTCAGGACGAAACGCTGACCGTGGATCAATCGGTAATGGAAATGGCACAAACAGACAATAACGATCTGGAAACACCTGTAGCCAATACAGAAGTAGAGAACGCTGTGGCGGAAGTTATTTCTGTGGAAGATACACCAGTAGCTGCCACCACACCCGACGCAACCGGTACGCCTAAAGTCGATCCTAACCAGATCCTTTTCTCAAGCCTTGATATTTCAGAAGACCTATTACGGGCTGTTACCGATATGGGCTTCATTAGCCCATCGCCAATTCAGGCGGAAGCGATTCCACCAATTCTGGCAGGTCGCGACGTTATTGGTCAGGCTCAAACTGGAACTGGTAAAACAGCCGCTTTTGGTATTCCTGCTCTTGATCTGATTGATGTTCAGGACCGTGCAGTACAGGTACTTATTCTTTGCCCAACCCGTGAACTGGCTCTGCAGGTAGCAGAAGAAATCAAAAAACTAGCTAAATACAAACGGGGTGTCCGTATCGAAGCGATTTATGGGGGTGATTCCATCGAACGGCAGATCCGGTCCCTTAAAAGTGGAGTTCATATCGTGATCGGAACACCCGGTCGTGTTATGGACCACATGGAACGCAATACGCTTAAACTCGACCACGTCAAGATGATGATTCTTGATGAGGCCGATGAAATGCTGGATATGGGCTTCCGCGAAGACATCGAGAACATTCTGGACGACATGCCCGAAGAGCGGCAGACGATCCTGTTCTCGGCTACGATGTCGAAGCCGATCATGCAGATCACTCAGAAATTCCAGAAAGACCCTGTTCTGGTAAAGGTCGTCAAACGAGAACTGACCAATACCAATATCGAGCAGGTGTATTTTGAAGTGAAGCCAAAAGCAAAAGTTGAGGTCATGTGCCGTCTGATCGACATGTATGACCTGAAACTATTGCTCGTATTCTGTAATACGAAACGCAAGGTCGACGAGATCGTTGAAGATCTGCAAATTCGCGGTTATCAGGCAGAAGGCCTACATGGTGACCTTCGTCAGGCACAGCGGAATAACGTCATGAGTAAGTTCCGTGCCGGTACGACCAGCATTCTGGTTGCTACTGACGTAGCCGCTCGTGGTATCGACGTAGATGACGTCGATGCTGTTATCAACTTCGACATTCCGCTCGACGAAGAATATTACGTACACCGTATTGGCCGGACGGGCCGCGCTGGCAAATCAGGCCGGGCGTTCTCGATGGTTGGTCGTGACGAAAAATATCGTTTCCGCGAAATTCAGACCTATACCAAAGTAAAGGTTGAAAAAGGTGTAATTCCGTCTTTTGAAGACATCGTTGGCGTTCGGAAAGCTCGCTTTATTGAGCAAATTCAGCAGACGATTCAGGAAAGCCAGGATCTGAACCTGTATTCGGATATGCTTACCCAACTGCAACACGCAGGCTTCTCGACCGAACAAATCGTGGCAGCTCTGGTGAAACGCAGCATGGGTCTCGAGAAAAACGAATTTGCCGATCAAAATCTTGGTCTGGAAGATGATCGTCGGTCGGGCCGTGACAAGTACGCCGATCGTGGCCGTGGCGATGCGCCGGGCCGCTTCGATGATCGCCGTGGTGGTGACCGCGGAGGTTCCCGTTTTGGCGATAGAGACCGGCCGTCTTATGGCGATCGGGGTGGAAACCGCGACCGGCCTGCTTTTGGTGATCGGGGTGGCAACCGCGACCGGCCTGCATTCGGTGATCGGGCCAGACGTTCTGATGCTCCAGACCGCGACCGTAAGCCTTACTTTGACCGTGACGAACAACGGGCACCCCGTGAACGTGACGCGAACATGACTCGTCTGATGGTGAGCATTGGCCGTAAGGATTACGTTCGGCCGGGCGATATTGTTGGTGCCATTGCTGGCGAAGCCAATATTCCAGGCAATACCATTGGCAGCATCGATATCTTCGACAAATTCACTTACGTTGATGTCCCTAAAGAAGTAGCCAACCGCGTTCTTGACGTTATGGAAGGCAATACGATCAAAGGACGCCGTGTAAATATTGAAGTAGCACGATAACAGTCAAGTTGATTGTTGTAAAAAAAGCCACCTTCTCAGGTGGCTTTTTTGCGTTAGATCCAGATCAGATCAATCCTCACTTCGTACCGAAAACAATCGTTTTAGCCAGCTTTTCTTTTCTTCATTCTCTTCTTTCGTCTCCTGTTCGGTGAGTTGATAATCCGCCAGTGCTTTCAGATCTGGCTGACCAGCGTCGACCCAGCATGTGTACCAAAAATCACCAACCATCCTGATCGATGCCCGCATTTGTCGCTCCACCTGACCACGCAGGCGATCATGGTATTTCTGCGAGAAATCGGACGAATAAACTTTTGTGGAAAGTCCATTCCGATCCTCAAAACCGAATTTACGTGTTTCGCCTATCTCTTCGGTCAGTTTCTCCTCAAACCGCAAAACCGAGTCTAGCGCAGCATTTGCATTGAACACCGCGCGCCAGGCTACTTTCTGGGGCGAGTTGAGGTAAGTGGCCTGTCCGGTTAGAAAATCGTAGTCGACACTGAACAACTCAGGCAAACGCGACTCCCAAAAGCCATGAATACCTTGTTGGTTTGTCAACTGGCCATTGTAGTTACGGGTCGTGTGTAAAGGCACATTGGCATCAGCAATATAATGACCCAAATCAGCAGCAACGCGCAGAATTCGGCGGACATTACGTTGCCTGAATGCTTCGGTTAGCTGGTACTTAGTCAGTTGTATCTGCCAGGGTACAAGTCCGTGTAAAGCAAGCGTATCTTCACCATATCGCTCCGTTGCTTCTTTATAGAAACGCGGAAGTGTCGTTACTGACGTATCAGGGTAAGCATCAAGGTCAATAAAATGACGCGGGGCCTCCCCTACTACCGCATATCGGCGTTTATCGGGATTGACAGCATTGTCGGCCAGAAAGCCGATATGTTTTTTAAAGAATGGCATCATTTCGGTTGGGAGCGTAAATACAGCCAGCCGATTAATCTGCTGATGCGCATAAAATCCCCACATAGGCTGAAGCTGTGGCGGCTGATGACAAATTGACTTTTTCCAAGAAATCCCGTCCTGATAAACCTCGCTTTGGGGGGTTATTTTTTCGTATACCGGCTTACCACTCAATAAACTTTCCACAAAAAACTGGACGGACAGGGCCAACCAAATAAAACCGTTGTACATTTGATAAAACGTGGTACTTTAAGACTAAAACATTTAACTATTCGAAAAAAGCACCACGTAATTCAAAATAAAATTCCGAAAAACAGAAAAATATCAAATAATCATGAATGCTAAATCACGAGGTTACGCTCTCATTGTTGTGCTGATGTGCGCTTTTGCTTTGACAATCTATGGTGCCTACTCACCTGCCAGAAAAGCCCAGAAACAGCAAGTTGTGTGTATAAAATTCAAAAAAGGGGTTGAAAACGCAGCTGTTGAACAGCATATGAATGGTTTTGCGGCCCTAAAGCACGAAATTCCACAGATCGTTGGTTATACGTCTGGTAAGACAATTTTGCCTAATCAGGCCGTTGCAGACTATGATGTGGTCCATTATCTGACCTTTCAGAGCGAAGCCGACATCAAGACGTTTGAGCAAAGTGCTGTCTACAAACAGTTTGTTGCACAGAACCAGGGAATTTGGGATAAAACCTTGGTCGTCAATGCAGATATTCGTCCATAAATAGGCAAAACTTCTAGAAATTCGGATGGAGCTATTGACTGTTCCATCCGAATTTCGTATTTTTGCGCCCTCTTATCGCGACAACGATTTTTATATTACATACAAATGGCAAACCATAAGTCAGCAAAAAAAGCAATCCGGTCGAGCGCCAAGAAGCGGTTGTTGAACCGTTACCAGCACGTAACGACCCGGAACATGGTAAAAAAACTACGTACCACCACCGACCACGCAATGGCGGTTGAATTGTTCAAGTCGGTTTCGTCTGCTTTGGACAAACTTGCTAAGCGCAATATCATCCACAAAAACAAAGCAGCCAACAACAAATCGAAACTGGCTCGTTTGGTGAATGGTCTGAAAACGGCAGCAGCTTAGGCTTTAGACGTCCTATTCCTGCATAGTAACATTTTTACCGATAATGAAACCTTATCTTTTGGTGGATAGGGTTTTTTTATGCACTTTGGAAACGAAAAGCTCGTCCGTAACTAACTCGTTTCCATGATTTACGCAACCTCCGGTACGATTCAAAGCTGGGCAGAGGAAGACCGCCCGCGCGAAAAACTAATGCTGAAGGGCAAAGCAGCCCTGTCTGAAGCCGAATTGATCGCCATTCTGATTAACTCAGGCACCATTGATCTGACGGCCGTTGATGTAGCGAAAATCATTCTCAAAAGCGTTGATAATAATCTCAACGAACTGGCCAAGCTCAGCATTAAAGAACTATCTAAATTTCGGGGTATCGGCGAGGCCAAAGCAATCAGTATTGTGGCTGCCCTTGAACTGGGTCGCAGGCGTAAAGAGCAGGATCGGCCCCAACGGGCACGTGTTACCTGCTCGCGCGATGCCTACAACGAAATGATTCCACACTTGATCGACAAGCCCCACGAAGAGTTCTGGATTTTACTGATGAATCGGGCTAATGAAATTCTTCGGCCCGTACAGATCAGTTCAGGAGGCATATCGGGCACAGTTGCCGATACCAGAATTATTTTCAAGCAAGCCATCGAGCACCTGGCCTCGTCAATGATCTTACTTCATAACCATCCTTCTGGCAATCTACTGCCTTCTCAGGCCGACAAAGACCTGACCCGAAAGCTTAAAGAGGCTGGGCGGCTCCTGGAAATTCCCGTGCTCGATCACCTGATTTTTACGGACAAAGCCTATTTCAGCTTTGCGGATGAGGGTATTCTATAGTTGATGGTTTGCGAGCTTAGCTATGTTACCAAAAACGGCTTCAGGCTAAAACACAGTACAAAAACAACTAAGGCTAGCCAACCCAGAATCTTACGTTTAGCATCCAGCGGCTCCTGTAACTCGGTTTCGGGATGGTAGATGCCAAGGAATCGACCCAATACGAAGACAAATACGAGAAAACCAGAGTAACCTTCCCATTGCGGCTGAATCCAGGAAAAGACCAGTTGTGTCGCCACAACGCTAAGCGTAATAAGCCACGAGGTCATCCGATTCTCACTGATCCGTGAAAAAGCCAGATACAGGAAGCCAACATATAAGCCAAAGGAGCCTAGTTCAGAAAAAAATGCCTCGTTAGTCGGTACAGCAAAATCCGACGGTTTAAACAAGCCTAATCCGGCATAAAACGCAAAAACGATGAATAAGGCTGGTGCCACCCACCGATATAAATCCCGGCCTATTAAGGCATAAAGAATATGGCCGCCATCTAATTGCCCAATCGGAATTAAGTTAAGCGAGGTGAAAAACAAAGCCAGATAACCCGCCATTAGATAGGGGTAGTGGATCATCTCATAGGGGTGCGGCACACGCGCAGGATCGGCTACGTAGGTCTTAAAAAAGTTGAACAGCAAATTATCGCCCAGCCCTACCGCTCCACCTGGTGGCAGATTCCGGTACGCATACTGCCCGTAATCAAGCCCCCACTTCTGGTATTCGGGGTGAATTGTAAAGATATACTCCGGTGGCGGCAAGTGGGTAAATCCATACCACAAGACAACCAATGCCAGCGCAAACCCAGCCAATGGCCCGGCAATACCAATATCGAAATATTTTTTGCGGCTGTTGATATAATCTTTAATCCTGATAAATGCCCCCAGTGTTCCAATACTCTGTCCGATTCCCAGCCACAGCGGAATGTAATAGGGCAGTGTTACGCGAACTTTATTGGCTTTTGCGGTAAAATAATGACCAAATTCATGGACAGTCAGAATGGCTAGAAAGGGAATCGAAAACTGAAAGCCAGCTACAAACTCCTCCCAGCCAAGCGTCTTCATTTTTTCGATCGGTATGAACAACCGACCGAACATCCACTCGGCCCCGGCCATAGTGGTAGTAATCAGAGTAACTAAAAAAAGACCTCCGTGGAGGAGGTACGTTTTGGTACGTTGGCTCATTAATGCTGTATGCTATAGGGTGTATTCAACTGGTTGCATGATCTGGAATTGTCATACATTTTAGTTCATACATCATATATCTTTTAAGTAATCCAAAATAGTTTTTGGTGTCTGCACATGAACTGCCTGAATCCCTAACTCCAGAGCTGCCCGGATATTCGCGGCATTATCATCAAAGAAAGCCGTTTCTTCGGCGGCTAATCCTGCCTCGGCCAGAACGTACTGATAAATTTCGGGAGACGGTTTGGCCAGCCGGACTTCATAGGAATAGAATACTTGCTCGAAGAGTTCCTCAAGCGTCGGCTGATTCATTTCCGAGAGCACATGGTTGACCTGGCGGATATGAATCGGGCTCGTATTACTTAACAGAAAAAGTCGGTAATTCTGCTTCAGTTCTTTAATGCGTTCGATACGTTCGACCGGAAGGTCGAGTAATACCGTATTCCAGGCGGTATCGATAACCTCATCGGCCCAGGAGTCATTTTTTAGCACCTGCCGTACGTGAGTCCGGAAAGCGTTGTCATCGACAAGGCCCGTTTCGTACTTATTCAGGATATCGTACTGCTTCCAGATAGCCTGTACTTCGGCCTCGGGCAAGTTAGAAAGCATTGCAAAGTTGCGGACGGGAGCAGTCAGGTCAATCGGGATAATAACGTCGCCGAGGTCAAATATGAGATTTTTGAGCGTTGAGGTATTATTTGCAGAATTCATTCGCAGCCGGAGGTAAAAGTTAGCTAAACCGGAACCCAAAGATAACTATCCTGCCAACGAAATCTAGTTGATTACCTTTAATCCAATGAATAGGCAAAGAACAGCCTTGTCTGTGGTTGAAAATCCTTCGTAAGGAAATTAGTATTCTTACTGGCTTAACGTATACCAGTGGGTGTTGCAAAAGTCGATACCTGCTTCTTTTACACTATTCCGTTTCTGTTTTTTAACCCGAACTAGTCAACCTCAAGTTCTTCACTCACGTTCGTTCTGAATGAACAGAGGTCGGTCTATCGTTCGAGACTTAGTTGCTTAACAGAAAGCCCCTTTAGATGCATCTAAAGGGGCTTTCTGTTAAGCAACTAAGTCTTTTCTTAAAGATAATCAACGATACGTCGGCCAATAATGCCGCTTTGTAGTTCTCGACGCAGAACAGCCCGACGACGACGCGGGTGTGTTGATACATACATGGCGCGCATCTTTAGTGTAAAACTCGCTATCATATAGAGCCCAAATAAGGCCCCCAGAATCAATAGCGACTGTGTATTGGTGATGTTCCGGTGCAGTAAAAAGAAGAGAAGTGTATTCAGTAACGAGGCTCCACAAAGTACGGCTGTTGCCTGTGCGTGTGATAGACCATTGTCTAACAGAATATGGTGCATGTGGTTTCGGTCAGCTGAGAAAGGCGACCGCCGAGCCAGAATACGTACCAGAAACACGCGTAGCGTATCGAAAATAGGAACAATCAGAATAACGATGGCAATAATTGGCGCATTGAAAAAGGCAGTTGGTTCAAATCGGTATGACGCATTAAGACTGACAAAACGCACCGCGAAGAACGCCAGCATAAAACCGATAATTAATGAGCCCGTATTGCCCATGAAAATTTTACTGGTCTTCGAAAAATTGAACCGTAAAAAGCCTAATAAGGCACCTGTCAAAGTAAATGCCAGACAAGCCATTGTGAAGTGGTTCGTCAGTAAGAACCAGGTTCCAAATGTTCCGCTGGCAATCGTTGCAATGCCTGCGGCCAGCCCATCAATACCGTCGATGAGGTTAATGGCATTAGTCAGAGCGATAAAAATGAAACAGGTAAGCAGAATACTAATAATCTCTTCGATATGGTGGAACCCCATAATCCCGTATAAATAATCGACTTTCAGATCACCGAAGAAGATCAGGATCATAGCTGCCAGAATCTGAAAGAGTATTTTTTTATTAGGGTCAATGCCGACCAAATCGTCTTTAATCCCGATGAAAAAAAGGATAGTCATGCCTGCCACAGACAAGTCTGTTCGGTATACATCGGTCTGATCAATACTAGGCCATAGAAAATAAGCGATCAGGATGGCTGCGAAAATGGCAATACCGCCAAAAGTTGGCGTGGGCGTCGTATGTGACCGTCGTTCACCGGGTTTCTCCATGAGCGATTTTAACTCAGAGATTTTAATGACAACAGGAATTGACACGACTGCGACGAAGCAGGCAACTAAAAATGACAAGATGCACTGATACAAGCCAAGCTTGAACAGTTCATCATCAAATTTATTTAGTAGATAGGCAATTAACAAATCAAGATTCATAAGGCTTTTAAGTTAGGCGATTAGATCACCGATTGGACCCTTTAGTAGAGCAGTTTACCAGACAAAGCCCATTCAAGTATAACGTGTGGACAACATTTATGCGCAAAACGATGTGCAGAGTATTCAGAATCTTTGTAAAAATCTATTCTTTACCTAAGAAGGCAAGTATAATTTGAGCGAACGGTTCTATGTACTACTTTATGGTGGTGCCAGGCAATGCGGGTGGTTTAGTAATATACTGCCTGAGTTTTCGTAGAGGTTTTAGCCATAGCGTAAAAAAATAAGGGGTTAATCCGTTTAATTCCCAGGCTATCCGGTCTTCACGGTTAGCACGAAGTCGATTCTTTAGACTGCTATTACTAATGCCACCAGCTCGCATAACAATTGTAACTTCATCCATATAAGCAAGTTTGGCCTTATTTTTGTGAATGAACCTCAATAGCAATTCGTAGTCAGCAGCACTCTTCATATCCAGCCTGAAGAGACCGTGCTGCTCGTACAGCCATCGCTTTGCAAAAAACGATAGATGACCGGGCATCCAGCCCCATAAAAAAGCATTCTCATGGTACCAACCTGATCGCCAGTAACGCTTAAGCTTCTGAATATCAGTTCGGTCGACGTAAATCATGTCACCATAAACAGCATCACTGCCCGTACGTTCAAAAGTAGTGACCATGTGCTCAATTACCTGATTGTGCCGATAAAAATCATCGGCATTGAGCAGACCTATCACCTCACCAGTAGCCATTTGTATGCCTTTATTCATGGCATCGTATAAGCCTTTGTCTGGTTCAGAGACAAATCGTGCAATTTTTGTACCATACGAGCGAACAAGCTCAATGGTTCCATCCGTTGAACCACCATCCACAACAATGTACTCAATATCGTTATAGGTTTGGTTCAGTATTGATTCGATACAGTCTCGGATGTGTTCGGCTCCATTGAACACAACCGTAATGATAGATACTTTCACGCAGTGATGTCTCGTTTTCGAACCCAAACGGCCGGGTTCCCCTGATAAATTCCGTATGCATCCAGCGAGCGCGTGGCGACTGAGTTAACCGCCAATACCGAATGAGAATGGCAGTGAACACCCGGGCAGACAACAGCTTTAGCACCAATCCAAACCCCATCATCGAGCGTTATTGGTAGGGCTGTCAGATCGAAGGTTGACCGACGGTAGTTATGGTTTCCTGTCAATAGCATAGCCCCCTGCGAAAGGCAGGCATTGTCGCCAATAATGACCTGGCTTAAGTTGTCAATCCATACCTTCTCTCCAATCCAGACGTGGTTACCCACCTGAAGTAACCAGGGGTATTTGATGTTGACCGCCGGTTTAATCACAACCCCAATACCCAGTTTCGCCCCAAATAGCTTCAAAATGAACCGTTTAATAGCAACAGGAATTGGCAAATAAGTATTTAACGTAATTGCATTAACAAGAAACCACAGAACGATTTTCCAGCGCGGGCCCGGTTTATACCAACTATTGTCGAAAAGCGATAGGTCCGTACGGCCGACCGCCTGTTCAGGGTCGGTTGTTTGGGCTAAGGTCTTTGCCATAGTGTGTTCGGAAAAATTGAATAATCGCCTGCTTGTCGCGCCCTGCATGGAAATAGACTTCAAACATTTTGGCATCTACCAGAAACCGGTACCAAAGTCCTTGCAAAAAGTGCCAGATCAGGCCTTTCTGACCATCTAAGAAACCTAACCGAACAAAGTATCGATAGAAAAAATACAAAAATGGCCGGGTAAACAAGGGCAATGAAGCATATTGTATTTTTAAGTACCGGATACGTTGTTCCTGCGATCCAAACAGTTTTGGTTCTACACGTTGAGTTTTATCAAAATTATACTTAATATTAAGTAAATCAATGACTTCACGAATGGCATAATTATTATGTTTTTGTGTCCACCAGGTCAAATCGTTAAGATTGTGGTCTACTAAGTCATGCTGAAACTGAATAGATTTTCCCTGTGATAACTTGATATGCTCATCCATCCAGGTTTCCTCACAAATACCTTGTTGGCGTCGCCATAGTCTAAGCAACCAAATTGGATAATAAGAACCATGCCGTATCCATTTGTCAAAAAACAATACTCGTCGCTTAACATATATGCCCGAGATGTCTTCCGATAATGTTACCAGACGCTGGTTGATTTCTTCGGCTAGCTCTGGCAATACATACTCGTCGGCATCCATCCGCATGAGCCAGGCCGTCTTAAACGGCGTATTATCAATTCCGTAGTTGAATTGTATAGCATAATTGACCCAGGGATTTTGTACAACGGTTGCCCCCAGCGAACGCGCAATCTCAACGGTTCGATCCGTTGAAAAGGAGTCAACAATGAATACTTTATCGGTAAACGGATGCAGGCTCTGCAAACACCGGGCAATATGTTTCTCTTCGTTGTGTGTTAGAATAATGACTGATACGTCGGCCATGCCCAAGTAATACGTCTGTTAAAATAGCTTTAGAAAGCATCCTTCGATACCGAAATCCGATTATTTTTACGAGAACGTTTTAGTACTGATTCGTACTGCAATACTATCACTTTTTTTAGACAGGAAAAAGCTAATGAAGTTCCTCTACCCCTGCCTTGTATTGTTTTTATGCTATTTTACTGCTTCGGCTCAGGTAAATTTTGATCAACTACCACGAGACCTTCAACTTTATCCCCGGGATGCGGCAGGCCAGGCCGATGTAGTAGTTAGTGGAACAATTGTTACTGCTGGCTATACAAAAGTTGGTATGCAGGTACTTCGTGAAGGAAAATTGTCGAAAGTAGTTAGTCAGACATTTATTTCCGGCACTAACACGCCCTTTAAACTAACTGGTTCCATTAAAGCGGAACGAGCCGAGTATCAGTTTCGGGTATTTCTCTATAAAGGCACTGATTCAGTGCTGGTTGCCGATCGGAAGCGCATCGTCTGTGGCGATGTGTATCTACTACATGGCCAGTCCAATGCGCTTGCGTTGGCAGGGCTTGATACCTATTACGCCTTTAATTTCGACGATAAATACCTTCGAAACGCTACCTACGTATACGGATCGACGGATATTCCCAACGACATGAGCTGGTATGCGGCCAAAGACCCCTATGGTAGCGTAGGTGGATTTGGCCTTACTCTCCAGCGGTTAATCCTGGAACAGTATGGTATTCCAACGCTTGTGCTGAACGGAGCTTATGGTGGAACCGGAATTGTGGCCCTTGGCGCACGAAATCCAGCCAATCATGCTGATCTGAGTACTTTTTATGGACGATTACTATTTCGGGCCCAGTGGGCTGGTGTCGATAAAAAAGTGAAAGCGATTATCTGGAAACAGGGCGAGGATGAGGCTGGTAATGACCCCGAAGGTTACGATGCCAAGTTTAAAACGCTTTATGATCAGTTCCATGAAGACTATGGAAATGCCCGGATATACGTTGGTCAGATCAATATTCTGGCTGATAAAGTGGAGGGAGCCGCGGCCCTGCGCGACTTTCAGCGACGTGCAAAATATCTGTTTGCCAACGTTGAGGCCATTGCTACCATTGGGGCAAGTGGGTACGACGGTATCCACTATGATCCACCAGGACACCAGCAATTGGCCTTTGAGCAGTTCCGGCAGATAGCCCGTGATTTCTATGGCTCCAAAGACACCGTTCAGATTAATTCGCCAGATATTAAAAAGGCGTTTTATAACCTACGGAAAGACTCGATTACACTGGCTTTCGACAACGAAATGCAGATGGTATGGAAAGATACGGCTTACTATAACTTTGCAACGGGGGAGAAATTGGGCAGTCGGGAAATGAAAGATCTTTTTTATCTGGATGGTAAGGCTGGACTTCTTTCGGGTGGTTCTGTCAATGGCAATCGCGTAACGCTAAGCCTTAAACAACCCGCATCGGCAAAATTTCTACGCTATTTGCCCGCCTATTTTTCCGATGTCTTATCGCCATTTTATAATGGGCCAACACTCAAAAATACGCGGGGAATGCGGGCTTTTAGTTTTGATGGAGTGCCCATTGCCGATGCAATCGCAACCGTAACAACGCTGGCCGCTAAACCCGTTTCTGATAAGCAAATTCAGCTTAGCTGGACCGCAGCGGCCGCAGCGCAGACCATTATTCTGGAACGAAGTGACGGGAATAGAACCGCTTTTAAGAGTCTCACAGCCTTAAGTGGAACCACTGTAACATACCTTGATAACAACCTGCCCGATCCGTTCGGTACTTATTATTACCGCTTGCGGGCCTATAGCAGTACGTCAGAATCAGGCTATAGCAATATCGCTGTTTCACAACCACTCATATTGGGTTTAGCTGAAGCCGAACCACCTGTTCGACTGTACCCGAACCCCATCTCAACGGATCGCACGCTACGGATCGAAACTAAAAACCTGACAATCAGCACTGTTTCCGTGCGAGATTTGATGGGTAGGTTAGTGAAAGACTGGCGCGGTAAGGCTCAGGGTGAATTATCGATTGGACTCGACGAGGCTGCTCCGGGTATTTATATTGCTGATCTGGAAACCACCGATGGTCAGACACTTCGTCATAAGATTGTGGTGCGTTGATTAAATGGAGCGTTGCTTTACGCTGGATTGCGTAGTTTTGTGATCAACAACCTATTTAACAATTTATGCGCCTTGTGATTCTGACGCAGGACGATCCGTTCTACCTCGCCCGAAATATTGATTATCTGCTGAAAAAACTGCCACCTTATGCCGAAGTAGTTGCTACGGTGGTGTTCGACGTATCGCCGTTTGGGAAGCGAGAAAGTTTTAAGGATAAAATCAAGAAGACATACGACATTTTTGGTCTGCCATTTTTTCTGCGTTATGGGTTTAAGTTCGTAACCTCTAAACTGGACAGTCGGAATAACGTCAGAAAAGTGCTGGCTGATCGGGGTATTCCGCTGATTCAGATCGAAGGAAACATCAACAAGGACGAAAACCTGGAAAAAATTCGGGCCTATAAACCCGATTTGCTAGTATCTATTGCTGGTAATCAGATCTTTAAGCGTAAGTTGCTTGATGTGGCTACCCATGGTTGCATTAACCTTCATACGGCGCTTTTACCCAAATACCGTGGCCTGATGCCCTCGTTCTGGGTATTGAAAAACGGGGAAACGCATACGGGTGTATCGGTTTTCTTTGTGGATGAAGGAATTGACAGTGGGCCAATTCTGGTACAGAATAAGCTTGAAATTGGTGGGATGAGCCAGGCCGCATTAATTGACGTGACGAAAAAAATGGGCATGGATGCTATCCTGGAATCCATCGACAAAATTCACTCAGGCAAGTATGAGCTTATCGAAAATGATGCTGCTCAGATGACCTATTTTACGTTCCCAACTCGCAATGACGTTAAAGAATTTCTCGCGGCTGGAAAGCGTTTTTACTAATTTCAGCCGTCAATTATTGGCCAATAGCTGCTGCAACCTAAAGTAGCCAGTAGCATTATTGACTGATTCGGATTGGCTATTGATCTTTATGAATATCCTGACATTTGATATAGAAGAGTGGTTTCATATTCTGGATAATGCGTCGACACGTACCGAAGCTGAATGGGGTCGTTACGAAACGCGCATATACGAAAATATGGACCGTATCTTCCAGCTTTTAGAAGAGACGAACAGTCGGGCAACGTTTTTTTGCTTAGGCTGGGTGGCCGATAAACACCCGGACGTTATTCGCCGGATTGATGCCGCGGGCTATGAAATTGCCACCCATTCGTATGCGCATCAGCTTGCCTACGAACAAACACCGGCTGAATTTCAGTCTGATCTGGAACGGTCTATCAAGCACTTGCAGGATATTACGGGCAAGAAAGTTCGATCGTACCGGGCCCCGGGTTTTTCGATTAAAGAATTTAATCGCTGGGTGTTCCCGATTTTAGTAGAGCAGGGTATCGAAATTGACTGCTCCGTATTCTCTGCCCGTCGTGCACACGGTGGCGATGCGTCGCTGGGTATGTTCGAGCCGGGTTATCTTAATGTAGGTGGCACCTTACTAAAAGAATTTCCTATTAACACAGCGGCAATTCTGGGCCAGGATCTGATTTTTTCGGGTGGTGGCTACTTCCGGCTTCTTCCCTACCGGGCAATTCGGGGGCTGATGAATCGATCACCTTATGTGATGACGTATTTTCACCCCCGCGATTTCGATGCTGAACAGCCAATGATTCCCGGCCTGAGCCGGGCCCGGCGATTCAAATCATACTACGGGCTCAAAAACTGCCTGCCTAAGCTCAAACAACTCCTTATCGAGTTTCCATTTGTTGATTTGACAGAAGCCGACCGGCAGGTAGACTGGACTAAGGTAGCTCAGAAACAGGTGACGGTTTAAGTTGTATATCAACAAGTGGTTGCTTTCTGATCAGCTGTTGATAGATGGTCTCCCACTTGTAGATGTTCTTCTCAATATCAAATTCCTCGACCAGTTTAGCGGCATTAGCTCGATACATAGCGTAGGTATCGTCGTCCAGATCTGCCATTTTATTAAGAGTTTCAGCCAACGGCTTAACTTCATTGGATGACCAGAAACCAGCCTGACGGTCGTTCAGGATTTTCCAGGGCGTTCCGAGCGATGCGATAACGGGCGTTCCCTGCGTCAGTGCCTCGGTGACAACAATACCGAAGTTTTCAGTATGCGAAGGCATCACCATGCAGTAGGCATTGGCCATCAGCTGGTATTTCTCCTCTCCTCGTTTATGTCCCAGAAAATCAACTTGATCGCTGCATCCCAGTTGTTTAGCCAGTGCTACCAGCTCATTTCCATAATCATTGTTATGGTCGCCTATGATCTTAAGCCGCTTTTTAGTCGTAACTAAAGGAAGTGCTTCGATTAACCGTTCAATTGCTTTTTTAGGGTGAATCCGACCTACATACAGCCAATAATTTTCGGGTGTTCGATGAAGCGTATCCGTTAATTCCATGAAATAAGGCATCTGGACAATGCGCACATCGGAGCCAAATTGATTCCGTACATAATCGGTTTCTGCGTCGCAGGTTGAATGAAAAACAACCCGTTTGCTCATCCACCGGATCAATTTCAGCACGACCTGTTTCCTGCCTTTGCTATAGATCATCGCATCCGGATCGAGTTCGCCATGAGGTGTCCAGACGATTTTTTTACCCAATAGAATGGCCAGTGGAGCCAGCAACCACGAAATGGGGTAATACATCGCGGAAAGGTGAATGACATCACAACGCAATAGCGGCTTTAACGATGCCAGAAATAATTTAACCGGCGCATAATGGATTGCAGTCTTTACATAAATAACCTTGCCGTAATCTGTATTTAACCACTTATCTGTTGCTACATCACTCCCGACTCCATCATCCGTTGTTGCTACCCAAACCTCATGCCCCCGTTTGACTAATGCCTTGGCATGCCAATACATAATGTTATCAGGACCGCCAATCTGAGCAGGATAAAAGGAGCCGATGGGGAGAAAGATCTTCATTGACCAGAGAAAAGAATTAAGATAAAACTGGTGTGTTTTGATTCGTTAAGACGACCCGTTTGAAACCATCGAGCATTTCCTGCCCAACAGCTTCGGGTGAATAAGGAGCAATATAGTGCTTAGCCGCTTCGCCCAGTTTGTCACTATCGACCGCGTCGTTCATGAACTGGGCGAGCAGTTTGGTCAATTGAACTGGCTGATTTGGGTCAAAAACAAAGCCGTTCCGCCCGTCATGAACTAAATCAATAACGCAGCCACACCGATCCGATACAATGACAGGTAAACCACAGGCCATCGCTTCGTTGACGACAAGCCCCCAGGGTTCAGAGCGACTTGGCAGGACCAGTACATTACTCAGAGCCATAACCTCGGGCACCTGAAACCAGGGACGTCCGGGCAGAAGCTTTGCTTTACCGGTTAGGCCCAGCGTATCTATTTGCCTGATTAATTTATCCCGTTCATCACCATCACCGAGTATGATCAAACCCCAGTCAGCCGCGTGCGGTGACTCTGCCAACGCATCAGAATAGGCCGACAAGAGCATGGGCAAGTTTTTGAATTCGATCAATCGGCCAATGAAAATGAAATTTTTAGGCCGTAATCCCAGCTCTTTCTGTTGGGCAGCGCGGGTAAATAGAGCCTGTTCGTATACTAATCGAAGTGTATTATTATCGACCGCGTTTTTTCGGACCAGAACTCGATCGGATGGAACGCCCAGTCCGATCATATAGTCGGCCGATTGACTACCAAAACAGAAGAATCCATCACATCGGCTGAATACCCATCGTTTGAAGCGCTCTTTCCAGCCCCCTCGCTGGTGATCGACGGCCGTACTTTCATTTTGCATGATAACACGGACACCATTAGCATTCGCCCAAAATAAGAGCAGAAGTTGAGCCGGATCGTAATAACCGGTCAGGTTAATAACGTCTGGACGATAGGCTTTTGCCCGTTGCAGCAAGGCACGAGCTCGCTCGAAAAGACTGACATCTTCGAGAAAACGATCGAAAAGAAGCTCGTAGTTATACGTATACGACGGTGCATTTCCATCCGTTTCCGCTTCGAGACCAGCGCGCGAACGTTCATTACGGGCTATCTGGATAACCTGTACAGTTACATCCGGTTGTTGGTCGACTAACCGTTGTAGAGCCTGAAACACACTGGATTTATAGTGTGCCCAGAGGATGTTATGAACAATCAGAATCCGCATCAGGCCGACTGAGCATTTGGAACGACAACAAATTGCTCACTTTCCTTAACCGGCGGATGGTCGGATAGATAAGCAGGAAATAAATGCTCGACGCCCATAAATCGAATCATGAGGGCGAGAGGGAACCAAAAGGCAATTTCATACGGTCGGCCATTGGTGAACAACATGACAAAAATGAGCATATAGAAATAGGCCAGAAACGTGCTCATTGGGTTCGGGTTTGTCCGCATGATTTTCTGGACATGATAGAAGGTCATGCCATTAACCCCCGCAAAAAGTACAAAACCCAGTACGCCCAGATTTGTAAGGGCTTCAACGATCGGTATATCGAGATACAAATACTTATAGCCAAATCCTAAAATAAGCATATAGATATGACCGACCAGAACATTTGACAGGAAGTTTGCGCTGACTGAGCGGTTGGCAGCCGAAGCATCCAGCGTCGCCTTATAGGCTACTCCTTTTGCTTTCAGGCCCAGCAGGGCGTATATATTCTCAAGATTTCGCTCCGCAAAGGCTAGTACGTAGCTGTAAAGAATTCCGTAGGTATCGCTAAATCGCTGGAAAAATATAACGATACCGACGATTCCGAGAATGATGGTAATGATGGGTATCGGACGAAAAATACCCCGAACCGCCATGCGTACTTGTGCTGGACGGACATTGTAAAACATAAAGAACGCCAGTGCAATAAGTAAGGCCAGAATACCGGACCGGGTTTGAGTCAGTATCAGAATGGCAAGACTTAAAACACCCGAAAACAAGGAAATCAGGCGAAAAAGAAGCCCGGTTTGAGGCCGTAATGCCCAAATAACGCAGGCCACCACGCCCATAAACGCATTCCGGGCGAAGGCATGTGGGTTGCCTGATCCATCATCACTGTCTCCCAGCGTAATCGTTGCCCGTTGGCCAATAACCCAGGTAGGATTCGTTGCCAACGAATAAACAAGGCCCAGATTTGATACTAATGTGAATAAAATGACAACCGGAATGAACACCCGGGCAATATCGTTCGGAATGTTGATCAGCAGAAAAAGGAAAATGAAAACGTAGGCGTAGTAAATCATGTCTTTGGTGTAATCCTTAAAACCCGGATCACCCATATAGACGTACATGTAGAAAATACTAAGTAAAATAAAGCCAACGCCCATCCAGAACATTGTGACGTTTGGTCGATACAAACGCCTGAACAGGGTAAATGGCACCATCAGTACTAAACCTCCGGCCAGCGCAGCGGCCGTGAAAGCCGTGCTGCCAGGTGCCAGCTTCAGTGTTTCCCGGAAGAAGAAAATGAGTGGGTACCCATCCACTAGAATGCAAATACCCAACACAATGCGCATGTAGTCGAGCGTCTGCAAAAAACGAATAAAACCGCTCATAGATACTGTATGGTTTATAATTTACTGATGGTAGAAAACCGTTTGAATTCCTATAACCAGCAAATGGTGTATGACAACTCAGAAACTATTTCTGATTAGCCCGGCGCAACTGTAACCGATGCCGAACGTAACCAAACTCACCCTGCAATGCAAAAGTCAACAATTTACGTAACCGGCAATACCGATGCCAGAATGATTCTCCCAGCGAACTTTGTAGCTGAGTCCGGTATTTTTCTTTGACTACTTGATGTTCTGAAAGGCCAACACTACGGATGGTCGAGGATTTTGCATTGGGCTGAACGCGAAATCCTCCCCAGAAGCCATCAACGTGCCGGAATCGAACACCCGCCTGAACACCCAGACGAGAGACAATCTCATAATCGATCACAAAGCGAAGGCTCTCATCCAGTAAGCCAAACTGGTTCAGGCGTTCCCGTTTGATAAAGAGCGACTGGTTAAAAACCTGCATTCCTTCATAAATCTGGCATTCAATACAAAACTCCGGAGCGCGAAGTTCTTCGAGAATAACGTCCTGCTCGTCAGTAATGTACATATCGCCAAAAAAAACATCAGTTTCCGGCGCTTTCCGCCAGGCCTCAGCTACGCGGATAAAAGCATTGGGCGCAAATACATCATCAGAATTTTGAAAGGCCACATAGTCGCCCGTTGCCATCCGAAAGCCTTTATTGATCGCATCCGTTTGCCCCCGGTCTTTCTCGCTTACCCAGCCCGCCAGAAAGGGTTCGTATTTTTTGATAATTTCTAAACTACCGTCTGTTGAGCCGCCATCAATAACAAAATACTCAAGGTTCGGATAATGTTGGTTGAGTACACTCAGGATCGTACGCTCTAAATAATCGACCTGATTGTAGGAAGGAGTCACAACTGTTAGTTTTGGATAAGATCGGCCATCGTTTGACGCGAGCGGTTGATAAGGCTGCGCAACGAACGAAGAAAGCGAATTATCGGAACGAGTCATGAGTTTACAGGAGTGATTGATAGACGGCAAGGGTTTGGCGAGCCGTTTGTTCGCACGAAAAATCGTTTAGCCGCTCCGTGCCTTTCCGACGGAGTTCGACACGTACGCTGTCGTTCATAACAACCTGATCTACAGCATTGGCAATTGACTCGTCATCTTCGGGGTCGAAATAAACGGCCGCGTCGGCAGCGACTTCGGGCAACGAGCTTCTGTTACTGGCAATGACCGGACAACCTGCGCTGAATGCTTCGAGCACAGGAATACCAAATCCTTCGTTAAGGGATGGAAAAACAAAAGCCTGCGCGTACTGATAAAGGCCAAATAAACTGGCATCGGTGATTGGTCGGTAGTGAACACGTTCACTCAGTCGGGCTGCGTAGAAGGAAGCCTGCTCTTCGGCTGTGAATGCACCACCGCCCGCACAAACGAGATGTAAATCGGGGTAACGGCTTAATATTGGCCTGATGGCCCGAAAAAAAACGTTGAAATTTTTGTATAACCCTCGTTTCCCGACAAAAAGCAAATAAGGAAATGCGAATGAACGGGGCGCATGATGCATGGAGTTATCCTTAAAATTAGTGCCCAAATGAATGACACTGATTTTATCGGGCTGTATCGGGAAAAAGCGAAGAATTTCCTGCTTGGAAAACTCCGAGACCGAAATAATCCTATCTGCCCGATGCAATAACTGCTTTTTTACCTCGTACAAACCTTCGCCAACGTCAGGATAAAGCTTCCCGTAGCGTTCGCTGGTCGCATCATGAAACGTTAGTACGAAAGGTTTTTTATTGATGGAATTTAAAAAATAGCGATGGTAATACGTCGGATGAAACACGTCAAACTGCCCTGACTTAACGCGCTGTAGGCTATACAGTCGATTTAGGAGAGAAGCGGCCCGATTCACATTACGCCAGTGAGCCAGCTGCCGATAGCGCAAATGGCGGCTGAATGACGCCTTATTTAGGTATTCATTATTGGATAAACGCAGCGAAAGCTCAAATTCTATGTCGGAACGGCTGGAAAACGAACTCATCAAGTCGAAGAAATACCTGGATACTCCTCCATATGTTAGGCCTGTAAAGCATTGATGGTCGTATAAAACGTTCATGAACAAAAATCAGATAGTTTGTATTTTTCTGAGAAAATACGCCTGCAAAAATACAACTTATAGCGATAAAGCCAAGATTATACCTGATTGTCCTAGTCAACGGATCTATCGTAGAACGGGTAAGGGCACATTGTCGACAAATTGCGTAATGGCTCGCATGGTATCAACCGTTGCCCGGCGCCAGCCTCTGAGCACCACAGGCTCTGGCTGCTGGCCATAAGTCGGACTAATAGCTGTCAGAACTGGACTAAGGTAAGAGGAAACGGCCTTTTTATAGGCTGCAACCAGCAAAGATGCATCAGGTCTGTCGGCCAGTTTAAGCCGGTTTTGATTCGAAAAAAAACCTTCGTCAGGATTATAGAGCCCTTTGGCGTTGATAAACAATAGGGGCTCTTCACTACCGCTTACTTTCCAGCGATCAGCTTCCTGCTTTACCTGCCGTTGCGGTAAATTCCACAAAGCAACGTGCCATGCAGCATCTTTTACAATCACTACATGCTGAAAAAAGACAGGCGCATGCATTAACCAAATCTGGTCGGTACACAATCCATTGCAGAAATCGATGTACGCACGTTCTTCGACACGGTCCCGCCACCACGCCAAGAGTTTGTTTGTTTCATCTGATCGACGAAAGGCCAGAAAGTCAGCACTATACAAGCCAATATTCTGAAAGAATTTTTCATCCGGCCAATCCTGCTCTACTTTGGCTGAATCAGTTGGAGATCGGGTTATGTGCGGTGTTAGCAGGACATTAGCTGAACTAAGCCGATTCCATACGGGGGTAAGGGTGCTTAAAAATAGTACATTCGGGTCTGCGTACAGGACTGTTTCCTCATCAGGAAAACGCCGGAATGCTTCCTGAATGAAGGCGGGCTTACAGGCAGCCGCTAATTCAGTTGGTGTATATTGGGCTGATAATTTCCCCAATTGCTCCGGCAGCAGCACTTCGCCAGCCAGCCACAACGGGTAAGGTGATCTAAAATCGGCAGGCAAATGAGCGGGGTCATCGGCCAAACCAATAACAATTGGGGGCGTCTTGCCAATAGATGCATATTTAGCAAAACTTTCGCCTAACGCCAGAGCCTGAGGCAGTTGGCGGATTGTACAAATGGTTATCAGCACAGCAGATACAGAACTAATTTATTCGAGCACATCGCCAAGAGCCGCCAAATAAGGAGCATACCAGTTGGCGGCAGCGTCGGCATATCGTTTATAATTACCTTGCTGAAGGCTATTCAAGACAGGTTTTAGCCGTCGCAGCCTGTCGTGAGGTAAGCAACTACGCATTGTAAAATGAGAAAGCCGCCGATGAAGCTGCGGCAAACCAGGCGCATTAGTCGTAACCCGTTGAGCCAGTAAACGGCTAATGGTAGCTAATTTCGCCTGTTTATCGCGCAAAGGTGCCAGTTTCTGGGCGCGGTGTCGGGCAAAACGATCACGCAATCGAACTCGTTCGGGTGGTTCTTCCTGTCGAACACCAACTTGTTGTTGAACATGAGTTCGGTATAACTGCAAGGGTTGATCGATGTACTGGATTTTGTTGTAAGCCGCTGCCACGAGCCCAATCCAGCCATCATAGATATAGCCCGGCACATCGTCGGGGATAGGCAATACTTTGCTCAGAAAAGCCTTGCGAATAACCGTAGCGCATCCCATAACGCGGTTCCCATCCAGCATCACTTCCATCATTTCACCATTTTTCCATCGCTTCTGGGCCACTTTATCAAATCGAATCCATGTCCAGAATCGATTCTGCCGGCCCTGCAAATGTTCGTCGGTTACCCAGGCATCGCAGAAGGCAAGCTGATCTTCAGGATGATTGCTCATATACTCAGTCATGACGCTGAGCTTATTGGGAAACCAATAATCGTCCTGATCACAAATGAAGATCAATTCGCCAGTGCATTCTGACAGAACACGCTCAAAATTTTTATTGGACCCTAACTGAACCTTGTTAACTAAAATCCGCACGGGGAAAGGCGCTTCGGCGGCAAGGCGTTCGAGCAGGGAAACGGTTCCGTCTGTAGATCGGTCATCACACACAACGACCTCATCGGGCAATTGTTGCTGATCGAGCAGACTTTGCCATTGCGCAGGCAGGTAGGACTCACCATTATAGGTGCACAAGGCAATGGATATAGTCGGTCGAACCGGAGTTTTCATTCTTAACTGTCAAATTTGGTAACCGTACTGAGCAAAAATAGGTCGCCAGTAGTCCGTGCCATGGATGTCCCAGGCATGGCATCCGAACGGTAGTTGCCCATTATTATATTGTTCAACTGCCCGTTGCGGGTAAAATTCAATGGCAAATCGCATCGCTGTGCGGTAATCAGGAATACGTAATAAGGGAAGATATCGATTTACCTCAACGCTCCAAAATATGTCTTCGTTGTATCGATAATCATGACTTTTTTCATACCTGGCAATTCGACCTTTAAAAACACGCAGCCATCGGAGCATGGCAGGGACTCGCCGTAAAGAAAAACCACCATTGCCAACCCTGTTCAAACTAGTTATTTCTCGGGGTGTTACCCCATCAGGTTTCTTCAGATCAATCAATAGTGCAATTCGTTGCTTCGTTCTGAACCAGACTTCGTCGCCCCAACCGGTATAATCCCGATCCCGAAGCCAGGGGGCCCCAATATAATCGTACCCTTTTTGGCACCAATCCGTCAGTTCATCGCTGAATACAAAGGCATCTAACTGATGTATCAGAATGTACTCCAGATCAGTAAAGGCCCTGTAGAAGACCTCAGACAACATCAATTTGTTGTAAGCCTGAATATCTACGAAAAAACGATCGTCAAACCTTCTTACCTGCAAAATAGGGTATAAATTCTGGTAAAGTGAAATATCGAGCGAATCAGGAGCCGCCAACAAAACTGGGTAGTGACCTAAAACTTTCATGCATTGCTTTAACGCAATTTGCTCATAATCAGTCAATGAAGATTTATAAACGGGAATGACGATACCGACACTTACCGGACTTTGATGCTTCATACGAGTTTCGGTTGGCCTAACCGCTGCAGGGCAGCATCCTGTACCCATCCATAGGGAAGTTCGGAACAGGGGTGGCCATAATTATTCAGAATAGTGATGCCTTCTCCGCGTTTATACCGACCTGAGTAAGGAAGATAATCGACAAAGTCGAATAATTGTCCAAGCAAAATAATACCATTGGCTCCATTTGCATTGGCCATATGTGCCGGACCACTGTCGATACCGATAAATAAATGAGCATTTCGAATAACTTCTGCTGTTTCAAGCAGGCTTAATTGACCGCAGAGATTCCGAAAATTAGGGTGCTCTTCGGTAACAACGGGTTGCAGGCCAATCTCGATAACGGGATAGGGATAGGTATCCAACAGCCATTTTACGAGCCGGTTCCAGTTTTCCGCTGGCCAGTCACGCATGATGTGGCTAGACTGGCAGTGGATGACAATGGGTGACTCCTGAAGGCGTAAAGCGGCCACTCGCTGGCGAATCGACTCCGGAATATACATTTTCGGATCGGCTGTCATGGCAGGTAAACCCGCAGCTTGCGAAAACATATATAACAAATCGCCACGGTGATAATAGTTATCGAAAGTGAGGCCAATCTGATCGGCCGTGGGGTTAACGGGGTCTTCCGGGCAATATTTACACTTGCGGTGTGAAATATGCATGTTGTAAACTTTATCGAAAATGCCCGTTCGTAATAAATAGATGCGTTCACTGGGGCATTTTTCGATCAGGTAACCATCGAGGTCGGGGTGGTGTTCAACCAGTTCGACGTATTGCTTCCGAACGAGCCAGATGATATAAGCATTGGGGTGACGCTGGCGAACTTCACGAGCGACGGGCTCACAGGCAATAATATCGCCCATTTGCTCTGACAAAACAATAGCCACCAATGGCCGGTCAGCTGCCTTGTATTTTAGCCAACGTAAGTATAAGTACTTCCACACAACTGACCGGTATTTACCGATAATGTGGATGTATTTATGATAACGGTAAGTCCAAAGTGCCCGTTGGTTCGACCACGAAGCCATATTATTGATTTTCTAACAGCGCAATTAGTTGATTAAATGGGGCGTTTAAAGCCTTTCTTACCCGTTTATACCGCAATATTTTCGGGGGTTTTATGTAAACACAAGGGTATTGTCGATACAGATCGTTATGGTTTGTTAATAACCGATTTCGATACAGATCAAACAGCGGTTTTGCATCTGGACGTTCCTTGCCTGGTGTTTCTGAATCTGCAAGACTATACCGCGTCTGGTATTTAGAGACTTCATCCGGCCGATCAGGATTGTAGCCACTATAATGGAAAAACTGCAAAAACTCCGTTTGGTTCACCCGCCACTGTCCATCGGAGTCAGCAGAGAGGTACCGTTCATGCATATTCCAGTAGGCAACATTATAACCCGGATGTCGATCAATCAGAACATTGTCATAATAAACCGGGGCAAAATTAACCCAATGCTGGTCTACGAAAAGACCATTACACAGATCGATCCGGCATTCATAGACTAACCGATCTTTCCACCAGTCAACAAAGGCTTTGGCAGTTGAGTCATTCCGCAGGCCAATGAACCCGAGGTTAAAGATACCGGTGCTCAAATGATGTTGTTCATTGGGGCGTTCCCAGTCTGGTGTAGGCGAACACGTATGAGGTGTTAACACCAGACTATATTGTTGCAGATCCTGATTTAATTTTTGCAGCGGCTGATAAACGATAATGTCAGGGTCAAAATAAATAATTTCGGTGACATTCGGGTTGTTTTTAATGAAAAAGTCGATGTAAAATGGTTTAACGGCTGTATTGAGTTCGGTAATATCGTACCGATCGCACATGGCCTCGAAATCGGGGATACCGATCTGATCTACCTCAAGCATCGAATAGTCGGGCATAAGGTCAGCGGGTAGATTGGCTACGCTGAGCTTGTCAACCAGACCGATTATGTACTGGTAATCTGGATTTGTTGCTTTTAATGAATCGCCCAGTGTTCGGGCCTGGGCTAGATAATTAACAGAACAGATGGTAAAAGCGAGTGTCATAACTACAGATAGTAAGCCGGTCTGGTAAAAAATGGTTCAGGCTGTTTCTATACTAGCCCACCGATTGACCGACCGACTTCCCGACTGGTTTAGTGTAAGAAAAATATCGTTTCAATTCATTAATTGGCTTTTCAAACAGATACCACGAGAGTGAGGCCACAACCAGTAAGGCCAGTAGACTAACAAAGCGGTGAGACCAGTAACCTAACGTTAAGGAGAACCCGAAACGGTTAAATACCTTCATGATAAACGGAGTAACAAATCCGGGCACAAGCATGTGAAAAACATAAATACCGTAGCTTATCCGCCCTACATATTGTAACGCCTTGTTGTTGAGCACTTGGCCAACAGGCCCTTTAATGCCCATACTGGCCCGAACAATAATGAATAAGGCTAGTGCAGCAATAAATAAACGCTGAAACAAAACGACAAGAACATGATCGCCCGGCAAAAACTGTAGCGCAATAAAACCGAGTAAAGACAAAGCAGCCGCAACAGATAATTTTTTCAAAAAATCGGGAAGTGCGTCAGGGCGCTCCGAAACTATATAAGCCCACAGAGCGCCCAAACCAAAGGCATCAAAACTGGCAGGGGTCAAAACGCCATCCAGGTTGCCCTGCATATAGCCGTAACCACGAAATAAGACACCAATAACGACCATACCGGCAATAACCCACCGAAATGAAGATCTTGGCGTCAATAAGACAACCCAGGGCCAGACAAAATACAATTGTTCTTCGACGCCAAGCGTCCAGAAGGGCGACAGAATATCGGCCCAGTTCCCCGTTTTATTCAGTAAAATGTTGTAGCCGTATAGATAGTAATATAGTGGGTGTTCATCAACGTCCGACGTTTGCGGAAAGGCGAACCAGACAAGCGTAATGGCGAAATAATACAGCGGAAAAATCCGTAGGGCGCGCCGAACAAAGAAATTGCGATATGTATCGGTGAGTTTACTCTGGCCCGCCTGAATCCGGTTGCGATTGTCAATAAGAATGCGCGTGATCAGAAAACCACTGATCACAAAAAATACCATCACGCCAATGGTGCCGTTGGGGAGCCGATTAAATCCTTCGCCAGTTGGAAACCAGTGATAAATGATTACCAACAGAACAGCAAATGTCCGCAGGGAATCTAACTGAGGCATATGGCCAGAAGGAATCTTGGACATTCGGGCGTCTACGGTTTGGCACATACTACTCGATCAGCCTGTAGCATGTGTATGATTCTAGGTTAGTTGCTGGAACAAAGTTACAAGAGTTTCAACGCTTTGATGTGCCGGATGACGTTCGAGTATCTTTTCGCTAAGCCGTTTGCCCATTGCCCGACGCTGTTCTGGCTGATTGAGCAAATCCAGAATGCACTTGCTCATGGCATCAAGATCCAGGTAAGGTACTACAAAACCACCGTCTGTTTCGACCAGTTCGGGAGAGCCCCCTGCCCCATTAAAACAAACAACGGGCACTTCGCTCAAACCGGCTTCAAATACGACGAGTGGGTATGGATCTTCGCGCGAACAGAGTACAAAAACATCGAAATGGCTCATGTAGCGCAGTACGTCGGGCGTTGGTGGAATCAGGTGAACGCGTTGTTCCATACCTGCTTTTCGAATGTCCAGCAGCAAATCGTCACGAAGCGATCCGGGCGGAACGCCAACCCATACAAAATGAATGGATGCCTCTGGCCCCCGGCCAATTACCTGCCGGGCAAGTGTTACAAATAAATCATTGCCCTTACGCCATTCGGCATTACCACAGCCTCCAACAATCAGCGCATCGTCGGGTAAACCTAGGGTCTTATAGATAGTCGGTTGCTGGCGGGCGTGCTGTACATTTCGCTCGAGTGCCGGGGTGTCGATAAGGGTGAAAAGCGTAATACGGGCAGGGTCAAAGCCATGTTGCTCTTCGTAGTAGCGTGCGGTTGCCCGCGATACAGCCAGCAGGTGATTGGTTCGATGCAGCAGGTACGCCAGTTCATCGGGTTGGGTATACATCCGCACCGACATATCCAATTCATGAACGAATGTTACAACGGGTGTTTTGTCTGGAATGCCTAGCTGGCCAAACCAACGACTGCTGGTAACCGTATTGACCAGTACCAAATCTATAGAATCCAACCCCAGACTGGCGCGAATTGCCTGTTGGCGCTCCTGCATCTGTTGTTGATAAAACCGATCCCATAAGCCCAGTTTTCCCAGAATTTTATCGGCCACAGCGCCCATAACATATCGATCAGGGGCTGGCCAAATAGTAACCGTACAGATCGAACGGTATTCATCAAGCAGTGGACCTCCTTCACCTAACAACAAATGCATCTGGAAGCCTTCTACTTTCAGAAGTCGCATCAGGTTTAGCAACACAAGTTGCGCCCCGGCACGATTGGCATCATGACCGATTAACAGTAACTTTTTCAGCGTGCGGTTTGTAGTTTATTGTTTTCAGCCTACGGTTTTAATCGCTATGAATAGCCGTATCCGTGAACTTTCAATAGGTTTCGTGGCTGGGCGTAGGGAGTTTTTTAGCTGGGTTCCCAATATAAACACCCCATTCGTCGGTGTCTTTATAGACCGCAGTTGCCATACCGACAAGTGTGCCCGTTGCGATATGCAGAAAATCGCGAATGGTGCTGTTTACGCCAAAGAAACAATAGGGTTCAATGACACAGTGGCCCGACATAACCACATGCGACGTAAAGAAGACATGGTCTTTTATCTGCCCGTGATGACCAATGTGATTGCCGCTCCACAGCACGACGTTATTACCGATCGTTGTGAATGGCTGAATGGTATTGTCTTCCAGAATAAAGCAGTTTTCGCCAATCTGGTTACCAAACAGTGTTGCTTTAGAGCTAATATAGGAGATGAATTCGTAGCCCTTACCTTTGGCTTCGAGGTAAATCCGTTCGCGATTGCGATTCATACCCCGGCCTGTCATTGGCGCAAAAAACTTGTAATCCTGAGGAGGGAATAACGTTTCTACGTCTTCAAAAGCGACTACCGGCAATCCGTGAAATTCCGGATCAGTCAGATATTCCCGGCTGACAGTGAAAGCCACAACGTCGTGTTCGGAGTCGTGGGTCAGGTAGAAATGAGCCAATTCGGCGGTATCCATCACCCCGAAAATGATAATCTTTGCCATTTTTTATCGAGTGGACGAGCGAAAGAGAGAAAACAATGAGGGTGAACACGAGAGGTTCGTTCAGGCTTTTGCTCTTTCACTCTTTGTTAAACTAACTCATACGCTCCTAACATAGTCCGAACGGCGGCTACGTCGTTGAACATTAGGGTATCCAAAATAGATAGCCACGGAATAAATTCAGTGCGACTAAACTGAGGGTATTCGACCCGGTTTGTCTTAATAAAATTCAGTTCAATACCTGCCTGCGTAAACGTAGGTTTATCATACAATTCGGTTCCACCGATCGGATTAATATAACGCGATGCGTTTTCCTGTCGGCAAATATCCAGAATCCGCTCCTGAGCTTTCAGATGGGTATTCGAATAGATCGTAGATGATTTTACCAACCGGGTTGTCAGACCGAGATACTGGTTTAGTTCGACAAGGCTGAAATGAATCAGATCAGCGATTGAATCGGTCGTAAAATTGATAATTTTTTCGGTTAGCGGCATTACCGTTCCATAATACGGCGCTTTCCGATAACCCTGTTCAATGGTTTTTAGTAGTTTACTGCGCCATTTAGGATCATCGGCCAAATGCACTTCGTTGATGCGTTTGTTCTGGCTGGCGTCTTTTAACGGAATCGTAAACAAGTACTCCTGACCGTTAATGAGCAGTTTATTTCTATTGATCCACCCCCGGTTAATAAACGCCACATCGTCATACAGCACGAATGTGTCAACGGCGTTCATCAACTGCATATAGCCAATATAGGGCAGGAAATAGGGCTGCATGATGGCTAAGGTCATTGGCTATTACGGTTTATGATCGCGATCTGTTCATATCGCGAATCAGTGTAATTTACGTAAATAATAATCCTCTGCCGGTACAATCACCTCCCGGCGCATGGTTGTGTCGGTACCTAAACGAATGTCGCCGGGTTTAGGCGGTATCACACTTTTATCGAAAAACAGATAGTCGGCGTTTTTGGGAATAGGTTTCAGACCCTGCTCAAAAGGATTGATGGCAATTAGCCGACGCGATAAGTCGGGTCCATAAAGTGGATACTCATAATCATCGTTGATGGTACCAAGCGCAACGGTAGCCGAATCGGGAACAAGCTCATCGAAACGCTTATAGGCTACATAAATATCCGGGCGTCCAAGTGTTAACTGCCGCATTCGATCGGTTGCGAAGGCAGACGAAAACGATTTTCCATCTAACGAAGTCCAGGCAAACGGCAAAGCCCGTGTATTGAAAAATACGCTAAGCAACGCCGAAATACAACCTAGTATGGTGATCAAACCGACGTAACTTTTCCAGATTGGTCGTCCGGGTATATCTACAGTTGTTCGCGGGTGTAAGAATACCAGTGCCAGAAAGGTTACACCAAAGAGGCCAGTCTCAATAAAATAACGCCCTTTAAACGGATCATAGGGTGCGGAGTAAGACAGCGCTGCAAAATGAAGTAATAAGGCGATACCAAGAAAAATGTGGGGTGTTGATCGAATAAAGCCAATCAGTACCAAAAACAGTAAGGGAAAGATCAACCCGAAGCCGAACACGCCCCAATAAGGATTGGCATTATAGAAAACAAACCGACGATCGAAGGCAAATGGCTGAATGGAGAAATCGGTCTCTTCATCCAGACGCATGTGTAATTTATCCTCCAGTACAACAAGCGGTTGCCGCATCACATGATTCACGTCAGCGCCGACTTTGAGGTTCCGGATACCGTCTAAATTGATATGATCATAGCCGTAGCGAATCACATTCCGGCTCCCCTGCTCGATCAGATTTCTGAATGTTCCCGCTCGCTCTACAGATTGGTGCTTCAGCGCTGTTGGTGGTCCAATTGGGTGGCCAAATACGGCAATATTCTTTAAATAGCCCGTTGGCAGTGTCCATAAACAAACCGAAACGGCAATAGCCGTTGCCAATCGCCAGGTCCGCCCGAAGGTGATTGCCAGTGATGGCGACAAAAAGACAGTGTAGACCATAATGGTAAACACCGATGGAAGCAGTAGGGCAAAGGTGATTTTATGACCGAAAGCAATACCAAACGCCATACCGGCCAGCCAGAGATAGCGATTATCCTGCGTTTGCCGATACGTGAAAAGCATATAGAGCAGAACGCTTAAGTAAGCGGTAAGCACAATATCCGTTTCGGTTGTGATGGCCTGCATCAGAAAATCGGGTAACAGGGAGTAGGCTAACGCACAGAAAAAACTCGCTGATAATGCCGTGCTTTCGGGCCGGTTAGCGCCTATTCGTTTCACGATCCCGAATACAGACACAATAGCGGTCCAGTAGCTTACATGATGAATAAACTTGAATCCATTCTCAAAGCGACCCGTCATGAGAAACGAATAAATCTGGAGCGTACAAACACTCTTGGGATATGTATCTATATTCCAGTTCGTACCGCCAAAATGCCTCATTGTTCCCCGCTGCACATACTGCATGACCCGATTCAGGTGACCGGTCATACTATCCCATTCATTAGGAACCGTGAAAAGTACAATCAGCAGGTTCGTAACGGCAATGATGGATAGCGTCCCAAAAAGTAGTGAAAACAGAAATTTTGCGTAGGGATTTAACCCGCCAAACCACTGCCCAAACGTTTTCTGGCGTTGGCGAATCAGCCGCGAAACGGAAAATGGTCGCTGGTTGGGGCGATTGATCTGCTCCGGCGTGCCGATTGTGGTTACTCGCTTTAAGATCAGACTGATAACTGTTGCTGTAACAAAAACCGACACGGCCCAAACAGGGGTATTGGCCGTTTGGTATAATGCCGACAGGATAAATCCGGTTAAGATTACACTACCAGCCCCCAGCAAAAATGTTGTCAGTAACCACTCCGTCAACGATTTACGGCAGATACCAGCCGCAAGTCGCCCGAGGTAAAAAATGAAAAGAAGAAATGGAATGAGATAGAAGACAGTCATAATAAATAATGAAAGATTGACAAAAGCGGCCAGTCAGTTCATTATACGGGTTCAGTTATGACGGCAACGGCTTCGTTTACAATGGCGGCTATCCGGTCAACATCTTCTTCTGGTAGATCAGGATAGAGCGGCAGACATAGTACCCGCAATGAAACATCCTCAGAAACCGGACAGGGTTCATGCCCAATGGAAAATGGCAGGGTATTGAGCGAGGGGTAAAAATAGCGCCGGGGAACAATTTCCTGTGCTTTAAGGGCATCTGAAACACGGAGCAAAGTCGCTTCTGAGTCGAATACAACCGGATAATAGGCATAGTTGTAATCAACCCCCGATGTAAGCGTTGGTCGGGTAATGCGTTCAAAGTTTAACCGGTCATCGTACCAGCTAAAAACCTGCTTCCGGGCCGCGATCAAGTGCGGAACTTTAGGCAAAACACACAGGCCCATTGCTGCGTGAAACTCCGAATTCTTTGCGTTGATACCAATGCTATAATAATCGTCGTTGCGATGACCAAACGAACGATAGAAATGTAGTTTTTCGGCCAGGGCATCATCGTCGGTAACAATACAGCCGCCTTCGACCGTATGGAAAACCTTTGTGGCATGGAAACTACAGGTACTGACATCGCCATAACTAAGGATCGAACGGCCATTATACGACGATCCAAAGGTGTGAGCAGCATCATAAATAACCTTGAGGTTATGTTTTTCGGCTATCGCCTGAATCTGCTCGATCCGGCAGGCATTCCCATAAACATGAGTAGCCATGATGGCCTGCGTATTCTCGGTAATCAATGATTCGATTTTGCCCGGATCAATACAGAAATCGTCAGGTCGAATGTCCGCAAAAACAGGCGTACACCCTTCCCACAGCAGCGCATTGGTCGTTGCTACGTACGAAAATGGAGTTGTAATGACTTCTTTCGTGATGTCCAGCGCTTTAAGGGCCATTTGAAGGACAACCGTGCCATTGGTGCAAAATTTCAGGTGCTTTACGCCCAGAAATTCTTTCATTTTCCCCTCCAGCTCACGTAATAAGGGGCCGTCGTTGGTTAAATGTACGCGCTCCCAGATACCTTTCAGGTAGTTTGTATACTCCTCAAGGTCTGGCAGATATGATTTGGTGACGTTAATCATCGGTCAAGTTTATCGTTTTCAATGATCCTACGTAACTAATTTCCAGTCAAAGCCATAAAATGATCAGAAAACGAAAAATAACTACGTCGGATTGCGAAAACTCATTTTATAGATGCTGGTTCCAACATACCCATCTCGAAAGGGAACTGTGGTCGAACGTAGCCCGGCCATTTCCCGTACCAGGCAATACCCTCGCGATAGTCTTCCACCTCGAAGGTAATTCCTTCTTCCATAACGTATAAGGGGGTAACCGTATCTTTCACAACCATTACCGAGATTGTGTAAGAACCGTCATTAAGAAAATACCCTGGAATGGTACACTCACCAGCGATTAATCCTTTTTCGTAAGGCTTCGATTGTGTGCCGACGTTGAAAATACATTCTCCGGTCAGGGAGTTAAGGTGCATCGACAGGTTTAGATTGGCACGATCCATCATATTCCAGAACTCGAACCGGAATTTCATGGGCGTCCGCACATCAATATGAGTCAATTCATCCTGATAATCCGGAACCAATTCAATTCGCTTGATCCGGACATAATCGTTACCTGGAGCTTCTTCTGGGGAATCCCACTGCCGAAGGAGCCGGGTTTTGGACACTTTACTTAAATAAGTGGCAATTACCTGATTTGTTTCACCCTGTTCAAGCAGTTGCCCTTTTTCAAAATAAAGTGTTTTGTTGCAAAGCGCCTGAACGGCAGTCAGGTTGTGGCTCACAAACAGAATTGTCCGGCCGCTCGCTGAGTTATCGCGCATTTTGCCCAGACTCTTTTTCTGAAATTCAGCATCACCGACTGCCAGTACTTCATCCACGATCATAATTTCCGGATCGAGGTGAGCCGAAATCGCAAATCCCAGACGAACATACATGCCTGATGAGTACCGCTTAACGGGTGTATCCAGAAATTTTTCGACACCGGCAAAGGCAACAATTTCATCAAATTGCTTCCGAATCTCATTTCGACTCATGCCCAGCAGCGAACCATTGAGGTAAATGTTTTCGCGGCCGGTTAGCTCCGGGTGAAACCCGGTGCCAACTTCAAGCAGAGAAGCAACTCGTCCTTTTATACGTACAGAACCTGTTGTAGGCTCAATAATTTTACTCAGGATTTTCAGAAGGGTGGATTTGCCCGCGCCGTTATGCCCAACAATACCAACGCGATCTCCCTGTTCAATAGAGAAACTTACGTCGCGTAACGCCCAAAATTCTTCTCGTGTGGTAGTTTCCTGTGCTTTCTTGCCACCGAAGAACTGCCGGAAGTTTTCAGTTAATACGTCACGCAAGGTATTAACGCCCTTGCCCTTCTGGTGGTCAATAATGTATTGTTTACTTATATTTTCTACAGTAATGACGGACATAGCTTGTGGTTATTAGTCATGAATGACGGTCATTGCTGGTTAGTTCCATCTGAAACTAACCAGCAATGACCGTCAATTAATGGCTATTATATATCATCAACAAATGTGTTCTCGCGTTTACGGAAAAAGTAAAGAGACAAACTTAAGCAAATGCCTACAATAATAACGGAGGCTACTAAACTGTCTGGATTAAAATACGCTTTTTCGCCGAGTAACGCCCAACGAAAGCCATCAATAATGCCCACTAATGGGTTAAGAATATAAAGCGGATACCAACTTTCTCCGGCAACTAACCGGCTGCTATACGCAATTGGGCAGGCATAGAAACCAACCTGTACAATAAACGGAATCAACTGACCTATATCACGGAATCGGACATTGATGACCGCAAAAAACAATCCAAAAGCAAAAGCCGCCAGAGCTGCTAGTACCACAAATACGGGCACAAGAATCAGATGCCAGTCGGGCATAAACCGATACCAGATTGCCAGTAAGATGAATAAACCCAATGATACTAAAAAATCCAGAAAACTCACGGCCACCGAGCTAATTGGCATGATCAGCCTCGGGAAATAGACCTTCGTGACCAGATTCGAATTTAGGGTAACACTGTTGCTGATTTGCGTAAAAGCCGTGGAAAAAAAGGTCCAGACCGTAATCCCACCTAATACCATCAGTGGGTAAGGTACACCGGGGTCGGCTGGTAGTTTGGCAATCTTGCTGAAGACAAATACCATAATAAGCATGGTCGTCAGCGGCCGGATTAAACCCCAGGCTGTGCCAAGAGCCGTTTGCTTATACCGAACCGATACATCACGCATCGACAAAATGTACAGCAATTCGCGATTTCGCCACAAATCGCTCCAATAGTGCCGCTCTGCGCGACCGGGTTCTATAAGTACTTCGTGTGTTTTCATGGTAGTGGTTAGTCGGTAGTGAATAGTAGCCGAAACTACAAATCACTAGCCTTCCCGCATCACGGAACGATAAGCCTCCCGTAAAAATATAACGATAAAAGCCAGAATCAACCCTAAGGCAATTCCAGCCTGCATACCAACCGGCGTAATAGTCTCCTTATAAAGTGGCAATTCTACCGGCTCAATAACGGTGAACAGGGGCGCTTCCCGAATAAGCGATAAACGCATATTATCAGCGCTCTGAACGGCCTGATAGTAAATGGTACTCAGGAATGTAGAATTGCGGGTCAGCTTCGTTTGCATGATCTGCCCCTGCGCCACCACCATTTGCTGGTTCTGGTCCATATACTGAGCCAGTTTGTTTTCTGTACCATTCAGGATACTGGCAATAGAATCGGCCCGGAAACGGAGCAACTGGTACATTTCGCTCGTTTTTTTCGTTTGCTTCTGGCGGTAATCCTGCTCGATTGTTGTCAGGTGATTATCCAGAAACTTAGCCGCCAGCATTTCATCCTGCATCGCACAACGCAATTCCATGAACGACGACTTCCGCTCAGGTTGCGTCACACTCATTTCGCCTTTAATACGGGTATAGATCTGCGACATGGCAATGCGCTCAAGCTTGCTATACTCTTCGGGCTTCTTGCTTTTGCCAAAGTAAAATGATCGTAATGTATCGCTGTCTTCCCATTCTTCGTCCCGAATGCCGCTGTGCCGGATATAATAATCGATCAGCAAGGTGTCCCGGTCGTTGATTTTAACGGTTTTCATCAGCGTCTTTTCCACGACCGGCCTTGATTTGGCATAGATCAGAAAGTTATCGCCTACGAAAATGCTGGCATCGGGCGCGCCCTGGCTTAATCCAAAAGCACCAGCCAGTGCACTCAGGTCCCCGAAGGTATTGCTGCTGCTACCTCCTCCGAGGTTGAAGGTCATTGTCGCATTAAAAACAGGTTGCTTCTTGTGGGTCATATCATAAATAAACCCAATTACCCCGCCAATCGCTGTCAGGATTAACAGTAGCTTCCAGTTGCGCCGGGCAACTTCCTTAAGCTTAAAAATACGGACTACAAGCGACTTCGGCGAAATCTGGTCAGGGGGTATTGTCCGCGTAACCATTCCGTTAGGATCTGTTGGTGTCAGGTTTGTTGAACTCATATCCTGATATGATTTAATTGCCAACTCGACTTAGGGCGATAACTAATCCGATCACTGATAAAAGTGACGAGATCGTACCGGCTGTTGAACTTAATATTTGCTGCGGGGTCAGAGGAGTACCCGTCTTTTTCGGGATAATAACTTCGGAACCAGGCTCGACACGTGGATAAATGTTGAAGAACATGAACTTTCGTGTGCGGTCTACAGAGCCATTGGCATAGACGATAAACGACTTCCGACGCTGCGATTTAGACGTGAAACCACCTGACTGAGATATGTAGTCCTGAAAGTTTTGACCAGAACGATACTTTACCGTTGTTGGCAGCAGCACTTCGCCCTGAATACGTACCGTTTCCAATATTTTGGGAATGCGAAGAATGTCGCCTTCCTGAACCAGAATATCTTCTGACGATCCGGGTTTTGCCAGAATCTTCTTCAGATTGATACCGATGGACTCCGGCTTGTCGGCAGACAAGGTTTCGGTTTCTACAACTGCTTTGCCCGAAGTCGCTGCTTCGGCCAGATCATCAACTGATTTTTGCCGCCGGGCCAGTTCATCAGCACTAAGCTGTACGCGCCGGATCAGCGTTGCCCCTTCAACATAAGCCTGAGGAGTTAATCCACCCGACAGGCTGACCAAATCGGAGATCTTCTGGTCTTTACTCCGAATCGGGTAAGCACCCGGCACAATAACTTCACCTTCTACATTCGCATAGGTCTGTACAAGGTAATTAGGCGACTTACGAACGAGAATCTGGTCGAAAGGTTGCAGAATAAACCGGTTCTCATCGGCATTGATCGATAAATCCCGGTTAACATTAAATCGGAAGGTTTCAGCTACCTGCGCAGAAGTCGAACGAGGGTCAACGTCTTTCTTCCGACGCACAACCTCAACCAATGAAGCCGCTGCTGATTCTTTCAGGCCACCCGCCCGTAACAGTGCATCTTCCAGGGTCATGTTGGCCATGTAAGGAATACCTTCCATGGGCAGATTCACTTCACCCTGTACCGATACACCAGCTTGTTCGGTTAAATCAAAGCGCGACGTAATGATGATCTGATCTTCGCGCTGAAGTTGAATGTCGGGGGCAGTTCCGGCCATGATGTCGGCCAGATTAACCGTGATATTTTCTATCGCCAGATCTTCGCGCGTTCTGACAATATTCACACGTCCCTGGAAGGCATCCCCTTTGAGCCCTTCTGCCGAGCGAATAAGGTCTTTAAGTGTCTTGTTCTGATCAAGCGAAAATTGCCCTGGCCGGTAAACAGCACCTTCGATGGTTACCTGGTTTTCGAAACGATCCAGCAATTGTTCTACTGTCACTTCATCGCCATCCTGCATGGTAAATGACTTGAACTCGGCTGCCGTTACATCAATCACTTTCAGCTCACGGTCGGTAAGGCGCTTTACTTTTACCCGGCCTTTGTAAGCATTGGCGGCAAAATCACCCGCGTAGAATAAAAGTCGGTCGAACGTTTCACCGGGCAACATCTCGAAGATGTTATTGCGCTTCACGGTTCCGATAATTTCAACTCGTACAAGATACGTTGTGAACCGAATGTTGTCGTTGTCCTGCAGGCGGAAATCATTCTGTTGTGTGCCATTCAGCAGGTAGTCGTACAAATCGAGGTTGGCAACAACTTTGTTATTGCGTATCAGCTGCACCTTCCGGAACGAGCCGAGTTCATTAGGACCGCCCGCCTGATAGATTGCATTCATCACCGTCGATAGGGATGAGAGCGTATATGTACCTGGCCGAACAGCATCCCCCGTTACCGTTACCCGAATGCTACGTATGCTACCCAATGATACTTCCAGAAACGTATTGGCGGGGCCATAGGATGAGTTTCGTAAGCCAACAAATTTTGACGATAAGCGACTAATCATCCGCGCTCTGGCCTGCTCAACAGTGAGGCCAGATACGTAGACTGGTCCAATTCCCGTTTGATTCGCAAAATAAACAGCGCCTTCTGGCGATACCTTTTGGGTAAAATCAAACTCAGAATAGCCATAAAGCCGGATATTGAGCTGATCCCCTGGGCCCACTATATAATTTCGGGGAGTTGCAATACTTATATTTGGCTGGAAAGCCTCTTTCATGGCCGGATCGTTGAAGAGCGTATAGCCAAATAACTTCTGGCGCTTTTCCTCTTTTTCACGACGCCGTGCCCGTTCGTATCCATCTTCAATTACCTCTGCACTGGTTGTTGGCCCCGTGTCGCTGGTATCGCCTGGAACGGTTGCATTCGTCCGTTCCGTCTGATTCGTCGGCTGGGAGGTTGTGCGGCCAGTAGTAACGTTTTTGCCGGGGATCTGCCCACCCTGTTGTTTGATCTGCTGCTGTATATTGGCGGGCAAATTGTTAATATTGACACCCTGAGGGAGAGCTGTCCCCTGCCCTGTTGTAGCACCCTGTGTGGCGGCTGGCGTGCTACCGGCGCGACCGGAACTAGGGGAGGTTGTTGTTCCGGCTCCGCTCCCTGTTCCGGCGGCCGGAGCAACCTGAGCCTGTACCGAAAGACTAACCAGGCCTAAACTCATCACGGCCAGACCGGCGCTCAGTTGGCGCGAGAATTGCGCCGTAATGTCATAAAAATATTTTAACACGAAGTTGTGATTATTTCGGATTTTTTGCATATTTTTAAGATGTCGAAGGCTGCTGACCAATCAGTTAAAAGGGCCTGTATGTAACGACATAATTGCCTGTGTAGTACGTTTCTTATGTTCAGTCGGCAAAGTAAATGAACTTTTGCCGGATTATGAACGATTTCTTACTATCCGGAGTCTTTTATTCCCATGCCTGCTATAGGTATGATTTTTCTAATGTATTAATTTGAACTTTGGTATGTAAAACCATTCGTTCGTTCTTAAATTACCTATAAACCGTCCATGACAGAACAGGCAAATCAGCCCGTACAGTACAACGAAGACAGTATCCGTTCACTCGATTGGCGCGAACACATCCGCCTTCGGCCGGGCATGTATATTGGCAAACTTGGCGATGGCGCTGCCGCCGATGACGGCATCTACGTCCTGATTAAAGAAACGATCGACAACTGCATCGATGAACACGTGATGGGTTTCGGAAAGAACATCGACGTGCGTGTTACCGATCACCGGGTTGAAGTTCGCGACTACGGCCGGGGCATTCCGCTTGGTAAAGTTGTTGAAGTTGTCTCCAAAATCAATACCGGTGGAAAATACGACTCCGGTGCTTTTCAGAAATCGGTTGGCCTCAACGGAGTCGGTACGAAAGCGGTCAATGCGTTGTCGGGTTACTTTCGGGTACAGGCTTTCCGCGAGGGACGCACCGTTTGGGCTGAATTTGAACGGGGTATCCTTAAAAATCAGGGCGAAGAACCAACCAGCGAGCGGAACGGAACCCTTATTTGTTTTGAACCAGACGATACTGTATTTAAGCATTTTCATTATATACCGCAGTTTCTGGAGAACATGATCTGGAACTACTGCTATCTGAATGCAGGTCTGACAATTACATTCAATAAGCAAAAATACGTTTCACAAAATGGTTTGCTAGATCTTCTTCGTGACAAGACCAAAAAAGACGAAGACTCACTGCGTTACCCGATCATTCACCTGAAGGGTAATGACCTGGAAATTGCCATGACGCATGGTAACCAGTATGGCGAAGAATATTATTCATTCGTTAATGGTCAGTATACTACCCAGGGTGGAACGCACCTTCAGGCATTGCGCGAAGCAATCGTTGAAACCATTCGCAAACACTTTGACAAGAATTATGACGTAGCCGATGTCAGAGCGTCAATAATTGCAGCCGTAAGTATTCGCGTACAGGAGCCAGTGTTCGAATCGCAGACCAAAACGAAGCTTGGTTCGATCAATATGTCACCCGAGTCGAATGCCCAATCGGTCAACTCATTTGTTAAAGATTTCGTCAAAGAACGGCTTGACGATTTCCTGCACATGAACCCCTCTGTTCGTGATGCGCTCAAGAAACGTATCGAACAATCAGAGCGGGAACGGAAGGAACTCGCCGGTATAAAAAAATTGGCCAATGATCGTGCCAAAAAAGCAAGTCTTCACAATAAAAAACTTCGCGACTGCCGCAATCATCTGCCTGATTTGAAAGCCGAAGACCGCTATCAGTCAACGCTTTTCATTACCGAAGGCGATTCGGCCAGTGGTTCGATCACAAAATCACGTAACGTTCAGTCGCAGGCCGTATTCAGCTTGCGGGGTAAACCCCTGAATTGTTTTGGTCTCACCAAGAAAGTCGTGTATGAAAACGAAGAATTTAACCTGCTTCAGCACGCGCTCGACATTGAAGACGGGCTGGAGGGGCTTCGCTACAATCGAATTGTGATTGCCACCGATGCCGATGTCGATGGAATGCATATTCGACTCTTGATGTTGACATTCTTCCTGCAATTTTTTCCGGATCTGGTTCGTAATGGCCACCTGTATATTCTTGAGACGCCATTGTTTCGGGTACGTAACCCTAAAAACCATAAGGAGACGACCTATTGTTACTCAGATGAAGAAAAGCAGAACGCGATCAACAAGCTGTTGAGAGGGGGCAAAAAAACCGAAATCACCCGATTCAAGGGTCTGGGTGAGATTTCACCGGAAGAATTCGGGCTGTTTATCGGCGAAAACATGCGCCTGGAACCGGTGATCATGGAGAAAGAAACATCCGTCCCAAAATTGCTCAGCTACTACATGGGTAAGAACACCCCCGATCGTCAGCGGTTTATTATCGACAACCTGCGCATCGAGAAAGATATAGAAGATGCGGCTTTAGTTTAGTCAAGAGTTTGCAGGAGGCAGTAGGCAGTGTACTTTTGCAGTATACTGCTTACTGCTTTTTTATTGTGCTGGCAGATGACGGCACGCGACTGACAAAAAATGACTCTCGAATCCCTCCGTAATGACATCGACGCGCTTGATGATCAACTCCTGACACTCCTCAACCAGCGAATGGAACTTGTGCGTCGGGTTGGCGAACTCAAACGTTCGACAAACGCCGTTATTTATCGCCCTGAGCGCGAGAAGCAAATAATAGACCGTTTGCAGACGAAGAACAACGGCCTGATGAATCGCCCGGCGATTGAGGCTATCTTTCTGGAAATCTTTGCGGTATCGCGCAATCTTGAATTACCGGAGCGGGTCGCCTATTTAGGTCCGGAAGGAAGTTTTACACACCAGGCCGCCGAAAGCCGTTTCGGGGCGATGAGTGCCTACATGGCTTTGCCAACCATCCGATCGGTATTCGAGAGTGTAGAAACAGGACGGGTCAGGTTTGGTGTCATTCCGATCGAAAATAATCAGGAGGGTATCGTCGAAGAAGCGATCGACCTGCTGCTCGAAAAAGACCTGACCATTGCAGCCGAGGTTCAGATTCCTGTCCACTTTACTTTTGCGACCCAGACCGAAAATCTGGCCGAAATCACGCAGATCTATTCCAAGGATATTGCATTTCGGCAGTGCAGCAAGTTCCTTAACGATTCCTTTGAGGGTTTGCAGGCGGAACTGGTTCCGGTCGAATCGACATCAAGAGCGGCTAAACTGGCTGCCCAAAATCCACATACGGCAGCTGTCTGTTCGCACATTGCGGCCAAACTGTTCGATGTTCCTGTTTTATTCGACAATATTGAAGATAGTGATCTGAACCGCACCCGGTTCCTGATTCTGGCCAAAGATTTTAAAAATCAGCCGAGTGGCAGCGATAAAACAACAATCATTGCCAAGCTGCCTAACACCGAATCGCCGGGTGTATTGGCCGAGTTCCTGCAGGAATTCAATGCCCGGAATATTAACCTGACCAAAATCGAAAGCCGCCCCCTGCGCGAAGGGGCAACATTTCGCTATTGGTTCCTGATTGAATGTGAAGGTCATTCTGACGACCCGGATTTGCAGGAAATTCTAAATCATCATGCGGCCGAAGTAAAACTGCTGGGAAGTTACGTACGGGTGGCCTAAGCAGTCGCTCAGAACCGTGCCACGGTTACCAGGAACAGCATCAGTAACCGTGGCACGGTTCTGAGCGAAAATCCGAGTTTTACTAAAAATGGTATCTGTATGGAAGCCAATACATCCTCTGAAAACCCTGATAAGCTCGATCGGATTATCGATGCACGGATGAAACTGAAGCGTCGGTTCGAAGAGAAAATGGCGCAAACGCCATCCATGACCGATGAGCAGCCACGCGGATCGGGTTTACCAAACCGACACGGCATGCCCACAATACCCATCGGGCAGACAGTCACAACAAAATGGCCCGTCCTCGACCTTGGTTATCAGCCCAGTATTCCGCTCGACAAATGGCAACTCAACATTGATGGAGAAGTAGAGAACCCGATTCGGCTGAAATGGGAAGACCTGATGGCATTACCACAGGTTGAGGATACCAGCGATTTTCACTGCGTAACCACCTGGTCGCGGCTGGACGTTCCGTGGGTTGGAGTTCGGTTTATGGACCTGGCTGCTCTGGTCGATCCGAAAAGTACCACAACGCATGTAATGTGCTACGGATATGATGGTTATTCGACCAATCTGTCGCTCGAGGAAGCGCTCAAGCCCGATGTGTTGCTGGTTCATACGGCCGATGGTCAGCCTTTGGCCCGCGAACATGGTGGACCACTGCGTATGATTACACCCCAGCTCTACGCCTGGAAAGGCTCTAAATGGATCAAACGCATTGAGTTTTTGACTAAAAATCAGCTCGGTTTCTGGGAAGAGCGTGGTTATTCAAACACGGCATATCCCTGGCGTAATGATCGCTATTCATGATGAGAAGAGACGCAGGATAGCGCGTCTCTTCTCAATTCATTATGATTCAATAAACCCATAGCACAGCATGTGGCAGATGGTCATCTGGGCGTCTTCAACACGGCCATAGTGTTCGTCCTGAACAATAATGACTTCATCGGCAATGGCAGCGAGCCGACCGCCCTTGCCACCAACCAGGGCAATGGTTGTTAAGCCATTTTCCTTCGCCCAGTGAATCGCTTTTACCACATTGGGCGAGTTTCCACTAACGCTCAACGTTAGTACCAGATCGCCGGGTTGCGCATAATTGTGCAATTGCTGGACATACACATCCTCGTAGGCATAGTCATTGCCAAGGGCCGTAATCCACGAAATACTTTCATTCAGGGATAAGCAACGGAACCGTTTCCCCATCCGATCGGATGCGCTTTTGCCAAGATCGGTAATAAAATGCGAAACATTCGACGCGCTACCTCCATTCCCGAACGCAAAGAGCTGACGATCTTCTTCCCAGCATTTTTTGATCAGATTGATAATATGTTCTACCTGATCAATAGGGATAGCATCATAGGCAGCTTTCTGCCGTTCGAGATAGGTTTCAAAATAGGCTTTATTCATTCGTATTGGAGCAGTTAGCTCATAATTTTACCTAGAGCGTTATCGTAGCTGTCTTTTGCTTCGGCCAGGGTTAGTACGGCTATATCGTCGACGACGAAACCACCAGCGGTTACTTTTCCCAAAAAGGCAAAGGGCAGAATCGTATCATCCAGATATCCTTCAACGTGTTGTTGCTGGTCAGGCGAGATCGAAATAACGACCCGGCTCTGGCTTTCACCAAACAGGAATGCATCCGTACGATAGCGGTCATCGGTTTCGATCTGGAATCCTTTGTCGCCCGCCATTGCCGATTCGGCCAGGGTTACGAACAGGCCACCGTCCGATATGTCATGGGCAGATTTGATCCAGCCATTTCGAATCATTGTTTTGATCGATTCCTGGATACGCCACTCGGTCTCAAAGTCGAAGTTCGGTGCTGGAGAAGCTTTAATGCCCTTGTATGAATACAGATATTCCGACGAGGCAATGTCATCGGTTGAAGGGCCAACCAGATAAATCAGATCATCTTCATTTTTAAAATCGAGTGTCATTCGGTGGCTGGGGTGTTCCATCAGACCCAGCATACCAATCGTTGGCGTTGGGAACACCGGGCCATCGTCGGAGCTTTGGTTGTAAAAACTGACATTACCTCCCGTAACGGGCGTACTGAACCGGCGGCAGGCTTCGCCCATACCCTGAACGGCCTCAACAAACTGCCAGTAGACTTCCGGCACATACGGGTTGCCGAAATTCAGGTTATTAGTAACTGCAATAGGCTCTCCACCCGAACAAACGATGTTCCGGGCGGCTTCTGCCACGGCGATCATTGCCCCCTGACGAGGATTGGCATTGACGTAACGGCTGTTGCAATCGACCGTAATAACAATTGATTTATCCGATCCTTTTACACGCACGACAGCAGCATCAGAAGGTGCATTGGTACTGCGGTTTGCCGTTCCGACTGTAGAATCATATTGCTGATAGACCCACTTGCGGGAACAGATATTTGGGTGAGTCAACAAATGCTGCGCTACTTTTTTTAGCTCATCCTTTTCCAGATCATCGACATCCGAGGGGTCAAATTTGGCAAACTCTTTAATGTATGCTGGTTCGCGGTATTCGCGATGGTATTGAGGAGCACCACCACCCAGCACAAGATCATAGGCCGGAACATCGGCTACCAGTTCGCCATACCGGTAGAAATGAAGCCGCTGAGTATCGGTAACTTCACCAATCTGGGCACAATTTAAATCCCACTTATCAAAAATGCCCTGAATAACGTCTTCTTTGCCCTTCTCGATCACAACGAGCATGCGTTCCTGCGATTCCGAAAGTAGAATTTCGAATGGGGCCATATTGAGCTGACGAGTTGGCACTTTGTCGAGGTCGATGATCATGCCATGCTCACCCTTCGCACTCATTTCGGACGTTGAACAGATGATGCCGGCGGCTCCCATGTCCTGAATACCGATCACATAGCCCGTTGCAATGATTTCGAGCGTAGCTTCGAGCAGCAGTTTTTCCATAAAGGGGTCACCTACCTGTACGGCTGGTAGCTTATCGGTCGATGCTGCCGATATATCTTCCGACGCAAACGTTGCCCCGTGAATACCATCTTTACCCGTTGCCGAACCAACGATAAATACGGGGTTGCCGACACCATAGGAGGTCGCTTTGGCTACTTTTCCGACCTCAACAATGCCTGCGGAGAACGCATTGACAAGCGGATTTGTATTGTAGCACTCATCGAAATACAGCTCACCACCAACGGTCGGAATGCCAAATGCGTTGCCATAATCGCCGATACCTTTCACGACACCGCGCAGCAATCGCTTGGTTTTGGCCAGATCGAGACTACCGAAACGGAGCGAGTTAAGCTGAGCAATCGGGCGTGCACCCATCGTAAAGATATCGCGGTTGATACCGCCCACGCCCGTTGCAGCACCCTGATAGGGTTCCAGTGCGGACGGATGATTATGAGATTCGATTTTGAACGAGCAGGCCAGGCCGTCGCCAATGTCAACTAATCCGGCATTTTCATCTCCAGCTTTCGCCAGCATCCGATCTGAGTCGCGCGGCAATGTTTTGAGCCAGACGATCGAGTTTTTGTAGGAGCAGTGTTCCGACCACATCACCGAGAAGATACTCAGTTCAGTAAAATTTGGCCGACGGCCCAGAATTTGGGCAATACGGTCAAATTCGTCGGGCAGGAGGCCCAGTTTACGGGCGGTTTCAAGCGAGGGTAGCGATTCGGTAGCGTCCACGGGAAGATTAATTGTTGACTGGTTGCGTAGTTGAGTACTAGCCGTTTAGCCGTTTATGAGTCAACAAGCGAACCATTCATGTATTGAAATGACTCCTCAAAATTACGGCTTTTGCCGGAAATTGGCCCGGTATGGGTTGACAAATCTCAAAAGGGTTGTATATTTGCACCCAGAAAGAGAGATGGCAGAGTGGTCGATTGCGTCGGTCTTGAAAACCGAAGACTGTCACAGGTCCGGGGGTTCGAATCCCTCTCTCTCTGCAAAAGAAAAATTAAAGCACTCATAATCAGCGATTTGAGTGCTTTTTTTAGTTTAGAATGTATCCTTTTGTATCCTAATTAACTTTTAGATACGCGGTATCACTTTTTATATAACTGCTTTTAGGTATATATCATAATGATAGTCTATTTTGAAGAGGTGCTTAAAAAGTACACAATAGCATATTCGCAACGATTTACTGGACACCCTCTAGCAAAAACCATCAGACATACGTTACCAGATATAATTTCAAAGTTTATTAATAATGATAGATATTTAATTAAAGGGTCTGCTGGCGCTGGGAACTGGACTATAATCCCATGGATAGCCATATTTGATACTTTTATTACTAGTAGTGCTCAATCAGGATACTATCCAGTTTTTCTTTTTAAAAGTGATATGAGCGGATTTTATTTATCACTGAATCAAGGTGTAACTGAAATTAAAGAAAAATACAGAAAAGGCGCAAAGAAAGTATTAGAGCTGAAGGCAGAAGATTATAGAATGCAGTTAGATTTAAATAATATAGTTTTTAAGGAAAAGAAAATATGTTTAACTAGTACGAACAGTATAAATTCAGATTTAGCATCGCTGTATGAGTCTGGTAATATTATTGCAAAATATTATCCTTTAGTAGACCTTCCAACTGATTCAGAGCTATGTAACGATATATTACATATTATTAAAGCATATGATTCATTATTCTATAATGAATTAATTTCAATTTCTCAATATGATAAAGAATCAAACGAAGAAAATTATTTAGGAGTAGAAAATTTACAAAAAATAAGATTACATAAACGTATAGAAAGAAACGCAAAACTTGTTAAAAAAGTAAAAGATATTCAAGGTTACACGTGTAAAGGATGTGGATTTAACTTTGAAAGTAAGTATGGTATCCTTGGAAAAGATTTTATTGAGGCTCACCACTTGAAGCCTCTCTCAAAATTAATTGGTGAGAAGATTTCATTGAATGCTCAGACGGATTTTATAGTACTTTGTTCAAATTGCCATAGTATGATACATCGTCTCCAAGATGTAAGCGATTTGATTTATTTACAATCTATAATAAATAATAATTTTGAACAAAATTAAAAGATTTTACTGTGGATATTACCAATATTGGACAGGTGATTATTAAAGATACTATCGCAATAATTATTGCGATAGAAAGCTATCGTTTTTCTGAGATTACTTCAGTTAAGTACGCACTAAAAGATGCTGAAGATTTTCAAAATGTTTTAATTAGTTCACTAGGTGTTAAAGAAGAAAATATTCATATTAGAGTTGACAGCCTTGCTTCCAATACAGCCCTAAATGATGAGATACAATATCTCATTAGAAACCTTACTGAAACTGATCGATTTATTTTCTATTATGCAGGTCATGGTTTCTATGAAGCAGGACATGGTAATAGGCTTACGGCTTGGGATTCCAGTATCCAAAATCTTACGGACACAACTCTATCATTAAATGAGCTAGTTTTAGCTCCCTTAAGTAAATCAAAGTGTAAACAGAGCTTGATTTTTTTAGATGCATGCGCTAAAGAGTTAAAAGACAAACTTACTTCTAGAGAGTCTATTGGTGAATTATCCTCTAGAGGGCTAGAAAAGTACGTAAAAGATATACCCTACCATGCAATTTATTATGCATGCTCCCCGACTGAGAAATCATACTCAGATGACACATTACAAAATGGGATATGGTCATATTTTTTATTTCAAGGGCTAAGTGGTCGGAATAGGAGTGCATTGATAAATGGGCAGCTTACAGACACTTCGCTTAGAGACTATTTGAAGTCATCTGTTCAAGACTTTATTGCAACAAAAACTAATATTAAATATAGTCAGACACCCTATGCAACTATAAATACATCAAATTCATTTGTAATTTTTGAATATAACGAAGAAGTTTCAAATCCAAATGAAGCTATAGCTGATGAATACGTTGATCTAAAGCTACTTTCAAAGGATATTACTTTAGTTGATGAATCATTAATGTTAGTAGAAAAAGCCCCTGGATTTAAGAGAAGTCATTATCCTCCTGATGGTAATTCGTCTAGTGCAAAAATATTTGTCATTTCAGTATTTCAAACATTTATACTTGAAGAGCTTCAGGCAATTTACTTGAAAATTAAAGATGTTTTAAACTTAAGGAGAAAAGGTATCATAAAAAATATTGATCGAATCACACTGGGCGAAGGCGAAATTATAACTGACTATTTTGTTTATAGAATATCAATACAGCAAAGCAATAATTATATCAAATATGCCTTCATAAAACGCCAACTATCTCTAAAAGCACCTAAAGAAAGTTTACCATTTAATTTTGACTATATATTCCCTGTGGCCCTTAAGGTGGCTTATTTTCCAGTTCAGTATAATGAAAATAGCTTTGAGAGTTTAGTTAGCGAATTTGAAGATTCAGTTGAAGAAAAAAAAGGTAGTTTGGTGGAAGATGACATAAAAGAAACTATTAAATATACAACAAATGACAAGATAGTATATGAATTTTTTATCAAAGAAAGTAGATTGAAAATTAGTATTGAAGGCCACAGTAAAATAGTAGATACCATTTCTATTATTGAACAGTTTATAAATTCCTTAACATAGACTAAAGATAAGGATGGAAATTTCCATCCTTATCTTTAGTTATACTTATTATTTTTTTTCCTCCTGGCCGCCTTTGCGCATCGATGACAACAAAAGGCCGAATCCATCCTGATACTTTCGTACTTACCGTTACAGTGTAAACAGATCTTTTGATAGTACACCCGCTCCCCATAGCGTTCGGCGCGTTCATATTTGAAATTACGTACGGGTTTAGATTTGGTTGGTTCTTCCATTGGGATAAAGTTAAGTAGTGAATTGGACTCGATAAGTTTTGTATAATCGCTGCATAAGCAATGTATAAGCACATGATAAGCTGCTCCTAATCGGGCAAAACCATGCCGGAAGCCCTTAAAAAGCCTCCCAAAAGCCTATTAAGACTTTTGCTGTAGTAGCTCATTCAAATCCTTGTGATTAGCGTATAGACTTGAGCGGTCTTTAACAGGGAAACCAACGGCCTGTAATTTGCCATAGGCCGCACGTCCGGCAGTGTCATTGTCAAAATAACAGTTGATGCGTTTCGCGCCTTCCAGTGCCGACAGAGCTTGCTTGAGGTTGGTTGTGGAATTAAGAATGATCGTCGTGCAAACCGGACGTACGAACAGGTTCATGGTTAGGTAAGACAGAAAATCAAAAAAGCCTTCAAACAAATCAATTTCGTCGGAGCCTGCTACCGGAATGGTTCGGATGGCACTGACACCTAACCAGCCTTTAAAGAGCTTGGAGCGTAAAGCGTAGCTATCCTTATCGGTCTTGAAACCGACAGCGTAATAGGCCCGGTTTTTATTGAGGTAGCGAATCTCATAGAGGTATCGTTTGGCGAAGGTGGGTGGAATACCCCGGCTCATGACATAATCCATCAGGACGCGATTAAATAAGGCTCGTTCGTCGAGCAAGGTCATAGCTGACGACTCGTCGGTTTTTGGGGTTGTAGGGGCAATAGATAGACCGCTGAAAGAAAAGGAAGGGGGTTGTTCAGCGTCGAAGCCACAGAGTCGTTCACAGGCGGGTTTGAAGGGAATTTTTTCCACTAAACTAACCAGCCGGATCACGTCGCCTTTCTCGCCACTGCTAAAGCAATTAAACCGATTCTTTTTCGGGTTGACATAAAATGATGGACTGCGTTCACCCGTCAAGGGGGAGCAGTAAATAAGCTCCTGACCGGACGAACGGACCGGTTCAATCCCCAAGCTATGCAGGTAACTGGTAATGGGGGTTTCTTTTAGTTGATTTACGGTGGCTTGATCAAAATACATCGGTGGAAATTGATTAAGTGAAACAGAATGAAATTTGGTGCGCTTTTTTGGGCCTGTCTGAAATGGGGACAAATCACCGGACGGACACGGACGGACAACTTTCACTATGTATAGGGGTTTGTCCTGTCCGTCCTGAATGTCCAGTTTTGGGCGACAAATAATATTTTGTTTTCGCCTTACTTTTGGCCGATTTGCCAAATTTTCTACAAAACCACAGTTGCTTTTTCTTTCAGCGGTCTATTCTTCTTGGCTCTGTCCAATTCTAGATGTGGACGGACAAACTCCTTTTTGGACTGGACAGACAGGACAAACCCCCTATATATAGCTGTCCTGTCCGTCCTTTATAAAGAGACGGACGGAAATACATGTATTCGCCCGTCCGTCTTGTCTTTTGTCCTATTTGCCATTCAGAAACAGGCTTAACATGCTGGGGGCTGGCTCTACTTCGCACAGATACTTGAAGGAGTCCTTGGGTTCGCCCAGGTTGGTAATGATATTATAGTTATCCAGCATGTCTTTAATGGTTCGCTGAATTACCTTGTCATAGGCTTCGTCTCCCTGTCCGGGCTTGCGGGATATGTGTTGCCGTAAACCCTTTTTCAACTCGGTGCGCGTAATGCGGATTTCTTCGCCATAAATGGCTTGAGCCAAACGGTGAAGTTCGGCTAGTCGGCTTTCCTGCTTATCGAGTTGGGTACGTAATTCTTTGGACTTGGCATCGGACAGAGACACAAACCCTTTTTGGTCTTCGTCGTACTGGAAGGCGTGGCTATCAAAATCACCTGACCCTCGAATTAATTTGGGTTGTATCCAATGCGTTTTGGTTTCCCGGTCTTTGCGAATAGAAATAGCCCCCCCGCACTTTCGTTCGGCTTCACTGCCTAAATGCCCCCGCAACTTGCCCGTATTTTGAATTTCATGGATGAGTAGAACAATAGTCGTGTTTAGGCTGGTCGAGTAGCGCATGAAAAAGTTAATCAATTCATTACTTTTCTCTTCGTCATTGGCCGTACTCAGAAAATCGGTGATACCATCCACAACCCATAAAGCCGAATCGGTGAAGTGATCAAACAGCAATTGAATTGCTTCCCGGTTTTCCTTATAGGTCTGATGCCGCCAATTGAAAATGTGCAGATTTTCAGGAAGGGTTTCGGTTCGCAAAAGCCGTTTGATTTCGTCTTTCGCCTTCATCGTAAAGGCTTTGGGTTGCTCGGTATCAATATAGACCACCGGACGGCCTTCACAGTAGATGGAGCGAATGCTTAACGAATCGAAATCGTCCGGTATCGTTTCCATCAGGGCCGTAGCTATGATGTAGCGGCAAATGGTTGACTTGCCCGATTTTGCCATACCAGAGACAAACGAAATATCTCCTTTAATGGCAAAAATCCCGTCCTTGACGGTGATCGTTGTCTCAATAGGAGGAACATTGCTGGCATCAGTTAGGCGGGTTTGTAAAAGGTCGGATAAATTCATAGACTTGTATACCAAAGCGGGTTAGTAGCGATTAACCAGCACTGAAATTGACTAAAGGCACTTGCGCGCCAACGCAAGTGCCTTTTCTTATGAATGGGGAGAATCGTAAGCCCGTAGTAAAAGGGCTTGTACACTGGTGCAGAAATCAATGGTGTAGGCTTGTTGGTGGCGAGTCAGATGATGAAACTCTTTCGATCTGACTAACGACACGATCAGCAAGGCCATTAGCTCTCTTATTTCTTCTGCATCAAAGATTTCGGGCATTCGTTCCAGCGTCAAGAGTGGATAGAGCTTACTCATGCCTGTTTTAATTTCGCTACCCGAATGACCCGTTGCATGTTCTTAATGACCATAGCGGGTGAAATATCCAGATAGTGCCGTTCAGTCATGGCCGTGTTGGTATGGCCTAACATCACCGATATGTTTTTCACGTCCATGCCCTTTGCCTTGAGCAAATTGGAGAAGGTACGTCGGGCTACGTGGGTGCGGACAATCTTGGAGATATTGAGACAGGCAGCAATTTGTTGCAGATAGCCATTGGTTTTCTGGTTAGAGGGAATGGGTAAGAGCAAGCCCGTTCGCTTGCAGTCCTTATCCTCCCGGTAGTGTTCCAGAATCGCCAGTGCTTGTGGGGTAAGGGGTACTATCTGAGTAACCCCGCTTTTTTCCCGTTCTTTTTTGATATACTGCCAGCCGGTTTCCTTATCGGTGAGAATGTGGCTTTGTCGGAGTTGCGCCACATCCTTGTAAGCAAGTCCAGTATAACACTGGAATAAGAAGATTGAGCGGATACGGTTCAGGACCGGACTAGCTAACCGGCTTTCTTCGATCAGGCTTAATTCTTCAGCCGTCAGAAACTCACCTTTTTTAAATTCCCGACGAGCGCGGTAATTCATGAATGGATTACGGCTAATCCATTCTTTTTCTACTGCGTAATTCAGTATCCGTTTGGTATGCTGAACGATCTTTTCAGCATAATTGTGACAGTGCTTACTTTGCTGTTTGAGGTCGATCAATAAGCCCTTTGCATCAGCCGGTTTGACTTGATTCAGCTCACAATTAGAGCCATACTGTTTTACGAAGTATTCAGCAATGCGAATCGCCCAACGCTCATGCTGTTTATGCGTATCTAAATCAATATCGCCCGTCTGGACTTCGGGTTTAGAGCGTTCATCTAAAAAATGCTTAAAAGCAACGACCAAAATAGGGACTTGCTCAAAGGTCAGGGTTTTACCTAGTGCCAAGTCACGAATAGCACTGGTACTAATTTTTCGTCCTGTTACCCGTAAATCGGAAAAGCCCCTTTCAGCTTGCGCTTTCAGGGCTTGTAAGACTCGCGTTTGATCAGGCTGGCCGTTAATGGTTACTGCTTTGGCATCAAAATCAGCCAGGGTGCAATGAACGCCCGTTGCAAACATGGTTCGTTGACCGGCATAAGTCAACCGACAGTAAATAGGCGCTGATTTGCTTTTTCGGCCAAGTTTACGCGGAATAAAAATGACTGAAAATTCAGGAGTACGTTCCAGCTTGCGCGGACTCACAGTAACCTTGTTGGTAAGCCGTTTTCTGATAAGTTGCTTTTGCATCGTTAGGGTGGGTTAAAGGGTTAGAGAAGATCAGTGACAGTAATACCGAAGTAATTGGCTAATGCTTGGGCTTCATCCGTAAACATTCGCTTTTTGCCCTTGACGAGTTGCCAGAACCGTATCCGGTTAATACCAATACGATCATAAAACTTCTCGTCTGGCGTGAATTTGAGGTTGCTACGCTGCTCATAATCATGAATAGCAACGCTTAAAGTAGTAGTGCTCTTCGTGCCTAACATTTTCAATTGGTTTATTTAGGCCACAAACATGGCAATATAAAACCAACAACACAAGTAATTATTGCCATTATATTGGCAAATTATTACCAACGAATTGTTCGAATAAAACCAATAAGTTTGGGGTATGGAATTATCAGAGCATATAAAGGCACTGCGAGAGAGTAAGCGAATCAAGCTTAGTGAGATGGCTACGGCCTTAGGAGTGGATGTGTCAAACTACGCCAAGATTGAAAAGAAGGGTAAGAAATTGACACTAGAACGGATTGAGGAAATCGCGTCTGCACTGGGTGTTTCAACGCCTGAATTACTAGGCTATGGAAGTAGCGAAACTAGTGAACGAGTAAAGGAGTTGGAAAAAATGAATGCTGAATTAAAAGAGAGGTTACGGGAGGTAATTGGAGTGCGTGCAGATTTGAAGTCCTTCGAACAGAAATATGATCACCTCTATACACAGTTTAAGTTGTATGAAGAGATGACAATACAGAAAAAGGAAAATGATAAGAAAGTAAAACTGTTTGCTAGAGAAGTTCTAGCATCGTCAGGCGAGAAAGAAACTCAAGAAAATTTGATACGCTTTATCAAAGCTTTCTTCTTGGAAGATGAAATTTAATTTATCTTATTCCTAATTTTACCAAATTAAAAAAATAAGAACTATAAATTTATGTTAAACAAAATAATTACTACCAAAGGCTTACAGTTCATTTTGCTTTTTATGCTATTGAACAGTTTAATATCCTGTAAAAAAGAAGCTGAACCTACAAAGACTTGCATTAAACCAGCGGGTTTATCCTCAGTTGTAGATGCAAGCGATCTAAATAAATATATTTTTTCATTATCTGGAGAAGTTGCTGACATTTCTGACCAAATTACATGGAGTATTACAGATGGGAGTAATAAAAAAATAAATTCCACCACACTCTTAAAAAGTCAGTCATTTTCATATAATTTTTCGAATGATGGAAACTATAAAATAACCGCCGAAGCCTTAACAAGTTGCAACGATAAGATATTACTTGAAACTTCGATTAATGTATCAATAGTAATTCCAGTTGCTTCTGGCTTTTCAATTACCGAAAAGATGGTCTATAAAAATATCGGTGCTGTTGCTATTACAAACAATGGTATTGTAATTTCACAAGAACTAGATAAGATAAAAGTCTGGGATTATTCAAATAAAGCTCTTTTAAAAACATTAGACGGTGGGTCATTTACAAATCAAATTTTAAGGCTTTCGGTTGATGAAAAAGATTTGTTCTCTACAAGTAATAATAAGATTTTTATTTGGGATTGGAAAAATGGTATTCTAAAAAAAACCTTGAGTGCACATACAGGCTATATATACAGCATAAATGTTTCTGCTGATAATAAATATTTGGTTAGCTGTGCCGATTTGACTATTCGATTGTGGAGTATCTCTACTGGTGAGTTGATAAAAACAATAAACACAGTTGAGACCCCTTATAGCGTATCAATGACAAAAGATCAAAAGTATATCGTTGCGGGGTTTAGTAAATATTTTATCCTATATGATGCGGCCACTGGGAAAGAAATTTGGAAGCAAACGGATAGTGAAACTCCACTTTTCAATTTATTTATCGACCTAAATGGTGAGCGAATTTTTGCAAATAGCTATGATTATTCTAGCAATAAATATTCTGTCAATATATGGAATATAGCTAGTAAGCGAATAGAAAAAAAATTGGATTTGGGCTATGGTTATAATATAAGCTACGATGGGCGTTACTATATCACTAATTTGGGTGTGATAGATGCTAAAAATTTGGCAGTATTATGGTCTCAACCGTCTCAGGAAATCGGAATTGCAGCAATTAGCTCTGATGGTAAGTTCTTAGCTAAAGCACATTCGATGAATGATAATATAATTTCACTATATAATCCTGCAACCGGAGAGGCATACAATATTCCAACTGAAAGGCATATACATTTAGTAAAAGCAGGAGCCATTTCTATCAATAGCAAATTAATGGCGACGGTAGATCAGAGTATTTTTAAAATTTGGAATACTATTAATGGTCAGCAATTAATGCCGAGTTTAAGTAATAACAACTATATAAAAGTAGTAAACATTAATAATAATATTTTGACCACTTTGGGGCAAAATCCTTGTCCTGAGGTAACTAGATGGGATATAAATCAAGGTACAAATACTCCAATACTTAAGCAATCATTAGGCTCAAATTCTACATCCATTTGCGATACTTCATCAATACTCAGCTCAGATGGTAATTTTGTATTTTACAATAAAGATGGCGATTACAACGAAACTAGTATTTGGGATATAAATTCTGGCAAAAATATTTTTTCATTTAAAGGGCGTTATCTTGGCATGAGTAATGATAATCAAAAAGTTTATTCTTTTGATTATAATACCGGAAATATAAAATTACTAGAATTAGCAACTGGCAAAGAGCTTAAAAATATATATTTTTCCAATAAAGATTTTATTTATTACTCTAGCGTAAGTAAAGATGGTAGCTATTTAGCAGCTTCCTCAAATATAAATACGTTGACAATATTTAATCTAAACACCGGAGCAATAGTAAGTAAGCTACCATTTTCGAATATGAAAGATATTACTCGGATCGAATTTAGTAACGATGGAAAAAAGATTGCATTCGGAGATTTGAATAATATATTAATCAAAGATGTGGCATCCGGCACAACGATTAAAGATGGCCAATTTAATGATTCAATTACTAGTATTAAATTCCATCCATCGGGTAAAGCATTGTACGTTATTACAGAAAGAGATTTCTCAGTTATTAATTTTTAGTTTCGTTAATGACTAATAACAAGAAAAGCTACTAATCTGTGAATAAGCCTATAAAATTTATATTAGACATAGTGTAATATGACTTTTGCTATACACTGTATCTGGGTTCTAATTCACCCATTACAACTAAATAGGATACTTGTTTTCCTAAAAGAACACAGAGTAAATATCTCATAATCAACCCCTTACAACATTATGTTTTTGTGATAGTCTGCTGTATACAAGTTCCTATAAGGTGTATATATTAGACTGATTACCAGTAAATAACTGATTATCAGTCTAATATCAGCTACCCTCTCTCTCTGCAAGTAAAAAGACAAAGCACTCATAATCAGCGATTTGAGTGCTTTTTTTTTGTTTGATTTGTATCCGGATTAAGGAGCAATCTCAAAGGTTGTGGAGATATGTGTGCTAAGTATATTACTGCGTAAGCAGGTAAAGAAAGAATTCGGTGTTCTTTACCCCATGGAATGGCATCGAAAGGCCTTGGTTTTGGCATTAAACGATCCATTCGACGCATCCGTGCTACGATTGTCAAAATAGATAAGGTTTCTCCACGCTGGTGGGCTGATCGAAGTGGTTTTGAATGAACGAGCTAGATGAATGCCTTGAAGTCAGCCCGTTAAATCCACTCATTCCAGTTTACCAAACGGTGTTAAGCCGTAGAGTTTACCCCTTTTGTGCTCAAAGAGTTGACTCAGTGATTGGCTCAATTCAAAGGCAGTCTTCAAGATCAAGATACTATTCATAAAACAGTAATGCCTACTCTTGTCGATTTGGGTCACAATCCATCGTTTTTTTAGAGTACATTGCGGCTACTAGCCAGAAATTGTTTCACGGTGTCTCCATGGGCAATTACTTCAGGCTCATAAAGTCTTTGGGTCAGCCTGTGCCAACTTTGGACGTTATAATTAATAAATAGACTAAGTATCATCGTTGCAACACGTCCAATGGTATTGTTAAGAATTGCAGTTTGTTGAATTTTGCCGATAAATACCGAATTCGGTATTTATCGGCAAAAGATTACCATCCTGGATTTTGAGTCATGGCCGCATTGCCATTCATTTCTATTAAGGGTATGGGCCAAAGATAATCCCGTTTTGGGTCAAAAACGCGGGTCTCAACTACTACCGGCTGATTGGTAATGGGATTGATTGCCCCCTGTGCAGGTCCGGTTAGCACCTGCTCGGCAATGCCCCATCTCCTGATATCAAACAACCGCTGGCCTTCAAAGGCCAGTTCTACTTTTCGTTCCCTACGGTATAGTTCGCGTAATTTTTCCTGGGAATTATATGCCTTCTCATCATAGTTTGGCATTTTAGCTCTATTCCTGATTTTATTGAGATACAATTTAATATCTGGATGCTGCCATTGACCGGATTCAATAAGCGCTTCGATGTAATTCAGCAAAACTTCCGCATAACGGATCGTCATAAAGTTTAATGAACCGCTGTTGGCTCTGGATACGTCTAAGGCACTCACATATTTTCGTACCCAATAACCGGTTTGGGTAGACTGGGCAGCCCCTATAGGATCAGCCGTCCCCGAAAAAGGGTCTAATAGCCTATTTACAAAGGTCTGACCGGGAAATAGTATACTAACAGCCATCCGCGGATCACGGTTGTTTTTGTACAGCGGATTCTTCCAGTAAATCTGAAGGCTGTCTTCTCCTAATTCCTGCAATGTTTTTCCCTGTAGAGTCTCGTATGAATTAACCATTGAAGCTGTAGGGCTGTTACAGGCCTGCCCCGCCAGGCTTTTTGGGGCAAACCGAAAAAAGGCACCGGCGTTTCCGGCACGTCTGAACAATATCCGCTCCTTATTCTCAAGGGCATCGTAGCTGAATAGCTGCTCATAACTGTTGATCGCAGTATTAGTAGCATAATGTAGATCATAGCTCTTAAGGTCAATAAGCTTCCGGGCGTATTCAATCGTTTTTGGATAATCCTTCACTGTAAGGTACAATTGGACCTGCAAAGCATAACAAGCACCTTTTGATATTCGGTAAGCATCGCTGGTGGGATAGGTCACAGGAAGCACGGCAGCAGCAGAGTCCAGTTGAGAAGAAATAAAGCTTATTACTTCTTTTTCTGAGTTTCTGGCAATGTTTCTTGCCTGTCCAATAGAAAGGCTATTGGTAACAATGGGTATCGGACCAAAAAATTGGAAAAGTTTCAGATGAGCATAGGCCCTTAACGCTCTGGCCTCGGCCGCATATTTCTCCTTTACTGATAGATCTTCCATATACACCCGGGAGTAATTTTCAAGAATGCGGGAAGTATTGCGGATATCGCGGTAATTTTGACTATATAATTCGCCCACATAGGCGTTGCTGGTAGTGGCCGAACCGAGCGGAAAATCTTGCCAGCTCCCAAAATTTGCCCTGAACACGGTTTCGTCGGTAACTCCCGACATGTGCATGCGACAATTTGCCTGAAACGATGCTCCTAACGCGCCAGGTGAAATAGCGTTATTATAGACCAGCTCCAGATACCCTCTTAAATCAGATTCCAGTCTCCACCATTTATCATCCGTTGTGGCTGTTAGGTTGTCCCTCACCAGAAAGTCTTCCGTACAGCCCAACAGCGCTCCAGTCGATATAAACACAGGCAAAACGATTCTGAATATTTTTTTCATCGCAGTCATTTTAAAACTTGATATTGATTCCACCCGTAAATACCTTCATCAGTGGTACTGCGGTTTGGTCCCCTCCGGTTTCGGGGTCTATTAATTTTACCTTGGAGAAAGTAAACGGATTTTGGGCATTCAAGTAAAGCCTGACGCTTTGACCCCTGATCGCTTTAACCATTCCTTTAGGAAGTGTATAGCCGATCTGTATGTACCGAACTCTTACGAAAGCACCATTGAGACGAAAAAAATCGGAGAAGTTATTATTGCTTCCTGGCGTGAGCGTCAATCTTGGTAGGCGGGCATCCTGATGCTCGGTCGTCCAGTAATCCAGGTGATAGCGCTGTGGGGTTCCACTTTCCCCTCCTACATTTAACGGAATCGACACCAGACCGGTATAAAACCGAGGGCTGCCTGCCTGTCCAGAAACCAATGCATCAAAATCAAAATTCCGGTATTTAAATCCTAAATTTCCGAAGAAGATATCCTTGGGTTGTGTGCTTCCAAGCGGCACACGATCCAGGTCTGAAATGATCCCGTCCTTGTTGATATCCAGAAAATGGATGTCCCCCGCCTTTTGGCCCTGAAGCTTAACCACCATTGTGTCAGTGATATCTTGCTCTCGCAGTAATCCCTTGGTGGCATAACCATAACTCTCTTTCATGGCACCTCCAATGCGCATGATCGTATTTCCATCAATGATTGAGTTGTTGTTACCGATCAGTTTCAATATCCGGCTTTTGTTATGCGTGTATCCCAACCCGAAATTGAAACTAAAATCCTGTGAAATCCGGGCGTGATATTTGACGCTTGCTTCTATTCCCTGTACCCTTACACTGGCTGTATTTACCGGTGGCATCCTGTTATTATTATTATTTACCCCTATCCCTCCCGTATACAATGGCTGAGCGCTAATTATTACATCTCTGGTGGTTTTGTCAAACCATTCCAGCATTAGGTCCAGCCCGCGAAAAAGACTGATATCCGTAGCAATGTTGAGCACGTTAGATCGCTCCCATTTAAGGGCGCTGTTGCCTATAATTTGCTCAGTGCCATCGTTATTGATTGTACTCTGGTACAAATACGGATCGATTGAATTATTTCCAAGAGTACCATACGAGGCCCTCAGCTTCCATGCAGATATAAACGGAATATGGAAAAATGGCTCCTGGTCGATATTCCATCCCACCGCCAGAGAAGGGAAATACCCCCATTTATTGCCTTCGCCAAAAAGGGAAGACCCGTCCCTACGTACTCCCGCTTCAACCAGATAGCGATCTTTATAGGAATAATATGCCTTGGCAAAAACGGAACGGATGGCTACATCCTTCCAGGACTCATAAGTCCGCAGTTCCTGAGTGTAACCTGCAATGGCATTTAAGCTGTGTTTTCCAAGCGATAGTTTATAGTCAAGATTACCCCCAAAATAAAAATAGTTTTCTCTACCCGTCAGGGTAGCGGTTTTTTCGTTGGTATACGGAACTCCCGATTGTTTTTCACTGAAATAATCAAAGAAAACATAAGCGTCCCGATCAATTCTGTCGAGGCCGGAAGTTACCCGGTAGCTGGCTTGCCCGTTTAGTTTAAGGTTCGGGAAGATCTCCCATTGAGGCCGCATATTGATAATTGCCTCGTCTCTGGACCGGGTTATTCCTCCCCCTTGCTCCAGAATTGCTGTCAAATTCCAGCTTTCCCCATAATTCCCATAATATGTATAATTAGGTCTCACTTCTGGTTTGGAAGGGTATTTGGAGACAACATTAGGGGAAATAGTAAAAAGCTTTCCATAAACATAAGCAGTATTACGGGAGGCACTGTTTGCAGTCGGTTCATTTTGATCAGACCGAGAAGCGAAAACATCCATGTAGACAAACAGGTTTTTCAATAAATCTACGGTGGTGTTGGCCCTGACTGTCGTCCGCCTATAAGAAGACTGCTGCTCTCTCAGATTCAGTAGATGACCTACCTGCTGTGTGTGGTTCACTGAAAGAGAGAAACGGGCTGCGGTGTTTCCGCCCGAGACCAATATCGAATGCTGCTGAATGGGTGCCGACTTTCTTAGGATCAGATCCGCCCAACGGGTGTTCGGATACCGTATAGGATCAATGCCGGAGCGTGTGGAGTCTATCGCCCCTTGCGAATAAAGGTTCCCCCCGCCCGAATTAGCGCTTGCCTGGTTGTTCATCTGCATCCACGTAGCCGCATCCACGAAATCGGGCTGGTAAACAGGTTTCTGAATCCCCAAAAATCCATTATATTCTATATTGGGTGCCCCGGCGACGCCCCGTTTGGTCGTGATAAGTATTACGCCGTTGGCCCCTCTTGCCCCATACATGGAAGCAGAAGCTGCGTCTTTAAGGACCGTGATGCTGGCTATAGTGTTCGGGTCCAGATTATTCATATCAAAAGGTACCCCATCTACCAACACAAGCGGTGATGCATTGCCTATGGTAGCAATCCCTCTTATGGTAATTGACCCCTTATCCCCTCCGACAAGGCCCGTGCTTTGTGCGACCTGGATGCCAGTCCCTCCTCCTTGCAAGGCCTGAGACAGCTGAGTAACAGGCTTATTTTCAATATTTTCCATATTGATCACAGCCACGGAGCTTGCTATTTCTTTTACCTTTTGCGTAGCAAAGCCCGTTACAACAACCTGATCAAGCACTTTCAGGTCTTCAACCAGCGAAATAATCACGTTGGCCTGTTCGGATCTTGCTACATATTCCTGGGTTTTGTAGCCAACCATACTGATCAATAGGGTGCTTTGTTTGGGAACCCGAAGTTCGAATACTCCGTCTACATCAGTGGTAGCCCCCTTCTGAGAACCTTTAATGGTAATGGAGGCACCGGGAAGCGGAATGGGAGGATCTTTTACCTCCATCACACGTCCCAGGATACGTATGGTAGTAGTATCCTGAGCTTGTTTCAGTCCTGTTTCTGAGGCTTCTTTTAGTTTAAGGACTACTGTTTTTTCAACGATCGTATACGTAAAGGGTTGATTTTTAAATACCTCTGCCAATGCTCCTTCCAGGTCCTTATTATTAATATTGAGGTCGATTCTGCTTGCCCTTTTCAACCATTCCAGCTTATAAACAAAAGCGTAACCGGAATTACGTGTAATTTCATGGAGCACTCTTTCAAGATGAACATTTTTGCCCGAAAAGGTTATTCTATGTGGCAGGGCTGTGGCTGGCAAATGCAGGCAAATCATAAGGAGCAATGGCAATGCTGTTGTCCTTCGTATAAAAAAAAAGTGTGCCTCCCGTACAGCCCAATACCGGACATCTGACCTAATACTGAAGCTGTTGGCACAATTTAATGTACACATTTTCATGAATCTGGATTAAGGATTGATAATCAAAGAATTTCTTTTGATGCTGATATTTGTGTCGCTCCTATTTAAAACCTCAACTACCTCGTGAAGTCGAGCCGAACGGGTCATTTCCCGCCAATTTTCATAGCAGGCACTTTTGCGTTTTTGCAAACCAACGCTATATCATACCACACGGCGATTGGGAATAATACTTTCTTAAATCCATTGCCCGTGAAAATAAATGTACCCGCTTTCCGCCCTAGGGCTTGCCGAACATTTACCCTGCTGATGATCTTTTCAAAAGCTTCCTCGAGTAACGATCCGTTTTCATCGATAGCTTTTTCTGTTGAAGGATCATGCAGGTTTTCTTCGATGAATTTTTCTATCAGCTTACGATCTTTCCCGGATTTAATATGAGCAAAAAGCCTTCTGGCTTCTTGCTCAGTGCATTGATTACTTTGGTAGCGGGCCAGCATTTTATTAGTATCCATAGTTCCAAGTTTGTATTACAAACAATACAAACTTGGGCCGCTCATCATCTGCTCAGAAAAATAATTTTTTTAGATGCAAACAAAATATTAGATTAATTCAAGAAGCAGTTACGCCATTCCCAATGAAATTGGACAATTAAAGATTAGAGATTTTCGGTGACAGAACAGGTCACAAAATGTTACTTGCCAGAAACGCGACGGCAGCAAAATGCACGGCAGCACAAATAGAGTATGCTCTAAGACAGTTAGAAATGAGCGATGTGAATGTAAGAAATCGCGAACAGGCGAATCAGATACTATTATCCAGAAGAATTATTAAAGCTGTTCTGATTATATCGAAATAGACGGCAATTCATTGCGGAAGTGAAAGCGTTTCAGAGTTCGATAATATTTAAATTTTACCTTTCCTTCATTCATAAAGTAGGACTAATAAAGAGACCAATGACAATGTTCGGTCCATGTTTCCAAGATCAATTTTCAATGAATGTGTTGCCTTGACGATATGGTCGTTAATGGTTGCAACCGAAATACCCAGCAATTTGCTCACTTCTTCATAGCTCTTTCCATCAATTTTGCATAGCATAAATATTTTTCTGCGCTGAGTGGGAAGGCGGAGGATGGCACTATTTATAGTTTCTTCAATTTCCTTATATTGAATTTCTTCCTCGACGTGGGTATATAACTCCGATTGCGAAGCTGATAAGTAGGCATGAATCTGTAATTTTAGGGAAGTTCTTCTCAGGTAGTTATAAACCATATTTCTGGAAATTGCAAATAAGTATGACTGGAAAGAATTTTCCGGATCAATAACTAAACGTTTTTCCCATACTTTGATAAAAACATCCTGAAGTAGCTCTTGGGCTACTTCTCTGTCTTTAATCATAGACACTATGGCTTTATAGATGCGGGCGCTATAAGTTTTATAAAAATTTTCAAAAGCTCGGTGGTCGTCCGCTCGTAATCTTAACAGAATTTCCTTTTCCCTAGCTGCAATAACTCCTGAATTCATTTTATTATTCAGTTTGAAATTCATACCATTTGCGAATTCTCAACACAGCCTAAGTAAAGACTGAGTTAACGATAAAAATCATACTATCGAAAATTTCCCAATGGCTATTACCATAAATTGTTAGACCAATAGTGTTGGTTCGATAAAATATTAACGGCGATATCATTGCTATATGAGCCATAGTATTAATTACTACGAGGCTGAATTATTATGTTCGCGTGCCTCCGCTCGGCATACTATCTATCTTTTTTTGCTTCGACAAATCCTGACTTAAGTGCCTGTTTACAGCCTTTACTCGAAGCAAAGTATTTTACTTTTTATTTGCAAAGCAAATTCCAAGCAAAGTATAACTACAAAATCTTTTTATTTTATTTAAATCCATTTTTTAAAATTCGCCATGCAATATTTATAGAGTTTCCCTATAAGATATCTATATTAGCAATTTTTAAGGTATTTCTTCAATAAGGGTCTATTCTTTTTGTCAATTTCCTCTCATGTATTTTACAATATTCAACTATAAATTAACAATCCATAATTCTACAAATATTCTATTTTAAGCTCATTATAAATACAATTTTAAAGCATATATCATAAATTCAAATATATCTTTTTAAAGTATACTTCGGTGGTTTATATATATGGGCCAATAGTCATAGGTTCGTCAGTTTAAAAATAAAAAAAGCTCAATGGGAATCTAGTATAAATAAGCCAGAAAAGTAAGAACTATCCCTGGATGCCTAGTGGATACTTGTATGATTACGGCACACAATCAATCTATAATTTACTGAATATCAATATTTTATCAAATAGATTGAAATCATTTTTTTTATAAACTCATCATTTTAGCAGGGAGCCAGGCTATTAATAATCCGGGACGGAGTTTAGATAGTTGGGCATGCAGGGAAGTGCAAAATATAGCAAGTGTGAAGCACTTTTTTAACACAAGTAAGTCCAGATTATAAAGAGAGAAAACTAATAAAGTTAAAGTCTTATTTTTAATATATAAAAAAACTCGTACGTCCCGGACCCATTCGATCGAAATATTACTTCATCCTTGTTACCAAATATAGTATCAATTCTATTTGACGAGACTTGTTCATTAGTTATTCACTGTGGCTTAGTAGCTACAGCACAATCCACGTTCCTTTACAAGTATAATAATTTATTTCTCTCATCTTTACCGACGTTACAACTAAAATATTTCTAGACCACTTAAACAGTTTGACATGAAAAATATTGTTTATTCTTCTTTGTTATGCGTCTTTTTTATTTTTGTTGCGGGCCGAAAACCGTTATACGCACAAAGTGACTTTGAAATAATTTTAAGCAATATTCAAAAGTACGCGTGGGGTTCGCTAAATAACATCTCAGGCCTGGATAACGGTGTCGAGGCTAATCTCAAAACGCTTCTCATTGATCAATCACGTGGCGGAGCAAGATACTGGGCGGATATCAATTATTCGAGTACTTCGGCGACCCAGTGGAAACCGATGAATCACTTAGTTCGTGTGAGCCAGTTCGCATTGGCTTACACAATGCCTGTTAGTAAGTATTATAAAAATCCAGAACTTTTCGAGGCAATTAAAAAGTGCCTTGAGTATTGGCAAATTAGAAAGCCAACCTCAACTAACTGGTTTGTTTATACGATTGCTATCCCGAAATCTATAGGAGAAACGTTGGTGATCATGCGCGCAGGTGATCAGCGATTATCGAGCGAACTTGAAGATAACCTGATCAAGTTGATGACTGGCTACAGCCCTGAGAACCAAGTGGGCGCGAACAAACTCGATGTTGCAATTCACTGTATCTATCGCGGGTGCCTGACTTCAAATTTAACACCTCTTAAACTTGGGATTGACCAGGCCCTTCTTGTACTCAGACAGACCGAGGGAGAGGGACTGCAACGCGATAATTCCTTTCACCAACATAATGCGCAATTGCAGGTTGCAAGCTACGGCCAAACGTTTTTATTAGGGCAGGTCAAAACGGCTTACTATTTAAAAGGCTCTACGTATGCAGTCACTGGCAGTCAATTGAAGCTGCTGACTGATTATGTCAGAAACACCTTTTTGAAAGCAATTCGTGGCAATGTAATGGATTTCAGCGGATTGGGAAGAAAGGTCGCTTTGCCCAACACCGGACATCCGATGGAAAAAAATGTGTTAAGTAGTCTAATAGCCATTGACCCAGCCAATAAGCAGGATTATCAGAATGCGATGGATAGGATAACCAAAGTCCAGCCACCGTCATACGGAGTCGGAAAGTCTCATGCGCAATATTGGAGGTCCGATTATGCCCTGCACAACAGGCCTAATTATACATTTAGTGTTCGTGCCGTTTCTGGGAGGACAATCAGAACAGAAAATGTGAACAACGAAAATTTAAAAGGCTATTTCCTTCCAGATGGGGCAACAAACATCGTAGTTAATGGAAGTGAATACGATGGCATTTTCCCAGCGTGGGACTGGACAAGGATTCCCGGAACAACTACAGCGCAACTAAAAGACATTCCTAAGATTAATGGTTACTATGGCAGAGGCACAACTGGCTTTGTTGGGGGGGTATCTGATTCAACCTATGGGGCTAAAACATACTACATGAAAAGTATGGGTGTAACAGCCCATAAATCATGGTTTTTCTTTGATGATGAGATTGTCTGTCTGGGTTCATCTATCAGCTCCGACAGAGAGGAACAAATTAATACCACCGTTAATCAGAGTATGAGTGAAGGAACTATTAAGATTAGTCGTGTTGGAAAATCAGTTGAAGTTCATGTTGACAGTGCCACTTATAAAAATGATTTGAAATGGGTACTTCATGATAGTATCGGATACTTTTTCCCAAAAGGCGGTAACTTGACAATTACACAAAGGCAGCAAACAGGGGACTGGAAGGACCTGGCCAGCGCCTTACCGTCAAATGTAGTAAGTAAAAATGTCTTTAAAATCTGGTTCAACCATGGCCAAAAACCCGTTGACTCAACCTATGCATATATCGTTGTCCCAAACAAAATCACCGAAGCGGATATGGCAGGCTATAATGTAGCCAATATTTCCATCATGAGAAATGATAATAGGATCCAGGCAGTAAGACATAACAAGCTCAGAATCTGGCAGATCGTCTTTTTTAGTCCGGGAACTTTTAGCGATGGCTCGGTTACAATCGACGTAGACAAGGCCTGTGTTGTTCAGCTCAAAAATGTGGGTGATCCGAATGTAACTGCCCATATCGCCGATCCTTTGGGAAGCAACAGCAAAATTGAAATGATTGCAGAATTACCCAACATACCGGGCATGCGTCGTATCTCTTTTTCACTCCCTACATCCACTGGTTATGCCGGATCAAGTGTCTCACAAGTCATTAATAACCAAAGTCAATTAATTGAAAAAGGCTTAGCACCTGTCGCCGATACCTATGTTAGTATGGACGCTCCATCTTCTAACTATGGAAAAGTAACTTATCTTCATACTGAAAAAGGGACGAACGAAAATAATCATTATTCCTTCATGAAATTCGACATTTCGAGTCTTGCGTATGCCGGACAAACGACAAACCTGCGTTTGCATATCAAGAATACAGAAGGGTCAGTTGGAAACACTACTTGGGAGCTCTGGAAGGTTACGAATGATAGTTGGAGCGAAACGGGATTAACCTGGACAAATAAACCGACACTTTCTGCATCGCTTGGTAAGCGGCTTGCACGAATTGGGGGATTAGTCGAATGGGACGTGACCGATTTTATCAAGAATGAGTATAACGGAGATAAGACAGTCTCCTTCGCTCTGATATCAAATGGTGGTGATGATAACAGTGGCGTTGATTTTGATTCAAGGGAATCCTCACAAAAGTTTTATCCACAAATTGTTCTTGTCAGCACGCAAGCCAGTGGAGCTCGATCATCTTTTACAACTGAGGCCAGTGCCGAGCTCATCGAAACCGAGATTTCCGATGAAACCAATTTTGGAAAAGTTTGGCCAAATCCAAGTGCGGACAAGTTTGTGGTTACCTTACCCGGCTCCTCCCAAGAACCAGGCGAGGTTATCGTGACTACTGTTAGCGGGACCGTCGTCGAACAGCTTTCAAATGTGTTTGACCAACGACTTGAATTCGGTAATCAATTAAAGCCAGGTCTATATGTAGTCCGTGTTCGTCGTGGAGCATACGTAAAAGTATTCAAGATTATAAAACAATAGAAGGCTACCTGGCTATGGGCGGCCAAAATGCACATTGACTAATTACTTTGTACCTGGTTTATTTTAGTGCAGGTCAGGCATCGGCCTAAGCCTAGTCAACTACCTTTAAGGGGAGTAATGGATCTACCAAAGAAGCTACAATTTCTACGATAGATTCATTACTTCAATGAAAATACAAGCCGAATAAGAAAGATTCTGAAGTCTATTTTGCTAATAATGTAATTTTATTAGCTATCCCATTAGGTACATCCCTGATCGGTTTTACCGATCAAGCTACTTTATTATTCGAAATTTTGTACGAATCGAACTCTCTTATTATCTAAGCGAGTGAATTAGTTAATTTCAATAATTTTTGGAATTGAAATGCAGTCTATACTTATTGCTCACGGGCAATGTGTGTCCCGAATTGGTTTTGACGTATTGATAAAAGAATTGCTCGGTAGTAGCGTCAATGTGGTCTTTGTAGAGGATGGTAAGGGAATCATGGCCTTGTTGGAGCACAAAATGCCCTGCATGTTAATCATAGACGCTCATTTGCCTAAATCAAATGTCTTAACGACGGTCATGGCGATTCTTAGGAGTCATCCTGTGCTCAGAATCCTGATGACAAGTTCAAGTCCAGATGATGTGATGGCAACCAATTTTTTCAAATTGGGGGTCCTTGCGTTTGTATATATGGGGTCAACATGTGATGAATTTCGATCGGCCATACTGAACGTGTTCAAAGGTAAGCGTCACTTCTCCGAAAGTCAGTCGGAAATGTTGCTTCATGGAATGATCGAAAATGGTAACTCTAACCCATTTCAAAGGTTGTCGATCAGAGAACTGGAGGTATGCCATCTACTTTTATTGGGATACGGGCCTATGGGAGTCGCCGACGCATTATCCATCAATGCTTCCACTGCCAGCACTTACAAACGTAGGGTCTTTGAAAAGCTTGGGATTAAGAATATTCTTGAACTCAATAGGTTGGCCGGTCTGTTTGAGGTTATCCTATCGGGCTGATATCAACAAGTGAAGGTTGTTTCTACGTTTTACTCCTTCATCTCAACCTGAAAAGCCTATGCAAATAAGATCTAAATCATATCCATAATTTCATTTGAGCTGTACGTTAAAAGCTGGGTTTTTGTATCAAGCCAAGGTAGCTCCTCACCTTTTTTAGGCTAATCTTCGATCGTATTGTCGCTTTATAATTTACTATCGCTCCTTTATTTAACAAGTTTAGTAATTAATTATTCAATTTTGGGGATAACTGATTACTAAATCGGCGCCCAGGTCCAACCTACTTTCTTCAAAATACGACCCACTTGAGTAGGGTCAAAGCTTACCCCAAATAGCTTCTTGATCACCTCATTAACGCAAGGACGAGTCCAGATGACTCCCCTAAAGTCATGGTATTCAGCACCCTTGCTGAGTTCAGCTACTAACTGGTAAGGTTCTCCTGTCCGATTACTCTTGATCAGCGCAACACTGCCTTGTAGTCGCTATTTCTTCAAGGTTCGACTCACCTAAGATTGAGTCAACCCAAACGCTTGCGCAATGGTTGCTTGGGGCCAACCCTCTTGGTTGAGTTCCACACTGCGTCGTCTTAGAGCTTCCTAATCCGATTGTTTGTAATTTGCCATTAAGTCAAACGCATCTCACAGAACAGACTTACTCACACATCAATAATGTTCCTTTTTTTTAAGGAAGTTGATATATTTATTTTTAAAATTTTCTTAATCGCTCCTAAGGAAATTTCAAATGGTAATAGGATTAAATTGTAGAGATAGTGTACATTCAAGAGATGGTATTACCCAAATTTTATATGAACAACTAAAGAAATATGGTTCTGGTATGTATTATAACTTGTACCTTTTAGTCTATATGAATTATATATAAATTAAAAATATTTTAATTTATATACATAAATTTCCATTTTCATCAATTATGCATTGCAAGACATTAAACAAACACATAAATTTCACTGTCTAGGACAGAACTGCCCATATTATTTACGTTTGGAATCAAAATTTATGTCAAAGTCCATATTAATAGCAGATGACCATCAGTTGGTTAGAAAAGGGCTTCAACTGGTAATCAGGGAAGTTCTGGGATTTAACTCTCATGTTGAATTTGCTGAAAATGGAACGCAGGTTCTTGAAAAACTTAAAGCGAAAAAGTTCGATTTGTTGCTTACCGACTTGAGTATGCCCGAAACCGATGAACTTGGAATGATCACGAACGCCTTGTCAACCTCTCCCGGACTCAAAATTCTAGTGATAACAGTCAAACCAGACAAGGTTTTTGCTACACGTTTTTTCAAGGCAGGTGTGATGGGGTACGTTAATAAATCAGAATCTGATTATGTATTGTCGGAGGCAATCAGTGTCATTAGCCAGGGTAGACGCTATATTTCGCACTCACAGATAGAGTTATTTACCAATGCGCTTATTAAAAACGCTCTTGATTCGCCATTTGATAAACTCTCTAATCGGGAATTCGAGGTTACTTTAATGCTACTGAAAGGTTTTGGCGCAATTGAGATAGCAAAAAGTTTGTCCATAAGTGCTTCTACAGCTAGTACTTTCCGTTGCCGAATATTCAGTAAGTTGGAAATTAACAATCTGCTAGAACTGAATCACCTTGCTCAGCAATACCAGATTCCTGTGGATTTTGAAAACGGATAGAAAAGGTGCTGCCTTCTCCGATCTCGCTGGTAATTGTGAGAATACCCTTTATCTGATCTAACATTCGATGGATCAATATGCTTCCTGTTCCATGATTACCAAGCACCTTTTCTCGATCCATAAATACATTGATTTGATTCTGGTCGAGGCCCATACCAGAGTCACTAATAGAAATGACTAAGTTTGATCCTTCAGCATAAGATGATATGGACACCAGTCCGCCAGCAGTATTTTTATTAGCATTATCAATCAGATTCCGGATGATAACTGACAACACTTGATAATCAGTGTAGCAACGAAGCTGGGTATTGTGGATTTGAAATTGGTTTCTATTGATTTTAAGTATTTCACTATACAGGCCAGCAATCTCATCCAAAAGATCCTGTAATAAAAACCAGGAATTATTCACTCTGAACCCTTTTTGCTGAGACATAACCCAAATGAAAAATTGCTCGGTAAAACCTAAAAGGTTCTGGGTTCCAATGTATAGATCGGACAAGGATTCATGAAGATCATTATTGCTAAGGGTTGAGTGGTTGCGGAACAGATTTCCACTCATTAATGAAAGAAACCGAATGGGTGACCTCATGTCGTGTAATACCATTGTGATGACATGATCTTTAAAACGGTTACTTTCAAGCAATGCCATTTCCGAGTTTGCTAAATCAAGCACAGCGGCATTTAATTCACTGGTGCGTTCAGATACAATTTTTTCAAGTTCTTCAGATTTCTTGTTCAAAACACGCAAACGCTGTTTGAAAGTCAAATAAATACCAACAATTAAAAGAAACACTACCAAGGCATAGAACTGTAAAGTATTATAAAACCATGGCAGTACTGTCAATGGTATAGACAGTTGGAATACGCCATCTTTATCTCTGTTGCTGCTTCTACGGAACAATAGTTTGTAATCTCCTGCGGGAAGGTTATTGATTGTAAATGTTCCTCTATCGTCCAGCGTGTGCCAGTGCGAATCAAGGCCAGCCACCTTATATTCAAGATTTAAATTGGCCTGATTACCAAAGTATGGCGATGATACAAGCATCGACAATCTGTTGAAATCGGGCTTTAATTCAATCTGATCCGTTGTTATTTTGATGGGTTTGCTGTTAACCACTAAACTATCAATGTAAATTGGTCTGGACGGATAATTCGGCGATAGTTTATTAGGGTAAAACCAAATCAGACCTTTTAAAGAAGAAATTGATAACAGACTGTCTTTGAGCCAAACATGAGACGGGTCACATCCTCCATTGAACTCGTTGGTTTTTAAACCGTCATTTCTATCAAAGCGAAAAAAATAGACATTGCTCGTTTTTCCCAGTGCATAATTGATCAAATCTGTCTTCAGAACTTTGAATAAACCATTGTTGGTAGGTAGCCAGAAATAACCATGGCTGTCGTCAATAAACGAATGGACGGTTTTTAGGGCTTGTTTAGGACCAAGTGGCATTTTATAAAGTTTCCCCTTTTCAAAAAGATAGAAGCCTTTACCATAGGTAGCTATCCATACCCGGCCATCGGAATCGGATAGAGATGCTCTTACCTGAATAGCGTCTAAAACGGACTGGTAAATCTTATTTTTTTTAGAATCATACCACTTTAAACCATCGTTAGTCCCAATCAGATAACGAAACCTACTTAGTGCCGTCACACTTTTGATTTGGGTCACCCCTGGGAATTCCTGAAATTGGTACAGCGAATCACGAATGACTCTTCCAAAATGCATTTGCGAAAAAAAGACATATGAATCGCTAACCGTTTTGTCAACCCGTATATATAGTAAAGGGTACTGAAGTGAAAGTAGGTTTTTTAGTCTCCTTTTCTGAAAGTCGTATCTAGCAAGTGAAAGCTCATTTTTTTGAAAATATATTTGCTGATCCGATGATACATCAAAGCCTGCAAAGGGTTCATGACCAATATTCAAGTTAATTGTCGGCAAACCTGGAGACATTATCAAGTTGTGGCAGAAAATGGTGGAGTCATTTACTTTTGCCTGTGAATAGAAACTTTCATCTGGCACTGTTTTGGGAAGAGTCGGCTGCATAAAATGAGATTTTTGCACCACAAGCAAACCATCAGTGAGAGAACCTAAGTAATATTTATTTTGCTCCTTAGAAAAGTATACGCAAGCTAGCGCCGTGACATTGATGTTTTCGAGTACTTTAGTAGATATAATTTTTTCATCTTTGATTGACAGTTCGTGTAAGTTACCATTTACATAAATGAACGAGCCTGACACGTTGCAATAGCATTTAAATTTGCCACTTAAGAAATCTATATCTTTCGCAAGCGATCCTTGAATTGCTTTTATATCACGTTTCCGGTATCCGAGTTCCCAAGCCTCAATCTTATTTCCTGAATTAATAGCTATAAAAAAACGATTGCCAACAAGGGCATATTTAGGGTAATTGTTTTTTGTATGAAGTCTTATGGAGATAAGGCTGGACTGATTAGCGGGTAGGTAGAAAACATTTCCCTCAGAATATACATATTGATCTTTGGTTTTCAAGCCGCAGGTGCCGTAGTGCCTTCCTTTGTCGGTAGTTCTATGAAATTGTTCAATAACACGACATGTTGCCTCATCCCTTATAGCGAACCCCTGATTCGATATTAGTATTGCATGGCTATCTATTAGGATCGGGCATGGCATTGTTTTTGAAGTTTCCGAATCGATTTTAATAACTTGCCCGCCTTCGACAGAAATGTATAGGTTACCTAAGTTATCATAGTTCATCCCAGACATTCGTTCGGATCTAAGTCCCTTGATCTCTGCCGTGCCATATGTTGTAAAAAATCTGCCGTCAAACCGGACTAGCCCCATTTCTGTAGCTATCCAACAGAACCCCCATTTGTCAAAAGCGATACCTTTCGCACTATTTTGAGGTAATCCATTATCTGTCGAATATTGAAAAAGAATGGGTTGAGCAGGTTGAGATATCCCGTTGGTGATGAGAAACAACAGAAGAAATAGAAGTTGATATAATGTCTTCATATACAATGACACATTAATGGACTACCTGTCTACATCAATTCTTTGTAGTGAAGCTGTTTAAACGTTAGTTGAAAGCCCAAAACATGTGTTTATTTAAAAACAAACTTTAAATAAACACAATAATGGATATCATGCACAAAACTAGGACTGAAAAATTGATATTACCATATCTAGACAGCAGGCGTAAGCGTCTTTAATAGCTTAGTTCTGCTCATGGAGGTTGCATACTATATATTCAATCGTTTAAATACGGGCCAGAAGGAATAGCAATGGGGCGAGTTACCTACTAAGCCGTTTTTTAATGATAAAGTACTTCACTGGGATTCAGTCCTTATGCTAATAAATAGAGAAAGAGGGCAGTTGAAGGTCCATCAACGGCCATTTATTGAGTAAAACTTTAAGCATATAGACCTTGACGGCCTCATTCTTCCAACGCATTGTAATGGGTACGAGCACCCTCTTTTACCTACCGTCAACTGGCGTTATTTGGCTAACATCAACCAATGCTTCAGCGAGTTCATACTTCCACAAAATCTAATTTCCCGACGCATTCTAAGCAAACGTATTGTAAAAATAACAAAGTATCGATTGAATTGGGTCGTCCTTTAAAATACGTTTAAGCTCCTCTGAATGAAGACTTGGCTATCCAAAATCATCCTTTACTGATTTACTCTCACAGCCACATTCTGGGTGTAGCTATAAAGCCACATTTGAATAGCTAGAAGGCTATTTGAAATAGCTACGATACAATAAATCTTTGCTTGACGACACGAGTACACCTTCTGTGTACCTCACCACTCTCTAACTTAATCTCACTTGGAGCATCTGGATTCGAAATCGACACAGCAAATCCAGGAAGAAGGGTTGTGGAATCTATTTCTGGAAGGAGAACAGGCGGCTTTGGGAAAGTTAGCCGACATGCATTACAGAAAACTTTACAACTACGGAGCCCGATTTTCTCAGGATAAGGATTTTGTGCGAGACTGCTTGCAAGAGCTTTTTATGGAATTATGGGAAAGGAGAGCCAGGCTTTCGAAGGTCCAGCACGTAAAACCTTACTTGCTGACGGCGCTACGGCATAAGATGATTAATGAATCATTTAAATTGAAGCGCTTTAAGCAATATGAAGAGCTGCCGTTCCTGTCCGATGTTACAGAAAAGCCAATTGAACTGGCAATTATTGAACTCGAATTGTCTTGGGAAAATGCCATGAGGCTCAAAACTATCATCTCCGGACTTACGAGCAGACAACAGGAAATAATTTATCTCAGGTTTTATCAGGGGCTGGAATTTGTAGAAATCACTCAGATTATGGACATGGAACGACAGAGTGTTGCAAATCTGCTTCACCGTTCTTTGAGAGAAATCCGCGATAAATGGCTCGCTGCAGAATTTCCGACAACATTGTTACTATTTTTCCTCCCTTTCAACTATCTTATTATCAGATATTTATCTAAATTTCTTTAATTTATTCAAAAAAAAACATTTTTCCCTGAGTATGTACATCCAAATATTTCACCTATGCAATTAAAATGGACACATAAACTCAGATGGAAAAATACAGTTCGTATGACGTTCCTGATTTTGCGGCTGACAAGTTTTTTCAGGAATGGGTACTGCGTCCAAATCAATCAAGCGAGAGATTTTGGAGGCAATGGATATCGAATAATCCTGGCTCCCAAAGCATACTTTTGGAAGCCGCAGAATGGGTTATAGCCATCCACTCGATGTATCAGGATGATCTTACAGAACAATGCAGGAAACAGGAAGTATCTAAACTCTTTGAGAAAAAAACAATAAAAAGAACAAGGTGGTTTCACATCGCCGGACAAACCAGTTATCGGCTACATACGGTTCTTATTTGTATTCTTTTGGCAGGCCTGCTAGGATGGTATTATACATCAGCATTTCTGTCTATAGAGCCTCCTCCTTCTTTCGGGTATGCATCAGATGAATTAGTCACGAGAGTGAATAGAACCGGTAAAGCCATTACAATTTTGCTTGATGATGGCAGTATAATCCTACTCGATACTGGAAGCTCCATTCGATATCCAAAAGAATTTAGACACTCAGTCAGAAAAGTGGAACTGATAGGGGATGCTTTTTTTGATGTCGCTCGAAATACGGAGAAACCATTTCTAGTGATTGCCGGCAAGACGTTGACCAAAGTTCTTGGCACAAGTTTCAAGATCAAATGTAATGGTGAAAAAGTAGTCGTAGCTGTTAAAACCGGGCAAGTTTCCGTTCGGTTCAATGCGGATCAGGATAGTATAGATGCTAACGTCCACCTCACCCAGAATCAGCAGGTCGTTTATGATAGTCAAAGCGAAGACTTTCGAACGGGTAAGGTGGAAGCCCCCTGGGTTCTGCCAGATATGCAAAATGTTCAGGTAGTACCGGATTTGGAGGATACGCTTGTCTCCGAGCTTTTTCGGAAGCTTGAAATAAGTTACGGCGTCCAAATATCCTATAATGAAACAAGTTTTTCAGATTGTCGTATCACCACCCAATTTACTGATGAAACACTACGGCAGAAATTACAGGCAATCTGCTCAGTTACCAAAGCGACTTTCAGATTTGAAGATGGACGCATTGTAATCGAAGGTGCCTGCCAGTAAGCCACATAACGATCAGCAACCTTGACCTACTATGAGAATCAATCAAGGATATCACATCCATTCCGGATGAATGAAAAAAATTGCCCATTATTTAATGAAACTCACCAAACCCTTAAAGAAATGCAAGTACATAAACAACTACCACTCTTAGGACGTATATTGGTAGGCGTTGTATTCAATACGCTCGTAGTAATCCTTATATTTAGTGGTAGTAGCCAAGCTTTCCGCTCTGAGACTCAGGACATGCTGAGCAAAAAGATCAGTATCCAGGTCAATAATGAGCCGGTAAAAAAAGTGTTTCGAAATCTCAACCGGCTTACTGGTGTCAAATTCGTCTACAACTCCGGGTTAATCGATGAAAACAAAAGAGTTAGCGTAAAGGCGAACGAGAAATCACTTGCCGAGGTCTTAAACGGAATTTTCGAGCCGCTGGGTATAGGTTACAGCGTTCAGGACAAACTGGTCTTGCTTAAATCGTTACACTCGCCTGCCACCGCTGAAGCAGGTGCTTATCAAACAGCATCGAATACCCTCAAGGTCGTAACCGGAAAAGTTACAGAAAAGAACGCAGGCCCCCTTCCAGGTGTAAGTATCGTTGTAAAAGGCACTCAGAGAGGGACTGTTACCAATGAAAATGGAAGTTTTACGATTGATTTGCTGGCGCAGGATTCCATTCTCGTTTTCAGCTTTATAGGCTATCAGAACCTCGAAGAAAACATTCGTAATCGTTCCGAAATCAACGTCGAGCTCATTCCCGAAAACAGATCTTTGGATGAGGTGGTCGTGGTTGGTTACGGCACTCAGAAAGTTTCCGACTTAACCGGCTCGGTTACCAGAATTTCGGAGAAGGAGTTGCAGAGCCGGCCGGTCCCATCCTTTCAGGACGCCATTCAGGGGCGGTCTAGTGGTGTTTATGTACGGCAAACCGGCGGAAATCTTGACGGCCGATTTTCAATCTCCGTGAGAGGGACAGGCTCCGTTACCGGAAGCAATGATCCTCTGGTCGTAGTTGACGGCGTCCCGCTGTTCAGCGGAGGCTTTTCTACAATCAATCCGAAAGATATTGTGGCCGTTGATATCCTGAAAGATGCCTCAGCAACTGCCATTTATGGTGCCAGGGCAGCAAATGGTGTACTGCTGATAACCACTCGGCGCGGAAAAGAAGGAAAATCCAACATAACCTTTAGCGCAGACATTGGCATCGAACAAATGTCAAAGCAGTACCATGTACTCACAACCGAACAACAGAGAAGGTTATTTGTAGATGCTTTTAAAAATACAGGCAAGAACACGGCAGCCTATGAAGATCTGACTAATCCGGCCTGGCAGGTTGACACAGACTGGCAAAAACTGGGAACCCGGACAGCCGCAAGACGTAGCTATTCGTTAGGACTGAGCGGTGGGACCGACAAAAGCACCTACTCGATTTCGATTGCGCACCTTGACCGGCAGGGAACGATGAGAAACTCCGACTTCAAATCGTACAGCTTTCGGGCGAACAACGACATTACCATCAAAAACAGATTAAAGGTTTCGGCGAATCTAACGGGAAGCCATCAGATACAACATGTTCTAAACCAGGATAGCTGGGGAGGTGGTTCGTACGGCGGATTGCTATCCAATCATTCCTACACCAAGCCATATGACGACAACGGAAACCTAACTGCAATCAACACAGCAGCAGATCCCTATTTCGGAGCTAATGCCAATCCGTTGATCGACCAGCTCCAGCCCGTCAGGGAAGAAAAGCTTACCCGTTTGCTTGGTGCTGTCAAAGCTGATCTTGACATTGTGAAAGGTCTGCGGTTTGGCGGCAGCCTGGGTGCCGATCTGGTTATCGGCAATAACTACTCTTACCTCCCAGTTTATCAGATCGGGTTATTCAACAGGCAACAGGGAAGTGTAACTACCAGGGCAGGGCAAGACCTCAACTGGTTGACGGACGCCACTTTGCAATATGACAAGAATATCAACAAACACGCTGTCAAGGTTCTGGTGGGATTTTCAACCCAACAATTCAATACTCGTTCGGCCACTACCACAGGGACAGGAACGCTCGACAATGCGCTGAACCAGCTTTCCAACCAAACTAACTTCAATGCTACAGGCGCAGAGGTTACCTCGGGACTTGTTTCGTCTTTTGCCCGTCTGAATTACAGTTTTGACGACAAATACCTGCTCACCGCCACGGTCAGAAGGGATGGATCATCCAAATTCGGGCCAACCAAACGGTACGGAACTTTCCCATCAGCTTCAGTTGCGTGGCGGGTTACGCAGGAAGATTTTGCTCGTAATATTCCCGGCCTTCACGAGCTGAAATTAAGGTCTAGCTATGGACTGACGGGGAACCAGAACATTGGCGATTTCTCATTTATAACAAGGGCTGGCCCGGCATCGTACGTTTATGATAATACTGTTGTAATAGGAAATGCTGTACAAAACATTGGCAATCCGAACCTGCAATGGGAATCAGCCCGGCAGTTTGACGCTGGACTGGATCTGAGTTTGCTTAAAGGCCGGTTAGCGCTCACACTCGACTATTATCACAAACTATCGGACAATCTTCTCATTAGGACGCCAGTCCCCTTTACGTCCGGTGTCCAGGAAGATCCGACTGTCAACATCGGATCACTGAAGAATACGGGGTTTGAATTTTCCCTGAATTCTCAGAACGTAGTGGGTAAAGTTAACTGGTCCACCAATTTTAATTTTAGTACTAATAAAAATGTAGTGCTGGATATAGGCAAAAACTCAATAGGAAATCCTTTACAAATTCAAGGGGCTATTTTACCGCTTTCCAATGAGGCCACCAACCTGACTGTAACCGGAAGGCCAGTAGGCTCTTTCTACATGTACAGGTTTATAGGGATATGGCAGCTAGGAGAAGAAGAAGCCGCTAAAAAATGGGCAAATGCTGTACCTGGGGACCTCAAATTCGCAGATAATAACCAAAACGGAATTATGGATGAGGGCGATAAAGAGTTTGTTGGGCAACCGCAACCGAAAGTGTTTGGAGGGATAAACAACACAATATCGTATAACGGCTTTTCGGTTTCGTTCTTATTCAATTTTGCAGCGGGCAACAAACTCTATCATTCCATGAGGAACCTGAACGCCAGAGCTGTACCATTCAACCAGCAACTTGCCGAGGTTGCCGATTATTGGACTCCTACAAACCCTACCAACAAAGTTCCCCGAGCCTCTCAGCAATCAGGCAACACCACGTTTTTAGCCACCAAAGTTTCGACCCGCTATCTCGAAAATGCAGATTTCCTGCGTCTTAAAAATGTAAACCTGTCATATGACTTTTCTGAACAAGTAGTTAAAAAATTACGATTGGACGCTGCCAGATTAACACTAAGTGCAACCAATTTATTCACCTTAACAAAATATACCGGGCTAGATCCCGAAGCCTCAAGCAATACTAGTTTGCTCTCTGCCGGTATCGACCTTACGCCCTATCCGCTTACCAAGCTCTATTCTTTGTCCATTTTGGTAACCTTTTAATATCAGACCCCATGCTAAGCATCAAAAAAAGCAGCAGGCGATCTTTATACGCATTGATCATAAGCATTACATTGGCCTCCTGCACCGATCTTCTGGAACCCCAACCGAAGGGTATTATCGAGCTGGATAAACTCTTTACTACCCGCGATGGGATAATTGCTGCCGTAAATGGAAGCTATGCACCGTTACAAGCCCTTTACCGTGGCCCAATGCAGCAGTTAACAGACCTTGCCAGTGACGATGGCTGGACCTGGCGTAATGAAATTGATGGGGATGTTTATATTATTCAAGCAAATTCTACCTATACTCAAAATGTATGGGAGCCGCATTACCTGGGAATTTGCCGTGCAAACACCATTATTGACAACATCGACGTTGCCGTAGATCTGACAGACCCTATATTGAAAAAGGCTGTGGAAGGGCAGGCGAAGTTCATCCGTGCTTTTTATTATTTCAACCTTGTAAGGCTTTTCGGAGACGTTCCATTAATAGTCAGGCAAATAAAAACGCGTGATGATTCCGAACAGCCGAGGACAGCAGCTAAAGAAATCTATGCCCAGATAAAAAAAGATCTTTCCGACGCTGAAAAACTGCTTCCAGCGAGTTATTCAGGCTCGTTTGGTATGGAAAAAGGCCGACCAACCGCCCAATCTGCTTCCGCATTGAAGGCCCTGGTCCATTTGGAGCTCGAAGAATGGGACCAGGTGAAGATCGCCACTGAAGGAATTATCAACAAAGCAGCTCTACCCGTGAACTATGCCAGTAGCTTTAACGGAACTGCCGAAAATAGTCCGGCGAGTTTTTTCGAAGTACAATACGGTGGTGTTTCCAGCGCGACTACTAGCGGCCTTAGTCAGTCGTGGTCGCCGACAAGCGCAGGCGGTGGTGCCGCTATGCTTCCTTCCGACGACACTATGAATGGAACTGGTGGCGGACTTTCGTCTGGAAACGGTATTGTTCAGGCTTTTGAGCCCAACGACCTCCGCAAATCCGTTTGTCTTGCGAGTTACGATCTGATTAATTTTCTTGATGCCAAGCGGCCAAAAGGAAGTCTGCTTTACATTAATAAATATTTAAATAACGTCGACCCGAGAGGACAGAGTACCTGGAATTATCCTTTGATCAGATTGTCCGAGATAATTTTGACGCGGGCCGAAGCCTTGAACGAAATTGGTTTTCAGGCGGATAAAGAGGCTTTCGAATTGCTGAATCTGGTGCGTACGAAGGCGGGTTTGAAGCCTTTACTATCCTCTGATATCGCCGGGCAGGAGGAATTTCGCAACGCGATCAGAAAAGAGCGACGAACGGAGCTGGCCTTTGAAGCAAAACGGTACTTCGATCTGAACCGCTGGGGGATACTAGCAAATACAATTCAGGAACAAATGAATTTGTCCAAACGAACATTCCCAACAGCCAGATCGGTTTCCCATGCTATTACGGGTAAAACGTACTTCTTATATCCATTGCCGGCAACTGAATTTATTAATAACGCACGGCTGGGGCAACAAAATCCAGGCTATAACTAAACCGACAACCAATGAAATTACCTTGCAGACTGTCACTGGCCAAAATGATGACGGCAGGCGTTGTCATCGGAACAACCATAAGTGCACTGTCTTTCCGTAATGCACTTACAAACGAACCCGGTGCAAAAATCAATCAGCCCAATATCGTTGTCATTCTTGCAGATGACATGGGCTATGGTGATATTCGAGCCTATAATCCTGAATCTCAGATTCCTACTCCAAATCTGGATAAACTGGCCGTTGGCGGTCTGAGGTTTACGGATGCCCATTCGGGTTCGTCGGTATGTACGCCAACGCGTTATGGACTGATTACTGGCCGCTATTCATTCCGGTCTTCACTCAAAAAAGGCGTTTTGGGAGGATATTCACCCCCGCTGATTGAAAACGACCGCTTCACCATCGCCGATCTGCTTAATAATGCTGGCTATCATACGGGTATCGTTGGCAAATGGCACCTTGGTTTATCCTTCGCAATCGATAGTGTTATTACTTCGACAAATTCGCCTGCAGATTCAACATTCGATTGGCCCAACGGCAACGGGATCAATGTAGAAAAACCCTTGTTGAATAGTCCAAATGAGTTGGGGTTTGACTACAGCTACATTATTTCGGCTTCGCTGGACATGCCCCCATATGTCTACTTTGACGATAAAAAGCCTACTGAACAGGGCATTATAAAACTCGAAGGAAGCAAATATCCGCGTGGGGTGTTCTGGCGTGAGGGAAAAGCATCGCCAAACTTCAACATCCACGGAACACTTGACCATTTTTCGAAAAAAGCTACTGAATTTATATCAAAATCGGCCCGGTCGGAAAAACCTTTCTTTTTATACCTTCCGCTAACAGGGCCGCACACGCCATGGCTCCCTTCCCAACGTTTTAAGGGCAAATCCAAGGCAGGTATATATGGTGATTTTGTAGCCCATACCGACGCTGTCGTTGGCGAGGTAATGCATACCTTAGACAGTCTGGGAATCACCGACAATACGTTGATTATATTCACGTCAGACAACGGAGCGGACTGGAAACCCGGGGATAAAAAGTTATTCCCTGCCCATCAGGCAAATTATATATTCCGCGGCCAAAAATCGGATATTTGGGAAGGCGGGCATAGGGTGCCATTTTTGGCAAGTTGGCCTGGGAACATTAAACCAGGCCGGCAGACTTCAAACACTATTTGCCTTACCGATCTTCTGGCGACCTTCGCAACGATCACACACCAAAAAATACCCGCTTCGGCCGCGCAGGACAGCTTCGATTTCTCAACTGTCCTCACAAATAATGCACCAGTAAACCCTACAAGGCAAAGCATTATTCACCATTCGATCAATGGAATGTTTGCGCTCAGAAAAGGTAAATGGAAGTACATTGAAGGAAAAGGAAGCGGTGGATGGTCGGAAGACAATTCACCAACGGCAGATTTGCAGGCTCAGTTGTATGATCTGGAAACGGACCCCACCGAAAGCAAAAATGTGATTAAATCGTTTCCAGACATAGCTCGCAATCTAGACAGTGAGTTACAAAAGCAGAAAAAATCGGGTTACACCAGATTGGGGAGCAATAAGTGACCCGCAACGCAAATAGCCGCTTAGGAGACAATAAGCCTCATTCTTGTAGGGGCACGAGAAACATCTACGATGCATTATGAAGAAAAACGATGGCAGGAGATTTTTGCTTTTAACTGTATTTTTGTCATTGATCACATCAGGCATTTGGGTTTCAGGGCAAAACACGAAGAAAACTAAAAATCGACCCAATATTGTATTCATTTTTGCAGATGATTGGGGCTATGGTGATTTAGGCTGTTATGGAAATGCCGATGTCACTACCCCCAATCTAGACAAATTAGCCTCTCAGGGAACCCGTTACACGCAATTCCACGTGACCAGCGGTGTTTGCTCTCCTAGCAGAAGCTCGATACTTACCGGACATTTTCCGGCGAGGCATCGTATTCATGGCCATTTTGCAGGAAATGGGGAGAATTCCAGGCGAAACATGCCGAATTGGCTGGATGAGACCTTGCCGGTATATTTACCAAAACAAATGCGTGAAGCGGGTTACGTAACCGCTCATATAGGAAAGTGGCATTTGGGCGGTGGAGGTGCACCAAATGGAGATACGGGAGCGCCCGAACCGAAGGTATATGGTTATGATGAAACCAGAGTGTGGAATGGTAACGGACCCACCTGGAAAGGTGATCAGCATTGGCCGACGACGAGGTACATGGATGATGACACGCTTTGGATTCAGAATTCGAGCAAACTGGCAGTCGACGAGTCAATTGATTTTTTGCGTAGGAACAGGGGGAAGTCGCCCATGTTTTTAAATATTTGGTTGAAGGATCCACATACCCCGCTTGCCCCATCAGAGCGTCAAAGAAAACCGTTTAAAGGCTTAGAACCCGATAAAGAAACGTATTATTCGGTGTTGGCGGATGCGGATTACCATATTGGAAGGCTAATGGATAGCTTGGCAAAAATGGGACTTGATGATAATACATTGCTGATTTTTAGCAGTGACAATGGCCCCGCAAACTATGCGCCGGCAAGAATCGCGGGGTCAACGGCGGGCTTGAAGGGTCGCAAAACTGATATTTTTGAAGGTGGGGTTAATGTCCCCTTTATTATAAGGTGGCCCGGCCACGTTGCTGCGGGAACGATAGATACCCTGAGTGTTTTGTCGGCGGTTGATTTGCTGCCTACCTTCTGCGAATTGGCAGGGAAGAACCTTCCTACAGATTTTAAGCCAGATGGGGAAAGTTTTGCCAACTTGTTGCAAAAAAAGCCTTTTAAGCGCTCAAAGCCACTGTTTTGGGAATGGAGATTTCCTTATCTGGGAACCGACCGGTACAGACAAAATAGCTGGGCCACCATCGCGGTACGAGATGGAGACTGGAAATTAATAGCGAACAATAGTATTAATCGAATTGAACTATATATGATCTCCGTCGATCCGTTTGAAACAAAAAACCTGGCGAACGACAATCGGGAGAAGGTGAAAGAGCTACTTAATAAATGGAATGACTGGAAATCCGGACTTCCGGACTGAAGGACATTAGTATTTCGTTGGCTGTACCCTGGAGCTTAAACCCTTTACACGTTTACCAACTAAATCTATGCGAAGTTTTTTTCAATATTTTCTTATACAACTTCTGCTTTTGGCAGGATCTTCTTACAGTCAGATTAGTCGGCCCTCTACTTCGCGTCCCAATATTATTGTCATTGTTGCCGACGATCTCGGCTTTGGTGATTTGGCTTGTTATGGCAACAAAAATCACCGGACACCCAATATCGATAAGCTAGCACGAGAAGGTATAAAGTTTCTTGATTTTCACTCGAATGGTGTTGTTTGCAGCCCTACAAGGGCATCGTTACTTACCGGGAAATATCCTCAAAATACTGGCATCACGGGTGTAATAACAGCAAAAAGCCATCGGAATGTTGGACTAGATTTGAGCGAAAAATTGATTTCAGAAATTTTAAAAGAAAATGATTACAAGACTGGTATAATAGGGAAATGGCATTTAGGATACGACACAATCTATTCGCCTGTTAAGCAAGGCTTTGACACCTTCAAAGGATACGTCAGTGGCAATGTTGATTACAATACACATTTCGATCTGGAGAACCATTTCGATTGGTGGTCCAATATCAGTAAATCAGACGAAGCAGGGTATACAACAGATCTGATAACAAAACATTCTCTGTCATTTATCGACCAAAATAAGAGTAACCCGTTCTTTTTATACATTGCTCACGAGGCACCACATGCACCATATCAGGTAAGGGATAGCCGACCTGAACGCACTGGTAATCCTGGATATAAACCTGAAGTGATTACGGATGAACGAAAGATTTACGGACAGATGATTGGAATCATGGATGAAGGTATAGGGGAAATTATCACAGCGCTCGACAAACACAAGATTTTAGAAAATACGCTTATTCTATTTCTATCAGATAACGGAGCTACTGAAGTTGGTTCTAATCTTCCTTTCAAAGGCCAAAAAGGGCAGGTTTGGGAAGGTGGACATCGTATCCCAATGATTGCCTACTGGAAAGGAGTAGCAGCCCCTCAAGTCACCGATGAACTTCTTATGACGATGGATATATTTCCTACAATTTCAGAATTAACAGGTTCAAAAATCCCGGAAAACGTGCAGTTAGAAGGTAGAGGCTTTAGGAATATTCTATTAAATAGAGCCTTCCATTCAACAGAAAGGCCGGTTTTCTGGAGCTATAAAAATTCTGGGGCAGTAAGAAAGGGTAAGTGGAAGCTAGTCAGGGAAAATCAGGACTATTATTTATATGACTTAAGTAAAGATTCGGGAGAGACGGAAAGCCTATTTAAGCAATTTCCCTCCACGGCCAAGCAGTTAGTGGACTTACTAGTCCAATGGGAAAAGAAAATGTCGGCCATTCCAGCGAAATCGTAATTGCTATAGAATTTTAGTGAATTTAAAAGGAGGCATTTTGTCCCTGCTTAACTACCTAGCTCAGTAGGCTTATTTTGCATCTACGACGAGTATGATACCAAAGGCCAGTATTCGTCGAAATGAAAATGTCTGGATTTGAAGCAGGCTATGACAGGCCACATATAGTTAACATATAATAATATAGGTTAGCTTAAATTTTCGGTTCTACCTCGGTTTATTACTATATTCATTTGACTGGTTGATCGCAGTTTATTAATAGATTACCCAAATCATTTTATCAGGCTAAGATGTGAGTATTTGACAACAATCAAGTAGTTATTAAGCTGACCATAGTGGTGAATGAATTCATAAACACCGGAGAGATAACTCGGGATAAACTGTCAGCCGATAAGCAAAACTCGGTTTTCGTATGCAAATTAGTCGCATTCATATAAAGCACTGACAAACAGTCGACTACCTAGCAAAACAATTACACCTTAATCTAAAATCGATTATATGGCCGCTAAAAAAGGGTTGTTCGTCTGCCACACTTTTAGAATATAGCAGACGAACAACCCTTTTTTGGGTAAGTCTTACTGCCAGCCACCGCCCAGCGACCGGTATAACTCAATAAGAGATAAAAACTGCGCCCGTTTTGTCTCGATCCGCGATAGTTCAGCATCCAGTACGCTCCGCTGGGCCGTTATGACTTCCAGATAAGTAGCATATCCATTGATGAACAGTTCATTCGATGTCGTAGCCGCCTTCCGCAGCATGGCTACTTCCTGATCCTGGATATCGGCAACACCCCGATAGTTTTCCAGGCCTTTCAGGCTACTAACCACCTCGCTAACGCCATTCAGAATCGTTTTTTGATAGGCATAATACGCTTCTTTGCTCCTGGCGACCGACACGGCATAATTACCTTTCAGCAATCGCCGGTTAAAGACTGGAGCCGTCAGACCACCTAAAGCACCCAGCGCCAGCGATGCAGGATCGATCAAGGTAGCAGCCCGGAAGGAATTCAGCCCAATATAGGGCGTTAGCGTCAGCGATGGCAGAAAGTCAGCCTGCGCCACGGCCACATCAACATTGGCTGCTTCCAGTTCGCGTTCGGCCTGCCGAATATCGGGTCTGCGACGTACCAGTTGCACCGGTAGCCCAGCAACAACCGAGGCTGGAACCTTCTGATCTTCTATCGACCGACCGCGCGCAATCGGTTGAGGATAACGACCCAGCAAGGCATTTAGCTGATTTTCGACCTGAACAATCTCCTGCCGAACTTTGCCTTCCAGACTCCGCGTGTTCAGTAATTGAGCCGTAAACTGCTGAACAGCCAGCTCCGTTACCCGACCGGCCGCTTTCTGTACATTCACCAGTTCGACAGCCCGCTGTTGCAACACAACGTTTTCCCGAATAATGTCCAGTTCGCCATCCAGCGCCAGCAAGGTGTAATACAGTCGGGCAACTTCTGATGTAAGTGCCGTTACGACCAGATTACGGCCCTCCTGTGAAGCCAGCACACGTGTGTATGCAGCCCGTCGGCGGTTGCGAAGCTTACCCCAGATGTCAAGCTCCCATGAGCTGCGAAAGCCCAGAAAAAAGTCGGGAGTCGGGTTTGGAATACGGCTCTGTCCGTTAATATTTTCCGACAGATTCGTGTCGTAATTCCCGATCCCGTTCATCGTATACCGCCCGTATCGATCCAGACCGGCAGCCGCTACGGCATTGACCGTCGGCAACAATGCCCCCTGACTGATCTGAAAACCGGCACGAGCTATTTCTATGCGCTGGATAGCCATCTTCAGATCGGGATTCTGTCCCAGAGCCGTATCGATCAACCGAACCAGATACGGATCGGAAAATAGTTCTTTCCGGTCCAGATTACCGATGCCGACCGAATCGGTGCGGCCGATAAACGACGCAGGCACGGACATATCGGGCGTTTTTGAAGGCGTATGAACAACCCGACAACCACTCAGACTGGTCAGAAAAACGACCAGACTAAGTCCGTACGTGAGGCTATGTTTCTTGAAGGATTGCACCGTTGGCATTCGTTTTAGTAGCTAGTAAATTTGAACCTGGCTCATCATCTGCATTCGTATTTTTCGAGGCAAAACGCTGAGCCAGCTTAGCGAATAGAATATAAAGTCCGGGCACCAGAATCAGGCCGAAAATGGTCCCGATGAGCATGCCTCCCGCAGCCGCCGTTCCGATCGATCGGTTGCCCAAAGCCCCCGCTCCCGACGCAATACAGAGGGGAATCAGCCCGGCAATGAAAGCCAGTGAAGTCATCAGAATAGGCCGCAAACGGGTAACAGCCCCCTCCACAGCCGCTTTTACAATCGATAATCCCTCCTGTTGTCGCTGGTTGGCAAATTCCACAATCAGAATAGCGTTCTTGCCGAGCAAACCAATCAGCATGACCAGCGAAACCTGTGCATAAATGTTGTTTTGCAGCCCCGCGAATTGCAGGCACAAAAACGAACCAAAAATACCGGCAGGTAATGACATCAGAACCGCCAGCGGCAAAAACAGGCTCTCGTATTGTGCCACCAGCAGCAGATACACAAAGACCAGACAGATGGCGAAAATGTAGATGGCCTGATCGCCCGACAGAACTTCTTCACGCGACATACCCGACCATTCGAAGGAATAACCGCGCGGCAGGGTTTCTTTAGCCACCTCCTGCACCGCCCGCAGAGCATCACCACTACTGTAACCCGGTTTAGGATCGCCATTGATCAGGGCCGACATGTACATGTTGTAGCGGGTGATCTGTTCCGGACCGTACACACGCTGAAGGCTGACAAAATTCGAATAAGGGACCATTTCGCCCTCCCGGTTCTTCACCCGCAGATTCAGTACATCTTCTGGCTTTGCCCGGTATTCGGGAGATGCCTGTACCATAACTTTGTACATCTGCCCGAACCGAATGAAATTCGATGCGTAATAGCTACCCATCAGTGTTTGCAGCGTACTCATCGCATTATCGATCGAAACACCTTTCTGAGCGGCTTTATCCTGGTCTACCTGCAACAGATACTGCGGAAAACTGGGATCGAAGCTTGTAAATGCATTCCCGATTTCTGGCCGCTTTTTGAGGGCTGCGATGAAATCATCAGCCACCTTTTTTGTCTTTTGGAGATCGCCGGAACCTGTACGGTCCAGCATTCGCAGTTCGAAACCACTGGAGTTACCAAAACCCGGCACCGTTGGTGGTGGAAAAAACTGAATACTGGCATCTTGAACAGTCTTCGTTTTCTGTTCCAGATCGGCAATTACCTCTTCCATCGTTTGCTTGCGCTCATCCCAGCTTTTCAGGTTAATCATGCCCATCCCGTAAGAAGCTCCCACCCCATCGGTCATCAGGCTATAGCCTGCCAGCGTTGATACGTTTTCGACAGCTTCCATGCGTGAGGCCACCTGCTGGATTTTGTCCAGTACATCTTCCGTACGTTTTACTGTAGCACCAACAGGCGTGGTCACGTTCACGTAAATCATTCCCTGATCTTCCGTTGGAATAAAACCACTCGGCAAAAACGAGGTGATTCCCCAGGTACCGGCGGCAAACAGCAGCAGCATGGCAATGGTGACCGCACCCCGGCTGGCAACCCGCCGGAGAATTTTCTGATAGCGGCCCGTCATGGCATCGAAGCCCCGGTTGAAGCTGGCAAAAAACCGTCCGAGCAATCCGGTTGATTCATGACCGTGAGTAGGTCGTAGCAACAAAGCACACAAAGCGGGCGTGAGCGTTACGGCATTGATACCCGAGATCACAATGGCTACGGCCAGTGTCAGCGAAAACTGTCGATAGAAAATACCGACCGGCCCCGACATGAAGGCTACGGGCACGAACACCGCTGACATAACCAGCGTAATAGCAATCAATGCCCCACTAATTTCCTTCATGGCCGCAAATGTGGCAGCTCGGGGCGACAGATGGCCAGATCCGTCACTGGTCTCAGCCATCTTGGCGTGAACGGCCTCAACGACCACAATGGCATTATCGACCACAATACCAATGGCCAGCACCAGGGCAAACAGAGTAAGCAGATTGATCGAAAAACCGATCATGCTCATGAACGCGAACGAACCAACCAGCGCTACCGGTACAGCCAGGGCACAAATCAATGTCGATCGCCAGTCCTGCAGAAAGATAAACACGACCAGAAACACCAGCACAAAAGCCTCGATCAGGGTGCGTACCACCTCGTGTATCGACGCATCCAGAAACCGCGATACATCGTAAGCGAAGTTGTAGGTCATACCGGGCGGGAAGTTCGTTTTCTTCAGTTCAGCCATCCGCGCTTTCACGTTGTTGATAACTTCCTGCGCGTTCGATCCCGGCCGTTGTTTTAGCATGATCGATGCCGACGGGCGACCATCCGTTTTCGAGAGAACATCGTAATCAAGTGAGCCGAACTCCACGTCGGCTACATCCTTCAGGCGCAGAATCGATCCGTCGGATTCGGATCGCAAAACGAGATTTTCGTACTGTTTCGGATCGAAGAACTTACCGCTGTATCGAAGTACGTATTGAAGCATCTGCGATTTACGGCCCGAGCTTTCGCCCGCTTTACCGGGAGCGGCTTCGACGTTCTGTTCACGGATGGCAGCAATTACCTCATCGGGCGATACCCCGTAGGATGTCATACGATCGGGTTTGAGCCAGACCCGCATGGAATATTCCCGCGAGCCCATGATGTCGACAAACCCAACGCCATCGATCCGTTTCAGTTCTGCCAGCACGTTGATGTCGGCGAAGTTGTAAATGAACTTCTCATCGACGCTCGGGTCATCGCTGAAAATATTGAGGTACAGCAGCATACTATTCACCTCTTTTTCGGTCGATACCCCGGCTTTAATAACCTCTTCAGGTAATTCATCGAGCACCGTCGTTACCCGATTCTGAACGCCCATAGCCGCCAGATCGGGATCAGTACCCACTTTAAAAAACACCTGAATAAGCGTACTACCATCGTTGCCCGAAACCGAGTTCATGTATACCATACCCGGCACACCATTAATGGCGCGCTCCAGCGGCATGGCTACAGCCTTGGTGGCTACTTCGGCATTAGCGCCTGTATATTTGGCTGTTACCGTTACCGAGGGTGGCACAATATCGGGAAACTGCGTAATGGGCAAACCGACCAGCGCAAGCCCTCCCAGCAGTGTAATAAGCACCGATATAACCGCCGACAGCAACGGTCTTTTGATAAATAAATCGAACATAATTTCAGTGGGCAGTTTTCACCAGACACCTTCCCGTTCATCGTATGCACCGATACGACAAACCAGAATTGCCTGCTGAGCACCTTTTGGTTATTGTTGAGCTAGCGTATTTTGCGACGAGAGACTATCAGCAGAAACGGCCTCCGGAATGATCTGCATACCGTCGCGGACATTCTGAATTCCTTCATAAACAACCCGTTCGCCCGGCGCCAGACCCGATTGTACCAGATAGTACTGGTCTACCCGGCCCTGCGTTACAAAACTCCGCGACTTCACTTTGTTGGATGCATCCACGATGTAGACATAGTTTTTGTCCTGCACCTCAAAAACGGCTTTCTGGGGCACCAACAGCGCATCGTCTACATCATTCGCCAGCCGGATCTTACCCGACGATCCGTGTCGAAGGAGTTTTTCCGGATTCGGGAATCTCGCCCGGAAAGCAATGGTCCCTGACCCTTCTTCAAAGACACTTTCTACTGTTTCGATCTTGCCTTTATGGGCATATTTGGAATCATCGGCCAGCAACATTTCCACCGTCTGGATGCCCTCATTGGGATTTTTTCGGTGTTTTTTGACGTAGGCCAGGTATTCCTTTTCCGAAACGTCGAAGTAGGCATACACTTCGCGGGTATCCGACACGGAAGTCAGTAAGGCCCCTTCTTCGATCAGGCTACCCATCTTGAACGGAATCCGGTTAATAACTCCATCAAAAGGAGCTTTAACACTCGCATGCGACAATCGGAGCGCAGCGTTATCCTGCATCGACTTTGCTTCGTCAATAGAGGCACGGGCGGCATCTAATTTGGCCTTGGCCAGTTCGAGTTCGGACGGAGAAACGACGTTTTTATCGACCAGTAATTTCACCCGCCCCAGCTCAACTTCGGCGGTTTTAGCTCCTGCCACGGCGCTTTTTAAATTGGCTTTGGCTTTATCGAGTTCGGCCTGATATTCGGCCTCATTGAGTTTAAACAACAGTTGTCCCTGCCGGACAGGTTGCCCCTCATCGACGAAGATTTTTTCCAGAAAGCCCGACACCCGAGCCCTGATTTCAACATTGCGGACCGCTTCCAATGTGCCGACATACTCTTTTTTGAGTGTCGTAGATTGACGTGCCAATTTCACAACGGGCAACGTCAGCGTTTCCGGCTGATCGGTTTGTGCTTCCTTATCCGAACAGCCGATTAGTACCGCACCCATGAGAAGAGCGGCTAGAATTCCATAATTTTTCATCTTTTAAGGCAGAAAGTATACGCGTGAATACAAGGCAGATACTGCCATCCTTTCGGTGGCTTCTACCAGCTATCACACAGATTGATTTATCGTGAAGACCAGGCCATATGTGTAAAGGCGCGACCTATTCATCAATAGACCAGATGGTTCTGCTCTATTGACGCATAGGGTATCGCATCAGCAACGTTTCTTACACACGCGGGTATGCCGCGAACTGGGGGGGAGGAGACGAAATTTCAGGCACATGTGTAGGAACATGTGCGAGTTTGAAAGGCACAGCCTGCCGGATCAAATACCAATAATGATCGGGCAAGGTGGTAAACACAAACAATTGGTGAAAGAAGTAATCCTGTTCAACGTTGGTCACCTCAGAGTCGTCGTCGGATTCTTCATGTTCGGGAATGGCATTTTCGAGACCGAAACATTCTTCCAGCAGGAGCTCGCTGAAGCTTTCTATTTCGTTGATCGATAAATTCTCGCGCCGTTCGCCCGGAAATCTGGGTGCCTCGTAAGGATCGGGCGCATCAATACTGACATTGATGACATGTAATGCCATCAACAGGCAAAGGAGCCGGTACAGTACGGATTGACGCTGAAGCTTACCCATAAACCCAATTCGGTTGGTAGGTTCACAAATATAACCAGCGACAAGCATAACCTGTTCCATCTTGCCCATTCTAAGCGCAGATTGGCAATTTCTTTTAAGTTTTCCTTGGTTTGCTACAATTTAGAAAGTTATGTTATCAGACGATGGGGCAAATTATCGTTTAAGTAATTAAGCCAAATGGATCAATTAAGTATTGATTTGCTCGTAAAAAACGGATTTGCCTAATTTTATTATTCTTCTTCCTTACGAATTGACAAAATACTCAGTTGTGCTGTCTTTTCGTCGGTAATGGCCAGACTGCTTACAGCTACTTTCTGCTCGAGAGCTCCGGTCTGTAGCCAGCTGCGCAATTTACTCGCATAGCCTACCTGCGTCCATTTCGTTGGTAGCCCATAGGTCAATTGCCCACCCGGTTTCAGCAGGTTGAGCCCTAGTTCAACAAATAGTACATACAGCTCGGCCTTACTTACGTATGTATTTGGAAACGCTCCCTGAAAATACGCCCTGGAACCAGGGAATCCTTCGGAGCGAGTGAATGGTGGCACACCGATCACAGCATCAAAACCCACATAATTTCCGGTTTCATCAAGCACATCAGGAAACGCAAATCGCCACTCAAACGCCTGCTGAAAAATGCGTTGTTTATTGATGTAAGCTGCTTTTTTCTGTTGTAGCTGGCTGGTTAGCTTCTGTTGTCTATCATCCTGACTAATGGAATCAAACGGTAAAGCCGCCTGTGCGAGTCTGGCTTCGAGCCGACGAATCTCAAGAACTTCTTTCTGCCCAGCGAGTGCTACCTGATTCAGGAATTCGGTGAACTCCTGTATTCGGGCATGAATTTGTTCTTCATCCAGCTTTTCTGGATTTTGCCGGAGGGCCAGCACATCCATTCTATACTGGTTGAAGTCGATCATAAATTTCTCGCGGATTGGACTCTTCAAACCATCAGCCTGAAAATCCAGACTGAAGCGCGACACCAGCGCATTGCCGATTTTTATATTTAAAGCGCATGGTAGAGACGCAATGTCGCGTCGGTCAACTTTACCCATCACTTCAGTAACCGGAACGCTTTTTATCAATTCGATCCATAGCATCAAGATACAGAAATTGACGGCGGTGGAGCTGGCATCTACGCCAAAGAGACAGTTTTCCAGAAGCGTCCGTTTCTCATGAATTATTGTTTTCTGGACCCGCTGCATTTCCACAGAGGAAAATTTAGTCAGGCTCCCTCCTTCCGGAATGTACTCAAACGGCTCACCATCCTCATTGGTGAGCACTAATTCACTATTGACAGAGCTGACACAAAGTTGATGAATACGTTGCCCGTCGCTATCGACCAGAATGCCCAGCTCGGCTTTCAGAGCGATAAGTTCATGCAGCACTGCTACAAGAAAACGTCCGCTGCCAACGGCTGGGTCTACAATGCGAAGGCTATTGAAAACAGCATTGAAGCGCAGCAGCGACTGGGGTTCGTGAAAATGACTAAAGTAGCTACTGAGTTCTTCAATACTTGTTGCCTTAATCGAATCGTCGGGGCGCAGGGAATTCAGATCGGGATAGGTGGTAAATTTCGAGATCACCGCTCTACGCACTGTATCGCGAACGATCTCCGCAACCAAGTGATCGGGAATTAGCACTGAATTAGTAAGATAGCAGTTGATCTTCTCAAAAATCGCTCCCAACGCGGTCGCCGTAATACTCGGTTTATCTTCCTGCACGACAACGGGATCGTCAACGGAGAAATCGTACGCATCCAGAAAATCCAGTAAATAGTGTAGTGTTGAGCGTTGTGCTGCCTCTGATTCGGCCTGTGTATTATAGAGAACCGTCTGGCCAGCTATTGGTAATTCGAGCGTGTTGTCAAGATCGCCGATCGTTACTGTCTGTCGTTCAAGAGCGGTTTTATCAAACAGGGAACAACCTAAATAGGGAACACGTCCAAACCGGTTTATGCTATCAGCCGACCGCTGTTCTTCAGGTACGCCCATTACGTCGAAAAACAACGCGTTAAGTGCAGTGAAGTCCTGAATTCGCTGTGCAGTCAGAACGTGGGCGCTTCGGTCGCGCAGGCCATACCTAACCAGTTGTGCATCGAACAGTTTAATAAACAGCAAACGGCCAAGCCAGGTAAAGCATAGTTCCAACCCAATGTCAGCCAGTTGATCCGTTTCGGTAGCAACGTAGGTATTTAGTCCTTCCGCATTTGCCAGCGCATTCTGTTTAAGTAGCTGACTAATGGAATTTTCCAATAACGACCCCTCCGCCCGTTCATTTTCGGGCAGTCGTTGAATAAGCCTGCTTTTCTTATTCGTCGGCAATTCGTGTAGTCCAACGATATAAAGCAGTTCATTATAAAAGCGTTGGCTGACGGCGTCTGTGCCATTTGGCAGCGGTTGTTTTAGTAAATGTTCTGGCGAAAACACCTTAACGACTGGTACCAAGGCGCGATTGCCTTCTTCAATTGGGAGTTTGAGCGCATCGGCAAATTCACGCAGATTCAGGTATGTGACTGGTAAGTCGACGTCAAGATCACGCAGAATACGAGCCGTTTCGGCATAGAAAATAGCGTCGTCTTTCTTCTGCTGTTGCCTGAGCTGAAATAATCGTTTAAGCCGGGCATTGTCATAAAAGAACTGACGAAAATCGGTTTCGTCGAAAATGAACCAGTTATAAACGTCCGTAATAATTAACTGGCAAACTACTTGATTCGGGTCGCGTTCACGAAGCTCAAAGTAGTATAAAATCAGATCATGAAGGGCTTTGACATTATTTTTGAGCGGAGTCATCATCTCGGCCGCAAACACTTTTCGGGTCTCGATAATGGCGCTCGACGGGAAGCTGCCGGGCAACAATTTGTCAGGAATTTCCGGCGAGACCGGCCTGGCCTCAATGATGAGATCAATCCAATCGTTCGTATGAACCTCGAAGGTATTGTTATAGAACGTTTCGCACAGGAAACCAGCAACAATGTTTTTCTGGAATTCTTCAGACTCCTTCTCGTCTACCCGCGAAAACAGCCGAGTCAATGCGCTACGAAATGTATCTAGTTGCTCCTGCGGGACTGATTGCCGGGCATACGCTTTATTGAGTGACTGAAGTGGTTTACGAAGGTGGAGCCTCATGGAGGCAAATTTAACGCTAAACAAAGAGAACACAGAGGCTTTGCAGTGTTCACAAGTTTTTTTCGACTTGCCCCTGCTCACTCTCCGTGTTCTCTATACTTACTAGCTATTAATTCCCGAACAGCTGATTCCAGACGCTCTTGGCCTTTTCCTTCGCTTCTTCAATTTGAAGAGCAGCTTCAGCCTTCAGTTCGTCGAGCTTAACCTGCGCAGCTTCGAGTTGCACGGATGCTTCGGCTTTCAGTTCATCAAACTTATCTTCGGCAACGTCCGATAGTTCGTCGGCTTTGGCAGAAGCTGCGGCAAAAACGGTTTCAGCCTGAGCTTGCAGAGAAGCCAGATTCTCGGCTGTAGATGCTTTCGCTGCGTCGAAATGCTCAGTCGCTTTCGCTTTAATTCCTTCAATATCAATATCTTTTCCAAATTCCTGCGCTTGAGCGATCAGCTTGTCTTTCAATTCGTCGAGTTGTGTAGCTGCTGCATTCAGGTGTTGACCAGCCTCGGATTTGAAGGCCTCAAGTTTCTCGGCAGTCGTTGTCTTGGCAGCCTTTACTTCTTCGGCGGCTGTGTTTTTTGCGTTGTCTTCCATAAAATCACTTGTGGGCTTTTAATAATGAGCGAAAATTGAACAGAAACGGGGGCAAAACCAAAAAGAATAGGAAGAAGGGAAAAAGACGAGCGGAAATGGCAGCAGGACCTGAAGAGAGGCAGGCCTTGTTTTTGGATCGTTTTCCCTGGGCTACCCCAGCCGTCGAACAATCAGGCTATTGACCAATTCAAACAGGTTGGCGGGTTTTAGCGTGCGCCAGTTAGCAATGTCCAGCGTACCCCCAAAGTTGATGTAATAGTCCAGGTGGTATTTTTTCCACTCGCGTTCAATAAACTCCGGCGAATGAATAGCCGCAATCCAGCCATCTTCTACATCCTCAAACCATTCTTCATAATAACTGTCGTCAGAACCGTGGAAATTGAAAATATTTTCACTGATCAGAATAAAATACTTAATTCCCTCATAGACCAGTAGGTCTACTACCTGCCGTTTCAGGTACATGATATCGTTATGAAGCGTATCGTTCCATTCCCCAAAAAGTTCGATCACGACAAACTGACGATCATAATTGGCAAACAGTATCTTGCAATACAGGGTTTCGGAGCCAATTTCGTCCCAAAGCGGATGGATGTAATAGCCGTATATATTGTTTTCGTACTGCTGCATATTATACTCCCGTTCGTGAAACGGCGACCGCTCGTCGTCAGCCGATGTATAATATTTTTCCCAGCCGTAAAAGGGTTCGATGTCCTGCATAATCAATTTCACAAATGAATGATTAATGAATAATCGGGTCACTGGCGCAATGAACATGTGAATGGAACGTCTATTCACGCACTCGCCAGTCTACTCACTCACTAATTAATTTCGTAACCGCTTTTTGAACGAATTGGTTGAACGAATTGCGTATTTTGCTGACGATGAAAATGCGGTTTTGTCAGCCCAAATCGTTTGTCGTACTGCTTACGTATCCCGCAAGGCACTAAGTCAGGCATTTACGCTTATTGGGCGGGTAAAATACAGTTTTTTTGTACAAGCCGAAGAACTCACGATATCCGTACAGGCCTATTGCATTACTCGTAGCTTTACGGCATGAAACCCATCAGCAAAAACATTCTTATTACGGGTGTCTCAACGGGCATTGGGTTCGGCGCAGCCAAACAGTTCGTTCAGCGCGGCTACACAGTTTTTGGGAGTGTTCGTCACCAGACCGATGCCGATCGGCTCGTGGCTGAGTTGGGCGACAATTTCATTCCGCTGCTGTTTGATGTAACCGACACGGATGCTGTTGCCGAAGCAGCAAAATTTCTCAACGCCCGGCTGGCTAACAGCGGGCTTGGTGGTCTCATCAATAATGCGGGTATTGCCATGGGTGGCCCCCTGCAATATCAGCCCATTGACACAATACGAAACCATTTTGAGGTCAATGTGCTGGGATTAATTCAGGTCACGCAGGCGTTTCTGCCCTTGCTCGGAGCGCGGGCCAATCATGCTGTCCAGCCTGGCCGGATTCAGAATATCAGTTCGGTGAATGGACAGGTCGCGATTCCGTTTATGGGTGCTTATGTCGGCTCCAAACACGCCGTAGAAGGCATTTCGCACAGCCTGCGACGGGAACTGGCGCTGTTTGGCATTGATGTCGTTATTGTTGGACCGGGAGCCGTTAAAACACCCATTTGGGGTAAAGGAACGGACATTAGTGCCTACAATAACACCGTGTATTATCCAGCCATGCAATGGTTTCTGAAACAAGTCGAAACCTCCGAAAAGCGTGGATTTTCAATTGATTACCTTGGGGAGCGCATTGTACAGATTCACGAAACATCCCAGCCACGAACCCGTTATGCATTAGTGCCCAACAAGCTAACAAGCTGGATACTACCCCGACTCCTCCCCGATCGAATAATTGACTGGGTGTTGGGACGAGTTAGCGGATTGCGGTATAAACCGTAAGGTTTGCTCCTTTCACTGGTTAAGTCAATAGCTTTCTTTTGAGCAAGTAAAAAACCATGCTTAAACCCGCTTTTCAAAAAGACGACGCCCTCCTGGCCGACATCGAAACGGCCCGAAACCAACCCGACTCACTGCATATCTGGTGGCTCGGGCAGAGCGGTTTTCTAGTACAGCACAATGGCAAACAGTTACTGTTCGACCCGTACCTGTCAGACTCATTATCGGAGAAATATGCCCATACTGACAAGCCCCATGTACGCATCTCAGAACGGGTTATTCAGCCGGGCCATTTGGGTATGATTGATGTTGTCACCTCCAGTCATAACCATACTGACCATTTAGATTATAACACCTTGTTCCCCTTGTTTGCCGCCAATTGGCAGATGCAGCTGGTTATTCCTGAAGCCAATCGCACCTTTGTCACAGATCGGCTTGGTATCGCACCAAGTCAGCCTATTGGCCTCAACGATGGTCAGACAGTTCCTGTAGGCGGTTTCGTCTTTCATGGTGTTCCGGCGGCACATAATGAATTGGAGCGTGATGTAGAAGGCCGTTGCAAATTTATGGGCTTTGTGGTCGAAATCGGCCCCTATCGTGTTTACCATTCCGGCGATACACTCTGGTACGATGGTATGGTCGATATCCTGAAACCCTTCAAGGTAGACGTGGCTTTTCTGCCCATTAACGGCAACAAACCCGAACGTCGCGTGGCGGGTAACCTTGACCCTGATGAAGCAGCCCGGCTTGGCCGCGACATTGAGGCCAAACTCGTTATTCCTCACCATTATGATCTGTTTGAATTCAACACTGCCGATCCGGCCGATTTTGTGAAAGCCTGTGAACAGTATGGCACGCCCTACCGCGTCATGCAACTGGGCGAAGGCATTCGCATTGACTAGTAGAATCACGACAAAACACACGATGAAAACCTCCCTCCTGCTCCATTTACCGGCTTTATTGCTCGTGGTTGCACAACTAAGCGTAGCTCAAACGCCTAACTTCAAGATCCAGGTTGTCGATAACCAGATCAATATTGGTTATGGGCTGGCCATTGGCGATGTAGATGGCGACAAACAGCCCGATATTTTACTGGCCGATCAGAAGGAGTTTGTCTGGTATCAGAATCCCGGCAACAAAACCAGTCCGTGGAAAAGATACGTCATGGCAGCCAATCTGACTCCGCAGGATAACGTCTGCATTGCCGCCCGCGACCTGGACGGCGACGGGCGCGTGGAGGTGGCTGTTGGCGCAGGCTGGAACCCTGCCGAAACCGGAGATAGTACCAAATCAGGAGCCGTATTTTATCTTGTCCGCCCGCAAGATCCAACACAACGCTGGGAAGCCATTCGCTTACACCATGAAGTAACTACCCACCGGATGCGCTGGGCGAAAATTGGCAAAGACAATTATCAGTTAATCGTTGTGCCTTTACACGGACTGGGCAACAAAAATGGCGAGGGTCGGGGCGTACGAATCTGGGGCTATGAATTTCCGAAAGATCCGCGTAGTACATGGAAGCGTCAGCTGGTAGATTCAACAATGCACTTGACCCATAACTTCGAGATTTGGGAAGATGGAGCAACTACCGGACTGATCGTGGCCGGGAAAGAAGGTGGCAATGTGTTCGAATGGAAGAAAAAGAGGTGGCATCCGGTCGACGACGAATCGGCCAGTAACGCGTTGCCGCTCCTCAACAAAGGAGTCGAAGGCATTGGCGAAATCCGGCGTCTGAACGGTGGAAGTGCGATTGCAACGATTCAGCCGATGCATGGTAATCTGTTGCAGGTAGAAAGCGGCTCCTACTCGTTCAAAAAATCGACGACTAAGGGTTCCGATAAAGAGGTCGACGTTCTAACCGATATGTTCAGCCAGGGACATGCGCTTGCCTGTGGTGATTTTCTGGGTGTTGGCAGTGATCAGATCGTGGCTGGCTGGCGTAACCCAAACGCAGCCGGAAAAGTAGGTATCCGGCTCTTTAAGCCCAAAGAAGAAGGAAATGTGGAAGGCTACTCGCTGGACGATAGTGTCCGAATGGCCTGCGAAGACCTTCAGGCAGCCGACCTCGATGGCGATGGTGATCTCGACATCATTGCTTCGGGCCGCGCCACGTTAAACGTACTGATCTACTGGAACCAGTTGAAATGACCTAGTCGCCGATCTTAACCATGAAAAGGTCGATATCGAAATTCAGCCATAAGTTATATGACCTTACTGACTAACTATCAGTACCTATGGCTTATCTAAGGTTATATTGATCAATTGCTGGTTCCGTATGACGCCAATTGGTAAGGTCGGTAGATAATGTAGTTGTTTTTGAGTAGCTACTAATTGACTGACAGTGGCTACCGTTGTCCCATTCACGGTTCGGATCACGTCACCCTTCTGAAGTCCAGAAGCCGCTGCGCCCTTGGGGATCTCAATGACAAGGATACCCAGTTCATCTGGTAGCCCATAAGCTGACCTATCCCCAGCCCCCCGTATATTTCGCACTTTTATACCCAACCATGTTTTTTCCAATTGTTCCTTCTCTACAGTCGATTGAATCAACAAGGGCAGCTTGGGTGACCGGGCCAAACTGCGTAACCTGGGCTTCTGCACACCAAACCCATTCATTGGAAAATTCTGAAATCCTAACGCTAACGCCGGACTGCTTTTAGCTACCCGGTAATCACCCTGTTTCGGATTCAGAAAATGGGGATCACCGAAACGACTGTGGGCATCGGTTCCATTATGCTGAGCCTTCAGTAAAGCCTCCTGGTCAGGGAATAAATTATTATCAAGCTCTTTGCCCCAATAATTAATTCTTATTGGCGCGTAAGGCCGTGTAACAATATTTTTTCGAAAGACATCCTCATTGTCTTTAAACCAGACGTGTGGATGGAACGAGTTGTTTAGAATGACATTATTTTCGGCAGTCCGATAAAAGCCCTCCCGAAATTTTAAACCGCCATTCAGCAATACGTTATTATATATGAGGTAATTACTACTGCCATCATCCAGATCAATGTCCCAGCCATGATCGCAACGAAATCGATTATTCCGAATAACGATCGTCTTTTGTGCATCTAACTTAATTAATTCCGGATGGGCAGCCACAAGGCTATCCATCGTTTTCCGATTCGGATGCCAGAAGCGGTCACGTCCCCATGAATTGAAGGCACCATGATCCCCCGTTTCCAACACTGTGTCAAACACATCGTTGAATTCTAACAGATGACCGCCCCAGGTACCATCGCCAATATTGATGCCTGCCCGAGGTGTCTGATAAATTGTGTTATGGCGTACGGTAATGTCGGAAGCCATCGAAATTTCGATAGCCGTTGCCTGTTTCTCAATCTCCCCAATATGATGAATCAGATTGTCCTCCGCATTGCACTGAGCCGGGTAACGGTCATTCTTTGGCCCGGGTTGTAAATCCATTTTTTCATAAGGCACAAACCATTCATATCGGAAGGCGGGCGAACGTACTGCCGAGGTATCACCAACAAAACCAATAGCCGTCGCACCAATGTGGTGAATATGGCACCCTTTCACCGATGTGTTTCGGTTGTGACGGCTAACCAGTATGGCATTACCACCCAAATCTGATAACTCACAATTAGCTATCTGGCAATTTTCCGTGTTCTCCAGGTAAACAGCCGCCCCTCTGTAAAGCATCCAGTCGCTCCGTAATAGGGGTTCGTAGGGTTCCATAAACGTACGCTCCGTATTGACCAGTCGTAAACCCTGAATCTGTACCCCCCGAAGTGGAGCTTCGGGGGTACCTTTCAATTCAATTAATGATCGTAATCCTGTTACTTCAATACGAGCCGTTGTTAAGTCAGTGCCTTGTTGGGGGATTACCGAAAGCGTATGCGTTACTCGATCATAGAACCATTCGCCGGGATAATCCAACTCCTCAATGATGTTTTCCACAAACCGATATTTAGGGTGCATCTCCGAAGGACGGTTGTTTTGCCAACCGCCTTCAGTGATCAGTTTTCCATCAACTTTCCCCTTAATCCGATAGTGAAAACTCCCCCATTCATGCGAATGAAGTGCATGAATGTAGCCCCCTTCCGGATTTTTCCATCGCTGAATTCGTTCCTCACCAAGTGCATCGGAGGCCGTTCCATGAAAAATGCGGGCCGTCGAATCATAATTCGGATACCGGGCCAGGTTCTGCTTCTGGCCGTTTATAACTAATTGCCCAAACGAATCTCCCGTTACCGTTGTCGTCCAGATATGCTCTCCATTCTTCTGCCAACGTCCGGTAATTTTCCTGCCACCATTCAGTTCGACACGCTCGTCTCCATACGCACGAATTAATACCCGTTTAGAACCGATTCGCTCTGGATCAATATGAATTGTTTTGGTAAGATAGTAAACGCCCTGTCGAAGATAGATTTGAACCTCAGCATGGGGGGCTGTTCTTACTTTATCCAGTGCTTTTTCCAGTGTAGCTACAGGCGCGGTCAACGTACCGGCCTGCGTATCGTTACCGGAAGGGGCCACGTAGAGCCGCGTTTGTGAATAAGCGAATGAGGATACTAGTAGGGCGCAAAAAGCCAATTGTTTCATACAATGAATGATTAACCAGTCAGCATGGAATTACTTCACGCTAGATTAGTAAGAATCAGCAAGCGTTCTGGGTTATTTTCGATGGCAACGGTTCTATTTGCCGTAAGTTGGGTTCTGGGGAATATTGTTATTCTGAATTTCAAAATCCGGGATGAGCCAGGTATTGTTGTAGCTGCCAATTGGCACGGACAATTTGTCGCCCCGCGCCTGCTTCACTTTAGCGAAGTTATTGGTACGCTTAAGATCAAACCAGGCTTGATCTTCGGCATGTAACTCCCATTTACGTTCATTAAAGACAGCTTCCCGAAATTGATCTTTGCTCAGACCAGCCAAAGCAGGCACCTGAGTCGAATCCGATTTGTTGATGCGTGCTCGTTCCCGAATCGCATTAATATAGCTGTAACCCAACGTTGGGCCCGCCAGCTCGTTTTCAGCTTCAGCAGCAATCAGGTACATTTCAGCCAGTCGAAAAATGGGTGTCGTGTAAATTACTTTTCCGGCTACGGCCGTAGGTGTCAGGTTTTGACTAACAAATTCAGGATTCACATACTTATTGTAGTAAGGCCGAAGTGTGTTGCCCGCCTGATCTTTTGTAGTCATGACAATTCCCCAATCATTTCGGCGATCACCTTTTGGAAAGCTGTTCACAAAGGCCATTGTGGGTAAAAGAATTGGACTATAGCCAGTACCAGGATACGTTATAGTTTGACGGTCACTCCCCGAAACAACTCCATTATACAGTATCTCCCAAATGGATTTTGACGTATAAGCTGAATTATGGAATACATTATCATAATCGGGGGTCAAGCTATATTTACCAGAATTTATAACGGCAATCGCTTTATCACGGGCATCCTTGAAAAAGGAGGTTTGATTGAGGGGATTTCCGGCCATTGTCAGGTATACTTTTGCCAGCATAGCAGTGGCTACCCATTTGTTTACGCGGCCCTGAGCCGCTGTTTCGGGTAATTGCTGTTCTGCCGTAGTCAGGTCAGCTACAATTAAGGCATAAACATCCTTCTGGGGCGACCGGGGTATAGCTACCGGATCAAATGATTGAACCGTTTGCGTGCGCAATGGTATATCGCCAAACAACTGTACGAGATTGAAGTACGAAAAACCACGTATGGCTTTAGCCTCTCCTTCCAGTCGCTTTTTATCCGCGTCCGTTAAGAAACTCGCACCCGGCAGCTTTTCAAGCAGCTGATTGGCATTACTAATCATTTGATACCACCCTTGCCAGGTGTTGCGGAACGTCCAGTAGGTGGTGGTAATTGATTTGTTAATTGCTGAATGTGTTGTGCGTTAGCGTGGTCCCTTTCGGCCTCAATCAACTGGTCTTCAGCCGAAAAAGATATATTAAATCTTGTATCTTCATACTCATCAGCTATGGAGATTAAGCTGACTCGTTGACGAAGCAGGTGTTTTTTGTGAAGCAGCCGACGTAACATAGCCATCAGGTAAGGCAGAACCTGGCTGGTAGTTAACCGGCTAAGGGTGGTACGACAGTTCCAGAGATCAACAAATACATCCTGAATGCAGTCCCGTATATCATCTTTTTCCCGGTTAAACCTGGTACCGTACTGAATCAGAGCTGTATAGTTTCTGGTCATCAATTTCCCTAAAGCAATAGGATCACCTTGCTGAAACTGAGCCCATAACAGCGCATCATCGGTAGTGTCTACAACATTCATACCTTTATTATCAGGGAATAATATAAGTTTATCTTTAAAAATAATTATTAGTACAAATATAACTCAACAATAATATCATTTAGGCTGACTTTTAGTTTTTAGTCATGTTTTGCCTAACTACTGACTTGAATAATCAGCGTACAATCCTGTTGACTGTACTGATTGCTGCCCTACAACACCAAAGGGAGCGTATAGACTATTAATGCAAATAGTCTATACGCTCCCTTTGGTGTTGAAATTTACAATTGTCTAACTATTGATTAACTAATAATCAGAATATTATAACTTAACTACCGTAAATTATCACTGATTCCCCAACTGGCCGGCCAGTGAACGAAGCGCCGAAGATAAGCCTTCGAGCCGGGGAGCAATATCACCTTCAGACCCCATCAGTGTACTAAATTCGACCGTTTGGGTTGCTAGCCGATCAAATAACTGACTCAACTCAGTGGTGTTAATCTGACCACTTTCCAGCTCGGTTTTCACCTGTTCGAGTGTAGTTGTGATTTCGGTAGCATTTTCAGCTTTGCGGAGCTCTACCAGCCATTCGTCAATCACACCCGTGCCACTCTGTGGTGTCGATGTTGTAAAGTCTGTGCCCAAAACACTCATCGTTGAATCGAGCAGATCGGTTGATTCTTCGTGTGATAGCATATTAGAGTTGACTGCTAAAGTTTCGTAATGCATTTACTAACTGCTTCAACTGGCCAGCGGTTGCCTGATCAACACTTGGCTCATGCGAAAGAGCCGTTGTATGACTGGCTAAACTCAGGAGCAAATGCCTGATTTTATCGCTGTCGTACTGTTCTGACTTGAGGTGATCGCGTAGCTCACCCAACTCGGCCAGAATACGTTCTGCGCCAACATCGCCCCGTAATGCATTCAGCCAGCCTTCCAGCAACAGGATGCCCCGCTCAGCCGAAAGAATGGTTGTAATCCCTTCGCCAAATGCGCCCAGTGTATCAGTAAGCATCCGATGCTCAAGTGTGGTTTGCGTTTCCATAATGTAGTGAATTAGGTTTTGTACGTCGTAAAAAGGAATAATGGCTAGCCATTCAGGTATCCGTTACAGTTTATTTCCAAAACTTCGTAGAATTTTTGACAAGCTCTCCAGACCGCCCGTCCAGGTTCCTTCGGCATACGGTCCTTCGGCAACACTCTGGGTTTTATCGGCCAGACTGAGCATTAATTCACGAATGTGCTGATCGTTCGGCTGAGCGCCCTGCAATTCTGCACGAAGCTCATTAAGGTCGGCCTCCAATTGATTTAAATTTGGCTCACCCTGTAAGGCCTGTAGCCAGCCATCAATGAGCATCACGCCCTGAGCTGGCGAAATAGTCGACTCATTCTCATGGCGAAGCGTTCCGAGTGTGTCTTGCAGCATTCGTTCTTCCAGTATGTTCGATCCCATTTGCGTTTGTGGTTTGTACGGTTTAGAGTTCCCCATTAATGTGTCCGTTACATTGGAGCCAGCTAAACCGAATTTCAATAAACTGTAAACTTTTATAGTTGTCCAGCCAGCTTTCGGAGCGATGTTGCCACGTTTTCCAATTTACCAGATGTCTGATCCTGAATATTCGACCCCTGCGCCACCTGCGACGTGTGATCGGCAAGGCTAAATAGTAATGCACGAATACGGTCAGCATCTGGATTGGTGAACTGTAGCTCACTTCGTAACTCCTTTAGCTTTCCTTCAATAATTTCGGCACTTATGTTTCCTTCAATGACTTTCAGCCATCCATTAATAAGTTGGACGCCATCGGCAGGAGATGTTGCCGTTCCATCCCCAAACGCCCCAACTGTCTGATCAAACAGACGCTGATCCAATGCGTGTGAAGCCATAACCTTTAGTGATTAGATTAGTGAGTGTCGGGTCATAAAAACACCGCGCGCGGTTCTTAACGCTGGAACGTTATGACTCCTGACCATTATTTATACCGCCGTTGAAATCTGTCCGGCGAAGTTGCGAAGCGCAGTAGCCAGTGTCTGTAAGCGGGATTGTAGATCGCCTTCAGCTTTCGGAGCTGCTTTGTCAGTCTTATCGGCCAGCTCGTTCAATAATTGCTGAAGTCGCTTCGGATTCGGCTCTCCCGATTTTAACTCATCATGAAGGTGAGTAAGAGGTTCCACCAGATCGCCGGTGAGGTGATTATTTTTAATCGATGAAAACCAGTCCGTAATGAGCGACATTCCTTCCTGGGGCGATGCTGCCTGTCCCTGATCAAAAGCTGCTACTGTAGCATTGAGCAGGGTTGTAGCCGACGAACCGGTTGTTTGCGAATGTTGATTTGCCATAGTCGTTGAGAACCACCGAAGCGGAGGTTAATTGGTTTTGTATTTACTAAAACCCATCAATCGGCGCTTTGTTTGGGGGCAAAACAAAAGAGAGAGCCTGCTTTATCGCAAAACCCTCTCTTCCTGTTTATTGTGAATCTAATACTGAGAGCGTCCTCCCGAGGAGCCAGTATCGGTATCTGATTCGCCCCTGGCCGAATGGTCGGGCCTATTTTCGCTGGATACACCCGACGATCGGGTGCCTGATTCCAGACTATAATCGTCGCCGGTTGCCCCCCCAACACTGCGTGCATCACCGTCGCTCCCGGTTGTATCGTCCATGTCAATGATTGATGCACCTGCGCCACTGGTTGTCGACTCGCCACCAACCGTACTCGTCATGGGTGCCTGCCCTCCCATATTAGCCGGTTTCGACGAACCTCCGAGTTGATGGCTGAATCCTTCCAGCGCTTCGATCAACGGAGCCAGCTTTGTTTTCACCTCACTATCAGCCAAACTGGCGGTATGTCTGACCTGATTAACCAGGTTTTCGAGAATTCCCCGGATATGCCATCCGTTCGGGTTTCCGCTCTGTAGCTCAGCTTTCAGTTCACTCAAACCGTTTGCAACGGAAATCGTGTTCTGCTCGCCATTACGTAAAGTGGTTATCCAGGTGTCAATGAGCGAAATACCGTCAAATGGGGAGATATCGGTCGTATTGCCATTGAAGGCATTAACGGTTATATCAACTAAATTCGATGCATGCTGATTCAGTGCCATAATGATCGGGTTTAGGATTAGTTAATTTAAGCTTGTCAGCTATTGGTTGCCACCTGCCGATGCAGGTTCTCAAGGGTTGCCACCAATTGAGAGAGTTCTTCCTGCTCGGCACTGGCTTCGGCCGTGGCAGCCACTTTCTGGGTTTGGCTGATCAAATCTTCTAACAGAGTTGCAATACGCTGGTTATCGGGCCGGTTATACTGCTGAGCTACATGAACCTCGGCCCGTAAACTTTCAAGCGTATCGGCAATGTCGTCGGTATCTTCATCACCTGCAACGTCGAGTCGATTCAACCATTGATCGATGATAGTTAAACCGTCAGTGGCCGTTGTTTCGCCAATCCGTCCATCGAATGTATTAACTGTTTGCTCAATGAGCGACGTCTGGTTTTGATTCTGAGAAATCATAGTTTTGTCTGTTGATTAAAGTTATTTCGCCAGCCCCTGCGCAAAATCTTTCAGGGCTGTCGACAGGTTCTGCAAACCTTGTTTATAGTCACCTTCGGCGGCATTGTTGGCCAGATCGATCGTTTCGCCGGAGAGGTCGTATAAAAGGCGTTCGACTTCCCGGATATTATTGGCGTTGATTGCGTCACGAAGTTTTTCAAGGGGTTCGGCTACCCATTGCGTGCTTACGTTTGACCGCACAACCCCAATCCATTCCTGTATTAGATTCACTCCATCATCGGGTGTTGTTGAGGGCGCTCCACCACCGAGGGTAGCCAGTGTATCGTCCAGCATCGTGGCGATTTTTTGATCGTGATGTGCCATAACGTTGAATCCATTAGTTTTGACAAAAAGAACTGTTCCTTTCAGGGATTGTTCGTTCAGTGATCACTTTTTCAAATAAAATCTACTAACTGACTCGACTATAGATGGACCCGAACCGCCTACTATCCGACATACATTATCAGTTTGCCCGAAGTGGGGGTGCAGGTGGCCAGAACGTGAATAAAGTAGCGACCAAAGCCGAACTCCGCTTCGATGTTCGCAACTCAGCCCTGCTTAGCGACGAGGAACGGGCCATTCTGGAAGAAAAACTGGCCGGTAAACTCACTACCGACGGCGAGCTGGTGCTTACCCACCAAACCGAACGGACGCAGTTGGCTAACAAAGAGAAGGTTACAAAGAAATTCTATCGCCTGATTGAAAAAGCCTTTGAGAAACCAAAACCCCGAAAAGCAACCAAACCGTCGAAGGCATCGGTCGACGAGCGGATTGCGGAGAAGAAGCGGAAGGGAGACGTAAAAGCGAATCGAAAACGAATAGATTATGAGTAGCTTGATCCACTTGCCTGTTCAAGGTTATTGGGTGAATCGAGTAAATGATTTCACCTCGCAAAGTGGTCGATAAGATTGATCTCATCGTTTACGGTTGCTTTCCCTATTATTCATAAAAAAAGGCCCAAATGCATGCATTTGGGCCTTCATTCCAACTCAATAGTATATTACAACTCCCGAATCTGAACGTTCCGATACCAGACGCGCTCTTTGGGACTATGGTTTTGCAAGGCTATTTTACCTTTTGCATGAGGTTTGGCATAAGGCCAGTTCGCAAACTTACTTTTGGCCACCAGTTGCTTCCAATCGTCGGAACCGTATTCATAATCGACCATTTTCTTCCCATTCAGATAATGTTCGACATGATTATTGTTGACTACAATCCGTCCTTTGTTCCATTCGCCCGGCGCTTTTGTCACGTTCATATCGGCGGGCGGAATCATATCATAATTAGCGCCCGTTAACTGAGTATCTTTCAGTTTATACGGTTTCCCGTCGCCATCCAGATACCCTTTATCATCAATTACCTGGTATTCAGGGCCCGACATATACGTCGATTTAATATCTGGGCTGTCGATAATTTTGTAGACAACACCACTATTGCTGCCTTTTGGAATTTTGAATTCAAACTCCAGTTCAAAATTTTCATATTCTTTATCGGTAACAAGATCCCCACCCGTACCGTCGGGCGTTAATGCCCCATCTTCAATGCTCCAGCCAACAACACCATCTTTATGATAGCTATGCCACCCTTTAATTTCTTTACCATTAAAAAGGGCCGTCCACTTTGGTTTTTTGTCGGGGGGAGTTGCCACTGCCATTGCGCTTAACAACAGACAGGGAATCAGTAATTTTTTCATGGTCTTAAAAGATTTAGCGGCTAAAAGTAGGAAAAAAGTAACGCGGGCGGAAACCCACGCTCTGAGTATACACAAATTGTGCTTATCAGAATCGCGTTTCCGCCCGCGTTACATCAATCTATTCACTAGCTTAACTCGCCATATCGCGGGCAGCTTCAGGATCATTGTATTTTCGATCGAGTCCTTCTGTCGACTTCTGATCCGATCGATCCGGGCCGGAAATCATATCCTGCGCCGTTATACTGCTTTCGTCAGCCATTTCACGGGGTAGCTGCTGGGCTTCTTTTTTCTCTTCCGGACGTTCACCTGGCTGATACACGTCAGCATCTTTAGCGCTCACATCATAGGGATGGGCAGCATCGCCGGTATCCGGTTTCTCTTCCATACCCTGATCATCAGGACCAGCGGCCTGCCCTTGGTAGCGACTATCTGGCGTAGATTCATCCGGAGCGGATTCATTCAATTCCACATCCGTCTCATCGATCAGGCCTGACACTTCGGCGGTATACGTCAGAAAATCGGTAGTTGCTACCCGATGTCGCGCCGTTGTATATCCTGCATTGATTTCATGTGAGCGATCGGGCTGATCGGGCTCCTGAATTTCGGGATTTGCCGGTCTGGGCGATCCTGGCAGATCCGGAATTTCGGGACCGGGAACGGGTGGCGTTGGTGGTGTTTCAGGAATTCCCGGCACAGGCTGCGTTGGATCAGGTGAAGGCGGTGTTGTCGGAACCGAGTTCTGAACCGATATATCGCCTACTCCGGCCGGAAATGCCCAGGTACCAAATGCCCCCGTTGGGGTAGAATCTGTACCCTTTTCGGTACGATCATTCGGGGCATCTTCAGATGGCAAACCCGTGTTAACGGTATCGCCCGCATCGGGATTACCCGTTAATTCGGCTTCAGCAATTGGGTCATTAGGTAGTTCACGACTGTCGATCACATCCCCTATGCGTAAGGCAGCATCCGAGTTTTCGTACGTTTTACTATGCTGCTGGTCACCCTGCAAGCTCCGCTCTTCGTCACTACTGTAACGGTTGCGGAGCTGTTCGTCCATAACATCGTCTTCGGTATCACCAATGGGCGTCAACTTGCCGTCCACGAGTTTAACCATATTTGTTTCGCCCTGATCGGCACCGAACATGGCTTCCGCATTTTCGTTGGAAACGATATTGGCTTGTTGTGCACCATCGCTAAGGGCTGATGAATTTGAGTTCTCCATGATTGCTGTGAATGTTTTCGGTTTATGCAAAACCACCAGGAACAGAAAAGGTTTGGTGTTTGCAAACAGGATGTCTCCGTTAGAAAATCATCTTGCTCGTTTCAGACGGACACATCCAGTTGCGAAGCGGAGCTAAGTAGCTATTGCTCTGTTGATGTTGCGCTTTGGAGGATCGTTTACTCAATCACAAGGTCTCGTCCACGCTACTTAAGTGCATCAAATAAAATTTCGGCGGGGTGCTGCGCTTTTCGTCCGGTTCCGTCTTTTATCTGGTGTCGGCAACTGGTACCGGCAGCCGAAATGATGGCTTCTTCTGCCTGTCGGACAGCAGGGAACAACACGAGTTCGCCAATTTGCATCGACAGATCGTAATGTTCGGTTTCGTACCCAAACGAGCCTGCCATGCCGCAACAACCTGATGGTATTAACTGAACCTGATAGTTTTTAGGAAGCGATAGCATTTTTTTCACCGGAACCATCGACGACAAGGCTTTCTGGTGGCAATGGCCGTGGATTTTCACCTGTCTTACCTCGTCAATGAATGAGCTGCTATCAATTCGCCTGTTGTCAATCTCACGCGCAACCCATTCCTCAAACAGGAAAACGTGCTGAGCGATTCGCTGAGCATCGGCCTTTAATTCAGCCGGTACAAGATCAGAATATTCGTCGCGGAAGGTCAGGATCGCCGAAGGTTCCAGACCAATCAATGGCGTTTCGGCTGTAATCAGGTCTTTGAGCAACGTTACATTTCGAATAGCGATCTGCCGGGCATCATCAACCAATCCTTTCGATAAATACGTTCGCCCGCTCTCAACGTGGTTAGGAATAGTAACGGCATAACCTAAACGCTCCAGCAACTGAATTGCTTTCTGGCCAACCTCCACATCGTTGTAATTCGTAAATTCATCGCAGAAAAGGAGAACCTGAGCACGTTGCTGTCCGTTTTTCTCCTTACTCCTCGCCGAAAACCATTTTCTCAACGTCGTTCCAGCCAGTTCCGGCATTGTTCGGTCGGGGTGAAAACCAACCGTTTTATTGGCAATACGTCGAAGCGAAGGTGTATCGTATATCGCATTATAGGCCCAGGGAGCGATACTGGCCAGCGACATCAGTTTTGTAAAATTCCCGACCAGTTTTGCCCGTAATGGAATCCCGGATTCGCGGTATTGCTGCTGCGTAAATTCAGCCTTCATGCGTGTCATGTCCACGCTTGATGGACATTCCGCTTTACAGGCTTTGCACGACAGGCATAAGTCCAGAACTTCCTTGACCGTCGCGTAGTCGTGGTCGGTCGGTTTCTGGGTATTGCCGTAAAAATGCCGCAAAATATTGGCTCTTGCCCGCGTCGTATCGCGTTCGCGCCGGGTAGCCATATAGCTTGGGCACATCGTTCCACCGGAGATTTCCGTTTTGCGACAATCGCCCGAACCCGAACATTTTTCAGCCAGTTCGAGCAGTCCACCATCTTTGGAGAAATCAAAAACGGTCTTCGGTTGCGGAATCACCACATCAGCTTCCGAACGCAGTGACTCGTTCATGGGTGGCGTATCGACAACTTTGCCGGGATTGAATGTATTATGTGGGTCCCAGAGCGCCTTCACATCTTTGCACAGCTGGTAGTTTTCGGGACCGAGCATAAACGCGATGCATTCACCCCGCAGCCGCCCGTCACCATGCTCGCCCGACAACGAACCGCCGTATTTTTTGACCAGTTGCGCCGTATCCATCAGTAACGCCCGAAACTTGGTACGCCCCTCCGACGATTTGAGGTTAATGAGTGGCAACACGTGAATTTCTCCGGCTCCGGCATGGGCCGAATATTCGAGTTTCAAGCCGTGATTTTCCCACGCCATTTTATCCAGTTCGTCGATATAGTCGGGCAGGTCGTGCACATCAACCGCCGTGTCCTCAATGACGTTGGCCGGTTTTTCGTCGCCGGGAATATTATACATGATACTCAATCCGGCCTTCCGTAATGCCCAGGGCTTTTTGGTTTCTTCGTCAAACAGAATCGGGTAGGCATAGCCCAGATTTTTGGCCCGAAGAGCAGCCACAAACGCTTCGGCTTGCCGTTGAACACCGGTCACGGTATCATCAAAAAACTCAACCATCAGGATCGCCTTCGGATCGCCTTCGACAAACGTGCGGTTCTTCGTCTGCTCGATGTTGGTTTTGGTCAGTTGCAGAATATAATCATCCACCAGTTCCGAAGCATAGCACTGATGGGCCAACGCCACCAGGTTTGCTTCCAGTGATTGCCGAATGGTATCGAAATGCGCACATACGAGCGCCGTTTCTTTAGGTGGTAAGGGCAACAGGTTCAGTTTTGCTTCGACAATAAAGCAAAGTGTCCCTTCAGATCCAGCAATGAGATGAGCAAAGTTGAATGTTTTAGCAGGGAGATGTGAATCATCCGACTCCACGCCCCAAAAATCGACCAATGCATCCAGCGCATAGCCCGTATTTCGGCGCGAAACGGTTGGTTTTGGGTAGCCATCCCGGATGTGCTGCTGAACATTTTGACTGGATAACCAGTCGCGGAACTGAACATATAGTCGCTGCTCCAATGGACTAACGACATTTTCGCCCCGGCATTTCGCGTCGAACTGCTCGCGGGTAAGCGGCCCGAACGTTACTTCGGCGCCATCGCTCAATACAACACGAACGTCGAGCAGATGGTCGCGGGTGGTTCCCCAAACAATGGAATGAAGTCCGCATGAATTGTTGCCAATCATGCCACCAATCATGGCACGGCTTGCGGTCGATGTTTCTGGTCCGAAGAGGAGACCATGTGGTTTCAGATAGGCATTGAGGTCGTCGCGGATAACTCCCGGCTGAACACGCACCCATTTCTGGTCAGCGTTGACATCCAGAACCTGACCAAAATATTTAGAAATATCGACCACAATACCACTTCCTACAACCTGCCCGGCCAGCGATGTTCCGGCCGCACGCGGAATCAGACCCAGTCCGTGTTGCTGGGCAAACCGCAGCAGTCGTTTAATATCGGCAACCGACTTCGGCAGTGCTACGGCAATGGGCATTTCCTGATACACCGATGCATCGGTGGCATAGAGCACACGCTGAGCGGTATGTTCAGGCGATTCATCAAAATATAAATCACCTTCAAAAGAAGGCTCCAGCGTGGCGAAGGGCGGTTTATGAGGGAGACGGAACATAGGTCAAAGATACGACGAAACTGTTTAGCGATCTGCGGATAATCGTAATGCGCTGATTAGCCCGAATAACGTACTAGCCAGGATAAGCGCTATAAACAGGAACGATGGCCATAGAATAATCTGCTTCTGATGGTAGAAACTCACCCATAGGATTTGGCTAATGACGCCTAAAAACAAGCCAGCCACTATGGCGCGAATCGTAGCCAATAATTGGTTGGTATTCTGTTGTTGATTGGCCCTGTTCTCTGACGTAGGCGAACCAGAAATATTCATCAGTTCGGTGGACGAATGGCGAATAATCCACAATAAGCCGACTAAACAACAACCGACAAAGGCGATCACCAGTAACGTTGACGGATTACCCCAGCGATTGGGTTCGCCGTTCCCTTTAAAGTGAATTGGGATGGGTCCTGATAGTTTTATTGTTCCGGCGACGGCCAAACCAATCTCCACAAGTAATAGAAAAACGGTTAGTCGGTTCGCATTACGTTCGTACGTGCTCATATCCATATCTACCAATAGGATAATAACAGTAAAGGTACGAAAACCAGAGTGGGTTTATGGAAATACAGCCAATAAGACATCAATCGGCTAAAAAACCTGATCGCTATGATAACCCGCCGATCCTATATCCCGGTCCGAATCGACTTCACACCGTTTGTCAGTATTGCCTTGTTACTGATCGTGTTCTTCGTGTTTCAGAAAGCCATTCAGCGCCCGGTTATCATGGGTGTTACAGTGCCATCGGGTTGTCATAATTATGAATCGCCGGTTTATCCCCAGAAAGTAGTAACGCTATTCTTACTGGATAAAGACCGAATTGGTTTTATGCAGTATTGGCACGGGAACGATAAGTCGGAATTACAGCAAACTGGTTACGGACCAGAAGGCCTGAATAAATTGCTGGAAACCGTGAAAAATTCAGCGAATGGCGATGTAGCAGTCGTAATTAAGCCGACTTCCTTTGCCACTTTCGGAAATGTGGCCAACACGCTGAAAGCACTAAAACTTGTCGGCAATCTACCCTATCTGCTCCTATCCGACCTCACCAGCGATGATCAGCTAATGATCCAGCATTATGAACGGCTGTTTATCCGGTATCCATCCTCGTTTTTCAGAGAGCCCGTGTATCTAAAAAAACCAGCTTATTTCAGTTCACAGCCAAACAGTTGACCAATCGAAAAAGCTACTTTTATGCGCAATCGCCGAAATCGTTCGTTACCCCGTATTGACATGACACCCTTTGTCAGTATTGCCCTGTTGCTGATCGTCTTTTTTGTGTGGGTAAAGGCAGTTCAACAACCGACTGTAGTTAGTGGCTGGGACGTGCCGGGCTGCAGGAAAGGGATTATCCCTGAACGGTCGAAATGGGTGCTGGAAATTATACTGGTTGATCGGGATACAATTCAGTTCTGCCATTTTCCAGGCGGGTCTGTTTGTCGGGCAAACTTTGTTACCGCTCATCGGCACTCGACCAAGCTACGCGAAGCCTTGTTTCGCCATAGAAAAGAAGCGCTAACGCCCGGTGAACTGGCGATTGTTGTACGACCCTGCCCAGAATCAACAGTTGGCAATTTTGTTGATGTACTGGATGAATTCCGGATTGCAGGCAACTTGCCTTATCTGCTTCGCTATTGACCGATGTTTAAATACGGGTTGCCTTCATTTTGAAGCCATAAACTTCTTCACTTCCGAAACGACATCAATAGGCTCATTTCGCTCCAGAGCGTCGGCAATTCGTCTAATGTCTTCGTAAGGCAATGCGTAATCATGATTGGCCAATTCATTTTTCGCCACTATATCCGTCAATGTATCTTCCGGCTTTACTATAATCTCGATCCGCCGATTCCCAAAATAAGCTTTAATACTATCCAGTAGATAAGTATCGACTTTGTCAGCATCAATATGAAAAACGAGTGAATCCATGTATTTCCTTTTTCAGAGATAACCAAAAATACGCTCTATGGTTCAAGGTCTACAAGTCACCCCCGGTCTAATGCCCGCTTGAGCAGACCGCCAATGAAGCTACCCACAAACGTCAGAATCATAGAGCCATATAGGCCGAAGTTTTCAATATCCCGGTCGGCAGGGCCATCGGGCGTTGGCACAAAAATCATATAGCCAAGCCAGATAACGACGGCCTGCACAATGGCCAGCATCCAGCCCCGGCGCGGCTCCAGAAAACCCAAACCAGCCGCCAGGGCAGGCGTTATAAAATAGGGCAGATGAATCGTTGGCGTAGTTTTAATGCAAAACAGAATGATGGCACTACTCAGGAACGTCAGGCCCAGATTAATACCCAATTGGCGGTCAAAGAAACTGGTGGACATAAAATAAGGCCCGCCGGATGTTCGGCGGGCCTCAAAGTTATCACACAATCAGATCGAACTATGTCTTTTCAGACTGTGAGTGTATTAACGGTTAATCGAAACGCTACCGCTGCTCGCCGAAATGTTGACCGCGATCCCACCGCCGTTTAGTTTTCCGCGAACGCGATCTTTTTCAATATTGCCATCAAACTTAGATAGCGACTCAGGAATATTGACCCGGTTGCCGCTCAGATTCAGGTCCATGCCTTTGTCCATAGGCATTTTTACGCGAACGCCACCTGCGCTGGTGCTTAGCCGAACATAGTCGCCCAGTTTGACGATCTCTACGTCAACACTGCCCGCGCTTGTATTCGCATCGATGCTACCCGACACGCCCGCAAGCCGAACCGAACCGCCGGAAGTACCTGCCTTGATATCGCCTTCGATATCATTACCGTTCACGCTACCTCCGCTGGTTTGTGCATCAACACTGCCTTTCAGGTCAGTTAGCCGAATGCTTCCACCCGATGTATGCAGACGCATTTTGCCGGTCGATTCCTTCGCTTCAATCGACCCACCCGATGTTTGCAGGTCGATATCTTTACGGCAACGATCCATGTGAATCGATCCGCCCGATGTCTGACCATTGATGTCGCCTTCGATATCGCTCAGGTGCAGGCTACCACCGCTGGTGCGAAACTTCTGCGTTCCGGTGAGAGTTGCCATATGAATCGAACCGCCGGATGTACGCAAATCTGTCGATACATTGCGGGGTGTGTAGAACTTAAACCCGATACTTAACGATTTTTTCCAGTCACGATCATTATTACGACGTTTTGCCGTTGCCACGATGGTGCTGCCTTCCTGGGCAATCGAGATATCGTAATCTTTGAGCCGTTCTTCGATCTCCGCTTTGTCGAGTTTGTCGTTCCAGTTGTTGGCCCGAACAAACATCTCAACTTTTGCATTATTATCGGTGCCGCCTTCGATGGTGAGGCTACCACCCGACGTTTCAGCCCGAACGGCGTTGATTTTCCCCGAAAAGGTTTTGGTTTGATAAGGGGTATCGCGGTCGTCGTTCCGATTTTGGGCGGGCGATGTGAGCGCGAGTGTCGTTGCACTCAAAAGGGTTAGTAGAAACTGGTTGCGTTTCATGTGGTTTCGTTTTGTATGTAGTAAAGATGTAGTCGAACAGGAGAAGGTTGCACGACGTATGTTTTTTCCTTGCTCGATTAGCCTACCATCTTTGTTTCAACAGGTTTGCAAGTGCCGTGCCATATCAAAAATAGCACTGAAAATCAACCTCTTAAGTAACGCATCTATTTTAAACTGTCCATCATCGGACAGACATTGTTCGATGATGGACAGTATCTGGGGGCTATCCTGTCTATTGGAACCGGTAAAAATCCGGCTACTTTTTAGCCTTTTTTTTATTTTTTACCGGATCTTTCTGCACACCCAAATGGGCAAGTGCGGCTTCCAGAACTGTATCGCGGCCAGCCTGCCAGTCGGCAACTCTCGGCCTGACCAACACGGTTGGCTGAATCCCTTTCGCATTCCATTCCGTACCGTCGGGGTACATATCCCGTTTTGTACAAACCCGCGCCATAACACCACCTGGCAGTGAAAACGCCAGCGGTTGCCCCGTACTACCACCCGTAGGTTCACCAATGATTGCACCTCGTTTCATGACATCGAACACTACCGCAAAATCTTCAGCTGCCGAAAACGTCTGACCGCTGGTGAGTACAACTACAGGCTTTTTATACAGCTTTTTACCATTGGCAGGCCAGCCGTGTTCGTTTGTTTCGACGGGCTCGAACACAACCGTTTCACCTCGTGCCCGGCGCAGAGGACTGTATAGACGCGAAGAATACGACCCGGTCTGCATTGGTTTGTCAGTCAGAAAACCCAGAATAGCCCAGCCATATCCGCTATCGCCACCGCCGTTTTGCCGGATGTCAAGAATAAGCGCGTTCGTAACAGCAATTGAATCAAAAGCCGCTTCGAATCCCTTCAGTGCCTTGTCGTTCTCGAAGTTATTCAATTGAACATAGGCAACATTTCCGGGTAAAATACGAAAGGTAAAGGCTGGCAATGATTTCAGTTTTGTATAACCCGAGCGCGGCAACTGGCGGCTGAACGTTTGCCCTGATTGGTCACGAAATTCAAGAGTAACAGGCTTATCTTTAGGCCCTCTTAGCAGCCGATAGCTGTACGTACCAACATCTATGTTCTGTGGTGTTGACCCACTCTGATAAGGCCGCACATAGCGATCAGCATACTCCCGGACGGGTGTACCGTCAATCCGTATGATTTCGAGCATCGGCCGGATACCCGTTTTTTCGAGACTATCCTGGGTTACATCCAGAACCAGCACCTTGTCTTCTACCAGCATCGGGCGAATGGGCGGACGCCGGGCTACCGAATCGGCAAGTATTGGGTCACTGGCCCAAACATCGGTGTGGCCATCGTGCAATTGGGCACAGAACGATTCGAGTACATGTAAATAATCGACCGTTGAACGGGTAGCGCGAATTTTAGGAAGATATTCCAGGTATAATTTATCCCAGTCGATGTCCGGAATATGGTCGAAGTAGGCAAAGTTGTATTTAGCTTCCGACCACAACTTTGAAAGACCAGCTACTTTTTCGTCTTCGCTAATGTTGGCTTTATAGGGTGTTTTCAGCGCCGTAGAATTAAACAATCGAGCAGCAGCCTGTCCTTTTGCCAACATAGACTTAATGGACGGATCTTTTCGAACTTCCTCAAATTCATTCATTTCGGTGATATAGCCTGCATAGGCCGAAGCGAATTTTCCTGTCAACGGATAGATCAGCGTTTTTGCTGCGGCTTCATTATTTCCCAGTTTAGCCTGAATACGGGCCAGGTCGAATGAAATATCACTTTTTCGATAAAACAGACTGGAACTTCCTTTAGCTAAGTCCTGCACGTCTGGTCGATGATAGTAAGTTAATGCATCCAGTAAAATCTGCTCAGCCTTTTTAAGACTATCAACGGGAGGCTTGTCCATTCCATTCTGGGGCACGCGAGCCCGGGCACGTTCGCCCTGAAGATAATCATAAGCCTGCGTGGCAGTCAATCCAGATTGAGCCGTAGCGATACGCAAATCAAGAAATAGAAATAGTGCAATTAAAAGCTTATTCATAGCTACATAAGGCGAGTCTGATTGGTGATGCCAATTACCTTAAAATCAAATCAATTCTCAACAGACGAAGCGTAATTAATAGAATATTTTAAATATTTGAGTTTTAAATATAATATAATTGGCAAAATTATAAGAATATAATATTTTATCTTGACTATTAGATAAATACCACATTATATTTGGATTAAAAGCACCACTACCTGTTCATTCCTTTTCATCCATATACATCCGAATAACATTTACTCTGACGCCAGATGGCTGTTGGTTTTTTGCCCGTATTCGGAAAAAGGTCTTAATAGCCAGCTCTGGTTTAGCTGCTGGTAGCCCAAGGCAATCAGTTCCGGTATCCGTTCAATAATCAGTCAAAATAGTACTTTTTTAATCTAAAACTAAGTGAGATGCGAAACAGAAGTTTACTATTGATGCTGTTTTTCTCCTTGTATTTACCTATCCAGCTCGTTGCACAGAGCCGGACCATTAAAGGTATAGTCACATCTGGAGAAGATAACTCGCCCACACCCGGTGTGAACGTAGTTGTAAAGGGAACAATCGTTGGTGCATCGACCAATGCAGAAGGGGCGTACACCATTTCAGTTCCTGATAATTTAATTAAAAATGGTGTTCTGATTTTCTCCTTCATTGGCATGAAAACCACTGAGGTGCCGATTGGGGCTCAGAGTTCTATTTCGGTACGCTTACAAAATGACGCCACATCGCTGGACGAAGTCATTGTCAGTGCGCTGGGATTCAAGGAAAACGCCGATAAACGAGGAGCGACAGCGTCTAAAATCGAAGCGAAAGACCTGGTTCGATCCGGTGAAACGGGGGTTATTAACGGTATGTCCGGAAAAGCCGCCGGGGTGCAGATTACCCGCTCTGCCGGTGATCCGGGAGCGGGCTCCTACATCCAGATTCGAGGGCAAAACACCATTACCGGCTCAACGCAGCCGCTGGTCATTGTGGATGGTATCCCCATTAGTAACTCGACGCTTGGCGATGGTGTGGCAGGCGTAACGCAGCAGTCGCGGCTAAATGATATTAATCCCGACGACATTGCCTCGATGCAAATTCTGAAAGGTGCATCGGCTGCTGCTCTGTGGGGTTCCCGTGCTGCCAATGGCGTAGTGGTAATCACGACGAAGAAAGGTGCCAACAGCGATAAGGTCAACATTTCCTATAGTTCTACGGTATCGTTCGATAAGCCAAACTTACTGCACCCATTGCAAAACACCTATGGACAGGGAGCAGACGGGGTGTATAACCCAACCAGCCAGAATTCATGGGGCGATAAAATTGCGAACCGGGCCGGGGGCGACGATGTCGTTAATATGAACGGCGCGCGCTTTGAAGCCTATAATGGGCAGACCTTCTATCCTATTATCACCAAAAATTCGAAACAAACTTTTCAGGAGGAGCGCAAAGATGCCGTTTTCCGGACAGGTACTTACATCGATAATAACCTGGCGATCAGTGGTGGAAACGACAAAAGCAACTTTTACCTGAGTGTGGGCGATCTGCGTCAAAAGGGTATCATCAACGGGCAAAGTGATTACAATCGAACCACGCTTCGGTTTAACTCTGAACGTCGCTTCAACGACATCATCAAAGCCACTACGAATGCGACCTACGCCCGCACAACATCCAACCGGATTCAGCGCAGCAATAGCGTTAATGGGCTCTATATCGGGATGTTACGCACGTCTCCCGATTTCGACAGTCGTGCCTATAAAGGTAATTATTTCGCTTCGCCAACGGCCAGTGCCATTCCTAACCGGCAACGCGCCTATCGAAACTACCTGGGTGCTTTAGCCAATCCAATCTATAACGATCCGTTGTGGGCCATCAATGAGCTGACCAACTTTTCGGAAGTAGATCGCTTCATTTTGAGTTCAGAACTGCTCATCACGCCAGCCAGCTGGTTCGACATAACACTTCGTGGGGGTCTTGATGCGAACACGGATCACCGCATTACGAACTACCCCGTAAACTCGGCATCAAACAGCGGTTTGGGCACGTACAACGAAGAGATTTACAAAGAATCGGAAATGAACGGCGACCTCATTGGCCGTATCTTTAAAGACTTTGGCAAGAACATCAACACAACGCTGATCGTAGGCTTTAACATCAACGATCGGAAGTATCTCAATATCGGGGCAAACATGAACACGTTCATTGTTCCGGATGCCCCCGCCAACTTTGGCAATTCGCTGGCCGTCAATGATGCCCCTTACCGGACAACCACAAATCGTCGAATGGCCCGGCTCTATTCGACCCTGAATGTGGGCTTCTACAATCAGCTGTTTGTGAATGCGTCGGTAGCCGGGGAAGCGGGATCGACCTTTGGCAGTCAGACAAAATCGACCTTCTATTACCCCTCTGCTGATGTGGCCTGGCAGTTCACCCAATTACCGATGCTGCGCGATAAAAGCATTCTGTCTTTCGGTAAATTACGGGCTTCCTACGGAGTTGTGGGTGTTCAGCCCGATGCGTATCGAAACACGACAACGTACGTCAATGCGTCGTTTAGCAGCTGGGCCAATACACTCAGTGGCGCAGGCTATGGCAATGGGGCGTATGTACGAAGCAGTCGTCAGGGCGATCCGTTTCTGCGACCTGAACGGAAAACCGAATGGGAGTTAGGTACTGATCTGCGGTTCTTCAACAACAAACTGACGGCTGGCTTTACCTACTATCAGAATGAAATCAAGGACCTGCTGCTCGACGTAGCCGCTGCCGGATCGACGGGATACACGTCGAAATACACGAATGCAGGGTCGATGTCCAACAAAGGCTGGGAACTGGAATTACACTATAACCTGCTGACGAATAAAGACTTCAACTGGAACGTCTTCGGCAATGTCAGCCGGAATATTAACCGCGTGACGAACCTGGCCGGAACCGACATCATTACACTGGGGGGCTTCAGCACTACAGCCAGCACCGTAGCGAAAGTGGGGTATGCCATGTCGGCGCTCTATGGTGGTGTTTACCAGCGAACCGAAACGGGTGCACTCCAACTCAATGCCAATGGTTTCCCACAGGTAGCGTCGCAGTTTGGCGTGATTGGCGACCCGAACCCCGACTATCGCGGTGGTTTCGGCACTAATTTTTCCTACAAGAAAGTCTCACTGAATGTTCTTTTCGAGACTTTTCAGGGTGGTGATTTCTACAACGGCACACGGGGCACGCTCTATAATTTTGGTACACACCGGGATGTCGGAAACGACGTGACACTGACGCAGGATCTGAAGAACTATGCAGGCAAAACCATTACGGCCGGAAGTACCGTTCGGGGTAATATTCAGGACTTCGGTGCGGGTCCGGTACTCCTCGATCAGTCGTACTATACCTCCATTGGCGGTGGTTTCAGCACATTGGTCGAGCAGTTCATTACGGATGCCAGCTGGACCCGATTACGCGAAGTATCGCTGGGCTATTCGATCAGTTCGCCAAAGTTCCGTCAGAAGAGCCGTCTGCAATCGATTGACGTGACCGTTACGGGCCGCAATCCCGTTCTGTGGACGAAAATGGTCGGTGTTGATCCGGAAACGGCGCTTAACGGAGCCAGCAACTCGCGGGGGCAGGATTATTTCAATAGCCCCAATACCAAATCACTGCTGGTCAGTATAAAAATCAATTACTAATTCTCACGAAGAAGTATCTATCATGAATCGAGCCTATAAATCCATTTTTTCGATATTGTTTGGTCTACAGCTTTTCTCCTGCTCGTCTATTGTTGAGAATCTGAACGTAGATCCAAACAACCCGACCAACTCAACGGCCAGCCTGTTGCTGACCGGCACTGAGATTGCGAACATGGCTACCCAGGAAGGGATGGCCAGTCGACTGACAACCATCTGGGATGGGTACGCTTCTGGTGCCGACCGGCAATGGCTGGATTACCACAACTACAACGTATCGGCGGGCGTCTATGATGGTGACTGGAATCTGGTTTTCACCGGAACAAATGCCAATGCGCTCCTGACCATCAATCAGGCAACGGCGCTTGGAAACCGGAAAATGGCGGCCATTGCCAAAATTTTGCGGGCCAATGCGCTGGCAACGGGTACCGAACTTTGGGGTGATATTCCGTTTGATCAGGCGGGCGACATTACCAAATTCCCGAATCCCGCCTTTGAACCACAGGCAACGGTATACACCAAATTACTGGCGCTGCTCGACGATGCTATTACGGATCTGAAATCAGGAGTAGGCACGGTTAGTACTGAAGATATTCACTTTGCGGGCGATGCCACGAAATGGACGCAGGTTGCCTACACGCTGAAAGCCCGATTGCTGACCGATACGAAACAGTATGATGCGGCTTATACGGCCGCTCAAACGGGGGTTAGTGCCTATGCCAATTCGCTGTATGCACCTCACGGTACAACCACCAATGTGAACCAAAATGCGTACTTCTCGTTTCTGGCCAGTTCACGAACCGGCGACATTAACGCGGTTGGCGCTTATAACGTCAGTTTACTGAATCCGACCAATGCACGGTATAGAGGCAATGCGAAAACCATTGAGACGGCTCGGTTCAAGTTCTATTATTTAGAGAACGGCATCAACAGCCCTGGCAAAATTGAGCCCAATACAACGGCAGCCGCTGGTTTCTTTGCTCAGAGCGCCAGTTTTCCGCTCGTAACGTACCAGGAAAACATTCTGACACTGGCCGAAATGGCCTTACGTTCGGGAAAAGGATTTACGACTGCTTTGGGGCACCTGAATGCGTACCGGGCTTTTCTGAATACGGGTGGGTATATCACCACGACCTATCTCACAGCCGGAGCCTACAAATATGAACCGTACGTAGCGGCAGACTTTGCGGCTGGTGGTATTGAAAATGCCGATGGCATCACGGCCGACAATGCACTGCTTCGGGAAATTTTGCAGGAACGCTACGTTTCGTTCTATGGCCAGCACCTGGGCTGGAACGACGAGCGCCGGACCCGCACCGAAGCGTATGGGATCAAGCTGACACCCAACACGGGTACGGCGCTCCCGTGGCGGTTCATTTATCCGCAAAATGAGATCAATTCCAACCCAAGTACACCTAAGCCGGTGCCGCCAACGTTCGACGCTCCGGCTATTTATAAGTAGCCTACGAGTGTAGTAATGCCGTGGAGTCAGTTGAGAATAACTGGCTCCACGGCATTGCCATTTTTAGTGGATTTTGATGGCTACACGTCGATTCTTGACCCGCTCTGTTTCGGTCGTGTTGTCAGCAATGGGTTGTGTTCCACCATAGCCTTTTGTCTCAATACGATTGTCATGTATGCCCCGCCGACTCAGATAGCTGGCAACAACTTTAGCGCGGTTTTCAGAAAGTGCCAGATTCAAACGGGGATCACCGACATTGTCGGTATGCCCTTCTATGTCAATCATCCAGTTCGGATTTGTTTTCAGAGCCTGCACCAATCGATTCAACTCGGCTGTCGATTCAGGTAATAAGGTATAACTGCTCTGCTCAAACTGAACTGTACGCAACACGACTGTTTCACCAATTGTCAGTTTCAATTCTGGCTCAACTGACCGCTCGGGTGCTGGTGAGTTCGTTGACGCTTTAGTAGTTGATACGGGCTTAGGTCCCGCTCCTGGCTTTACAACCGACGGACGAACTGGCCTGGGAGCCAATTTGGCAATTCTGCCAGGCGTGGTAACTGTTTGTTTCGGAGTCTGAACCGGCGATGCTTTAGGCGACACCGGAACCGGCTTGGGCGCGGCAATGGCTACTGGCTTTTTTTGAAAGAAATATTCTGCTGTTATCGGCTCGCTGGGGGTATTGAATCGGTCCGAAACTAGTTTTTTTGCGTCGGGCTTTTGCCAGTAAAGCTCAATTTCACCCTCAAGCATGGCATTAAAATAATCGACTCGCAAATCATAGTATTGACCAGCCTGTAGAATTACGGTACCTGTAAAGCTTTTGGAGTCATTTAGTTGCCAGGAATCGATTACTTTCTTATTGCCTACCCAAACCCGAATGCCATCATCTACTTTCGCATAAAATCCGTATTGTCCGGTGGTCGGAGCCAGCAGTTTGCCCGTCCAGCGAATGGAATAATAGGATTTGTCGACGCCCCTTGCCGGAGTACGATCTCGCCAATTGAACCGAATGGCTGGATCTATCCGTGTTCCGACTTTCCGGTCGAAGTTGGTGCCGTTATAATACTCACCCCTCAGGCCCGGCTGGGCTTGTATCTGCTCAGTTGCAAACCAGAGCAGAATTCCGAAAAGTACGGTTGTGTATTTCATTGGCAAATTGCCCAACCTCCTCCATCCTATTCAGTCCGCAAACTAGTTGCCGGATTCGCCAAAGCCGTCCGGTATGTACGCCAGCCAATGGTTAAAGCGCCTAAAATCAGCATCGTTCCAAAACACAAGCCGAGCGTTCCGACTCCTATCGAGACATGATAGGCAAAGGTCATCAGGAAAAAGCTCGCAGCCAGATAACCAAGGGGTAATGCAATCGCCCCCGCAATCAGCAGTAATTTCAGAAAATCCCACGACAAAAGCCAGACGACCTGATCAACTCGTGCCCCCATAACTTTCCGTACGCCAACCTCTTTCGTGCGCAACTCGGTTGTGTAGGTAACCATTCCCAGCAAACCCAGACAGGCAATCGCCACGGCCAATCCAATTAGTAACGCCATGAAACTTACGTCGTCAGAAATATTATTCCGATTACTCAGGAAGTCATCGTACCATACACCCGCAAACGGTTCATACGGATTCAGGCGCTTCCAGATACGGGCAATGTCATCGTGAATAGCTTCGTGATTTCCACCCGCAACTTTTACATTGAGGTACCGAAACTGCTGCGGTTGATAACGAAGGACAAGCGGGCTGATTTTCATTGCCATTGTTGTAAACTGAAAGTCTTTCAGAACCCCGGCAATCCGCACTTCTGTGCTATCATTCAACCAAAGCGTCTGCCCAACGGCCGCTCCTGCTTCGCCCAATCTGAATGACCGCACAGCCTCTTCATTGATCAGTACGAATCGGGACGACGAGTCAGCTACCGACGTGGGCAAATTCTTACCTGCCAGCAGTTTCAGTCCCGTAACGGGAACCAGATTCGCATCGGCAGCCAGGACATGAGCTTGGGCCGAATCGCTCTTTGCCTGTTGGCGTCGAACAACCTGCCAGCCACCGCCATGATCGCCAAACAGGGTAGACGTTGCGGCTACCCGCTCTACCCCTGCCAACCGATTAATCTCGGCGGATAAATGCCCCGCCGGGAAGCCATTGAGTGGCACAACAAATACATCTTTACGCTGAAATCCATAATCGGCAGTGCCCATGAAATGTTGTTGCCGCGCCAGGGCCAGCAACGCGATCATGGCAAATAGGGAAATAGAAAACTGTGCGACTATCAACGACTTACGAAGGGTAATACCCCGAAATACGCGCAAACCGGTCTGGCTTCGCAGTACCTGCGCCGGTTGAAATCCCGACAGAACCCTTGCAGGCAGCAGGCCAGCCAGCAAACCAGTCGCAACGCTGAATGTGATGAAGATCAGCCACATTCGCGTGTCGCCCTCCCACTGCACTCCGCCAATGAGCCATTGCTGCACAAATGGCATCGGTTTTACCAACTGAAGCATTCCGTAGGCCAGACCAAGTCCCAATAGCGACAATACGGCTGATTCGGCCATGAACTGCCCCATCAACTGCCAGCGCAACGCTCCTGCCACTTTCCGGATGCCAACTTCGCGGGCGCGGCTCAACGAACGGGCCAGTGTCAGGTTGATGTAGTTAAAAGCAGCTAACAGTAGTGTAAGCAGGCCCACCCCCAGCTCCGTTTCCAGCTTTCCGGCCGTTGGTTCATAGGTCGAGTACATCAACTCTTCGCGTGAAGGCGAAAGCGCTGCCAGCGACTGACTACGAAACGTATAGCCTTTCTCGGTAGTGAATCGTACATCTTTGGTGACCCGGCCAGCCAGTTTTGGCAAGACGCCATCCAGTGTCTCTACCGGCGTATTGGCTTTTAGCAAAACGTAGGTATAACCCCGCGAATACGTCTTCCAGTCGGTCGACGATCGTTTCCAGTTAGGACTGGAAAAAGTCGCCATGGATACCAACGCGTCGAAGTTGAGATGCGATTTGGCAACTGGTTCGGCAAAAACGCCCGTAATAGTCAGTGCACCCAGTTCCGGATGCTCCATGGTTTTACCGATAGGATTTGCCGTGCCAAAAAACCGTTTTGCGGTCTTTTGCGTCAGCACAACGGTTTGTGGTGCAATGGTGGCCTGACCTTTGGCCAGCCGAAAACCGAAAATTTTAAAGAAGCCCGGATCAACGGCGCTGTATATCACCGGCAATTGTTTACGATTGGCCGTAAAATCGCCATTATTTCGAATTACCCGGGTTGCTTCTTCTACGAAAGGGTAGTCCTGTTTTAATGCCTGAGCCAATGGCATAGGCGATGTGGCAAATCCCTGTTCATCGTTATTACGGGCGGTTACGTCGGTTAGGATGCGATACGTCCGATCCGGGTGCGGGTGGAATGAATCGTACTCAAAAGCACCTTTGATATCGATCATTGCCAGCAAACAAACCAACATCCCCGATGCCAGCCCAAAGATGTTTATAAACGAAAACAGCTTATGTTTCCAGAGGTTTCGAAGTGCCGTTTTCAGGAAATTGCGTAGCATATTTTTAGTGTATCTTTGAGATAGTTACCAACTTAACCCGGTCAGCTAATGTACCCACCAAATCCTTTATCGCCAACGTTCGTTCATGACGATGACATGGGCGTAAATGCGCCTTTAAAGCATCAGCAGGTTATTTCAAGGCTCCATGTCGAACTGGGCATTTTGTATTACAAGGACCAAAGCATTCCGTATGAGCCGCTGGCCGAAACCATGCTGGCTGAGGGATATGGCAATCCGGTTCCTGATGTGCTCCTGTTCGACCACACGGCCGAACAAACCCGCCTTATTATTGAGGTCTGTCAGACCAACGGTGAACGAAACGACCTGCTGAAAGTAGTCCGGCTGATCGAAGACCACGATTATGGGATTCAGGAAGGGTTTGTCTACAATTATAAAACCCATCAATGGTCCCGTTACCGAAAGGGCGATGGTGGCGTAGCTACTCGTTCATCCTTTTCCGAAGTGCTCCATCTTGATCTGGGACAGTTTGCCTTATAATAAAGAGCTGTTCGCCCGACTTTACTCGGCCCTCAAACTCTTCACCGGATTCATCAACGCAGCTTTGATGGACTGAAAACTCACCGTTGCCAGAGCGATGATTATAGCCAGTAAACCCGCTGATGCAAATACCCACCACTCGATCGTAATACGGTAGGCAAAATCCTGAAGCCATCGACTCATGGCATACCAGGCCAGGGGCGTAGCGACCACGATGGAAATCAGGACCAGTTTCAGAAAATCGCGGGAGAGCAGAATGACGATGCTACTCACCGATGCTCCTAGTACTTTACGAACGCCAATTTCCTTGTTTCGCTGTTCAGCAGCAAAAGCGGCCAGGCCAAATAGGCCCAGACAGGCGATTAAAACGGCCAGAATTGTAAAGGATAATAAGACTGCACCCTGCTTCTGCTCCGCTTTATACTGTTTAGAGAAGTTTTCGTCGAGAAAATGAAAATCCAGTGTTGCCGTCGGATCAAACGTTCGATAAACAGACTGGATGTAGGCTAGCGCTTCCTTCGTTTTGGCGGGCTGAATCCGAACGAACACATTGTCCTTATCGGCGGGTTGAGGCATCTGTAATACCAACGGTTCGATCTTGTGCTGCAACGAGTAGGTATGAAAATCCTTTACAACACCCACGACCCGAGCTTCGGCCGTGTGTTTCTCGTTATCAATGTAATATTTCACCCGTTTGCCTATTGGCTCTTTCCAGCCCAGTTGCTTCATCAGGGTTTCGTTGATCAGCATGGCACCTCCCAAATCGCTCTTAAACGATTCTGAGAAGCTACGACCGCTCAGAAGTTTGATTTGCAGCGTTTTCAGGTAGTCTGAATCCACCGAAAACTTCTGAACAATTTGCGTACCGGATGGCATTGCGCCGTTCTGCTCGAAGAACATACCGGCTCCGCCAATGCTGTTATTGCCCAATGGATTGCTGGCGGCCGCTACACTTTCAATCAATGGACTTTGCGTTAACCGTTCTTTCAGCGCATCGACTCTTTGACGAACTTCCTCATTATCTATATGAAAAGTAAGTACCTGCTCTTTGTTGAATCCCAGATTCTTATGCAGAACGAATTCCATTTGGCGATAAACCACACCCGAGCAGGCAATCAATACCACCGTTGCTACAAACTGAAAGACCACCAGCGACTGTTTGAAGGTGATGCTTCCCAGTTGATTTCCGACTATACCTTTCAGGGCGGCTACCGGCCGAAAGTTGGCGAGTAACAATGCGGGATACAGACCGCTTAACACCCCAACAAGTATTGAAAATAAGGCAACAATAAACAGCCTCTCCCCTATTCCTCCAATCGACAGCGTTTTGTCGGCCATCTGGTTAAAATAAGGCAGTGCCATAATCACCAGACTAAAACCGACCAGGGCAGCCATGAACGTCATCAGCATGGACTCCGTCAGGAACTGCCCGATGAGCTGTAATCGGTATGAACCGATTGCTTTCCGGACACCTACTTCACGAGTACGCTTGAGCGAGCGGGCCGTATATAAATTCACGTAATTGATGCAGGCAATCAATAAAATCAGGGCGGCCACTATTCCGAAAATTGAGACGGTTGCCACATTACCATTGGGGCCGATTTCATAATCGAGATGCGAGCGTAGATGGATCGAAGTCAGTGGCTGAAGCTCCATACGATAGTCAAGCTCCCCCATTTCTTTTTTTATGTATTTCTGATAAAAACCCGGCAGCTTAGCCTCCAGCGCCTTATGGCTGCTCCCTTCTGTCAGCAGCAGATAGGTGTACAATTCAAAATTTTCCCAGCCGTTTGTGTAATTCGTCGGCAAGGACCGCAATGCCCTGAATTGCAGGTGCGAATTAGACGGAACATCGTCCATTACGCCCGTAATGGTATTCGGGAAATGATTACCAAACTCAATGGTCTGACCAATCGCTTTGCGGGAATCACCAAACAAATTTTCGGCAACGCTCTTTGTCAGTACAATGCTTTGGGGTTTACTCAGCGCCGACTTCGGATCGCCATAGAGTAACGGAAAAGTGAAGACATCGAAGATTGTTTTATCGGCAAAAAAGATATCGCCTACCTCCATTTTTTTGTCCCTGAACGTAATCGTTCCTCCTCCTTCGGGGTTGATACGAACCGTTTTTTCAATTTCCGGATAATCATTTTGCAGGGCTGACGCGTAGGGGGCCGATGTGGGTGCCAGTTTTAGATTACCACCTGGCCACTGCGCATAATGAACCACCCGAACGATGCGGTCGGCTTTGGTATGAAACCGGTCGTAGCTCAATTCATCGATTACATACAGCGCCATCAACCATACGGCGGCCATGCCGATTCCGAGGCCAACTATATTGAGACCACTGAACAGCTTGTTTTTCCAGAGCGTGCGAACGGTTATTTTGATGTAATTACGTAGCATAGTTGCAAGTAGCTTAGGTATAACTCGATATAGGGACTATTCCAAACGCCGTACCACAATCACAACAAGCCTAATTATCAGCATATTACCTTAACAACCTTTACTCTATTGTCCGCAAACGGACGGTTTCTCTGGCCATTTGCGGACAGGTTTCTCGACAGATCGGATCGAAAAGCGATGGGTTGATCCTTATCTTACTCCGATCGCAAACTCTTCACCGGATTCATCAGGGCCGCTTTGACGCTCTGGAAACTCACCGTCAGAACGGCAATGCCGGCAGCCAGCAAACCGGCCAGGGCAAATACCCACCACTCCAGATCAACCTTGTACGCAAAGTTCTGCAACCAGTTATTCATACCCCACCAGGCCAGGGGCGCTGCAATAACAATGGCGATAAAGACTAGTTTCAGAAAGTCTTTGGAGAGTAGTGTAACAATACTGCTCACCGATGCACCCAGCACTTTGCGCACCCCAATCTCCTTTGTGCGTTGTTCAGTGGTATAGGCAGCCAGACCGAACAAACCCAGACAGGCAATAAAGATGGCTAGGGCTGAGGCTATCGTGAAAACCTGGCCGTACTGCAGCTCACTCTGGTATTGTTCGTTATAATGTTCATCCACGAAGTAATACTCGAATGGATTGCCCGGATAGCTGGCTTTATAAATCCGCTCCAACTCCGCTATTTTCTCCGTCAATCGACCACCCTGGACGGGATCGGTAGCTAGTTGAATAGTCAGGTCACTTACCGAACGGCGGGGCATAAAAATAACCGGCTCAATAGCCTGTTGTAAACCCTGATGATGGTAATCGCGGACGACGCCCACAATTTCGTAGGGTTGCCCCCAGTTGATCAATTTACCCACTGCCTGTTGAGCCGATGTAAAGCCTAACTGGCGAACAGCTGTTTCATTGACCAGCAGTTTAGCACTCTTTTCCCAGCCTAATTCGGCTTCGCGCTGGGTGAAGTTCCGCCCGGCGGCCAGCCCGATTTCATACGTTGGCAGGTAACGGTCATCAATAATTCCCATTGAATAGCTTTTCTTATCATCGCCGGGTCGTGCGTTTTGCTTGGTGATACCGCCAGCTGTGAAGTTGTAGAAGTTACCGGGCACAATGCCTGTCTGGCAAAAGTTTTTTACGTACGGTAACTGACTTAATTCATTTTCCAGACGTGTTGTCCCCGACGAAAACGAATCATTTATCTTGACCTGTGGCCCCTGAATAACCACACGCTGAGATAATTTAACCCCCAGATCTTTATCCTGCATATATTGCAACTGCCGATATAACACCATCGTTGCGATTACCAACGCTACCGACGCGCTGAACTGAGCGATCACCAGCGTTTTGCGTAGCCAGTTCCCCTTGCCAGTCTGATAAGCACCTTTTAGGGTCTGCACCGGCCGAAACGATGTGAGGGCAAAGGCCACGTACCCACCCGACGCCAGTGCACCCACCACCAGTAACCCCAACCCAACCAGCCAGAAGCCACTGTTACTCAGCATAGTCATTGATAAATCTTTCTTCACAAAATCGTTGAAGACTCCTTGCAATGAGGTGACGAGGCCAATTCCCAGTGCAAATCCAACGATATTCAAAAGCAGTGATTCACCCAGAAACTGTCCGATCAGCTGACCCTGTCTAGCTCCAATCACTTTCCGAACGCCCACTTCTTTTGCCCGCTTCAACGCTCCGGCAGTAGACAGATTTACATAGTTGAACCAGGCGATCAGCAGAATTAAGCTAGCAATGCCACTCAGCAGATACACAAATCCCAGGCTACCACTCGTACGATATGGATCATCGAGCGAAGCTGCCAGATGAATGTTTTTGGCGGGTTGCAACAGAAATACACTTTCGTCTTCGGGCTTTATTTTTTTCTTGTATGCGTTAAATTTTGCCTCCAGAGCTTTGTAATCGCCATCCGCCGGAAGTTGCAGAAACGTGGTCAGATAAGAACCGTCGAAACCGTCGAGCCGTGCCCACGTATTTCCATTCAGGTTTGCCGGATTGGCCAGCGTTTGCAGCGAAAAAACGGCATCAAAAACCAGATCGGAATTTTGGGGAATGTCGGCATACACAGCCGTAACCGTATATAATGTTTTTCCAAACTGATTGTTGAGCGTCAGGGTGCGGCCTAATGCTTTTGCATTGCCAAAATACTTCCGGGCCTGCGACTGGGAAAGCGCAACGGTATTCGGCTGATTTATCGCTGATGCGGCTGTTCCCTGCACCAATGGAAACGTAAAGAGCGTGAAAAAACTGGCATCGGCATAGCCCAGCTTACTCTCCCGAAATGATTTTGGGTCCTGGTTATCCTGATCATTGCTCAAAACCGAAACAATACCATTGGCGGAGTTTTCAGCTATCCGGCAAAAATTCTTCACTTCAGGGAACTGTTGTTTGGCCAACGGTGCCACAGCCGGAGCCATATCGACCCAGATATCGCCCGATTTGGTTTGCGACAGCATTCGGTACAGTGTGGGCAGATTCGCATGAAAGCTGTTCACGCTCCGTTCGTAGGCAACGTATTCCAGAATCAGCACAAAAGCGGCAATGCCGAGAGCCAGGCCCGCACTATTGATGAGCGAGAACACCCGATTTTTACGCAGATTGCGCAGGGTGATTTTCAGGTAGTTTACGATCATTGTTGGTTTTTAGTTGAGGTTAATCGAACAGGTCATACAGCTTTTCCTGATCGTCGAATTACAGCGTAACCAGTTGTTTACCCGGAATGTCACGACCCACCATCGCTTTTTTTTGCTAAGTAGTTAACGGTGCCCCCGGTGCGAATAAGTTTCCTATCCGCCAGATAATCAGACTAGTATTTCAAGCTCAACTCCTATGCCATAACGTCAATCGGGCGTTTTAACTCATTGTGAGCCTTACCACGAAACAAACTGTCCGCAAACGGACGGCATCGCTGACCATTTGCGGACAGTTTGTTGTAGAAACTGGTCGGAATATTCCGGCGGACAGCCTCTACATCATTCACTTCGTAAACTCTTCACCGGATTGACCAATGCGGCTTTTATGCTTTGAAAGCTGACAGTAAAAAGGGCAATACTGACCGCCAGGATGGCCGCCAATCCGAACACCCACCAACTGAGTACCGTATGATAGGCGAAGCCTTTGAGCCACTGCGCCATAGCCCAGCCTGCGAGGGGCGACGCAATCAGAATAGCAATCCCAACCAGTTTCAGAAAATCCTGCGACAACAAAGCAACCAGACTGGATACTGACGCGCCGAGTACTTTCCGAACGCCAATTTCTTTGGTACGTTGCTCAGCCATGAACATGGACAAACCAAACAAACCCAGACACGAAATCAGAATGGCAACGCTGGCAAAAATACTGAATAACGTCTGTTGCGTTTGTTCACGGGCGTAAAGCCGACCAAACCGCTCGTCCAGAAACTGGTAGTCGAACGGCCGTTGTGGAAAAAACCGCTTCCAGACTGATTCAACGTGTCGGACTCCGGCAGGCACATTCCCCTGAATCGGAATGGATAACCAGTTGAAATCTTCGGTTGACATGACCATGGCAATGGCTGCTACCTTCTGATGCAGCGACTCAAAGTGGTAATCTTTCGTTACGCCGATGATCTGGCCATTTGCGGGGCCATAGCGAAACGACTTGCCAATAGCCTGCTGGGGCGTCCAGCCTAACAACCGGACCGCTGTTTCGTTCAACACGATCATTGACGTATCGGTCGAATATGAAGGGGAGAAATTACGGCCAGCCGCCATGCCTATCTGGTAGGCCGGAATGAAGTCGTAGTCTACCCGCAAACCGCGCAGATTAATCGTAACCGGGGCCATCGTATCGCCTTTTTCGGCATAGGCATCATAGGAGTCCAGCAAACGGCCCGACGGTATCCGCGACGAACGACCCACCTCGCCTACAATACCCGTTTCTTTCAGTTGCTGTTTAAGGGTCTCATAATTCGTTGTTGAATCGCCCACATCGGGCAGCAACAGCACCTGATCTTTCTTATAGCCTAACCGGTAATCCTGAATGTATTTCATCTGATTGTAGACCACCGCCGTGCTGATGATCAGCGCAACGGCAATGGCAAACTGCGTAACAACCAGTGTCTGGCGTAATTTGCCGGTACGCATAGCCGACGTAATCTGCCCTTTTAATACACCCAGCGGCCGGAACGAGGTCAGAAAGAATGCGGGATAGCTCCCCGCAACCAAACCGGTCAACAAGGTAATAGCGACCAGAATGCTTAGGAAGACCGGATCGAGGAGTTGGCTAAATTCGAGTTGCTTGTGTGTAAAGCTATTCAGTGCGGGCAGGCAAATCAGTACCAGAACAATAGCGACGCCCAGGGCAAACAGAACCAAAATAATCGACTCGCTCAGAAACTGGCTGATAAGTTGGGAGCGCAAGGCCCCTACAACCTTGCGCATACCCACCTCCCTTGCCCGCCCAGCCGAGCGAGCTGTTGCCAGATTCATGTAATTGATGCAGGCAATCAGCAATATGAACAGGCCGATTGCCGAAAATAGATAAATGTATTTTATGTCGCCGGTTGCTTCCAGTTCCGAATCGGTGTGCGAACGTAGGTGAATATCGGCAATATTCTGCAAGTTCAGCACCGACCATGTCGAGGGTTTATTCCCTCCTTCTGCCGGAACGTGTTTGTTCTGAAATTCAGGGAAAGCGGCTTCAACACGTTTTGGATTGGCACCCGGTTTCAGTAACAGATAGGTATTGAACGAGTTGTTGCTCCAGTTAGTCCGCAATCCCTCGGCACCGTAAAAACGGGGGTCGTTCAACGTCGAAAATGACATCAGAAAACTGGGATGAAAATGAGCCTGTGCGGGCAATGGCTCATAGACTCCCGTTACGGTCAGATCATACTGGTTATTGAGTCGTACAGTCTTGCCAATCGGGTTTTCCTTACCGAAATATTTCTCCGCCATTGGCCGGGAGAACATAATCGAAAATGGATTTACGAGTGCATGATCGGGATTACCACTGACAAGCTGGAAACTCAATACCTTGAACAGATTGGGTTCAGCAAGATACATATTCTCCTCATTGAACGAATGTTCGCCGTAGCGCAGCAACCCATTGTTATCAAGCGTTCGAACAACCTGCTCTACGTCGGGAAAATCCTGTTTGATCAAAGGCCCGAATGGTGGAGCGGCCTGTGCCAGTTTCAGAGAAGCAGTTCCTTCTGATGATAGAAACGTTCTGGTGACGCGGAAGATACGGTCGGTATTGGCGTTATAGCGGTCGTAACTTAGTTCATCCCGTACGTAAAGCGCAATAAGCAGGAAACAAGCCAGCCCCACAGCTACACCCGTAATGTTAATAAAACTGAAGGTTTTGTGTTTCGACAGATTGCGAAAAGCAATTTTGATGTAGTTGCGGAACATGGCTTTTTAACAGTTTGATTGAGTAGATGTTGGGTCTATAGGCTCAGATAGCTCCGGTTAACAGCTTACGCTGGATTTCCCGATCGCCCTTTTTCACAAATGCGATGGGCACAAAATCATCGGTTGGTGCACCAATGTAGTAGAGCGTCCAATCCTGATCGTAATGGGAGATCATTTCGCGCAGACAGTCCACCCGGTCGAAGGTTGGAATCGTGCAATCGCCCCAGTAAAAAAGCTCCACCCGATAGTGTAGTTCATGTTTTTTACCATTGATCGTTACATCGATTTCGATGTCCTGTTTGCCGGGCGTCGAGGGAATGGGAATAGCAATGTGTGCCATGGTTGTTTAGATTTAGATAGTAAGAGAATCAATTAAACTCTATTCACTTCGCAAGCTTTTCACAGGATTCATCAACGCGGCTTTTACACTCTGAAAACTCACGGTTGCCAAAGCAATAAACACAGTAAAACAAGCCGCCCCTATGAACAGCCACACACTCAGATTTACGTGGAACGGATACATTTCCAGCCAGTTATTCAGTGATAGCCAGGCTATAGGTATGGCTATCAGGATGGCAGGCAGCAGCAACCAAAGCAAATCGCGCGAAAGCAGGGTCGCCACTTCGGCAGTCGATGCACCGAGCACTTTACGAACCCCAATTTCTTTCGTACGTCGTTCGGCCGAGAACGTGGCAATACCAAACAAACCCAGGCACGAGATGAACAGGCATAAACCGGCGGCCCAGCTGATGATTTGCCGTAGACGCGTTTCCAGCTCATACTGCTGCGCAAGAATTGTATCCATAAACTGGTAGTGATAATAATGCTGCGGAACAATCTCGTGGTACATATGGTCGAGCATGGTCAGTGTTCGGGCGCTATTGCCGGGTCGTATTCTGACCCATACCTCACCAAATCCCAGATCCGAATCGCCAATGAAAACCTGTGGCCTGATTGCTTCATGCAACGACGAAAAATGATAATCCCGCACGACGCCCACAACCCGGTACGCCTTGTTCGTACGATCCGGGAAAAAGACCCGTTGCCCGATGGGATTTTTCCAGCCTGCTTCGCGAACAAAGCTTTCGTTGACCAGCGCGTTGTCGAGTGTATCCGATGCATACGCCGTCGAAAAATTTCGACCCTGAGCCAGTTTAATACCCAGCGTCGGCAAATAATTGTCATCAATGCGCAGGTAATTGACGTCCAGCTCTTTGTCGGCAGTCCGTACGCTGGTGTATTCATCAAGCCGGTCTTTAGCCGTAACGCTGACAACATCTGGCTGGCTGGCGAGTTTCTGCCGGAATAGTCGGGCAAAATTGTCATTACCCTCCCGTTGTGGAGGAAGTTCAATCCGAACCAGATGCTCTGGATTATAGCCAAGTTCCTTTGTGGTCAGAAAGTCAAATTGGGCAAAAACGGCCAGCGTTGCTACGATCAGAATAACCGACAGCGCAAACTGCACGACAACCAATCCCTGGCTGAGGTAGTTTTTCCCCGGAAGCCCAACCCGTCCGGACAATACGCGCGACGGATTGAACTTCGACAGGACGAAGGCGGGATATGATCCGGCCAACAGTGCGGTGATGACCAGCAGGCCCACGTAAAGCAGCACCAACCGGGTATCAAACAGATATGACAGACTAAGATTTTGGCCTACAATTGCGTTGACGTATGGTAAAATAAGCTGCGCCAGCACCAGGGCCAGACCGAATGCAAGTGTGCTCAGCAGAAATGATTCGCCTAAAAACTGCTTGATCAACTGGCTTCGCTTTCCGCCGATTACCTTCCGAACGCCCACTTCCCGCGCCCGTCGCAGTGAACGGGCAATGGTCAGATTAACAAAATTGATGCAGGCAATGGTCAGGATAAAAATGGCTATTCCCCCCAGCAGATACAGAACCATGGGACTATTGGGCGAAGCGAGTTCATTGCCGCCACCATAGCTCACCGTTAAATGAATGTCGGCAAGGGGTTGCAGCCCGAATAACCGCTGTTCCTGATAACCGCGCTCCTGAGCTGCTTTGGCTACCTGCTCCCGGCCCAGGACAGCAAATGTCTGAGCCATCTTCTGCTCCACGTTTGCTGTCGATACGCCTGGCCTCAGCACGAAAAACGTGGCGAGATACTGACTGAGCCATTGATCGTCTTTGTAGTTGTTAAATGGCAGCAGCATCTCAAATTGCAGCGACGAATTTGGTCGTGGATTATAGGCAACTCCCGTAACGACAAACGGTTCAAACTTCCCGTTGATCTCTAAACTAAGTCGCTGGCCCAGCGCGTACGTGGTTCCAAAATACTTCTTGGCTCCTTTTTCGGTCAATACCACCGAATTAACCCCTGCAAGTGCTGATCGGGGTGTACCTTCTAGAAGAGGCAGCGAAAACGTCTGAAAGAAATTACTATCTACATAGTGTGCATTCTGAAAGAAGCCTTGGTTGCCCTGACGAACGTTAAACGAAACGCCCATCATCCGTGTTACCGACTCAATTTCGGGAATGCTGGTGGCAAAAGCGGGCCCTTGAACAGCGCCGGTATTACCTGTCCGGTGTTTGATTTCTGTACCGCTGGCATTGGTTGTAGTATTCGTCAACCGGTAAATACGGTCCGCCTTTTCGTGAAATCCATCGAAGGTTACTTCATTTTTAAGGTACAGCGCAATAATCGATACGCAGGTAAGGCCAAGGCTTAAACCCGACAAATTGAGCAGACTGTAAACCCGTTGGTTGACAAGATTTCGCCAGGCGATTTTCAGATAATTCCGGATCATTGAGCGTATTCGTTATTTACTATTTTTAGGGACGCCTATTTCTTTTTCAATCCCATCGATGATCTGCTGCCGTTCCTGCTGCGATTTATCATGGGCATCTACTTTACGTTCATACGTGAACTCTTCGCCATCTTTATTAAACCGATAGCGCAGGAATAGTTGCCCGGATTCTGAATTGTATTTCACCTCTTTGGTATAGGGATTCTTGCCCCCTACTGCCACCGCCTGATTATCACCACTACTCACCGATACAATGGATTGATCACTACTGATGATGGTCATAGGTTCGGGCGAAGTTGGGGGAGTTGGAGCCGATGGGGTTCTGGGAGTCCTCGGCTCACGCGGGGCCAGTGCTGCCCGTGGAGCAATAGGCCGTTTGGGCGGCTCGGGCATTCCCACGTTCAGCGAATCCAGAATATGCTCGCGGAGTGCATTACGCTCATCCCGACTTAACCTGGAGACATCGAAAGTGCGGTCATAGTCAATCGGTTTGCCATCCATAGTGCCGTTTACCCGAATCGATAAGGTTTTGCCATCATCGTTAATGCTTCGACTGATTGAGTTCTTCTGCTGAGCCAGTGCCAGCGATGCAGTAAGGGCGAATAAAGTTGTTACGAGCGTTTTCATACGAATTGTTGTTTATTCAGTTTTCAATGATTTTACCGGATTCATCAGAGCCGCTTTAATGCTCTGGAAACTTATTGTTACTAAAGCGATCCCCACGGCCAGCACACCCGCCAGCGCGAATATCCACCACTCGATGGCAAGCTTATAGGCAAAGCCCTGCAACCACCGGTTCATGGCATACCAGGCCAGGGGCGACGCTATGACAATAGCGATCAGTACCAGTTTCAGGAAGTCTTTAGAAAGCAAGCCTACAATACCACCAACGGAAGCGCCGAGTACTTTGCGGACGCCAATTTCTTTGGTACGCTGTTCGGCCGTAAATGCGGATAGGCCAAACAACCCCAGGCAGGAAATGAAGATGGCTAAAAACGCGAAATAATTCGCCAGCATGCCTACAACGGCTTCGCTTTTATAGAGCTTCTGATATTCATCGTCGGCAAACCGGTACGAAAATGGAAATTTCGGATTCAGTTGTTTCCACAACGTTTCCACACTAGCCAGCGCCTGCTTAGTTTGCCCCGGTTGCGTACGAATCAGGAAATTCTGGGAGCCGGGATTAGTATTTAACCGGATGATCAATGGCGCGATTGGAATGTGCAGCGACTGAAAGTGAAAGTCTTCCATAACACCAATTATTTTTCCCGGCTTACCCCACATCGTAATGGGCTGCCCAACGAGCGACCCGGCCAGTCCGCCGGTGCGGTTTTTATACCCAATGCGCCTGGCCGTGGCTTCGTTGATGAGGTAATTGCTGGTATCTGTACCAAATTCGGGTGAAAAATCGCGGCCCGTTACGTTTACCTTCAGAGTCTTTATCAGATCGTAGCCGACAGCTGTCTGCGTAATTTCAATATTGACGTTCGGATCTTTCCCCGGCCAGGTTACTCCACCCGTACTGCTTCCGATATTTGTCGGAGCTTCCTGCATGGACGATACGGCCAGAATTCCGGGCTGGCGTAACAACTCATCCTTGAAAGTTTTATAGGTCGACAGGGTTGACAGTTCGCCCTCAACCGGAACATAAATCAGGTTCTCGCGCTCATATCCAAGGTTTGTGGTTTGCACATAGTTGACCTGCCGATACACAATGATCGTACCCACAATGAGCAGCATCGACAGCACAAACTGAAACACAACCAGTCCCTGCCGGAATAGTCGTGCGCCAGAGCCGAATTTTAGCGAGCCCTTCAGTACCCGAACCGGCTCAAGCGACGATAGAAACAAGGCAGGATAACTTCCGGCAAGTAAGCCGGTGAGCAATGCCATACTGATCAATATGACCCAGAACGATGGTTGCGTCGTTTGCAGACTGATGTGTTTTCCCGTTAATGAGTTGAATGAAGGCAGCAGGAAGAAAGCAAGAAATAACGCAAACCCTAAAGCCAGAACGGTAAACAATAACGCTTCGCCAATAAACTGCCCGACCAGTAAACTTCGTACGGCGCCAATCACTTTTCGAACGCCCACTTCTTTCGCCCGTTTGATCGAACGAGCCGTGGCCAGATTCATGAAATTGATGCAGGCAATCAGCAAGAGAAAAACGGCAACAATACTAAACAATCGTACATATTCGATGCGTCCGCCATCCTGTTGGCCATTCTTAAAGTTGGAATACAGATAACCGTCGGGATAAGCCTGTAGAAATAACTGCGCATCGAAGTTTTTGCCAATGTCCTTATTATACTTCCGCAAAAACGGTTTGAGCTTAGCGTCGAGGTTTGCTACGTTCGCATCAGGTCGAAGCATGATACGCGTATGCGGACCGTTATTTCCCCACTCTTTCATCCAGGGATTGCGCGCCAGGCAATTCTGCCAGTTGAGCAAAAAATCATAGTTATCCGATGAGTTTTCCGGCAGATTTTCAAAAACGGCCGTAACCTGAAAATCATCCCGATTGTCGATTCGGATGCTTTTCCCCAGAGCTGCTACCGAATTGCCGAAATAGGACTCAGCTACTTTTCTGGAAATAGCAATACCACTCGGCGAACTCAGAGCCGTATTGGGTGTACCGGCCAGAAGTGGTATACTGAACATCTTGAACCAGTCGGCTCCCGCCCAATGGCCGGTTTCTTTGTTAATCTTATCGCCAACGGCAAATGTCATCTGAGCTTCCCAACCCGTATAGCCTGCTGCATATACAATTTCGGGGAATTGCTTTTTCAACTCATCGGGCAACACCCCCGGCGTAAAACGGCCCGCTTCTACCTTCCCATCGTATAGCTGACGTTGCATCACGTTATACAACTGAGGGCCGTTGGCATGGTAATTATCGATGCTCAGCTCATCCTGAATCCAGAGGAAAATCAATAAGCTACAGGCCATGCCAAGGGCCAGCCCCAGAATATTGATGGCCGAGAAGGCTTTATTCCGAATGATGTTTCGCCAGGCGATTTTAAAATAGTTAAAAAGCATCGTTTTAGTAAGTTCAGGTATAGTGAGTGGCTGATTGGCGAACTATTTAGTGGTGATTAACCCGCTCTTATTCAGGCGGCCATTGATCGGACCTGTTGTTACAATCTTCTCGGATTTCGCCCGGCCTCCGATCGTCAGATTTCCGGCTCCCGTCATCGCGATCTGGAGATCATCCACATCAACCGTTAAAAAAGCGTCTCCGGCTCCACTGGTAGCTATGGCGAGCGTTTTACTTTTAATGGTAGACTTTCCGAATAATTTGGAAGCGCCACCAACCGCAATGCTTTTCAGCTGTCGATAGGTCACGTACACCTTAATCTCTTCGCCGTTATAGTCACCCTCCGTTTTTACGGTCAATACGTTATTCTCTACGTTAGTAATAATATCCTTCAGACCAATTCCTTTAACCGACAGTTGAAGGCCTTCTTTTTCGGCCTGCTGAAGGTACACTTGTACTAACCCATCCGTTTTAATCCCGTCAAAAGATTGAATGGATCGCGTTTCTGTTGCTTGTCCATACCCTTTGACAAGCGTTACCAGAAGCAGAATGAGCGTTCCTAAACTCGTGTGTTTTTGCATGTCATGTGTTTTATAAAGACCTATTTCTTTACTCGCTTCTCAGGGATTTCACCGGATTCATCAAGGCGGCTTTGATGCTCTGGAAGCTCACCGTCAATAGCGCAATGCCCACAGCCAGTAAACCCGCCAGCCCAAACGCCCACCAGGGCATATCGATCCGATAGGCAAAGTCCGACAGCCATTGGCTCATGGCATACCAGGCGATGGGCGATGCAATCAGAATGGCCACCAGAACCAATACCAGAAAATCTTTGGAAAGAAGCGCAACCAATCCTGGCACCGACGCACCCAGCACTTTCCGAATGCCAATTTCCTTCGTGCGCAACCGGATAACGTACATCGCCAGCCCAAGCAAACCCATACAGGCAATAAAAATCGCCAGCATGGCAAACAGTCCGAAAATTCGCTGAGCCACCTGCTCTGACTGATACAACGCACTCCAGTCGGTATCCAGGAACGAGAAATGAAAAGGCTGATCGGGCAGATAGCGTTTCCAGACACGCTCGATCTGGCTCACGACTGCCGTTGGTTCATCGGCCTTTATACGAATAACGAGTTCATTATTGGTCCGGCGAAACACCCGGTCATTCAGCACAAAGAGTGGACTAATGCGCTGATGTAGTGAGCCAAAATGAAAATTACGAACCACGCCAACCACGGTGTAGGTTACCGGTGGGCCACCCTGTTGCACGAAGTTGTCAGGACTGATCAGTTGCTTCCCGATGGGGTTCGTCAAGCCTATTTGCCGAACCGCTTCTTCGTTCAGAATAACCGATAGCGAATCATTGCCCGATCGATGGAACGGACGACCGGCCAACATATCCATCTGAAGTGTTTGCAGATAGTTTTCATCAACGACACATCCCCTCCCCGTAACGGTTTCAGTTTCGCCGTTTTTCCGGAATGTGATGCCAAAAAATCCTTCATCGCCCGGTGCACTTGACGTACCTCCAACGCCCGCTACGCCCGCAAGCTGGGATACCTCCTGCTTGAAAGCTTCCGTATTTTTGTCGAGGAAAAACGCGCCTTTTAACTTAACGACCGACTCTTTTGTGAAACCCAGTTCTTTTTGCTGGATAAAATTCAACTGGCTAAATACAACGATGGTGCTCACGATCAGCAGTACTGATACGGCAAACTGAAATACGACCAGTCCATTTCGCAGCCAGTGCCCCTGCCGGGTCGACGAGAATTTACCTTTTAATACTTTGATCGGTTCGAATTTCGACAGGACGCCTGCCGGATAGCTACCCGCCAGCAGACCAACGAATAACGCACCACCTACCAATAACGGCAGCGTTTCCCACCGAACGATCGACCACAATGTGAGCGGCTTACCAGCCAGATTATTGAATGGCGTAAGCACGACAGCCACAATCAGAATGGACACGACCAGACTGAACAGGCTCAACAACACCGATTCGGTCAGAAATTGAGTCGCCAGCTGGCCAGTCGTTGAGCCAAGCGATTTGCGAATGCCTACCTCACGTGCCCGCTCTGATGAACGGGCGGTGGCCAGATTCATAAAATTGATACAGGCAATGACCAGTACGAAAGCCGCAATCACCGAAAAAATTGACACCAGTGAGCGACTTCCATTAGGGTGATACTCTGCTTCCAGGTGCGAGTCAAGGTGTATGCTCCGAAGCGGTTGCAGGAAATAAAAATATCCGTTGCCCGCTTTTACGTACGCTTTGTAGGACACGCCAAAATTCCGTTCAACTTCACCAGCCGCGTATTTCTCTACAACGGCGGGCAATTTTGCCTGAACTGTTTCGGGGGTCGTATTTGGGCGAAGCAACAAATACGTATGAGCCGCAAAACTGATGTGGTTAGGTCGCTCTTCCTGCTGCCCCCGCGTCGACACCAGGAAATTGAACGTAAAATGGGCATTGCGAATAGGGTCAGCACAGATGCCTGTTACTTCAAGTTTAGGCCCCTGGATAATCTCCAGCACCTTTCCGATCGGGTTGGCCGTGCCAAATAGCCGCCGGGCCGTGCGTTCTGTTAAAACGACCGTATTGGGCCGGGTTAGCGCCTGACTGGCCCTGCCACGCAGCAACGGCATCTGAAACACCTGAAAAAAAGTTGAATCCACACCCAGAACACCCCGCTCCTCCACCGTCCGTCCGTCGATTTTGAACAGAGTCGGATTGTTGTTCCCGCCAAAATCAAAAACGCGCGTAGTCTGCTCGATTTCAGAAATTTCCTTTTTAACCGATTGCGCGTAGGATGGTGGAATAATGGCGTATTTCGTACTCCGCCCCGGATAGTTGCGTTCCAGCGCCATGCGGTAAATCCGATCACCATTTGCCCAATGACGATCATAACTCAATTCATCGGATACGTACAGTACAATCAGCAGGCAGCAAGCCATGCCAATAGCCAACCCCGCAATATTGATAGCCGTGTTGGTCCGGTGTTTCGCCAGATTACGAAGTGCGATTTTAAGGTAGTTTCGTAGCATGGTTGTTTAGGTTTTGTCGAAGTGCAAATGGGCCGGGACAGTCTCTACATTACTCGGCTCTCAGACTCTTTACGGGGTTCATCAGGGCGGCTTTAATACTCTGGAAACTCACCGTCAATAGCGCAATGCCAACAGCCAGCAAACCAGCCAGGGCGAACATCCACCACGAAATGTCAATTTTATAGGCAAAGTCGGCCAGCCACTTATTCATCACATACCAGGCAATGGGCGAAGCAATCACCAACGCGATTAAAACCAACCGAACAAAATCGAACGAGAATAAGCCAAAAATGTGGGCGGTGGAAGCCCCTAGTGCTTTCCGGATACCTACCTCTTTTGTGCGCGACTCAGCCATGAAGGCAACAACGCCATAAAGCCCCAGGCAACCAATGAAGATGGCAATGCCTGCCAGCAACTGGAACAATGAATACATGCGCTCCTCGCTCTTGTAGAAATTAGCCAGGGTTTCGTCCAGGAAACTGTACTTGAACACAAAGTCGGGGAAGGTGGCATTCCAGGCCGTTTCCACTTCCTTCAGCAAGCCGCTCACGGCCTCTGCACCACCTTTTTGCATGGAGAGTTTGATGCCCAGGCTTCGATATTGATCACGGTAAGAGGTTAGCACACTCGGCTCGATTCGCTGGTGCAACGAAAAGGCGTTGAAATCCTTCACTACACCCACAATTGGCTTTTTCAGATCTTCGCCGTTAACCCGCATGAACTTCCCAATGACCTGCTCTGGCTTCTGGAAACCCAGCCGCTTCATAAAAGCCTCATTGATCACAAACTCCCGCATTGTATCGCCCGGTTGGTACATCCGTCCGGCAATCAGCTTCAGGCCGTAGGTATGCAGATAAGCCGTATCGGCCGGACGCATAAGAATCCCATAATCAGGCTCTTTCTCATCATTCTCAAAACGAAAACCCGTAGTCCAGTTGCTACTTGATGAAGGTGTCGTCATGCCATAACTCAACGACTGTATGCCGGGCAGTCCGGTCAGTTTGGCTTTCAAACTTTCTAACTGCCCCGGTTTTTTCTCGGGTATCAATACGCTCACTACTGCATCCCGGCTATAGCCCAGATCGGCCGAGCGGAAGTATTTCATCTGGCTGTAGGCAATGATGGTTCCGATGATCAGTATCTGCGAAATGGCAAATTGACCCACAATCAGTCCCCGACGCAGGGTCAGCTGGTTGATGCCCGACGAACCACCCTGACCCGACGCCCGAATTTTACCCTTCAGGGCCAGGATGGGTTGATAACCCGATAACACTAAAGCGGGATAAAATCCGGCAAGGCCGGTAGTGAGTAAGCCCAACGTAACCAAAAAAGCAATCACAACCGGGTCGAACAGGGTTGCCGCACCCGGCTTAATGTTGAGCAACTCACCCACGTAGGGCAGCGATATCTGTGCCAGAAGTAGTGATAAAACCACTGCCATGCCTGTCAGGACACCCGTTTCTCCCAGAAACTGGCGGACCAGTTGGCCACGCGAGCTACCCAACACTTTACGAACACCCACTTCTTTCGCCCGACGGATCGCCTGTGCCGTAGCCAGATTGATAAAGTTTACACAGGCCGTGATCAGAATGAATAATCCGATCAGGCCCATCGCCCAAATCATTTCCTTGCTGACGGTTCGCTTGGCATAATTGTCGGTGCGGGTATCGAAATGAATTTGGGTCAGCGGTTGTAGTTCATAGCTCAGGTCGCGGGCATCGTCGGACTTATGGTATTTTTTGACAAAAGCGGCTAATTGCTGTGTCATTTTTGCGGACTCAATGGCCTGATCATCCGGCGTACCGGGCAGTTTCATATAAATCTGCGCTCCGCCGTAGGTCGACTGCCAATCATCCCAGTTCGTATAAGCCCCGTACTGTTTCAGCGATGCAAAGGATAGTAATACGTCAAACGGTACACTACTCGTAACGGGGGGCTCCTCCACAACGCCTGTAACGACAAAATCCATCTTATTTTCGACGCGCAGGGTCTTGCCGATTGGGTTGCCCGCACCGAAATATTTTTGAGCCATGTGCTCGCTCAATACAACCGTATTTGGATTGGAGATGGATGTTTGCGGACTGCCGCTTTTCCAGGTATAATCGAACAATCGAAAATATTCGGGTTCGACAAAAGCCAGAATGCCATCGCCCTCCTGAAATTTTTTAGTGGCCCGATTTGCTTTATCATTCACCGTTACGACTACATTGGCAATTCGGTGAACCATCGTAACATCATGTTTCAGGCTCGGGAAGTCGGTTCGTAAGGCAGCCAGTGCGGGAAGGGGTATGCCCGCACTCCGCCGGTCGTTGTTCGATTTTTTATTGAACGAGACTATCCGGTAGGTTTGATCAGCGTATGCATTATGCCGGTCAAAGCTCAGCTCATAACGAATCGCCAGAAAGAGAAGCAGGCAGCAGGCCAGACTCAATGTCAGACCTAACACGTTGATGACCGAGTAGTTCCAGTTGCGCTTCAGCGCGCGAAAAGCAGTTGTGAAATAGTTGCGTAACATAAAAAGCGATTATTCGGATCGTAAGGATTTCACAGGATTCATCAGGGCCGATTTAATACTTTGGAAGCTGACCGTCAGGAGCGCAATGGCAACAGCCAGTACGCCCGTCAGGGCAAACATCCACCACGAAATATCGACCTTATAGGGAAAATCGGCCAGCCACTTGTCCATCACATACCAGGCAACGGGCGAGGCCAGCACCAAAGCAATTAATACAAGCCGAACAAAATCGACGGAGAACAAACCGAAAATATGGGTCATCGATGCACCCAGCACTTTTCGAATGCCCACTTCTTTCGTTCGCGATTCGGCCATAAACGCAACGACACCGTAGAGGCCTAAACAACCGATGAAAATAGCAATGCCCGCCAGCAGCCGAAACAGCGAGTACATGCGCTCCTCACTCTTGTAGAAATTGGCAAGGCGCTGATCCAGAAACTCATAGCTGAACACAAAATCGGGGAAAGTCGCATTCCAACTGGTTTCAACCTCACGGATAAAACTGCTGATACCCTCCGTACCGCCCTGTTGGGTCGATAACTTAATCCCGAGAACGTTGTAGGCTCCGCGATTACTGGTTAATAAACAGGCGTTTGTTTGCTGGTGTAGCGAAAACGTGTTGAAATCTTTGACAACCCCAACAATTTGTTTTTTGGGATTTTCCGGCCCGCCCAGCGCTATGTATTTACCCAGGATCTGGCGCGCATCGCGAAGGCCCATTCTCTTGACAAATGACTCATTCACCACATACTCCCGCATGGTGTCGGCAGGTTGATACATCCGACCGGCAATCAATTTCAGGCCGTACGTACTGAAATACGATGTATCGGCGGGGCGCATTACAACACTAAAATCGGCCGGTTTTGGCTCATTCTCATAGCTAAAGCTCGTCCACCAGTTGCCATCTGAGGAAGGCACCGAAATGCTATAACTGAGCGACTTTACGTTGGGCAATATGGCCAGTTTGGCCTTCAGATTTTCCAGTTGCCCCGGTTTACGTTCCGGCACCGGTATTGTCAGGACGGCTTCTTTGTTATAGCCCAGATCGGCAGTACGGACGTACTTCATCTGACTATAGGCAATGATGGTCCCGATGATCAGCATCTGCGAAATGGCAAACTGAAATACAATCAGGCTCCGGCGCAATGTCAACTGACTGCTGCCCGCCATCCGGACTTTTCCACGCAGCGCCAAAACGGGCTGATAACCCGACAACACTAATGCGGGGTAAAAACCAGAAAGCACCGTTGTCAGGAGTGTCAATAAGAAGATAAAACCAATAACGACGGGATCGAACAGCACCAGTGCCGAGGCTTTGATATCCAGCAGTTCCGATACATACGGCAGCGCTAGACTAGCGACTAGAAACGCCAGTCCAACGGCCAGTGTGGTCAAAAATCCCGTTTCGCCCAGAAACTGCCGGACCAGTTGTACGCGCGAACTACCCAGCACTTTGCGTACGCCCACTTCCTTCGCCCGGCGGATTGCCTGTGCCGTGGCCAGATTGATAAAGTTGACACAGGCTGTTATCAGAACAAATAACCCGATTAGCGCCATTGACCAGATCATCTGCCGGCTCACTGTGCGGTTGGCGGAATTGCCCGTGCGCGTGTCAAAATGAATGTTCGTGAGTGGTTGCAGTTCGTACTGAATGTCTTTCGCTTCTTCCGGCTTCATGTATTTCCGGATAAATGGAACCAGTTGCCGTTCCATCTGCGCCGAGGCAACCGTTTCTGGCAAGGCCAGATAAATCTGGGCACCGCTGTAGGTTGATCCCCATTCGTCCCAGCCGCCGTTAGCCCCATACTGTTTCAGGGAAGAGAATGACAGCAACACTTCGAAGGGCAAACTACTCGTAACGGGAGGTGTCTGCACCACACCCGTTACGACAAAATCCATCTTATTTTCGATGCGAATTGTTTTTCCCACGGGATCAGCGCTACCAAAATATTTGTGCGCCATCCGCTCCGACAGAACCACCGTATTAGGATTTTTTACGGCTGTTGCCGGATTTCCTGCTTTCCATTGAAAATCGAACAAGTGGAAATATTCAGGTTCGACAAAGGCGATAACTCCGCCCGCTTCCTGGAACTTACTGGCTTTGTGGTCGCTGACTTTGAGCAATGCGCCATACAGCTCATAAGCCATGGTGACCTGATGCTTTAACTCAGGAAAGTCGTTCCGCAAAGCGGCCAAAGCGGGTAAGGGTATACCCACGTTTCGATCATCGCCTTTCGACCGTTTATTATAGGTAATGAGCCGGTAGGTTCGATCAGCATTGGCATGATGCTGATCGTAGCTCAGTTCGTAGCGAATTGCCAGAAACAGGATCAAACAACAGGCCAGGCCAAATGTCAGCCCGAGGATGTTGATTATGGTATAATTCCAGTTGCGCCTGAGGGCACGTAGTGCGGTAGTGAAATAACTTTTTAGCATAATTATCGCGTCCTTATTCAGATCGTAAACTCTTCACTGGATTCGTTAAAGCCGCTTTCACACTCTGGTAGATCACGGTTGCCCAGCAGATTCCCAGCGTGAGCAGGCAGGCCACCACAAAAACCCATACGCCGATGTCGGTTTTGTAGGGAAAGTTCTGTAGCCATTTATACATGGAATACCAGGCAATCGGAATGGCGATAGGAAATGAGAATAACACCAGTTTGGTAAAGTCTTTCGACAACAGCAGGACAACGCTGGAAATCGATGCACCCAACACCTTGCGCACGCCAATTTCCTTCACCCGTTGCTCCGTCGTGAATGTAGCCAATCCAAACAGGCCCAGACAGGCAATGAGAATGGTCAGGCCCGAGAAGGTCGAGAAAATCCGGCCCCGTAGTTCATCAGCGTGGTATGCCGACTCAAAATCCTGATCCAGAAACCGGTATTCAAACAATCGATCCGGATAGGTTTCACGCCATTTCTGGCCAATGAACGCTACGGTTTTGTCCGCATTTTTCGGCTGTATTTTAATGTGAATGACCGGATTGGCCCGGCGACACATCAGAATCATCGGTTCAATGGGGTTGTAAAGCGACTGCTGATGAAAATCCTTGATTACCCCGATCACCTGTGCTGTGGGCGGGGGCGGGCCCTGCTGATTGCCCTGAGGAAGGCTTCCCAGAATAACCTTTTTACCCAAGGGTTCTTTCCAGCCCATCCGTTCTACCACGGCCTGATTGATAATAACCGAGTTCAGGGTATCTGCCGGGATTTTTTCGGAGAAATCACGACCCGCTACGACTTTCATACCCATCGTTTTCAGGTAATCGTAGTCGATCTGGAAAGGCTTGAATCCCATTTCCTTCAAGCCGGTATTGGACTCGACGGTGAAGATAACCCGGCTGCCAATGTTGCTGGTTGGCGCCGAGGCAGAGGCTACTTCCCGAATGTTCGGATTAGCCAACAGGTCATTCCGTAGCACATTGAACCGCGCTCTGGGTTGCCTATCCTGATAATCGATCGTCAACACCTGTTCCCGGTCGTAGCCTAAATCATGATCCTGCATGAAGTTTAGCTGCTTATACACAATCCAGGTGCAGATAAGCATCGTCAGCGAAATAGCAAACTGGGCAACCACCAACGTTTTTCGGAAGAAACTGCCCCCTTTGGCATTGAATGAGCCTTTGAGTACTGCCGCCGGTTCAAAAGAGGATAAGTAAAAAGCAGGATAGCTGCCACTGATGAAGCCCGTAAACACGACGATGGCCAGGGCAATGAGCATAAACTGCGGTTGTAACAATTCCCCAAACCGGATTTCTTTCCCCGAAACACTATTAAAGAAAGGAAGCAGTAAGACAACCAGAATCAGACTGGCTACCAGCGAGAGAACCGTCATCAGCACCGATTCGGTGATGAACTGCGCCATCAGCCGACCTCGTACTGATCCCATCACTTTTCGAAGCCCTACTTCTTTGGCGCGTTTGGCCGACCGGGCCGTGGCTAAATTCATGTAGTTGATACTCGCCAGCAGCAACATAAAAAAGGCCACCGCACTGAACGTATACACGTAGCCAATGTTCCCATTCGATTCGCCTTCGAGATTTGAGTACAGGTGAATACGGGTCAGTGGTTGCAATTCATAGGTGATTTTAATGCCCATTCGCTTAAAAATCGGCCCTATGTATTTGTCGTAGACCTCAGGAAACTTGCTTTCGAGAATTTTGGTATCGAAATTTTCGGGCAATACCAGATAACTGTATATGTAAAAACCACCCCAGCCAGTTGCCTGGCGTTCGTTCTGGCCCGTAGATAACAGGGCGTTGAACGTGAAGTGAGAGTTCTTCGGCACATCTTCCAGCACACCCGTTACTTTATAGAACGTCGTATCATTGGTTTGAAGCGACTGACCCAGCGCACTACCGGTGCCAAAAAATTTCTGAGCCACCTTTTGAGTCAATACCACGCTACCGGGCTGATCGAGAGCCGTTTTGGCGTCACCTTCGATAAACTTATAGCTAAATACATCGAACACCGTTGAATCGGCGGCATAGATCTCATCTTCGTAAAACCGCTTCTCACCTTGCCGAAACATCATCCGACCATAGGGAAAGAATCGAACGTAATTTTTGACAAACGGATAATCCTGCTTCAGTTGTTTGGCTAAAGGCGGCTGTGTACTGCTCCAGCGATTGACTTTGTCGGGCTCGGTAATGTGCGAAACGATGCGATATATCTGGTTTGCATTCGCATGGTAGCGGTCATAGCTCAGTTCGTCAGTAACATACAGCAACAATAATAAGCCGCATGTGACACCGATGGTCAGGCCCAGAATGTTGATCAGACTGTAGAATTTATCCTTTCGAAGATTCCGCCAGGCAATTTTGAGATAATTAAGTAGCATAGTTGTTGGGGTTTAGGCACCAGGCATTATTCACTTCTCAATGAGTTCACCGGATTCATCAGGGCTGCTTTAATGCTTTGAAAACTAACTGTCAATAAGGCAATACCCACTGCCAGAAGCCCCGCCAGGACGAACACCCACCACTCTATATCAGCCTTGTAAGCAAAGCCTTGTGACCATTGACTCATGGCATACCAGGCCAGGGGCGAGGCAATAACAATGGCGATCAACACCAGTTTCAGGAAGTCTTTGGAGAGCAAGCCTACTAGGCTGGCCACCGATGCACCCAATACTTTCCGGACGCCGATTTCTTTGGTTCGTTGATTCGCTGCGAACGTGATGAGCCCGAATAGGCCAAGGCACGAAATGAAAATCGAGATAGCAGCAAAAATCCGGAATGCGTCGAATACCAATTGCTCAATGATGTAATTTTTCGCCAGAGACTCGTTCAAAAATGTGTACTGGTACACATCGTCCGGAAAGAGTTGCTTCCAGTTTTTTTCAATAAAACCGAGCGTTTGCGGCAGGTTTAATAAACGGCTGTTCTGCGTTTGTACCCGCAAATGAATTTCATCATAAAATCCTGTATTCCAAACCATTAACACACATGGCGTAATAGCTTGCTGCAACGAAACATTATGAAAATCTTTGACTACGCCCAGTATAGGAGCTTCTCCTTCATTGATAATCATGGTTTTACCAATGGCCTGTTCGGGAGTCAGGCCGAGCATTTTTACCATTGTTTCATTGACGACAAAGGCATTGAACCGCGAACCTTCCGGCAGATTATTCGACTGAGTGAACCACCTTCCGGCAATGAGCTTCAGATCAAAAAGCGATTGATAGGCCAGATCAACAAATTTCTCTTCGGCCTGCCGATTCATTTGAACGGCTTCTGATTTTAGCCGAAAATCGGTGCCATAATGATTATTGGTAATTGGAGCCCCTGAACCAAAACTAACTTCCTTAATGGCAGGGCTTTGCAGCAATTCCTCCCGGAACGTACCGAGTTTCCCGGCAACCTGATTGCGTGGTCCGTTTATGGTAATGACAGCGTCCTTCGTAAAGCCTAAATCCTTACTACTGAATAAATTCATTTGCCGGCTGACGACAAAGGTGCTAACCAACAGGGCATAGGTGATGCAGAATTGCAGCACAATTAATCCCTGCCGAAGTGAAAAACGGGCGTGTCGCTGGGGGGTAGTGTTCTTTAACGCGGTGATGGGTTGAGCATTGGATAGAACAATTGCCGGATAAAATCCGGCCAGTAGCGCCACGACCAGAATCAGGCCGGCGCTGAACGCCCAGATGGTAGGATCGGCACTGAGGTTTAGATCAATGATTGTCAGCGATTGGTTGATCCAGTTCAATAATGTATGAAGGATCAGTAGTGATAACACACCGGCTACAATAGCAATGATGAGGGTTTCGCCAATAAACTGACTGAACAATTGCACTTGTGTACCACCCACTACTTTCCGGACGCCTACTTCTTTCCGTCGGCGGATGGCCTGGGCCGTGGTCAGGTTGATAAAGTTGAAGGAGGCTATCAGAATCAGGAAAACGGCCAGACTGACCAATCCCCAGAGCATATCGCGGCTAACAATGTAGCTCCCTTGTGAACTTCCATACAGCGTTTCGGTGTGGATACTGGTGATCGGTTGAAGGAAATAACTGATTCGGCGGATATCATCCACTTTCATGTATTTCTTTTGCAATGCCTGTAACTGACGTTCAAAGGCCTTTGGATCAGCCCCGGCGGGCAGCGTAACATAGGTCGTTCCGCGATAATTGCCCGACCAGTTGGTAGCCTGATACGGATTGTTGGCCTTAAAAAACTGGTAATTGACTAAAATATCGAACAGCAGGTTCGTTGTAGAGGGCGGGTTGCGAATGATGCCTGATACGAGTAGCGGATCACCGTTGTTGAGTGTCAATGTCTTGCCCAGCAGTTCCTCAAAACGTCCTGTGTATCCGGAGAAGTATCGCTCAGCCATTTTCTGTGTCAGCACGACGCTATTGGGTTGCTGAAAGGCCGTACGGGCATTGCCCGCCAGCCAGATACCTTCCGGAAAAACGTTCACAAAATCGAACGTCCGCAGATAGTTCGCATCGGCAAACATGACACGTTTCTCGTCAAAGCGATGGACAACGCCCCGGCTATCGACCGAACTGATCAGCCGGCTATCCGGTCCGGCCGTTTGGGTAACGCCAACGCCCGGTATGTTCTGACGGATGGCTTCAGCTAACGGATAGGCCGTAGTAGGCCAATGCTGGACACCGTCGGCCGTTTTGTTGTGGTGAACGACCCGGTATATCCGGCTTACGTTTGTATGAAATCCATCAAAGCCAGATTCATAACGCACGAAAATATAGATCACTAAGCAGCACGTTATGCCCAGGGTTAACCCCAGAACATTGATAGCCGCGTTTGTCTTGTCGGTCCAAAGACGGCGAAAAGCGATCTTAAGATAGTTTCGTAGCATTACTATTTTTTTTGCAAAGACCAGCTCACATGCCTTATCGCAGGGTATTGATTATGTCGGCGCTTACCCAATAGATATCACCGCTCCGGCTAAAAAACAGGTACTTTCCATCGCTGGAAACAAACGGGCAAAACTCGTACTGATCGGTATTGATTTCTTTCCCCATGTTCTTTGCTTTCTGCCACGCCCCTTTTTCATCTTTAAAGCTGATGAACAGGTCTCCTTTTCCATACCCATCCGACCTTTCTCCGCAGAATATGAGGTACTTCTCATCGGGCGAAACGAATACGTCCGCTTCGTACTGTTCGCTGTTTATCGAGCTCCCAAGCTTCTGGGAAGGTTGAAATCCACCACCCGAAAATCGGGAAGCGTAGATATCATAATTCTGTTCATTAGGTGGCTTTGTCGCTCCATTCGATGAAAAGTACATCGTACCATCAGTCGTAAAGGACATGTAGTATTCGTTTTTATCCGAGTTTATAGCCCGACCGGCATTGACCGGTTCCGACCAGCCGTCTTTCCTGCGATCGATGTACCAGATATCAAAATCTTTCTTGTCGCCCTGCCCATCCAATGCCCGATCGGAGATAAAAAACAGCTTCGTCCCGTCCGGCGACAGGAATGGGTCATTGTATTCATACCTGTCACTGGCCAGGATGACCGAAGGCTCCGTCCATTTTCCGTTTTTAAGCGTTGAAAGCCTGATCTGGGGCTTTTTATTCACGATTACGGCGTAATAGAATTCCTTCCCATCACTCGAAAAAACGGAGCCATATTCATACTGACCTTTGAGAGACACCTTATCCGGCGCAAAAACCTGAGCCACTAAACCAGGTCGTGGCTGATTCAAGTACATCGACTCCGCAGACTGTCCTTGTGTTACAGCTGTCATGGCCAGTATCAGGATGGAAATGAATAGTGGACGTTTCATGGCGGCAGCAATGTCAAGGCAACAAAAATTCCCGTAAATCCCTAATAATCAACACTTACCACATTAGGACTTAGACTGGACAAATCCAGTATTCGCTGTTACTTACCCGGCCTGGCACTATTCAGACCGTAAGCTCGTCACCGGATTCATCAATGCCGCTTTTACGCTCTGGAAACTGACGGTTAACAAAGCGATTGCAATAGCCAGTACACCCGCCAGCGCAAACATCCACCACGAAATGTCGATTTTATAGGCAAATCCCTGCAACCAATTGTTCATGGTGTACCAGGCTACCGGCACGGCAATCACGATCGCAAGGGCAACGAGTTTTAAAAAGTCTTTGGAGAGTAAAGCCACGATGCTGGTAACCGACGCACCCAGCACTTTGCGAACGCCGATTTCTTTCGTGCGCTGTTCGGCGGTGAAGGTAGCTAAGCCGAACAGTCCCAGGCAGGCCACGAAAATGGTTAATCCCGCGAACAGGCCCAGTATCTCACCGATTTTCTTCTCGGCCCGGTAGGTGTCATTAAATCGTTCATCCAGAAATGAGTACGTAAATGGTCCTTCGACTTTAAAGCCATCCCAGTTCTTTTTCATGACCGCCAGCAAACCCGTAATGTCTTTGGTCTTTGCCTTTACAATCATGGTTCCGGCATTCTTGTTGAGCACCATGACAAGTGGAGAAATCCGTTCGTGCATGGATTTGAAGTGAAAATCCTTAACGATCCCAATTACTCGTAGCTGTGTCTTCTTTCCCTGATTATCGGAGTTCGTGATCGTGTGACCCAATGCCTTGTTTCCCCAGCCGAGTACTTTAGCGGTTGTCTCGTTTAGAATGGCTCCCGACGAATCAGTACCATAGTCTTTCGAGAAATTCCGGCCAGCCACCAGTTGCATGCCCAGTGTCGATATGTAATTGTAATCGACATCGTATCGGAGCGTTTTTATCAATTCGGTTTCATTCGATTCGGGATAAACCGTGAAGTTGTTATTGTAGCTTGGGCCAGCTGGCAGGTAGCCTGATGTGCTTACATTCACCACCCGAGGGTCTTGCAGGAGTTGATTTCGGAACACTTCGTTCTTATCGCCCAGCATCCAGGCTTCCGGCAGCACGATAACCTGGTCTTTGTTATAGCCTAATTTCTTGTTCTGGATATAAGCCAGTTGCTGATAAACAATGATGGTTCCTACTGTTAGCGTAATGGAAATAAAGAACTGAAACACAATCAGGCCGCTACGCAGGCCAAAGCTTTTTTTACCGGATGTGAACCGGTCAAGCGAATTTCCACCTTTCAGCACAGACACCGGCTTGAAGGATGACAGGAAAAAAGCGGGGTAACTCCCGGCCAGAACACTAACAAAGAGCCCAAATAGCAACAGGCCCGGCAGAAGCCAGGGATTCGCTAACAAGTGCAGGCTTAGTGTTTTGCCCGCCAGTTCGTTGAAGGCTGGCAAAACCAGATAAACCAGTCCAACACCTAGCAGTAAGGCAACAGCCGTTAGTATCGAGGATTCGAGCAGAAACTGCCCCACCAGTTCCAGTTTCATCGAGCCCATTACCTTTCGGATACCAACCTCCCGCCCTCGCTTTGAGGCCCCGGCCGTAGACAGGTTCATGAAGTTGATGCAGGCGATGAGCAGAATAAATAACGCAACGGCCCCAAAAATGTACACGTACCGAATATCACCGTTGGCATCCAGTTCACCGCTTAGTTCTGAATGCAGGTGAATCGTGGTGAGCGGTTGCAGAAATAAACCAAGGTCGTTGCCTTTTTTGCGAAATTGAGCAAAGCTCATTCCAAAGGCTTTCTGCAATTGCGGCCCCATGTACTTTTCGACAACCTGAGGTAGTTTTGCCTCCAGCTGTTTGTAGTCGTAGCCTTTGGGTAATACCAGGTAGGTGAAAAATTCAGACGTCATCCAGGAAGGCTGTTTCGCATCCGGGAAACCGGCCATCGATGCGAACATATCGAAATGAAAGTGCGAGTTAACCGGTAGCTTATCAATCACTCCCGTAACTGTGTAGGGCGTGTTCAAGCTTTTAACCGTTAACACCTTCCCGATCGGATCACCATTACCGAAATATTTATGGGCTACTTCCTGCGTAACAACAACGGTATTGGGCTGGATCAACGCTGTTTTGGGATCACCCTTTACGAACGGAAGCGTAAACACCTGGAAGAAATTAGAGTCGGCAAAAGCAACCTCGCTTTCCCTGAACGTTTTGTCACCATAGACGATAAAAGGCATTCCTCCACGACGTAACCGCGTAGCTTCCTGCACTTCGGGGTAGTCGGCTTTAAGCGTTTGCGCAGTAGGCGGCATAACGTGTGCCTCGTTCATTTTTTCGCCCTGGATCGATCCCCGAAAAATAACGCGCACAATACGATCGGCCTTTTCGTTGAAGCGGTCGTAGCTTAACTCATCCAGAACGAACAGGCTGATAAGCAAACACGTAGCCAACCCCATAGCCAGCCCAACGATGTTGATCGCTGAAAAGGCTTTGTTACGGGCCAGATTCCGCCAGGCGATTTTAAAATAATTTTGTAGCATCGGGGTCGAGGGTTATTATATACTGCCAAAATCAGTGCTACGATTTTGTGAACCTCACGATAATCGAAGCACTGATTTTATCGAAACACTGACTTATTTAACGACAACCGTATTTGTTTCGCCCGACTTCACTGTGAACTTCGACTGAATTTGCAGTACTCCGTTCTGGTAGTATTTCAGGTTATATTCTCCCGAACTCAGTGGTATCTGGTACGGGAATAATCGTTTGTCGGTATTCACTTTTGCATCCCGTTCAATGGAGTAATCTTCAGTTGGACTGGTAATTTCAAGCTTTACTTTTCCGGTACAGCTTTCGCAACGGAATGTGACAACCGTCTGGCCAGCGTCTGCCGGAGGGATGGGCGGAACAGGCGGCTTCGGTATCGTTACCGATGGGGCCTCTCGCGGTTTGGCCGGAACAGCTACCCCCTCCGAATCGCCGGGGGAGCGATCCCGATGGGCAACGGCTTCCGGAATCGAGATTGATTGGCCGATTCCCAGCGAATCGAGAACCCGGTTTTTAAGTGCATCCTTTTCTGAACTGCTTAGTTTAGTTACATCAAATGTTCGATCATACTTCACTGCACGCCCATTTCGTTCGCCATCGACCTGAATGGACATTACCTTACCGTCTTCGTTTATGACCGTATTGAGCGTCGACGATGATTGCGCCAACGACATAAAGCCAGAAACGAGCATTAAAAGAATTAGAATAGGTTTCATGAACTCCTGCAGGATAATTAAATCTGATTGGTCAACAGCCGTGCCATGAACGAAAAAGGCCGTTTCTGACGTCAGAAACGGCCTTCATCTGAATAACGCTGTCCGAAAGTGGACACTTTACGTCCGATTGTGAACGAAGAAGCAGCATCTTTAGCCTGCTTTACACCTGATCAGGGATAGATCAGGTATTTTTTGCGCATTTGCTTAAATGCCGACAGCCCCGGTTCCCAGCTCTGGCGAATTTCCTTTTCACTTTTACCCGCAATAATTTGCTGTTTTAGGTTTTCGGTACCAGCCAGAAACGCGAAATTCCCCATCTGCGTACTCTGGCTCCTATCAAAAAACCGGGCTTTGTCGGGATACGCCTTGTACAGTTTCATTAGCCATTGCAGATTGAGCTTCTTCGTTTTTCGCAGGATAGTGATATCATATTTTCGTAGATCAATCCCATAGCAATCGGTATTCTGATGTAACGGCGTTTCGCTCATGCCTTTCAGGCTGACCGGCCGAAACGAAAAGGGATAAATGCCTTTCAGTGCGGGCGCACCCAGTACCGTAAAAGGCATATAGGTCCCTCTCCCCTGACTGACAATTGTTCCCTCGAACCAGCAAATGCTGGGATACAGCATGACCGATTGCTGCGTGTTGAGGTTAGGCGAGGGCATTACGGGTAACGTATACGGCATATCGTGCGTGTAGTTAGCTACTTTTACGATCCGAAGTTTGCACTGGTTTTTCGGGATTCCCCATCCTTCGCCATTAATCATCTGAGCAAATTCGGCCATGGTAAGCCCATGCGTAATGGGAATTCGATGCATACCAATGCCCGAATGGAGATGATCCTCTAAAATAGGGCCATCGACAATAAAGCCGTTTGGATTAGGCCGGTCCAGAATCATCAGCTCCTTGTTATTTTCGGCACAGGCTTCCATCACATGGTTAAGCGTATTGATGTAGGTGTAAAAACGGGCACCAACATCCTGAATGTCGAAAATCAGTAAATCAATATTGGCCAGATGCTCCTTCGATGGTTTCCTGTTTTTGCCGTATAAAGAAACAATCGGAATGCCGGTTCTGGAATCAACACTATCATCGACATGATCGCCGTTGCTGGCATTACCGCGAAAGCCGTGCTCAGGCCCGAAAATCATTACGATGTTTACGCCCAGACTGACCAGGCTGTCGACGCTCGGTTTACGGCCAATAATGGAGGTTTGATTCACCACCATTCCAATGCGTTTCCCCTTTAGATAAGGCAGATAGGACGAAATTTGGTCTGCACCTGTCACGATTGGATTTGCGTTCACACCAACAGCAGTAACCGGTCCATCGACAAATGCTAAATGGTTAATCGGAAAAAGAAATCCGAGTAGCAACGGGAGAAAGAAAAGGAAACCAGTTTTCATGTAAATCCAGCATACAGGCAGTCTGATAGCAAATTGCGGATAAAAGCGTTTGCGTACAAGATGTAATGAGTCGACGATAACGTTTTATTGGTAAAGACCGGCACGTTTTTACCGATCCACCCTCTATTCCCGATTCGGCTTAATGGCGACAAAGGCCCTGAGTTTTATGTCGTCAGTTACATCGATTGGCTTAAACAAATCGTACCATCCATTACGTTGACCACCAGATCCATAATTGATGTGAGCCCAGAATGTGCCATTTTCCTGTTGATAACCATCAATGACGGTCGAATGCCCGTAGGTTGTGAAATTGCCGAAATGAAAATATACGGGCCGTCCGGCATCGATCTCCTTCCGGATCAGCCCTACCACATCGTCTTGTTTCAGCACATTTCGAATATCTTCCTGTTTGGCAATGGCTTCCAGCTGAGCTTGCGGAATGGGAATCGGCTCGGAGAACGACACATAAAATTCAGCGTTACACGGAAAGTGTTTGTTGATTTGCCCAACCGGATTGACCATCTCCAGGTATCGACTCGTGCCAAAATCTTTGCGAATCGCTTCGGCGGTTAGGTACGAAAATAAGGCTACCGTGTTTTTTGCATCGGCGGATGTAGTTGGTTCAATACGTGATGCAAACTGATCCCACGAAAAGGCATGATTCGATAAGGTATCCTGAATTTTATACCCTTTTGAACACTGGTAATTCACGATACCGGTCGGTCGTAACTGATGGTAAAAAAAGATTTGAGCAAGGGCGGTACTCCAGCAACCCAGCACGTGATTTTCGGGTGTATAACTGGCATAACTACCATATTGATCCCACTGGGTTTTCAATAGAAACGGCGCATTCTTTTGTGTTGGTTGTTGTAATTGAGCCGACGCAATAGCCTGGGTAAAGCAGGCAAGTAAGATCGTTAACAGGAAGCGTTGCATAGTTCGATTGAGTTTGGATTGACGATTAAATTGTCAGGCAAACCAACCGAAATCATTCTTTTCAAACCTCTCAGTTTGGCTTTTGAGAGCTCTCAATCGGTATTTTGAGCGTTTTTTGTGTACTATACTGCCGGGGCGAAAGACCTGTGGTGGCTTTGAAAATACGGTAAAAACTGGCTTCGGAGTTAAAGCCCGACTCTAATGCAATACCCAGAATGGATAGGTGCTGATAAGCCGGATCGGTCAACCGATGCTTTACTTCGTCGACCCGTCGTTCATTGATCAGACTGCGAAAGCTTTTATCAAATTCGCTGTTAATAACCCCGGACACAATACCCGGCGAAAGATTTAGTTTACGGGCAAGACTCGTCAGGCTAAGGTCCGGATCTAAAAAAACACGCTCCTGCTCGATAGCCATTTCGATTTTGTTCTTTACGTCCTGGATTTGATCCTGGCTTATCCCATCCAGTGTTCGTTTCGGCAAGGAATCGATCGCCGACTCATCGAAAGCAACCTCGAAAGGCGGCTGCTGGTAGCCCGTAATTCCGAGGTAATAGACATTTACTGCCAGATAAACATAGAAAAATTTCCAGTGCAGGAAGGAATAAGTCGTAAAGGATAAACCAAGATCCAGAAAAATATTCAGCGAGAGCAATAGCCACACGCCCCCGGTCACAAGCAGCATATTTCGAAGCCACAGGTAAGCTGGATAGGCTGGATTCGAAACCGTATCGAACAACCAGTTTCGATAGCGCATTAACCGATGTAAACCCAAAAATCCGTACACTCCGCCCAGTAATACCGACAATAGATCTTCTACTTCCTTTACGTTATTGAAGTACAGCGATTCGGCAATCTGATCTTTGAGAGCCAGATTATCAGTTGTTTGGGTCTGGCTGTAAACCAGTACCGCATGAATCATAAAGACCAGCGTCGGCACAAAATGAATCAGCCATGATCGGTTCAGTGTAAACTTACTTTGTGTCAACGAAACAACATACAGGTAGAGCAGCGGCTGTAGCGTGAGGTCGAAAGCCAGCGGAAAATAGCGCAGGGAAGGATTCTGCCACAAACCCAATGTATGAAGCAGAATCTTCCCGCTGAGAATGCAAAAAACAACCAGAATCAGCGCCAGCACCTGTTTACTGGCATATTGACGGTATTTAATCAGCAACAAAACAACATAAAGCAACCCCTGCGTAATACCCAGAATGACAATGAGGTCGAATAGATGGAAGCTTATGTTCATGCACTAACTTACACAAATTAGTGCTTATTCGCTCCTTAAACTCTTGACCGGATTCATCAGGGCCGCTTTGATGCTCTGAAAACCAATTGTCAACAGGGCAATGCCAATGGCGATGGAACCTGCCAGCGCAAACATCCACCACTCGATGTCAATCTTGTAGGCAAAGCTTTCCAACCACTGGCTCATGGCATACCAGGCAACGGGTGTTGTGCAGAGAATGGCGATCAATACCGGCTTCAAGAAATCTCTGGAGAGCAGGGTCACGACACTAGTTACCGATGCGCCCAGCACTTTGCGTACCCCAATTTCTTTCGTGCGCTGCTCGGCCGTGAACGTAGCCAGGCCAAACAGACCCAGGCAGGAGATGAAAATAGCCAGAATAGCAAAGTAATTCGCCAGTTGGCTGGCCATCTGCTCGCTTTGATAGAGCCGGGTAAACTCCTGGTCAGAAAACTGATACGTAAACGGAAACCTGGGATTCAGTTCCTTGCAGACTTTCTCTAAACTGACCAGTGCCTCTTTGGTTTTACCCGCTTCCGTACGAACCAGAACCGTTCCCCATTGCCGTTTTTCGTCCAGACGAACAATCAGTGGTTCAATGGCCTGGTGCATTGATGTGAAGTGAAAGTCTTTCAGGATGCCGATAATCGTACCTTGCCGCTGGCCCCAGGATAACGGTTGACCGATCGACGATCCGACAGTGCGGTTTTTATAGCCCATTTTTGCTAATGCCGTCTCGTTTACCAGAAACCCTAACGAATCGGTTCCAAACGCTTTTGAGAAATCGCGTCCTTCTTTCAGTTGTAGCTTCATGGTTTTCACAAAATCATAGCCAACTGTCTCATCGGCAAAGGATATAGCCTGATTTGGATCTTTGCCGGGCCAGCCGAAATCGCCCGTATGATGAGAAATCACAGTGGGTGTTCCCCGCATACGCGAAATGGTCAGGACACCCGCCATTTTACCGGCTTCTTCTTTAAAGAGGGTGTATTTCTGGCCCAATTCGCCTTCTAATGGAATATAAATTAGGTTCTCCCGATTGTACCCGAGATTTTTCGTCTGGATGTAGTCCATTTGCCGATACATGACAATCATGCCGACAATCAGTAGCATGGAAAGGGCAAACTGAAACACCACAAGGCTTTTGCGAAACAGCGTTGCCCCCGGACTGAACCGAAGGCTTCCTTTCAGGACCCGAATAGGGCTCATAGCCGACAGAAAAAGAGCCGGATAACTGCCCGAAACAAAGCCCGTTAACGTGAGTAAACCCAGCAGTGTTGCCCAGAATGCAGGCTGACTAACGGGCAATATTAACTGCTTTCCGGTCAGTGTATTGAAGGCTGGCAGTAGCAGCGCAACCAGACTCACAGCAATAATAATCGAGAAGAAGGTGAGCAACATCGCTTCACCTACAAATTGCCCCATCAAGGCCGACCGAACCGCTCCAACCACTTTCCGGACACCGACTTCTTTGGCGCGTTTAGCCGACCGGGCCGTGGCCAGATTCATGAAATTGATGCAGGCAATGATCAGGATGAAAAGGGCGACAAGGCTAAAAAGACGCACATACTCAATCCGGCCGCCATCGAGCTGACCATTTTTAAATGTAGAATGAAGGTATTTTTCCGGATAGGGTTGCAGGGCCAGCTCTTCAACAATTGCCTTACTTTTGGGTTTGAATCGATAGGTAAACGCCTTGATTTTGGCTTCAACTTTAGCCGGATCGGCACCCGGTCGTAGTTGTATGAACGTAGACGGATTGTAGTTGCTCCAGTTATTTACCCAATCGTTTACTTTCACATAGTCTTTCCAGGTTCTTAAAAAATCAAATTGCTGCGATGAATTAGCCGGTAAATTGTCAAATACCGCGGTTACGGTCAAGTCATCTTTATTTTCGTAGCGAATCGCTTTTCCAATGGCTTTTTCCGGGCTTCCAAAAAACTGATCGGCCATCTTTCGGGAAATCGCAATGCCATTGGGCGCATCCAGTGCCGTTTCAGGATTTCCCTGCAGGAGTTTATAACTAAACATCCTGAAAAAATCAGCCCCGGCAAATGTTCCCTCCATCTTATTAATCCGATCGCCCACCTGGAATGTAAATGGATTGTTCCACTCCAGACTACTGGCATATTGCACCTCCGGAATGAGCCGTTTCAGTTCGTCGGCCAACAGCCCCTGAGTGCTATAGCTTGCTTCCGTTTTGCCATCAAATTGCTGACGTTCATACACCTGATACAGGTACTTCCCATTCGCATGAAAACCATCTACACTATGTTCATCCTGCACCCACAGCAAAATCAGCAGACTACAGGCCATACCCAAAGCCAGCCCCAACATATTGATGGCCGAAAAGGCTTTATTACGAATCAGATTGCGCCAGGCAACCGTGAAATAATTGCGTATCATAATAGGATTGGGGAAATAGGATTGAGAATAGTCGCCGAATCGTCCTGTCCGCCCATTCGAGTGGTGCGCGGCTGTCTGCCAGGACATGCTAATCCTGGGTTTGCGGTTGATGATCGACGGTCGTACATAAGCCATTACATCCCACCAGTAGCGTTGCCGGGCTTTCGCTTTGCCCCATCGCGCGACCCGCAAGGCGTAGCGTTCGTGGAGATCGCCCAGCACCTCCTCCCGCAGATGCGGGGCGCAGAACCAGTTGAGCAATTGGTCAGCGAAACGGGGTGGTTGGTTCATCAAGAAATTGGGCTAATTAATGAGGATGTCCGGCGGCCAATTGATAATACAAATTCGGTTGTCTCCCGCGCAGTTCAGTTTACATGATCCATGTTTTTCACTCCGACCGCAGTGATTTGACTGGATTCATCAGGGCTGCTTTGATACTCTGGAAACTGACCGTCAACAAGGTAATCAACAAGGCACCACTACCCGATGCCGCAAAAATCCACCATGATATGTCCGTGTGGTACGTATAGTTCTGGAGCCAATTACTGAGAAAATAATAGGCAATTGGCGTAGCGATAGCGAAGGCGATCAGTACCAGAAACACAAAGTCTTTGGAGAGCAAACCCCACAGATTCAAGACTGAAGCGCCCAGCACTTTCCGAACGCCAATTTCTTTAGTGCGCTGTTCGGCAATAAAGGAAGCGAGTCCGAAAATTCCCAGGCAACTGATCAATATAGCGAGAATAGCAAAGAACGAAGCCAGCGTGCCAATGTGCTCTTCTGCTGCAAATTTTTTGGTGTATTCGGCATCAGCAAATTTGTAATCGAAGGGAGCAGTCGGATTGTATTTTTGAAAAACGTCCCCAATCTTACTGACCGCTTCACTGGCGCTTATCGTCGGGTTCATCCGAATATTAATAAAGTTGCTGGGGAAATTGCTTATGTAAAAAAACGTTTGTCTGGCGGGTTCATAAGGCGACTCCATCACCATGTCTTTAATCACACCGATGATTTTATACCGCAGACTTCCTTCTCTGATTATTTTGCCGACCGGATTTTTCAACCCCATAAATTTTAGGGCTGCTTCGTTGATAACCATACTGGCGGAGTCGGTTCCGAAGGCTCGGGAGAAATCGCGTCCTTCTTTAAATTGCCAGCCTATCGTTTTTCCAAACTCGTAGGTTACACCAACCACCGCAAAATCGGGTTGCTGATTCGGGTCTTTTCCATCCCAGTCAAAACCACCATTTACATTCCAGACTCCCGTTAGCGGACTTTCGGATTCGGCAATTTCTGTTACTGCTCCTGATTGCAGTAAATCGTTGCGAAAGGCATCGTAATGATTGTGGATATCAGCAGTGGTTGTCTGCACGTATAACAGCCCATTTCGGCTGTAGCCCATGGGTCTGTTCTTAGCATATTGAATCTGGCGAAACACAATAATTGTTCCGATAATCAACGTGACCGATACCGTAAATTGAATGACTACCAGCACTTTCCGGGGAAGCGAAGCAAATCGGCCAACCTGAAAGGTTCCTTTCAGCACTTTAACGGGTTGGAAAGAAGACAAATAGAAAGCCGGATAACTGCCCGCTATGATGCCAGTCAGCAATGTAAATCCAATGCTGGCGACCCAGAACAAAGGTGTTGACCAGAGAATGGTCATTTTCTTAGCGGCAACCTCATTAAAGAATGGCAAACTGAGTTGTACGAACAGCAATGACAGGACAAAGGCAATCAGGACAACCAATAAGGATTCGCTAAAAAATTGCCCGATCAATTGCCCACGAATAGAGCCAACCGCTTTGCGAATACCCACTTCTTTGGCGCGTTTTTCAGAACGGGCTGTGCTTAGATTCATGAAATTGATGCACGCCAGCAAGAGCACAAACACGCCAATGATGCCAAACAGCCAGACAAACTGGATTTGGCCGCCCACGTTTACACCATTTTTAAACTCCGAATACAAATGCCAGTTTTTCATTGGCTGGAGAAAAATTTCGGGCTTAAACTGAGCCAATACTTCACCTACCTTAACCAGCTTGGCGTCTTTTATTTTTGCCGAGACATGGTCCATATCTGCGTGGTCGGCAAGCTGAACAAACAGTTGAAATGAATTATTATCCCACTTTATCTGCGAGTTTTTCACCCAATCCCGTATGGCTACATTTACCTGCCAGGGAACCATGTAATCGAGGTTATTGAGTTGGGTGTTATAGGGTAAATCTTCATAAACCCCGGTGACTTTAACCGCTATCTGATTATCAATTTTCAGTAGTTTACCCATCGGGTCGCCAGTGCCAAAAAACGCATTGGCTACTGATTCAGAAATCATGATCGAATACGGCTCTTTCAGTCCTGCCCGCGTGCCTTTGATCATCTTTAAGGAAAACATGTCGGGCGCTTCCGGCTCTATATAATTACCATTCTTCCAGAATTTTTTGGTTCCGATCGACAGAATATGTCCTTCTGTCCAGGAGGATAGCAAAACATGCTTAAAATCAGTACCATAGGCCGTGCGAAGCTCATTGGCCAGCGGTATCGGTATAGCGGGTCCGGTGGCGGTATTTCCATTGATGGTTTGGTGCTGCATGACCTGGGCAATACGATCGTAGTGCTGGTGGTATCTATTGAATGACAATTCATCATAAATCCACAGGCCAATGAGTATAGCCACAGTCATACCGACGGCCAGCCCGCCAATATTAATAAAGGAATATACTTTTTGCCGGACCAGATTGCGAAAGGCAATTTTTAAATAGTTGCGTAGCATGGCACTATTCGTTGGTTTAGGGTATTCGGATGGTTGTCGTTTGATCATAGCAGGCCGCACATAAGCCAGCACTTCACGCCAGTAGCGCCATTGGGCTTTGGTTTCACCCAAACGCGCCATTCGTAAGGCGTACCGTTCATGTAAATCGCCCAGTACCTCCTCCCGCAGATGCGGGGCGCAAAACCAGTTGAGCAGCCAATCAGCTAAGCGGGGTGGTTTGACCGGGCGGCCGGGTCGGTTTCGGGGTGTATTCATCATGGATAAAGACTACTATAGAATGAAAAAAAAGATCGTCAAGACTACGGTATCAGGAATTAGCCATTCTACAGTAGCTTTTATCCAGTTTACCTCACTACTCTGACCTCAGTGATTTCACAGGATTGATCAAGGCGGCTTTGATACTCTGGAAACTCACCGTCAGCAATGTCACAGCTAATGCCCCTACGCCTGAGATGGCAAAAATCCACCATGACAGTTCGGTGCGATATGTGAAATTCCGGAGCCAATTACTGAGGAAGTAATAGGCAAATGGCGTAGCGATACCGAAAGCAATGCTGACTAATTCGACGAAATCTTTCGAGAGTAATCCCCAGACGCTGAACACCGATGCGCCTAATACTTTCCGGATACCAATCTCTTTTGTCCGTTGTTCGGCCATAAACGAAGCCAGCCCAAACAAGCCCAGGCAAGAAATAAAAATGGCAATTATGGTGAAAACAAAGGCCAGATTACTAACTCGTTCTTCTCTGGCGAACTTTTGGGCATACTCCTGATCAGCGAATTTGTAGTCGAAGGGTGCCGAGGGAATAAGCTTCTTAAAGACAGCCTCCAGTTTGGGCAGAACTTCCGCTACACTCACATTTGGATTGATTCGGATATTGATCCAGTCATAAGCATTCTCCAGGAAGAAGACAGTCGGTATCGTTGGCTCGTAGGGCGATAAGGCTACCATGTCTTTTACGACACCCAGAATAGTAAATGGCTTGGGCTTACGCCATCCAGGCGCCCACACAACGGTTTCACCTACAGGATTTTTCAACCCGGTCAGTTTGGCAAACGATTCATTGACAATGAAACCCGACGAATCGCTAGCGAAGGTTCGGGCAAAGTCGCGCCCTGCAGTAAATTGCCAGCCTACCGTTTTGCCATATTCTGTACCGACTGGCAGTGTACCACATCCATTAGGGCAGGTGATTACATTTCCTTTCCGGGAAAAGCCGCCATTCCACATGGTGATATTCGTTACCGAACTCCTCGACTCCGCTACCTCGGAAACGAAACCTGTATTTTTCAGTTCCTGCCTGATCAGATCAAACTTACCATCGAAATCGGCCGTTTTTTCCTGAATCATCAATAAGCCTGCCCGGCTATAACCAATCGGGCGGTTTTTAGCATGTTGAATTTGCCGATAAACAATCAGTGTACTGATAACTAAGGTAACCGAAACCGTAAATTGTACCACGACCAGTACCTTTCGGGGTACAGCCGCCAAACGCCCAACCCCGGATGCGCCTAAACCAGGAGCACCTTTCAACACCCTGACTGGCTGAAAGGAAGATAAATAAAGTGCGGGGTAACTCCCGGCCAGAAAGCCCGTTAGTCCCACAAAACCAAGACCGGCGAGCCAGAAATAGGGATTAGTCCAGGGGAAATTCAGCTGCTTGGCAGCCAGATCGTTAAACCAGGGCAACGACACGGTAACCAGAAGGATAGTTACTGTAAAGGCGAGAAAAATGACCAGAAATGACTCGCTAAAGAATTGGCTGACTAATTGGCCACGCTGCGAACCTACTGCCTTACGAATACCGACTTCCTTAGCTCGCTTCGCCGAACGGGCCGTTGCCAGGTTCATAAAATTGATGCAGGCCAGGAGTAAGACAAAGACACCAATCAGACCAATTAGCCATACCATCTGTACAGGTCCTGTGTCATCTACATCATAGCTCCCATACAAATGCCATTTACTCATCGGGAGCAGACTGATTTGCGGTTGCCTCATCAATAGTTCCTGCGTTCCCTCGAGCTTTTTAAGCTTATTGATTTCAATATCTTTAATACTAGAAGAAACCTGGTCAAACCCCACTTGTGGCTGAAGCTGGACATAAATAGAGAGGAACCAATTATCCCACTGTTGCTGCTTTACCCAGGGATTGACAGAAGTCCATAAATCAAAAGGAGCAAAAAATTTCACCTCGTGAAATTCGGTATTATGGGGTAAGTCCTCATAAACGCCAGTTACTTTGGCATCCATACTGGCATTGATCTTTACGAGCTTATTTATTGGATCAGCCTTTCCGAAGATAGCCCTGGCTGTCGATGCCGAAAGTAAGATCGAGTTCGGATCGTTCAGGCCCGCCCAGGTACCTTTGAGCATTTTTAAGGATAGCATTTCAGCAATGCCCCCATCTATGAACTGCCCTTTCTGACTTAATTTTGTTTCGCCAGCTGCCAGAATATAATCTTCTGCTTCCCGCGCAATGAGAATGTGTCTGAAATAGCCAGGGTAATTGGTTTTAAGTTCCGTAGCCAGCGGGTAGGGCAAAGTCTTATTGGAATATCGTTTCCCTTCATCCCGTATACCTAATTCCGTAACCTTGGCAATTCGGTTGTAATTGTTGTGATAAGTATTGAATGTCAACTCATCCCATACCCATAAACCATTCAGCACCGCGACGGCCATACCAACAGCCAACCCTCCAATATTAATGAACGAGTACCCTTTGTTTTTAACAAGGGTTCGAAAAGCAATTTTGACATAGTTGCGTAGCATAACTGTAGTTGTTGGTTGGGAATAGTCACTACGTTGTCGTCTGATAATCGCAGGTCGTACATAAGCCAGTACTTCCCGCCAATACCGTCGGCGGGCCTGGGCCTCACCCATTCGCTGCGCCTTCAGGTAATACCGCTCATGCAGATCACCCAGCACCTCCTCCCGCAGATGCGGGGCGCAGAAGAGCCTGAGCAAGCGGTCAGCAAAACGGGGCGGTCCGTCAGCGCGGTTTCGGGGTGTATTCATACTGGATAATGCTAACCTGCATGTTCCGATCAGGAATTCGACATTCTTTATTCTGAGCGCAGGGATTTTACTGGATTCATTAAAGCCGCTTTGATTGCCTGATAACTGACAGTAGCCAGGGCAATGGTAATCGCTACTACGCCGGCCACAACAAATACCCACCATTCGACGCTGATGTGGTAAGCGAATTCGTTTAGCCATTGATTCGTTACCCACCAGCCTAGCGGAAAAGCAATGCCATTGGCGATCAGGACCAGCTTCAGGAAATCTTTCGACAACAAAGCTGTTAAATTCAAAATACTGGCTCCCAGTACTTTGCGAACACCAATTTCCTTAATCCGTTGTTCGGCAGCGTAGGTGGCCAGGCCAAAAAGCCCCAGACAGGCGATGAAAATCGTAGCCAGCGCAATCCAGATCAATAAGGTTTCACGGCGTCGGTCTTCGGCATAAAAACGGGCCAGTTGCTCATCCAGAAAGTGATACTCCAGCAGATTTGTAGGGTCAATTTTGACCAGAACATCATTCATTTTGGCCAGTGTAGCCGGAATATCCTGGCCTTCGATCCGTGCGGTAAAGTAGTCGATGTTATGCACCGGATTCTTCTGGTAGGCCAATACCATCGGAGCAATTTTTTCGCGTAATGATTGAAAATGAAAATCGTTTACAATGCCGATGACTCTTGCTTTAAAAGGCTGATTCGTCTCGTTGAGCGGATTATAGCTTCCTCCCATTGCTCTGGCTGGCATTTCAATTGGTTGTGCCGAGGCCTCCTTGATACCGAGCAGCTTAGCAGCTGTTTCGTTGAGGATGACAGACGTAGAATCACTCATTCCACCAAAATTCCGACCGTTCAAGAGACGCACATTAAAGGTTTTGGCAAAGTTTTCATCAGCACCGATCAGGTAAGCAACTTTGTGTTCATCGGTATTTCCTTCGGTCCTGATTTTGACCGTTGGAATTGTTTTCCATTCTCCCGGCACTCTGGAGGTAACCGATACATTTTTGACCGCAGCGATTCGTCTAAATTCGCTTTTGATCGTTTCGGCATCAGTTCGTACTTTACTACTATTGATATCGATTACCAGCAATAATTCTTTATCGAAGCCCAAATTCTTGTTATTCACAAACTGGACCTGCTGAAAAAGCACGATGGTAGCAATCATCATGACGACCGATATCGTAAACTGAAAAACAACCAATCCTTTCCGCAACGACAAACCACTCCTGTTCTGGATCTTGAGATTTTTCAGCAAAAACAGCGGGCTGAACTTCGACAACAAAAATGATGGATAACTACCTGACAATAAACCTGTAACAACAAGAGCAAGCAGGGTATAAATCCAGATACGGTAATCACTATGAATACCCAGCGAGAGTTCTTTATTGGTGAATTCATTGAAGGTAGGAAGCAGTATATTCACCAGTACTACGGCCAAACCAAACGAGATGGCGGTTACAACCAGTGATTCAGTTAGAAACTGATGAATAAGATGACTCTGAAACGCTCCACTGGCTTTGCGAACGCCAATTTCTTTCGACCGGTTGGAAGCCCTGGCTGTGGCCAGATTCATGTAATTGATGCAGGCAATGAGCAAGACAAACAGAGCCACAATCGCAAAGATTTTGATGTAGAGGAAAACGCCCCGGCTCATTGCTTCTACGTTGGAATTTCTGGCACCGTCTATAATATGCTCCGAAAACAGGTGAATGTCAGCCAGCGGTTGCAGGCTATAGCTCATAGAAGTGCCTGCATCCAGTTTGACATTGGCATTGAGTAAATGCGTAATTTTCGACGCGGCTACCTCCGGATTGGCTTTATCTTTCAACAAAAAGAACGTCATGAAATTTTGGGACGCCCAGTTAGACGTACTTTCATCAAAATCCTGATCGCTGCTGATCGTCGCTTCTGATATAACCAGATTGAAATCGAAACTTGAATTCCGGGGATGATTTTTCAGAACGGCAGTTATCTTCAGCGGCTTATCTGGTATAAATTCAAACTCAACGGTTTTTCCGACAACCTGCGTCGTGTTAAAAAGACGTTGTGCCAACTCTTCGGCAAGAATGATGGAATTAGGCTCGTTCAAAGCCGACTTACTATCACCATCAATGGCCTCAAAATCAAAAATCTCCAACAAGCCTGGGTTACCAAAGACGACGGTTTCCTGAAACGTATTCTTGTTTTCCGGATTTGTTATATTGGCTCTTCCGGTTCGGGTAATCCGAGCCGAGTTTTCGATTTCGCCAATGCTTTTCTTCGATTCTTCGGCTACTTTGTAACTCGATGCCGCAATGGTCAGGTCTTCTGTAGGTGTTTTTTTATGCTGAATGGCCCGGTAAATCCGGTTCGTTCGGCTATGCTGCTGGTCGAACGTCAACTCATCGAACAGGTATAATCCGATCAGCAGAAAACAGGTGATACCGAAGGTCAAACCAGCCACGTTGAGGGCCGTATAAAGTTTATGTCGGCTCAGGGTTCGAAAAGCGATTTTGACATAATTCCGTAGCATGTCTGTAGCTGTTGGGTTAGGATATTGGCCGAATCCTCGGACCGCTGATTTTCGTTTAATCACAGAAGGCCGCATATAGGCCAGCACTTCCCGCCAATACCGTCGGCGGGCCTGGGCTTCACCCAATCGCTCTACTCGTAAGGCATAGCGTTCGTGGAGATCGCCCAGCACCTCTTCCCGCAGATGCGGGGCGCACAGCCACTCAATGAGTTTAGTTATCCATCCAGGCGCGGGCCGATGTTTCACGGATGATGGGCCTTTTCCGGGGTTTGGGGGCTTCGATTTCATAGCACACAACGGGCTACTAGCTCCATTCCAGCCGAATAGTAGGAATGATCCGCTCCCACATCCGATTTCGAACCAGATGCACCTCGCTCATGATCCGCCCGCCCAGTGCCGTAACCGTAAACAGGCGTTTCCGTCGTCCGCCCCGTTCGGCCGTTGCCTCGCCCAGATAGGAGGTTAAATACCCTTTCTGTTCGAGTCGTTGCAGGGCGGCATGCACGGCCCCCGTACTGACAGTCTGGTTGGTTTCCCGTTCGAGCTCTTCAGCGATAACCACCGAATAAGCTTTGGGAGAAAGTACGGCTACAGCCAGCAAAACAACCTCTTCAAACTCACCTAAGTCACTTCGTCGCATGAGGTAATCGATAAAATTGTAGCGCTCTTTTTATTTCCTCTATTTCTGTATGTCAAATGCCTTGCCAAACTGACTAATGGGGCTTTTCTGAGCAGGAATCGCCAGATTCCGGATTTATCGCTACGAAGCACTGTCCAAAAACGGACAAGTTGCGTACGCTGACGGACAATAAAAAAGGCACCGTTTGCAGTACGGTGCCTTCGAATGGAATGAATAGTATCTATTCGGATCGTAAACTTTTGACCGGATTCACCAAAGCTGCTTTTATACTCTGGAAACTCACCGTCAATAGCGTAATAGCCAGAGCGCCTACGCCAGACAGGGCAAAAACCCACCACGAAATCTCGGTACGATACTCGTATTTCTGAAGCCAGTTATGCAGAAAATAGTAAGCAATTGGCGTAGCGATACAGAAGGCGATCAGTACCAGAAACACAAAGTCTTTGGAGAGCAGGCCCCACAGATTCAAGACTGAAGCGCCCAGCACTTTGCGTACCCCAATTTCTTTGGTGCGCTGCTCGGCCATGAACGAGGCCAGGCCGAAAAGTCCTAAACAACTGATGAAAATGGCGAGGCTAGCCAGCACCGAAGCTAATTTGCCAACCCGCTCTTCGGCGGCAAATTTTAACGCATGCTCCTGATCGACAAATTTGTAGTCGAACGGAGCAGCCGGATTATACTTTTTGAAAACTGCTTCGGTTTTACTCAACGCTTCACTGGCACTGGCTGCCGGATCTATTTTCAGAACGACAAAATTGCCTTTTCTTTTATTGATCACAAAAACAGAGGGCCTTACAGGTTTATAGGGTGATTCCATCACCATATCCTTAATGACACCGATAACCTTGAACGATTCCCCGTTTAAAAAGCCACCTCCTTTCACAAGTTCGCCAATCGGATTCGTAAAGCCCATGAGTTTCGCGGCCGATTCGTTCAGCACCATACCTACCGAATCGGTCGTAAATTTTCTTGAAAAATCCCGCCCCTGCGTAAACTGCCAGCCAACGGTTTTCCCGAAATCATGCGATACTTTAATCGTACCAATACTCGCTTGTAGATTCGGGTCTTTACCCCGCCAGTCAAAATCAGGTAATGTTAGAAAAAGGTCGGTTAACGGGCTGTGTGATTCGGCCATTTCCAGAACGGCGCCAGCCTGTTGCAATTCATTCCGAACGGCCTCAAAATGCTCATGAATATCGGGAGTAGGCGTTTGAATCATAATCAAACCGGCCCGGCTGTATCCAATCGGGCGGCTTTGGGCGAATTGAATCTGTCGATAAACAATGATAGTGCCGATGATGAGGGTGACCGATACCGTAAATTGTATCACAACCAGCACCTTGCGAGGCAGCGCGGCAAATCGACCTACCTGAAATCCATATCCTTTCAATGCTTTGATCGGCTGGAAAGAAGACAGGTAAAGAGCCGGGTAGCTCCCGGCCAGAAAGCCCGTCAGCGCAATAAATCCTACACTAACCAGCCAGAAATAAGGGGAGAGCCAGAACATGGCAATTTCTTTCCCCGCCAGCTCATTAAAACCGGCCATCGAAACAGCTACTAGTCCGATCGCCAGCGCAAATGCCAGTAGAACCACCAAAAACGATTCGCTGAAAAACTGACTGATCAACTGAGCCCGTACTGATCCAATCGCTTTCCGGATGCCCACTTCTTTGGCCCGTTTTTCGGAGCGGGCTGTACTCAGATTCATGAAATTGATACAGGCCAATAGTAGGACAAACGCACCGATTATACCAAATAACCAGACGTACTGAATTCGTCCGCCTATGCTCACGCCATTTTCAAATTCGGAATAGAGATGCCAGTTGCGCATCGGATGCAGGAACATCTGAGCTTTATATAGCCGACTTTCTTTCCGCCCGTTTATTAATTTAATGTCTTTGATCTTCGCCGAAACGTTATCCAGATCAGCCTTATCGGCCAGTTGGACGTACGTGCGAAATTGATTGCTATCCCAATCGTCTTTGTTTTTGGTTGCTCTGGCAATGATGTCCCAGGGTGCCAGAAATGACACCTCATTGAATTGCGAGTTTTGGGGAAAATCTTCATATACTCCTGCCACTTTCACACTCGACTCGTCATTGATTTTCAACAGCTTACCAATCGGATCGCTTTCCCCAAAGAAAGCCTTCGCTACTGATTCAGACAGCAAGATGGATGATGGATCTTTTAACCCGGCCCGTGTTCCCCTCACCATCTTCAGGCTCAGCATCTCGGCAATTTCAGGTTCGGCATAATTTCCGAGTTTGGTAAATTTCTTTTCGCCAACGGATAGGATCGTAGAAAAAGTACCCGACGACATTGCCACATAGGTAAAATCCGTTCCATAAATCCGGCGCAGTGCATTGCCCAATGGCATTGGATTGTGCTCCTGCGTGGTAACGACCCCATTATACGTCTGGTTTTGCATGACCTGGGCAATACGGTCGTAGTGTTGGTGGTATTTATTATAGGAAAGCTCATCCCAGATCCATAAGCCAATAAGCATAGCCACGGCCATACCAACAGCCAGCCCACCAATATTGATGAGCGAATAGGCTTTGTTTCGGACCAGATTGCGAAAAGCGATTTTGAAATAGTTGCGTATCATAGTAGGACTTAGGTAAAAAGGGGGCGAATAGTATTGTTTTCGTTTAGCGAGCGGCCGCAGCAGTTTCAGCACACTCAAACCATATCGCCAACGGGCGCGTCGCTCCCCTACGGTTTCTACCCAGTAGGTATAGAGTTCGAGCAGATCGCCCTGCACTTCCTCCTCCGTAGTAGGATTACCCCACCAGTGAAGGAGTTTTTGGAGCCAGCGAGGTGGTTTGTTCATACTGGATACTAGAAAGTTTTACGCTTTAGTGATTGCGCTTTCTTATGTGAATGCCACTATGATTTTGCTGGTTACCGCCATAAGAAAAATTGCCAGCTGCCCACGTACTATACTTTTCTTTATATCGGTTAAAAATGGCGCTGGGCAACTTCTTTTCATTGACCGTCATCTCGGTGGCAGACAGTGTAACCGACATTAATTCTTTCTGACTCGATACAATACCGTCCTTGATCAGGTCATTGATCATGTTGCTCATCATCGTCTGATCGGCATCAACGTTTTTGTGACCTATGCCTGTAAGCGTCTGGCTAGTATGAGTTTGCTCCTGATCAAACCTGGTTTCGGAATGGACATTATTGACTTCATTCAGCGTAAAATGGGTATTAACATTTGCCTGAAAATCCTGCTCATGAACACGTTTTCCCCGATCCCTACTCTCCTCTAACTGGTCTTTCGCCAGTTGCTTCCTGATTGCATTAATGACGCCATTGTAGGATGCGTAGTTGTCGGCAGGAATTTTCCTCTCATCAACACGAAATTCATCAAGTAGGCCGTTGCTCAACGCAAATAGATACTCGTGTCCCTCATAAAATGTATGAACCGTTTCTTTAATAGCTCCCGATTTATCATGATTGACGATGTAGTAGTTGTTATATTTTTCTACATCACGATTCTGTGCGTGCGCTCCAATTCCTGATGACGAGGCAATTACCGCCAGCAATCCTGTTATCAAAAAATTACAGTTCATTTTCTTCGACGTTCAGTTGTGGTAAAAAATATACTTTACTACAGTCTATTCACTACGCAAGCTTTTTACGGGATTGACCAGAGCTGCTTTGATACTCTGAAAACTGACCGTCAACAGAGCAATTACGGCCATCAACAGACCCGTCAGCGCAAACACCCACCACTGGATCTCAACTTTGAACTCAAAATTCTGAAGCCATTGACTCATGGCGTACCAGGCAATGGGAGAAGCAATGACAATGGCAATCAACACCAGTTTCAGGAAGTCTTTGGAGAGCAGTGTAACAATACCAGTAACCGAAGCGCCCAATACTTTCCGTACACCGATTTCTTTCGTTCGCTGTTCGGCCGTGAACGTAGCTAAGCCGAACAAACCCAGACAGGCAATCAACATGGCCAGAAATGTCGAGACCTCAATTAGTTCCGCTGTCCGGGTTTCAGACTGGTAAGCCTGCGCCAGTGATTCGTCCAGGAAACTGTAATCAAATACATGAGTTGGGAAGGTGGCTATCCATGCTTTTTTAATTTGCGACAAAGCAGCCTGTACGGTCTCGGCCGTAGGCTTTTCGGTTTGCAGCTTGATACCCGCCTGGTAAAAATTTTTGGGTACAACCTGAATTACCGTCGGATCTATTTTCTGATGCAACGAATTGACGTTAAAGTTTTTGGCAACGCCGATAATCGTTGCAAACTCTTCGCCGTCTCCATAATACACACGCTGTCCAATGGCATCCCTTGGCCGACTAATGCCCATCCGATTGATAAATACCTCATTAGCAATGAGTTTAAAGGAGGCTGAGGACGTATCTGTGTCTTTAAGTTTTTCGCCGGCCAACAATTGAATGCCATAGGTATCCAGGTAGTGGGAATCACCCATTTTCATCTGGGTTTTGATATCGGTGGCCTGGGCTCCTTTCCGATACTGCATGGCCTGCATCCAGTTACTTTCTGCCGATGCGCTATTGTAGGAAAAACTGACATCTTTAATCAGTGGTGATTCGATAAGCTGATTGCGTAGGGCCTGTAAATTTTCGAGTTTATTATCTGGTAGACCAACCGTGATGATGGCCGCTTTATTAAAACCCAGATCAGCATTCCGGAAAAAGGTAAGTTGCTGATTGATCAATAAGGCGCTGCTGATAAGAATCAATGACACAGTAAACTGAACGACCACTAATCCCTGCCGCAGGGAAAACCACTGTTTTCCGTATGCTAACCTATTGCTTTTCAACGCCCAGATCGGCGCCATACCCGATAGCCGAAACGCGGGATAGACCCCAGCCAATAAAGTTGTCAGGCCCGCCAGTACAAGCGCGAACAAAGCCGTTTGCCAGGTAAATAAATCAGGTGATTTCAACGGGACCGCCAGCGTATCAGCCATAGCAGGCAGCATAATCCAGGCCAACAGGATGGCTAACAGGACCGCAAAAAATGTGAGCAGACCAGCTTCGGTGAGAAACTGGTAAATCAGCGACCAGCGATTACTGCCAATGGCTTTCCGAATACCAACTTCTTTTGCCCGTTTGAATGCCTGAGCCGTACTTAAATTGATAAAGTTAAAACAGGCAATCAGTAGCACCAGCAAGCCAATGAACGACAGCGTCCTGAGTAAAGGTAGATTAGCTGATCGTCCGCCCAGGTTGCTGCCATAATGAATTTCGGACAACGGGCCCAGGAAAAAGCGTTTGTCGGCAAGGGCTTCCTTGCTCATGTATTTGACGATTATAGCCTGAAATCGTTTGGTCAGTTGGGCGGGATTGATGCCATTTTTCAGTAACACAAACACCTGAAAATTATCACTCCAGCCATTCCACTTATTCAAGTCAATATCGGGCTTGGCCGTTTTGATCGTAGGAAACGAAACCAGCAAATCGAATGGAAAACTGGTGGTTGCTGGATGGTCTTCCAGTACACCGGCCACCAGCAAATCCTGCTTGTTATCGAGCCGAATGGTTTTGCTGAGTACATCGGTGGTGCCAAAATACTTTTCGGCATAGGCGCGTGTCAGTACAACGGTATTCGGTTGCGACAGCGCCGTGCGGGGATCGCCCGCTACCCATTGATAATCAAGCAAATGAAATAACTTATTGTCGGCAAATATGAACGGTTCTTTGAACCGTTTGTCGGAGTTGGGTACTGCAAAGGTACTGCCCCAAACCTGAAGCAGGGGAACGACTAATTCCGCTTCGGGGAAGTCGGTACGCAGGGCATTGGCCATACCAGTATATGTACCCGGATAGCTGTGTTTTTCTTTAATATTTTCGCTTTCAACCCGATACACCCGGCTCCCGTTTACGTGGTTCTGGTCGTAGCTGGTCTCGTGTCTGACGGCTAAAAATATCAATACCGTACAGGCCATGCCTGTTGCCAGACCAGTGATGTTAATGAAGGAATAACCCTTGCTTTTGGCGAGGTTTCGAAAAGCGATTTTGACATAATTACGTATCATACCAGGACTTAGTAAAAAAGGTGAGGGGTAGTCTAACGATGATTTTGGCTTAGCCAGTGGCCGTATTAGTTTCAATGCATTCAGGGCATATCGCCAGCGCGCTTTTCGCTCGCCAACGGTCTGTACCCAGAAGTCGTAGAGTTCGAGCAAGTCGCCCTGAACCTCTTCCGAAGTGTTGGGGTCGGCCCACCAACTCAGGAGAGTAGATGCCCAACGGGGAGGGAGAGTTGGCTTCATGGTTTTTTACTCATTTTTTAATAAATATTACTCTGCCCTCAATGTTTTTGCCGGGTTGGTTTGGGCTGCTTTCCATGAAAAATATCCCACCACCCCTAACGCAATACCCAAGACAATTAATAGAAGAAAGGACATGGTTAAATAACTTATCCCATTATTAAAAACAAGATAACTATTCATGTACAAGGCGATGGCTATTCCGAGAGGAATGGCTATTGCAGTAGCAATGGCCAGCAGTTTAATAAAGTCAGCTGACATCAATTTTATCACTTCAGAGCCAGTGGCGCCCATTACTTTTCTTATACCGATTTCTTTCGTTCGTTTTTCTAAACTGTAAGTAAGTATACCGATGAGTCCTAATATGGCTATCACGAGAATCACAGTGCTTTCCATTCCCGCAAACTGCATGTCTTCATAAGGATAATAGCGTTCGTACATATCCGTATCCAGCCATAAAGCGTTCATTTCCAGGTAAGGATTGTGTTTCTTCCATACGTTTTTAATTGTGGCTTCGAGCGCTTTTCTATTGTTTACAGCGCTTGTTTTCAGGCACATAATTTTAAATAATGAAGGCTGGTACTGGAAAACTATGGGCTCTATTTTACGTTCATAATCATAATGGCAAAAATTTGAAACAACCCCTATAATGGTTGCGGAAAGAGTATCATTCACAAGAATGAGCTTTCCTATTGCGTCTTGTTCAGAACCAAGTTTAAGATTTTCTACTAACTTTTGGTTTACAACAATCATAGGTGATGGCGATTCTGAATTATTTTCAATCAGGTTTTTTCCCGCCATAATTTCCAGACCCATATTGTCAATAAAATTATGGTCTGTGGCATAATAAAACGCTGGCCTTGGGGCTTCATTTTTGCTATTTTTAATACTATAATAGATTGGTTTGTTACCAAAACTAAGGGAGGTATACCCTATTTTTTGGACGTCTTTAATGGTACTGATCTCAGCAGCAAACTGTTTATTTTGATTTCCTGCCAGGTTTATATTGAGTATATGATCACGTCGGTAATTTTCATTATCTGTGGCCATATAATTTGTTTGATAAAACGCATGCCCAGTAAAAAATATATATGTCAACGCTATCGTAAATTGACCGATTATTAATGATTTTCGTAAACCTATTTTACCAAAAGTCGTAGGCAAAATGCTTCCTTTTAACACGTTGACAGGTTGAAAGGAAGACAATATAAGACTTGGAGACGCACCAGCTACTAAACCCAGAATCAGGTTGAAAATGAAAAACAACAGAATAAGGTAGCCCAGATGATCAATATCCCAATTGAGCCATGAAACATGAACCTGCTTCTTTATAAACCATAATAAAAACAAACCAATACCCAGGGCTAAATAAGAAACTAATACCGATTCAGTTAAAAATTGAAGAATAAGCTGAGATTTTGTTGCACCCATTACTTTTCTTACACCTACTTCACGGCCTCGGTTCATGGATCGGGCAAGAGTAAGATTGATATAATTAAAAGCTGCCAGTAAAATGATAATTAATTGAAATCCAAAATTTATATAGATACTTCTGTAGTCCTGAATATAGGGGTCGTTCTTTAATATTTCCTTTGATGGTGAGATTTCTGCCAAGTATTGTGCTTTGAAACGCAGGGTTGTATTTACCGCCGGTCCAATTAATTTATTGACTTCTGCCGAAGTTTGGGATAACTGCTTATCAAGGTCGATGGAAGTCTTGCCCTTTGCTATTTTTATAAACGTGTGTGCATTCAGTGCTGACCAATTAATTGTTTTACTATTGAGACCCCGATAACCGATCATTGGTACGATTGCATCGGTTCTGAACTGAGTTTTTTTCTGATTAAATGGCTTTAAAACCCCAACAATTTTAAAAGCGCCATACTTTGGATTTTCAAGAATGTTACCAATCGGATTTGCATCTCTAAAGAACCATTGAGCAGTCTCGTAGGTGAGAACAATTGTATTAGGTTCAACGGGATAAGTTCCTTTTTCTAATGGAAAATTAAATAATTGAAAAAAAGATTCATCGGTATAAATAGCCTTTATGTTTTTTGTTTTTATTCCGTTGCTCAAAACCCAATCGAAATCTCTTATTATAGTCGCCGAATTATCTATACCCGCAAAATTTTCCTTGATATGTTTGGCTAATAGAACAGGGCTTGATGCCCAGTTTGTCAGTTCGCCATCTTTATTTTTTTCGTCAGTTATTATTCGTACTATCCGGTCGCTATCCCGGTGAGAATTATCGTATTCGTAATAATTCACAATTTGAATTAATGCCATCAATGCGGAAGGAATGGCAAGACTTAATCCTACTATATTAATTAGAGAAAAAAGTTTATATTTTAGCAGATTCCTCCACGCGATTTTAAAATAGTTACGTATCATGGTTGGGCTGTATAGATAGCTTGTTGGATAACCGTTTGTCTTTTTTCGTTTGGCGAATGGCCTTACTAACTTGAGCGCGCTGAACGTATAGCGCCAATTGGCTTTTCGCACCCCTACGGTCTGTACCCAGAAGTCGTAGAGTTCGAGCAGATCGCCTTCAACTTCTTCCGAAGTGTCGGGATTCCCGAAGGTCTTCAGAAGCCATGTGGCCCAGCGAGGTGATGGATTGGTAGCCATGTTCTATTTGAATAAAAACCAGTCTGCCGGTTCGGTCTTTATTCCGATCGTAATGATTTGACTGGATTCATCAGGGCCGCTTTGATACTCTGGAAACTCACCGTCAATAAAGCAATACCAATTGCAAGGAAACCCGCCAACACAAACACCCACCAGCTGATGGTAATTTTGTAGGCGAAATTCTGAAGCCATTGATTCATCACGTACCAGGCAATTGGAGAGGCCGTAACAATGGCGACCAGAACCAGCTTCAAAAAGTCTTTGGAGAGCAGGGTGGCAATGCTGTAAACCGATGCGCCGAGTACTTTCCGGACCCCAATTTCTTTGGTCCGCTGCTCGGTAGTGAAAGCGGCTAAACCAAATAAGCCAAGACAGGCAATGAAAATAGCCAGGAACGCGAAAACGGTAGCCAGCGTACCAACAACTGTTTCGCTTTTATAGAGCGTCGCAAAGTCGGAGTCGACAAACGAATAAGCAAATGGAAACTTCGGATTTAGTCTATGGCAAAGTTTCTCGACACTGGCTAATGCCTGTTCGGTTTGTCCAGGTTTGGTACGAATCAGAATATTGTCATGGTTCCAGGTTTCGGCTAACCGGATAATGAGTGGACGGATCGGATTGTGTAGTGAGTTGAAATGAAAATCCTCGATCAGCCCCACAATTGTTCCCGGTTTTTGTCCGAACGATAAGGGCTGTCCGATCGGGTCTTTATAACCAATTCGTTTGGCAGCAGCCTGGTTGATGAGGTAATTGCTCGAATCTGTGCCAAAACTGGGCGAGAAATCACGACCGCGAATGATGTTAACTTTCATCGTTTTAGCAAAATCGTAGCCAACCCAGGTATTGTTGAATTGAATAGCGGATGTAGGATCTTTGCCCACCCAGTTTACGCCGTCGGTCGTATTTCCGTTTTGCAGCGGGCTTGTCTGTATGTGTGAAACCGACTGAATACCTGGCTTCTGGAGGAGTTCCTGTTTAAAAAGCTGGAATTTTTGGGCTATTTCACCTTCGCCCTGAATCCTGATCAGATTTTCCCGATCGTAGCCAAGATTCTTCGTTTGGATATAGTGCAGTTGTCGATAAATAACGACGGTTCCGATGATCAGCAGCATCGATAAGACAAACTGAAATACGACCAACCCCCGTCGAAACAGTTGGGCCCCAGCACCCAAACGGAGCGTTCCTTTCAGCACGAGTACCGGCTTGAGCGACGACAAAAACAACGCTGGATAGCTTCCGGCCAAAGCCCCCGTAACCACCAGCAATACGGGAAGACCTATCCAGAGAAGAGGCTGGTTAAAGGGGAGTATAAGGTGCTTATCGGTTAGCTGATTAAATACGGGCAGAACCAGCGCTACCAACCCAATCGCCAGACCAAGCGCCAGCGTAGTCAGGAGCATGGCTTCGCCCATAAACTGCCCCATCAGCGATGCCCGTTTAGCCCCCACCACCTTACGAACACCCACTTCACGCGCTCGTTTGACCGAACGAGCCGTCGCCAGATTCATGAAGTTGATGCAGGCAATAAAAAGTAAAAACACGGCCACAATGACAAATAGCCGCACATATTCGATGCGTCCGCCATCGCGATGGCCGTTTTTGAAGTTAGAATACAGGTACGCTTCAGACTCGGGTTGCAGGAATAGCTGAATGTTAAAATTCGGACCAATGTCCTTATTCCTGCCCTTCAGAAACGTTTTGAGCTTGGCATCAACGACAGCCGGATTGGCATCTGGACGAAGTTGCAGGCGGGTTCCCGGCCCTGCATTTTCCCACTGGTCGAGCCAGGGCTCCCGCTTCAAGTACTTCTGCCAATTCAGCAAAAAATCATACTTATCGGGTGAACTGGCGGGTAAATTATCAAATACGGCCGTAACCTGATAGTCGTTCCAGCTGTCGAATCGAATGGATTTACCCAGAGCCGCCTGTGGGTTGCCAAAATAGATTTCAGCTATCTTTCTTGAAATGGCCAGGCTGTTGGGCGAGTTAAGTGCATTGGCATAGGTTCCGGCTACTAACGGAATACTGTACATCGTTAACCAGTCGGAACCAACAAAATGGCCAGTCTGCCTGGTAGCTTTCTCACCTACAGTCAGCACATGCTGTTCCGGGCTTGAAAAACCAGCCGCATAAACAACCTCTGGAAATTGCTTTTTGAGTTCATCAGCTAAAATTCCGGGAGTGTCCTCATCGGTAACGATTCGGCCGTCGGCAATCTCGTTCTCCATGATTCGGTACAGATCCGCGCTGTTTTCGTACTGAGTACCTATGCTCAATTCATCCTGAATCCACAGGAATATCAGCAGGCTGGAAGCCATACCCAAGGTCAGCCCTGAAATGTTGATGACGGAAAAAGCTTTGTTGCGAATCAGATTCCGCCAGGCGATTTTAAAATAATTCCGGATCATAGCAGGGCTCAAAAAAAAGGGTGAATCATAATCGGAAAATGGTCTTCTTTTGGCCAATGGCCGCAGTAATTTCAGCACACTCAGGCCATAGCGCCAGCGGGCACGTCGCTCACCGATTGTCTCAACCCAGTAGGTATAGAGTTCGAGCAGGTCGCCCTGTACTTCTTCTACTGTGTTGGGATCACCAAAGGAGTCCAGCAGTCTATTGGCCCAGCGGGGTGGTTTCATAATGGAAACGACTAATGGCTAATGTAAAAGAAAGATGAAGGGGCATTCATTGGCTTTCATATGGCATTATCCACTCCTATAGTCATTCCGATCGTAAGGATTGAACCGGATTCATCAAGGCTGCTTTAATGCTTTGAAAACTCACCGTCAGTAGCGCAATACCAATTGCCAGGAATGCCGCCAGAACGAACACCCACCAGTCAATATCAATCTTATAGGCAAAATCCTGAAGCCATCGACTCATGGCATACCAGGCTAGTGGCGTGGCAATAACAATGGCAACCAGAACCAGTTTCAGGAAATCTTTCGACAACAGGGCGACCACGCTGCCAACCGATGCGCCGAGTACTTTGCGAACGCCGATTTCTTTAGTCCGCTGCTGGGCCGTAAACATGGCCAGACCAAACAGACCCAAACAGGAGATAATGACGGTCAGGCTGGCGAAGATGCCAAACAATTGGCCAACCCGTTGTTCAGACTGGTAAATCCGGTTGAATCGTTCGTTTAAGAATGAATAAGCGAATGGGTTATCCGTCTGAGCTTTCCATTTCTGTTCCAGTGTTTTTAGTAACCCCGGCATGTCTGCGGTTCGGACTCGCAGGGCCATTTGATAATTATCGGCTCCATAAAACATAACCAGAGGGGCAATGTGCTGGTGCATCGACTCGAAATGGAAATTCTTCACAACCCCAACAATCGTATACAGCCGGCGACTTTCCGGGCTACCATTGCCTATTGTCCAGAGCCGTTTTCCAACCGGGGCTTTCCAGCCGAATCGTTTGGCAGCAGCTTCGTTAATCAGTATAGCGGAACTGTCGGAGGGAAAAGCTTTCGAGAAATTCCGCCCCTGAGCCAGGTTAATCCCTAATGTTGGCAGGTAATTTTCGTCGATGTAGTAGGTTTTCTCCCGGTAAATAGTTGCCTGGGCAGCCCCATTATCCGGCTGAAATCCATCGTTTCCGCTGTTCGATACGCCAGCAGGCAGGTACCCCGCCTGCGTTGCATTGATTACCTGCGATAATTTGGCCAGTTCAGATCTGAATGCCTTGCCTTTAGGCCCAAGCGAATAGGTATCATGCAGGATAAGAACCTGATCCTTATCGAATCCTACTTTTTTATTCTGAATAAAATAGAGCTGCCGATAAACGACCAGTGTTCCAATAATCATCCCAATAGAAACCACAAACTGACTGGTAACCAGTGCATTTCGTAGCCATCCGCTACGGAACCCGGCCCGCATCTGCCCTTTCAGTACACTCACTGGCTTAAATGCAGACAGGAAAAAGGCGGGGTAGCTACCTGCCAGCAGCCCAATCAACAGGCAAGTCAATACGATACCTGCCAGCATCCAGCCACTCGTTAAGACATTCAGTTCAAACTGTTTTCCTGCCAGTTGATTAAAGCTTGGCAGCACAACCACTACGATACTCAGGGCAACCACCAGGGCCATGAATGTAATCAGCACCGACTCGCTTAAAAATTGCCCGATCAATTGCTGTTGCACTGACCCCAATACCTTTCGAATACCCACTTCTTTCGCCCGTCCGGCCGATCCGGCAGTGGATAGGTTCATGAAGTTGATGCAGGCAACCAGCAGAATAAATACCGCGATAATCGAAAAGATATAAATGTATTTGACGTCACTGTTGGATTCAATTTCAGCCTCCAGGTCTGAGTGAAGGTGAATATCCGTAATGGGTTGAAATCCGAATCCGAACCGATCTCCTTTTCGGGTAAACTCGTCCAGACTAATGCCGAAAAGCGCCTGGATTTCAGAGCCAATGTGCTTCTTCACCAGGTCCGGCATTTTAGCCCTTAGGTCGTCAATCGAATAACCCGGACGAAGAACCACGTACGTATAGCAACCACTGCTCAGCCACGTATTACGAAGCTCAATCGAGCGCATTGACCCGAACATATCGTAGTGAAAGTGGGTATTTGTGGGAACGTCCTGACAAACACCTGTTACTCGACATAGCCCCCGTGTACCGAGCGTCAGCGTCTGGCCGATTGGGTCCTGCTCACCAAAATATTTTTTGGCAATTGTTTCTGTCAGGACGATAGTATTCGGTTCCGTTAATACCGTCTTTGGGTTGCCTTTCAGCAAGGGTATTGAGAAGACATCAAAAAAGTTGGAATCCGCAAAAACGACATGCTCTTCCTTAAAGCTATCATGGTTATGCTTTACGATAAACGTACCTTCCTGATCAAAGCGGGTAGCGGCTTCTACCCCGAAATAATCACGAACCAGCGCTGGTCCAACCGGAACGCTCACCGGAGCTGTATTAATCTCCTTTCCCCCAACCTGACCATGTATATTCACTCGAAAAATACGGTCGGCTTTGGCATGGTAGCGATCATAACTCAGTTCATCCAGAACAAACAGTACAATCAACAGGCATGTAGCCAGCCCAATAGCCAACCCAATAATGTTAATGGCAGTAAAGGCTTTGTGGAGCACAAGGTTCCGCCAGGCAATTTTCAAATAGTTTCGTAACATGGTAAGGCTCAAAAAAAAGATGGTCTGCGGTTCCCTGCCGGAATTTCCTGATTCCGAAAACGCGTTCGTTGACTTTGCAAATGGTCGTAACAACTTCAGTACGTTCAGTGTATATCGCCAACGGGCTTCGCGTTCACCCACGGTCTCTACCCAATAATCGAAGAGTTCGAGCAGATCGCCCTGCACTTCTTCGACCGTGTTGGGATCACCAAAGGCATCCAAAAGCCAGTTGGTCCAACGGGGTGGTTGAGGGTTGGTGTTCATGGATTTCTCTTCTAGAGACCTGTCCGCCGGTTTCTCTTTATTCGCTACGCAACGACTTCACTGGATTAATCAAGGCCGCTTTGATGCTTTGATAACTCACTGTCAGCAACGTAACCGCCAAAGCGCCCAAACCTGATACAGCAAAAATCCACCACGACATCTCGGTTCGGTACTCATATTTCTGAAGCCAGCTATGGAGAAAATAGTAGGCAATGGGTGTAGCAATACCAAATCCGATCAACACCAGAAAAACGAAGTCTTTCGACAGCATGCTCCACACATTTAAGACAGATGCTCCTAATACTTTGCGGACACCGATTTCTTTGGTACGTTGTTCGGCCACAAATGAAGCCAATCCGAAAAGACCCAGGCTGGAGATGAAAATGGCCAGAATGGCGAAGACCGATGCGAGCTTGCCAATACGTTCTTCAGCAGCAAATTTCAGGGCATATTGCTGGTCGATGAATCGGTAATCGAACGGGCTACCGGGATTGAATTTGCGAAAAACGGCTTCGATCCTGGCCAATGACTCGCTGGTACTTCGATTGGTGTTAAGCTTAATATTGATGACATTTGCCCATCCATAATTCAGCACATATACGGTCTGATAAACAGGCTCAAAGGGCGAGCCCATCAGCATATCCTTAATAACCCCGACCACTCGATATGGGGTATCATTCCATTTGATCTGCTTGCCTACAGGATCTTTTATACCCATATAACGGACGGCTGTTTCATTCAGAACCATCCCCGATGAATCACTCGGAAACTGCCGGGAAAAATCGCGGCCCTGCACAAATTGCCAGCCGACTGTTTTGCCAAAATCGTGCGTAACAGCAATAGTTCCAAAGTTGTCTTTGAAGTTAGGGTCTTTGCCTACCCAGTCGAAACCACTATTCTGCGAATTCAGATCGGTTGCGGGGGTCGATGAGGTCGACATATCTACAACGGCGCCGGTTCGTAGCAGGTCATCGCGAAGGGCATTGTAATGATCATGCAATTCCGGCGTATTCATCGCAACGGTAATCAGGCCACTTCGGTCATAGCCTACAGGCCGACTCTTGGCGTGCTCAATTTGCCGAAACACGATAATCGTTCCAATAATCAGCGTGACGGAAACCGTAAACTGCACCACGACCAATACCTGACGAGGAATCGACGCAAACCGGCCGACCCGAAAGGTTCCTTTTAGCACCTTGACCGCCTGGAATGACGATAGGTACAGGGCTGGATAGCTCCCTGCAATCAGGCCAGTCAATAAACTAAAACCGATACCGCAAAGCCAGAAAATAGGGTTCGTCCATAAAATACCGATCTGTTTATCAGCCACTTCGTTGAAAACAGGCAATATAAGTAGCGCCAATACGATTGACAGTACAAATGCGAAGGCAACCACGAGCAGCGATTCGCTAAAAAACTGGCTGATCAACTGACTCCGTACCGAACCGACCGCTTTCCGAATACCCACCTCCTTGGCTCGTTTTTCGGAGCGGGCCGTTGACAGATTCATGAAGTTGATGCAGGCCAGCAGTAACACAAACACGCCAATGATGCCGAAAAGCCAGACGTATTGAATCCGTCCATCCAGATTTCCCGATTTATCCCAGCCCGAGTAGAGATGCCATTTGCTCATGGGCTGGAGGTATACCTTTGGCTTGATAAACGCGGTTTCGGGATTATGTTTGAGCCGAATGTTTTTGATTTTGTCTGAAACCGCTTCAAACGATGCATTCGGCGCGATCTGAGCCAGCACCTGCCAGGAGAAATTCCCCCATTCGACATTGTCCTGAGCCCGTTTCACCCAAGATTCCGACGACACATACAGGTCCCACGGAGCAATAAATTTCATTTCTCTGAACTCGGTATTGTAGGGAAAATCTTCATAAACGCCCGTCACTTTCACGTCTAGCTTGTTGTCGATCTTCATGAGCTTACCCACCGGATCGGACGTACCGAACAGGGCCTGTGCGACCGATTCTGACAATAAAATCGACGAAGGATCTTTTAAACCGGCCCGCGTTCCGCTGAGCATCTTCAGCGTTAGCATATCAGGCGCATCAGCACTCAGATAATTACCGGTTTTGGTAAATTTTTTGTCGCCATACGACAGGATGTGATCGCGCGTCCAGGACGACATGATGACATGGGAAAAATCATCGGCATAAACCGTCCGTAGCTCCTGGCCCATAGGTGCTGGATTATATTCTCCATGAAATACCTCACCGTTGAACGTTCCGTTTTGCATGACCTTCGCAATACGGTCGTAATTCTGGAAGTACTTATCAAACGATAGTTCGTCATAAATCCATAGGCCAATGAGCATGGCAACGGTCATGCCCATGGCAAGCCCACCAATATTGATAAACGAGTATATCTTGTTCTTAACAAGGTTTCTCAGGGCAATTTTCAGATAATTTCGGATCATGGAAGGGCTCCCAAAAAAGGGAGGGGAATAGTCATCAGATTGTTTTCGGGTAGCCAATGGCCGCATTAATTTCAAAACACTCAAGCTATATCGCCAGCGAGCCTTACGCTCACCTATCGTCTCAGTCCAGTAATCGTAGAGTTCGAGCAGGTCGCCCTGCACTTCTTCCCGCGTATCGGGATGGCCGAATGTTTCCAGTAGCCAGTCGGCCCAACGGGGCGGGTTTTTCATAGGAATGGATCATTGATACTGTAAAATGGATGGTGTAAGGGATGCTGCTGATCGACAACCTGTTATACATTTTACACTATTCTTTTCGTTAGCCTCCCATCAGTTGAAGGGTTTGCGGAGGTAGCGAATCCCACAGTTGCTCACGAATCTGTTTGACCTCAGATAGTGCTTTTCGACCGGCTGCTGTTACCATAAAAAAGCGCTTCCGTCGGCCACCCCGCTCGGCAGTGGCACCGCCCATTCTAGAGGATAAAAAGCCTTTTTCCTCCAGACGTTGTAACGTCGTGTGAACAGTACTGAACCCAACCGCGCGGCCCGTTTTCTGCTCGATTTCCTGCGTAACCGTAACTCCATAGGCGCTTTCGTCCAGGATCGCTACGGTCAGCAGAACAACCTCTTCAAACTCTCCCAAGAAGGCTCTTTTCATGCCCTTATTATTTTATACGATAATGTCGATCAAATGCGGTGCCAAGAGTCAAATAGTGGCCTGATTTGAGCTAAAAGCACGTTTTTGCTAATTATGAAAAACCGAGTTGTCCGATTGTGGACATTTGCTGTACGTAAAACGGACAGAACTCCTCACGAATAATGCGCCTTACACTCCTCAAAAATTTGACCAGTTCAGTTTTTTTGAGGAGTGTAAAAATCTGAAAACGGGCGATGGGACCAGAAACGATCCTCTCCTTTCCAGACTCCGTGACTTATTCACTTCGCAGGCTCTTCACCGGATTCATCAGGGCGGCTTTGATACTCTGAAAACTAACCGTCAATTGAGCAATGCCCACGGCCAATAATCCCGCCAGCACAAATACCCACCACTCAATATCGATTCGATACGCAAAATCGGCCAGCCATTGGTGCATGGCGTACCAGGCCAGGGGCGATGCAATGAAGATGGAAATCAGGACGAGCTTCAGGAAGTCTTTGGAGAGTAACGCCACGATGCTGGTCACTGACGCCCCCAGCACTTTGCGAACGCCAATTTCTTTGGTCCGCTGTTCAGCCGTAAACATGGCCAGCCCAAATAACCCCAGACAGGCGATAAAAATGGCAATAATGGCAAAGTAATTAGCCAGCTTTCCAATGAGCGTCTCACTTTTATACTGCTCCCGGAAACTCTCGTCAGCAAAGCGATAGTCAAATGGATAGGCGGGGTTGAACTGCTTCGCCAGCCGCTCCATACTCTTGAGCGCCTGTTCGGTCTGGCCGGGATGGGTGCGGACCAGCAGCGTATAATTCGTTGAATCCAGCCGAATAATCAGCGGTTCGATGGCAACGCGTAATGAATTTACGTGAAAATTTTTCATCAAACCGATAATCTTACCTGACTTACTCCAGAATTTCAAATCCTGCCCAACTGGATTTTTCATACCCATCCGGCGGGCTGCCTCTTCATTGACGAGGTAGTTGGTACTATCGGTCACGAAGGCTTTCGAAAAGTCACGTCCGGCCAATAGCTTGATTTTCATTGTCTTTATGAAATCATAACTAACGGCCATATTTGTAAACAGGGTTTTATCGCCTTCGGGTTTTCCTTTCCATTCCACTCCAATAGTTGAGCTACCAATTTCCATCGGATCATTGCCCGATGATGATACTGACTGAATACCGGGTGCCTGCAATAACTCTTCACGGAATGAATCGAATCGTTTCGACAAATCGCCTTCAAGTGTCATATAAACCACATTCTCGCGGTCGAGTCCCAGGTTTTTCGTGCGGATGTAATCCACTTGCCGACCAGCGATCAAGGTTCCTATAATCAATAGCAACGAAAGTGAAAATTGAAACACGACCAGTCCCTGCCGAAATAAAACGGCTCCGGCATTGAACCGCAGCGTTCCTTTCAAAACCCTCACTGGCTGAAGCGACGACAGAAACAAAGCCGGATAACTTCCTGATACAAGGCCGGTTATCACTGCCAGTCCGAGTAGCCTTAACCAGTAAAACGGATTCGTATATTGAATGGAAATGTGTTTCTCCGTCAACGTATTGAACACCGGCAGTAGCAACGGCACCAAAATCATGGCAATCAGCAGCGAGAGTAAAGACATCAGCACCGCTTCGCCGACAAACTGCCCAACGAGGTAAGACCGCTCTGCTCCTACTACCTTCCGAATCCCAACTTCTTTCGCTCGTTTGGCCGACCGGGCCGTGGCTAAATTCATGAAGTTGATACAGGCAATGATCAACAGAAAAATAGCAACGATCGTGAATAGCCGCACGTATTCAATGCGACCACCGTCGGGCTTTCCGTTTGTAAATTTTGAGTGTAAATAAGCCTCTTCATAGGGAAACATGAATGTCGTGATGGTTGTCACATTTTTGTCGTGCTTCCGAACCATGTTCAAAATCTTGGCATTAACGACATTTACGTCGGCATTCTGGTGCAATAGTGCGTATGTCCGAATGCCGTTATTTTCCCACTTTGTCAGCCACTCGTTCTCTTTCTCATAGGGTGCTTCGGGCAGCACAAAGTCAAATTTCAGCGACGACGTTTCAGGAATATCCTGCACAATACCCGTTACCTGATGATCGTCTTTGTTATTTACCCGAACGGTCCGGCCAACAACGTCGGTCCGACCGAAGAGTTTCATCGCTACTTTTTCAGAGATAACAATGGACGATGGCCCAACAATGGCTGTCTTCGGGTTGCCCTGAACGAAGGGGAAGGAGAAAATCTGGAATAAATCCGGGCTGGCATAGCGTCCTTTCTCTTTGTAGGCTTTATCGCCTACGCTCAGCAACTGTTCTTCCTGCCAGGTAATCTTGACGCTTTTTTCTACTTCCGGCACTTCGGCCGTCAAGGCCAGTGCCAACGGGCCGGGTGTCGAGGGTGTGGTACTGATATCATTGCCCGTCCATTGTTGATTTTCCATCACCTGATAGATGCGCGGACCATTGGCGTGAAACTGGTCGATACTCCGCTCATCCTGCACCCAAAGAAGAATTAGCAAACTACTGGTCATGCCCAGCGCCAGACCCAATACATTGATAAAGGAAAAGGTTTTACTCTTGGCAATGTTGCGCCAGGCGATTTTGACGTAGTTCCGGAACATAGTTTCCTGTCTTTTGAGGAGCGATCGTCCTAAAAGACAGGAAATTTCTGCTTTCGTTGCTTGGCGTATGCGGTCTTATGAAAAAATGTGCTTTTGGGCGTATTTTGTAGCGTTGTAAAGTATTGTGCACCAGCGGTCAGGTCTCTGCATTAATCATTCCGCAGACTTTTAACGGGATTTGCCAGGGCAGCTTTCACGCTCTGAAAGGATATAGTCAATAAGGCAATGCCTGTTGCCAGTCCGCCCGCCAGTGCAAATACCCACCACTCAATGCTGACCTTATAGGCAAAATCCTGCAACCATTTGTTCATCGCGTACCAGGCAATCGGCGATGCGATGAGGATGGAAATCAGGACGAGTTTGAGAAAATCTTTGGACAACAAAACGACAATGCCCGAAACCGATGCACCCAGCACTTTGCGAACGCCAATTTCTTTAGTCCGCACTTCAACCGAAAAGGTCATCAGACCGAGTAAACCCAGGCAAGCCACCAGCAGTGTGAGTATCGTAAAGCCATTGAACAGCTGCATCAGGCGTGTTTCCCGTGAATATAGTTTATCATAGGCTTCGTCCAGAAAATAATAGTCGAATGGAGCGGTGGGCTGACTATGGTTGTATAGCGTTTTGAGTTGATCGAGGGATTTGGAAACATCGGTGTTCGGATTCAGCTTCACTAACAGATAACCACCTTTTGCCAGAATAGAACGGTTCGTATCACTAACAACGGTTAATTTCATGGGCGAAACAGCACCATGCAGACTGCGCAGATGAAAATCTGTGGTAATTCCGTCGGCGGGCTGATCTTTTAGGGGAGCAGGTTGCTGGAGCGGATTCCCTTTAATACCGGCTTCTTTGATCAGCGTTTGGTTATATACAGTCAGGTCTTTGGTTACCGGGCCGACTTCCCAACCAAGTGGACGATATTGCCAGCGAACACCCATCATATCAAAAAACGGCTTATCAACGCTTAAGACATTCACCATAAGTTGCTTCTTATTTTTTTCAGCGTTTATAAACATGATGGCAATTCTGTTGGTAAATAACGCCGAGTTCGAAACCGCTACGTTACCAGTTCCCGCCCATTGCCGAATGGCATCGCGAAGGCCCGGGAATTGCGGCACCATTTCTCCGTCGATATGAATGGCAACCACCTGTGCGCGATTAATGCCCAGGTTTTTCGTTCGCAGAAAACGCATTTGCGCATACAGCACCAGACTGCAAATCAGCAACCCAATACTCGCCGTGAACTGAACCGTCGTAAAAACCCGACGAACCCCTACCCCACTCTGCCGCCAACCGATTGCGCCCTTGAGAACAAGGGCTGGTCGAAAACCGGACAGCAATAATGCCGGATAACTTCCCGACAGAATTGAACACCCCAACCATAAAGCCAGCATCAGCCCCAGGTATGGGCCCTGGGTCAATACGCGTTTGTCCATATGCAGATCAAGGGCATGATTTGCCCACGGAAAAAGCCCCTGAAGCAGTGCGAGCGACAACAGAAACGCCAGCGTAGTGGTCAGAAATGATTCCATAAAAAACTGACCGATCAGTTCGCTTCGCTGCCCACCAATGGCTTTGCGAATACCCACTTCACGCGCCCGCTTGGTAGCTCTGGCGGTCGTGAGACTGATGTAATTGATGACGGCTAACACCAGAATAACCAGCGCAATCGTCATCAGGATGTATAAAGACTGCCGAACGCTCTTTGAGGTGTTGCGGCTATCCAGGTGCAACGTGGGCAAGGCTTCCAGAAAAAATTTTGCCGACATTCCAACGAAATGGATTCCGCTTTTAATCGTCTTCAGTTTCGTTTCAACCGCGCTTGCGCTGGCTCCCTGGTGCAATACCAGATAGGTACTTAGAAAACCTTGCCCTTTGTATAAATCCTGTTGTTGAGCACCAAGCGAAGGCATTGAATGTAAAGAAACCAATCCATTAAACTGAATCACGGAATTGGTTGGCAAATCATCAAGTACGGCCGAAACGGTGAGCGGGAAATGTTTGTCATAAATCATCGTTTTGCCAACGGGATTTTGGGTACCAAAATATTTCTCGGCCAATTGCCGGGTCAGTACGATTCGACCGGGCTCCCGAAGAGCCGTTCTGGCATCGCCCTGAAGTACTCGCAACCCGAATACAGATAGCGTTGAAGCATCAGCAAAGCCAATGTGTTCTTCGTTAAACTGGTGATTCTGATCCGATTGAAGTATAGCGTCGCCATCCGAAATGCGAACAACCTCTTCAACTTCCGGAATCTGCTGTTTTACTTCACGGCCAAACGCTTCCTGTAATCCGGTGAATGTAACATCCTGATCACCATATTTCATGATTGACATGATCCGGTAGGTTCGATCAGCAAAGGGCTCGAAGCGGTCATAATGAAACTCGTGCCAGACGTATAACGCTATCAAGGTGCTGACGGCTAATCCAACGGTTAAGCCAATGATATTTACCGCGCTGAACAATTGATTTTTCCAGAGTTGACGAAAAGCGATTGCGAAATAATTGCGAATCATATCCATACTTACTAAAGGCGTTGAAGTAAATTTCTGGTGATTTTGTTTTACAGCAAAGAGCCATCCCGGCGGAGGTTTGACAAACCCCAGAACATCCCACACATAGCGCCACCGCGCCCGACGTTCTCCAATTCGACCCACCTGATAGGCAAACTCCTCATGCAGATCGCCCAGCACTTCCTCAAGCCGTTCAGGAGCGAGTAGCCACGCTAAGAGTCGATCAGCCCAGCGGGGCGGTTCAACCGGTTCGTCGGCGCGGTTTCGGGGCGCGTTCTTCATATAGCAGCCAGATTGACAAGGGATACGCGTAGCTTCGTTTACATTACTCCGACCGTAGTGATTTGACTGGATTCATCAGGGCAGCCTTAAGCGCCTGATAGCTCACCGTCAACAACGTGATTAGCAAAGCCCCGAAGCCCGCAGCAACAAAGATCCACCCGGCTATTTCTGTCCGGTATTCATACTTACTCAACCAGTTGTCCAGCAAATACCAGGCAATGGGCGACGAAATGAGACAGGAAATGATGACCAGGACCACAAAATCTTTTGACAATAAACCCCAGAGATTTGCCACTGAAGCCCCCAGCACTTTGCGGACGCCAATTTCTTTGGTCCGCTGTTCAGCCATGAATGAAGCCAGACCAAAGATGCCCAGACAGGATATAAAAATGGCTAAGCCCGCGAAGAAACTGGCCAGTTTACCGATCCGTTCTTCAGCCGCGAATTTTGCCGCATATTCCTGATCGGCAAAACGGTAATCGAAGGGAGCAGCGGGGTTGATTTTTTTGAAAACGGCTTCTATTTTACCCAAAGCCTCCCGAGCACTGAGCGCAGGATTCAGCTTGATATGAATGACATTTAAGCCCCGTTCCTTCGTATCGATCATAAAAACCGTGGGCATGACGGGCTCGAACGGCGATTTCATCACCATATCTTTTACGACCCCGATAAGTTTCCAGTTTTTACCATGCCATTTGATAATTTCACCAACCGGATTTGTCAATCCGGTCTGTTTTACGGCCGCTTCGTTAAACAAAAAAGTCAGTGAATCGCTCGCAAACTGTCTTGAAAATTCGCGTCCTTCCTTGATTTTCCAGCCAATAACTTTTCCAAAATCCGGCGTAACGGAAATTGTTCCAAATGATGCCTGTCGGTTCGGATCTTTACCACGCCACTCCAGATTATTGGCCGATGACCAGATGTTCGTGATCGGGCTCGACGATTCGGCCATGTCGGCAACGACACCAGTTTCTAACAATTCATTTCGGATGGCATCGTAATTTCCCTGTATTTCGGGCGTATTCATCATAATGTTGATCAGCCCTTCCCGGCTGTAGCCAATCGGTCGGTTTTTGGCGAACTGAATCTGGCGAAAAACAATGATCGTTCCGATAATCAGCGTAACGGAAACGGTAAACTGCACCACGACCAGTACCTGACGGGGAATGGACGCCAATCGGCCAATAGTAATGGTTCCTTTTAGCACTTTTATCGGCTGAAACGAAGAGAGATAAAGAGCCGGGTAACTTCCGGCTACAATTCCCGTGAAGAAGCAAAAGCCAATACTGAAAAACCAGAATCTCGAATCCAGCCATAGGATTGTCATTTGCTTGTCGGCCACTTCATTAAAATAGGGCAGACTGAGTTGAACCAAAAGCAGCGACAACACAAACGACAAGCACACGATCAGAAACGACTCACTAAAAAACTGGCCAATAATCTGTCGTCTCAACGAACCAATAGTTTTCCGGATGCCTACTTCTTTGGCCCGTTTCTGCGAACGGGCTGTGCTCAGATTCATGAAATTGATGCAGGCCAGCAGTAATACAAAAGCACCGATGATGCTGAAAAGCCATACAAACTGAATCCGGCCGCCCTTGCTAGCTCCGTTCTCCCACTCCGAATACAGATGCCATTGGGTCATGGGATACAAAAAGAGCGCAGATTGGGTCTTGTCTTTAATGTGACTGTAAAATACATCCTTGATTTTCAGAGAAACCGCATCAAAACTGCTGTTTGGCTGGAGTTGTGTAAAAATTTCAAATGAACTACTGCGCCAGTTATCCATTCCTTCTCCCGACGCGAAAAGCAGGGCAATCGGCGCAACAAACGCAACGTCTTTAAACGCTGAATTATGGGGCAAATCTTCATAAACACCCCTGACCTGCACCGTATGTTTATTGCCAATTTTAATGATTTTATGAAGCGGATCGGTATCGCCAAAAAGCGCAGTGGACATTGATTCGGAAAGCAAAACCGAAGCTGGATCTGTTAACCCCTGGCGTGTACCTTTCAGCATTTTCAGTGTCATCATTTCCGGAAATTCAGCTTCTGCATAGCTTCCGGCTTTTGTAAATTTTTTATCCTGATACGCCACGATCTGATCGAAACCCCAGGTCGTAGCCACTACGTATTTGAAGTCATTAGGGTATTTGGTGCGCAGTTCCTGGCTTAGTGGCATGGGCAAAGCCCCAAATGTTTGAATACCCTTATCCAAGGTCTGATTTTCCAGTACCTGCGCAATGCGAGCGTGGTTCTGGTGGTACGTATTGAACGATAATTCGTCGTACACCCAAAGTCCGATCAGCATCGCAACGGCCATACCAACAGACAAACCAACGATATTGATTGTCGAGAATCCTTTGTTGTTAACTAGATTCCGATACGCGATTTTTAGATAATTCCCTAGCATGGTTGGGTTCATTAAATTAGTTGTTGAATAAGCCCCATATCGGTGGGCTACCGGTTTACGCTGATTCCGGAATGGCCATCCCGGCGAAGGTTTGATAAAGCCCAGCACATCCCACACATAGCGCCACCGCGCCCGACGTTCCCCAATTCGACCCACCTGATAGGCAAACTCTTCGTGCAGATCGCCCTGCACTTCCTCCAGTCGATCCGGAGCGAGAAACCAGCTTAAGAGTCGGTCGGTCCAGCGGGGCGGTTTATTTATCATGAGGAATGGCGAATGAATTTACGGGGCATCTATTGACTATCGATATGCGTTGCTTCGTTTACATTACTCCGACCGCAGCGATTTCACAGGGTCCATCAATGCCGCTTTGATCGCCTGATAGCCCACAGTCAACAATGTAATTATCGTGATCGAGGCTGCGGCTAGTATAAATATGCCCATGCCCAGATCAATATGATAAGCAAAGTTGTTAAGCCATTGATTCAGTGCCCAGCCAATCAGGGGAAACGCAATCAGCATAGCAATGAATAGCAGTTTCAGAAAATCCACTGATAGCATAGTCGCAACATTGCCCACAGTGGCTCCGACAACCTTTCGGATACCGATTTCCTTTTGCCTCCGTTGAGCCGTGAAAGCGGCTAACCCAAACAGGCCCAGGCAGCAAATGAGGATCGTGAGCCCGGCAAAATACTGCGACAGAATACTGATCCTGCGTTCTGACGCGTAGAGCGCGTTGTAGTTTTCGTCCAGAAACTGGTAATCAAAAACAATCCCTTTGTTATAAGCCTGAAACGTTTTTTGAATCTGCGCAATAGTCTGTTTCTCAGATCCTCCTTTAATCTTCACCATGATATTGGGCATGACTGGATAAACCTGAAAAAAGCAGGGTTTTACGGTTTCGTAGAGTGATTCAAAATTGAAATTCTTCACCACACCCACGATCTGTCGTTTCCGATCCCAGAACTTTACAGTCTTTCCAATCGGATCTTTCAGTCCCATGCTTTTAATGGCGGCTTCGTTGAATATGATCTCGTTCTGGGCATTCGCATTGTTGGAAAAGCTGCGCCCCTCTTTCAGGTCCATTCCCAGCGTTTCGATAAAATTGTAGCCGACTTCCAGATTCGAAAATTCGATATCTCTTCCCGGTGGTCTTCCCGGCCATTCAAACCCGGAAATAGCACCATGATCACCCGTCAAATTGTGATAATAGCTCGATGCGTTAATAACGCCCGGAATTGTTTTGATTTCGCTCAGAAATGCCTCTGCGGTTTTCAATTTGACAGAATCCATTTCCAGGGGAATTTCAAAATGGATAATGTTCTCCCGGTTGTAGCCCAGATTTTTAGATTGTATGTAGTCAATTTGCCGGTAAACAGCCAAAACGGAGACGATAAACACGATCGAAACCGTGAACTGAAATACGACTAAACCCTTTCTTATCCATAATTCACCGACTGAGGTTTTGAGTTTGCCTTTCAGTACGGCTGTCGGATTAAAGCCCGAAAGATATAGGGCGGGATAGCTACCCGCCACCAGACCAGTCAATAAGGCGATCCCTAAAACTGACAGAATAAGCGGGCCGTTAAAGTCGATCCCAATATGCTTTCCGGTAATGGTGTTAAATTGAGGAAGCAATAAAATGAGCAGGAAAAAGGCCATGACGAGGGCCATAAAAGCCATCAGAATGGACTCGCCCAAGTACTGAAAAACAAGCGAACTGCGAAGGGCTCCAACTACTTTTTTGATACCCACTTCTTTCATTCTGCCAGATGCTTTTGCCGTCGATAAATTCATAAAATTGATGCAGGCAATCAGCAGGATAAAGAGTGCAATAATCGAAAATAGCTTCACATAGGTAATTCTTCCGCCAACCTGCACACCATTTTCAAATTGGCCATAGAGGTATTTGTCAGCGTATTTAATGGCAAATAATTGTGCCGTCTGTGTTTTATCTTTTGACTTGAGATAATCCTTTATTTTAGCGTTGAACCGGTTCATTTCTGTTCCGTTCTTTACAATCAGAAATGTACTGGGGTCGCTATTGCCCCAGGATTTCATACCAGGTCTTTTTTCGACAAACAGTTCGAAGTTAAACAGCATATCGAACGGCTCTGTCGAGTTGACCGGGCTGTTTGCAAACACACCGCCAATGCTATAAAACCCACTAAACTCACCATAATCCCATTTGACCGTTTTGCCGAGAATATTGTCAACTGTACCAAATAGTTTTATGGCCAGATCCTGTGAAATGGCAATCGTTTGTTTGCCCGAGAAAACGCTGTTTTTATCACCCAGGATAAATGGGCACGTAAATACATTGAAATAATCCTTTCCAATAAATTGACTGCCCGCTTTTAAATGCGTCTCGCCAGAAGAAATTATTCCTTTACTGGAAAACCAGGAGGCAGGAACGACCGGTACAGCATGCTCAATTTCAGGCATTTCCGATGCCAGCGCATTCGCCAGAAGACCGGGTGTATGGTTGATCGTTTTGATACCATCTTCGTGGTGGTGATTGGCCATCACCTGAAAAAGCTGATCATCTTTTTCGTTGACTTTGTCAATGTGTAATTCATCATTTACCCACAGATAAATTAACAACGTACAAACCAAACCAGTAGACAAACCGATCAGGTTAAGTAGCGTAAATTGACGGTCTTTCAGCAAATTGCGCCAGGCGATTTTGACATAGTTCTGGATCATAATCGGACTTAGAAAAGATGATGATGAAGTGGTTCCATACCAGTGATGTACGACCCCTACTGCTGATTTACGCTGACTCGCGAATGGCCATCCCGGCGAAGGTTTGATAAAGCCCAGCACATCCCACACATAGCGCCACCGCGCCCGACGTTCCCCAATTCGACCCACCTGATAGGCAAACTCCTCATGCAGATCGCCCTGCACTTCCTCCAGTCGATCCGGAGCGAGAAACCAGCTTAAGAGTCGGTCGGTCCAGCGGGGCGGTCCAACCGGTTCGTCGGCGCGGTTGCGTGGCTTGTTCTTCATGAGTAATCTGGAATGACTACTAATTTTTAAAGTTCATCGACAATCCACGTTCGGGGTCGCTAGTACGGTTCATTTTTCATTACTCCGATCGCAGCGATTTCACCGGATTCATCAGAGCCGCTTTGATGCTCTGAAAGCTGACTGTTAGCAAGGCTATAACCAACGCCAGTAAACCCGACAATGCAAAAATCCACCACTGAACATCGACTCGATACGCGAAATCCTGTAACCACAAGCGCATCGAATACCAGGAAATTGGCACAGCAATGACAATGGCGATAATAACGAGTTTAATAAAGTCTTTGGCTAACAGCTCAATGATACCCACAACACTGGCACCCAGCACTTTACGGACGCCAATCTCGCGGGTTCGTACCTGTGCCGTGTACGTTGCCAGACCAAACAAACCCAGGCAGGATATCAGAATGGCAATCGTTGCAAAGACATTGAAGAGAAATCCGGTCTTCTGCTCCGACTTGTAAAGATTGTTAAACACATCGTCCAGGAATGAGTAGTCGAACGGGTAATCAGGATTATATTGTTTCCAGGACCGTTGGGCGGCCGCAATCACCTGCTCGGCATCCTTTCCGGTTGTTTTTATATAAATCGCCCGCATTTGACTGGGCTCATAATAAAATATGGCGGGCTCAATTTTTTGCCGCATGGAGGCAAAATGAAAATCTTTGACAACGCCAATAATGGTTCCGTTGTGATTCCGAAGTTTAAAGCGTTTGCCAATCGGGTTTTTAATCCGGGCGGCTTTTATAGCTGTTTCGTTTAAGATAAAATGGAGTGAATCAGAAACGGCACCGGTAAAATTGGCACCCTGCTGCAACTTCATTTTGAAGAAGGGAATAAAGTCCTTATCGATCGCCACAGGTCGCATCATCATGGTTTCGCCCTGCGCTTTCCCATCCCACTCATTATTACCGGTTTGCTCACCAAGCCTGACTATGTTTGAACTGGCCCTGGTAACAGCAGCAATACCCGGCTGATTGAGCAGTTCTGCTCTTATCGCATCGTAATGCTTGCTCATATCGCGCATGAAAAAAGCGAAGACATGCGTTTTATCATAACCCAATTCTTTTGAGCGAATGTATCGCAGCTGATTGCCGATAATGAACGTACCGGCGATCAGAATTATCGAAACCGCAAACTGAGTTACTACCAATACCCTCCGAAATACAGCTTCACTAAAGCGGGCCGATATTTTGCCTTTTAGTGCTTTGAGTGGCTCGAGCGAAGAGAGTAGCAATGCCGGATAAATACTCGAAGCGATCAGTGTGCCGGTAATGGTGAGGCCAATCACCTGCCAGATGTGATAGTCAGAAAAATCAATGACAAGTTGTTTGCCCGAAAGGTCATTGTATGAGGGCAAAAGCGCATAAATCAACCCAATAGCCAGGATTGCCGCCAGAAAAAACAGTAGCGCCGTTTCAATCACGAACTGCATAAATAACTGTGTCTTAGCAGCCCCCACAATTTTACGCATACTCACCTCTTTAGAACGGAGCATGGAACGGGCCGTCGAGAGATTTACGTAGTTAATGCAGGCAATCGCCAAAATCAGCAGCGCAATCATGGCAAACATCCTGACCGTTTCAATACCACCATTGGTGCCATCCGCTTTATATAAATGCATGTCGGGCAGTGGCTGTAACAGGTAAGTCAGGTCGGTGTCGTCGGGCTTATTTCGGAGGTGTATGTTACGCAGTTTAGTTGCCAGATTCCCGATCGACGTACCGGGTTGCAGCAAGAGGTAGGTATCATAACTAAACTGAGAAAAATCATTGTCCATGTTTTTACCATCCCGGTTGTCCTTATACATCGTTTTGAACAGGAGGGATATAGGCATAAACATGTCGTTATCAATAGTCGAATTTTTGGGGAAATCCCGAATGATACCACTCACCTTAAAGGATACGTTTTCATTGGCCGCCAGTATTTTCCCCAATGGATTTTCATTCCCAAAATAGCGTTTGGCGGTGGTTTCGGTCAGAACAATCGAATGGTCGTCGGGAAATGGATTTGCCGGATTTCCCTGAATGAGATTGAAGTCAAATACAGAGAAAAAAGCCGGATCTGTAAACGATGTACGCTCCTCATTAAACGTTTTATCCCTGTATTTAAATAAGGTGAAATACCCATTCCCCGTTAAGCGAAGGGCGTTTTTTACTTCGGGAAGCTCTTTTTTGGCAAAATTGGCAATGGGTGCTACAGTCGTCGTCCAGATTTGCTGGCTCGTTCCGGTGCCGACTCTATTTTCGAGCCGGTAGATGTTGGTAGCCTGACCATGAAAACGATCAAAGCTAAGTTCATCCTGTACCCACAGTAAAATCAGAATACCGACTGATAAACCGGCAGTCAGGCCAGTAATATTAATCACCGAATAGAATCGGTTCTTCAACAAATTGCGCCAGGCGGTTCTGAAATAATTACGTAGCATATAGATATTGACTAAAGATGGAGTTGAGTACTCGTTTAAATGCGGTTTTCCGGCAAATGGCCTTCCAGACAACTGTCGGGCAGATTGAGGTTTTATAAATCCCAGCACATCCCAGACGTAGCGCCACCGCGCCCGACGCTCGCCAAGCCGCCCCACCTGGTACACAAACTCTTCGTGCAGATCGCCCTGCACTTCCTCCAGTCGATCCGGAGCGCAGACGAGTTTGAGCAAACGATCAGCGAAGCGGGGCGGTCCGACCGGTCCACCAGCGCGGTTGCGGGAGGAACTCATTGTGAGTAATGGTTACTGAAAAATGATTATTTTCTGAGGTTATCAACGTAGGCTTTCGCTTCTATCATTCAGCTCGCAGTGATTTTACCGGATTCATCAAAGCCGCTTTGATACTCTGGAAACTAATGGTTAAAACGGCAACGGCAATAGTCAGAAAGCCTGTTGCAGCGAACATCCACCACTCAATGTGAATTGGATAAGCAAAGCTCTGCAGCCACTGACTCATAGCCCACCAGGCCAATGGCGACGCAAGCAGGATGGCTATTAGGACTAATTGCAGGAAGTCTCTGGAGAGCATTACCATGATGCCCGAAACCGTAGCGCCAAGTACTTTCCGAATGCCGACTTCTTTGGTCCGCACCTGGGCAGCATAAGCGGATAAGCCAAAAAGACCCAGGCAGGAAATGAACATAGCGAAAATGGCAAACACATTCAGCACATTTCCTACCCGCTGTTCTGAATCGTATAGCCGAGCCAGTTTTTCGTCCAGAAACGTATAAATGAACAGGCTTTCGGGCGAAAGACGTGCCAGAGTAGAGCGGGCAAACTGCATGGTTTCAGGGAGTTTATTACCTTTTATTTTTAGCAGAAAATAGTTTGCCTGGCCTGGATCCTGAACAATCACCAATGGGTCTACGGTGGTATGCAGGGAAGCAAAATGAAAGTCTTTCGCGACGCCGACTATCTCTCCCGTATCGCCTAATGCGGCCACTTTCTGCCCGATAGGAGAATTCAGTTTCAGGGCTTTAACCGCCGATTCGTTCAGAATAAAAGACAAGGGCGACCTATTCGCTTTTTTGACAAAATTGTTGCCCGATTTTACCCCAATCTGGAGTACTGGAAGCGTGTTTTCATCGGCCCACAAGAACCGCATCTGGCTGGCATCTTCCGATTTTCCCAGTGGCGTAAGCATATCTGTACCAAATCGATCGCCGGGCAAAGTAGAAATCCGGGAAACATTCGTGATGGCTGAATTTTTCAGTAATTCCTGCTGAAGCGTGTTTGCTTTTTCCCACATTTCCCGCCCATAGAGCTTTACGGCGACTACCTGCTCATGATCGAAGCCCAGGTCTTTACTCTGGAAAAACTTCATTTGTCGATACACGACGATGGTACCGAAGATCATGAAGACCGATACGCTAAACTGGAATACAATCAGCCCTTTTCGAATCAGCGTAACTGATGAAACCTGATTTTTCTTCCCTTTCAGGGAATTAATGGGATCGAAATTAGAAATGAACCAGGCGGGATAAAATCCGGCGACCACGCTGATTAAGGAAACCAGCATTATAATTAGTAGGGCGTTGGCTGGACTGAACAACTCACCAAAGTGAAGATCCTTGGCCGTCAGCTCATTATAAAAGGGAATGGCCAGCCTGAACACAAGAAACGCCAATAAAGCTGCCGCCAGTGTCAGAATAAATGATTCACCTAAAAACTGGTTGATCAGCTGTTCTTTGCGGGCGCCCAGTACCTTCCGTACGCCCACTTCCTTCATTCGGTTAAATGCCTGAGCCGTGGCCATATTGACAAAATTGACCGCAGCAAGCAGCAGGATAAACAGGGCCGCAATGGAAAAAACATAGACATACGTAATGTCGCTGTTAGGCCCCATTTCCTTTTCCAGTTTTGAGTGCAGGTGAATGTCCGTAATCGGCTGAAGGTTCGTCTTTCGGGTCGCCAGAATTTCATTTCTGGTTTCACCTTTTACCTCATAGAACTTCACCATAAACTCGGGTATTCGCGCTTCTACGGCCGAGCGCGTCGAGTTGCTGTTGAGTAAAACATAGTTATAAAATCCAGCCCATCCCCGGCTTTCGCGATCACGTTTATCGACATACTTATCGTACGTGGACATGGAAATGAGGTAGTCGAATTGCAGGTGTGCAGGAAACGGAAAACGCCTGATTACGCCAGTTACGGTTAACGGACGTTTGTCCAGATCATCCTGAATCCGTTTCCCCAGTGGCTCTTCGTCACCAAAGTATTTTTTCGCCAGCGCTTCGGTCAGCACAATCGCATCAATCTGCTTCAACGCTGTTCGTGGATCACCTTTCACAAACGAAAGATCGAATACGTCGACTACTGTCGAATCGGCAAAATATCCGCTTTTCTCTTCAAACTGATGCAACTCACCACCCGACGATTTATAACTGAATACCCGATCTGGATAAGGGCGATGAAATCGGGCCACGCGCTCAATGGCAGGGATTTGTTGCTGCATTTCTACGCCCAGAATTGGCGAAGTGGCAGCCCACTGCCGGCTCTTCTGTCCAATATTCTCTGACGTAATCCTGTAAATGCGATCTGCCTTCGAAAACCCTTTGTCGTAATTCAGTTCCTCCCGTACATGAAGAATAATCAGTAATCCACAGGCCAGCCCCAGGGCAAGTCCAACCACAGTAAGCGAACTGTTTAGGCGATACCGCAGTACGTTTCTCCAGGTGATTTTAGCGTAATTCCGAAACATGATCGGGTTTGTTTGATAGGTTGATACGTTTAGTTTTTGTCGGCGTTTTATAACCGAGAGCCAAATAAATCCCAGTACATCCTGCCAGTAGCGCCACCGCGCCCGACGCTCGCCAAGCCGCCCCACCTGATAGGCAAACTCTTCGTGCAGATCGCCCTGCACTTCCTCCAGTCGGTCCGGAGCGCAGACGAGTTTGAGTAGACGATCAGCGAAGCGGGGAGCGTTCATGGTGAGTAATGGCTACTAATTGTTAGAGGCAGTTTATCAATGTTCACTCAGGGCTGTCTGTACGGTTCATTTTATAGTGTACATGCTTCATAATCGCTATTACTCAGCTCGCAGACTCTTTACGGGATTCATCAAAGCCGCTTTAATACTCTGGAAACTGACCGTCAAGAGCGCAATTGCTACCGACAATATCCCTGCCACGACGAACATCCACCACTCAATATCAATTTTGTAGGCAAAACCCTGCAACCACTGATTCATTGCCCACCAGGCTATAGGCGACGCGACGAGGATAGCGATTGCCACCAGTTTCAGAAAATCCTGTGAGAGTAGGCCTACAATGCTGGAAACCGATGCCCCGAGCACTTTGCGAACGCCAATCTCTTTGGTCCGTTGTTCGGCGGTGAACGTAGCCAGGCCAAACAATCCCAGACACGAAATGAAGATGGCCAGGAAGGCAAAGTAATTCGATAGCTTACTGACAACCTGCTCACTCTGGTATTGGCGGGCATATTCCTGATCGGTGAACGAATAGGTAAAGGGGAACTTAGGATTCATTTTTTTGCAAAGGGCCTCCAATTTGGCAAGTGCTTCCTTTGTTTTCCCGCCTTCAATGCGAACGATCACATTACCGCCCTGCCGCCTGGAATCCGTACTTAGATAAGCAATCAGTGGCCGTATGGACGTGTGTAGCGATTGGAAATGAAAGTCTTTCAATACGCCAATTATAGCACCTTTACCATTTCCCCAGTTTATGATTTTCCCAATTGGATTTTTGTAGCCGATCACTTTGAGTGCAGCTTCATTAATTAAAAAACCAGTGGAGTCTGTTGGATATGCTTTCGAGAAATCACGGCCATCGGCGACGCTTAGGTTCATGGTTTTGACAAAATCGTACCCAACACCAACGGGCGTAAACCGGACTTTGCCGTTTGGATCACTACCCGTCCAGGTTATACCCTCAGTGCCCGAGCCATTAGAGGCTGGTGACGCGGTCATATGTGATACGTGTTTTATGCTGGAAATCTGCGAAATCTGCTCTTTCAGCACGTCGTAATTCTTAACCAGATCGCCTTCCAGTGGAAAGTAAACCAGGTTTTCGCGATCATACCCCAGGTTTTTGGTCTGCACATACTCAACCTGTCGATAAATGATAATCATACCGACAATCAGAATAATGGAGAGTGCAAATTGAAATACGACTAACCCCTGCCGAAGCCAGGTAGACTTTGTATCAACTTTCATCGCTCCTTTCAAGACCCGAATTGGGTTGAGCGCGGAGAGAAAAAAGGCTGGGTAACTACCAGCAAGTAACCCCGTCAACAATGTCAATCCTGCCAGAATACCCCAAAACGAAAGATCATTAACAGGAAGACCTATCTGCTTGTCCGTCAGACTATTAAAAGAAGGCAACAACAAAGCAACGAATAAGATGGCCAGGAAAATTGAGAAAACGGTCAATAACATGGCCTCGCCGACAAACTGCCCAATTAGCAGTGAACGCATGGCACCAACGACTTTGCGAACGCCAACTTCTTTAGCCCGTTTGCCCGAACGAGCGGTCGCCAGATTCATGAAATTGATGCAGGCTATCAGCAGGATAAAAACAGCGACCATAGTAAACAGCCGTACGTATTCAATCCGCCCGCCATCGATCTGAGCATTCTTAAAATTGCTATTCAGATAATACTCATGGAAAGGCTGCATGGCCAGTTCGGTATGAACGGGCTTATTCCCATCCCGATTAAATTTATCCAGCAAATGTTTGATTTTGGCTTCTACCTTCGCCGGATCGGCATCGGGGCGAATCATAAAAAACGTGAGTGGGTCCGTACTATCCCAGCCTTTAGCCCAGCCATTATCCTCAACAAATTCATCCCAATTTCGTAAACAGTCGAACGTCAGTGTGCTGTTCTTCGCTATGTTTTCAAAGACGGCCGTTATCAGTAAATCTTTCCGATTGTCGAAGCGGATGGTCTTGCCAATAGCTGCTTCGGGGCTGCCAAAGAAACTCTCAGCCATGCTTCTGGAAATAGCCAGGCTATTTCGGTCTTTCAACGCGGCTTCGGCTGTACCCTGCAAGAGCTTATAGCTAAACATTTTGAAGAAATCAGCACTTGCCGCATTGGTCGCCTGTTTATTGACTTTACTTCCGACAGAAAACGTCTGGTCACTCACCCACTCATAAGGTGTTGATAGCTGAATTTCAGGAATTGACTTTTTCAGTTCATCGGCTAACGGACCGGGTGTCCAGATTACGCCCTGCACTTTACCGCTGAAATACTCCCGCATATAAATCCGATACAGTTGCTGCTTGTTAGCGTGAAAAGCATCGATACTTAGTTCATCCTGCACCCAAAGCATAATCAATAGACTACAGGCCATGCCCAATGCCAGGCCCAGGATGTTAACGCCCGAGAACGTCTTGTTCTTAACGAGGTTCCGAAACGCGATTTTTAGATAATTCTGTAGCATGGTTGGGTTCATTAAATTAGTTGTTGAATAAGCTCCGTGTCGGCGGGCTACCGGCGGAGACTTCACAAATCCCAGTACATCCCAGATGTAGCGCCACCGCGCCCGGCGCTCACCGATCCGTTCAATCTGATAGGCAAACTCTTCGTGCAAATCGCCCTGTACTTCCTCCAGTCGATCAGGAGGGCAGATAACGTTCAGCATCCGATCGGCCCAGCGAGGAGGATTCGGAGCCGATTTCATAGGCTGGTCGACAGCTTGAACGGGCTGACCAGGCGAGTCCATAAACTAGCCCGGACATCCTGAATTTCCTGCAAGGTTCGACGCCCATAGGCAGTTACCGTAAACAGGCGCTTGCGTCGTCCACCTCGTTCGGCAGTCGGTTCTCCCATTTCCGACTTCACCATACCTTTATCTTCCAGCCGCTGTAAAGCTGCGTGAATCTGGTTCAGCCGAACGGAACGGCCTGTCTCCTCAATGATTTCGTGAGTAATCGCTACGCCATACGCCTGGCCTTGCACTTCCAGTACGGCGACAGTCAGCAAAACCACTTCTTCAAACTCGCCCAACGAAGCCCGTTTCATGCGGCAGGATTTAGTTCTACTTTTGCTGAGCAAATGATCTGCCAGAAAACAAAAAGCGGCTCAAGAGTAGCTGAGCCGCTTTTTTATTCATTTCCCTAAAAACTCAGTGTCCGATTATGGACAACTGTTCGTCCGGTTCAGGACGGTGGTTAACCCAAATTCTGACGTTGATTGAGGAGTGATTGATACACAAAAAGTCCGTAAGCAAATGCCATGCACCTACTTACGGACACCCTCTCCACCTTTAACTAAATGGCCAATTCCCGGCAAGCCGTTTTTTAATTAGGAATCAGGCCATGTGGGTCAATCACGAATTTTTTAGCGGCCCCTTTATCAAAATCCTGGTAACCTTTCGGTGCTTTGTCCAGACTGATAACTTCTACATTAACGGCTTTAGCAATCTGTATTTTATCGTACAGAATAGCATTCATCAATTGCCGATGGTACTTCATTACAGGGCATTGGCCGGTGTAGAATGAATGTGATTTGGCCCAGCCTAAACCAATCCGGATAGTCAGATTGCCTTCTTTGGCGGCCTCAGTAGCAGCGCCAGGATCACCCGTTACATAAAGGCCGGGGATACCAATGGCCCCACCGGCCCTGGTGATAGTCATGGCTGCGTTTAATACAGTGGCTGGTTGCTCAGTACCTGCATCGGCCCCATGCCCATGAGCCTCGAAACCCACACAATCAACGGCAGAGTCGACTTCTGGTACACCAATAATGGCAGCAATCTGATCGGCCAGCGATATCTCTTTGCGAAGATCGACCACTTCGCAGCCAAAACTTTTGGCCTGCTCCAGTCGCTCGGGAATCATATCGCCAACAATAACGACAGCCGCGCCCAACAAATGACAGGAAGCGGCACAGGCTAATCCAACTGGCCCTGCCCCAGCAACATAAACGATTGAGCCCGGCCCAACGCCTGCTGTAACTGCGCCGTGATAACCCGTCGGAAAAATATCGGAAAGAAGCGTTAAATCCCGGATTTTGGCCATTGCCTGATCTTTATCCGGAAATTTCAGCAAATTAAAATCAGCGTAAGGAACCATCACATATTCGGCCTGTCCGCCAACCCAACCGCCCATATCGACGTAGCCATAGGCAGCGCCGGGCCGGGAGGGATTAACATTCAGGCAAATACCAGTTTGACCGGCTTTGCAGTTTCGGCAGCGTCCACAGGCAATATTAAATGGAACCGATACCAGATCACCTTCTTTAATGAATTCAACATCGCGCCCGGCTTCAATGACCAGGCCCGTTATTTCGTGCCCGAGCACCAAACCGGCAGGAGCCGTTGTTCTTCCCCGCACCATGTGCTGATCGCTGCCGCAGATGTTGGTTGAAACGATCTGCAGAATAACTCCATGGTGGCATTTACGATCACCAAGGGCCAGCTTCGGATACTCAATGGATTGTACTTCAACCACACCGGGTTTTATGTAGGCCACGCCATGATTCTGACACATATTACTGAGGTTTTGAAGGTTACTGAGTTTAGCGAAGGGAATCAACACCTGCCTGCGCTACGTCATTGTCGTTTTCGACAGTGCTACCCGAAACGCCAATGGCTCCTATGATTTGGCCATCTGCATTTTCGATAGGAATACCGCCTGGAAATGTAATCAACCCACCATTGGAATGCTCAATATTGAACAGTGATCCACCCGGTTGAGACAGTTTACCAACTTCGCCCGTTGGCATATCAAAATAGCGGGCGGTTCGGGCTTTTTTCTGCGCAATGTCAACTGAACCCAGCCACGCGCCATCCATTCGGGCAAATGCCGTTAGGTTGGCACCGGCATCGACAACGGCAATGTTCATCAGGGTCCCTAATTCTACTGCCTTTACTTTGGCCGCTTTGACGGCAGTTTCAGCCTGTTCTAACGTGATGTTTGTTGCGCTCATGATTACCTGATTTTAATCGATCGAACTCTTTCTTCTGAGTCTTGAGCAAAACTAGACAATCGCAAAGGCTTCCACTTGCACGATAATACCAACAAATACTACTATTGTCCAATTCTATTTGTAGATTGGTATAGATTGGGTCTAAAATGCGTTTATAGGTAATAGCGCAAAACACGATGAAAAACGGGTATCCCCTTCAGACGATTAACCTATCAGACACCAGAGAATTAGATTCACTGGTCGAACACCGTCGGGTATTCAATCTGAATCACTGCGAGCTTAATATTTTTGAAACGTATCGGCAATGCTCAGACGTTGTTCTGTCGTATAACGGCCTGGTTATTACCAGCATGTTACGTGGAAAAAAGGTGATGCACCTATCTCAGAACCCCGGCTTTGATTTTCTGCCAGGAGAGACAGTGATTCTGCCGGAAGGGGTTTCGATGAAGGTGGATTTTCCGGAAGCAGACCAGAAACATCCCGTTCAATGCGCAACGATTGCCCTGGACTGGGACGTGGTGACCAGTATGCTAAACTTTTTGAATGACTATTATCCCCGGAAAGATGAGGGTACAGAATGGAAGCTGAATTTCAGCCAATACCATTTTTACAATAATCGGGAGTTGGCCAATGTCATGAACAAGCTGATCAGCATCAGCATGGAAGATGATATAGCCAAAGATGCACTGGCCGATTTGACGCTCAAATCGCTGTTGATTCGGGTAATTCAGACGCAGAATATGGCTCTGTTAGAAGATGGTCTAGCGGCCAACAACCGGTTTGGGTCGGTAATCGAATACATTCGTGAAAACCTGGCAGAAAAGATTGGAATCGAGGTATTGTGCCAGAAAGCCTGCATGAGCAAATCCAGTTTCTTCCGGTCGTTTAAAGAAACCTTTGGTCTCTCTCCACTGGAGTTTATTATCAGGGAACGGATCAGTCTGGCTAAACGACTGCTGGCCAATCCAGCCACAACCGTCACTGAAGTTTGTTATCAGGCAGGGTTTAACAACCTGCATTATTTTTCCCGACTGTTTAAAATGCTGGAAGGTGTTACACCATCATCATATCGACAGACGGTTTGTTTGTGAGACGTTACCGATGAGTCTGTCGCATATTATTTTACACCAGAGCGGTGATGTACGGATCTTTGTGGGGCATATCAACTGGCCTCTACTGCTGTACCTCCAGTCGATAGCCAACGCCATGTACGGCTACGATTCGGACTGTAGAGTCGGGCTGTAGCAGTTTCCGGAGTCGCGACACAAAAACGTCCAGGCTACGCCCAACGATAATGCCTTCGTCTTCCCAAACCGATTTAAGGATAAAGTCCCGCTCCAATACCTGATTAGGATACCGTACGAAAAGATGAAAGAGTTTGGCTTCCCGATAGGTGAGTATATGGCTAATGCCAGCCACCTTAACGGACTGATTAGCCATGTTTAAAGCCACCCTCCCTACCCGAATCAAATTTTCGGGTTCGGCACTTGCCTCAGGCATTATCTGTCCCTTTGTTGCCTTGTCGGCCCGATGCCAGACAGCATATACGCCACCCAAAAGCAGGACTCCCAAAGCCCATGACCACCAGATGGTAGCCTGCTGATCATGAGCTTTTTCGGTTGCTTTGAAAATTACCTGCAAATTATAGCAGCCCCGGCCTTGTTGACGGCCTCCACAGGGTACTTCATTCTTCTCACTGACATCCCGAAAATTATAGCCAAGCTGCAATTCCCCATTTGTGCAGTCGAGTACGGCAACATCATAATTCGTTCTGATCTCATGCACATCCAGCGATTGCTGTAACAACGCCGGCAACCGACCATAATCGAAGGGGCGCTCCAGACGAACAATGAATGTAGTGGCATTAATTTGTTGCACTGGTGGAATTCGGGAAGTAGAATCCCCTTTTTCTATCAGCAAAAGATGGGTTGTACGACGAAGAGCCAGATTAACTTTCTGAGCAAAGTGGTCAGTTTCGGTATAACGGACAACAGGCGTTAACCACACAAACTGTGTGAATAGCAAACCAGCGACCAGCAATCCGATTATAACCGCTACTTTTCTCATGTCTGACGGAGATCTTAGGGTAAAAATAATACAATCAATCCGTTTTTGAACAGCATGTATTAACAACCGTCTTTACCACTTCTCATTCGTAAGAAAGGGAACAAATTATACGTAGCCTTAGACAGATAATCGCTCAACAGAATGCTTCGCCCGGCTGGCCAATCCTCTTTCCGCACAGGTTCAATGATCAGATCATCACCAGGTTTTGCTACGGCAAGGACCAAAGCTACATCTATGTTGAAAACCGACCGATTCGTGTTCGAAGCGCCACTGTTGATTGGCTGCCCTTTCCGTTTCAGATAAATTCTAAATGGGATTTTCGTCGCCACAGTCGTTTCAGGATTTCCTACTACCAGTGAAAGTATACCTTTGCTGGACATTGAAAACCAGTCGTAATTCAGGGGACTATTATCCAGCAAGAGAGGATTAGCGTAAAAAATGGTAGTACCTGTTTCCTTGCCGGCTGCTGCTCTATTGGCGCTGGCCAGGGCCATGTTATACGTGCTACGCTGACCAAACGTTTCGATCATCGTTACAAGTAGCACGAGCAGTGTCATTGACAAACTCGCAAATTGTTTAGCTTTCATAAGGCCCAATGTTTATTGTACTACAATTTCGTTGTGCGGTACAGCATATTGATCGTCCAGAGTTAATAAAACAACCCGGTCGCCTTTCTTACATTTCGCCAGAACTTTCCTGACGTCGATCTGTTTAATTTCCTTCTGGGTAAGCAACAACAGTGTTTGCGTAGCTTTATCTTTAATGGCCACTCTAAAAGGGACTTTCGCCAGCCCTTTACTTCCTGTGGGCGAAAGGCTAACTGTTTGTAGCGTTAACTGGCCTGTAGCTGTTGATGAGAGCAGGCACTTCCCTTTATCGGTATAACTGTCGACGACCATTTTGTTATTCAAAAAAGCAGCCGAACACGTACTGAAGGAATGCTGGCCCAAACAGGCGTTAGACACGGCCAGACCCAATAGGGAAAGCATGAGTCCATTTATTTTTTTCATGGTTCCTGTTGTTTATGTAAACACTGAACCAAAAGTATGGTCTCCGCTTGCCGTAGTTGAAAAATCCCTGTAAAACATTGTAAACGAATTGTAAAACTCAGTTATCAAGCGTTTTTCAGGGGGAAATACACTACATCAGCAGCCCGATCTCTGTATTATTCCGACCGTAACGACTTCACGGGGTTCATCATTGCGGCCCTGATACTTTGATAGCTTACAGTCAGTAAGGCAATGCTCACAGCCAGCAAACCAGCCAGAACAAAGACCCACCCGTCAATACTGATTTTGTAGGCGAAATCCTGTAACCATTTATTCATAGCCCACCAGGCAATTGGGGAGGCAATGACGATTGAAATCAGCACTAATTTCAGAAAATCTTTAGAGAGTAATGTAACAATACTGGCTACCGATGCCCCAAGCACTTTTCGAACACCAATTTCTTTGGTCCGTTGCTCGGTGGTGTACGTAGCTAACCCGAATAGACCAAGACAGGAAACCACTACTGTTAGCAAAGCAAATCCATTGAACAGTGTCATCATCAGCTTGTCTTTCCGGTATTGAGCATCGAATGAAGCGTCTAAAAATGTGTAGTTAAAGGGGTAATTCGGGTAATGTTTCTGCCAGGTAGCCTGTATTAGTGGCAGGTGCTCCGGCTTCATTTTCAGCATTAAATTTGAGGGAGGAAATGTATTAAAAATCAGCACTAATGGCTCAATAGCCGTGTGAAGTGAACGATAGTTAAAATTTCTGACTACACCGATTACTTTGCCTTTATGCATGAAACCCTCCATCGATTGCCCAACGGCCTGCTTCCAGCCTGCCATTTTAACAAAAGCGTCATTGACCAGGAATGCACCATTCTTATCGGTTTCCAAAGCAGTCGATAAATTTCGCCCACTACCCAATTTAATGTTCAGCAATGGCAAAAACCGATCATCGATGAATAGATAATTACCCATTACTTCCCGTTTTTTTCCCGTCGTCTGAAACAACGTAGTCGCTTGTGGCAGCAGCGCATCCGGCTGAAGCCCTGATCCAAGCGATACGTCCTTAATTTCACTCCGTTGCCGTAAAGTAGTTGCGAATGCATAAGCTGAAGCTCTGGCCAGCGAATCGTCGGGAAGATGAACTGTCATAACCTGCTCTTTAATGAACCCTAAGCCAACGTGCTGCATATAATTCATCTGGTTGTGAGCGACCAGCACCCCGGCAATCATGCCCATTGCCAGCGTAAACTGGAAGACAGTGATGGTTTTGCGAAGCAAGCCCCCGCGCGCAAAACTGCCTGATCGTGTACTAAGCACAGCAGCCGTCTTATAATCCGACAATACGAAAGCAGGATACAGCCCGCCCAGTAACGTCGTACTTAGCAAAGCGATACCCGTCATCAGCAACCCATCACGCCATGATACGCCAAGCTGAATGTTCAGCAAATCATTAAAGAAAGGAATGATGACTACTAAAAAAACTATTGCCAAAACGACCGAAATGAAACTCAACAGGAATGATTCAAACAAAAACTGACCCACCAGCTGTCTGCGCAATGCGCCGTTTGCTTTCCGGATACCCACTTCCCTGGCCCGTCCGGTGGCTCGTGCGGTTAACAGATTGATATAATTCAGTATAGCAATGATCAGTACAAAAATGGCCAGAAACAGGAATATATACCCGTATTGCTTATTCCCTTTAGGCATATCGGCCATTTTTCCCTGGCTAAAATGCACATCCTTCAGGAACTCTGTCCGAAAAACAACCGAATAACCTGTAGCGCCGAGTTTCTTAAATTCCGGTTGAATGGAATTCCGGCTGATCAGATCTAATTTCTTGCCGAACGCTTTCAGATCAGGACGCTCCCGGAACAAAACGAATGTATAGACCGGAAAATCTTCACCTAACCAGGACGTCGACGTTGAAAAGTCCTTTGACAATATTGCATTGATTTTCATATCCGCGTTCGAAGGCAAATCGGCCATAACGCCAGTAATGCGATACATTTTTTTATTGCACCAGAATAATTCACCAACAACCCTAGTACGTCCTGCGTATTTATGGGCAAAGCTTTCTGTAACAACAGCCGTATTTGGCTCTACCAATGCTCGTGTCGAACTTCCCTCTACGAAGGGATAGGTGAACATAGAAAAGGCATTCTGATCGGCGTAATAAACATCAGGTTCATTCAGCAATTTAGTCCCATACCGTATTGTCGCCGAAAGCGGCTCAAACCGAACAGCCATTTCAACTTCAGGGTAGTCACGTGTCAATATATCAGCCAGTAAAATTGGGCTGGATGCTACCGACATAGGGGCATCGGGAGTGGTAAGATTTGTGGTAACACGAACAATGCGCTCGGCATTTTCGTGAAATCCATCGTAGGTAAACTCATGGTTTACGTACAGGAACATGAGCAGGCAAGCAGTCAAACCAACGGCCAGGCCACCCACATTAAGACTAGTGTAGAGTTTATTATGCCAGAGATTTCGGCATGCAATTTTGATGAATGAGCGAAGCATGATGGTGTTTTGAAAGAGATTGTGCCGAAATACTGAATCCTGATGAAACAATTACCGGACTAATCGGAACGTAATGATTTTACTGGATTCATCAGAGCCGCTTTCACACTCTGAAAACTGACGGTCAATAACGCAATGGCAATGGCCAGCAATCCGGCCAACACAAATACCCACCAGGCAATGTCGATCTTGTAGGCGAAATCCTGTAGCCACTGGTTCATGGCCCACCAGGCCACAGGCGAAGCCAGTACAATGGCGGTGAATATGAGCTTCAGGAAATCTTTGGAGAGCAGGGCTACAATACTGGCTACCGATGCACCCAGCACTTTGCGGATACCGATTTCTTTCGTGCGCTGCCCAACCGTGAATGCAACAAGACCGTATAACCCAAGCCCACAAATGACCATCGCCATCAACGCGAACGTATTGACAAGTTGCGATATGGTGGTTTCGGTTTCATAAAACTGAGCGAGTTGATCATTTAGGAATTCATAGTCAAAGACATCGGTTGGATACAGGCTTTGCCAGACTTGCCGAATATGAGCCAGGGTCTGAACCGATGATTGACCTGAAATTCGAATTCCAGCCTGCCGGTACATGGCAGGAAAAGAGGCTATAAAACAGGGCGCAATGGCTTCATGCAACGACTTTTGATGAAAATCTTTAACGACTCCCACAATGGGCAACGGCACCTGCGACAGATAATACTGCATTGGTTTACCGATGATATCCTGTGGGTTTCGAAAGCCAAGTTTATGGGCCAGGGTTTCATTAATAACATATTCCCGAATTGAGTCTCCTTCGCTAATATTTCGTCCGGCCACCAGTTGTAGATTGTATGCTTTCAGATAATCAGCATCAGCGAGCCGTTCCCGAACCGGAAACGTAACCCACTCGGTCCTACTGCCAAACCTGAATGACCCACCGTTCATTACGCCAGCTGATGGCGGTCGGTATTGCAAGGTTACTGCCTTGATATCGGGATACTGATTCAGTTTGTTTTTGAAGGCCTGCCACGTTTCTTTTCCGGAGTTAGGCAGATTGACGATCAATACATTGTCTTTTTGAAAGCCCAGGTCGGTTTGTTGAATGAAATTCATTTGTTTCATCACCACCAGTGACCCTACCAGCAAGATCTGACAAATGACAAACTGTAGAACGACCAATCCTTTCCGCAATGAATAACCACCCAGCGACGAAGCCATAAGTTTGCCCCGAAGGCTTGCCCAGGGGCTGAAACCCGACAGTACAAAAGCCGGGTAACCACCCGCCAGAAGCACCACAATGGCCATCAGCAGGCCGATGAACAACAGCATCGGTCCATTGGGATTGAGAGACAGCGAAATATGCACCCAATTACTGAATACCGGCAAACTTATAAATACCACCTGTAATGCCAGAATCGTGGCGATAACGACAATCAGGCTGGTTTCGAGCAGAAATTGCCGGGCCAGTTGAACTCTCGAACTACCCAGCGTTTTGCGGATACCCACTTCCTTGCTCCGCCGAAACGCCTGAGCCGTGGCCAGATTAACAAAATTAATGCAGGCAATGACGATCAAAAATAAACCAATCAGCCCCAATGACCCTAGCAATGAAAGTCGAATAACACCACCCACACGCTCTACATCAAAATGCACATCGGTCAGGGGCTGTATGTGAAAATGGAAAGCGTGGGCGACGTCGCCAAAGTGTTTTTTCGAGAGTATTGGGAAGGTAGTTTCGATTTTTCTGGCGGTGGCGGGATCAGCATCTTTCAGCGTACAGTACAGCCGGTTCGTGCTGCTCAACTGCCCCCACTCATTTACAGAAAACTCAGGGTCGAGCTGCCGAATGGTCGGCATGGAGATAAACAGGCCAATATTCGTATCTGTCGGATGAACGGGATCAGCGATAAGACCTTTAACGGTCGCGTTGACCTTGTGATCCAGCTCCATAACCTGACCCATAGGGTCGCTGTCTCCAAAGTAGCGTTTGGCCCATGACTCCGTTAAAACCACGCTATTCGGTTCGCGGAGGGCCGTTTTTGGATCACCTCCCAGCCACTGATAATCGAAAATCTGAAACAGTTCAGCTTCGACTATAGCCGTCCCCTCCTGTTCGAGATAGCGGTTAGGAGCCGTCTGACCGGGGCGGGTAACACTGACCGTTAATGACCGATTCATCCGCAAAAAAGCAGCCTGATCGACTTGAGGATAGTCGGTTCGCAACGTTTTCGACATAGGCAATGGGGCCTCGGGGTAGTGCTCAATCGAACCATCATCGAGGTGCAGATCCAAAACAATCCTGTATATACGGTCGAATTTTGTATGATGCCGGTCGGTGTTCAGGTGATGGTAAATGAACAAAAAGATGAGCAGTCCACCCGCCATGCCAACAGTAAGTCCAACAACATTGAGCAACGTGTAAGCACGCTGGGCGTTAAGGTTTCTGAAGGCGATTTTGAGGTAATTGCGGAACATAACTTTTTGGTTAAATTTGTTTATATAATTTAGCTTTTATGTATAAGCCAATTTTCCCCGAATATGCTCAGGTCAATGATGATATGAGTATTTATGGCCCCAAAGCGCATCAACGGGTCATTTCTAAACTCAATTCAGGCCTTGGTCCACTTTTCTATCGCGAACACTGTATCCAGCTTGAACCCCTACCTGAAACGATGCTCGATGAGGGACAAGCGAGTCCCGTTCCTGATTTGATATTATATGACAATACGGCTCGAACAACTCCAATAATCATTGAAGTTTGCCATACAGATGGGTTACGTAAAGACCTTAAAAAAGTGATCGCCCTGCTTGAAGCCGATGATTATGGTATACAGGAAGGATTCGTATACGACTACATAACAGCTCAATGGTATCGTTATTCTAAAGGAGACGGTGGGTTGACTCAGTCGACATCATTTTCGGAAGTCCTGCAATTAGATCTGAATCAATTTCTGTAACGTATTGCCGATGCGCAGTTGCTACTCGCTCCGCAAACTCTTCACCGGATTCACCAGCGCAGCCCGAACCGCCTGCACACTAACAACTACCCCAGTCAACAGGGCCAGTACACCAGTGACCATCAAAAATGGTGTCCACGACAGGTCGGTTCGGTAGGCAAAGTGTGCCAGCCAGTCAGTCAGGAAATAATGCACGAGCGGGAAAGCAATCAGACTCGCAACCAGCAGAATCAGTACGAATTCCTGCATGAACAAATTGACAATCCCTATCGTCGATGCCCCGAGCACTTTCCGAATACCAATCTCTTTGGTACGGCGGGTCACGTTCAGCGACACCAGCCCCAGCACACCTAATAACACAATGACCAATGCCAGTGTAGTGGCCAGTCTCGATGCTTTTTGTAGTTGCACTTCAGTCCTGTAAAGCTTCTGGAGCGTATCGTCCATGAACGAATACTCGAACGGAGCATCGGGAAACAGTCGCGCCCATTCCTGACCGATAGCGGCTACCGTTTCGGGCAAATGACCGGGCGCAAGTTTGAACGAAAAATATCGATAAATGGGATTCGCCCGTACGTGGAAGAAAATGATCGGATTGATGGTTTCGTGCAGTGAACCAAAATGAAAATCACGCAGAATACCCGCTACCCGACAGGTGTAACTACCACCCTGTAATCGAACCAGTTGCCCCATTGCGTTTGCCGGATTGGCCCAGCCAAGTGCTCGGGCTGCTGACTCATTCAGGATAACGCGTGTAGAGTCGTAGCCTTCGCCATTGGCATGAAAAAACTGTCCCTCCCGCATTTGTAGACCGTAGGTTTTCCCAAAGTGTTCATCGGTTGTCATGATGGTAACCACCGCTGCACTACTGCTGTCGCGGCCCTGCCGGAACAACCTGCCGCTACCACTGCTTTTCCCATCCGGAATTTCGAACGAAAAGCTCACATCGCTCACACCGGGTATGCGGGCCAGTTGATTTCTGACTCCTTCCATACGCTGCACACCAACGGGCGACCAATCGCGTGGTACTGACGCCACCGTCATCACGGCCTCTTTTTGATAGCCTAACTCTTTAGTAAAAAAATACGCTACCTGCCTCCCAATAACTAAAGCCCCCACGAAAACACAGATAGCAACCGTAAACTGAAAGACAATCAATGCCCGGCGAAATCCGATTCCCTTCTGAACAGAGGCTACAAGCTTCCCTTTTAGTGACTCGACCGAGGGCAGGCCCGACAACACAAAGGCCGGATAGCTACCCGCCAGCAGGCTAATCAATAAAACCAGCCCCAATAAGGCTGCGAACGAGGCTATCGGCCAATCGACCAGCGACAGTATTGGCCTTCCTAAAAGGTTGGCAAACATAGTGCGGAAGAGTTCATGACAGCCCAATGCCAGAAATGTAGCTCCGGTGGTCAATAATAAGGCTTCAGCCAGGAATTGGCTAATGATCTGTTTTTTCAGTCCACCCAACACCTTCCGAACGCCAATTTCGCGTAGGCGCGTTGCCGACATGCCTATCGTAATATTGACGAAGTTGACTACGGCCATCAGCAGAATAAATACGGCAATGATCGTCAGGGCCAGTACCATCTTTTCGACTAAGCCGTTCTGCGCTTTCAGGTAATAGGTTTCCAGCGGGCTGAGATAAGCCTGTAAATTTTCTCTGAAACCCGGTGGTGCATAGGAAGCCAGACACTGCGCAATTGGTTGCGTTAACCTGTCGGCTGTAACACCCGGTTGTAGTTCCAGATAAGTCGGGATATACTGATTCTGCCAGGAGCGCATACTCGCTTCCACCGTGAAATAGCCCACATTGCGCATCGGAATAAAAATCTGGTCCGGCAATTCAACCAGGTTCGTGACGCTATTCTTTGGCAGGTTTTCCAGCACACCCGTAACCGTAAAGATCTGCTTCCCTCTTGCGGGTGTTTGTACGGTTAGCTGTTGCTGAAGCACATCGGTTTTGCCAAAATACTTTTGGGCAAGGGCCGCCGTAATGACAATAGAATTGGGTTCAAGAAGAGCCGTTTTGGGATTACCCTGTATCATCGGAAAACCAAACATCGACAGCAGCGTCGAATCGCCGATTTCAATGGCTTCCCGAAAGTGTTTCTGCCCATTCGAGACGATGGCCGTTACGCCGTAGTAGCGGTAATAATTGGCAATCAGGTTGGGGTATAACTGTTTGAGCGTCGGGCCAAGTGGTGCCAGCGTCGTGAGGTCGAGGCCCATGTTTTCCTCCTTCCAGCGGCTTTGCACTACATACTGCTGACCAGAATTCCGGAGAGTTTTATTGACGGCTAATTCACCCTGAATATAGTTACCAATGAGCAGCAAAAATGTAATCCCAACTGTCAGACCAATTAGCGTTACGAGCGCGTAAAGCCGCCGTCGGAGGAGATTCCGAAACGCAATTTTGAGATAGTTCTTAACCATATTGCCGTACATTATTTTGTAGCGGCAAGGTACATACAAAGCTCTTGGTCAGCCTGTTAAAAAAAGTTAAGGTTTCTGAGCTGCCCGGTCGGGCAGCTCAGCCTTATTCACTACGCAGACTTTTCACCGGGTTCATCAACGCGGCTTTAATACTTTGAAAACTAACGGTTAACAAGGCAATGCCAATGGCCAATACTCCTGCCAGGGCAAACATCCACCATTCGATATCAATCTTGTAGGCAAAGTCTTTTAGCCACTGGCTCATGGCATACCAGGCCAGTGGCGAGGCAATGACAATGGCTACCAGCACCAGTTTCAGGAAGTCTTTGGAGAGTAAACCAATGATGCTGCCCACCGAAGCGCCTAATACCTTCCGAACGCCAATTTCTTTCGTACGCTGTTCGGCCATGAATGCGGCAAGACCGAACAGACCCAGGCAGGCAATCAATATAGCCAATGCAGCAAACGTTAACGCAATCGTACCCACGCGCTGTTCGGCCCGGTACATATCATCGAAACTTGCATCCATGAACTGGTAGCTGAACGGTTGATCAGGAGCGATTTGCTTCCACTTCGCTTCAATTTGCTTCATCAACACCGGCACATTGGCGCTACTCAGCCGAAACGAAGCGGCTCCTGAATTGGAATCGAGCACCAGCGATAAGGCACCGATGTTACGCCGGAGCGATTCGAAGTGAAAATTTTTGACAACGCCAATAATCGTGAACGTTTTTCGGGTTTTGCCCTGGCTATCGTCAAAGCGCCAGACGCGCTTACCGATGGGGTCTTTAAACCCTAAAACGTTCACAGCTGCCTGATTGAGAATAATACCCGATGAATCGGAACCGAAGTCCCGTGAAAAATCGCGGCCATTAACCAGTTGGATCCCCAGCGTTTTCACATAATCGTAATCAACTCCCCAGTTTTGCATACTAACGCCTTTATTCATATCAGCCTGACCCTCGGCGAAATAGGCATTATCATTACGGCTCGAGGGAGTTGGCAGATAGCCGGAAATGCTTCCACTCACGACACCCGGCAAACGAAGTACTTCCTGCTTAAACGTTTCCGCTTGCTTGCCCATCGAATAGACGCCATGAACAGTCATGACCTGATCGCGGTTGAAACCCACGTTTTTTGTCTGTATGTAGGTGATCTGACGATACACGATAATTGTCCCCACAATGAGTACTACCGACATCATAAACTGAAATACCACCAGGCCACTCCGCAATCCAACACTCTTGAAGCTGACATTAATTTTGCCTTTCAGGACAGTAATTGGCTGAAAGGAGGATAGGAATAAGGCGGGATAGCTACCTGCCAGTAATCCGACCACAATTGGCAGGGAAATCAGTAAAGGCAGATAATACGGTGAAACCAACTGGTTCAGGCTCATTTCTTTGGCTGCAATGGTATTGAAGCCCGGCAATGCTACAGCCACCAGGATCAATGCCAGCATCATGGCCAGTACCGTCGTCAGAATTGATTCGGTCATAAACTGCCCAACAAGCTGTTGCCGTTCTGACCCCATTACTTTCCGCACACCTACTTCTTTTGCTCGATTCGCCGAGCGAGCCGTCGCCAGGTTCATGAAGTTGATGCAGGCAATAATCAGAATGAACAAGGCTACTGCCGAGAAGATATACACATATTGGATGTCGCCGTTGGGCGCCAGTTCGATTTGTTGTTTGGAGTGTAGGTGAATATCGGTAAGCGGAATGAGCCAGAACCCCATTTGATTACCCGCTTTCCGGAACTGTTCCATGGTAGTACCGATAATCTGTAAGGCCTGCGGACCAGCGTATTTTTCAATAATCGTATCGAAATTTTTGGCAAATGCGACCGGATCAGTTCCTGGTTTCAGCAAAATATAGGTATAGTGATTATTACTGAGCCATTGCCCCCACGTATAATCATCGTTGAGCATACTCAGGAAGAAGTTGCTATGGAAGTGCGAATTTTTGGGCATATCCTGCATCACGCCCGATACGGTAAAGGTCCTGTTACCATCGAACAACATTGGCTGGCCCATAGGATTGCGGTTGCCAAAGTGACGCTTAGCCGCCGACTCGCTAATAACTACCTTATTAGGCTCAGCCAAAGCCCGTTTCGGATCACCCGACAGCAGAGGCAACGTGAATACGTCAAACAGCGTTGAATCCGCAAAGGTGATATTATCTTCGCGCAGATTCGTCGGTTCGCCGACCCGCTTCACCGACCATGTTCCGCGATCATGCAGACGCACGAACTGCTCGACCTGCGGATAATCTTTTTTAAGGGTTGGGCCTACCGGATCAGGTGAAACCGCAAAGTGCATGTCATTGCCTCCGAATTTGATATCGGACTGAACGCGGTAGATACGGTCAGCTTTCGCGTTGTAGCGATCATAGCTCAGCTCGTCCAGGACATAGAGCATGATGAGCATACAGCAGGCCAGACCAACTGCCAGCCCGAAGATGTTGATGAATGTAAAGCCTCGCTGTTTCTGAAGTGTCCGCCAGGCGATTTTGAGATAGTTCGTAAGCATAGTTTTGAAGATTTTTGTCGAATTGTAACTACGTTGCAGCTCGACACAGAGTCAATTAATAACAGTTTTTCCTTCTGAAATCGATTTTATCATAGCCTCCACATTAGCCCTATTCAATGAATCAGGAGCCTGTGGTAAGGCCGCCCGCAAATAGGGCAGGGCATCTTTCGATTTACCAATAGCGATCAGTGCCCGGCTCATCCCCATATTGGTCGTAAACTGATTCGGATTTTTGTCGTAATTGGTTTTAAAAACTGCGTAAGCCTCCTGATCGCGTTTCTGGGAAAGCAGGGTACGCCCATACTGATGAAGTTCGTTCATCGTACCCATCGGCAACGCTTCTTTCATCAAAATAGACGCTTCGTCGGGTTTAGCAAGGGCGGTAAGTAAGGCGGCTTTCGTGCTAAGCGTCTGAAAATTCTTTTGCCCAATATACCGCGCATTTATAGCCTGATCAGCCCACATCATGCCCTGTTTCAGATCATGGCTCGTCGTCAGACAGTATGTAGCAGCCTGCACCAGTGATTCCCAGGTGAAACCCGGCTTCGAAAGCAGTTCCCGCCGGAATGATGCCATTTGCTGGCCAACCATATCGACACTCACCGTGAATGGAATCATCCGTTTCTCCCAGCTCAGAGCAACTGCAGCCGAACTATCCGTCTGGTTGACGAACGAATACGTCAGCAATTCCACCGACCGGTCGAGTGCCTGGTTTTTCACTGTCACGCGCAGGACGTCCAAAGCCGGGTCGTAGTAATAGCTTCCCCAGGATACGGCTATTCTGGAAAATATTACGGTGGTTTCCTGTTCGCCAAGGTTCATAAACAGCCCATATGTACCGGCAGCCAGTGGTTTTCCTTCAACGCGTACATCCTCCGAAAAGGTAATCGTTGTGGTTTCATTGGCTCCGGCCCGCCACGGAGCCGCCTGACCAGGCCCGTACCCAAGATCCTGAAAGCCATAGTGGGCAATGGGTGTTCCCCAGATTTTCCCTTCGCGGCCCTTCACACCGGGTCGGTCGTAATGAATGGTTACAGTCGTCAAACCAATCTGTTCCGAGACTGACGCTTTTTTATTACCACCAATTGGGGGTGTAGTCAGTTGAGCCCAGCTTGCGAGTGAGCCATGCAGGAGAACAATAAAAAGTAATGTGTTACGCATGGTTTTGCCAGAAGTAGCCCCAAGCATACTAACATCAAATGTCGCACCGCAAAGATAACAAGCTGTCTATTAGCACAATAATTCAGAACTCAGTCAATCAAACGTCCGATTTCGGACAATAGGCGGACAGAAATAGAGTCTTAGGCGGTTTGCCTGCGGTTTAGTGAAGACCGGTTTATTCCATTTCGGAATAGCTTGAATAAAACGAACCTTGAAGATTCGCGGTATGTATGGTTACCACTGGAGGTCAGGCCGGAGAAAGTTAACATTTGGTGGCAGCCCGAATCATTGACAAAATTTTAAACGTTGTCAACGATTCCAGGCTGGCCGAATCTGTTTCAAAATTATTCGGAACGTAACGATTTGACTGGGTTCATCAGGGCCGCTTTTACGCTCTGGAAACTGACTGTCAGCAAGGCAATGAGCAAAACCAATACGAATGGCATCACAAATAACCACCACTGAATATCTGTACGGAAAGCATAGCTCTGGAGCCACTGACTAACCGCATACCAGGCTAATGGCGTTGCAACAACAAAAGCAATCAGAATCAGCACCGCAAATTCCTGGTAAAGCATTTGCACAATCTCACCCACCGACGCACCCAGCACTTTACGAATGCCAATCTCTTTTGTACGTTGTGCCGTTGTAAATGAAGCCAGACCAAACAGACCCAGACAGGCGACCAGAATAGCTAAGCCGGTAAACAAACCAAACACCTGCCCAAATCGCTGGTCAGCACGGTACTGTTCGTTAAAGCGTTCGTCCAGAAACGAATATTCAAACGGATTACCGGGGAAAAAGTGATTCCATTCCGTGCGTATAACATCAACCGTGTTATCGAGTTGTCCGGATGCGAGCTTGATGGAGAAATACCCCCGCACATCGGGAATCAGGCGCAGGATAAGCGGTTCGTAGGCATCCCGCAATGACTGCTGATGGAAATTGTCGGTAACCCCAACCAACGTAAATGTTTCACCCCAGAATTCGATCTGTTTGCCAATGGCCTGATCGGGCTGATCGAACCCAAGCTGTTTGGCGGCCATTTTATTGAAAATGAGCGCCTTGGGATCACTTCCGAACTCTTTGGCAAAGTTGCGCCCAGCCAGTAGTTTCAGATCGAATGTTTTTAGAAAATCGTAGTCAATACCAATGACCCGATATTGCTTGCTTTTACTTTCGTCGGTGCCTTTTAATCGAATGCCGCCAGCGTTCCAGTCTGAAGCCTGGCCAGGCACCACCGTAGAGGCTGCAATGGAACGGACACCCGGCCGGCGTAGCAGTTCTTCCTTAAACGCCAGCATCTGCCGCATGAACGTCGAGTCTGTTTTAATAATCGGCGGATTGATTACCAGCGTTTGCTCGATGTTCAGGCCGAGGCTTTGTGCCCGCATGAACTGAATCTGGCTGAATACGGCCAGTGTACCCACCAGCAGGAATAAGGAAGCCGCAAACTGAAACACAACCAGCGACTTACGCAAAACAATGCCCTGCCGCGAGGTGCTTACCTTACCTTTCAGAACCGATACGGGTTTAAATCCTGACAGGACAAACGCTGGGTATAAACCCGAAAGAAACGCCCCTACCACAAAAAGCCCGAGCAAAGGCAACCAGAACATGCGGCTCCCTAACAGCGAAAATGACAGTTGCTGGCCTGACAACTCACTAAATATGGGCAACGACCCGACAACGATAAGCAGAGCCAGCCCAACTGCCAGCCCATTCAGCAAAACAGACTCCGTCATAAATTGCCGAATGAGCTGTCCGCGCAACGAACCGACGGCTTTCCGTACGCCCACTTCTTTGGCCCGGTTGATCGCACGCGCAGTGGCCAGGTTGATGTAATTGACCCAGGCAATGACGACAATAAAGAACGCAATGGCCAGCAACAGATACACGGTTTTGCCATCGCCATTGGGCTCAGCTTCTTCCATGAAATGCGAGTACAGATGAATATCCCGCAGCGGTTGAAGCGTGTATATTGCATCGGCGTCGTATTTTTTTAGCTCAGCGCCGATTGTCTTCTGAATATAGGGCACAAACTTAGCTTCGAGCGCTTTCGGGCTGGCATCTGAACGCAGCAGCAGGTACGATAACGCGCCATCCCACATCCAGGCATTATCGGGATTATTGTCTTTCCCCATCTCCTTAATGAAGGTTAGATGTGGAATCAGTAAATCGGCGTGCAGGTGGGTATTGGCAGGCATGTCCCGATAAACACCCGTTACTTTGACGGCCTGCTGCTGGTTGATGCGGATCGTCTTGCCCATTGGGTTTTCACTCCCGAACAGACGCCTGGCTACTGATTCGGAAAGAACGACGGTATTGGGTTCGGCCAGGGCTGTGGTTGCATTCCCAGCCAGCAACGGATACGAAAAAATCTTAAAGAACGACTCACTGGCCACGAACACCCGCTCGACCTTCAGGCTTTTTTCGCCGTAATCAGCGATGAGCGCCCGACGTTTCAGCACTTTTACATAATCTTCGACTTCACCGAAATTGGCTTTAAACGAATTACCGGCGGCCTGTGCCCCGCCTACCCATTGCGTGCTGAGTTTGCCTTTGTCGTACCGATCCTGCCGAACGCGATAGATACGGTCGCCTTTAGCATGAAAATTATCAAAGCTTAACTCAAACGTAACGTATTGCAGAATGAGTACGCAGGCAGCGATGCCAATGGCCAGCCCCAGAATGTTGATGGCCGAAAAGGCTTTGTTACGGGTAAGATTCCGCCAGGCGATTTTGATGTAATTTCGTAGCATCGGGTAGTGGGTTCAGAAACTGCAGTGAGGTATAGCATGCACGGTTACTGCTCCATGCCATTTGCGCGATAAAGACGCAGCAGAATTCAGAAAGCTGCTTAGGCTGACAAAAAAAGCGTGGTCGGTCCGTCGTCATGACAAGAAATAAGCGACCTCGTACCACGCTTTTGCACTGTCTTCTCTCCTATTCCGTTCGAAGTGATTTGGCCGGATTCGTTAAAGCCGCTTTTAGCGACTCGTAACCCACCGTTAAGACCGTAATAACGATCACCAGCCCGAAGGTTAGCGCAAATATCCACCAGCCGAATTGAATGTGATACACATAGCCCCGAAGCCAGCCATTCATCAGTAACCAGCCAATGGGAGCCGCCAGGACAAATCCAATTAACAGTAACCGGCCAAATTCACGGCCAAACAGCCAGAGCAGTTCATTTATACTAGCCCCCAGCACTTTTCGTACACCAATTTCCTTCGTTTTTGCCTCGGCCATAAACGCGACTAAACCATACAGACCAAGGCATCCAATGAGAATGGCAATGAGCGAAAACACCTGCGCTAAGCCTAACAGGATTCGTTCAGTAAGGTAAAACTGATTCAACAGATCATCGACAAAATCGGCTTTGAAGACATGCTCAGGAAACAGCTCATTCCAGTTATCTTCAACGGCTTTCACGGTAGCGGTGAGATTGGCAGGATTCAGTTTCAGGGCCGCGACGTGGTTTTCTCGATAATAATTCAGGATGGTTGCCGGCGGAATAGCTTCCCGCAATTCGCTCAGATGAAAATCATTGACGACGCCAACAACAGTTTTCGTACCGCCCCAAATCTTGATCTGCTTCCCCAGCACCTCAGCGGGAGAACGAAGTCCCAGTTGTTTTATCATCGTTTCATTGACCAACGCTTCGCTATTGGTTGTGTCGTTATTCATAAAATTCCGGCCAGCCAGCAGCTTAATACCAAACAGCGGAACGAAATCTTTATCGCCAACCTTAACAGCTGTTGGAAATTTCTCCGGTTCGGTGTGGGTATCGAAGGTGAATGGAACCGGAATTCGGCGGTATGAAGCGGGTGGTTCGGCAGCCAGCGCCACCTGGTCAACACCCGCAATTTGCCGCAACTGATTTCGCAGCACGTCCTGTTTCAGCGGGTTACTGGTCGGAACGGGTATAGTCAAGATAGCTTCTTTACGGAAACCCATATCCGTTTGCTGCATATGCCGCACCTGCGCCATCATGACAACGACCCCAATAATGAACAGTTGGGTAATGAAAAACTGCATCACAACCAGCCCGCGCCGAACCGATACGCTTCCAACCTGTTTTGCGGTCAGTTGTCCGTAACCCGCCCGCAGGGCCGCCACCGGATTGAAACGGGCCATCACCAGTGCAGGATAAAAGCCAGCCAGCAGAATCACACCCACCAGCAGGCTCCCAAACCAACGGATCGAATCCGGCTTAAACACATCAAAAATCGATAGATCCGTTTTCAACACGGCCAATGCGTTGTTCAGCATCGGCAGGCAGAAATAGGCCAGCACCAACGCCAGCACAACAGCCAGCAGCGTCACAAGCGTTGTTTCAGTCATAAACTGCCCGATCAGCTGCCTGCGTGAACTACCCATCACTTTCCGAACACCCACTTCTTTCGACCGTTTCAGGGCATGAGCGGTGGCGATGTTGATGAAATTGATGCAAGCCGCCATCACCAGAAACAGGCCGACGATAATCAGTGCGTAGAGAATAGGCCGGGGTGCCTGCCCTCCGTACATTGGATTATGGTTCAGATCGTCGAGCGTTAGGGCATGAAAGTCCAGTTTCTTTGCCTCCACCGTGTTCAGGTATTTCTGCCGGATCGTTGGAAATACGCTTGTCAGCCGATCAACAGGCGTTCCTTCGCGAAGGGTTACAAAACAAAGCGTTGAAACGCCTTCCCAGTTCTGCATTGCCTGCTTTCCACGATCGCCAATCAGCGCCGGAATAGTCGCGTATGAGATGAATACATCGTAGCGCAGTTTGGTATTAGATGGAAGGTTTTTAACCAGTCCCGTAACCGTCAGATTCGTCTGGTTATCAAAGCGTACCGTCTTGCCAATTGGATCTGCCGTACCAAAATATTTTTCGGCGTATCGTTCCGATAACACCACCGTATTCGGGGCTGACAAGGCCGTTGCAGGATTGCCGCTCACCCATTTCGTATCGAACACATCGAAAAATTGCGGCTCTGTAAAACACAGGTTACGCGACTCCTCAAACTTTTTAGCGTAACCGCCCTTGCCATCAGGTATGCTGATGATGCGGCCGAACATGTTTTCGAGCCGGACAGCGTTCTCCACAAAAGGTACATCCCGACGCAAAACCTCCCCTAATGGGCGTGGTGTAGCATCCGTGGGAACGACATTATCTTGTCGGATGTCGGTAACGATCCAGAAGGTACGGTCAGCTTTGGCATGGTACCGATCGAAACTGAACATATAACTGACCAGCAGAAAAATGACGATACCACAGGCCAGACCTATGGATAAGCCGGCGATACTGATGGCACTGACTTTGCGGTTGCGCCAGAGGTTGCGCAGGGAAATTTTCAGATAATTCCGAACCATATTCGCTTAGCTAGTAAAGGATTGAGAATAGACGTTTCAATTCGTTTACTGTAAGAGATTATTTTATCGAATTATCCATATCAGCCGCAATAAACCAGCGATTATTTTTACCCTGACGCAATGCCAGAATAAATTTTCCAACATCAGCGCCCTTCTCCTGGTAGCGGTAAGCGCCAATGATATACCCGACAGTACCCGATTGTGCAAACGACAGCGTACGCAGGTAAAGTGGCCCGCCCGCGCCCCGATATGCCTGCTGGAGGCCAGCGTGACCACGTACGGGCGGGCGTTGTGGCTGCATGACAAACCCATCGGGAACGAATAAGGCAACCAACGCTTTTGTATCCTTTGCCTTCCAGGCTCGTTCATAATCACGCAGAACGCGATCGATTTCGGGCGGCAGTGTCACCGATGGTAACTGATCGGCATTAACGCTGGCTGGCCCCGATGACTGTGCCAACAGAGGATTCATACCAGCGATGAAGACAAGGACTAACAGCAGGAATTTCATAGCTATTCGGCTCTGAGGCTCTTGACCGGATTCATCAAGGCGGCTTTAATGCTCTGGAAGCTGACCGTCAGCAATGCAATTCCGACAGCCAGTAAACCCGCCAACGCAAAGACCCACCAGTCAATGTCGATGCGATAGGCAAAATCTCGCAGCCACTGGCTCATGGCATACCAGGCAATCGGTGAAGCCAGGACAATAGCAATCAGCACCAGTTTCAGGAAATCTTTGGAGAGTAGTCCTACGATGCTAAACACCGAGGCTCCAAGCACTTTCCGAACGCCAATTTCTTTCGTGCGTTGCGCCGTTGTGTAGGCCGATAAACCAAACAAGCCAAGACAGGCCAGAAAGATGGATAGAAAAGCAAAGACACTGAAGATTCGGCCGGTACGCGTTTCGGCCACATAAAGCTTATTGAACTCTTCGTCCATAAATTCGTAGGAAAACGGGCGATCGGGTATCAATGATCTCCATTTACGTTCCAGAAACTGAAGGGTATTGGGCAACTGGCTACCCGATAGTTTAACGAGCAATACTTCACCGCCCATTTCCGGAAACAGAATTAATGGACCAATTTTCTGTTTCATGGAAGCAAAGTGAAAATCAGCGACAACGGCTTTGATTTCGCCCTTCCGATTGCCACCCATGTCAATTTTCTGGCCAATGGCTTGCTGGGGTGTCCAGCCTAGTTCTTTTACGGCTGATTCGTTTGGGATAAAATGATAGTAATTCAGACTATCGCCGTCGGGATGCATGGCCTGTTCCACATCCGTTTGCGTTAAATCCCGACCCGCAACCAGCTGTAATCCAACGGTTTTTATGAAATCTTCATCGATCTGTAAGCCAGCGACCATTTTGTAGTTTGCATCGGGTCTATTAGCCCGGCGCATTCCATAGCCACCATTGATAAACACCGGCGATTCAGAAGCCATGGAAACCTGCTGCACATCAGCACTTTGCCGGAACTCGCTTTTCAGGGATCGTATTTTTTCCTTAACCTGCTTATCGACGGGCAGCATCAGTACATGGTCTTTGCTATAGCCTAGTTTTTTCTTCTGAATAAACGTCAACTGGTTCCGAACCAGTAGCGTACTGATGATCAGGAAAGCCGTAATGGCAAACTGAAACACAATCAATGCCTTACGGAACTGGCCCGCTCCGGCGGTTTTCAGGTGACCTTTCAGCACACGGATTGGCTGAAACCGTGCCAGAACCAGCGCCGGGTAGCCACCGGCAATCAGGCTCACCACGACGCCCACACCCAGTAACAACAGAAGATTTTCGGGCTTGAACCAGACTTCCACCGAAAATTGCCGGTCCGACAGTGTGTTGAATAAGGGGAGCGTCAGACTGGCCATTAGCAACGCCATCACCAGAGCAATTGATGTTACAATGACTGATTCGCCAATGAATTGCCCAAACAGTTGCCGCTGCATAGCGCCCATCACTTTGCGAACGCCAACTTCCTGTGCTCTTTCTACGGCACGAGAGGTTGCCAGATTAACGTAATTGACACAGGCAATCAGCAAAATCAGTAAGGCAATCGACCCAAAAATATAGATGTAAGTCAGATCACCATTGGGTTCAAAACTGCCTTCCACATCGGAGTATAAATGCACCCGACGGAGCGGTTCGAGATTGTAGGTCAGGTAATTACTGCCCGACATTTCCTCCTTACTAAACTGCGTTTTCATAAAGCCCGGAACTTTTGCCTGTAAATAGGCAATGTCTCCGGGTTTACGAAGCAATAAATACGTCGCGTAATTCGCCGAGTACCACTCTTCCGACTTAGCCGCGGGAAGTGTCATAAACGAAGTCAGCAAATCGTATTTGATCTGCGAATTGGCGGGGCAATCGTTCACAACACCCGTTACGGAATAATCCCGAAACGAGCCCCCCGTATTAATGCGAAGATTTTTGCCTACCGGATTCTCCGTACCGAAATATTTCCGGGCCGTTGTTTCCGACAACACCACCAGATTTGGTCCGGCCAGCGCGGTTTGCGGATTTCCTTTAATTAAGCGAAATGAAAACAGGTTGAAAAACGCAGAATCGGCAAATACAATTCGTTTTTCGCTGAATTGCTGGTCGCCATTACTCACAATACCGTCCCGATTAATAAGCCGGACACCCGATTCTATTTCCGGAAATTGGCGCCCAAATTCAGGGGCGACTTTCGTGCCCGTTTGCGGTATTTTAGCCGTATGGCCTTCCATACTATATTCCATCGTTACCCGTGCAATCCGGTCCGCTTTCTGCTGGAAATCGTCATAGCTTAGTTCGTGGGTAATATACATGAACAGTAGCAGACAGGAAGCGAGTCCTACCGACAACCCAATGACATTGATACCGGAGAATGTTTTGTTTCTCCACAAGTTCCGAACGGCAATTTTCAGGTAGTTTCGTAGCATACTAATTGGGGCTTTATCGTCATTCAGATCGTAAACTCTTCACTGGATTTGTCAATGCGGCTTTGATACTCTGCAAACTGACGGTTACGAGGGCAATACTTCCGGCCAAACCACCCGCCAGGATGAATACCCACCAGTCAATATCAATTTTGTAGGTGTATTGCTTCAGAAATTGACTCATCGCATACCAGGCAATGGGCGTTGCAATCACAAAAGCAATCAGTACCAATTTCAGAAAATCCTGCGACAACAGCGAAACGATACTGGCCACTGTAGCGCCGAGTACCTTGCGCACGCCAATCTCTTTGGTTCGTTGCGTTACCACAAATGACACCAAACCAAAAAGGCCTAAACTGCCGATAAAAATACCGACAATAGCAAACAATGTCAGAAAGTTAGACAGCTTCTGTTCGTCGGCGTAGAACGTTTGTAGTTCCTGATCCAGAAATTTTGTCTCGAAATAATAATTCGGAAAAATCGCTTTCCAGTATTGTTCAATGTGAGCGAGTGCTTTTGTAGATTGGCTCGGATTAATACGAATACTGGCCTGCTGAAAATTCCAGTCGGCGTACAGAAAAACGTGTGGAACAATTGACGATTTCAGACTTTGCGAATGATAGTCTTTGACCACACCCATGATGGTAAACAAGTTTCCATCCGACAGCTTAATTCGTTCGCCAATTATCTTATCCGGCCGTTGATAACCTAAATCACGAGCCGCTTTCTCGTTAATAATCGCCACGGTATTAGTATCAGCGCGCGTCCAGGATCGGCCAGCTACCAATGGGATTTTGAAAAAATTAAAGTAGTTGGTATCGACGTATTGAATGCGAAATGTGGATTGGCCTTTGGGTAGGTTTCGGTGATGGATCGTATTCCACCACCAATTGTGATTGCTCGACGGTGTTGTTAAGGCAAATGCGACATCTTTTACTTCCGGATGCTGAAGCAATTGTTGCCGAAACCGTTCGCGCACTACCGCATTGCCCCGATCGGGCATCGTAACGGTTACAACAGCAGCTTTATTAAAGCCCAGATCTTTCTGATAAAAGTAGCGAATCTGCCTGATGCCAATCAGCGTGCAGATAACCAGCACCTGAGCAATAACAAACTGCGTAACAACCAACAACTGCCGCAGCGTAATGCCGCCCTTGCGCGGCATTACCAATCGACCGCGTAGTATCCGAACTGGCTGAAAGCCCGACAGCACCAAGGCCGGATAGCTGCCTGCCAGCAGCGTCACAATTCCACCCAGAATAAGCAGGAATGAAACCGTACCATTATCCCATACAGGGGATTGAGTCACCTGTGTATTCAGCAACTGATCGGCATAGCGAATTAGCTGTGTTGCCAGAAAACTACCCAATCCGATCGACAGGAAAACCAGAAAGGCTGTTTCACCAAAGAATTGTGCAATGAGCTGACTGCGACTGCTTCCCAGCACTTTTCGGACGGCAATTTCACGACTGCGCTGCACAGCCTGCACCGTTGCCAGATTAATAAAATTGATGCAGGCAATGAAGATCAGAAACAATCCGATGCCTGCCAATGTATACAGCATCCATTCCGGAAGTACATAATTATACGGGTCAGCATCACTCTGTGTATCGAGATGGACGTTCGTTATTGGCAACAGGTCAAATCCAGTATAGGCAGATTCATTCTTATGCTGGCTTGCCAATGTGGCCAACAGTGATTCAATAGCAGATGGAGACGCCCCATCTTTCAAGAGCACATAGCCATGATGCATGGAGTCACCACCAGCCCAGTAATTTTCATGGTTATATTCCGGTTGAATTCGCTTTAACGTCTCGCGGGAAGCCAGCACTTCAAACTGAAATTCGGTATTAACCGGCATTTTCCGGATGATTCCCGACACCGTAAGGTCAACATTGTTTCGAATGCGAATTGTTTTGCCCAGCGCGTCATTGCTGCCGAAAAAACGGTGGGCTGTGGGTTCGTCCAGAACTACCTGAAACGGTTGATTTAACGACTGCATGGGCGAACCTTTCACCCATGCCACATCAATCATGTCGAGAAATTGAGGTGGTGCAAAAAAGACATGCTTAACATTAAAAACCCGTTGGCCAACTTTCAATCCATCCGAGTCGATCGCATAGGTATTGACAGCTTTCTCGACACCCGGTATCTGTTCATTGATGGCTTTAATGAGGCCCTGCGGCACATGAGAGCCCGTTTCTCCAAATTTATCATTCGCAATAAGCCGATACAACCGGTCGGCATGCCAATGGTATCGATCAAAACTATACTCAAAACGCACAATCCAGAATAACACAATTGCTACACCCAATCCAAGGGTCAGACCGGTTAAATTGATGAGCGCATAATTCCGGTTACGGATTAAACTGCGCCAGGTGGTTTTGAGGTAGTTTCGTAACATAAGTTTAGGCTTTGTAGAGCCCGTTTCTCCAATGCGAAAAAGTCTTGCACTGGAGAAATGGACTCTCTCTTATTCAGATCGCAAACTCTTCACCGGATTCATCAGGGCCGCCCGAATGGCCTGATAACTGACAGTCAATAAGGTAATTACAGTGGCCCCAATACCCGACAGTACAAAGATCCACCAGGAGATGTTGGTACGGTATTCGTATTCCTGCAGCCAATCGTCCAGGAAAAAATAAGCAATGGGCGTTGCAATCAGGAAGGAGATGATGACCAGTCGAACAAAGTCTTTAGAGAGTAGGCCCCACAGATTCAAAACGGAAGCGCCCAGTACTTTACGAACACCAATTTCTTTAATTCGCTGTTCGGCAATGAACGATGCCAGCCCAAACAGCCCTAAACAACTGATAAAAATGGCCAGTACCGCAAAAATCCGGGCCAGTTTCCCAACGCGCTCCTCCGACCTGAATTTAGCATCGTATTGTTCATCAGCAAACTTGAAATCAAACGGACTGTCGGAATCGTATTTTTTGAAAACCGCTTCTACTTTCTTAAGGGCATCTTCTACCGGTGCATTAGGCATTAGTTTGACATTGATCACATTCGCCCAATCATAATTTACCATAAAAATGGTTGGTTTGATGGGTGTGTACGGCGACTCCATCACCATATCTTTCACCACGCCGACAACCGTACAGGGTTTATCATTATAGCGAATGATTTTACCAACAATATTTTTCAAACCCGTCAGCTTAACAGCCGCTTCATTCAGGACAAAAGCGGAGGTATCGGTTGAGAAATCCCTTGAAAAATCCCGGCCTTCTTTAATCTTCCAGTTTATGGTTTTTCCGAAATGATGGGTGCAGGCAACCACACCAAACAAGGGTATCGATTTCGGATCTTTCCCCTCCCATTCAAAACCAATCTGGTTTGACCAGACACCCGTTGTGGGGCTGGATGATTCGCTCATTTCATAAACGGCCCCTGATTTCAACAAATCATCCCGCAAGGGGTCATATTTCTTGTTGAGGTTGGAGCTTAACGAGATTTGCAGCAATCCCTGGCGGTCATAGCCAACGGGTCGATTTTTGGCGTGCTGAATTTGCCGAAAAACGATAATGGTTCCAATGATCAGCGTAATGGAAACGGTAAACTGAACCACGACTAACACCTTGCGAGGCACAGCTGCCCATCGACCCACTCTGAATGTTCCTTTGAGTACCTCCAGCGGATTAAACGACGACAGATACAGAGCCGGGTAACTACCTGACAGCAAGCCCGTCATGAGCGAAAATCCAATAATCATTGCCCAGAACAGAGGAGCCTGATACGGAATACTAACTTGCTTACCCGATAAATCGTTGAATGCCGATAAAGAAATCAGAACGATCAGAATGGCCAAAACCAGCGCAAAACCAACTACTAGCAGAGACTCGCTCAGAAATTGAGTTATGAGTTGTTGGCGGAGCGAACCAACGGCTTTTCGGATACCGACTTCTTTGGCGCGTTTTTCGGATCGGGCCGTGCTCAGGTTCATAAAATTGATGCAGGCCAACAGCAACACAAAGACACCGATAATAGCAAACAGCCATACGAACTGAATGGCTCCGCCTACATTTTTCCCTTCCTTAAAGTCAGAGTATAAATGCCAATGACTCATCGGATGCAGAAAATACTCCGGATTTTCCTGGGGCGACGTGTGTTTTTTCTCTACGTCTCTGATCTTGGCCGAAACCTTATTCATGTCGGCCTGGTCAGCTACCTGAACGAAGGTTTGAAACGAGTGATTACTCCACTGTTGCTGCGACTCTTTTACCCAGGACTGTTCGGCTAGATAGGCGCTCCACGGCAAATAAAATTTTGTATCGTAAAAGTCAGAGTTAAAGGGTAAGTCTTCAAAAATACCCGTCACTTTCATGTTGTTTTTACTGTCAATTTTAATGATTTTGTTGAGCGGATCTTTATCCCCAAAAAGGACTTTAGCAACCGACTCCGACAACAAAATAGAAGCGGGCTCTTTAAGGGCCGTAGCATAGTCGCCTTTGAGCATCTTGAGCGAGAGCATCTGCGGAAAAACAGGCTCTACATACATGCCCTCTTTATTGATTTTCTTGTCACCATTTACCAGCAGATGCCCGAAATTCCAGGAGGCCAGCGATGCGTATTTGAAATCGGGAGCATATTTGGTTTTTATCTCGGTGGCCGACGGAATCGAAACGGCCCGGCTACTTCCTGTGGTGCCGTTGAACGTCTGATTGATGTACAATTGCGCCAGCCGATCATATCCTTTATGGAATTTATTGAAGGATAGTTCGTCGTAAATCCATAAGCCAATGAGCATAGCCACCGCCATACCCACGGCTAAACCAAAAATGTTGATAAACGAATAAACCTTGTTTTTAGACAGGTTCCGGAGGGCTATTTTAAAATAGTTTCGCAGCATAGTGTTAGGGGTTGATTGAGCGTTTCTCATGCGTTAGCAAAACACCGTGCAGAGAGATACTCACAGACAGCGTAAAGATGCAATCGGGGTCAGAAACGCTGCTTTAGGGCATCAAAAACTTACGATCAGCAAGGAGTTAGCTTTACAATTCCTGCCAATTTCCATTCTATCTGTAAGCAATGTCCTATAAAAAAAGAATAACAGTGACCAATACGATCAATGTTATTCTTTTAGAGCCATACCGCTCACATAAGTTGACTATCACAGGGTGTCAACTTGTTTCGGATAATGAGATGATTTTCTTGGTCAGGGCATAAAAAATTTAGAGCAGAGAAACGGTTTCCCTGCTTATATCAGCTGCCCTATGCAGTTTTATCTACTGATTCATGGATTTGATACCCAGACTACGTTCGGTTTCCTGAATGATAGCCTTCTTTTCGCTCTCGCTTTTGCCGAGAACATTGGCAGTACGCTCGAACACGAGTTCATCACCGTCTTTCTTGAATGTATATTGCATCCAGAGCCGACCGTTTTCTTTGTCTTCCCGGTGAATGACAGATGCTGGAGCTACATCACTTGACGATAACTCATGCTTCGATGTGGCAACAATTTTTTCGTCGCGGTTCGTGTCTTCGTTGGTGTTCACGACAACCATAGAAACAGTTGCTTCATCACTCTGCTTCTTCTTGTTTTTTACGTCGCGCTTACGCTCATTAAATACCCCTGCATAACGACCATCAAATTCCTGATCCAGCGAATCGAGTATATGATTCTCCAGTGCTTTAACCGCTCTGGCATCCAGTTCAGATACATCGAATGAACGATTGAAATGCAGGGAGCGCCCTGATTGTTCAGCATCGACACGAATCCGAAGTTGCTGACCGTCGGTCGTCACTTCTTTGCTAAACGATGACCGTTGCGCTACTGCGCTAAAGCCGACTGCAAGGAGGAGGAGGGTAAGTAGCGTTTTCATAAATCGGCAGCGGTTCGTCTTAATTAGAGGTGAGCATAGTTGTGCGATATGTTTCCAGCTAGGATCATGCCAAGCTATAAACTTTCTGAATATCAGCAAATTACACCGAACAGAACACGAAAAATGTCCGAAAACGGACATTTTTCGTACGGCAGTGGACAGTCAGAATCACACCAAGGCTTACGCGCCGTTCAGCCTACTCCGCCCGCAAACTTTTGACCGGATTTACCAGGGCAGCTTTGATGCTCTGGAAGCTAACGGTTAGTATTGTTACAACGACAACCAGCAATCCTGCCAGCGCAAATACCCACCAGTGAATGTCAATTCGATAGGCAAAAGCCGTTAGCCATTTGTTCATAGCCCACCAGGCAACCGGAGAAGCAATGACAAGGGCGATCAGGACCAAAATGACAAAATCTTTCGACACAAGTCGAACAATATTCGTGACTGACGCGCCTAATACTTTCCGAATACCAATTTCTTTTGTTTTCTGCTGCGTTACGAGTGATACCAATCCGAACAAGCCCAGGCAGGAAATCAGAATGGCCAGTCCGGCAAAATAACTAATGAGTTTACTCAACCGTTGTTCACGTTCGTAGCGCTGCGCCAGATTCTGATCAACAAACTCATACGCAAATACTTTCTCTGGAAAATACCGATCCCACTCCTGCCGTATTGCGTCTAATGTTTCGGGAACCTGCTGAGGCTGAATTTTAATCGAGAATAATGTCAATAACGGCTGATCGATGGTCAATAGCATACCTTCAATCGGGTTCTGAAGCGATTGATTATGAAAGTCTTTCAGCACACCAACAATCTTTCCCTGTTTGCCTTCGAGATTTACCGACTTGCCGACGGCTGCGTCTGGTGACTTCCAGCCGAGTTGCTTTACGCCCGTTTCATTAATCAGGAAGGCCGAGGTTTTATCAGTCGGATAGGCTTCGGAAAAATTGCGTCCGGCAACAAAGGTCAACCCATAGGTTTCAGCAAAATTGTGATCAACACCCATCGCCCCCACAAACAGATTATCGTCGGGTGTGTGTCCTTCTGGAACCACATTTCGTCGTACCGCACCATCACCCATCCGACGGGTCGATAACGTTACTTCTTTAACATGCGGATTTTTAAGCAGAACCTCCCGAAAAGCCTTCAGTCGTAGATAAGCACTGTCGGTACGCGTGGCAAATACGTTCGTAATTTTATCATTACGGGTATTGGCGGTGATGATAAAGTCTTTATCGAAACCCAGCGGCTGGTCTTTCATATACCGAAGCTGCTGGAACGAAATTATAGCACCAATAATCAATGCGATCGATGCCACAAACTGCGCGCCCAACAATACTTGCCGAACTGCGCCACCCCGTGCCTTACCACTCACAAAATTGCCTTTCAACGTAGTAATTGGCTGGAAACTGGACACAAAAAAAGCGGGATAACTACCTGCCAATAGCCCGGTCAATAAACCCATTCCCACAAACAGCAGGATTAACCATCCATTGGTCAGAAAATAACTTATCGTAAGCTGTTTACCGGTCAGATTATTCAATACAGGCAGCAGTAAAGCAATCAGAAATAGAGAAAGCAGTAAGGCAATACTGCTAAGCAATACTGACTCTCCCAGAAACTGCCCAATGAGTTGCTTCTTTTCGCTACCAAGCACTTTACGAATACCAACTTCTTTGGCCCGTTTGAGCGAACGGGCCGTCGATAGATTCACAAAATTGATACAGGCAATCAGCAGTGTAATGACGGCAATGCCAATAAATACATAAATGTAGGTCATGCTTCCCGAAGGTTCAGGCCCACTCTGTGCATCGGAACGAAGATGAATGTCTTTCAGGGGTTCGAGCGAATAGACAATGTCTTTGGCGAATTGTTTATTGGCATGATCGAGCAAAAATTTCGGGAATCGGGCATTCACAGATTCGGGCGATCGTCCCGGCCGCAACAGCACATAGGTATATCCATGCGAAATGACCCAGTTTTGCGGGAGATTTTCCCGAACCAGATCGCTTTCAGTGGCAAACATTGTCTCATAATTCGACAGCAAATCAATATGAATGTGCGAGTTATCCGGAAACTTATCCACAACACCCGTTACGCGCAATGGATGTTGTCCTTCATAGATCAGGGTTTTGCCAAGTGGATTTTGCGTACCAAAATATTTGGCGGCTATTTCGTCGGTGATGACAACAGTAAATTTGTCTTTCAGGGCCGTTCGGGCATCGCCTTGTCGGAAATTGAACGAGAAAATATCGAGCAGTGTCGAGTCGCCAAAGAAAAATCGTTCTTCATCGAATTTTACGGGACGAGTCTGTTGCGGATTGGGTATTTCAATCGTTGCACTACTCCTATACACGCGTGCCGATTTCTCAATTTCGGAAAAGGCACCTGTCAACAATGGAGAAACTGGCGGTGGGGTCAAGGCCAGCGGCTCTGTCAAACCGGCAAATTTGGGTAAATACGAAATCCGATAAATCCGGTCAAATTTCTGATGAAATGTATCGTAGCTAAGTTCGTGACGAACAAAGAGCAGAATCAGAAAGCAACAGGTTAGTCCGACTGTCAGCCCGACAATGTTGATGACGGAAAAGCTCATCTGACGAAGCAGATTTCGGTACGCGATTTTAAGGTAGTTGAGGAACATGATCGAGGATTTATGTAGTAACCAGTTATCAGATTAGCCAGCCAGATGACCAGAATTGTTCATCAGTCTTACTCGTAATAATCGTAACTGACGGTTCAAATCCCGGATTTCCTGTAGATAATGCGAATAAGCGTCTGGATTACAATCTCTCAAGCCGCTTCGATGGCCATATAAGGCGACCAGTGCATCCCGTCGTGCACTTAATTTTTCGTATAGTTGAGTAAGCATGGTTTTAGGAATAGGAAAATCTAGAGTTGCAGGTATCTGATAGCGAGATACCTGCAACTCTAGATTATTCGGAACGTAATGATTTTACTGGATTCATCAGAGCCGCCTTAATACTTTGGAAACAAACGGTTATCAAGGCAATGGCAATGGCTAATGCGCCCGCCAGTACAAACACCCACCAGTCAATGTCAATCTTATAGGCGAAGTCCTGCAACCATTTATTCATGGCCCACCACGCAATGGGTGATGCAACGACTATGGCAATCAAAACAAGTTTCAGAAAATCTTTCGAAAGCAGGGTTACGATGCTGGTTACGGATGCACCCAGCACTTTACGTACCCCAATTTCTTTGGTCCGTTGCTGAATCGATATCAACGCAATGGAAAACAATCCCATACACGATAATAAAATAGCAACCCCGGCGGCCGATGAGAAAATGGTAGCCAACCGCTGTTCTTTTTTATACCACCGCTCGGTATTTTCATCCAGAAATGATCCAATAAACTCCTGCTTCGGCGCAACCGTCTTCCAGGCTTTTTTAATGCTTTCCATCGCGCCAGTCAGATTTTGAGGATTTACCCGAACCAGAATGTATTGAATGGGAGAGTTCGATTGCATTTGCAGCGCAATGGGCTTGGCCTCCTGATGTAGTGAATACAGATTGAAGTCAGAGACAACACCAACGATCTGAAACTCTTTGTTATCAGGCTTGATGAACTTGCCAATTGGGTTGGTTTCTCCCAATTGCTTTGCCATACTTTGCGTAATGAGTATGGCCGAACTCGAGTCGGTACTGAACGATGTACTAAAATCACGGCCCTGTAGCAATTTGACACCCATCGTTTTCAGGTAATCTGTGTCGATCCGTAGCCAGTCGCAGGTGATATTTCGTTTGCCGTATAGAAAGCCGTACATCATGCGCGATGAACTTCCATCCAGCCCGGCACCAATGTTAACGCCTGAACCCGATACGGCGGCTATGTTTGGTTGATTAGCCAGTCGGTCTCGCATGGTTTTCAGCGCATCGTTACCATTTAAGTCATTCCCTACCGGTATGCTGACAACCTGCTCCTTATCAAGGCCCATCGGTTTCTGTTGCAGGTAATTGATCTGCTGACGGACAATGACCGTACACACAATGAGCAGGCAGGCAATGGTAAACTGGGTAACAATGAGCGAATTACGGAGCAAACCGGGTCGACTCATCTTCACTCTCCCTTTCAGCACCTCAACGGCATTGAAACGTGTCACGAACCAGGATGGATAGCCACCAGCCACCAGTGTAATGACTAGAAAACCGAATCCGGTTATAAGTAACACGCTCGGTTTCAAAAAATCGGCTAATGTCAGGTGGCTTTGAAATGATCGATTAAAGTAAGGTAAGGCCGAATAAGCTAACCCCAATCCAATCAGTAAGGCGCCCAGACAAAGCATCAGTGTTTCGCCCCATATTTGCCCAAATAACTGCACACGCTGCGCCCCCAGTGACTTCCGAACGCCTACTTCGCGCGCCCGTGAGAACGATTGAGCAATTGTTAGATTGATGAAATTAATACAGGCAATCGCCAGTATGAAGAACCCAACCAGCAACAACGTGACTACGTATGTGCGGCTAATACCAAGCCCGTGCGTGGTTTCGGTGTCAAAGTGAACCGTTAATAACGGCTGTAGAATCAGGCTTCGCTGGAAACCCAGCTCATTTTTTGGATACCCCAACTCCTTTTGCTCTTTATTGTCTTTCGCAAAGTATTTGTCCATGAATGCCTGCGTCCGCCTTTGCAGCGTTTGCGGGTCAGTACCTGCTTTTAGTTTGACGTAGACATCATGATTACCATGGTCCCAACGGCTTTTATTTTCTTCATAGTCGCCGGCATTCTCGCTTCGAATAAGTGCATCATAGTCGAATGTTGAATTTTTAGGCGCATCACTAACCACACCCGTGACCGTAAAGGCCTGCCAGGTGTTATTCATCCGAAGCTGGAGTGGTTTACCGAGTGGGTCTTCCTTACCGAAAATATCCCTGGCCATGCTCTCGCTGATGACAATATCACTTAAGCTATTCATCGCCGTTCCTGAATTACCTTTCAGGAGCAGAAACGTGAACATTTTCAGAAAATCAGCACCGACCATTCTGACGTTTTTGCCGTAGGCCTGATCTTTCCGCCGAACGCTCGCCGTTCGATTAAAATAGCGGGAAACCCCTTCGATCTCCGGAAACTCCGCTTTGAGTGCGGGCGAAATCGGATAAGGCATCGTACTACTTTTGTCGGGAGTACCATCTCGATTAGAAGACAGGAAATAAAGACGAAACAACCGGTCTGAATCCGTATGAAACCGGTCATAGGATAGTTCAAAGGTGGCTGTCAGAAATAGCAATACACAGGTACCAAACGCGACCGATAAACCAACAATGTTGATCAGTGAATGTGTACTGTTTTTCCAGAGCGTGCGAAAGGCTATTTTCAGATAATTGCGCAGCATACGAATGATCTATCTGTATGTAATTTTTTGAAAATCAGTATTTTACAAGGATTCATATCCCCTATTATGACTCAACATACTTTTCGGCAGACTACACTTCCTACAAATGATTCTGCTCGCTAAAAGCACAGGCCAGTAGCGAGCAGAAAAAAGAAAAGCTACTTCATACCGTTTAAGGTCCTTTATTCGCTTCGCAAACTCGTAACCGGATTCATCAGGGCTGCTTTAATGCTCTGATAGCTGACCGTTAAAAAAGCGATTAATAGTGCCAGAAGACCGGCAACACCGAAAATCCACCAGCCCAATTCTGTTTGGTATGCAAACGTCCCCAGCCAGGTACTCACCGCCCACCAGGCTAACGGCGAAGCCAGGACAAGCGCAATGACGACGAGTTTCAGGAAGTCTTTAGAAAGCAACCCAATGATGTTTGTGACACTGGCGCCCAGCACTTTCCGGACGCCTATTTCCTTGGTACGCTGTTCAGCGGTAAATGCCGCGAGAGCAAATAAGCCCAGACACGAAATCAGAATAGCGAGTACGCCGAAATAATTGACCAGGGCGTTCACCTGCTGTTCACTACGGTATAATTTTTCGTAGGCTTCGTCAACAAAATGATAGTTGAAGGGATAATTCGGATTAAACTCCTTCGTGATTCGTTCTAAATCAGCGATGGCCTGCTGGGTTTGACCAGCACGAGTTTTCACCAGTAAATAACTCGTATTCAACGGATTAAAAACCAATACCAAGGGATTAATGGCCTCGTGTAATGAAGTCAGATGAAAATCTTTCATCAGCCCGACAACCCGTCCTTTTCCATTCCAAAATGTGATTTCTTTACCAACGGGATCTTTCATTCCCATCAGTTTGGCCGTGGCTTCGTTGATCAGGTAATTTGATGAATCGGCGGGGCTATCTGCGCGAAAATCGCGACCACTTACCAATTTGATATTCATCGTTTTAATGAAATCGGCCCCGATAGCCATCGCTGAGACGGTTGTTTGTAAGGCTGGGTCTTTGCCCGTCCAGTTCAAATCGCCGGATGTGCTTTGTACACTTACGGGTAATGACATCGCTGTTGATGCCGAAGCAATGGATGGTGCCCGCAGTACCTCCTGTCGAAATGGTTCCAGCTTTTTAGGCTGAGCAATTTCGCCTTCCAGGGGTATGTAAACCACATTTTCGCGGTCAAGGCCCAGGTTTTTAGTGCGCAGATAATCCATCTGTTTACCCACAACCAGCATACCCACAATCAGGAAAATAGACAGCGAAAACTGAAAGACAACCAGTGCCCGGCGAAACAGAGCAGGTCCGGCACCGAACTGTAAGCGACCCTTGAGAATTTTGATGGGTTGCAGCGATGACAGAAACAAAGCCGGGTAACTTCCTGACAGGAAGCCTGTTATCAGTACCAGTATTGTAACAATGAGCCAGAGTGTCGGCTCGGCAAGATTAAGTACGATCTGTTTGCCAAATAAGGCGTTAAAGGTTGGCAAAACGGCCCAAACCAGCCCGAATGCCAACACAACGGCTAATAAACTCGTAACGATTGATTCGCTCAAAAACTGTCCGATCAGCGATGAACGTAAAGCGCCAACCACTTTTCTGACGCCCACTTCTTTGGCACGCATTGCCGAGCGGGCGGTTGCCAGATTCATGAAATTGATACAGGCAATGAGCAGGATAAACAGCGCAACAATCGAGAAAATGCGAACGTATTCAATCCGTCCCCCAACCGAGTGTCCATTTTTGTAGTCTGCATACAGGTGCAGGTCGGTCATGGGTTGCAATGTTGGCCGTCCTGTATCGAAGTTTTTTCCTCCGTAGCGCGGATAGATATGTTTCATGGCGGCTTCGGCCTGGGCAATCGTCGTATTAGGTTTGAGCCGAACATACGTATAGAACCCATTATTGCCCCAGGTTTTCATCCAATCCTGCTCCTGTACTTTCCAGTTTACGAGCCAGTCGAATTGCAGCGTTGAGTTGTGCGGTAAATCGTCAATTACGGCACCAACAACGTAGAATTTGTCATTGTCAAGTTGCAGTGTTTTACCAATGGCCGGGCTATTCGGGAAATATTTTTCGGCTATCTTTTTGGTAATAACAATCTGATTGGTTTGGGCTAGTGCCGCTTTGGGATTGCCATCAACTACGGGCAGATCGAATACCCCAAAAAAATCGTCGGTGGCGTAATGACCTTTTTCTTTGGCGTTTCTTTCACCGACTTTTATCAAAAGCTCCGGCCCATAATTAATTTTTGTGACAGCGGCCACCTGAGGCACATCTTTCGCAATGGCTTCCTGTAAAGGGCCGGGTGTGACGAAATTCGTGACGGTTTCGCCGTTATAAGGAAAATTAACCCGAACATACTGGATATGCTCCGCATCGGGCAGAAAGCGATCATAGCTCAGTTCATCACGTACCCAGAGCCCAATCAGCAAACTACACGCCATTCCGAGCGCTAACCCCAATACGTTGATGGATGAGTAGAGTTTGTTCTTTAGCAAACTCCGAACTGCAATTTTGAGGTAATTGCGGAACATAGTTGTTGGGGTTAATTTCGAACTGTAGCACAGTTGCTCCACTTCCAGTAACGTTGCTTACTGAAGGTTTTGGAAGCTCTGTTCCTGATTTAGTGCAATACGATTATCCATCAGAACAGGCAAAAGCCATTGTTGAGCTTTGTCAGACAATTGGCCTGAACACGGCGCCGAAAGAATTAATCAGCTGACTGACAAAAATAAATATGGTATTCCGGCAGGCTTAGTCTTCAACGACAAGACCCAGGAATGATAGCGGTCTGTTAACCACATCTTTTTTTCCCAGGTCTTGCAATCAGACTTAAATCTTTCCTGTAAAACGGCTTTCTACGCGAGTTAAACGTGGAAGTTTTCCGTCACAACTTTACCATCGAACAGGTTCACAATACGGTGCGCAAAGCCAGCATCGTAGGGTGAGTGCGTTACCATGATAATCGTTGTTCCTTCGTCATTTAATTCTCCAAGAAGCTTCATCACTTCCTCGCCGTTTTTCGAGTCGAGGTTACCCGTCGGCTCATCCGCCAGGATTAATTTTGGTTTTGCAACAACCGCCCGTGCAATAGCTGTCCGTTGTTGCTGACCACCCGAGAGTTGCTGCGGGAAGTGATTACGCCGGTGCATAATGCTCATGCGTTCGAGGGCTTCTTCAACGCGCTTTTTGCGTTCGTCGGTAGGCGTTTTAAGATAAAGCAGTGGCAGTTCGACGTTTTCATAGACGGTAAGTTCGTCGATCAGGTTAAAGCTCTGAAACACGAACCCGATAGAGCCTTTCCGCAACTGCGCCCGCTGGCGCTCAGTCATTTTGGCAACAGCTGTTCCGTAGAAATTGTATTCGCCCTCGCTCGGATTGTCTAACAGGCCAAGGATGTTTAGCAGGGTGGATTTACCACAACCGGACGGACCCATGATGGCCACGAACTCGCCGTCTTTAACGTCCATGTTGATGCCATTGAGGGCGGTGGTTTCTACTTCTTCGGTAGCGAAGAGTTTCTGTAGGTTAACTGTCTGGATCATACTTTTTCAGAATGGTTCTGAGGGTTTAAAATTCTAGAACTTCGTTATCGCCAAAATTTTCGTAAGAACTCGTAATAACCTGCTCGCCGGGCTGCAAACCTTCAAGCACTTCATAAAACTCCGGGTTTTTACGGCCCAGCGTAATTGGCCGCTTCACCGCTCGCTTGCCCGACTTATCGACTACGTATACCCAGTTACCACCTGTGTCGGAGAAGAAACCACCTACGGGCAGTAACGTAGCTTTTGCTGCTTTGCCCAGCTCCAGCTGAATCGGTGATGATTGACCGCGCTTGATGCCTTCGGGTGTGCCCTTCGGAAAAACCATATCAACTTCAAATCGACCACTTTTTACTTCGGGATACACGCGACTAATTTCCAGATCGTGCATTTTCCCGTTGAACTCAAATGATCCTTTCAGGCCCGAAAATACGCGGCTAATGTAGTGTTCATCAATACCAACCCGCATTTTAAACCCATTTAGATCATCGATCTGACCAATATTCTGGCCCCGGTTAATGTTCGACCCAACTTCGACATCGATACTCGACAACTGACCCGATACCGGTGCTTTGACGACCAGATTATCGAGCGTCTGTTGCCAAAGAGCGACATTTCGCTGCGTACGTTGCAAGGTACCCTCAAGTTGTTTGATCTGAAATTTTGCGTTTTCCTCCTGATACTTCTGCGTTTCGATTTCGATGGTACGCTGGGTGACTAATCGTTCGTAAGCCCGTTTCGCTTTCAGATAGTCTTCTTCTGACACAACTTTATCTTTGTAGAGCTTTTCCTGACGATCGTAAGTGTCTTTCGCCTGAGAAATTTGAGCATCTACATCAGCCAGCGTTTTACGGAGCGTAAATCGTTCGATCTGTATCCGTTGGCGCGTATTCTGCAAGTCGTTGACAAGTCGATTGGCTTCTGTTTCCGATTGTAGAAAGCTCAGTTTAAGGCTCTGGTTTTCGAGCTTCAGGAGCACATCGCCCTTCTTAACCATGTTGCCACCCTCAACGAGTTTTGATGTTACATAACCGCCCTCGATGGCATCCAATCGAATAGTTTTCAGCGGTTGAACGACGCCCGTAACGGCGATGAAGTCCTCAAACGGTCCGGTAGATACGTTCGAGACGGTGATTTTATCTTTTTCGACGTTCAGTTTCGACCGGCGGTCAGCAAACAGGAACGTATAAGCTAATAGACTCAAAATCAGCGTACCACCACCAAAAATTGCGATACGTTGTGTTGTCCAGAAACGTTTAGGTAAGGCGCGATCCATTGTAATTTTTCAATTAGCACATTAAGAAATAAAACACTAAGCGTGTGCTTTACTCCTTTTGAGCCAATAGTCGTGCCAACTAATAAAATATACTGATTATCAACAAATTAATTCAGAACTAAAAATTACAGCTGTCCGGTTTCGGACAAATAGCTGTCCGGTTTCAAAACCGGTTCATTTATCATTTAACCTCTATGAGCACATAGGGCTTAAGCGTTGTTGCCCGTGTGTCATAATTCAGGAAATCGGCGGTTAGCTGGCTGATGTGAAAATAAGGAAAAATCGCTACCCGACGAACACGAAAACCGCGTATTTCCAGCGAATCAGCATACGTATTTGTAGTAAAAACCTGCACCGCCCGATGGCTGCTCATTTGTCGTAATACTGAGTCTTCGCGAATGTATTGCGTTGGTGCATGGGCGTAAAATTCATACGACCACGAGCTTTCGCCAAACGTACCGGGGCCGTAAAGTGCCGTTGGCCGCTTGGCAAGCAGCGGCTGTTCATTAACGAACCGGGCAGCGGTCAAACCAGCCTCATATTGCATAAAGGTTGGATACAGAAACAGGTTGAGTACACCAGCCAATACCAGCATTGCTCCCACCATCCGACCCATTAAGGACAACATCGTCGTTTGCCGAAACAGGGTGATTGTCGCCAACGTGATGATAATTACCCAACTAAGCGCGATGCCGAGTTTAGCGGGTTTTACAACAAACAACACGGCCACGATCAGTACGACTAACAACAACCCAATAATTGACTGTGCGACCGTCCACCTACGAAGGTTAACCGGATTCAGACTCACCAGAAACTGAGCGGTCAGAATGGCATAGAACGGAAAAACAATATTCAGATAATGCGGAAGCTGAAAGCCCGATAACGAAAACAGCGCAAAGGTAGCGAGGCTCGACCCCAGTGAAACGTACTCTGGTAAGGGATTCTGCCGCTTTACTAATGCGACCAGTGCTTTTCCAACACCAATGTACAAGGGTAACGACCACGGCAGAAAAGCCCAAAGCAGCGTATGAAGAAAGAAAAATTTGTCGCCCGCGCCCTTAATTGGACCCGTGTTAAAAAAACGCCCGAACTGACTGTCCCAGAAGAAAAATCGAATGCCCGAAACGCCCGTATTCCCAAAAACTACTTTTCCGGGCTGCAGGTCGAATTGTTGATATAAACAATAAATCTCAGGCAACGTAAAAACAAATGATAGCACAACTGCCAGATACCACCTCGGCTTTAATAACTCCCGCCAGTTACCGGTCAAGAGCCAGTGAAGTCCTAAACCTGCACCAATTGGAACGATCACGAAGAGTCCTTTCGTCATCAGGGCGCAACCAGTCAGGAACGACCCAAGTAGCAGATGAAGCCAGTTTTTAGAAAGGTCATTTTTATCCCCCAGAAAGACCCGGTAAAAATGGTAAACTGGCCCGATGATTAGTAGTGTCAGATAAGGCTCAGCCCGCACATCGCTATTCGAAAGTACACCGTGAAAGGCCGTCAATAGAACCAGCACAGCTAGTTGTGCTGTCAATTTTGAATAGGCCAGCCGAACAAATTTATAGGTGTAAATGGCGCTACCCATAAAGAACAAAAGAGCCGGAAATTTATAGGCGAATGTATTAATCCCAAAAATAAGATAGCTCAGGGCCGATACCCAGAAGGGAAAATGCGGCTTATCGAGCCAGTCACGGCCAACGGCATACAGATTAACAAAATCCCCGGTTTGGGCCATTATTTTGGCAATACAGGCATAGAGTGCGCCATCGGGTTCCAGAATTGGCGGAAATAAGCCTGTTGCATTGAGGAATATGCCAGCTACTACCAGGGCATAAAACCAGCGATCGTTGAGAGGTGGGGCAATGTCAGTCATTAGTTGGCATAAAATTATCGCTCAACGGTCAACTTCCAGAAAATGACCATAAATCACGACCAATGACCGCTCAACGACTTTTGGCAACGAAAGTACGTAAGAAAAGCTTAATTCGTCGTTGAAACAGTGCCTGCGTGCAACAAATCGCCAGACTCTTTATCTTTGGTATATGCAAGATGCTAAACTTCTCCTCGTCGACGATGACCCCGACGTGCTGCTGGCTGCCCGGTTGCTGCTGAAACGACATTTCGGCGCGGTGGACATCGAAAAAAATCCCGAAAAACTGCCTTTTCTGCTCAACAATAACCGATACGACGCAATTGTGCTGGACATGAATTTTCAGCGTGATGTTAGCAGTGGCCGTGAGGGATTTGCCTGGCTTGATCGTATTTTAGATATCGATCCGGCCGCTCGGGTAATTTTGTTTACGGCGTATGGCGACGTCGAAATGGCTGTACGGGCCATGAAAGCCGGTGCCATTGATTTTGTGCTCAAACCCTGGCAAAATGATAAGTTTCTGGATACCATCCGCGGGGCAGTTGAAGGGCGAAAGGACGAAAAAGAAGACGGCGAAAAGGGCGCCAAAGACAAACAATCGGCCAAAGTAAATGGGAAACATGCCACCATCATCGGCTCGGCCATGCGTCCGGTTCTGGAAACCGTCGAACGTGTTGCTCCTACTGACGCCAACGTGCTGATTTTGGGAGAGAATGGAACGGGCAAAGATTTAATCGCCCGGGCAATTCACGAACAGTCAGATCGCCGGGACAAACCGTTTATAAGCGTTGATGTAGGTGCGCTGACCGAAAGCCTGTTTGAGAGTGAAGTTTTCGGGCATGTGAAGGGTGCGTTTACCGATGCCCGCGACGATCGGGCTGGTCGGTTCGAAGAAGCGAACGGCGGAACAATTTTTCTGGACGAGATTGGTAATCTTTCTCCTTCTCAACAAGCCCGTTTGTTAACCGTCCTGCAACAGCGGCAGGTAACACGCGTTGGTTCGAACAAGGCCCGGCCAATAGATGTCCGGCTCGTCTGCGCAACGAATGCTGACCTGAATCAACGCGTAGCCGAGCGGCAATTTCGGCAGGATTTGCTTTATCGGATCAACACAATTGAGCTTCATTTACCTCCCCTACGCGAACGTCCGTCGGATATTGGTCTGCTGGCCGAACATTTTCTAAAAAAATATGCCAAGCAATACAATCGATCCGTTTCGGGGCTGAGCCCGGCATTATTGGCTGAAATGAAACAATATCGCTGGCCTGGAAACGTGCGTGAACTACAGCATGCTGTTGAGCGGGCCGTTATTCTGGCCCGTCCTGAACTAACGCAGGGCACTCTCCTGGAACCGGGCAATTTTGTATTCCGAAAAGACGCGTCTACAACAACATCTCCGGTAAACGAAACGCTGCAACTGGAAGACATGGAGCGTCAATTGATTCAACAGGCAATGCAGAAACATCGGGGTAGCATCACGGATGTTGCGCGAGAACTGGGGGTATCCCGTCAGGCGTTGTACAGACGACTGGAGAAATTTGGGCTGTGAGTTATTGCCTGATCTGAATCGGCATTGGTACCGTAATTCAGCCATTGTCAATTCAGGTCAGGCCGTATAGTTACCCTACTATCTACTTTAACCGATCTTTGAGGATAGTCAAAATTTCGATCTGAGTATCTTTCGGAAATTTTATTTCCTCCTGTAGCCCATCTACGTTACTGTCAATTTTGGTATCAAGTTGCTCTAGCCCAAGCTGCACTTCACCTCGAAGGCTTTCAAATTGACTCTGCTGTTGATCGAATCGATGATCAACCTCAACAAATCGATGGTTGATCTGGACAAACTGATGATTTACATCGGCAGTGAGTTGATCAAACCGCTGGTTAACACTAACGGTTAGATTCGCCAGCCCTCTGGCAGTACTATCTGCCTGCTGAACTACTTTTTGCACCTGCGCCTGGGTCTCAGTAGCCAGTTGGAAAATCTGGCCGTTCGACTCAATGAGCCGATCTGTTTTTTGAGCTACGTCGGCTAGTATGGGTTCAATCTGGTCAAGACCGTTCCGCCGATGCGGTTTATCTAGAGTCAAACAAGCAAAACGGTTTCTTTATAAATATACGGAAATACCAGAGTCAACTACAAATACATCATTGCTATTTTACTGGCTAACCGCCCCTAATACACCGAGTTCCAGAGAAATAGCCTCCTGCGCTAGTCTCACTATTTCATCGGGGGTTTGGCCAGCAGGCTCGATACCGGGTAGCACCACCCACGACATCCGCGAAAATGAGGTCAATGGAAATACGCCAGTCGGATTGAAAGGACCCGTCCCACGGATAGCAATAGGCACCACGAGCGCATCGGGTGCCCGCTTGAGCAGCATGGCCAATCCACCCGCTACAAAAGGACGCATTTTCCCCGATGATGACCGCGTTCCCTCCGGAAAAATAACCGCAGAATGTTTCGTTTGCTGAATATGCTTACCCAAGCGGGCAATCTCAACGATGGCTTGTTTCGGATCGTTACGATCGATCAGTGCCGCTCCGCTTTTACGCAGGTTATAGGACACACCCGGTATTCCATGAGCCAGCTCAATTTTGGAAACAAAAATGGGGGTATGACGACGCAGAAACCAGATAATCGGTGAAATATCGAACATACTCTGGTGGTTGGCCACAAAAATAATCGGACGATCAGTTGGCAGATTGGGCTGTTGCTGAAACCTGATACTACTACCCGTCAGATACCAGCCATAAGCAATGAACGCATTCATCCAATCGACCACTTTTTTGTGCGCCGGTTTCCCAAATACATGAAACGCAATGACCTGAAGAACGTGAAAAACCACTAAAGTCAATCCGAAGTAGAGCAGGTAAACAGAGCTCAAAAAATAATCCAGAATTTTTTTCATAGCGCCTTTTTGGGCATCGAAATACGCCTATTGCCTTATTTTAGCTCAAAAATAGCAATCCGTCAGGTTTTGTTTGGTAGAAAAAGGCAAAGCACACTAAATCTGTCGTTTGTTTTAAGTGTACCTTGCAAGTTTATTGAATTGATTGATCATCTTCTTTGTTGATTTTACATGATTCTATCGGCCTCTCGTATAGACGTAATGCGTTTCGTCGGCGAAAAAATAAACGCCTTAATTGGGGAGTATCTTAAGCCTATCGAAACAAACTGGCAACCGGCTGACCTGCTGCCCGATTCCGCACAGGAAAATTTTCTGGACGAGGTCAAGCTCCTTCGCGAAAGCACGCGTGAATTATCCTACGATTACGTAGCCGTTCTGGTGGGCGATACCATTACCGAAGAAGCTCTCCCAACCTATGAATCATGGCTGATGGGAATGGAAGGCGTTGACCAAAATAGCCCGCAACACTGGACGCAATGGATTCGGGGCTGGACAGCCGAAGAAAACCGGCACGGTGACCTGCTCAACAAATTCCTGTATCTGTCGGGCCGGGTCAATATGCGGGCCATGGAAGTTTCTACCCAGTATCTTATTGCGGATGGCTTCGACATTGGAACGGGCCGTGACCCTTACCGCAACTTTGTGTATACCTCGTTTCAGGAACTGGCAACCAATGTATCGCACCGTCGAACAGCCACGCTGGCCAAGCAGGCTGGCTGTCCGCAGTTGTCTAAAATATGTGGCGTAATTGCTTCCGACGAAATGCGTCATGCTAAAGCCTATAAGGCATTTGTCGGACAGATTTTTGAGGTCGATCCGTCGGAAATGATGCTGGCATTTGAAGATATGATGCGCAAAAAGATTGTGATGCCTGCTCACTTCCTGCGCGAAACAGGGGTTAAAATTGGCCAGACGTTCAGTCACTTTTCCGATGCAGCTCAGCGGCTTGGGGTATATACAACATACGATTATATCGATATTCTGGATAATTTGCTGGCCGACTGGAACATTGGGGCTATCACGGATCTCGACGATGCTGGTCAACGTGCCCGTGATTACCTGATGGCGCTTCCTAATCGACTGCGCCGGATAGCTGAGCGGACCAAAGTACCTACACTTGAGTACCCGTTCAGTTGGATTGCATAACTCATGGATCGTTTCGCCATAGGCATTGGCTGGCGCATTGTTGTCGTGGTCATTCTGACCGTTGCGCTTACCTATTTTTACCTTCAGGGTAGCAATAGCTTGTTGCTCTTCCCGTTGTTTATTGCCCATTTGGTCATAACCATAAACCTGTATCGATTCGTCACCAGCCTGAATCGTAAACTGACACGGTTTCTGGAATCGGTACGCTATTCTGATTTTGCGGTTGCCTTCAGGGCCGATAGTAATCTCGGCCCTTCTTTCCATGAGCTAAACGATCAGTTCAATGAGGTACTGGACGCATTTCGGCAGGCAAGGGCTGAGAAAGAAGCGAATTTGCACTATGTAAATACCATTGTTCAGCACGTAAGTGTTGGCTTGCTAACGTTCGATGCCGCCGGACAGGTCGAACTGGTTAACCAGACAGCCCTTCGGTTATTGGGTACTTATCGGCTTCGTACGCTCAGCGACCTGAACTCGACTCATGCCGATCTGGTAAACGTACTTAAATCATCAACTGCGTCTTCTACCCCCGTATCGTATCAAACCGGTACGGACGGGGAATTGTCGGTACGCTGTACGGTCGTTCGATTACGGGGGCGGTTAGTGACCGTGGCATCCCTGCAAAACATTCGTTCGGAATTGCAGCAGCGTGAACTTGATGCCTGGCAAAACCTGACCAAAGTACTGCGTCACGAAATCATGAATTCAATTACGCCTATTGTGTCACTGGCAGGCACGATGCGTGATATTGTAGAGACGGATCTGGTCCCTATTGTCGAAGCCGGAATGTCTTCAGAAATCGATACGACTGAACTTCTTTCTTCGTCGTTGTTTGCCTCCTCGGTTACTGACCTTCGGGATGCGCTAACCACAATCGAACAGCGCGGGGCGGGTGTTATGCGGTTTGTGGATGCCTATCGGCATTTTACAACGATTCCTCAACCAAGTTTTGCTGAAGTTCCTGTGGATCAGCTCATGAAGCACGTTGTTCAGCTTACACAGGCCAACAATCAGAAACAACCGGTCAAAATCACAACGAAAACTACGTTGCCCAATCTGGCCATCCGCGCCGATATTGATCAGATTGAAATGGTTCTCATCAATTTGCTCAAAAATGCCGTAGAAAGCTTAGACAAAACACCTAATCCAACGATTCATCTGGAGGCTATGGCCGATGGGCCCCGCGTGATCATCAGCGTGGCCGACAATGGCCCAGGTATTGAACCGGAAGCACTGGAGCAGATTTTTATTCCGTTCTATACAACGAAAAAAACGGGATCGGGTATTGGTTTAAGTCTATCCCGTCAAATTATGCAGCTGCACGGTGGTCAATTAACCGCCACGTCGACACCTGGCACTGGCAGCACATTTAATCTGGTATTTTGATCCCTTTGTGTGAACAAATTGCGTTTGTGCTAATCGTTTAAGTTCTTAATCGAACCGATACTCTGACAACAGAAACCCCCTGACTGAAGATAATTCCAGTCAGGGGGTTTCTGTTGTCAGTTACTTTAAATCAATACCCGTCGTTTTGAGGAAACGTGGTTTTGTTATTATACACATCAATTTCAGACTGGGGTACTGGATAGACCGTACGGTACGTGGGCATCGTAATGCCGGTTACTTTTATAGCATCCACAGCCGTTCCTGTTCGAATCAGATCGAACCACCGGTCACTTTCCAGAGCTAGTTCCAATCGCCGTTCATTGATAATGGCTACCCGGAAAGCTTCTTTAGTTGCCAGCTGGGCGGCTGTATAGTTTGCCACACCTGCCCGCGTACGAACCCGATTTAGGGCTTTGAATGCATCACCGTCTGCCTGGTAACCGACCTCATTTAAGGCTTCGGCATAGAGCAGAATCACATCGGCAAAACGCAGCACCGGGAAATCATTACCGACATCGTTTGTCCCAGACAGTTCATCGTAATATTTCCTCGGCACAGCGTTGATACTGGTAGGTACCGGGATCATTACCGTTAGCGGAAGCCGTTTATCACCCGCCGGGTAGGCAGCCCGCAACGACGGCTCAATGGGGTCGCCAATGCTCGTACCAAACCAAGAGCCATGCCCTTCGCCCAATAAACCACCCTTCTTGAATTTTACAGCAAACAAAAGTTCTGCGTTGTTTTTGTTCGTGACCAGAAACACATCGGCAATATTGGGCAGCAACTGATAGGTCGTTCCGTTCACCAGATCCCTCAGGAGAGGCACGGCCAGATCGTATTTCTTTTCCGTGACATACACTTTACCCAGCAAGCCTTTAGCCGAACCAGTTGTTGCCCGGCCAATATCATTACCCGTGTAGCTTACCGGCAAACCAGCCGCTGCGGCTGTCAAATCCTTTTCAATAGCGGCATAAATATCGGCCACTTCGTTGCGTGAAAAGGATCGGGCTTCGGTGGTTGTTCCGGCGGTTAAGACAAGTGGCACTTTACCCCATAACCGCACCAGGTTGAAGTACGACAGAGCCCGAATAAATTGTGCTTCCCCTTTATAACGCGCTTTCAATGTCGCGTCCATCGTTACACCATCGATCTTATCCAGTATCAGGTTGCAACGATTGATACCCGTATACAAACTCCCCCACGTATCACGCAGAACCGTGTTTGTGGTTGGTTCAATGAAACGGTCTATATTGTAACGCAGACCGGAACCAGACGATGGGTCATTATCAAGTACATTATCACCACGTGCTTCAATCAATGTATTGAAGTCGCCACCATACTGGTTGGCACTTTGCAGCGCATCGTAAGCACCATTGACGGCATTCCCAAAGTCGTTTGCCGTTTTGTAGAAGTTGTCTACGTTTGGCTGCGACAAAGGTTTTAGGTCCAGAAAATCCTTCTGGCAAGCCGAAAGGCTAATTAGAGAAATTAAAAGTAAGGTTATCTTTTTCATGGCTATGTCAGAATGAGAGGTTAATACCAACCGATGTTGTGCGGGGTAATGGATAAGTCCCGTAATCTTCACCCGATGAAAGCGCGCTATCAGGACGGCTGTTTACCTCTGGATTAAAGCCAAGGTATTTGGTAAATGTGAATGGATTCTGCGTTGTCACATAGACACGCGCCCGGCTAACATGCAACCGATTCAGTAACGTCGTAGGCAAGGTATACCCCAGCGTAATGGTACGGATTCGCACATACGAACCATCTTCAATATGCCAGGTCGAAATTTCCCCGTTCGAACCCGATGCCAGCCGATTGGCACGGTTAACCAGTCCATTGCCGGGGTTCTCGGGCGATTGCCAGCGGTCCAGCGCACCTTTGAACAGATTACCGTTTCCTTCCATATTGTAGATATACCGACGGATCAGGTTCAGAATTTTATGCCCCTGAACGCCCTGTACAGCTATGCCCAGATCAAATCCAGCATAAGCCAGATTTGTATTAAAGCCGAAGGTATATTTCGGGAAATAGCTACCCGTAACGGCCCGGTCGCTGCTGAAGTCGATTTTACCGTCTTTATTCGTATCGATAAATTTGAAATCGCCGGGGCGGGTCGTGGTCGTATGTGGATACGCATCGATCTCAGCCTGATTTTTAAATACACCATCGTAAACCATGGTGTAGTATTCGCCAATCGGGCGTCCGATTTGGGTGATGAACTGTGCTCCGGCCACACCACCCGCCACAATGATCGGATCACCGGCGGGTCCGAGTGCTTTCACCTTGTTTCGGTTAGCGGCAATGTTGGCACTGGCATCCCAGCGGAACCGACCGAACGTCTGATGTGTACCAAGCGTAAATTCCAGCCCCTGATTATTTACTTTGCCAATGTTCTGCAATTCGGTGCTGAATCCCGAAGCCCGTGGAACCGGCACATTGAGCAGCAGATCAGAGGTATTGGCATTGTAATAATCGACGGTCAGATTCAGCTTATTGCGGAAAAAGCTTACATCGAATCCGACATCAAACATGGCTGTTTTTTCCCATCTCAGCTTAGGATTCGCCGAATTACTGGGTGCCAGCCCACTTACGATTGTTTCAGGCCCAAGAATGTAGTTTGAGTAGCTCAGCAAACTGATCGACCCATAGTTCGGAATCTGGAAATTACCCGTCAGACCATAGCTAGCCCGGAGTTTCAGATCACTCAACCACGTCGCCGATTTCAGGAACGGCTCCTGCGAAACGTTCCAGCCTCCGGAAACCGATGGGAAATAGCCCCAGCGATTATCGCTTCCGAAACGGGAGGACCCATCAGCCCGGACAGCCGCCGACAACAGGTATTTTCCGTTGTAATCATATTGAACGCGACCCAGATATGACAGCAACGACCACTCCTGAACGTCAGAACTACCCGACGACACTTGCCCGGCGTTGAGTGTGTAAACCAAATCGTTCGGATAGTTTGTAGCCGTCAGTTCGTTGGCAACCCGGCGGTCTTTCTGCGACGTGAAACCCGCCAGTGCCGATACGTTATGCGCTCCGAAAGAATGGCTATAGTTCAGGGTATTTTCGACAAGCCAGTCTACAAAGTTCTGCGCCCGCGAGAAACCCGTTGGTACCGATGGACCTTTACGATCCCGGATTTCGAGGGTTGATGGCCGGTAATAGTCGCGCTGAAAGCTATTGATGTCGGTGCCAAGGCTGAGCCGATACGACAGGTCTTTTGTGATGTTGTATTGGGCGTAAACATTTCCCAGGAGTCGCAACTGGCTCATCTTATCACTAACCTGATTGGCAATAGCTACCGGATTCAGGATCGATGTAGCCCCGTATCCCCAGGCATTACCACCCCAGTTATACGAGCCGTCGGCGTTGTAGACCGGGAAGATTGGCGGCATTTGCAAAGCCAGGCCGATTACACCCTCACCCAGGTATGGCCCTTCGGCTTTGATGAGGTCATGGTATCCATAAGTCGGGTTCAGGTTGATTCCAGCCGTTAAACGACCGCTTTTTACTTCAACATTGGCACGCGCACTATAGCGTTTGTAGCCCGAATTAATCACGACACCCCGCTGATTGAGGTAATTACCCGACACATAGAACCGAACATTGTCTTTACCACCCGAAATAGAAAGTGTGTGGTTCTGAATGGTTGCTGACCGGAAAATAGCATCCTGCCAGTCGGTGTTGGTTAGGCCAGGCTGATTAGAGAGGTAAGGCACAATTTCTGGCTGGATTAGCGTACTTGGCGCGCCTACTCCCTTGTTCCGAGTATCGTTAGAATCGGTTATTTTCCCCGTTGGATTTCGGTCGATATAGGCATTATTTTTTGCTTCAGCGCTTAATTGAGCGTACTCATAGGCGTTGATCATATCGATCTTTTTGGACACCTGCTGCACTCCAACGTAGGAATCATAACTAATGACCGTTTTGCCCTCCTTACCCCGTTTAGTAGTCAGCAGCACAACACCATTCGAACCACGCGAACCATAAATAGCAGCCGCAGAGGCATCTTTCAGCACTTCGATACTCTCGATATCGTCGGTATTGACCGTGCTGAGTACGTTAATTGGATTATCAGGGAACTGGGTATTGGTACTGCCAGTGGCATATTTGGTATCGCGCGAAAGCGGAATTCCATCAATTACATACAACGGATCATTACCCGCGCTGATCGATCCCGTACCCCGTACCCGCACAGATAGAGCTGCCCCCGGCGCTCCCGATGTCTGTGTCACCTGCACACCCGCGATTTTAGCAGCCAGTGCCTGATCGAAACTGGCAACGGGCTGATTGGCGAGATCTCTTGCTTTTACGGAGCCAATCGACGTAGTAATGTCGCGTCGGTTCTGCACACCATAACCCACCACAACAACTTCGCTAAGCGCATTATCGGAATTGGTCAACTTTACATCAACGACGCTTCGACTTCCAACCGTAACCTCAGTAGGCTGATACCCGATGAACGAGAATACAAGCACTTTTCCAGTAGCAGGCAGCGAAATCTGATACTGCCCTTTCGCATCGCTCGTTGCTCCGACGTTGGTTCCTTTGACCTGAACTGTAGTTCCGGCCAGTACTTCACCGGTGCCTCCGTCGGTAACGGTTCCGGTAATGATTGTCTGAGCGTAGCCGACCGATGAGGCCAGCACAAGTAGGCTCAATAGCCACCACTGCCGAAGTCTTTTTCGCCCATGGTTGAGTAAATAAATAGTCATAGGAACTAGATTTAGAGGTACATGTATTGACTGAGGATTTGACGAAACAGTCTACCTAAAAAAGAAAAGACACATTCATCAAATCGATGATGCACAATGATACCTACATCTTCCGATTTTCTAATTATAAGGCTAATTCTACCTAGTACAATTCAAATAATATTCTATTTAATCTACCTATACTACCAATTAACTTTCAAAAAAGTAGAAAGGTGTCTATCTGACAATCACTCGGTTATATGCACAATCCCTATCTACACTATATGCTTTTATAAAATCTTATTACTTATAGGTAATCTTCGTACAGCCAGCAAAAATGCGCAAAGGAGGACCGATTTCAGAAGCTCGTAAACAGCCAGTTAGTGATCAACTACTAATGCCCTGTGGTATCGTTTCAAGGGGAACGCCATAATTGATGCGGCCTAACCGCCGGAAAAATCGAATAGTCAGCAATACGGCCGCAATGCTCAGTCCTAATAACAGACCAATCCAGACCCCAATGGCGTCCATATGAAGAGGGAAAGCGAGTAAATAGCTCAACGGTAAAGCTACTATCCAGTATGAAAAGAGCGTAATGACGGTCGGCACATTGACATCCGACAAACCACGCAAACTACCCAACGCTACTACCTGAACTCCATCGGAGAGTTGAAAAAAGCCACCAATAATAACCAGTGAAGCCGCTATCCGCATAACCTCTGGATTATCGCGGATATACAAAGATACAAGCCAGTCATTTGCCGTGAGAAACAGTACGGCCGCCAAACTCATGAAGCTGATTGACAGCATAAAAGCAGCCACGCCCGCGCGAAAAACGCCTTCACGGCTACCTCGTCCGACCGCTGCGCTCACCCGAATAGCCGCGGCTGATGAAATACCCGTAGCCATCATATACGTTACCGACGCCATATTGATGGCAATCTGGTGGGCAGCGAGCCGATCTTCACCCAGCCAGCCAACAATCACGACCGCCAGTGAAAACGTAGCGACCTCAAAGAAAAACGTCAATCCTCCCGGTACGCCTAACGCAAGAATTGTCTTCACTTCCTCGCCAGAGGGTAATCGACGAAACGCCTTTTGTAAATAGGGTTGAAATCGGGCTGATCGAAATATATAGGCCAGCATCGCTCCCGCCATAAACAGCCGGGAGAGTAAGGTAGCCGTTGCCGACCCCATTAATCCTAATTCGGGAAATGGCCCAACTCCCTTGATGAGTACGTAATTGAAGAAGGCATTCAGGGCCAGAGCAGACATGGTTATCGCCATAGCCACACGAGGGTGACGTAATCCGTCGGCGAGTTGCCGGGCTGCCACGAATACCAGCAAAGGGAACAGCGACAGGCTCAGAATCAGCATAAAGTCCCGTGCGAGTCTGGTTACCTCTGCCGTTTGCCCGAAAAGACTAAAGTTGAACGCTAACAAGGCCGATAAGCCTCCAAATACTACGCTGAACAGTATGGCAACCCGCAAACCACCCCTAAATAAACGGTTAATGGCATGTGCATCATGCTGGCTATGCGCTTTCGATACCAAAGCAGCTACTACCGTCAGTCCGCCAACCCCAATACTTGACATCAGGAATGAAAGCGAATTGGCCAGCCCCGCGGCTCCTAATGGCACAGCCCCCAACAGCCGCCCAACAAACAGATTATCCGTAACGCCCATTAACACAACGCCTAACTGGGCAATAATAATAGGAACGCTTAATCGAAATGTATCAGCGAATTCGGGACGATAGATACCTGGCAGAGGGCGTAGAGCAGCAACCATGGGGAGGAGAGCAATTGTCAACAAAGATAATGCTTCTTTTCTACACTCTCCTGCCCCTTGCTCCCTGCCGCATTCTTCGTACTTTTGTTTTCTTTACACGAATCAGGCAAAGCCCTTGAAAGAATACGGAAGTAGTATCCAGAAGCTGGTTGACAACATGGTCAACATCGAAGATCGGGAAAAACGTACTCGTTACGCGCATATCCTGATTGAGTTGATGCGGCAAATTCACCCTAACATGAAGGATGGTCAGGATTACTACAACAAACTGTGGGATGACCTTTACATCATGTCAGGTTTTACCTTAGACGTAGATAGCCCCTACCCGCCCCCATCGGAAGAGGCTTTAGGCAAAAAGCCCCAGCGAGTTCCTTATAATACGCACCATCTGAAGTTCAAACATTTTGGCCGAAACGTCGATTTGTTAATTGCCAAGGCCATTTCGGTTGAAGATCCTGAAGAAAAACGCGCTTTTGTGTCGTATCTGACCCGATTGATGCGCACTTTTTATCAGGCCTGGAATAAGGAATCCGTTGAGGATGAAACCATTTACCAGAGTCTGCTGGAGCTTTCCAATGGTAAACTCGCCGACGATATTAAACTGATTCGGGAACAGGGACTGGTTGACGCCACTCCCCGAGAACGCACCGGCGACCAAACGCAGCCCCAACGCGTGGGCGGCAACTTCGGTGGGAATCAGAATCGCAATAACCGGGGCGATGGCCCAAATCAGGGACGGCAGAATAACCGGAATGAAGGTGGTAACCAGCGTAACTTCGGTCGTAACAACCGGAACGACGGACCTCCGGGTCGCCCCAATAACCGCAACGACGGCGGTAACCCGCGCAACTTTGGTAACCGTGGCGACGGTCAGAATCAGGGCGGACGGCCAAACAATCGCAACAACGACCGTCGCAGACGCTAATTATGAGTACTCATAAATGATGAATGATAAATGCTTTTCGAACAGGCATTCATTATTCATCATTTTAATTTATCCTCCAATCAATGGCTTCTTTTCAAATTACGGGTGGGCGCAAGCTCAAGGGTGAACTGATTCCTCAAGGGGCAAAAAACGAAGCCCTTCAAATTCTATGTGCCGTTTTGCTGACGAAAGAACCCGTCACAATCCATAACATTCCTAACATCCGCGATGTCAATCAGTTGATCGATCTGCTGGGCGATCTGGGTGTCTGGGTAACTAAAATTGGCGAAAACTCGTACCGTTTCGTTGCATCAGATGTCAATCTGGATTATCTGGAAAGCGACACTTACAAGCGAAAAGCAGCCGCTCTTCGTGGTTCGGTTATGCTGTTAGGGCCCATGCTTGCCCGTTTCAAAAAAGGCCGGATTCCACGCCCTGGTGGTGATAAAATTGGCCGTCGGCGCCTGGATACTCACTTCCTGGGTTTTGAGAAACTCGGTGCTCAGTTTAACTATGATGCCAATGATGGTGGTTATTACCAGGTTGACGCCAGCAATCTGCGCGGTACGTATATGTTGCTCGATGAAGCATCGGTGACCGGTACTGCCAACGTGCTGATGGCGGCCGTGATGGCTGAAGGAACAACGACAATCTACAATGCGGCCTGCGAACCTTACCTACAGCAATTGAGCAAGATGCTTAATTCGATGGGGGCAAAGATTTCTGGCGTTGGCTCCAATTTACTGACGATCGAAGGCGTTTCGGAACTTCAGGGCACCGAACACACGATGTTGCCTGATATGATCGAGATTGGCTCGTTCATTGGTCTGGCCGCTATGACCCAATCGGAAATAACGATCAAAAACTGCCGGATTCCAGAGCTGGGGATAATTCCTGATCAATTTCGGCGGCTAGGTATTCAGGTCGACTTCCGGGGTGATGATATTTTTATACCGGCTCAGGAGCGTTACCAGATCGAAACCTTTCTGGATGGGGGCATGATGACCGTTGCAGATTCGCCCTGGCCTGGCTTTACGCCCGATTTGTTAAGTATTGTGCTCGTTACAGCCGTACAGGCGCAGGGAACATTACTGATTCACCAAAAAATGTTTGAAAGTCGGTTGTTTTTCGTAGACAAACTCATCGATATGGGTGCTCAGATTATTCTCTGCGATCCACACCGGGCTACGGTTGTCGGTCTGAACCGCCAATTACCATTGAAAGGTATCCGCATGTCATCGCCCGATATTCGGGCAGGGGTTGCCTTACTCATTGCGGCCATGTCGGCGCAGGGAACCAGTATTATCGATAACATTGAGCAGATTGACCGGGGCTATCAACACATCGATACGCGTCTGAATGCGATCGGTGCGGAGATTATCCGGCTTTGATTAGTCTTCAAACCTATATAGCTTCAAAAACCTTATAGGTTTAGAATGAATCTACGGTTTGTTGATAAACAATTAGCCGAAGTCGGGGTTATTAATTGGTAATCCATTAACTATCGAACTCATTTGTTATGATCACGAACAAAGAAATTGTTGATGACCTCAACGATCTGGTCAAAATCAACAACGACCGCATTCACGGCTACGAAGACGCCATTAAAGACAATGAAGATGCTCAGTTAAATGAGCTGTTCCGTCACATGGTTATCCAGAGCGAGCAGTTCCGTAGTCAGTTAGCCGACCACATTGTCCGGATTGACGGTTCGGGTGTTGCTGATGTTGATTCAACCGATCTGACCAGCAAACTACACCGCGCCTGGATTGATATTAAATCGGCGGTAACCGGAAAAGAACGGTCAGCGATCCTGAGTTCCGTAGAATTCGGTGAAAATGCAGCCGTAGAAGCCTATGAGGATGCCATTGCGAAAGATCATATTCCGGCTTATATCAAAGAAGATTTGCAGAAGCAATTGAGCGAGCTAAAGGGCGCTTATGATAAAATTAAGGGCCTGCACGAGACCGCTTAAGCTTAATTGGGCCTAAGAACGAAACAGGGAATGCCGAACGGCATTCCCTGTTTCGTTCTTAGGCTACTAACCATACTAACGCGATTGAGCGACTCTGGCCGACAGGTCGTCGAGAACTTCGGCGAGTTGAAGAAGCTGACCTACCAAGCCAATTTCCGACGACTCATTAGCTGCTCGCTTGGTCAGTTTGCTAAGTGTATGCAGCGATCCCGCAATTTTAGGAGCCTTTCCTTCCGTCAGGGCCTGCTTTAGAGAAAACAGTTCATCGGCAACATTTTCCAACGTCTGATTTCCTTCGCCAAGAGCCTTACTCCACTCACTAATCAACTCGTCGACTGGGCTAATATGCTCTGCGCCCTGTTGCAACCGTTGCAATGTTGTTGCCAGCAGTTGCCCTGTGTCCTGGTTCGTTTGTAGTGCCATGATCGTTTTATTTACGGTTCAGTATTCGATTAACGGTTTATGGATGTTCAGACAAACCAATTCGCAGGCCTATTTCGGTAACGGCATATCCTGAAAATCTTCGTCAGTTAACCGGATCGTAGCAGCCTGTACATTTTCTTCCAGGTGTTTCACCGAAGAGGTACCAGCAATGGGCAACATAACAGGTGAAGCAGCCAGCAACCAGGCAAGTGCAATCTGGTACTCAGTCGCATTGTGCCGTTCTGCTACTTTTTTAATCGCTTTTTGAGCCGATATATTACCTGCATTGAGCGGGAACCACGGAATAAACGCAATATTGTTCTGCTCACAGTAGTGCAACACGTTATTCCATCGCTGCTCACCAAAATTATACATATTCTGGACTGAAACCACCTCAAAATATTGCTTCGCTTCTTCGATTTGTTCGATACTTACCTCCGATAAACCAATGTGTTTGATTTTGCCCTGTTGCTGAGCTTCCTGCAAAAAGCCCAGGAATTCTTCCGAGGGAACTTTACTATCGAAGCGGTGGAGCTGATACAGGTCAATCTGATCGAGTTTCAGGCGCTTAAGGCTGCCATTCAAGGCCTCTTCCAGGTGTTTCCGGCTCCCATCTACCGGCCATTGATTCGGGCCCGTTCGCAGTAATCCGCCTTTGGTTCCAATAACCAACCCTTCCGGATAGGGATAAAGTGCTTCGGCGATCAGCTCTTCTGCAACATGAGGGCCATAACTATCGGCGGTATCGATGAAGTTAATACCAAGATCGAGAGTACGTTTTAGCACACGAATGCACTCATCATGGTCTTGAGGTGGTCCCCAGATGCCGTGGCCAGTTAGACGCATAGCTCCGTAGGCCATTCGATTGACGGTTAAATCACCAATGGTAATCGTACCAGCTTGTGATGCTGGCGTTTCTGTTACTTGCATAAGTGTTTCTGGTTGTTTGTTGCAAAACAGGACAACAGATCGTGTCCTGTATCCTACTCATAAACCAATAGAAACGCTTTTTGTATAAACGGAACCAAGAAGTTTTCATTTTTTTTATGCCTTTACCTGCGCATAGCGCTGAAAAAGAAGCTGCTGCTTTAGTAACAACAGGCTCCGACATTTTTAGGCGAATTGCTCAATCGAGCGCCACTCGGCGATTCCTTTTTCGGTCAACAATGGAATCAGGAGCGCCAGAAAGATGCGCTGATAGTGATTAAGTTTCTCGTCAATCGGACCATCATGAAAAATAGTAGCACTGGATAACCAGAAATCGCCGACTATAAACAACTGATCCAGCAAATCGTCATCGTGGCCCGGATATAGCTCCCCCCGCATTCTGTCCGATGCTCTTAACTGAAGCAGGATTTGCCGGAACACGACTTTGCGTTTTACAACCAAAGCCCTATGCTTCTCGCGCAGTTCCGGTATTCGTCGCATAATACCAGCGAAATCCAGCATCAAAAAACGATAGTCATGCAGGATCGCCATGCTTGCTTTAGCCGATTCGATGAGAACTTCCATTTCCTGATCAGCAGTCGCATAAACCGCCCCGATCCGAACGCTCAGCTGATCGACCAATTGGTCGTAAAGGTGGTTTATTATAATGTCGGTATTGGGGAAATGATAACACAAATTCCCGTGGCTGATGCCTACTTCTTTGGCAATATGCCGAACCGTACTAACATCTGCTCCCTGCTCATTAAACAATTTCAGAGCCGCCTGTAAAATTTTAGCTTTTGTATCCACCGATAAATAGAACGTTTGTTCTAAATGCAAATCTCATTAGTACATTTGTCCTAAATATAACAAATAACAATGGAACAAACAGGAATAATCATCGGAGGAGGTATTGGAGGGCTGATAACGGCGTTAGCCCTGAACCAGCAGGGCATTCGGTCAACTATTTATGAGAAGGCTATCCGTCTACAGGAAGTGGGCGCCGGATTAGTTTTATCGTCCAATGCACTTTTTGTATTCGATCAGTTAGGGCTGTTGGAAGCGCTTACTTCGATTAGCTGGCCGCTTACAAAAGGGTTGATTACAGATCCGAATGGTCGAATTGTACAGGAATTAGATGTTCAGGAACTGACAAAGCAATACGGTTACGGAACGCTTGTTGTCAACCGCGGGAAACTTCAACGGTTATTGCTGGATTCTCTAAATCCGGATCAGATTCATACAGGCAAGCAACTAGCCGACCTATATGACGATGGTCGGCAGGTGCACGCCCGATTTACGGATGGTTCTACAGCGGATGGCTCGTTTTTGATTGGGGCGGATGGCATTCGATCAGCCGTTCGTACGCGACTCTTCAGTGAGCAACCCCTGCATTATTCAGGACAATCCTGCTGGCGAACGATCATCAACTATCCTTTACCCGTTGATGAACAATCGACATCTATTGAATATTGGGGCCGCTCAGCTGGTCTGCGCGTTGGCCTGGTACCATGCGGTCTCAACCAGCTTTATGCCTACATCACCGTGGCGACTCCAGCCAATGGCCATGATGTACCAGGTAAAACCATTCCCTACTTACAGTCTTTAGGCCAGCACTTTCCGCCAATTGTTTCACGGATACTCGAAGCCGCCGAAGAAGGGCGAGTTCACCGCGCCGATCTCTATGACTTACCAACCTTACGAACCTGGTCGCGCGGTCGATGTACCTTACTGGGCGATGCCGCCCACGCCACTACGCCTAACGTAGGTCAGGGAGCCTGTCAGGCAATTGAAGACGCGTTTGTTGTAAGCACATGTCTGGGTCAAACAACGACTGAGGCTGAGGCCTTCCGTCAGTACGAATCAATCCGTAAGGCAAAAGTCGACCGTATTGTAAAACTTTCACGCCAGATTGGGCAGGTTGTTAATTTGCCCGGATGGCTCAAACCACTTGCCTTCACAGCCATGCGAATACTGCCAAAATCGGCCAGCAAACAGCAATTTGACGGAATTTACAACATGGACTATGCTCGAAAACTGGCAATCAACGCTTCTCGATCCCATCCAGCACCCGTCGAATGACATTGGCCCGCTGCATGAAATCGAGGGAGGTTTTTACATCCTGATCGTCGATAACCTGCTTAAACTGCTGTAGAAACTCGATATAAGCCGAAAGCGCATCGGAAACATTGATCCGGTTCTGGTCAAAAATAGGTGCCCACATCTGCGGAGAGCTTTTGGCCAACCGTACCGTTGAGCTGAAACCGGTGCTGGCCATATCGAAGATGGCCTGTTCGTCTTTTTCCTTTTCCAATACCGTCAGGCCAAGTGCGAAAGCGCTGATATGGCTCAGGTGCGAGACATAGGCCAGATGAAGATCATGCTCCTGCGGAGTCATATAAAACAATTTCATACCGGCATCCCGGAATAGGCTTTCGGTCAGCGTCAGGCTATCGGGATTGCTTTTCTCGCGGTCGCAGATGATCAGATTTTTGCCGGGTAACAGCTCCTTGAAGGCAGCGCTGGGGCCAGAATTTTCGGTTCCGGCCATGGGGTGAGCGGCCACAAACTGCGCCCGTTTTGAATGTGCATCAGCAATGCCGCAAATCAGTTCTTTGGTCGACCCCAGATCGACAACGGTTGCACCGGGTGGCAATAAATCCAGAACCCTGGGCAACAGATCGATAATAATATTGACGGGTGTAGCCATCACGACCAACGTGCTTTGTGCTACAGCTTCCTCCAATGGCAAGACCTCATCGACAATGCCTTTAGCTAGTGCTAGCTGGCCATTGACGGTTGAGGTATCGACACCAACGAAGCGTATTTTGGGGTATTTTTCGCGTATGGCCAGGGCGAACGATCCACCTAATAAGCCTATTCCAACGATGCTTACAACCATTATTTTATTCGTTTTACAGCTTCTTCGATCCGTTCTTTAGGCATACACAACGACACCCGTATGTAGCGATCGCCTTTGGGTCCAAAAATGAAGCCCGGTGCAATGAAAACGTGCTTCGTCAGGAGTAAGTCATCCACCAGTTTTTCGGCCGATTCGGTTGAATCGGAGAGTTTCGCCCAGATGAACAACCCTTCCTGATCAGTCGTATAGGTACAGTTGAGCGCATCCAGAAAAGCATGAACGGCATCTAACCGTCCCTGATACACGGCATTACGCTCGCGGTGCCAATCGTCGGAGTTGGTTAGGGCTTCGGCAGCGGCATCCATCAAGGGTTTGAACTGTCCCGAGTCGACGTTACTTTTAATGGTCAATACGGCATCTACATAAGCTTTGGCCGCAGCCATCCAGCCAATACGCCAGCCCGCCATATTATGCGACTTACTCAACGAATTCAACTCGATACCTACCTCTTTCGCTCCGTCGACCGATAACAGACTAATAGGCGGTTTTTTATTCAGAATCAGGCTATAAGGGTTGTCGTGACACAACAATATCCGATGATCGTGGGCAAACCGTACGGCCCGCTCAAATAAAGCACGGGTTGCGGGTGCACCGGTCGGCATATGCGGATAATTGAGCCAGATAAGTTTGGTCGTATCGGTCAGCAAATCGGCCATAACCTCCCAATCGGGTTGCCACCCGCCATACTCCAGTAAAGGATATTCGCGAACATAAGCGCCAATCATACGGCTCACAGCCCGGTAGGCCGGATAACCCAGTTCAGGAACGAGAACGCCATCGCCGTCATTCAGGAACGTCAGCGAAATATGGGTAATACCTTCTTTTGAGCCAATTAATGGCAAAATTTCGGTATCGGCATCAAGCGGAACTCCATAGGTATGGGCATAAAACTGAGCGATGGCCTGGCGCAAGCCTGGCGTACCCTTATAAGGCTGATATCCATGCGATGCTGGCTGTTGCGCCGACTTGATGAGCGCATCCACCGTGTTGGCAGACGGCATCAGGTCAGGATTGCCGATACCGAGGTTAATTACATCATGTCCAGCCGCCTGAAGGCGACGGACTTCGGCCAATTTCACCGAAAAATAGTATTCCTGCGTTTGATCAGCGCGGTGGGCAAGAGGGATTATCATTCCAAACTGTGCTTCTTCTGGTTTGGCCGATCTCATTGATTTTTGTGTAAATCAGCCTTCATTACGATAATAAACCGCAAAGATACCGGGAAATAAATCCTGCTGATCAGCAAAACAGAATAATCATCGTTCAGCGAGGTATTTCAGCAATGGGGCCAGATGCAATGCCTGCATCATCTCGCCCTTATTGATGATGTCCCATGCCCGTTCCGGCGATACAATATGAACGGTTATTTCTTCAGTCGATTCGAGGTGCTGCGCCTGTTTAGGCTCTACCCCGATCGCCAAAAATGAATGCGTCAGGTTTGCATGCGTTCCCGGATTGGCAGAGAGTGTCATCAATGGTGTCCACTGGCCACCCCCAAAGCCCGTTTCTTCCAGAAGTTCGCGCTGAGCCGCCACGAGTGGCTCTTCGCCGGGATCAACAACACCCGCGCAAAGTTCGTAGTGAACACCTGCAATACCATGCCGGTATTGCCGGATCAGTACAACCTGTCCTTCGGTCGTTACAGCCACGACATTGATCCAGTCAGGATACTCTAAAATGAAATAATTGGGAATAGTACCGCCATTTTGCATTCGGACGGCATCTTTGCGAACCGTAAACCACGGCAATTGATGGAGGTATTCGGAGCTTTCGACCGACCAGGGCCGAGGGTCATTATCTGGAATCATAGACACAAAGGTAGGCAGGACTACCGGACTAATTCATCCGCAAACCGCAAGTATTGTTCCCAATTGTAGTTCGTAACATCCTGTTTGACGGTTCGGACGTGAAAACGAACCGTTTGACCAACGGGTTGATTAATGGCAGGAAATGTGATCGCACATACGTACCAACTTTGGCTTCATCGTAATTATAAACTGGTTCAGCAGTTTGCCCATTGGCAAGGCTGACAACGAAAAGACTCAATGCTTGCCAATCTGGTATACGATTCATAAACAGAGAAAAGTGGGCTTATAATCCAACGAAAAGACCCCTAACACCCTTACTTTTCCGGCTTATTTTCAGTAATACCAGCGGCTATTTAGTCGACTTTTTTATCCAAATCATATCAAACCGCCTTTCCAGTTCGTTGTAAGGGGAAATTTTGCATCTGCAATTTCCGATCGTACAACACAACCTAATGAAAAATATCGCTGTCGTTTTCGTTGCTGCGTTATGTCTTTTCTTTTCGTCCTGCCACCGGCCCGTCGCCTATTTCCAACGAACTCCTCATCCAGCAGCGGCCAGACTTTCTGCCAATCAGTCGGTTGCTCCTAATCAGGTAGTAATTCCTGATTCCGTTTCAGTAATTGAGCAACCCGTTGCCATTGCTTTGGAGACAGCGACTCCGGCGGTTGTCAGCCGGGGCAATACACCGGACCAATTGGCTTCGAAGCGCGTAGAACGCCGGATGCAGCGCATTCAGTCGTTGTTAACGCATTCGACAGAGGTTATTGATAAACAACCGAAGCCAAAACCTAAACCCAAGAGTCAACTTCGGCTTGGCAATAAAATTCGTCAGGGACTGGGTTTACCACTGCGCGAGGAGTTGAACTGGTGGCAACGGATTAGTTGGAAGCTTAAAGCATCGATAATTATACTATTGGTGGCCGTGCTATTTGCCATTCTGCACATCACGATACTGGCCATCATTTTCGGTGTCGTCGGCGCATTCCTGATGATCAGTGGCCTGAAAAAGTCATTCAAGGTTAAGCGGCCGTGGTTCTGATGACAATTACCGCCAATTTCTCGCAGACGGGAAAACGCTCATTGGTCGAGAAATGGTAGTTAAGGCAAATTCTGGATCGAGTCGTAAATCAATTTGATGTACTTCTTTCTATCGATGTCGTACACAAAATCGACATTCGGTTTCTTTTTCAATACATCGAAAAAATCGACTACGGTGGTGCCCAGCGTTAGCTTGCCCGTCAGTTCTACATCTACGTAACAGGCTTTCGATTGAAACATGGATGGATCAATCAACCAGGCAATGGCACAGGGATCGTGCAGTGCGGCTCCCCCATTCAACTCGGTCCGCTCTTTTCGGTAAAAGATGGAAAAGAAGTCCATCAATTCAGCGATCACTTTGCCCGTTTTATTCCCAACAGCTCTGAACAGTTCTATATCTTCCTGAAAAACCAATGCCTTGTGCGTAACGTCCAGACCGCACATGGTGATCGGAACACCAGAATTAAACACAACAGCAGCGGCTTCGGGATCGACATAGATATTGAACTCGGCAGTAGGCGTCATATTCCCTCGAAAAGCGCCACCGCCCATCAGCGAAATCCGCTCAATTTTCGACTTCAGATGCGGATAGGCCAGCAAAAAAGTGGCAATGTTGGTTAGTGGTCCGGTCGGCACAAGGGTGACCTTCTCCGGGCTATCGGTCAGAATTTTGGCAATGGCTTCGATGGCCGATAAGGGCTCGGCTTCAATAACAGGCTCCGGCAGAATAGGACCGTCCATTCCCATCTCGCCGTGCACATAATCGGCAATAATGAGTTCACGAAAAAGAGGCTTGTCGCAGCCTTTATAAACGGGGATATCAACGGCTAGCAAAGCCTTAATTTTCAGCGCGTTTTTCAGCGTTTTTGCCTGTGTCTGGTTTCCGGCCGATGTCGTGATTGCTTTAATATCAAACAAGCCACAACCAACCGCCAGCATCAACATCACGGCATCATCGTGACCGGGGTCACAGTCAATAATCACGGGTAATTTCTTCATTCGTTGGTGGTTTTCATAGCGTTCCAGCTACCGTATACCTGGGTATACTCAGCTATAAATAGCCAATATACTACGAGTCCTGAAGAACCTGACATCCCGGCTTTGACAAAGTTTAGACCCCAGTTGATGGTCAATGAGAATCCATGTCAAATTTGATCTACAGAAATCGTCGGCTATCTTAGTCAATTGTTTTTGTATTCCAGCGTTGTCCTATGCGTTTTTCTACCTCTTTCCCGCTCGCTCTGCTCATCAGTCTGACTGTCGTGACGGTGTCTTTGGCTCAGTCGGGCAGTATTCCTTCCGAGGCACAAACCATTGCGAAAACCGTCCGCCCTGAAGCGATCCGGGCCGCCATGCATTTTCTTGCCGATGATGCGCTCGAAGGCCGCAAACCCGGCACACGAGGGTTTGCGCTGGCTGCCAATTACATGCAAACCCAGCTCGAAGCACTGGGTCTACAACCAGCCGGAGAAAACAATACGTATCGCCAGGCCGTACCCCTCCGCCGGTGGCAGGTCCGGGAAAAGACTAGTTTTCTGACGCTTTCCTTTAAAGATGGCGAAAAGACACTGCTTTATGGACAACAGTTTATTCTGAACCCAAATCCAGATCATGCCAACAGCGATGTCAGTGCACCTGTTGTGTTTGTCGGCTATGGCGTGTCGGCACCAGAGTTGGGGTATGATGATTATGCGAACATTGATGTTAAAGGTAAAATCGTGGCTTATGTAAACGGAGCGCCAACCATTTTTCCGTCAAACCAGCGGGCTTATTATTCGTCGGCGAAGGCAGAGATCGCTGCGGCACATGGAGCAGTCGGTGTGCTTTCGTTTAGCTTACCAACCGACTTGCGTAACCGCATCGAAACAGCCGCTCCCCGAACCCGGCAAGGCATTTATCGCTGGCTCGATAAGCGTGGAAAGCCACAACGCACGTTTCCGGCCATTAAAGGCTCTGCTTCCCTAAGCGATTCGACCGCCAGGCTGATTTTTACGAATTCGGCCACTTCGTTCAGCGATGCGGTAGCCGCTGTCATGAAAAACCGCTCTCAGGCATTTCCGCTTAACATTTCGGCTCAGATGCATACCCAGACTGATGCAGTAGAAGATGTAGCCGGACAAAATGTAGTAGCCGTATTGCCTGGCTCTGATCCTGTTCTGAAAAACGAATACATCGTCTATGTCGCGCACCTCGATCATTTAGGCATTGGCCGCCCGGTAAAAGGCGACTCGATCTATAACGGTGCGCACGATAACGCGTCGGGGGTTGCTATCAATCTCGAAACGGCCCGGCTATTCGCATCCCTGCCCAAAGCTCCGCGCCGATCGCTTGTGTTTGTGGGCGTAACGGGAGAGGAAATGGGCCTGCTGGGTTCCGATTATTTTGCCAGTAACCCAACCGTTCCGAAAGACAAAATCGTTGCCAATTTCTGCCTCGATATGCCCTTTTTCTTCCACCCATTGCTCGATATCGTGCCCTATGGTGCCGAACATTCAAGTCTGGGTCATGAAACAGAACTGGCCGCTGCATTTGTTGGCGTTCAGATCAGCCCGGACCCGATTCCGGAACAAACTGTGTTTATGCGCAGCGATCACTTCAGCTTTGTTCGGCAGGGCATTCCGGCCATCTATATCAAAAGCGGCTCCCAAACAGGCAATCCCAACCTCGACGGCACCAAACTCAACCTCGATTGGCGGGCTACCATTTACCACTCTCCACAGGATGATATCAACCAGCCCTTCGATTTCAATGCCGCGGCCAAACATGTGCAACTGCAATTCCTGATCGGCTATCTAGCGGCTCAGGCCGACAGTCGCCCTACCTGGAACAAGGGTGATTTTTTCGGAACGAAGTTTGGGAAGCCCGCTACACCCTAAAAATGAACTAGCGACAAGCCCTATTCATTGTGGATTGGGCTTGCCGCTAGTTTGCTTAACCAAAATCAGTCTCAAAAAGAATAATAAGCTATTCTTTTTGAGACTGATTTTGGTTAAGCATTTTTCCACTTAATACCGCAACCAATGGCTCTGGCCGATGTTGTGGTTACCGACTTGCCCGACAGCAACGCATTGACGGCTTCTTCGACGTATTTTTTATCGGCAGCCGATGCGTCGCGCTGATTGTTATCAATGGCCCCGATGTAAGCAATCTTATATTGACCACCGTCTTTTTTGACAACGAACATATGGGGAGTGTTCGTTGCACCAAAGGTCCGGGCAACGGCCTGACTCTCATCATACAGATAAGGGAATGCGTATTTTTTTGCTTTAGCCCGGTCCTGCATGGCCATGAATGAATCGCCGGGCGACTGTTCAGCATCATTGGCCTGAATCGCCAGAACAGGATACCCTTTCGACGCAAACTCTTCATTCAGTGCCATAATCCGGCTTTCATAGGCTTTCGCTACCGGACAGCTGTTGCAGGTAAAGGCGATAATGTAGCCTTTCGCGTCTTTTTTGTCAGCCAGCGAAACCGTTTTTCCATCTACATTTTTCAGTTTAAAATCCTGAACCGTATCCCCTACCTTATACCCATCCGACAAACTCCGGGTACTCATCAACGCTACAGTCAGTAGCAGTGCCAACATTGACAAAAAAGCGGTCTTTTTCATGATGATTATAGTTTGTATTGATCAATTATGGTTGTAAGTTCTCCTTCCTTCAAGGGTTTACCAATGTACTGTCTGATTTTCCGCCGTTGGTTGATAATCAGCGTCATTGGCAGTGCTCCCGACCACTCCGGGGCTATTTTATCGATCCACGTATTCAGGTCAGTTTCATCGAGTAAAACGACTTTTGACCGAATTTTCCGGTTTCGAACGAATGGATTTACCTTCCTGGTCAGATCGCTCTTATCATCCAGACTTACCAGCAGAACAGCCAATTTCTTATCGGAATACGCTTGCCTCAACGCTTCGAACTGCGGCAATTCCTTAACACATGGCGCACACCACGTAGCCCAGAAATTCACGACATAAAGTGTGTCATTCGGCTGATTGACCAGTTGATTCAACTGATTGAATTTAATGACCTTCACCAACTGGCTTTGTGCTGGTTTAGCGCCAGCCAGCAGTAATATCAAAAATAAGCCAAAAATTGATTTCATGTTCATAATCAACAAAATAGCTATTTAATAGCAAAACGCGAGTGTAGCCAATTCAGTATAAAAAAGGCGGTTGTGTATTCTGGTTGTAGGTTAGAGTAGGCGTGCCACAGTTTTGAACCGTGGCACGCCTACTCTAACCTACAACCAGAATAAAATAAATTATTCAACTCTTCTGGCTAAAAACGGCAACAGCTTTCCCATCTTTACCGCACGAATTCATCTGCATCGGTACTCCTCACTACGCCGGAATGTCAATCAACAACTATGCCTGGCACCATCCTACTCATCGACGACGAACCCAAACTTCGTCAACTATTAGCCCGAATCCTGACTCTGGAAGATTATCAGGTACTGGAGGCTGATGATGCCCGAAGTGGCTTACGCACACTGGAACGAACAGAAATCCAGTTGGTTATCAGCGATGTAAAGCTCCCCGACGGTAATGGTATTGACCTGACAGCCCAGGTAAAAAAAATCCAGCCCGCCACTGAAGTCATTGTCCTGACTGCTTATGGGACTATTGCCGATGGCGTAAAAGCGATCAAAAATGGTGCTTTCGACTACATAACCAAGGGCGACGATAATGATAGGATCATTCCGCTGGTGAGTCGGGCAATCGAGAAGGCGCAGTTACAGTTTCGGATTAAACGGCTCGAAGAACAGGTACAACAGAAATACGGTTTTGAGAAAATTATCGGGCAGTCCAAAACCATTCAGCAAGCCATCGATCTGGCCCGCAGAGTTGCGGTGACCGACACGACTGTACTGCTGACCGGCGAAACGGGCACAGGAAAAGAAGTTTTCGCGCAGGCTATCCACCAGGCGAGTCCACGCCGGGCGGGGTCGTTTGTGGCTGTCAATTGTAGCGCGCTGGGTAAAGAAATTCTGGAAAGTGAACTCTTCGGGCATCGAGCCGGTGCATTTACGGGAGCTACACGCGACAAAAAAGGGCTGTTTGAAGAAGCCAATAAAGGCACTATTTTTCTGGACGAAATCGGCGAAATGGCCCTTGACCTACAGGCCAAACTGCTGCGTGTGCTCGAAACGCACGAATTTATGCGCGTAGGCGACACAAAGCCTACCAAAACCGATGTGCGGGTTGTTGCCGCCACCAATCGTGATCTGAAGCAGGACGCCGAAACCGGCCATTTTCGGTCTGATTTATACTACCGGCTCTCCGTTTTTTCCATCGAACTTCCTCCCCTGCGCGACCGGCGCGACGACATTCCTGTCCTTGCCGAAGTGCTGGCTCAGCAGGAAGCTGCCAAAATTGGAAAAAAGCAAATGACGCTAAGTCCGGCATTTATCGACGCGCTAACCCGCTACAGTTGGAAAGGCAACATTCGCGAATTGAAAAACGTCATCGAGCGGGCGGTTATCCTCAGCGATGGGCAAACCTTATTGCCAACCTATCTACCGCTGGATGTTCAATCCCCTTCCAGTCAACCTCCTGCCTTTTCATATGACCTGGCGACCGTCGAAAAAAACCATATCGAACGTGTGTTGCAGCATACGAATGGCAACAAAGCCGAATCCGCCCGGCTGCTCGGTATTAGTCTGAGTACGCTCTATCGGAAATACGATGAATATCAGTTAGGGTGACCGATTAACTACTTAATGAAAAAGGAATTCCGGTTCAGTATGGATGGGTCGAATCTTCATTCGCGCTATAGATCAGGTGTCTTCAGTTTTGACTATCCCATTTCACGGGCTCATTCCAATCTTTTCGCTCCATTCCTAAAATGAGAACTGACCTTGTCAAAATGAGAAGGTTGCCGAATTTCTTTTTCATTGCAGAAAACAAATCCTATAATTAATTTACTGATTATCAATTATATAGCCAATAGTCTCTCTTTCCAATCAAGCCTGGAATACTTTTTGGCATACCCTGTTCGAACCAAACAGAATTGCTTTTTATGGAAATCGTCCTTCTGATTATAACTGCCCTGCTCTGCTTCGCATTTTTCTACAAATCCATCGAGTGGTTTGAACACATTTAATACATTGAATTACGGAATGATTGAATCTGGACTGACATACACTCACTCTATCATTCAATAATTCAATCAGTCAATCCTTATCATGCTCACAGGCTTATTCATCATCTCGCTGATGGTTTTCGCGTACATGCTGTACGTGCTGATAAAACCAGAAAAATTTTAACCCGAACGTCTCTCCCGGTGTGGGAGTAACACACATTCACCATGTCAACTGAATTAATAGGCGTTATAGCCATGTACGGAATAACCGTTCTGCTGGCCATTCCGCTGGGCAAATACATTGCCAACGTCTTTAAACCTGAATCGGCCAACGGACCGCTGGAACGGTTCATTTATCGCATAGGAGGTATCGATCCAACCCGCGAAATGAGTTGGAAAGAAAACCTCGTTGCCCTACTAACGATCAACGCCGTGTGGCTGGCTTTCGCCTTTACGCTGCTTCTGCTGCAAGGCATTCTTCCGCTTAACCCGGACGAAAATCCGTCCATGACGCCTGATCTGGCGTTTAATACGGCCATCAGCTTTATGGTCAACTGCGATTTGCAGCACTATTCGGGCGAATCGGGTGCCACCTATCTGACGCAGTTGTTCGTTATGAACTTCCTGATGTTTACGTCGGCGGCAACAGGTATTGCATCGCTGCTGCTCGTTGTGCGGTCGTTTCTGCCTAAAGTAGTAGACACCGTCGGCAACTTCTATGTGTTTTTCGTAAAGTCGATCACTCGAATCTTGCTGCCAATTTCCTTCATAGTGGCTCTGCTCCTGACATTTAATGGAACACCGGCCAGCTTTGATGGCAAGGACAGTATCGTAACCATGCAGGGTGATACGGTTGGCGTTTCCCGCGGACCAGCGGCTGGTATGATCGCCATCAAACACGTCGGTACCAACGGCGGTGGCTGGTTTGGTGCTAACTCAGCTCATCCACTCGAAAACCCAAACTATTTCACCAACATAGTCGAAATGGTGGCGCAGGTGCTCATTCCGATTGCGATGCTTTTTGCCCTCGGCTTCCTGATCAACCGCCGTCGGTTTACCTGGGTGGTCTATAGTGTCATGACGCTCGGCATGCTCTGTCTGCTGATACCAACGCTGGTAACCGAAGTCCATGGCAACCCAGCCATAGCACACTTGGGTGTGAGCCAGCCCACGGGAGCTATGGAAGGGAAAGAGGTTCGGTTTGGGCCGCTGGCATCTGCCTACTGGAGCATCGTAACGACCATTATTTCAACGGGTTCGGTCAACTCCATGCACGATTCGTCAATGGCTCTCTCGGGTACCATGGAACTGCTGGGTATGATGACCAATGCCTTCTATGGCGGCTGTGGCGTCGGCTTCCTGAATTATTACTACTACCTGATTATCGCCGTGTTTATTTCCGGACTGATGGTCGGACGAACACCCGAACTATTCGGTCGAAAAGTAGAAGCCCGTGAGATCAAGATTGCATCCATCGTAGCACTGCTGAGTACATTACTGGTGAAAGGCGGCACGGCTTTGGCTGCCTGGTTTTTTGTTAAGTACTCCAGTGCTGCCGGGGTCGCGTTCGACATGGCTGTTAAGCCCTCAGCCTGGCTCAACAATCCGGCAAACCACGGCTTCTCGGAAATATTATATGAGTTCACCTCGGCCAACGCCAACAACGGATCGGGCTTTGAAGGCCTGGGCGACAACAACTTTTTCTGGAACTTCGCAACGGGTATTGTCCTGATTCTGGGCCGGTTTATTCCGATCATTGGTCCGGTAGCAATAGCGGGTCTGCTGGCGAAGAAAAAATACGTTCCTGAATCGTCGGGCACTTTGCCTACCGACACAGCGACGTTCGGCCTCATGACCTTTGCCGTTATTATCATCATCACCGCACTTTCGTTCTTCCCGGCACTGGCCCTTGGTCCACTAGCCGAATATTTCTCACTCAAGTAATCCGACCGGCGATTTCTCCGATTTTCAGATAAAGCCAATTGGCGAATCACCGGTCCAGACAACATAAAAAAATGGCAAAGCAAAATTCATCCCCTTCTCTGTTCCAGCGCGAGCTCGTTGGCACGGCTATCCGGGAGTCGTTTGTCAAATTAAGTCCCTCAATTCTAATCAAGAACCCGGTTATGTTTACGGTCGAAATCGGTACCATCGTTATGGTACTGGTAACGGCTTACATCGCCATCACGGGCGATACATCGCAGGGATCGCTGGGGTATAACATCGCCATCACGGCAATTCTTTTACTGACCATTCTGTTCGCCAACTTCGCCGAAGCCATTGCCGAAGCACGTGGGAAAGCACAGGCCGAATCGCTTCGTAAAACTCGGCAGGAAACGCCCGCCAAGGTCATTCGGCCAGTAGGCAATATGTACACCGACGAAGTGCAGATTATTTCATCTGCACAACTCGTTAAAGGCGACATTTTCATATGCGAACCGGGCGACATTATTCCATCCGACGGGGAAATCATTGAAGGATTGGCCACCATCGACGAATCGGCCATTACGGGCGAATCGGCGCCGGTCATTCGCGAAGCCGGTGGTGATAAATCATCGGTAACAGGCGGAACGAAAGTGCTGTCTGACCGCATCAAAGTGCAGGTGACTACACAGCCCGGCGAGTCGTTTCTTGACAAAATGATTGCACTGGTAGAAGGAGCCAGTCGGCAAAAAACGCCGAATGAAATCGCACTCACGATTCTTCTGGCCGGTTTTACGCTCATTTTCATCATCGTCTGTGTGGCGTTGAAACCCTTTGCCGAGTACGCAAACACACCGATTACGATCGCGGCTCTGATTTCACTCTTTGTCTGTCTGATTCCAACAACCATCGGTGGGCTGCTGTCAGCGATTGGGATTGCCGGCATGGACCGCGCCTTACGGGCAAACGTCATTGCCAAATCAGGGCGGGCCGTTGAAACCGCGGGCGACATCGACACGCTGTTGCTCGACAAAACCGGAACGATTACGATTGGCAACCGGAAAGCCACCAATTTTTACCCGGCTCCGGGTGTCTCAGAAGACGATATGATCCGGGCTTCGGCGCTCAGCTCACTGGCCGACGAAACACCAGAAGGCAAATCCATCGTAGAGCTGGCAGGGCCCAAAGTGACGAATAAACTCTCTACGGATGGAGCTACACTCATTAAGTTCACCGCCGAAACACGCTCGTCGGGCATCGACATGCCTGCGGGGAAAAATGGATCGATCGTACGCATTCGTAAAGGAGCTACGGATTCAATTCGGAACATCATTACACGGGCTGGCAATCCATTCCCCAAAGAGACAGAAGATCAAGCCAAAAAGATTGCGGCCAACGGGGGCACGCCACTGGTCGTATCCGAAAATGATCTTGTAAAAGGTGTTATTGAATTACAGGATATCATTAAACCGGGCATTTCGGAACGCTTTGAACGGCTACGAAGAATGGGCGTAAAAACGGTTATGGTAACTGGCGATAACCCGCTGACAGCGAAGTTTATCGCCGAAAAAGCTGGCGTAGATGATTACATCGCCGAAGCCAAACCGGAGGATAAAATGAACTACATCCGTCATGAGCAAACAGGCGGTAAACTGGTCGCGATGATGGGCGATGGCACGAACGATGCACCGGCTCTGGCTCAGGCCGACGTTGGTGTAGCGATGAACTCAGGTACGCAGGCGGCCAAAGAAGCAGGCAACATGGTGGATCTGGATAACGACCCAACCAAACTGATTGAGGTGGTTGAAATTGGAAAACAGTTGCTGATTACACGCGGTACGCTTACAACGTTCTCGATTGCCAACGACGTAGCCAAATACTTTGCCATTGTTCCTGCACTCTTCGTGGTGTCGATTCCTGCCTTACAGGCTATCAATATCATGAAGCTTCACAGTTCAGAATCGGCTATTTTATCGGCAGTGATCTTCAACGCCATCATTATCCCGATGCTCATTCCGCTGGCCCTGCGTGGTGTCGAATACAAACCAATTGGCGCATCGGCCCTGCTCCGCCGGAACCTGTTCATTTACGGATTAGGCGGCATTATTGCTCCGTTTATCGGCATTAAATTGATTGATCTGGTTGTGGGGTTGTTTGTGTAACCAAACCTATGCCCACCCTCAGACCAGTCTCCACAACGAAAAAATAGTAATCATGAAAAATCATATTGGACCAGCCATTCGACTTACGTTCGTTCTGCTGGTCATCCTCTCCGTTCTTTATCCACTCGTGATCGCTGGCGTCAGTCGGTTTGCACCAGGGGGTGGTAAAGGTGAAACCGTCACTGTAAATGGTAAGGTAGTTGGCTACGCACTGGTAGGCCAGAAATTTACTGAAGACCGCTATTTTAACGGGCGTCCTTCTGCGGTTGACTACAATGCAGCGGGCTCGGCCGGATCGAATAAAGGCCCCTCGAACCCTGATTATCTGAAAGCTGTTCAGGTACGTATCGATACATTTCTGGTTCATAATCCCGGAATTCGTAAAGAAGACATTCCTGCCGAGTTGGTAACCGCATCAGGCTCAGGTCTGGACCCCGATCTGTCGCCCGTAGCGGCTAAGATTCAGGTGGCACGGATTGCGAAAACTCGTGGCATCAGTGCCGATCGGCTGAATCAACTGGTCGACGAACACACTAAAGGCCCGTTAATAGGCCTGTTTGGTCCTTCTACGGTAAACGTCCTGAAGCTGAACGTTGCCCTGGATGGTCTAAAATGAAGCCATGCCCCGAGCAGACCATTTTTGTTCGGGGCAGTTTATCGAGTACAACAAAACAACCATGAAAAAGACAGTTTACATCTTGCTGACCACCATCTGCTCGGCATTTGGTACACCTTTACTGGCACAAATGTCCGCAGATACGACCGCCAGCAAGAGTTCAGCCAGTTTAACCTTCAGCGGTTATGTAGAAGCGTACTATACGCATGATTTTACCGCTCCGAAAACCAACCAGGAACGGCCCGGATTTTTGTATAATCATAAGCGAAACCGCGAAATCAACGTAAATCTGGCGTTTATTAAAGCGGCCTATACCAGTGAGCGGATTCGCGGTAATCTGGCCATTCAGGCAGGTACCTATGCGCAATATAACTACGCGGCTGAGCAACCCTTACTGCGGAATGTTTTTGAAGCCAATGCTGGCGTGAAACTCAGTAAAACACGCGATTTATGGCTGGATGCAGGCATTTTTACATCGCACATTGGTTTTGAAAGCGCGATCTCAAAAGATTGCTGGACATTGACCCGCAGCCTGCTGGCCGAAAATTCGCCCTATTATCTGTCGGGAGCAAAACTAACCTACCTTACGCCAAATGGTAAGTGGACACTGCTGGGATCGGTGGTTAATGGCTGGCAACGGATTGCGAAACTACCGGGTTACACCGGACCGGCAATCAGCACGCAGGTGCAGTATAAACCCAATGCAAGCGTCCTGCTGAACTGGAGTACGTTCATTGGCAGTGATCGTCCCGATTCGTTGAAACAGTCGCGTTTTTTCAACAATTTCTACGCGATTCTGAATCCGAACGGAAAAATCAGCACCATTCTTGGCTTCGACATTGGCGCTGACCGCAAGCCAATCGTATCGGGTGATCGTCGGGCCGGAAGTGGTAGCTATGTCTGGTATTCGCCGGTAGCGATTGTACGCTATTCGATCAGCGATGCCGTGAAACTGGCCGGACGGGTTGAGTATTATGACGATAAAAATGGTGTAATCATTGCCACCGGAACCGCGAATGGCTTTAAAACCTGGGGTTATTCTGTAAATTTTGACTATTTCATTCTGCCTAATGCTGTCTTCCAGATTGAAGGTAAAGTGTATTCTAGTCAGGACGCTATCTTTGAATCGGCCAGCGGACTGAGTAAAACAAATACATCACTCACAACGAGTCTGGCCATAAGTTTCTAGTCCGGCTTTGTCATTCCTCCTTGTTGGGAGGACAATATAATCCTGCCACCATGACATCCAACGACCAGAATGCCGAACATTTTTTGAATCTCCTCCGTCAGTCAAGGCGGGGGAAGTTCAAGATTTATATTGGTATGAGTGCCGGCGTTGGAAAAACGTACCGGATGTTGCAGGAAGCCCATGCGCTATTGTGTGGCGGCATCGACGTCAGGATTGGATTTGTTGAAACACACAACCGGGCCGAAACTGTAGCTCTGGTCGATGGTTTGCCCGTTATTACCCGGCGTCGGCTCTTTTATAAAGGGCGCGAACTGGACGAGATGGATTTGCAGATGGTCATCAATCTGCATCCCGAGCTGGTCATCGTTGACGAACTGGCCCATACAAACATTCCTGGGTCTAAAAATGAGAAGCGGTGGCAGGATGTGCTGGAGATTCTGGATGCTGGCATCAACGTGATCAGCGCCGTTAATATTCAGCACATCGAAAGCCTCTATCTGTCGGTACGGCAAATTACGGGCATCGATGTGGCCGAACGTGTACCGGATCGGATTCTGCAAATGGCCGACGAAGTTGTCAATATTGACCTCACCGCCGACGAACTGATTACGCGCCTGAAAGATGGTAAAATTTATGATCGGGCGAAGGTTGAAACAGCCCTGGGTAATTTTTTTCAGCCCGATAAGATTCTCCAACTCCGCGAACTGGCTCTCAAAGAGGTGGCCACTGCCGTAGAACGTAAGATCGAAACGCAGGTTGCGCCCGGAACACAGCTAAAACCCGAGCGATTTATGGCTGCCATCAGCAGCAATCATGAAGTAGCCCGGCGGGTTATCCGCAAAACGTCGCGATTGGCGAGTTATTACCAGTCGCGCTGGTTTGTCCTCTACGTTCAGACACCCGCCGAAGACTCCAACCGGATTAAGCTGGATGTACAGCGTCATTTAATCAATAACTTTAAACTGGCTACCGAACTGGGGGCAGAAGTCATTCAGGTAAAAAGTAAAAATATCGTCAGTGCCATTGCCGAAACAGCTGAGGAGCGTAAAATTACGACGGTATGTATCGGCAAGCCACATATAAACTTGATTCAGGTCATTTTACGCACCAACGCCTTTAACCAGTTGCTGAATAAGTTATCCGATTCAGCTACCGACCTGATTATTCTCTCATGACGATTAAATCAAAAATATCGCTCGGTTTAGCCTTCATGTTCGCCATTATTCTTGGATTGGGCGGGCTGGGCGTTTATTACCTGAACGAACTGGCCAACGATTCGCAGGCTATTCTGAAGGACAATTACATCTCCCTCCAGTACGTCAGTGATATGCAGAAGGCCTTGCTTGAGCGGACTTCCGACCCCGATGCATTCCAGCAGTTCGACGAAAATCTGCGCAGGCAGGAAGCTAACGTTACGGAAGAAGGCGAGCAGGAAATCACGACGGCTTTACGACGCGATTTTAATCGATTAAAGCTAATACCCACAGACACTGCAGCAACGAAACGATTACAAACCAACCTGTTGCAGCTCGATGACATTAATCGGCAGGCTATGTTTCGGAAGAACGGAACGGCAAAAAAAACCGCAACGGATGCCCTCCTGCTCCTGGCGGTTGTGGGCACCTTTTGTTTTCTGATCGTTCTGTCATTCGTCGTTAACTTTCCCAGTTACATTGCCCGGCCAGTACGCGAACTAACGCGCGGAATCCGGGAAATAACCAGTCGTAATTTCGAAGAACGGTTGCACTTCCGCTCCAGCGACGAATTTGGCGAATTAGCCCGGTCATTCAACTCGATGGCGCAGAAGCTGGACGAATATGAACACTCGAATCTGGCTAAACTGCTGTTTGAAAAAAAACGTATTGATACCCTGATCCAGCTCATGGGCGATGGCATTATCGGGTTGGATGAGAACAAAAAGGTTCTATTTGCCAACCCGGTCGCCTGTCGACTGCTCGGCATGGACGAAGCGAAACTGATCGGGCGGTACGCTCCCGACATCGCTTCGGTCAATGACCTCATGCGAACGTTGATTCAGGATCTGATGACCGAACATTGGCCCGAAACCACGCCCAGACCCGAAAAAAATGGGCTGCTAAAAATTTATGACCCCACACCTACCAGTCAGAGTCTGTCAGGGAATGGATCGGATGGAAAAGGCAAGGAGAGTTATTTTAACAAGCAAATTCACGCCGTTACGGTAGCTCCTACGGGCGAGGGTGAACCTCGTCCGGCTGGCTGGGTAATTATGCTGGAAAATATTACCTCATTTAAAGAACTCGATCAGGCCAAAACAAACTTCATCGCTACGGTTTCGCATGAGTTGAAAACGCCAATCAGCAGCATTAAACTCAGCCTGAAATTGCTCGACGACTCGCGAATCGGCCAGCTCAATGAGGAGCAGAAACAACTCGTTGGCCATGTGCGTGATGATGCCGAACGGCTCCTCAGCATTACGGGCGAACTGGTTAATATGGCTCAGGTAGAATCGGGACAGATCCAGTTAAAGATCGAAACCGTTGCTCCGGCCGATATTGTCCGGTACGCTACCAATGCGCTTCAGGTATCAGCCAATCAAAAGCACATTCGTTTCGATGTAAATGCCCCTCTTGACTTACCAACGATCAAGGCCGATCCAGACAAAGCGTCGTGGGTATTGGTCAATTTCCTCTCGAATGCCGTTCGGCATAGTCCCGAAGACAACCGGATCGATGTATCTGTTTATCCAGTAGGAAACCAGGTGGAGTTTCTGGTTCGCGACTATGGTGCAGGCATCCGGGCCGAGCACCGCGACCGTATTTTCGAACGCTATTTCAGAGCACCCGGCAACAATGGCCAATCAAGTGGTACGGGTTTAGGGCTGGCTATCGCCAAGGAATTTATCGAATCGATGGGTGGTGAAATTGGGCTAAAATCAGATCTGCAAGATGGCGCAGCGTTCTATTTTAGGCTACCAGGTAGTTGAAACTTTAATGAATTGAGTTACTTTGCGACATGAACTCGTCGACTAATTCGCACCTCAACAAAGTTTCTCTCTCTGGTTTACTGATTTCCATCGGTATCGTCTTTGGCGACATCGGCACATCACCACTTTACACCTACAAAGCCATTTTTGGCGATCGTATTCTGACCGAAAACCTTGTGCTGGGGTCATTCTCCGCCGTTTTCTGGACACTTACGTTTCAGACCACACTGAAGTATGTCATTATCACCCTCAATGCCGATAACAACGGGGAAGGTGGTATTTTTTCGCTGTATACACTGATCCGGCGATACACGGGCAAATGGATGCTCTATCCGGCGATTATTGGTGGTAGTTTTCTGCTCGCCGACGGCATCATTACTCCGCCAATTTCAGTCTCTTCGGCCATTGAAGGCTTACTCATTTACTACCCAAAGCTCGATACGGTCCCTATCGTGCTCGCTATTATCATCTTACTGTTTATTACCCAGCAGTTTGGCACGCAATGGCTTGGTCGTCTTTTTGGCCCAATCATGGTGGTCTGGTTCACATTTATCGGCGTAATAGGATTATTATCGCTGGTGCAACATCCGGGCGTGTTACGAGCCTTAAATCCGTGGCATGTTGTTACACTACTCCGCGATTATCCGGGCGGATTCTGGCTGTTGGGCGGGGTTTTTCTCTGTACAACGGGAGCCGAAGCTCTCTATTCCGACATGGGGCACTGCGGTCGGGGAAACATTCGGGTCAGTTGGGGATTTGTTAAGCTTATGCTGCTCCTTTCTTATGCTGGTCAATCGGCCTGGCTGATGCAGCATTTGGGCAAGCAACTTGGCCCAACCAGTTCATTCTACGAAATTGTTCCTCCATCAATTCTGGTGTTTGCCATCGGAATCGCTACATTGGCGACCATTATTGCCAGTCAGGCGCTCATTAGTGGGTCCTTTACGCTCATTGGTGAAGCCATTCGTCTTCACCTCTGGCCACGGCAGCGCGTCATTTACCCGACCGATTTCCGGGGTCAATTATACATTCCTCAAATCAACTGGTTGCTGATGGCGGGGTGTATCGGGGTTGTGTTACACTTTCAGGAATCGAAAAACATGGAAGCGGCCTTTGGGCTGGCCGTTACGCTTACCATGCTCATGTCGACAGTACTCATGAATGCCTATCTGCGCATAAAACGCGTAAATGCGCTCCTGACGGTGGTTATAACAGCCCTCTTTCTGTCAATCGAAACCTCATTCCTGATTGCGAACCTGATTAAGTTTGAAGAAGGTGGCTGGATCTCGATTGTACTGGGTCTGATGCTCATAACCGTAATGACCCTATGGCATAAAGGTAAAGACCTCAAGCGAAGTTTCGTTCAGTTTGAGCCACTTCCTCCGTTTATCGAAACACTCAAAGAACTCAGCAACGATACTACTGTTCCCAAATATGCTACACACCTTGTCTATCTGACAGGCTCCGAGACTTCGGCAAAAATTGAGTCCGAAACGATTGAGTCCATTTTATACCGAACCCCCAAACGGGCCGATGTATACTGGCTTCTGCACGTTCATGTTGAAGATGAGCCATTTACGATGCGCTATAAAGTCGAGACGCTGGCCGAACAGGACGTTTACTACATCACGTTCTACCTCGGTTTTCGTATCGAACCCCGGCTTAACCTGTTCTTCCGGTTAGCCGTTGAAGACATGGTTCAATGCAATGAGGTTGAAATTACGAGTCGCTACCGATCGCTGAACCGAAAAAATCTGATGGGTGATTTCCGGTTCGTGGTTTTTAAGAATTTCCTTTCGTACGAGAATGAGTTGCCGCTGATCCAGAAAATAATCATGAACAGTTATTTCCTGATCCGACGAACGGCCCTGCATGAAGATTCGGCCTATGGCCTTGACACGAACAATGTGGTTGTCGAAGATGTGCCCTTACTCTTTTCTCATCCCAAGAACATTAATCTGACCCGGGAGCGGAATTGATAAAAAGGATTTTACCTCCTGGCTGGCCTTTGGATATGGTTAAGAATCTGGTTGCGTTAGCACTTTGTGACTGTCAGGGGCGGATTAACGCAACCAGCTTCATTCGCTATACCTAGTACTCGGCTAATTTAAACCGATAAGGTTTTGAAACCTTATCGGTTTGTAATCAACCTCATTCATGACTAGTATGTATAAACTAGAAATTGGAAGAGTACTAGTGGTCTGTTGAATGCTTATTTTACACTTTAGCCAATACCAGCGCATCCTTGAAAGCTGCCACGATCTGGTTGTTATCGCGGTTCAACAGACTGTCGTTTACCATTAGTTTCATTTCGCCCTTCGGGTTAATTCCCGGTAAACCAATACGATACTTATCCCATAGTATTTCACCCAGTTTGTAGGCATTCACGGTTGGAGCTAACTGAGCAGTTGAAATATTAGTGCCATTATCAATCGTCGTTATTTTAAGGCCCGGCAGTTGGTTCAGCAAAGCGAATAATTGTTTCGACTGGGTAACAACCCGCTTGAAACGATCCTCTATTCCGTTCAGGTGATGCAACGCCATAGCTGCATTCGCCCAGTTCATAAAAATAACGCCACCGTGGATTTTGGCTAAATGATCCATCCGGTCAATAATTTCTTTCGGCCCACACAGAATGGCACCACCAGCCGCGCCCAGGTATTTGTAAAGCGAGATGTAAATGGTATCGAAGTAAGACGCATACTCGGCAACCGATGTACCCGCATAGGCAGAAGCCAGGTAAATCCGGGCACCATCCAGATGAAGCTTATAGCCTTTCTCCCGACAAAAAGCCGATATTCTCTTTATTTCATCGAGGGGAACAAATGTTCCATCGCACCGCCTGACCGGATTTTCGATCGATACGGCGCCGATACCACTTTTGAAAGCCTCACCCTGCGAATGCTCCTCAATGGATTTTTGAAGTTCTTCCAGCGTAAAATAGGTTTTTCCGGGAGCCAGTGGGATTAACCGCTTCCCATAAATCGATTGAGCGGCATCGGCTTCGTCACGATAGACATGGCTGGTTTCCTGAACGAAAACTTTGGTATTTTCACCACTTAGCACCGAAATGGCCAGTTGGTTGGCCAGTGTACCGGAAGCCAGATAAATAGCAGCCTCCTTGCCGGTAAGCGCAGCAACTTTTTTGGTTAGCTCATCAATACTCCCCCCTTTGCCATAAAAATCCCACTTAATGGCTTGTGTCTTACTTATTTCCTGCAGCTTAGTGATGAACTGATCGGGCTGATACATGGGTCCATCGCCACTAAATCGCACAAAATCAGAAGGAGGGTCGACAGAAAATTGAGCAGTAAACTGGTCTAATGGCGCGAACGTTGGAACGGCAGACAGGCCAGATACGCGCAGGAAATTTCTTCGTGAAAACATGCAGGTTAATTGATGAACGTGAGAGTTATCAGAACTAAAATCGAATACCAGTAACGTAGATTCAAAAGTAAAGCAATCGCCGTCAGTTAGGATGGCTACTCGGTTTTCTCAGCAAAATAGGTTGAATCGATTACCGAAAATGAGAATACTCACTGTCAGGAGATTAAAATAAAACTTAAAAAATTTTACTGGCGATAATTAGACTTAATCTAAATAGTACATACATTTGCCAATGATTTGAAATAATACGCTACTGATAATGTTCAAACCTATCTCACTACTTCGCTTCGCTCCTGCGATAATTCTGGTTGCTGGATTAGCCTCCTGCGACAAAAAGGACAATCCGGATACCGTTGCCCCACAGCTTCGCAAATCCATCGATTACGCGAAACTGAGCGATACAACGACCTACGCGAACTTCTTTGTGGATGATGCGGGCGCCAAAACCGTTGATCTCTCGAACGGTGCCAACCGGCTACTCATGTTCCGGGCCATCAATACCTACAACGGTACGGCTGTAGGAACAGGTGCTACGCTGGATGCTAACGTCCTGAAAAACATGTTTGCCAATACAAGCAGTCCTTATTCGGGTTCGCTGGCATCGTTAAATACATCAGGTGTTCAGCTGCGGAGTGTAACAGCCTCGTCGCTGGCAGCTGCCGATGCAGAAAAAGAACGGCAGACTATCGAAGCTGGCTTTACGGCCATCGCTACCGCCAGCAAATCGGTTTCGGCCACGGCTTCGGAAGGGAAAGCGGGTAAATTAGGTACGTATCTGGTCGACGAAAAGGGTATCGAATACGGTCAGATTATCCAGAAAGGTTTGATTGGGGCATTCCAGTTAGACTATATCAGTAATGTTCTGCTGAGCGATAAAAGCCTTGCCGCTGACAACACCACACTGGTAGCCGGGAAGAAATATACGCAGCTGGAGCAAAACTGGGACGAGATTTATGGCATTCTAACGGCCAATCCAATTTATGGGGCAAAAGCTACGGCAACCTCATCGGGCGAAAGCTTCATTGGTTCCTATATCTGGGAATACAATAAAGATGATTTTCCAAAAATTCATCCGGCTCTGTTAAAAGGTCGTGCGGCCATCGTGAACAACGACGCGACAACGTTGAAAGCACAGGTTGCCATTCTTCGGTCGGCCATGGAGAAAGCCGTTGCCAATGCTGCTTTAGGCTACCTGGGCAAATGGAAAACCGCAGGGACCAATACAGCCGCTGCTGCCCACGCTATGGGCGAAGGACTGGGCTTTATCTACAGTCTGCGTTATGCTAAACTAAACGGGGGCGATGCAGCCTTCTCCGACGGAATTCTTACCAATCTGATTTACTCAGCGCCTAATGGTTTTTGGGGGTTAACAAACGCCAAGATCGACGCAGCAAGCACGGCGATCAAAACCAAATTTAACATTGCTGGCTAATAAGCGAGACAAACCAACTAGTTGAGTATACAGAGCGGTACACGACGTATCGCTCTGTCTCTGTTTTACAACATGATACATTTTAGCTGGAAAAAAATCGGAATTGCCTGCGCCCTGATAGGCGTTTTATGGGCTTGTTCAAAAACAGGTGACCCGGATTCGCCCACACCAACCACGCCCACCGATCAGGCCAGTAGTGACCGTAAGGCCATGCTGACCAACATCGCCGACAACATTATTCTGCCCAGCTATGCGAACTTCAAGGTTAAACTGGATGCTATGCTGGCAAAATCGGACGCCTTTGCGGCCAAGCCCGATAAAGCAGCTTTAACCGATTTACGGCAGGCATGGGCCGATGCCTATACCGAATGGCAGAAAGTTGAATTGTTTGATGTCGGGCCAGGTGAAAAGTACACGATTCGCAATTTTTTCAATATCTACCCGACCAATGTTACGGGTATTGAAGAATACATTGCCGCTGGTACAGGTACGTTCGAAACGCCAGTGTCCTATCCTAAACAGGGATTTCCGGCTCTTGATTACATGATCAATGGCCTGGGTACCACCGACGAAGCCATCCTGGCCCGCTATACGACCGCTGCTGACGCGACCAAACGCATCGCTTACCTAAAGCGGGTAACGACCCAGATGAACACAACCTTTACAACGGTCTATGGCGAGTGGACGGGTGGTTACCGCGACACATTCATCAACTGCACCGGGCTGGACGCGGGTTGCTCGACCTCCAAACTAGTCAATGGCTATGTGTTACATTACGAACGATACATCCGGTCAGGCAAAATTGGTATTCCATCCGGGGCGATGACGAACGGAACTCCCAACCCCGAAACAGTAGAGTCTGTTTACAAAAAAGCCCTGTCGCTGACACTGGCTAAAACGGCGCATCAGGCTGTTGTCGATTTTTTCAATGGAAAAAATGTCAAAACGGGCCAGGAAGGGCCAAGTCTGAAGACCTATCTGAATGGGCTTGGGGCTAAAGACAGCCGCACCGGAACGTCGCTCACAGACATCATCAATCAGCAATTTACGGCCTCAACGGCTCAGCTCAACGGGTTGCAACCGATTCTGTACGATGCCATCAAGACCAACAATGCCAGTGTGGTTCTGGTGTATACGGAAATGCAGAAAGCCGTTCGGATGCTCAAGGTCGATATGACAACAGCCATGAGCATTACCATCACCTACACCGACAACGACGGCGATTAACAGCCGTCTTCAGTACTCAGTCCTCAGTTTCCGGTCGCACGCAAAAGACGCTTCGTGCTGTAGACTGAGGACTGGCCATTGAAAACTTTCTCCCTATGCAGGCGTATTTTCACAGAACAACCTCAGCTGCTCCACTGGCCGTTTTTCGGATGGCGTTCGGATTGATGCTCTTTTGTAGCATTGTCCGTTTCTGGAGCAAAGGATGGATCAGTGATTTATACATCAAGCCGCGTTTTTTCTTTCCGTTTTATGGGTTCGAATTCGTCAAACCGCTGGGGCCGTATACGTACGTACTCTTTGCGGTTTGTAGTGTATCGGCCCTGTTCGTTGCGTTGGGGATGTATTATCGGGTGGCTATTGTGAGTCTGTTTCTGAGTTTTACGTACATCGAACTGATCGATAAAAGCACCTACCTGAACCATTACTATTTCACAAGTATGGTTTGTCTGCTCCTGATCATTCTGCCCGCCCATGCCTATTTTTCAGTAGATGCTTACCGCAATCGTGCACTGCTTGCTGACAAGATTCCGGCCTGGTGTATCGATTCGCTGAAGCTATTCGTATCGGTACTTTATTTCTTTGCTGGCCTGGCCAAGCTCAACAGCGACTGGCTACTGCATGCTCAGCCTTTACGTATCTGGTTACCAGCCCACAACGACCTGCCCTTGATTGGCTTTCTGTTCAATTACAGTTGGACGCCTTACGTGTTTAGCTGGTTTGGTTGCCTCTATGATCTGAGTATACCATTTCTGCTCTGGAACCGTCAAACGCGCCCCTGGGCCTACATAGCGGTGGTAGTTTTTCACGGTTTGACAGCTGTACTCTTTCCGATCGGTATGTTTCCCTATATTATGATCGTAACGGCGCTGATCTTTTTCTCGGCCGACTTTCACCAGTCGCTGCTCAGCCAGATTGCCCGATTGTTTTCACTGTCGACTACGTTTCTGAACCCGCATCGTACCTTTGTCTATCAGCCCCTCGTTGACCGCTCGATACGCAGATTTCTGGCTGTTTTTCTGGTTGTTCAGCTCCTGTTTCCGTTCCGTTATCTGCTCTATCCGGGTGAGTTGTTCTGGACTGAGCAGGGTTACCGGTTTTCGTGGCGGGTTATGCTCATGGAAAAAGCAGGTTATGCCCAGTTTACAGTGAAGGACAATGCAGGTCATCGCACAATTGTCAACAATACCCAATTCCTGACACCTTTGCAGGAAAAAATGATGTCGACCCAACCGGATATGCTGTTGCAGTTTGCGCACATTCTCCGGGATTATTACGCTCAGCATGGTTTTCAATCGCCACAGGTTTATGTCGACTCATACGTAGCCCTCAATGGCCGTTTAGGAAGACCCCTGATTGACCCCACAATTGATCTGGCCAGCAAACAGGAGTCGTTTGCGGCCAAATCATGGATTACTTCTTTCGATGATACGATTTACGGTTTTTAGTCTTTTTATCCTTTGCACTGGAACAAGTGTCCTGGGTCAGTATCGGCTCACCGGGACGGTTCAGAGTCGCCACGATAGTACGTCAATTCATGGCTGCACGATTTACCTGAACGACGGTAAACGCACGGCTATAACGGACAAAACGGGACAATTTGTCTTCCAGAATCTACCCAGTGGCAACCATGTATTGCAAACCAGTTGCCCCGATTTTAAAGTGTCCAAACAAACCATAGCCATTAACGGGCAGGATCAGCAGATAACAATCTGGCTCAACAGTCGCGACGAAACCCTGAGCGAAGTTGTGGTTACCGATAAACAGTCCGATTTCGGCTTCACCCGAATGCGGGGCGTCGAAAGCATGGGAATCTACGAAGGCAAAAAATCAGAGGTGATCATTCCCGAACAACTCGTAGCCAATCTGTCTACCAACAATGCACGCCAGATTTATGCGCGCGTTGCCGGGCTGAACATCTGGGAGAACGAAGGTGCGGGCCTGCAACTCAGCATCGGCGGACGCGGACTCGATCCCAATCGAAGTTCTAATTTTAACGTACGACAGAACGGTTATGACATCAGTGCCGATGCGCTGGGTTATCCGGAGAGTTATTATACGCCACCCACCGAAGCCGTTGGCCGCATTCAGGTGATTCGGGGAGCTGCTTCACTGCAATATGGTACGCAGTTTGGCGGGTTGCTCAACTTTGTCATGAAAAAACCCGTGACCGACCGCAAAATTGAACTGGTTGCGCGGCAAAGCATTGGCTCATTCGGTTTTTACAATGCGTTCACGAGCCTGAGCGGAACCGTGGGGAAACTAAGTTATTACACCTTTTTCCAGTACAAGCAGGGCAATGGCTGGCGCCCAAACTCGCACTTCACCAACTATACGGCTTATGCCGATGTCGATTACCATTTCTCGGAGAAAACGACGCTCGGTTTCGATATTACCCAGATGAGCTACCTGGCGCAGCAACCGGGCGGCCTCACCGACGAGATGTTTCGGGCCAATCCCCGCCAGAGTAACCGGGAGCGAAACTGGTTCAAGGTAAACTGGACGATGCCTGCGCTGCATTTCGACCATAAATTCAACGCCCTCAACGAATTCAATGTCAGGCTGTTCGGGCTTTATGCGTATCGATATTCATTGGGATTCCGGCCGAATCGGGTCGCCAGTGTAGACGACAACAGCGAACGCGATCTGATCAAAGGCGATTTTCAGAACTGGGGAGTCGAAGCCCGGTATTTAAAACGGTATTATCTGGGTAAGAAACAGGCGGTTTTGCTGCTGGGTAGCCGTTATTATCATGGCTATAATCACAGCATACAGGGCCTTGGAAGCACGGGCAGGGATGCCAATTTCAATTTCATCGACGACAAACAGGCGATTTCATCTGATTACCAGTTTCCGAACCGCAACGTGTCGGTCTTTGCCGAGAACATCCTGTATGTAGGCGAAAAATTGTCGATTACGCCCGGCGTTCGCTTCGAGTACATTCACACCACCGCTGACGGTTTCTATGGCACGGTTACGCGCGATCTGGCCGGGAATATTATCAGTTCGACCCGTACGAACGAATACCGCACCAATGATCGGCAGTTTGTGATCGGTGGAATCGGGATAAGCTACAAGCCAACGCCCCAACTCGACATCTACGGCAACCTATCGCAGAACTATCGCTCCATTACCTTCAGCGACATGCGGATTGCGAACCCATCGTCGGTCATTGACCCGAATTTACAGGACGAAAAAGGCTACTCCCTCGACCTGGGTATACGAAGTGCCCAAACGACGCTGTATAATTTTGATGTGAGCGGGTTTTACCTCAATTACAACAACCGCATTGGCGAAGTACAGTTCTACGACGAAAACGACCGGGTTCTCCGGCGTCGGGGCAATATTGGGCAGGCCATCATCATGGGTATCGAATCCTACGCGGAGGCTGATTTTCTGCGGTTGGCCAATCCAGTAAATCAGGATTTAAGCGGGGTTCTATTTGCGAATGTAGCCCTGATTCATTCGGAATATAACGCCAGCGAGATTGCCGGAGTAGCGGGTAAGCAGGTTGAATTTGTGCCGGATGTGAACCTGAAAAGTGGTATTCGGCTGGGGTACAAAAATCTAAAAGCGTCGTTTCAGTACACGTACCTCTCCGATCAGTTTTCCGACGCGACCAATGCCCGCGACGGCGGTGTTTCAGCGGTAATCGGCCTGATTCCGGCCTATACCATCATGGATGCCAGTTTGTCTTATCAGTTCAGCAAGTTCCGGATCGAGACCAGCCTGAACAATCTGGCCGACCGAGCTTATTTCACCCGACGGGCCACGGGTTATCCGGGGCCGGGTATTCTCCCCTCCGATGGCCGTAGTGTTTATGTGACAGTGCAGGTAAAGCTATAAAGAGTCAGGGGCTGACCGAACCATACGCCCTATACCAACGATATAGTGCCTGGTTCGGTCAACCCCGACTGCCAACTCACTTACTTCTTTCACTCAAACACTTCCATTTTCAATTCTGAACGAGCGTAATTAGGTTGAAACTCCTTCGTTGTATTCTCCAGGAAAATAAGCTGGATATTCCGTTGGCGGGCTACGGCGCCAAAATTTCGGATAGCCGTCACAACATCACTGTCGATATAAGAAGAGGCTGTTCCATCAATTTCGAGAATTGAGTTAGCCGGTACATTCTTCAGCATTTTCAACAGACGGGCTTTACTGAGAAACGACACGTGATCACCAAGTTTGACGTAGATGCGAGTTCGATCTTCCCCACTATCCCAGTCGGTGCGAATACGGTGCGCATTCAGGTAATGATCGCGAAGGATGAAAAAGATGCCCGTCACCATTCCGATCGCAATACCACTCAGCAGGTCAGTTAGTAAAATAGCCATTACCGTGACGACAAACGGAATAAACTTCGAAACCCCTTCGGCAAAAACAGCCTTAACGATCTCTATTCGGGCTAGTTTATAGCCCGTTACCAGCAAAATAGCCGCCAGAGACGCCCACGGCATCTTATTCAGTAAGGTAGGGAGCGTGACTACACACACCAGAAGCAGGGTGCCATGGATCAGCGCAGCCAGCTTGGTACGAGCACCCGCATTGATGCTTACCGAACTCCGAACAATAACCGATGTGAGCGGTATTCCCCCAATCAAGCCACTCACCAGATTGCCGATGCCCTGCGCTTTCAATTCATGGTTCGTAGGCGTTTTGCGTTTTAGCGGATCGAGTTCATCCGAGGCTTCGATAGCCAGCAAAGCCTCCAGGCTAGCCACCAGTGCGATCGCAATCGCCGATGTATACACCAGCGGGTTGTTCCACTGCGAAAAATCGGGGAAGGTAAATAAGTTCAGAAATTCGGCGGCATTTTCCGGTACTGGCAGTTGCACCAGGTGATTTCCCTGTAAGGCCCATTGCGGATTGATCATCCGAACAAGTTCGTTTGTACAGATACCCAGCACAACCACAACCAGTGCTGCGGGTATGTTTCGGGTAACTCGATGTTGTTTGAAGGCTGGTTGCTCCCACAGATAAAAGATAAACAGGGAAATCACCGAAATCAGAATAGCCACCCCACGAAACTGACCAAGCGCCATATGCAATTGCTCGATGATGTTGAAACCACCGGGCTGAAACAACGCAAATCCTTCAGCAGCATCGGCATCATAGCCAACAAGGTGCGGCAATTGCTTTATAATCAGAATAATACCAATACCGGCCAGCATTCCTTTGATGACCGACGACGGAAAAAAATTACTGATCATGCCCGCTCTGGCGAAGCCCAATCCAATCTGAATAATTCCCGCCAGGCAGGTAGCCAGCAAAAAAGCAGGAAATGACCCCAGCGACTGAATAGCGCCCAGGGTTACGATGATCAACCCGGCTTCGGGTCCCGAAATACTCAGCGACGAACGGCTAACGGCCCCCACAACCAAACCGCCTACAATTCCGGCAATGATACCGGCGAATAATGGAGCACCCGATGCCAGAGCAATACCGAGACATAAAGGCACGGCTACCAGGAATGAAATCGCTCCTCCCCGAATGTCGCCCTGCACGTTACTTAAATCAATTCCCAGGTGTGTATTTTTTTTTAGGGTTTCCATCAGGTTCCGTTGAGATTTATGTTCCTGCGGCTGGTTGCATTTCACAACGCATTAGCCACGGCTACTTTTTGTTGATTATTTCCTTGCCGAATCACCGACACGCCCTGATTCGCTGTATTCTCCAGCTCGCGCAGGCGCTGTTCCAGGCGTTTCTTCTCGACGAGAAGGGAGTCGGCCCGCCGGCTTTCGGCGTTATACTGTGCACGAAACTCCTGCCGTTGGTGTCGATAATCGACGTACTTGTTAAAGGCAATGCAGGCAATGATGAACCCCCAAACGGTAATCCAGTTGATCAGCTTTCCGGTCTTTCTGTTAACGTTGTCGTACATAGCTCAAGGCGGTTAATGAGTGTACTAAAAATTTTGCGCAACAAAGATAGACCAGCCAATAACTGCTGTCATTAGGGATCAGTTAGAAGGTGATGAGAAACCAATTAGAAACCGATTAGAAATCGATTAGAGCTTTTTGGGCAGTTGAATGGTGAAGGTTGTTCCGCGATTTATCTGTGACGAAACCCTGATCTGGCCGTGGTGAAGCTGAATAATTCGATAGGTGAGCGGAAGGCCAACGCCGTGTCCGTGAATGCGTTTGACGTTCTCGGCCCGAAAAAAGGGTTCGTAGATGCTTTTGATGTCGGTTTCCAGAATGCCGATTCCTTCATCTTTAAACTGAACCGTAACCCAGCGTTCAGTAGCACCCAGGATGACCTCTACCCGCTTGTTTTCGGAAAACTTACAGCCATTTTCCATCAGATTGAAAAAGGCCGAATACAGGAGTGATTTGTTGCCCTCAATGGTTAGTGAGGGCTGAATTGTTTCGATCTGCCCATCAAATGAGAACACAACCGAATAATCAGGCTGACGATTCATCAGCATCTGGGAAGCCTGAAAAATAACTTCATCAATCGATACCTCACTGAATTTCAACGGTGTAGCTTCCAGACTTACCAGGGTCAGATCCAGTAGGTTATTCGTTAGTTTGTTCATGCGCTGAATTACCTCCAGTACCGCTTTCCATTTAGCTTCGTGCTCTTCGACCGTACGCCGTTTTATCAGCGTTACTTCAATCTGGCCCGTTATGATCGTCAGGGGTGTACGCAGCTCATGCGATGCATTGGAAACAAAATTGCGCTGCATCTCAAAAGCTTCCTGTACCCGGTCGAGCATCAGGTTGAAGGTATGCGCGAGCTGGGCTAATTCGTCATGATCATTGCCTGCATTGACCCGTTGGTTCAGATTGGACGCGGTAATCCGGTCTACCTGCCGAATTACGTCGGAAATAGGCCTTAAAGAACGTCCGGCATAGGCCCAGCCCACTGCCCCCATCAGAGCCAGACTGCATAGCAACCCCACGCCCATGATGGTTCCCAGGTGTTGCATTTCCTCCAGACCATACTGGTCATAGGCTGATGCGATCAGGATATATTCCTGTGTGTTATGCTGGTGAATGAAACCGACGATTTCTTTTCCATGATGGCGAAAGAAAACTTCTTTCTTTTTCCGAATAAGATCCAGAATCTCAGGCTTTACGATTGCGCTATCCCGAGTGGCATACAGCATTCGGTTGCTCCGATCATAAATATTGATCTGCTCTTCGGGGAGAGCGGTTAAATTATTTTGCTCGATGATCCGTAGCAGACGCGTCGTAATCTCATCTTCATCAAGGAGCAACCGGGCCGTTGTTCTTGCTTTATCGCTCAGTCGCAGGTAAAAGTCACGCTGCCGGAAATACTCGGCTGTGGCATAGACCACAAACGAAAACAGCAGTAGAATAGCCGCAACAATTCCGACAAACGTAAACGATAGGCGAGTCCTTATTTTCATGAGTTAGTCGTCGGTGGCCTGCATAATGTACCCAATACCACTTAGGGTATGGATTAGCTTGAGCGGAAAATCCTTGTCTATTTTCTTGCGTAAATAATTGACGTACACATCCACGACGTTGGTGCCTGTATCGAAATTAATGTCCCAGACATGCTCAATTATTTCGTTTCGGGTCAGGGCACGATTCTGGTTTTTCAGAAAAAACTCAAGCAAGGCCAATTCTCTGGCTGTCAGCATTATTTTCTGATTTCCACGTTTTACCGTTTTACTCTGCTGGTTCAGTTCCAGATCCGCAATTTTAAGAACCGGCAAGTCGGTCGACTGGACAGAATTTCGCCGGGTCAGTGCGCGCAACCGGGCAACGAGTTCGCGAAATTCAAACGGTTTTACGAGATAGTCATCCGCACCAGCATCGAATCCATCCAGTTTGCTTGTGGTACTCCCAAACGCGGTCAGCATCAGAATTGGCAAGGTTTCAAAGCGGTTCCGAATCATCCGACACAGATCAAATCCGCTGATGATGGGTAAATTCACATCAAGAATGACAATATCAAAGTCCCGTTCCGCCAGCCTTTGTTGAGCTTCCATAGCATCGCCCGCTATTGTTGCCTCGAAGCCATAATCCTCTAAACCCGTTTTGATGAGCGCTGCGACTTCCCCTTCATCTTCAACGATCAAAATTCGCATAATATCCAATATTGAGTAAACCCTTTCTGAAGAATTCAGGTCAGGCAATTAGCAAAATCAACTTAATACTGGTAAAGTAACAGTGTTAGTGGGTCGATCAAGTTCCGAATCAATCACGTAATTTGAATTAATTCCTCTAATGCTTTAAAGAAACTGACTAACTGGCTTTGACATAAAGCACTAAAATCGGGCCATCCGGCAATAGCCTGCTGCCTGATATAAGCGCCATCCCTAGTCAACCTAATGTGCAATATCTTACTTCCCAAAATCCTATCGACCGGTAAATCAGAACAATAGCGTCAAAAAAAGGAGATGATCTATTTTTTCATATCGAAAAACCTATAAGTTTGTAAAAAAACGACCATCATGCACAAACTAAATCTACTACTCCTATCGACTATATTATTTATAGCCCTTTCTCCACCCCTACTCGCTCAGAATAGGTACTATTTTTCTGGATACAAACCCACCTTCGACCCTACGATTCCAACCCCTGAGCAGTTTCTGGGCTACCCGATTGGTACTCACTACACACGATACGATCAAATCGTGGCTTATCTTAAAGAGCTCGATCGGCTATCCGACAAGGTAAGTCTGATCAACATTGGCAAAACTTATGAAGAACGTCCTCAGGTGATCGCGTTCTTTACATCAGTTGCTAATCAGAAAAATCTGGAGCAGATACGTAAAGACCATCTGCAACTGGCTGATCCAAAAATTCCGGCACCAGACTACAGTAAATTACCGGTTGTTGTTCATCTGGCCTACACAGTTCATGGCAATGAAAATTCCAGCAGCGAAGCGGCCCTATTGACAGCTTACTACCTGACAGCTTCGACCGACGCCGAAACAGGCCGATGGCTCAATGAAGCTGTTTTAACACTTGATCCAGCCGAAAACCCCGATGGTCGCGACCGTGCCGTGCAATGGTTCAATCAGCATAAATCATTCCCGCCGGTTACTGATCCGCTCGACCGCGAACACAACGAGCTCTGGCCCGGTGGACGTTTTAACCACTACCTCAACGACCTCAATCGCGACTGGCTTCCACTGGCTCACATCGAGAGTCGCAACCGGATGAAGTTTCACCATGACTGGTACCCAAACGTGATGATCGATTTTCACGAGATGGGCACCAATAGTACCTATTATTTTGAACCATCGAAGCCTTACAGCACCGAAAATGACCTGATTCCACGCGCTACCTACGATGTGCTGAATGTGAAACTGGCGAAATATTTTGCCAAAGCCCTGGATAATCTCGGCACGTTTTACTGGACCAAAGAGCAGTTCGATAACCTCTCTCCCATTTATGGTTCTACCTATCCTGATTTTACCGGGGGCGTGGGCGTAACCTTTGAAGTGGGTAGCTCACGTGGACTGGCACAGGAGGGCACCAACGGCGTCGTGACATTCCCGTTCACGATTCGTAACCATGTAGCAACCGGTTTAGCAGCCATAAAAGGAGCCGTTGAGGAAAAAGACGTTTACCTGAAACACCAGAAAGAGTTCTTCGCATCTGCCCTGACCGAAGCGCAGAAATTTCCAACCAAAGCCTACGTATTTGGCAGTAGTAACGACGATAATCTGACCAATCGCTTCCTGGAAACACTCCTGCAACACCACATTCAGGTGTATGAGCTACCCCAGCGCACTACCGTTGAGAGCAAGACCTTTACGCCGGGGAAAGCCTATGTCGTTCCGACGGCACAGCCCAATTACCGAATTGTTCATTCGCTTTTTGAGGAAGTGACAGCCTTCCACGATAGTGTTTTTTACGACGTAACCGGTTGGTCGCTCGTGCATGGTTATGGACTTCCATACGCCAAATTGAAAGACGCGGCTCTGGTGAAAGGCAATCCGATTTCGGTGGCCAAGCCATTGGCAGGAGGTATTCTGAACGGCCCATCGACCTACGCTTATGTGCTGAACTGGTCCGACTATCACGCGTCGACGGCACTATCTTCTTTACAACTGGCAGGCGTTCAGGCCAAAGTAGCGCTGAAGCCATTCCAGGTGAATACAGTGGCTCGTTCCAGTTCAGGACCGCAAAGCATTAATCCCGTCAAGGATGACCCAAATCGTGATTTCGGATACGGTTCCATCGTGATCCCGGTAGCCGCTCAGTCTATCAGTGCCGATTCGCTCTACAAGGTCGTCAACGCTATCAGTAAACAGGCTGGCGTAACCTTTACGGGTGTTTCAACGGGATTCAATGCGGGGGGCATCGACCTGGGCAGTAACAACATCCGTACGCTGAAAAAGCCCGAAGCTGCTTTGCTGGTTGGCCAGGGCGTTAACCCATCCGAAGCAGGTGAAGTCTGGTTTTTGCTGAGCGAACACCTGAAGCTACCACTCTCAAAGATCGAGATCAGTAACGCCGGACGGGCGAATTGGAGCCGTTACAACACTGTGATTCTGGTGGGCGGTCAGTACGCATCGCTCGACAAAGCGGTTGTTGCCCGACTGAAAAACTGGGTTGAAGAGGGCGGCACCCTGATCACCCTCAAAAACGCGTCTGAATGGGCCATCAAACAGGGTCTGGTTAAAGAAAATCTACTGGCTCCGGCTGCCGTTGCGAAGGCAGATACGGGCAAATCGGCAGCAACCCGCCCGAACGATCGAATTGACTTTGTCAACATTGCGGCCAAAGAAGGGCCTCGTGCCGTGGCTGGCTCGATTTATACGGCCGATCTGGATATTACGAACCCACTTGGATTCGGTTTTACGGATCGCAAAATCTTTGTGTTCCGCAACGGAACGACCATTCTCAAACCAAGTAGCAGTCCCTATGGCACGGTGGTAAAATACACGGCGTCGCCCTATGTGAGCGGGTTTGTTTCAAAAGAAAATCTAAAGAAAATCAGCAATTCCGCGGCTGTGGTTGTGAGTCCGGAAGGAGCCGGGCGGATCGTACTGTTCGCCGATAATCCGAATTTCCGCAGTTACTGGCATGGCACCTCGAAATTGTTCCTGAACGCGCTGTTGTTTGGTCAGCATCTGACGGTTCCGGCTACCCAATTGTCGAACGGGCAGGAAGAGAATTAGCATGGTGTCGCCAAAGCGAACGGTCTCTTTGGCGACAATTTTATAAATAAGTAGTAGCGAATACCTATGCAGATTAACTGGATTGCCTTTGCCGTTCCCTTGTTCCTGTTTTTTATGGGGGTGGAATATCTCGTTGCCAAACGGCAGAAGAAAAAGTACTTTACATTCAACAATTCGGTTGCCAACCTGAACGTGGGCATCGCCGAACGGCTTATCGATAGTTTTACGGTTGGCGCGTTTTATTTCGTGTATAATTATTTACATCAACATTATGCCCTGTTCGACATTAAAACCAATGCCTGGACTTGGATAGCCTTGCTCATCGCCACCGATTTTGTCTGGTACTGGTATCATCGGCTGGCCCATGAGATTAATGTGTTCTGGGCCGTTCATGTAGTGCATCATCAGAGCGAAGATTTCAATTACACTGTTTCGGCCCGCATTACGGTCTTTCAGGCCGTGGTACGCACAGGTTTCTGGTCGATTTTGCCGGTCATCGGTTTTCCCGCCGAAATGATTACGACCATGCTGCTGGTTCACGGACTCTATCCGTTTTTTATTCACACCCGCACAATAGGCAAACTGGGCTGGCTCGAGCATGTCTTCGTGACACCTTCACACCACCGCGTTCACCACGCGAGCAATCCCGACTACCTGGACAAGAACTATGGTGACGTCTTTATTTTCTGGGACAAGCTGTTTGGCACCTTTGCCGAAGAGCAGGAAGAACCCGTTTATGGCTTAACCAAACAGCTCGACAGCCATAGCTTTCTGTGGCAGCATTTTCATTTTCTGCTTGAGTTAGTTGAGCATGCCCGCCGAACACCGGGGTTCCGGGCTAAAATCAAGCTTCTCTTCGACAAACCGGATGCCGTTGACCCGACGATTCGCGAGGGATTAGAAAATCAGCTGTTGTTGCGCTCATCCGTACGAGCAACGAGCCGACGATTTCGGGGCTATGTCGTTGGGCAACTTACGGGTATCCTGTTGATCTTATTTACCTACCTGCTGTTTGACGGCTACGTGTCTGTACCCGTAAAGGTTCTAACCACCCTCTTTATTTTGCTGACAGTAATTAATTGTGGAGCACTGCTTGAACAACGGCAATGGGTACTGTACCCTGAAATTGGCCGGTTGATCGTGCTCTGGCTTGGTTTATACCTGACGCTGGGCTATCCGATGCTGGTCATTCTGGCCTATATCGGTGGGCTGTCGCTCTGGGCTTATTTCTCATTGATCCAAAAACGTTATTTCCGGCTCGTGTATGGAACGGTGGGGTAACCACTTACTATCCAGCCGAATACCTTCATTACTGACTACAGCCTGAATTTTATGAGACACAAACTCGAAAACAACCAAATGGCGTTCCGGGGCAATAAGGCAGCCCGAAAATCACCGTCTTTGACGGTGTACTCACGCTGGTTTATGGCCCTCTGCCTGCTGATGACTCTTGTAGTATCCGGGTTTCGCATCACCGACGATCCGGCTTATCGGGAAAAAATCGATCAATGGCACCAGAAACGCGTTGTTTCGTTGAAGAGCGAAAATGGCTGGCTCAATCTGGCCGGGCTATTCTGGCTGAAAGAGGGTAAAAACTCACTTGGTCGGGGTTCTGATTTTGATATAGCCTTTCCGGTGGCCGACGCACCGGCCGATCTGGGCCAGCTTTATCTGGAAAAAGGAGACGTTCGCTTTGTTCCGCACAAGGGAGCAACCGTATCGGCCAATGAGCAGCCCCTAACTGAATCTACCGTCATTTTTGGTCCAAATCAAAAGCCCCTAACCCTGGCTCATGGCTCGCTGCGATGGTTTATCATTAAACGAGGCAATCAATATGGCATTCGCTTACGCGATCTCGATAGCCCTTATGTAAGCGAATTTCACGGTGTCGAGCGTTTCCCGGTCGACGAAAGCTGGCAGGTTAAAGCGCGGGTGGAAACCCCATCGACTCCAAAAACCATTCCGATTCTTGACGTACTGGGCCTGACATCCCAGCAACCGTTAGTAGGTACGCTTGTCTTCGAACGGGCAGGCAAAACCTACCGGCTCGATGCGGTTGGTGAAGGACAAAAGTTATTTATCCTGTTTGGTGACGCCACCAACACCCACGAAACCTACGGGTCGGGGCGGTTCCTGTACGCTGACAAGCCGGGGGCCGATGGCACCACGATCCTCGACTTCAATCAGGCCATAAACCCACCCTGCGCCTTTACTCCCTACGCCACCTGTCCGCTGCCACCGAAACAGAACAAGCTGGCGTTGGCCGTTACGGCCGGAGAAAAACGTTACGGAGATCATTGATGGATTAGTTATCGTATGCAAAGCGACCGAAATCAGAACAGAGCGGCTCATTTCCAGGACCTGACTTATCAGGGCCAGTTGGACACGGTTTGGCGGCAGGGGAAATCACTGCAGATCCGGCGAATTCCGGGCTATTGGATTCACCTCTACGCCGTTGATGCTCTTTTTGTGGAAATGTGGATCTGTCAGCGACAATATGATGTTATGCTATTACGCGTGCTGGACAGTATCGATGAATTAGAACCCTATCTGCATACGATTCAACTGTCGCTGCAAGAACTTCTGCCGTAACACGTTTTAAACACAACTTTCATGAATACGACATTAGGCACTGGCCTCCAATCGAAACTACCCCATGTTGGCACCACCATTTTTACGGTCATGTCGAAGCTGGCAGCCGAAACCGGGGCCATCAATCTCTCGCAGGGATTTCCGGGATTCGATTGTTCGCCCGAACTGGTGTCGCTGGTTGAGCACTATCTGCGAAAGGGATTTAATCAATACGCGCCCATGACAGGGGTTCCTGCCCTGCGGGAAGCACTGGCTCAGAAAGCGTTCGATCAATACCGGGTTGCTTATGACCCCGACACCGAAGTAACCGTTACGTCGGGAGCTACCGAAGCTCTTTTTGCGGCCATTACGGCAGTGGTTCGGCCGGGCGATGAGGTGATCGTTTTCGAACCCGCCTACGACAGTTACGTTCCTGCTATTGAACTGAATGGCGGTATTCCGGTCTATGTAACGCTGACACCACCCGATTATCAAATCGACTGGCAGGCGGTAGGGCAGAAAATTACCGACAAAACCCGGCTGATTTTAGTCAATACACCCCATAACCCTACCGGACGAGTCTGGACAACGGATGACCTTCAGCAACTAGCCGATCTGATTCAGGATCGCGACATCTGGATCGTGAGTGATGAGGTCTACGAACATATTCTGTTCGATCATCGAACACACCTGTCACTGATGACGCATCCGGTCTTACAGGAACGTACGTTTGTAGTTGGCTCCTTTGGAAAGACATTCCACATTACTGGCTGGAAAATAGGTTACTGCCTGGCACCGAAGGACTTAACGACTGAATTTCGAAAAATCCACCAGTACCTGACATTCAGTACGGTTACGCCAATCCAGTATGCGCTGGCCGATTATTTAAACGATCCGGATCACTATCGGCAACTACCGGATTTTTATCAACGAAAGCGGGATCTGTTTCTGGCCGGACTGAGCCAGTCACGGTTTAGCTTCAAACCGGCAGAAGGCAGTTTTTTTCAGACGGTTTCGTACACCAATATCACCGACGAGCCCGACTACGATCTGGCCGTGCGGCTTACAAAGGAAATTGGCGTAGCGTCGATTCCCGTTTCAGTTTTTTATCAGCAGAAAAATGATTACCGAATCCTGCGGTTCTGCTTTGCCAAAGAAGACGCGATTTTGCAGGAGGCCGCTCAACGACTTAGTCAATTATAAACTTAACGATCAATGAAAAACGTAACTATTCAGAAGCCCCAGAACCAACTGGCGGGCTTTAGTCAATCGGAACTGGATTGCCCGGTAGATGGGGTGAAAGTCAATGAAAATAAAGTGCGGACGGTTGCTTTCTTTGTGCTGTTGATTGCCATCACCCATGTGTTTACCAGTTTCTGGCTGCTGCCGGTTGTACTTCTGGTTGATTTTGCACTCCGGGCGTTCGATTATGGCAAGTTTAGCCCCTTTGCCCGGATCAGCGATACCGTGGTAAAAGCGCTGCATTTTCCGGTTCGCCCGATCGATCAGGCTCCAAAACGCTTTGCAGCTGGTGTCGGTATGGTATTTGCGGCTTCTATTCTGACAGTAGATCTGCTGGGTGGCAACCCGCTCGTTCTGACCATTACACTAGCCCTTTTTGCGGCTCTTGAATCGCTGGTAGGCATTTGTGCCGGTTGCTATGTCTACACCCTTCTGAAACGCAGCAAAATCATAAACTAGCCATTCCCCATGCCCCGGATAACACCCCTTCCGTCTGACGACGTTACACCTGACGTACAGACGGCTTTCGATGCCCATGTAACCGATTACCCAGGTAGTCGAATTACGAACATGAAGGCTACGCTGGGCCGATCGTTGCTATCATTTCAGATTTATATGCAATGGTATCCGCTGTATGAAGAAGTGAAGAAAACGCTCGGCGACCGGCTGGCTTATCTGTTTGCCCACACCATTTCGGAAGGTTCGAACTGCCCACTGTGCACCACATTTTTCCGGCGAATCATTATTGATAACGGCGAACGCCCCGAAGACCTCCATCTGAGTAACCATGAGCAGGCCGTAATCAACTTCGGAAGTGCTATTGCGCAGCATAAAGGAGAGGTACCTGACGAACTCTATGAACCCATTGCCGAACGGTATACCGACCAGCAGATTGTGGTACTGGTTGCTTTTGCTGGTCAGATGATTGCCACAAACGTGTTCAACAATGTACTCGACGTAACTATTGACGATTACCTGTATCCTTATTTGCCCCTGACCCAACAACACCAACCGTAACTAATGGCTGATTTACAGAAAAAAGTAGCGTTCATTACCGGCGCGGCTCATGGTCAGGGCCGCGCCGTAGCTCTTGCTTTAGCCAAAGAAGGAATCAATATTGTTGCCTTCGATTTGGCCAAACCCCTGGCCTATCCTGGTTATAAGCTTGGCTCCAAAACTGAGCTCGAATCGTTGCAACACGAAGTAGAAGCGCTGGGGGTCGGGTGTCTGACCGTTCAGGGAGATGTTCGACGCAATGATGAAGTAAAACAGGCTGTCGATGCAGCCGTTGTCGATTTTGGCCGAATCGATATTCTCTTCAATAATGCGGGCATCTGTGCCTACGGATTAGCGCACGAACTTCCCGAAGAAGAATGGGACGCCATGCTCGACATTAATCTGAAGGGTGCCTGGCTGGTAGCCAGGCACGTGATTCCGGTCATGATCAGGCAAAAGAGTGGTGCCATCATCAATAATTCGTCCATTGCCGGACTACGGGGTATGAATCGACTGAGCCATTACGCAGCCTCAAAATGGGGCCTGGTTGGCTTAACCAAATCGTGGGCCATTGAACTGGCCCCACATAACATCCGGGTCAACTCGATCCACCCAACCGGCGTCAATACACCCATGAACGATGGCCTGGCCGAACTCGAAGGTACCACCACGCAGGCGATTGCCGAACGGTCGGCGGGCAATCTACTTCCTGTACCCTGGGTAGAGCCCGAAGACGTTTCAGCTATGGTTCTCTATCTGGTTTCCGACGGAGCACGGTACATAACCGGTTCCCAGTTTGTGCTGGATGCGGGCCTGTTGACACGGTAAGCAAGCGGATAAGATTTTTGTCCAATTCATTCAGAATCTATAGCGCCGTATGCGTTTCCGACGGATTGAAGAAAAGGATGCGGATGTAGTTTGGGACATCATCAGCAACATTATTCAGACAGGTGACACCTGGGTTTTCGCTCCTGATTCGTCACGGGAGAAAATGCTGGCTATCTGGTTCGACACACAGAAGTACGCATACGTTTGTGAGCTGGAAAACGAAATAGTCGGCACATTTTTCATCAAAGCCAATCAGCCCGACTTAGGTTCGCACGTAGCCAATGCGGGTTATATGGTAAAACCGGACTACCGTGGCCGTGGAATCGCCGAAGCCATGTGCCGCTTTTCGCTGGACGAAGCCAGGCGATTAGGCTTTAGAGCCATGCAGTTCAATAGCGTTGTCAGCACGAACGAAGTAGCAATCAGACTTTGGAAACGGTGTGGTTTTGAGGTTATTGGTACATTGCCCAAAGCCTTTCACCACCAGACATTGGGCTTTACCGATGCGCTGGTTATGTACCAGTGGCTGGGATAACGAGTTATACGATTTCCCATTGCTTCCCTGTTTATAATTAGCTCCCCTATCAGGCCAAGGCTATCTCTTTCTACTATAGTGCCCCGCCAAGCGTCAGCAGCCAATTGCATTTGGTTTTGCTGATTGTGCTGTATTTGGCCACCAGTAATCTGGCTAGAAAGTCCCCCCTCAATACAGCATCTTCCACGCAAAGCCGATTTTTCACCCATAAACACATGGTTATCTATAAGTCGATACTAGCCTGTGTTCATTATTTTGTTAGCTTTGGAAATATCAATATTAAATTAGTGTTAAGAAATTATTAACAAATTGTTAAGAAATATGAAAAGACATTTCCATTCATTTACCCTAAAAAGGCTATCTCTGAGTATGATAGCCTTTTTGATTTCCGGGTTTTTGTGGGCTCAGACCGCTATTCAGGGAACGGTCCTGGATGCCAAAAAAGAGCCATTAGTAGGAATAAACGTTCTCGTAAAAGGAACCACTCGTGGAACGGTTACCGATGTTACCGGCAAATTTTCAGTGAATGCAGACCCTACTGCAACGCTCATTTTTTCGGGTGTTGGATTTGTCAGGCAGGAAGTGCCCGTCGGCAACCGAACGGAACTTTCGGTAACGCTTGCCGAAGACAATGCCGTATTGAGTGAAGTGGTCGTAACAGCCCTCGGCATCAAGCGCGACAAGCGTTCACTGGGGTATTCAATCCAGGAATTAAATGGACAGGATATTTCAACGGCCAAAGAAGCCAATGTAGCGACTACACTTGCCGGTAAAATGGCGGGTGTTCAGGTAACTCGTTCGGCCAATGGCGCAGGCGGCTCGTCGCGGGTGATCATCCGGGGCGCTAACTCACTCGTGGGAAACAGCCAGCCGCTGTATGTCATTGACGGGATTCCAATGGACAATCAAAATCCAAAGGCCCCCGGCAGCACAGGCGGTATTGACTATGGCGACGGAATTTCCAATATCAACCCAGAAGATATCGAAACAATTTCTGTGCTGAAAGGGCCCAATGCAGCTGCCTTGTACGGTCAGCGGGGTAGCAACGGCGTTGTTCTGATTACAACCAAGTCGGGTAAAAACCGAAAAGGCATTGGTGTTAAATACGGTATCGATTATTCGCTGGGCAATGCGCTGGTATTACCTGATTTTCAGGACGAATACGCACAGGGGCTGGATGGCACCTTCACAAATTTCCGGGGTAACGATGGCAAAATTTACACCTGGGCTGCTGCTCAGGCGGCTGGTGTTCAGGGCATTCCCAAGATGAGCGGTGGCCGCGATCGCTTCACGCGAGCCAGTTGGGGACCTCGCATGGATGGTCAGCAGTATGAAGATCAGTGGGGAAATGTGTTGAGTCTCACACCGCAGCCGAATACCTTTCAGAAGTTTTTCAATACAGAAAAACAGATGGTCAATAACCTGAGTCTGGAGGGTGGAAATGATGCCGTGAGCTATCGACTGGCTTATTCCAATACGAACATTAATGGTTATGTGCCTAGCAACACCCTCAACCGTAATAACATCAGCCTGCGCACCGTAGCCAAAGTGACGTCGAAACTGGAAGCTGATATTAAAGTCAATTACATTGCCCAGGCGGGTGTAAATCGACCTACGGTTTCCGATGCCGCCGATAATCCAGCTTATATTTTCATCAGCCAGCCAAGAAGTATGCCAATGGATATTCTGGCGAATTCAGCCTGGACTGCTGCCGATATCGCTAAACAACTCGGGTATGGCACAACCGCTTTTGTTGGTCTCGAAAAGACCTATGCAACCAACTCATCGACAGCCAACCCTTACTGGACGATGACACGTACACGCAATTCCGACGATCGTCGTCGTATTATTGGCCTGGTTAAACTCAGTTATCAGTTCAACGACTGGATTCGCCTGACGGCCCGGACCGGAACGGATTTTTATACCGATCAGCGTTTCCGGTATCGCGATAAAGGTACCTATGTAACAACCAACAAAAATGGCGACATCACGGAAGAAATTACGCGTACCCGCGAAGATAACAGCGACGTTTTGTTGTCTCTTACACCCAAAATTTCGGAGGATTTTTCATTAGGTTTAAACATTGGCGCTAACCATCAACGCTATTATTCCCGTACGACCGGCAATACGGGCAATGAATTTATCGCACCGAACCTGTTCATTATCAATAATACGCTGACAAATTCGTATGTATTTGGCCTTACCGAGTCGTCGATCAATTCGGTGTATGCATCAGGATCGGTAGGGTATAAGGAGATGGCCTTCATAGATTTCTCGGCCCGTAATGACTGGTCGTCGACGTTGTCGCCAAAAAACAACTCGTTCTTCTATCCCGCCATCAGCGGCAGCCTGATTCTGACGGATGCACTTCGTTTACAGAGTCCTACCCTAAGTTTCCTGAAAGTAAGAGCATCCTGGGCACAGGCAGGCAGTTCGGGTAGTCCGTATCAGCTCAATGGAAACTATTCACTGGATCAATATACTCAGGGCGGTATTCCCCTTGCGTCGTTTGCGTCGACCATTCCCGACCCAAACCTGAAAAACGAGCTGACCACATCGACCGAATTTGGCGTCGAAGCCCGTTTGTTTAAAAATCGCCTGGGTCTGACGTTTGCCTACTACAATGCCGGAACCAAGAATCAAATTCTGAATGTGCCTTTACCACCGTCGAGTACGTTTACATCCCGCTTGATCAATGCAGGCGAAATTCGTAATCACGGTATTGAGTTGTCGCTCAATGGAACACCCGTCAAAACGGCATCGGGTTTCTCATGGGATGCTACACTGAACTATTCGCACAATCGGAACGAAGTGGTTTCGCTGGCAGAAGGTGTTTCGACGTACATTCTGGGTAGCGATCGGGGAGTACAGGTTATTGCGACACCGGGCAAGCCTTTTGGTACGATTCTCGGCAATGGCTTCCAGTGGCTTCGGGATGGATCAGGAAACCGCATCATCGATCCAGCAACGGGCCTTCCGGTGAAAACAAACGCCAAAATCCTGTACGAAATGGGCAATGCGTTACCTAAATGGATTGGTGGTTTCAACAACGTATTCCGTTACAAAGGCCTGATGTTGTCAGGACTGATTGACGTCAGTCAGGGCGGCAAAGTATACTCGCAAAGTTTACGCGAAGAATTGATTTACGGAACGATCAAGAAGACGCTGCCGGGCCGCGACGGAAGTTATGTGGCGGAAGGAGTTGTCGGTTCGAAATCGGCCGATGGCACCTGGACCGGAACCGGGCAGGTTAATACCAAGACCGTACGCGCGCAGGACTACTGGAACGTTGTGGCTCCCGATAAAGACAATGTTGTATCAGAAGAGCTTCTCAATGACGCCAGTTATGTGATGCTGCGGGAAATGACGCTCAATTACAGCATTCCAGCCAAGTGGGTCAACAAAACACCCTTCCGCAGCATTCGGGCGGGGATCTATGGCCGGAACCTGTTCTATTTACAGCGTAAGACAGATGGGTTTGCGCCAGAAGCCTCTTCTTTCAACGTCAACAATTCCTCCTTGGGTCTTGAATCGACAGCCTTGCCCCTACTTCGGTATTTTGGCTTTAGTCTGAACTGTGAACTGTAAATCGTCCCCTGAATCGATACGATTCTTTACGCCAAACTTGATTCATCCATGAAAAAAATACTGACACCCATTTATATAGCTGCAGTTCTGTTATTATCTCAGGCCTGTACGGATGACTTTGAAAAAATAAATACGCCACCAACCTCGGTCACAACGATTGACCCTGGGCTGGTGCTGTCGAAAGTTCAGCGCGATGCTGCCTTTTCGGAAGGTTTTGAATACCCCAACAACCAATTTGGTTCCTGGATACAGCAATGGGCTGGTGGAGTACTAATTTCAAGCTCGCGCTATGTTCAGCAGGCCGATACTGATCTCTGGGCGAGTCATTACGTCTATCTGCGGAATATCAGCCAGATTAGAAATCAGTTGTTGAAAGGACTGGAAAACGATCCGAAAGGCCGTACCAAGCTAGCCATTGCCCGAATTGTCGAGATCTCGATTTGGCAGCGGCTAACCGATTTATTCGGTGACGTACCCTATTCGCAAAGTGCGTTGGGTGTCGAAAATGTGAATAACCAACCCACATTTGATACGCAGGAATCTATTTACAAATCACTGATCACCAGTCTCGACGCGGCTATTGCGCAGCTCAACGCGGCTGACGATAGTTATGGCACGGCCGATTTTTACTACAAAGGTGATGTGACAAAATGGAAGAAATATGGTAACTCGCTGAAGCTTCGATTAGGAATGCGCATTCGCTACGCAGATGCGACCCTGGCTCAGAAAACCGTTACCGAAGCAATGGGCCAGCCGTTGCTGGAATCGAATGCCGATAATGCGGTCATCCCAACTTACAACGATGCGACCAATGCTAACGTCCACCCTGTATTGAACCATTGGCTGGCTGGAAGTCCTGACCTGAAATATCTGGCCGATACATTTGTGAACCAGTTGGTTGCAACCAGCGACCCCCGATTGCCGCGTCTGGTTGAACCGACTGTCAATTCCGTAAAAGCCGGAAAACCGGCCTACAAAGGCATTGGCGTAGCCCTGACCGATGCGTTGCTCAAAACCATCATCAAGGATGATTACTCAACGGCTTCACAGACAACGTTTTTCAATAAAGCCTATTCGCCCGCCATTCCGTGTGCCCAGTTTACCTTTGCTGACGTGAGTTTTTACAAAGCCGAAGCCGCTCTTGAAGGCTGGGGTGCGACAAGCGATCAGGCCGAGAAGTTCTATCAGGATGGCGTAAGAGCAGCTATGTCGATGGCTCCGTATAATGTAACGACCATCCCGGCCACTTATACCGAGTTATCGTTTACGGGGTTGACGAAAGAACAAAAACTCGAAAAAATCGGTACCCAAAAATGGATTCAGCTGTTCGGGCGGTCCTACGAAGCCTTTATCGAATGGCGGAGAATGGGCTATCCAAAACTGGCTCCCGGCCCAAATCCGGGTTCAACAAATGGACAAATTCCTCGTCGGTCGGTCTATTCCACACAGGAAGCATTGCTTAATAAAACCAACTATGATGCCGCTGTCGCTCGATTTGCCAACGGTGATTCGTATTTGAGCAAAGTATGGTGGGATAAACGCTAACGGTCAGACAGACACAATACGTATCGCTCGATCAGTGGAGGCCGTTTCATCTACTTCTGAAACGGCCTCTTTTTATACCATGGGCAGCAATGGAAACTGCCCCATCAATACCCGCTGCACTTCATTCGGTGGCAGGTTGAGCCACTGCTGCAATACAGTCGCGTAGACCGAACGGAAATCATACTGCATGGCCACATTATCATTGACCGTTGCGGTGGTAGGCAGTTGCGGATTCGTTCCAATAACGCCCACCTTGACCGCATTCCCGAAGTAAAAAACCGGCGCAGCCGCACCATGATCAGTGCCACCACTGGCGTTGGATTTGATCCGGCGGCCAAACTCGGAAAACGTCATACCCATCACCCGATCAGCTACGTTTAGTCCTTTTAAGTCGTCCATAAAGGCTCCGACTGCTTCGGATACCCGGCGGAGCAATTGGGCGTGTGTACCCGTAGTCGTATCATCAGGTTCGGCTTGTTTCGCATGCGTATCGAAACTGCCGGTACTCACCAGATACACCTTTGTCCGAAGCCCACCCGCCACCAGTCGGGCAACGATTTTCAACTGATCGGCAAGCGGGTTTTTGCCCGGCGTGGGGTATTTATCCGATTGTCTGGTTATGCTCAGCGCGGCTTTCTTAATCACACCGGCATATTGATCAGTTTTCTGCGACACTTTTTCGAGATACGCCAGCTGTTCGCCCCAGCGGGTATTGCTCGTTGCATCGGTTTTGTCTTCGATGAGGTTATAAAAATTAGCCGGATTACTAATCGCCAGTCCCATTGTAAAGGCCGGTCCCTGAAAAGCCGACGCCACTACCGAACCAACCTGAATCGCCAGCGGATCGGGCATGGTTTCATTGGGGTACTTATCCGGGAAACCTGGGAACGAGTCGTTCAGATAACGCCCGGCCCAACCCGTATTCAATACCTTATCGGAGTCAGAGCCGGTCATCCAGATGTCGGTAGCCCGAAAGTGAGAGAAATTAGGTTTAGGGTAACTTACAGCCTGCACAATGCCCGCTTTGCCCTCGTTGAATAACAGCTGAATTTCTGAAAGCGCAGGGTGCAGAGCCATGGCGTCGGCGCCATTGAGTTTCAGAACTTTGTTTTGTGGCAGGGCGATATTGGGCCGGGCCGCCTGATACGCGCCATACTGATCGACAGGAATAACCGTATTCAATCCATCATTACCGCCGTTGAGCTGAATAAGCACCAGTACACGGTCATTAATCTGATCATGACCAGCGGCAGGCATCAGCGATGTCTGGGCCATTGCCCTAATCGAAAACCCGTTCAGAAACTGGGGCAACAAAACCCCGGCTACCGCTGTGTTTTTTATGAAGTCTCGTCGTTTCATAGGTAATGAGCGAAAGGGTGAATGAGTGAATGGTGAAAGGGTGAATGAGCGAAAGAGTGAATGGCTACCTCGATTTAATTACCCTTTCACTCATTGACTCTTTCACTCTTTCGCTCATTCATTCTTTCACCATTAGGTTAACTGATACTGCGGTAAATTCATCAGGTACTTGTATAAGCTCTTCAGCTTGCGGGTCACGTTGGTTTTGTTTACGGTATCATCGGGCTTGGCGGTCAGGTTTTGCCAGGCCTGCGTCCAGTAATGATCCGACATCATATCCTGCAAACCCGACAACAAAATGCTGGTTTTAATGTACTGTTTGTCTTTTTCGGGCAGTTCCAGCATATATAGTCTCCGGACAGCATCGTCGATGAGCGCAGCCGGATCGGCGGGATTAGGCAGTGTTTGGGTAAATGCCAGTACGTCGATAGTCAGTTTTTTGCCATTACGCCCAATAGCACCGTTGGTCATGCCATCCGTAAACACGTTGCGCTTAGGCAGCGTATCGGAGTTTACCCAGAGCTTGTCGAACATTGGTTCCTGATAGTAGGCAGGCCAACCAGCCACGTTAGGCGGATCGCCAATATTCTGCTGCATGGCCGCCGTCTGATTTTGAACGGCTAACCACAAACCGTATTGATCGGCGTAGTCTGTAGACTCCGGAAAAGCAATCCCAAACTCGCGGCATAGGCCCACGGTATAGTCGAGCGGACTTTTGATCATTGCGCCCCGATTCATGGCCTGAAAAAAGTGCTGGCTGCCGAACAGTTCACGCAATACGGGTTTAATTTCATAGTTATTGGTCCGAAAAACGTCGGCCAATGGCGTAATGATAGTCGCTTCGGTATCGGCATCAATCTGGTGATAAACAAAAAAGCGGTAGAGTTTCCGGCAGATAAACCGGGCCACTTCGTCCTGCACAAAAATCATTGTCAGCAGATCGTCCAGTTCCTGTTCCCCATCAGGTCCACGCCGTCCTTTTATGGTTGTGTTCCGATAAAATTCGGAGAACGTTTTGTCGCTACTATCGTGTCGGCCCGGATCAAAAAGGCTGACGAACGTAATGGTATCGTTTCGAAAGCCAGTGAGCACTTTAGCAGCGGCTATCACGTCGGCTTCGGTATACTGCGAACCCGGCCCTTTTCCGACCGTAAAGAGTTCCTGCAACTCACGACCGTAGTTTTCGTCTGGTGCTTTTTTGTTGCTGGCCGTACCGTTCAGGTATTTCAGCATGGCCGGATCTTTGGTTATGGCTTTTACCAGCTCTTTAAAGTTGCCCAACGCGTGCTGACGCAATAGCGCATTGTGCCGGTAACACATCAGCGCATTGTCGACCATGTTTGTCTCGGTGGCGAAATGATTGTGCCAGAATACGACCATTTTCTCGCGCAACGTCCGGCTCTGGTTCAGCATCAATCCCAGCCACCAGGCTTTAAATGAGTTTCTACGCCGACCATTGTTCATGCCATCGTAGTTGATGGATGTTGTCCAGGTCTCGCCGGGCATAATCTCATCATCAGTAAACTTGTCGTCGTTGTAGTTATTGATCGGCGGAGGTGGAGCCGGTTCGTCGGCCAGGAGTTCGTTGAGTGCCTTGCGCGGTGTGAGCGCACGAACGTGCACGACGTCATCGGGTTTTGCCCCAAACATTGTCCGTTTCAGCAAGTGCTTTACGTCTTCATCACTCCATTTTCCACGAAATGCTTCCAGTCGGGTTGTGGCTTTTGTGCTTTCCATACCGTTGATTCGTTGATGGGTCACGACTCGTCAGATAGATACCTAACACGAATCAGCGCCTTAGTGGCTCATTTTTAACAAAAGTTTAACCAGTTGAGGAGTCTTTTTCGGTGATCGTTCAGCGGATAAACCGTCGAAAAATGCACTCGTTGCTTTCCCATTCGTTCAGCCATCATCACATTCCCACCACTCATCAAGCGTCTAAACCGTTCCAGTAGTTTGCATTACATAGTACCAGCTAGTGCCTATATCTTTGTTTCACCAATCGGGAATAACCCGGCTAGATTTTAAACTGAAACAAAAAACACATAAATCATGAAAACGCTCATCAAACCTCTGCTTTTGACCCTTTCACTGGGAATCCTTACCTCATTCGCTTCGTTTTCTGAAGCTAAACCAGGTCGTCCTGCTACAGTAGCTTCATATAAATCGGGTATTTACACGACCCTGGCAGGAAAATTAAGCATTGCTCTCGACAAAGAAACGGGTGGTACTGTCGATGTTCGTCTGAAAAATTCGGATGGTTCGGTCGTGTACAGCAAACACCTGGGTAAAAATGAAAGCAAGTACCGGACCCGCCTGAACCTGAGCGAACTGCCCGACGGCGTGTATCAGGTAGAAATTACAAATGGCGTGGAAACAACCACGCAAAACGTGACTCTGGCGACTCAACAACCAACAACACCCAGCCGCGTTGTTGCTATTAAATAACGGTTTGCACCTGATTATCTGCAAAAATCCTCACCTGTTCTGATGGGCGAGGATTTTTCTTTTTAGCCGAGCGAGGTTTACTCATTTTAAACCGATTCTACTGCAATTTAGATAGCCTTTATGCCGGTCTGGCAACTTCATCGAAGCTCGCTATCGGTGATATGCCAAGTTTAGCATCTCAGAATTTGCGTGAACTCACATGAACCGCTCATTCAAAAAAGATAAATTTCGGATGCGTACACTTCGTCATCGACTCCCTATCACTTTTTTAGGCTTAGGTCTGGCCGTGGCTACCATGGCACAGCCATCCGATTGTACGCCCGACTATGCTCAACAAGTTTCCACGTCCTGGAAACGCCAGGCCACTGTCGCTACGAAGCTACGTGCTGGCTTTCCGAAACAGACGTTACCCGCTATCTATGCGCGTCAGGAAAAGTTGCTGGATTTATTTCAGCATGCTTACCCAAATCCCAGCGGCCTGGAAGCTCGGGCTTATCGTAATTTTTATAGTTCCCCGGATGATTACAGGCTGGAGCCGACGGGTTCACCTTTACATTACTCGGTGGTCACCTATTATAAGCATTTCTGGTGTTTTAGAGGTAAAGTTGAGCTTTCGGGTGAAACCGGCACCTGGCTCGAATGCTACGTCAATATGCTTTGGCGATTCATGGATTCGATCGGAAGTGAGTTCACCCTACCCAATGGTCAGAAAATTTATTTCCTACCTGATAAAACGGGTGAGCTTAAAGGGTATCCGATCTACAGCACCCAACGTAATGACCGGACCAACCCGCGCGAATCGATCGTCATTACCGCAGATGGTCGCTTACCTGTTCGGCCAGTCAGCCGGGAGGAGTTTATTCGATCGCTACAGCGTACACTTCAGCAATGGATAAAGGAAAATGACGAAACAACGCTACAACTTGAAGCGTCCTTAAAAGAATCGACGGCATATGCCGATAAAATCCCGTTCAAAACAGAGGCTGAGCGTCAGAAATACAAGGATGATAATCGGCGAAGTGTGGAAGATGGCCGTAAAATCCGGGATAAAACCGCCCAGAAAAACCGTATTCGCTATCAGGAACTAGAAGCCATGTTAGCCGCGATGACACCTGCCCAGCGGTCCTCTCAGGCTATTATCGAGAATGCGACGGGTATGCTGCTTAACGAGCGTGAGCAGGGCACATTCGACGAACAGGCCAAAAACGGTCACCCACTTGTAACCCATGATTTTGCGTATTCTGATCCGAAATTACCGCGTCATGCCATTCAGTTCGTGCAATTGTGGTTGCGATACGAAGACGCGCCAGACATGGTGGCTAAACGAGAATTAATGCGCCAGTTTCGACAAAATATTGATCTGGACGGTTTCAGGGCATTAATCGAGAAAAAATAATTTACCAACAGAACGCTTAAAAAAGTAGAAACCTGTCTTTTCAGGAATCTTGACTGGCTTTATTCTTATAGGACTTTCGCTCAGACGCGTGCCACGGCTATTAATGATGAGCAGACAAACCGTGGCACGCTTCACAGCGAAAGGCTTATCTTAGTCAAAAAACACCAGGTCGGCCTACCAATAGGCGACTGATGGGCCGATAATCGGTAAACATAATGTCGGGAGCAACATAACCTGGTTTTACAGGCTCCTCCTTGACCAGATCGGTGCTCAGGTATTTTTTGTTGCTGTCGCACAGAATGGTCACGACCCGGGCATCGGGGCCCAGTTCACGCTGGAGGTTAATGGCTCCTATCAGGTTAGCCCCCGATGAGATTCCGACGGCTACTCCCAGTTGTAAGGCCAGTTTCTGAGCCACCAGAATAGAATCGCCATCGCTGGCCTGCACCACCCGATCCAATTCATCCAGCTTCAAAATATCCGGAATAAACTCATCGAAAAAACCCTGAATCCGGTGGGTTCCTGTTTTGTAACCTACCGATAATGTTGGCGATTCGGCGGGCTCGAGTGGGTGAATCCGAATATCAGGCTTCCGGGATTTAAGGTAGCGTCCAACGCCCATTACCGTACCGCCCGTACCAACTCCGGCCACAAACGCATCCGGCGTAATATCAACACCCTGTAACTGCAACCAGATTTCCTTTCCCGTAGTCAGCCGGTGCGCTTCGGCATTATACTGATTAGCGAATTGACGAGGCAGGAAAACGTGCGGATCGCTGGCGGCTAATTCTTCCGACCGTCGGATGGCACCCATAAAACCACCCTCTTCTTTCGTAAACAGAACAATATCAGCACCCAGACTCCGAATAATATCAATCCGCTCCTGACTGATACCTGCGGGCATAATGATCGTTACAGGATGGCCCAATGCACGTCCTACCGCCGAAAAGGCAATACCCGAACTGCCGCTGGTCGCTTCTACAATGCGGTCGCCCGGTTTTATGTGACCCTGTCGGTAGGCCTGATGCAGAACATGCAAAGCCATTCGATCTTTCATGCTACCCGTCAGGTTGTAATGTTCACACTTAACATACAACGAACGGGGTTGCCCCTGATCGGTATAAAATAATTCCAGCATTGGCGTATTGCCAACCAGATGCCAGAGGTGCTCAAACTTTTCCTGGATAGCCGGTTTCAACCCGGTTTCGATCGATGAATTCATAAAAACCTTGCCCTTAACAGCACTACGGACCAATTGCAGGCTGGATTTGGCTTACAACTTAATCATTAGTGAGCAAAAAAATGCCATTAGTCAGTGTATAGCTAACTGCATCTGATCGGTAAGCTATCGATTTCAATTGCATCCTGTGTTAACGTTTACATTATGAGCAATTCTTCGAAATAGTAGTAAGTACATTTAACAACCTTTTAATTGATGTTTTGCCTGTTTTAGCTGATGAGCGTTGTTACTTTGCTAAGTTCACTTTCGATCGAATGCTGGTAAAAAGAATCCTATACTGCCTACTGTGCATGGGTTATACAAGTCTGGGGGTTTTGGCCCAGGCTCCCCTAACGTTACGCCAGGCTTTGCAGCAAGTTCGTGCCAATAGCCCTGCCTTACGGGTTGAGCGTCTGAACATAAGCGCTGCTCAAGCCGATCAGACCACGGCCAATCTGCGTCCAAACCCCGTTCTGAACAATCAGACGCTGATTCAATTGACGCCAACACCCGGTGCCGAAGCGGTAGGTCCATTCGGCCGACAACGTCGACAGTTCTGGCTTCAGGCAACGAAAGAATTTGACATTTACAATAAACGGCAATACCGCAGCCGCTTTGCCGAAGCAAGCACCAATCTAGCTACCCAGAGTGTAGCCGAAACCGAGCGAAACCTGCTTTTCGATGCTGCAAATCGATTTCTGGATGCCTGGTATGCCCGAATTCAGCTTTCACTGCTGCAACGTGCCAAGGCAAATGTCGATACACTGGTTCAGTTGAATAAAGTACGGTTAAAAAACCTGGTCATCAGTAATACGGATCTGACTCGTACGCAACTCATCTCAGATCAGTATGAGATTCAGACCCGCACCGCTCAACAGGATCTGCTCAACCGGCTGAACGAATTACGGCTTGTGCTGGCAACGACCGATAGCATCAATGTTGCGATGAACGACTCGATTGTCAGTGCAACGGTTATCAACCCACTTGGCTTTTTCCCGACAGTAAATGCCAGCGCCGATAGTCTGCTGCGGCTGGCTACGACAACCCGAACGGATGTAAAAGTCGCGGAGGCAAACCTCGAAACGGCCCGACGCAATGTAGATCTACAACAGGTTCTGGCCAAGCCCCGGAATGAAGCCGGCCTAATCTGGAACCCACAGAACGCCATCCCTTATGCAGGTGTCTTCCTGACCATTGAATTACCCGTCTACAGTCGAAATCAGGGCGAGATACAAAAATCGCGGGTGTTGCAGGAGCAGGCCGGGCAAGCTGCCGCTTTAGTACAGGCACGAATCCGATCTGAAGTCCAGACATCCTATCAATCATTCGTAACCAGCCGCCAGAACGTAGATCGATACACTGCCATACGGCGCGATGCCGATCAGGTGCTCGCTTCGGTACGGTATGCCTATCTGCGGGGAGCCACTACCCTGATCGATCTTTTACAGGCGCAAAGTTCCTGGTTCGATACCCAAACGGCTTACTACCAGACTCTCTATACCTACCGTCAGAACTACGTTCGATTGCTATATGCGACCGGGCAAATCAATTCCTACTAAAATGAAATTTTATCATATCCTTTTCGCGCTCATCGTCCTGATGGCTGGCTGCAAAAGCAAACCCAAGCCCGTTGTCAAGTCGATACCACGTCCAACGGTGAGCACAGACGGCGGCCGCATTGCCTTTCCGGATGCGATTATGATGCGCTCTTTCACCACACAACCCGCTCATTCAGAAGTAATTCGGACCGACTTTTCGGCTCCGGGCCACGTAGCGGCTATGGTATTGAAATCAACCGAAAATCCCGCGGAGCGTTTAGTACTGTTCGATGATCCGGGCCTGTCGGATAATTATACCGCCATTTTGCAGCACCGAATAAACATCCAGACCCAACGGGGTAACCTCGACCGGGTGAAAGATTTACAGGCTCACGGTGCTGCATCTGGTAAAGAAGTGATCGAAGCTCAGACGCAGCTGGCCAACGAAGAGGCAGCCATCATTTCTGACGAAGCCACTCTGAAACTTGCGGGCTTCGATCCCGAAGAATTACGCCGTGCCCGGCCAAATACAATTCTGGTCGTTTGTGAAATCCCTGAAAATCAGTTTGGTATCATCACAAAAGGGCTACCCTGTACACTCAACTTTACTTCCTTCCCCAACGATCGTTTTGTCGGTCGGATCGACAATGTAAACGATTACGTAGACAATACAACCCGCCAGATTAAACTGCGCATTTCGGTCGCGAACCCCGATGGTCGACTTAAGGCAGGGATGTTCGCAACGGTGGGCTTCGGTGTTACAGAAGGTAAATTCATGACCGTATCGCGAGACGCTGTGGTAACCGTGCAGGGTCGCGATTATGTCTTTGTAAAAACGGGTCCACAAGTTATTGAACGTCGGGAAGTGCAGCTTGGCCAGCAACGCAAAGATCTGGTGGTTGTTCTTGGCGGCCTGCGCGAAAACGAGCCGGTTACGGTAGAGAATACACTCCAATTGAAGGGATTGAGTTTTGGCTATTAACCATTAAGATCTGAAAGGACAGACGCTGGACACTGAGTTTAATTCCGATAATTCAGTATCCGATAGCTAACTGCCCGGGTCCTCTACTATGATTCAGAAACTAATAACATTTTCCCTCAAAAATCGCTGGATCGTGGTTGGTCTGGCGATCGCTGTCATGGGATTGGGGCTCTGGTGCTTCAAGCTGCTGAAGATTGAAGCTTACCCCGATATTGCCGATACAAACGTCATTATCATTGCCAAATATGACGGTCGTGCGGCTGAGGAAGTCGAGCAACAGGTCACGATCCCGATCGAACGGGTACTGAACAATGTTCCCCACGTTACGGACAGACGCTCCCGCACCATTTTCGGCCTGTCGGTCGTTCAGTTGAACTTCGATGAAACCGTTACAGATTACTTTGCCCGACAACAGATCATTGAACGGCTGAGTGGCGCTCAACTGCCGGATGGCGTCGAACCTGAACTGGCTCCACTTACAACGGCCGTGGGTGAGATCTACCGCTACGTTATTGAAGCGCCGGCCAGCATGACGCCCATGCAACTGCGTGATTTACAGGACTGGACCATTATTCCGCAGCTATTGCAGGTACCCGGCCTGGCCGATGTAACAACGTTTGGCGGACCAATCAAGCAATACCAGGTTATTCCGGACCCGGCCAAACTACGCAAGTACAGCCTGACGTTACAGGAAGTCATTGAAGCCCTCCAGAAAAATAACCAGAACACAGGGGGCAACATCATTGCCCGAGGAGGTCAGGGATTTGCCGTACGGGGTCTGGGTGCGCTGAAATCACCGGAAGATGTTCAGAATATTGTCCTGAAAACCAACGAGGGCGTTCCGGTACTTGTCCGCGACGTAGCCAGCGTCGAAATCAATCCTCCGTCGCCATCCGGTATTCTGGGGTATCGGATTCCCGACGAAAATCTGGACGTAATCGGATATACGGAAGGTATCGTTCTGCTGCGCCGGGGCGAAAACCCGAGCGAAGTGCTGGAATTGCTGAAGGAAAAAATCGCGGATCTCGAAGCGCGTGAATTGCCCAAAGGCGTTCATCTGCGCGTACTGTATGACCGCGGCTTCCTGATCGATCACTCACTCGAAACCGTTGCCCATACGCTCATCGAAGGCATTTCGATTGTCGTTATTCTACTCGTATTGTTTCTGGGGAGCCTTCGGGCCGCGCTGGTGGTTACGGTCACAATTCCGTTTTCGCTGTTGTTTGCTTTTATCCTCATGAAACTGGTGGGCATTCCGGCCAACCTGTTGTCGCTGGGGGCGATTGATTTTGGTATCATTGTCGACGGTGCCAGTGTTATGGCCGAGCACCTGATCCGACGCTACCGCGCATCGGGACCTGCCGAACAAAACCAGGGCATTGTGAATCTTACCGCGCGGTCGGCCGGTGAGGTGGCGCGGGAAATTTTCTTCTCGGTCACCATTATCATTCTGGCCTACATGCCCATCCTGCTCATGCAACGGGTTGAAGGAAAGCTTTTTAGCCCGATGGCATTAACCTTATCGTTTGCCGTAATAGGCTCGCTTCTTTGCGCGCTGACTGTTATACCGGTGCTGATTTCGTTTGCGTTCCGAAAAGCCCTGGCTCCCGGTGGCAAGCCGTTAAAGGAACACAAAAACTTCCTGCTGTCGCCCTTAGAAAAAGGGTATCAGTGGCTATTGCACTCGACTTTATTCCGGGCTCCCCGATTGGTGGTCGGGGTTGGTATGGCGGTTGTACTGGTGATGATTGGTTTTGGCATAAAGCTTGGCACTGAGTTCCTTCCTGAACTCGATGAAGGCTCTATTTTCATGCGGGCGTTTATGCCATCGGGGATCACAATTCAGGAAAACGCCAAAATTGCACCTAAAATCCGCGACATTGTTGCCAAATACAAACCCGTTAGCTTCGTCATTACCCAATCTGGACGGAATGATGATGGTACAGACCCCTTTCCCTCCGACCGTACCGAAATTCTGGTTGGCCTGAAGGATTACAGTACCTGGTCCGACAGCATTTCGAAGAAGGAAATTGTGAGCCAGATGCAGAACGAATTGCAGGAAGCATTCCCTGGCGCGTTTTTCTCATCCGGTCAGCCGATCATTGATCAGGTCATGGAAATTGTGACGGGCAGCGCGGCTGATCTGGCAATCTCCGTTGTGGGGAATGACCTGACGCTTATGCGATCCAAAGCAGACAGTATTGCCGCATTGGTTAAAGGGATGAATGGCGCAGTTGCTGTCAATATCGAGCAGGAAGGCCCTCAGGACCAGTTGGCGATAAAAATAAATAGACCGGCCGCAGCTCGTTATGGTATCAATGTGTCAGAAATTGAAAACATGATTGAAGCCGCTATTGGCGGCAAAGCCATCGGCACGATCTATGACGAAGCGAAACGATACGACATTGTCGTGCGCTTCACACCCGAGAGCCGGGGCAGTATCGACGCGATCCGGCTCCTTCAGGTTCCGTCGGCAACGGGGGCGCTGATTCCGATGAACGAACTGGCCGACATTCGTTATGTGCAGGGGCAAACCAATATCTACCGCATCAATGGCAAGCGCATGGTTACCGTACGGACCAACATCCGGGGTCGCGATCAGGGCGGTTTCGTGAAGGAAATCAGCCAGAAAGTTCGGAAGAATGTCAAGATTCCGGAAGGCTACAGCATTATCTACGGCGGCCAATACGAAAACCTCGAACGTGCTGGTGGCCAGCTCAGTATCTCCATACCCCTGACTATCGTTGTGGTATTTTTATTCCTGTTTATGCTCTACGGCAACGTGCGGGATACGTTGCTGACTCTCACCTGCCTGTTGTTTGCCCTGGCCGGTGGCATAGGCGCCCTGCTGCTTCGTGGCTATAATTTCAACGTCTCAGCCGGGGTTGGATTCGTGTCTATCTTCGGTATATCGGTCATGGCGGGCGTATTGCTGGTATCCGCCCTGAACCGCAATCTGATGGCTAGCTCCAAACCGTTGCTTGATGTCACGATTGAAACGGCGCAGGAGCAGTTCCGGGCCATAATGGCGATCATGGTTGTGGCGATTATTGGCCTTGTACCGGCGGCTATTTCGAGCGGTATCGGCTCCGATGTGCAGCGCCCTCTGGCTACAGTTATCATCGGCGGTTTAACAACGACCTTGTTTTTTACGCCCCTGATCATTCCACCTCTGTTCTACCTCGTTTACCGTCGCCGTCCTCGCCCAACCCCGCTCGACTCGACCGGCAAACACCTGCCCGAACCAATTGAGGAAGGAACAGAAATCTGAACCGAACTGCCTATTTAAGAATACCGATAGCAATCCCAGAAGGCAGTTTCTGTATGCACAGCAAGCTACATTGGCTCGTTATACATTCCATTCAATTTATCCCGAGTACGCTTTAACCGCATTTTGACAGCACTCTCTTTAAGATTGTATTGCTGAGCAATAGCTTTTATTGATAGGCCTTGTTCATATTTAAGCCGAACCAGTTCTAATTCACTATCTGGCAGACAATTAATCATTTTTTCAAGATATTGAAGGCGAAATTCAAGTAAGCCTGACTCATCCTGATCAGCCAACGATTCACCCAGATTATCGGATAGGTACTCAAGATTGATTCGTCGACTGGCCTTAATTCTGTCTATACAGTAATTATGAGAAATGGAAAAAAGCCAGGTAGAAAAGGCGGATCGATTCTCAAATGACTTTATATTCTCAAACACTTTCAGAAAGATATCGTGTGTATAATCCTGCGCTATTGACCTGTTTTGCGTCATGAACAGGCATTTTTGATATACCTTCTTCACATAGCGTGTGTAAATCGTTTCAAATGGATTCGTAGCATAAGACGTCTGATTACCCTTATGCCATTCTTTTTTAGTTTGTAAAGATGGATTCATAATATTTATCTTATTACATAGAATTAATAGAGATAAATATAATAGACTAAGTATAAATACAAGTCAAGTTGGCGTTATGCTTACTACTTTCAATTATTGTAAATATTATAAAATACTATTAGAATAATCTCATTAAGATCATAGGTAATCTCGAATTAGGTATAATATTCAAACCAAAGAGAATCAATTTATTTACATATATATATTACCTATTAACCAAGTATATTTACTAAGTGGCACTAGCGCCAAACGGCTTTGTCATCAATTACCAATAGAACTAGTTACAAAAGAAGACATACTCAACTGTTTAGTTTGGCCAGGAGTGTCACTTGATGCGTCTGATCAGCACTCCATGAAATTACCCCTAGCCAGCGTTAGGTTTTATAGTTCGACTGATGCAATTATTTCTCTTAACATCCCATCCAGAAAATTTAGAAGCGATTACCAGGAATAGGTTAGACTCAGTCGGGCGAAGAACGGCGTACCCGGCGTAAAGTGAATCTCATCGACCGGAGCAGCTTCGCCCTGCAACCGGCTTTCGGTGGCAAACTGCGTTTCTTTCCAGCGCGCGTTGAAGAGATTTTGTACAGACAGGCCAATGTTGTAGCTACGCTTTGAATAGTTAGCCTGTAGGTCTGTTACAAAATACCCTTTTGCGACAATGGAGTTGTCTTCATTAGCCGGACGATCGCCCATGTATCGATACCGAATTGATCCATTCAGGCCTGAACGGGTTTGTAGCGATAAACCGCCCGTTGAGGTAAACGTTGGCGCTAACGGTAAATAATTCTGTCCCGTTTCAGCATCTATGGCACGCGGTTTAGCCGTATTCAGGTCGACATCTGCATACAGATTTTTGGTAAGCTGATACCGCATCGACACATCGATACCTTCCCGGCGCGAGCGCCCACTTGGTTCTACCACACCCTCATCACCGACATAAACAAACTCTTGCTGTAGCCATAAATACCAGGCAGCAGCATTGATCAGTAGCTTAGGAAACGGCTTGAAAATCACACCCAGATCGGAACCATAAGCGCCCGGCAAAATCTGCCTCCCATCCTGAGCAACCACCACACGAGCGTCGTTAGAGTGAAAGCCTTTTCCCGTATTGAGGTATAGTTGCAGACCTGGATTGAACGTATAATACAGATTCAATTTGGGCGATACAATGGCCTGTGTCGCCCATTTGGTTGTTGCTGTCACTGGTAGCAAATCTTCATACTGGCTCCGAAAATAATCCAGACGAACCCCGGCATTAAGCGTGAAATGATCCGAAAACTGAATAAGCTCATCGGCATATGCAGCCGCATTGAGCTCGTTAATATTTCCGAATTTGATTCGATTCAGCGTTTCTATACGGTTTTTGGTATGCGACAGTTCAGTATGATAAGTTATATCCTGTCGGTATTGCGCGCCCAGTGTTGTGGTCCAGCGGCTTTTGTCCACATAAGCCTGTGTTGAATAACTGCCATTATAGCCAAACAGATTGCGGTGTTCTTTCTGCCGGATCTGATCGCCATTGATGCTGTCTTCCTTGAAAAATGTAAAGTTGGAATACAGTTCAAAATTATAATTACTGTAGAAAAACTGGTTTTTAATGACATGATTGCGGGGTGTCACCGTTACCAGTTGCGCATTCAGATTAGTTCGGCTGGTTTCGCCACCTTCCGAGGGATCGATAGAACCAAAGAAACCAGTCAGTCCGGATTCGATAGCCCGGCCGGGAACCTGACCGGAATGGTTCCATTTACTCCAGAACGTGGAGCCCGTCAGGGTTAGGTTTGTGTTGAGCGCAAGATGACCGTGGTATTTGCCCATTACGTTCAGTCGCTTAAAATGCTGCGGATTATCGAAATAGGAATCTGAATATGAATATTCCGACGCCAGATAGGCCGACTGATTTTTGGCTCTCCCCTTCTTGCCGAGTAAATCCAGACCGGCCACAGCGCGATAGGTATTATACTGCCCGGCTTCGAGTTTCACAAAGGAGTGATCCAATGCTGTTTTCGTCCGAAAATCGACCCAGCCTGCCGTCGCCAGATTGCCCTTTTCGGTGTTATAGGTCCCTTTTTTAAAATCGGTGCCTTCTACTAATTCCGGAATAACAAAATGTAGATCGGCATAACCCTGTCCGTGAGCGTGCGATACCATGTTAACCGGCATCCCATCGACTGTCAGACGAATATCGGTGCCGTGGTCGAGGTCGAAACCGCGCAGGAAAATCTGTTCCGCCTTCCCTCCGCCTGCATGCTGTCCAATAAATAAACCCGGTACCAGTCGTAAAATCTCCTGCGAGTTAACGATCGGGCGAAGCTTAATATCAAGGCTACTGATTAGGTGCTGATCGTGCGCCCGTTGCGACGATACGACCACTTCGCTCAGTTCAACCGGCGCATTGGTAAGCGCCGTTTTCAGAAAAGTGACCTTATCATCGTGAACAATTACGTCGATGATCAGCGCTTTAAAGCCAAGATGCGACATCTCGATTTTATAAGGAGCGGCCACTAAGCCATCAAAACGAAACTGTCCTAACTCATTGGTTAGTGCAGCTTTACCTAAACCCGTTAGCTGCACAGTAACGCCACGTAGCGGCAGATTGGTGGCCTGATCGTAAACTACTCCTGAAATACCGCCGAGATGTGCATACACCGGCGCACCCATGAACAGGAACAGCAGGAAGGGTAAGAGCACCTTAAGCGGTCGTGATCTGGCCGAAAGTTTTTTATCAGAATCGTCTGGCATTGCCATTGGCAGCAGCGACGAATAAATAGAAGCGTAAGGCATATAATGGAGTAAAAGAGATGCCTGGCGACTTACGTAGCCGATAGCATTCGGTGAAGAGATAAGACAATCCGGCTAGTCGAAATTAATCGGCGGCAAAGGCCCAATGCCGGTCTTATGCACTCCAGGGAGGGTTATCTACTTTACTTCGTACTCCAGTCGCAACAACAGGAAGGTAAAGGATTGGTGCACTGACGGCCCGATATACTACTGAAACCGGCAGGAACCAATATGAAGGCAGTACGTCATGCGAGTCGATACCGTTAAGTACTGAAATCAGGTGTTTGGGTGGATGCTGTGGAGCATCCTGGTAACGGCTGGCTAATGATTCGGCCAGAAACGACTCAAGGCCATCCATCCGAAGATACCGGCATTGCTGATAATGCCCATCTTCGCCAGAGGTTTGGATCATCAGTAATTCATGCTGATCGTCCGGGCGGTTCACGCAGCCAGCCCCAACTACCCAGAGGTAGTTGACGAGCAGGATGATGGCAAACCATGAACGGATCAGCATATAACAACTAGCCAAAATTTCTTAATCCAGCTATATTAGTCAGGAAAACCTCTACTTAGAGGGCAAATTTAGGGTTTGTTTTGCGGGCAGCCGCAATCAATTTATTCCCCTGATCGGTATGGCCCATTGCCAGTTCGATCGATCCGGCCTGTCGCAACAGTTCCGGGTCTTTGCTACCCGTACGCAAGGCCACTTCTATGTGTTGCTGTGCTTTTGGCAGGTCTTTCTGGTTGAAATAAACCCATGCCAGCGCATGATTGACGTCAATATTTTTCGGACGTTTCTGGTATTCTTTCAATCCATACGTTTTTGCCAGATCGAACTGACCCGACTTTGTGTAGAGTTTGCATAATTCCAGATCAACGGCATGACCCGAACGGGCATCTTCGTCCAGCATTTTAGCCACTTCGGCAAATTTCTTCTGCGCTTTCTCTTTATCACCCTGCAACGCGTAGATTTCGGCCATTTCTTCATGGAAGGAGAACTCAGGCATGATGGCAGCCGCTTTATCGAGGAGAGCCAGCGCTTTGTCGTATTCTTTGCGCGCTTTGCGGACCCGTGCCTGTCCAGCCATCGCAAACGCATAACTAGGGCGCAGAATCAGAATACCAGCATATTGGTTTTCGGCTTCCGCGAGCTGGCCGGTTGTTTCGTATAAATGACCCAGAATATTCTTACTCCAGCACTGCGGTTCTGATCCGGGTAAACCAGCCTGCACGGCCAATTTCATAGCGGCAATTGAGCCGGGATAGTTTCCATAGATTTCACGCAGGTAGGAAGCGCGCGAGTAGGCTTCGAGCGACGGTTTCAGGGCCTGCATCTTATCCGACATTGCTACAGCTTCTTCGTAATTTCCCAGTTCGACGTTGGCATCGACCAACACGCCGTACACATAGGCATTGTTCGGGTTAATTTGCCGGGCTTTTTCGGCTAATTCCCGGGCTTCAGCAAACTGATGCTGAGACATTTTTACGGATGACTTAAACGTCGTAGCTTCAAAGTTCTTGGGGTCCATTGCCAGAACGCCATCCAGAATGGTCAGAATAGCCGGATAATAATAGGGATGCTCGCCTGTAATCCGCGCTTCCGACAGGTAAATTACCGCAATCTGTAAACGAGGTTTCACATCGCCCGGTTCTTTTTTAATTTTCTCTTTCAGTTCAGCAACTTTCTCTTTGGTCTTCTGCCATTCTACCGCCGACGCCAACTCCCCCCGACGGTCGAACAGAGCCGGAATTTCCATGTTCGGCCCCGCCGTAGTTGCGGCTGTAGTTTCTTTGGGGCTGTTTGTGCAACTGAACGATCCGACGATCAGTAAGCCAGCGAAGATCAACGTACATGCCGACAGGATTCGCTTGTTGATTGTTGTATTGAAACGCATGATTGATAGGGAGATTGGGAGTGTTGTCGGTTTATTATGTCTGGCGTATTGCTACCAGGTAGGTACCATACCAGCAATCCAATTTAATTGGAAGTGCTAAATAGGTGGAGTCAGATCTGGAAGGCTGACTCCACCTAAAACATCTTACTTAATTACGAATTATCTTAACAGTCTGGCGCTCCGTCGGTGTCACTGCCTGTAGGAAGTAAGCGCCCGGTTGCTCGCCCAATCGTACGGTCCGGAGTTCAACTGCACCGGGTATACTGATCGTTTGTTGACCAATCCGTTGCCCCCGGCTGTTGCTGAGATAGAGTTGCACCGGACCCGATGCGCCACTCACTTCTACCGTCACTTCATCGCCAATGGTCGGGTTACCCATGATCCGAACAGCCATTGGTTCGGTGAACTCGGCAGCTCCCTGACGGGCCTGGCCACAGGGGGTACGGAAGTCATACATGAAGTTTACCAGCGAAGACTGATCACCTACGTAGCGCGCCCAGATCCAGAGGAATCGGTTGCTGTTCGCATCTTTCCGCAATTCAGCCTCAATCTGGCGGGTTACATTCGTACTCCAGGTGCCATTGACGACACCCGCAGCCTGGTATTCGACAACACGATTCGGATCGCCCCCAATGCGCCCAAAGGTAATATCACCTGTATTGCAGTTGTAGCTCAGCACGGTTGCGGCCAATGGTTTGGTCACGTCGGCATCCGGACCGATGTAGGGATTACCCAGAAAACCGCGCCAGGGGTCCTGCACGAATGGAAAAGCTCCTTTCAGTGTGGTATCGTTCTTTGTAACGCCCGCGTTAAAGCTCAGCACTTTTACCAGACTCGGCGTAACAGGATTTGCGCCCGGACCCGGCGTAAAGTCGTCATACCACAACCCAACGGCAGCTAAAACAACTCCACCAACGGCTTGTAATTCAATGGTGGTCACGTCATCTTCCAGCCGACGACCGTTCGGAAAACCATCCATGTTTGGAATAAACTGGAGGTTTGTATTCGCATACATTGGATCGGTTAAGCCTAAAACAGCCGCCTGAACCAGTCCCAGTGAACTGAACTTGGCATCGTTGCGCGGAGTGGCCGGAACGGCCATGTTCAACCGAAGCATATCGCCCAACGTAGGCAGGAAATTGTGAATGAATGGCTTACCGACTGCCAGTGGATTGCCACCTTTGCCGGTAGCCAGTTGATAGGGAGCCAGGTTGGGCACACCGGTGTAAAAGATCGGCAATAAGTCAACCGCACGGGGGCTGGCTGCATCAGGCAACAGAACACTTCCAAAAGCAGCTTCGGACAGCGCGGTTCCATTTAGAGCGGCATTACCTTTCAGGCCAAACAGACCCGGCTTGCCATTGCGGAAGTCAAACGAACCCAGCGATTTCGACTGTATTCGAAGGGCAGATAATCCGGGAACGGCACTACCAAACTGGGAGTCATCCATGTACAGAGCCAGTTCGGGATTGGTGAAGTATTTGGCAAACTGAAGGTCATTGCCGTTATAAGGGGTCATCGAATTCCATTTGTCTTTCATGCCCACCGGAATGACCGCTTCATTGGTCAATGGCATACCCAAACGCGAAACCTGCACCCAACCGCCGTCGTAGCCAACATCGCCCGCAGCATAAAGGGTTTTGATCATTTGCCGACTCGAAGAGGCCCACACCCCGATCACATAATCAGGATCAAGAATAGTGGCCGCCTGAGCTACTGCTTTGCCGCTTTTCTGTAGAGTCGATACGGGCACTTCAATGGCAATGGTATGGCAGTTAAAGCGTGACAAACCATCGCGCCCCTTCGGTCTGAAGTTACCTACGTCAAACGCGCCACCCAGATCGACAAAGAACGGATCGTCGATTGGTCCGCAGAAAATTCGCTCACCCGATGTTGCGGTCGTAATGGCCTTCGTTGCCAGAGCGTTATAGTTAGCAGCACCCAATCCAACCGTTTTGTCTTCAATCGAGCGCGGGCCGATGTTAGCCGGTGGCACTACACCGTTGGTAACGATGGCCGTAAAGGTTCTGCCTCCATCAATACTGCGTTCACAGGTGTAGGTTGCTTTCTGATTTTGCTTCCCTAACCGAATATTGAAGAACGTAGTCGGGTCTTCATTAACAACCGTAAATGTAAATCGGTAGGTAATGTCGTCTCCGGCCGTAGCGGCATTGTTTTTAACGTGGATTTCGTACCGGATATTCTGCCCGAACGTATACCAGTTTGGCCCGCCTGATGGATCTTCAAACGGAATGTAGTTGGCAATCAGAACGATCTTTTCCGCATCGGTTGGGCTTTTAAACGCGTAAACGTCCGTATTGTCAGCGAGTGGATCATTCGAGATGAGCGGGGCCTCCCGGTGCGACGAAGCAATAACCTGATTATAGGGCAGATACGTCAATACTGCCATCAGTAATAGGGAAAGTAATTTTTTCATTGTCTTATCCGAAGAATGATGAGCAGATTAGAAACGGTTCTTTTTCGTATAGTCAAGACCTCTCCACGGAGTTTGCACGTAGGGGAATGAAGCCTTGAGCGTCGTATCATTTTTCGTTACTCCTGCGCTAAAGCCTAGTACTTTCGCCAGATTCGGCGTAACAGGGTTTGCGCCTGGACCCGGCGTAAAGTCGTCATACCACAGCCCAACGGCAGCTAAAACAACTCCACTAACAGCCTGTAATTCAATGGTGGTCACGTCATCTTCCAGCCGACGACCGTTCGGGAAACCATCCATGTTCGGAATAAACTGGAGGTTTGTATTCATGAAGTCCGGAACCGTTAATCCAATGACCGCAGCCCATACCAGACCGAGCGAGCTAAAATTCGGATCGTTACGGGGAGTAGCCGGAACGGCCATGTTCAACCGAAGCATATCGCCCAACGTAGGCAGGAAATTGTGAATGAACGGCTTACCAGCTGCCAGTGGATTACCGCCCTTACCCGTTGCCAGTTGGTAGGGTTTCAGGTTCGGAACGCCGGTATAGAAAATCGGCAATAAGTCAACCGCACGAGGGCTGGCTGCATCGGGAAGCAGAACACTCCCAAAAGCAGCTTCGGCCAGCGCTGTACCATCCAGAGCGGCATTACCTTTCAGGCCAAACAGACCCGGCTTGCCATTGCGGAAGTCAAACGAACCCAGCGATTTCGATTGTATCCGCAAAGCCTTCAATGAAGGAACGGCTCCACCAAACTGGGAATCATCCATGTACAGGGCTAGTTCGGGATTGGTGAAGTATTTGGCAAACTGAAGATCATTACCGTTATAAGGCGTCACCGAATTCCATTTGTCTTTCATGCCCACCGGAATGACCGCTTCGTTGGTGAGCGGCATACCCAGGCGCGAGACCTGCACCCAGCCACCATCATAGCCAACATCACCCGCGGCATAAAGGGTTTTGATCATTTGTCGGCTAGCAGAGGCCCACACCCCGATCACATAATCAGGATCGAGAATAGTGGCCGCCTGCGATACCGACTTCCCGTCTTTCTGTAGAATGCTTACTGGAATTTTAAGGGCAATGCTATGAACGTTATAGCGAGCCAGCCCATCTTTGGGTGGGTTAACTTTGTTACCGTCAGGACGAAAGTTGCCCGCATCAAACGCACCCGCCAGATCGACAAAGAACGGATCATCGGCAGGACCACAAAAGACCTGCTCACCGGTCTTCGCTGGAGCGATTGCATTCTTGATCAAATCGTTGTAGGTAGAACCCAATCCTAAACCCGGCGTATCGATAGAACGAGGCCCAATATTAGCTGGTGGAACAATGCCATTGCTAACGATGGTCATATACGTCTTACCACCATCGATACTTCGTTCGCAGGTGTAGGTTGTTTTTAAGTTTTGCTTCCCCAGCCGAATGTTGAAGAACGTAGTCGGGTCTTCGTTCGTATTGGTAAAGGTAAACCGATAGGTAATATCGTCACCGGCTGTGGTTGCTTTGTTTTTAATGTGGATCTCATACCGAATATTGGAACCGAAATTATAATAGTTCGGTCCGCCTTCGGGCAACTGAAAAGGAATGTAATTAGCAATGATCGTGATGGTATTCGGGTCGTCGGGGCTTTTGAACGCATATACGTCAGTATTGTCAGCCAGTGGATCGTTCGAGATCAACGGGGCTTCGCGGTGGCTGGAGGCAAAACCAGCAGTTGCCAGCAGCACTAAGGCACAGCTAAGAATTTTAGTCCTTAACTGACCCCTAAACAAGGGAAACGTGCGCATTGTCGTTTGGGTTTGAGCGTGAAAAATGAGCAAAAAATCCTCTGAAGTGGTTACTAAAGACAAACAGATACCCATAGAAGCACAATCGGGCAATGAGCTTTACCCTGCGCTACTTTAGCGAAAAAACACAACAAAAATCTGGTGATTTTACTTAAGTATAGAGATCCATAGCCAGCTAGTTTACAGCACTTTAGAAGATTGATTATATATACTCCGATATCGGGCAAATGGATTTTTAAACGAGCATTAATTTTCTGAGTACAAGAAATTATATGGTTTTAGATAGTGCCCCAGTCTGACCAATCCTCTATCTTAGAGTAGCCTATTGCTAGTTGCACCTATAATTGGTAAAAGAGTTCTTTTTCATTTTGCCCAAGCCGGTAGAAATGGACGTAATTGAATTACTCGCAAAGTGGTTTTTTGAGTTTCTTGGCGGAGGTGGCGTACATGTCATCGTAGAAAAATTTGACAGTAAGAAGGGAGTTAGCCCAAAGACCCCACAGGTATAACATACACGCCCAAATTGTGAAGAACGAAATCCAATAAAAAAAGTCGGCCAGACAAAATGCCCGACCGACTTTTAGTGTATTCCTGTCAATTTCTATTTTCCCGTTGCCTGTTTGATGGCTGCCACTTCGGCCGGATCAACAGGAGTGCCGTCCTGTTTGAATACTTCATGAAACCAGATGGCTGGTTCGCGACCATTGACATATGGTTTCTGCCAACTATCCCAGGGCAGGAACGTTTGTGTTTTACCCGCAACAAACCCCCAGTTAATCATACCCACTTTGGCTTTTTTAGCAATGGGCAAATGAGTCTGGAACTTACTATTAACGCCACGGGCCATGTATTCCGTACAGATAACAGGGCGGCCAAACGACTCTAGCGCCGGAATTACTTTTTCGAGTTCCGTTGGATTTGAGTATTGGTGGAACGTAATGATATCCGAATTCTCAAACTGTATTTTCTCCATTGGTGACCATTTCGCCGGATTCTGCCAGTCAGCGGGTGTACGATAGATCCAGACACCTGATGTTAGTGGCTGCGTTGCCCCGGCCGACCGGGCCCACTGAAATACACGAGGCAGCAGTTTGGTCACCAGTGCGACTTTATTCGCCGGTTCGAGCTTCTTGTTGTTCTTACCATAACTATTATCGTTGGTATTGTCGGGCTCATTCCAGACATCCCATGCCAGAATACGCTTGTCATTCTTAAAAGCGCCAACTACACCTTTTACGTATGTCTCCAGTCGTGGGTATTGCGATTCGTCGGTCAGGGCAGCTGCGCCGGGACTTTGTAACCAGCCCGAATTGTGGATTCCCGGAACCGGCTCATGCTGTTTTCCCAATTTTGGAAAAGGGTCCCAGCAGGAATCAAACAATACCAGCATTGGCCGGATCTTGTGTTTAGCGCACAGACTCAGGAACTGATCCAGTCGTTTGGTGAAGCCAGCAGAATCTTTCCAAAGCAAATCATGGAGAAAAACACGCATGGTGTTCATGCCAATACGCTCGGCCATAGCCAGTTCTTTATCGATCGTTGCCGGATCGAAACTGTCGGCCTGAAACATCTCAAGCTCATTGATAGCATTGGCCGGTGCATAGTTTGACCCAACCAGAAAGGGTTCTTTGGCGTACCAGGCATTTGCCTTTTCGGCCGACCATCGGCCGGGTGCATTCTGCCCATAGGTAATGGCAGCACTAAACAGACAAAGTATGAGCAATAAACGCTTCATAATTGAAAATAAGGGTTGTTCTGTTATAAAAGGAGTAGAGAGTATTATTTGGGCTTCCATCGATCAGATAGTTTATTTCTAATCGGCGGAAGCTTTCAATAATTGATTTAAGTATCGCTACTAACTGCTACTTTACAGTCGAAAATCGATACTCGGTCGTCTGGCTGTAGGTCTGTCCCGGCTTCAGAATGGTGTTAGGGTAAGTCGGGTGATTGGGTGAGTCAGGATAGTGCTGTGTTTCCATGGCAAAGGCACCCCGATAGACAATTGGTTTGCCATACTTACCGATATCTGTCCCTTTAAAGAAATTGCCTCCGTAGAACTGTAAAGCTGGTTCAGTTGTCAGCACCTGCATCTTGATGCCCGATTTATCGCCAATCACTTCGGCAGCTGAAGTCAGTTCACCGGCTTTTGGTTTGTTCAATACCCAGTTATGGTCATATCCTCCGCCAAAACTCAGTTGCTCGTTTTTTTCATCGACCCGTGCGGCAATGGTGGTTGGCTTCCGGAAATCGAAGGGTGTTCCAGCAACGGAAACAGGCTCTCCCTGTGGAATCAGCCCCTTGTCGACCGCCGAGTATTTATCGGCATTGATCATCACCAGATGATCATTGATCGTGCCACTACCTTCGCCGTTCAGGTTGAAGAAACCATGGCTCGTTGGATTGTAAGGAGTTGCCTTGTCTGTTTTGGCCGAATAAACCAGCTTCAGTGCATTATCGTCGGTCAGCGAATAGGTAACGCTGGTTGTCACCGTTCCGGGAAAACCACCCTCTCCATCTTTCGAGACATACGTCATTTCCAGGGTTTTATCGTCTACCTGTTTTGTATCCCAGACATGGCTATGAAAACCGCTTGGACCGCCATGTAATGTGTTGCCATTGTTATTGAGGGCTAGTGTATATGCCTTGCCATCGAGCGTAAATTTACCCTTGGCAATTCGGTTCCCAAATCGGCCTACAACAGGGCCAAAGAAAGCCCCATCGGGTTTTTCATAGGCAGCAACGGTCAGAAAACCGGGAGCGACGTCGGTTACTTTCCCGTTTTTGTCTGGTACGAGCAAGCCAACAATCCGGGCACCGTAATCGGAGATCGCGACCTGAATCGTTTTGTTCTTTAGAATATAGAGGCTGGCTTTTTTGCCATCTGCCTCACCGGCAAACGAAGCTGGGTCAGGGAGTTTAGCATCAATCATGGCGGTAGTATCACCAGTAGCTACAGCGATAGAATCTGCCGCTTTTTGTTCGTTCTTGTTGGCTTTCTGACAGGCATTCAGACTGAGAATAGCTGCGGCTGTCGTAAGAAAAAGGAATTTCTGCATTAGTTTGGTAATTGGGTAAATGGGTGATTAGGGAGTTCTGACGAATCGATAATTGAGTAATTTGACTGAATAAACAAGTTAAAAACGGATCTGGCCTGCCCATTTGTTGCGAATTACCTCAATTATCTGTTTACCTCAATCACTCCCTGTTATTTTTCTGCCGGTACTGGAATGGGCACATTGGCAACAGGCTTCCCAAAACTGGGTGACCCATCGGCATTCCAGGTAAAGGGTTGAATATGCGGGGCGCGTTTGTTCCCGCAACCGTCGGTAGCCGACGGATTAGCGTGATAGATCATCCAGTCCTGCTTTCCATCGGCCGAGCGAAAAAAACCGCCATGACCGGGTGCCCAAACCCCATTCTCTGGTGCCTGCGTAAACACCGGACTTTTACTTTTGGTCCAGTTCGCCGGGTCCAGCAAATCACCGTTGCCGCTATAGGTCAGAAGGCCAAGGCAATAGTCGAGCCAGCAGGCATTGGCCGAATACACGATGAATAGGTTGTTATTATGGCTTAAAAACTCTGGCCCTTCATTCACGTAAATTTTGGGTACTTCGCCATTTTTCTGCCACTCCTGCGGCACATCGCCATGCATCTCCCACGGCTGATCGGGCTGCGAAACTTTAACCCGGTCACCGTCAATTGTCCAGGGATTCTTGAGTCGGGCCAGGTAAATATCCTGCCGCCCGTTTTTAGGTCCCTCCCAGCCCGACCAGGTCGCGTAGAGCTGACCTTTGTAGTCAATGACCGACATATCTATCTCCCAATGGTCAGCTTTGTCGCCGATTTTTCCTTTCATGACCCATTCGCCCTGCATCGGATCGGTTGATGCATTCTCGATCACCCAAACCCGGTGCGACAGGTTGTTGAGCGAATCGGCCGAGAAATAGATGTACCAGCGACCGTTGAATGAGTGAATTTCGGGTGCCCACAATTCCTTTGAGTAAGGCTTCCCGGCGGGAGGAGTATAAACGACTTTCTTCTCAGCAGTGGCCAGGTCGGCCATGTTATGCGTTCGCCAGAGCGTCAGATTGTTGCCGGTAGTATTCATGTAATAATACCAGCCGTCCTTTTGCAGCACCCACGGATCGGGGCCAGAAGGTTTTATGGGGTTTGTAAACGTACGCTGAGCTAGAGCGTGCTGCTGCAAACTAACCAGGAAAAGCGTGTAAATAATCCAGGAAAAGTATCTTTTCAGTAAAAGATAGGTTGGTTGAGGATGTGATCGGCTACTGAGCGACCGCGCGTAGGTTTGACAGGTTCGCATAGAATAGGCAAGGGAGTTTATCAGGTAAAGAGCGAAAGTGGCAATTTTACCCCTGCTACTCACCATGTAATTATCCGTACCCCTACGACTTTGTTAACACCTGCGCACTATTCCTGCGTTTTACGGGAGTCTTCTGTATTGGCAGAACTATCGGTTGGTTTGGTCTCGCAGGCATCATCCGTGCATTGCCCGTAAAAGACCAGCGAATGCGATTCGACCTCAAACTGTAGCGCATTGCCAACGTTTGTTTGAATCAGATGCAAACGGGGATCGCAGAACTCCTTCACGCGATGACAGACCGTACAGACCAGATGCGCATGCTGTTGCCGCCCCAGCGACTTTTCATAACGACTCTTGCTGTTGTCCTCCTCGCCGAAATGGTGTCTCCGAACCAACCCGCAATCGACCAGCACATCCAGTGTATTATAGACCGTTGCCCGGCTAACGGGATACGATCGCTGGTGCATGGCCTGAAATAGTTCTTCTGCGTCGAAATGGTCGTTTCGGGAGTACACCTCTTCCAAAATGGCGAACCGCTCGCCCGATCGACGTAATCCTTTTGCCAGTAGCGACTTTTCCAGTTTGGAGCGGGCTGTGGCAAGCAATGACTGTGATTCCTGCATAACCGATTTGTTTGCCAGAAAGGAACCAGTCAAACGCCAGCCCCTTTTCTCATAACCTAACCTATGACTTGTCTCAAACTTTATGGAGCTTATTGATAAATAAGCAATTCACTTCATTAATCTTAGCTAAATTTCTTATTTAGACTAATTTTAAACAAACTTAAGTGAATACGATTTGAAACGCAAGAATTGGCCAAAGAAATTGGTTAAAGGCTATCTGGAAAGTAGTGGATGCCGTGCTTAGAACGCCGTTCTGCCGCTTCCCGCGGAGGTAGTGATCGGAGGTGGCGGGGCAGGCGTCGGCTCGCTGGGCTTTTCGGGAGTTAAACCGGGGGCGTTTCGCTTCCCGCCAAATAACCGATTAAAGGAGCGTGTATAAAGAAAACTCAGCCCACCACCCGTTGTAATGGTACTGCCAACGCTGTATTGACTAAGAATACTTTGCTGATTTCGGTTGTAGACTTTAGCCCGGAACTTTCCATCCGGCGTGATAAAGTACTCCAGCGTCCATTCACCAAGCAGGCTGGCGGCATTGTATTGGCTTTGGCCGTAGGTAAACCCGCCATCCCGGCTAATGCGTAAACGGTCGTTCAGGAGCCGATAAGAGAACCGGAGTTGCAGGTTGTTAAGTAGGTTTTCGTTCTGCGTGTTGTTACTGGTGAAACCACCGATCGACACACCAATATCCAGTTTTTCGTCCAGGTTCGATGCCAGCCGACTAATCTGATTTGAGATTAATTCACTTACACTGTTGGCGACACCGGAGTTAACCTGTCCCTGATCGAACAGGTTAGTTCCTTCGGGCAGTAGCTGATTGAACAGCAGAACACTGCTCACCTGTCGGGTCAGTTCCTGATCGTTACTCTGGATACGGGATTTAAACGCCGTTACTGCCTGCCGGAAATCCGACGAAGCGGGATATTCTTTCACGTCCAGGTCATAGCTGATGGCTGGTGAGCCTAGCTCGCCATTTAATTTAATGACGAGATCCACCGGATACCGACGCGTTTGATCGGCACTTGTACTCGATGAAGGCAGTAAAGGTGATAGTGACGTATATTGCGTATAAGCGGCTGTCACATCGAGCAAGGCACCATAGGGATCGCCCGTCCAGGTCATGCGGCTGTTGGGTCGAATCTGGAAGCGCTTATTGATTATATTTTGAAAGGTGAATGTGTATTCTCCCCGCTGAATTTCGTAGTTACCCGTCATCGAGAAATCCCCTTTCGTATCCACCTTCATCGCCAGCCGTCCCTGTCCATAGGCTTTGATAATGTCGCCGGTCTGACGATCCAGCTGGATTTCGCAGTATGCATCGGGCGTAATGTCAAAATTGAAATCCATCTGAATCCGCGACAAATCAAGGTCGGAGGCTCCAATTTTGTTCGACGTGTTGGTAGTTGTCTGACTAGCTGGTGAGCTGCTGCGGTTTACAAACCGAATCTGATCGTCGGAAGCCAGCGTTGTGGCACCATCTAGCGGGATATAAATACGGGTTCCTTTATTACTGGCAACGTTGGCCCGGATTGTCAGATTATTGAGCGGCCCGTATAGTTCGGCCTTACCCGTCACAACCGCCTGCCCATAAAACATATCGTTGTCTTTGGCCGCCGTATTCAGAATTCGAAAGTTTTTCAGGTCGGCGTCAAATCCCAGCGTGAAATACCGGAAGCCATCGTGATAAACGCCCCCTCGTATTTGAGCGGTATTGCCGTCTGGATCGCGCAAGGTCAGCTTGCGGGTAACGATTTCATTCTCGCCAAAATAGATCTTATCATCGAATGTAAAATCGGCTTTCAGATAATCGAAACGGCCGCGACCACCAATCACATCGACATCACCGTTCAGCACCGGGGCCGACGGCGTTCCGGTAATGGCCACCATTCCACTGGCAGTACCGCCCAGGTTAGAAAACAGGTCGGTCGTAAAGGCTTCCAGAATATGCAGATCGGCATTGTTAAGATTCGCTTTCAGAGCCAGCGGATTGGTCTTTTGCTGGGGCGTATAGTTTCCGGTAAGGGTTAGCACATCGGCCCCGTTCCGATTCAGGTTAGCATTGACATTAAGTCGCTGTGTTGCCTGGTCCCACTTAGCCCGACCACGCATATCGCCCACCAGCGCCTTCTGATACGACAATGTATCAACCGAAAATTCACTCTCGATAATGGGCGTTGCATACACATCGCGCACCGTCAGGGTTCCATTGAGCGTTCCTCCAAAATCCGTATTCAGCAAGGGATTCAGCGACCGAAGCAGGAAGTGTTGAGCTTCCAGGTTTAGCCGCTGAACAGAATCGGCCGAGAGTTTTCCCGATGCCCGAATTAGTTGGTTCTTATTGAGTACCGACAGATTGGTAATGGTATATTCGTCCCCTACTTTCCGAATAAGACTTTGTGGATTTAGCGTCCAGTCGCCATCCAGCACCCTGACTTTCGATTGATGAAATGTCAGGTCGATGGCATCGCCTTTGAAACGCATTTCACCATTCAGATCGGCCCTATTCGAGCTACCCGTCTGTTCGACACTACTGGTAAAATTGATGTGGTCGACATCCCAGGAAGCTTCAGCCTGAAGGTTGCGGGTAGGAATCAGTGAACTGAAGGCCTGTCGCTGTGAAGTCACCACGGCCGATGCCAGCACCTCTTCATCATACGTAAATTTGGACGTAGTCAGATCAAGCTCGCTCGGCCCGAACCCCAGTTTATTAAAGCGCAGCGAATCGGTCTTGACGTTAGCCGTCAGAAAGGATGTATTGTCGACCATAAAGCGACCTTCAAGGCGGGTCGCCGGAGCTATGTATACCGATGGGCTCAAAAACGTCAGCAACGGTGCAATGTCTTTTGAAACAAACTGGAAATCGACACCGTATCGGGCCATTGATTTAGCGCGAAGGGCGCTGGCCTGGCGCTGTTTCTGCTGATAATAGGCCTTCATTCCGGCAGCGTCTCCTGCAAAATGAAGTTCATATTCACGAGCCAGCCGCTTTAGATCATCAATCGTACGCTGAGGCTGGAAATTACCCTGCAAGCGGGTTGTCAGGAAATCAGAATCAAGGTCAAAATAACGCTGCGTACCGATGGAGTCTTTGCGTTCGATCGACGACAGCAACGACAGTGTCCCTACGTTCAGCTTCCGCTTATTAAGACTCAACTCGGCATTGTGGAAATAGGCATTTCCAACAATATCATCCAGTTTACTGCCTTCCAGCTTAACATCTAAATCTGTTTTTACCACAAGTGAGTCAGACATATACCCTAACTCGCGCAGGTCGGCGTGTCGAATCGTACCTTGCAGGTCATAACGGTTCTTCGGACCGCGCAGATCGAATTCACCATCCACCAAAAAGTTCAGATTCGCATCAGTCATGTTTACGTGGCCATGAAAAAACGCTTTCTGTAAATTACCCTGCGCCACCACATTGTGATAATCGTATCCCTGCCAGCCCAGCCGCTCCAGTCGGCCATCAATGTCGATACTGGCCCGTTCCAAATCTGTTCCATGTCCGATAATACGACCTTCTCCGTCGAGTTTACCGAATTGGTCTGGCTGGTCGATCAACTGACCGAGTTCCAGATTCTCACTTTTCAGCGTGGCCGTGTAGGTAGTCTGATCCGAATTGTCGGCTAGTTTCAGGGCCAGATCGCCCGTTACGGTGCCAATGCTCGTCCGGAAGGTGCCTTTGGTCTTGAAATTATCGAATGCACCGACAAACTTGGCGTCAAAGCCAACGGTGCCCAGCTTTTGAATCGTGTGATTGAACGACGTGTCCGGATAATATTGGCGAATATCGGCCATATTAACCAGTGAAGGCGTAAAGGCAAAATCGACCGTTGTCCGGTCCATATCTGGCAGCCCTTTCCAGGCAATATCGCCGGCGAGTCGACTGCGGCCGCCGGGTCCAAAACGCAGATCGGTATGACTCAACCGAAACTCATTGACCGTACCCGTAAAAATGCCGCTCAGATACCAGGTTTCGTTGAGCTCCCGCAGGTAATCCGAAAAGAAACCCAGATCTTTTGACTGCACTTCGCTATCGCGAAAATGGGCCTGCATAAGCACACGGCTGTTGAAATCACTGAATGCCGATGGCCGATCATAGAAGAATGTCAGGCTGTTACGAATGATCGAGTTACCGATATGAGCGCGCAATCTGGCCAGCTCCATTTTTGTATTGCAGTACAGAAAACGGGTATCCAACTGCCGAATTAACAAGCGCGAATCCCGGTCAACGCCGGACAGTCCTTTAATGTCGAGCGCAATCGTATCGCCCAATATTAAAAAATTACTAACCTCTGCCGTCAGGTTTTTCAGCGTAAAGTGGTTGTAGTCGAATCGTTTATGATTTCGCATAAACGGTTCACGCGGATCTTCGAGCGTATAGGCTCCCTCAACCAGGTGTATGTGACTGACCGTGAACGGAACATTCTGGTTCGGAACACTGGGTTTGGCAGGATCAGACGTCAGTTCTTCGATCCGGGCAATAAATTCGTCTAGATTGGTATCACCGGTTTTCGGATTTTTGATCATCCGGACATCAGGCCGATACAACACAATTTCGTCGAGGTGAATGTTGTGCGCCGACGAATCGATGAGATTTTGCAGATCATAATCTGCATCGAGTCGCCCAACCCGAATCATGGGCCGCCCTTCACGATCGCGAATACGAACGCCGGTGAGTGTGATCGAATCGAACCATTTGATCGAAACACCCTGAATATCAACAGGAAACTGAAGTGTTTTAGAGAAACGTGTAGCCAATTCGCTCACAACCCTGGTCTGCACTGCCGGAATTTGCAGACCCAGCACAGCGCCTAGCAGCAAGCCGATCACCGTGAGCAGCAGGTAGAGCAGTGTTTTAAGGAATATGGCGAAGAATTGACGCATTCGGGCCGGAAATGCCTAATGTACAATGATTATTGGAAAATACTCCTACCTCTGACAACTAAGAGAGGGAACGGTTTAGTAGCAACTTCCATTATATATTCTACAAGAATCATTATCCATTAGTTTTGTACGGTGAATATTTTAGCTATTGAATCCTCCTGCGACGAAACATCGGCGGCTGTTTTAGCCAACGGACAGTTGAGATCCAACATCATTGCTACGCAGTTGATTCACGAACAATACGGGGGTGTTGTACCCGAACTGGCCTCGCGAGCCCACCAGCAGCATATTCTCCCCGTAGTCGAACGGGCTTTAATTGATGCAAATATAGCCAAAACGGAGCTGTCGGCCATTGCGTTCACGAGAGGACCTGGTTTATTAGGGTCATTACTGGTTGGTGCATCCTTTGCCAAAGCCCTGGCGCTGGGATTAAACATTCCGCTCATTGAGGTTAACCACATGCAGGCTCATGTTCTGGCCCATTTCATCGACGACCAGCACGAAGGCATTGCCCGTCCGAAACCGGGCTTTCCCTTCCTGTGTCTGACGGTCAGTGGCGGGCACACGCAACTCGTGCGCATCAATAGCCCGCTCACTATGGAGGTTATTGGCCAAACTCAGGACGATGCCGTTGGTGAAGCCTTCGATAAGTCGGCTAAATTGCTTAACCTCCCCTACCCTGGCGGTCCTTTGATCGACAAATATGCGAAAGCCGGTAATCCACTGGCCTACAAGTTCCCAATGGGTGAAATGCCCGGTCTGGATTTTTCATTCAGTGGTATAAAAACGGCTATTTTGTACTTTCTCCGCGATAACGTCAAGAAAAATCCTGATTTCATCGCGGAAAATCTAGCCGATATTTGTGCCAGTATCCAACATACACTGGTGCAGATGTTACTGTCGAAACTGAAGCGGGCGGTCCGCGAAACCGGGATTCACGACATTGCCATTGCGGGAGGAGTATCAGCCAACAGCGGTTTGCGTTCGGCACTCACCCAGCTTGGGAATGAACAGAACTGGAACGTTTTTATCCCGCGCTTTGAGTACTGTACCGACAATGCTGCTATGATTGCCATGGCCGCTCAGTTCAAATATGAACAGGGAGATTTTACGGCGCAGACTGTAAGTCCCCTGCCAAGAATGAGTTTTTAAGGCAACAATTCCGAACATGGTCACAATTTCCGAACTCCACATTTATCCCATAAAATCACTCGGGGGTATTTCTGTAAACGAAGCGGTCATTGAAGCAAAAGGCCTTCAATACGATCGGCGTTTTATGTTGGTTTCGCCCGATGGACAGTTTATGACCCAACGCGCCAATCAGCAGATGGCCCTGATCGACGTAGCCATTGATGGCGCTCGGTTACGCGTCTGGCATCGCCACCGCCCCGGCGATGTGCTGGAACTGCCGCTGGTCGTGCCAGACGAATCGACCGATTTGCCAGAATCACGGGAGACGATGTTGGTTACCATCTGGGATAGCCACGATGTACCGGCGGTTACGGTCAGCGACCAGGCTGATCAGTGGTTCACGGCGGCACTGGGCGTACCAAGCCGACTGGTTTTTATGCCCGATACCACCTACCGGGCCGTTGATCTGAAATACGCCCGCCAAGATGATGCGGTTAGCTTTGCCGATGGCTATCCGTATCTGCTCATTGGTGAAGCCTCGCTCGACGAACTTAATCGACGCTTACCCGTCCATGAGAATGGGCAACCTCAGGTGCTTGAGATGCTCCGGTTTCGACCCAATATTGTTGTAACCGGAAGCTTACCGAACGAAGAAGACGCCTGGAATCATTTCCAGATCGACGGAATTGATCTGTATGGCGTAAAACCCTGTGCCCGCTGTGTTCTGACTACGATTGACCCTGCAACGGGGCAAAAAGGTAAAGAACCTCTCCGAACACTGGCTACCTATCGACAGTGGAATCACAAAATTCTGTTCGGTCAGAACGTTCTGGCAGCCTCAAAGGGAGATCGGCCGCTAGGTACGCTTCGCGTTGGGCAGTTGGTTAATGTGATAAGTCGTCAGGAGCCCTGGCTGGCTCTGCCCATTACCTAAATCACATAGGGTTTCAAAACCTATGGGGTTTACCCAAGTTTATTGCCTATTGTTACCTGTTCATTGAGTCCTTTGCTTACACCTTTACGCAACGCTTATTACCTGAGTTTACCGGTCGTATTTGGGGCCGTGTTGTCGAATCGTATGGCAGCCCGGCTATCGGATGTAACACCGATACACTGGGCTACACCCCTGGTTCTGGCTCTGGTTGTTTTCATTATTTATACCGTCGACCGGCTCCTGGATATCCGGAAGCCTTCTGGACCCGCTACCGCCCGGCATCGATTTCATCGACACTACGCACCATTGCTCTGGCGGGTCGTGATGGCAGCAGCTGCACTGGCGTTTATACTGGCCTTTTTTCTACCAGGCAGTGTTATTAAGTTCGGCCTTGTTTTAGGAGGTATTTGTGCGGCCTACATTGGTGCAGTGTTTAGGCTCCCGTCACGACACCCGGCGCTGTTGTTGAAAGAGCCCTTGGTGGCTATACTCTATTCGGCGGGTGTGTGGGGCAGTGTATGGGTTCAGCGCCCACGTGTCAGTGGGATCGAAATTGCCGAATTTCTGATGTTTCTCGGTATTGCGTTTCAAAACCTGCTGCTGTTCGCCATCATGGAAAAGCGCGAACAGTCTGGCAAACGCGAATTCTCGCTGGCCACAGAATGGGGGGAAGAACGAAGTGACACCCTCCTTCGCTGGCTGACATTTGCCATCATTGCCACGGGTCTGACCCTATGCTTCGTTACAAACGATCGCTTTGCCCAACGGTCGGCAATCATGTTAGCGCTGATGAGTTTGACATTATATGGCATACAGCGTTATCCCGCTTATTTTCTCAGAAACGAACGATACCGCTGGCTCGGTGATGCTGTTTTCTGGTTCCCGGCACTAGTCCTCTGATTAACTGTATGTTCCAGCAGAGCGAACCTATGCAACACAACCAATTGATTACCAATGATATATGCCATTATTCAGCCTTTTGCCTGAGCAATCTATCCTTGATAATTTTTGTAAAGACACCAGTTATAGAGGTACGAAGAAAATTAACGTATGCCCAACAAGTTCAACTATTATATTCCCTCAGTGCTCACATTTTTAGTTTTAAATTCTGAGTTTTAACAAAAATTATCCTTTCGTACATAAATATTAGTCGAAACGCCACTATCCCGTTTAGCGTCTAAAAACGTATCTGCTCTTTTTATTTACTTTACTGATAAACCATGCCAGATGGACTGTGGTCAATCAAACATAGCATTGGTTTTACCATCATTCAGCCTGATCTGAATGACCTACACCCTCATAAATTTTGAAATGATTCAAGGCTTAGAAACCTGCCGATGGTGGATCATTTGGAGGTTTCATACGAAAAAGCATGACTTCTGCTGCGGAAAAGTAATTGGATCTAAAAATTATGACTACCAAAAATGCTTAAACTTTCAGGTATGGCTCATCATCCTCTGTTTAACACATTACTCAATTAACAATCGCGCCCACATATATGAAACAATCTCTAACTACAATGCGAGGCTTCATGGTACTACTTGCCGCCTGTTTTTGTCTATTGACAGAAAGCAGCGGACTTGCAGGAACCGTATCTTCTTTTCCTAAACCAGCCGATGTTGAAGTGACGGGTACTGTCACCTTCAAAGATGATGGCACACCACTACCTGGTGCTTCTGTTTTGTTAAAAGGTAGCCCCAATGTTGGTACGATTACCGATGCGAATGGCAAATTCCGCATCAATGTACCCGACGATGCCACGCTGGTTGTGAGTTATATCGGCTACATTGCCCAGGAGATCAAATTAAATGGTCGCTCTACCTTGACTGTTTCTTTAGAAGCGGACGCTCAGCAGTTGAGCGAAGTTGTAGTCACTTCATTTGGTATAGCACGCGACAGAAAAACGCTGGGCTACGGCGTCAGTGAAGTAAAAGCCGAACAGATCACCAAATCCCCCACCACCGACGTGACCAACTCACTGGCTGGTAAAGTTGCCGGGGTGCAGGTAACCGGAGCAGGCGGTGGCTTTGCGGGTTCTAACGTAACGATACGGGGTTTTTCGACATTTACAGGGAGTAACCAACCGCTGTACGTCGTCAATGGTGTTCCGCTCGATAACTCCAACGGTAGTGCGGCATCGAACGGCAGTAATTCGGTCAATACGGGGGTTGTCAACTCCAGTCGGATCTCCGACATAAACCCACAGGATATTGAGAGCATCAGCGTCCTGAAGGGAGCAGCAGCTACCGTACTGTATGGGTCAAGAGCCGCATCGGGCGTTATTCTGATTACGACCAAGAGGGGCAAAAAAGGGACGAACAAGCAGATTTCCTTCTCGACCAATACCGCGGTTGGAACGATTAGCCGTTTTCCCAAATTCCAGAATCAATATGCACAGGGCAGCAATGGAACGTATGCCAACAACGTAGCTGGTTCCTGGGGGCCGCTCATTCAGGGACAAACCGTAACGAACTGGTTTGGCAATCAGGAAACCTTGACCGCGTATCCAGACAATGTCCGGGATATTCTGCAAAACTCGATCTCGTCGCAGAACGACCTTAGTTTTTCGGGTGCCAGTGATAAATATGATTACCGGGTATCGTATGGAAATGCCTACGAAACGGCGCTTATTCCGAACAATAAATTAAGCCGAAACAACCTGACCGTTAATGCCGGTACACAACTGACCAATAAGTTCAGAATAGCGACTGCCTTTACGTATACCAATAACGTTTCTGACCGCACCCAATCGGGTAATCAGGGTTCTAACCCATTATGGCGGGGTATTTATACGCCACGTAGTTATGATTTAACCAATATGCCTTCGCAGGATGCGGCAGGCAATCAGCTTTGGTTTGCGGCAGAAGATCAGCCTTACTGGGCCATTAACCACGTTAAAAACCATCAGGAAGTAAACCGGTTTTACGGCAACATCAACCTGAAATATGATATTACGGATTGGTTACAGGCTGATCTGAAGGTGGGTAGTGACGTATTCACTTACGTAACCAAAGGGTTCGATGACAAAGGCGTTCGGAGTAATGCCAACACCTCTTCGGCTGGCGCAGGTGGTGTTTTAGATCGCTCAGAAATAACCCGGAACCTCAATTCGTACTTAACCGTAACGGCGAACCGGAAACTCACCAGCGACCTGCACCTGACAGCTACCGTTGGGAATGAAATCATTTCCAACTACAACAGTTTCATTCAGGATATTGGTTTAGGTATCGTTGTGGCCGGATTCGATAACGTTAAAAACTTTTTGACGTTTAACCCAACATCGGCTATTACGCAACAGCGGACGGTCGGCTTTTTTGGTGACGTTGTTTTCGACTACAAAACCTGGCTGTCGGTGAATGCAAAGGCGCGGAATGACTTTGCTTCGACCCTGTCGCCGGGCAATCAGTCTATTTTCTATCCGGCGGTTGCCGTAAGTTTTGTACCAACCGAGGCCTTTCCTTCCATCAAATCCAAGTTCCTGTCGTCGGCCAAAATTCGGGCTAACGTCGGTGAAGTTGGTAAAGGCGCGACGCCTTACGTAATCAATACGTATTACGGAAAAGCCAGTGCATCAGATGGCCTTGGCTCAACTGCCGTTAACTTCCCGTTCAATGGTCTGGCCGGATACACGTATAACAACAGCACAGGGAATCCAAACCTGACACCAGAATTTACGCGTGAAATCGAATTGGGTGCTGAACTGGCCTTTTTCAATGGACGACTCAGCATTGATGGATCGGTTTACCGTCGGGATAGCCGGAATCTGATTTTCTCTGTTCCGGTTCCTTCGACGTCAGGTTTCACGAGTCTGGCTACCAACGCGGGTAAGCTTTCGACCAAAGGAATTGAATTGCTGGTTACCGGCAATATTATCGAAAAGGAAAACTTCAGTTGGGAAAGCTCCCTCAACTTTACCAGCTTCAGATCAATTGTTGAAGAGCTGGCACCCGGTGTAGCCAATATCTCGATCGGTGGCTTTACATCGCCCAACATTCAGTTGGTTCCCGGTCAGCCATACGGGCAAATCTGGTCAAATGCCTATCAGCGGAACGCACAGGGGCAAATGATCATTGGCAGCAATGGATTGCCAAAACCAACCACCAACGTTCAGGCAGTTGGCAATCCGAATCCGAAGTTCACGATGGGCTTCAGCAATACCTTCAATTACAAGGGTTTCAGCCTTTCGTTCCTGTTTGATTACAAATACAAAGGCGATCAGCTCTCGCGGACCATTGGTGATTTGCGCATCAACGGTGTTTCGGAAGAAACTGCTAAATATCCCCGATTCAATGCCGATGGCACCGCCAATAAGCCGTATGTATTCGATGGTGTTCTGGACGATGGCACGAAGAACACGATTGGTGTAACGGCCCAGCAATACTTCAGTCTGCAAGGCAAGTATGTAGCCTGGGAAGGGTATGTACTGGATGCTACGTATCTGAAATTACGCGAAGCCAACCTTACCTACAAATTACCCGCATCAATACTGGGCAAGTCGAATTTTATTAAAGGCTTACAATTGTCGGTTTATGGTCGCAACCTGTTCATCTATGCGCCTAATTATCCAGACCTCGATCCTGAACAAAACCTGTTAGGGGTCAGCAATGCACGCGGTCTTGAATTTGGTATCACGCCTACTGCACGGACTATTGGTGGCAGCCTGAGAGCGACGTTTTAACCGTGACTAACCCACAAAAAATTGACATCATGAAGAAGTTACTCTATACAACGGTACTTGCCACTGGATTGGCCTTTAGCTCTTGCAGTACGTTTCTGGATGTAAACGATGATCCAAACAACATTAAGGGCGTACAAGTCTCTCAATTGTTGCCATCCGTTACGGTAAACATCGGCTACATGGGTGCCAGCGATCTGTTGCGCTACTCTACGCTGCTGATGCAGCAATTCAGCGGACAGGGGCCTAATACGGGTTTTGCTACCTTTAAAGAATATGAGCGGTATAACATCAACAATTCGGATGTAAACGGTCAGTGGAGCACGATCTTTTCGACCATTGTGAGCGATCTGGAATTAATGATCGCACAGGCAACAACCGAAAATAGCCCACACTATGCCGGGGTAGGCAAGATCCTGAAAGCCTATGTCTATCAGATCGTTGTCGACAGCTGGGGCGATACGCCCTACTCAGAAGCTGGTCGTCATAGCGCCAACTTCTATCCTAAGTTTGACGATGACGAAGCGATCTATAAAGATCTGATTCGTTTGCTCGACGATGGCATTAAAGACGTCAGTGCAACCACGTCGACCATGTCGCCCAACGTCAACAGCACGATTTACAGTGGTGCTACCTGGGCCGCTTCGCAAACCAAGTGGATTCAGTTTGCCAATACCCTGAAACTGCGCATCTTCCTGCATTATTCGGCAAAAGATCCTGCCTTTACGTCGGCACAAATTACGGCGCTGATCAATAGTGGCGCTAAATTTATGGCTAGTAATGCAGACAATTTTCAGATGCTTTTTCTGTCGGAATCGCAACGTCAGAATCCGCTCTACAGCATGGAAAACGGTCAGTTCAAAAACCAGTTTTTCCCGCATCGCTTTATTGTGGATTTGATGAATTCGAAGAATGATCCCCGTCGGGCATCCTACTTCATTCCATTTCCGTTCAACTCCAGCCCTGCCACCTATAAGGGCGCGAGTGCACTCGATCCCGACCCATCGGCAAACTACTCGCGGAGCTATCAATACGTATACGGTACGCCCTCAGCGCCGAACCAGGCGCTGGTCAACGCCAATGGCAGTTTGAAAGATGGCGCGATTACGTTTAGTGGTAACAGTCCGGCTCGGTTACTTACGTTTGCTGAGTACAATTTCATTCGGGCCGAAGCGGCACTCTTATACAGCGCTCCTGGCAGTGCACAGAGCTTTTTCGAAGCCGGGATTCGGGCGTCGATGACTGATGCCGCCGTACCGGCAGCCGATGTTACTACGTACCTGACTGCTAACGGAACGCTGAAAGGAACTCCTCAGCAAATGCTCCAGCAAATCATTAACGAGAAATATGTGGCTAACCACGCCGTACTGGTCGAACCGTGGACTGACTACCGCAGAACGGGTTATCCGGCTTTAACGCCTTTCAAAACGCCGTTTGCCATCTACGATGAAGTGCCGCGGTCACTGTTCTATGCTCAGTCTGAAATAAGCAATAACCCAAATGCCAAACAGAAAAGCACGATGCTTGAACGGGTATTCTGGGATACGCGCAAGTAATTAATAAATAGTCCGACGTTTGGCACCCGAAGTTTCGCCGTTTCAATTATACTTCATCAATAACCTCTTAAAAGTAACTTCAACAGTCGAACGTCGGACTATTTATAACCTATTCCCTTTGACCAGTACGCCATGCTGAAATTCTATTTTCTGCCTATACTCTTCCTGTGCGTTGCGGGCAACTTATCAGCCCAACAGGCTGGCGATACCAAAGCAGCACAAACCCTTTTGGAGCAGACCCGAACGTCGGTGCGCAGTCAGCTTCGGCAAAGCACTACCGGTAGAGCCGCACTACTCAAACGGATGCTCGACCTTGGCCTCTGGCAGGAAGCAACGGATGCCCTCAAAACAGGGGAAGGCTTAAGTAACGCTGAGAAATCGCTTCTTTGGGCGGAATATCACTGGCTAACGAACGATTTTCAACAGGCTGAAAAAGACGTAAAAAGCGCGCTGGCATTCGATAAAAACAATAGCTGGGCAAAACGGTCGAAGGCACTACTGGCTATTGAAGCCTGGGACTTGCAGAACGCCGAGAAGCAATGCAAGGCGCTTCTTACCAGTAACCCAAATGACGAAGAAACGTCGGTGGTGCTGGGTCGGGCACTGTTGCTCCAAAAGAAATACCCTGAAGCGCTGGCCGTTGCGAAGAAACTTCAGAATAAGAACCCTAAACTGGCCGCAGCTTACCTGCTCGAAGCCAATGTTTATTTCTGGGATCAACACCCCGAACAGGCAGAAGCTCCGCTCGTGAAGTCCCTAACGCTCGACCCGTTGAATGCCGATGCCCGCTTCAGTTATGGCTATGCCATCTGGCGACGGATCGATGCCACGCAATTGAACGACATGGCGGCTCAGTGGCAACTGGCGCTCGCTATTAATCCGCTTCATTTTCAGACACACTGGCATTGGGGAAATGGCCATACCAACCTTACCTATGCCGATTACTCGGATAAGGACGAGAAAGAAATTCGGGAGAAGTTAAAAGAAGTCGATAAGTTGTTCCGGGCCAACCGGCTTGCCGACGCCGTAGCCATTACGCGTCAGGTTGAGCAGCAATACCCATCGTCGGTACTGCCCGCCATGCACCGGGCGTCTATTTACTACAGCGATTTCGACAGTCCGAATCGCAAGGCCAATCTGGACTCGGCCCAGCAGATATTTACGACCATTCTGGATCGAAAAAAGCATTATGGTCCGGCTCACAATGGATTGTCGGCGGTCATCAAATCGAAGCGAATACCGTATCTGATGACCTATGATTCGATCACGAACGTACTCAAAACCACAAAAATTAACGATCCGGAAAACTTCGCGAACGTATTTCCTGATCTGAGTTACTATTCGGGCAACCGCGCCAAGGCAATGGTCTGGAATCAGATGTATACCAGCGTTGTGTATTTCCCTTTCCTCTCGAAACAGGGCAATGCGTTTGTGGTGCCACCGCTCCATATTGACCTGGCCATCGCCATGCGATCTCCTTATTTTCGGTTCACGACTACGTTCGATAACCGGCAATGGATGGACATTCGGGGTGTAGGTAGCGGAGCCGCAGCCATCGAATACGTAGAACGGGGTGCTTATGAGGAGCGGAACGTGGTGTTGCATGAATACGTCCACCTGTTTCATGGGCGAGTGCTCACCGATGCCGAAAATCGGCAAATTCGTGAGCGGTATTATCATGCTATGAAAAACAAGCTCACGCTGGATTATTATTCGCAGAATAACGAATCTGAATATTTTGCGCAGACATACCCCGCTTATTTTGAGTCGATGAAAGTGCATCCGCTGGACTTCAAGTCGATGAATATAACCGCGGAACTGAAAGCTAAAGATCCGGAAATGTATAAGTTTCTGGACGCTTTGGTCAAAAAAGAACGCGCGTATCTAAACGGCAACAAGGCTGTTATGGCCTCTAACTGGGCGCAGGTTTACATTAATCTGAGCAACAAAGTAATCAAGTCAGATTCGGTAGCTGCGGCTAAGTACCTCGATACGGCCTTAGTCTACGATAACAAATACCAGCCTGCTTACCTGGCCTACGCCCGACTCAAACAACAACAGAAGGATTTCGAGAAGGCGCTTAGTTACATCAAATCCGCCGAAACGATCGATCCCGGCTATGCTCCTGTTTATGCGGCCTATTCGCAGCTTGAAGAAGCGAAATACACTCCTGACAAAAGCCGGGATGAGTTAATTAAAACGCAGGCTGGCTGGTTGCAGAAAGCATTGGATCTGGAGAAAGATTTTCAGACGCGGGCCTCCGTTGCTATCCAGTTACGGGATATGTATTTCCAGAACGGTCGTATCAGTCAGGCGATCAAAGCGGCAGAAGACTATGCCGCCAACGGACCCGATGTGTCGACCTACCTGCGCGACCGGCGCGACGATGCGAAAGCGTTTGCCGCAGCCCAACGGGGTATGTTAGGCTATGCCGATCAGCTCGATGTGCTCAAAAAACTGGTCTTGCAACGACCGCAGAACTATGAATTACGTGGCTTATACGCCGATGCATTACTGACTAACGGACGCTACCAAGAGTGTATCGAAACCATGAAGCAGGTTCAGCGGATACTGGAAGCGGGCAAAAACGGGCGTACCGACTTTGATTTACGCATCGCAGAAAGTTATGCAAAACTGAATAAACAGGATTCACTCACCTACTATCTGGATAAGGTGAAAGCCGAGAAAGCCGAGCTTACGGCTATCGATAAACAGCGATTGGTCCGTCTGTTTGCGCTGGCGAAACGGGTACCCGAAGCCGAAGCCCTTTTCACCAGCCTGCCATCGAAAGGGACATTGATTTATCAATCGGCAGCATTCCAGTCGAATGGGCACATTCAGGCACTGAATGGCAAATCGGATGACGCCATAACGAATTTCAAAAAATCGCTGGAATACAATCCCTATAACCTCGACAGTTACGTCGGGCTGGCTAGTCTGTATAAGCAGGCAGGAAAACAGGCTGAACTGAAGGGCCTACTGGCAGCTGCCAACCAACTCGACATTAAACCGGGAGAAATCGCTGGTTTATAGAAAGATAACAAAACCACAATGACTGTAAGCCCATGAAACAACCGATTACCCTATTCCTTATTTACCTCGTTACCCTTACTTTTTCATTTGCACAATCCCGTTCGCTGAAACTCGATGCCGACGTAGTTACCAACGATCAGGTTACGATTAAAGGAAAAGTTGTTCCCTACAAAGCGACGGCCGGAACGCAACCCGTATGGGACGAAAATGGAAAGCCAATTGCCTCCCTGTTTTACGTATACTATGAGCGGTCAGACGTTTCTGATAAGACGACCCGCCCACTGTTCATTTCGTTTAACGGTGGACCTGGGGCCGCATCCTGCTGGATGCACATTGGTTACACAGGACCCAAGCGCGTAATGACGGATAGTGAAGGCTACCCAATGCAACCATATGGCGTTAGAGACAACCCAAATTCAATTCTGGATGTCGCCGATATCGTGTATGTTGAGCCCGTTAATACCGGTTTTTCACGGGCAATTAATGACTCGATACCCAAGTCGAAGTTCTTTGGTGTAAACGCCGATATCAAGTACCTGGCCGAATGGCTCAACGTGTTCGTGAGTCGCAAAAACCGCTGGCCTTCGCCCAAATACCTCATTGGTGAAAGCTACGGGACCACCCGCGTATCGGGTCTGGCTCTGGAGTTACAGAATGCCAACTGGATGTACCTCAATGGAGTCATTCTGGTTTCGCCAACCGATCTGGGTATTGAGCGGGGAGGCCCGATTGAGGCTGCCAACCTGCTACCTTACTATTCGGCAACGGCCTGGTATCATAAAGTACTTTCTGCTGATCTTCAGAAAAAAGATTTGAACGATATCCTGCCTGAGGTCGAGCAGTTTACCATCAATGAACTGGTTCCGGCCATTACGCGAGGAGGGTTTCTGGAGCCAGAAAAAAAGAAACAGATTGCCGCCAAAATGGCTCGCTACTCGGGTCTATCGGAAAAAGTGATTCTGGAACATAATCTGATCGTTCCCTCTACTTTTTACTGGAAAGAGCTATTGCGGGATAAAGGCTACCAGATCGGACGTTTGGATTCGCGGTATCTGGGTATCGACCGGGAAACCGCTGGTGATCGTCCCGACTATGCCGCCGAATATACCTCCTGGCAACACTCCTTTACGCCGGCTATCAACTATTACCTGCGCCAGCACCTCAACTACAAAACGGATCTGAAATATTACATCGCCGGGCAAACCCGTCCCTGGGATCGCGATGGCGCTAATGCAGACCGTACGGGCGAAAATCTGCGGCAGGCCATGGCCCAGAATCCGTACCTGCATGTCATGATCCAGTCGGGTTATTTTGATGGCGCTACGGATTATTTCAACGCGAAATTCAACATGTGGCACATTGATCCGAGTGGTAAACTAAAGAACCGCCTGGACTGGAAAGGCTACCGGAGCGGCCACATGATGTATCTGCGGGATGAAGACATGGCAACCTCGACCGACGACATTCGCACGTTCATCCAGAAAACATTACCCAAACCCAACCAACCGGCGAAGTACTAACTAACATCTTACAACAAAACAATTACCACTCATTCTTTAACCAGTACGCTACTACATGAAACGGATTGCTATTTTATTGCTCATTGGACTAACCACAGGGTCGTTATCGTTTGCGCAAGGGCAGCGCGGGCAGGGTCAACGAGCAGCGGGAGGTCCACCAGCCGACGCACCGGCAGCAAGACCCAACTCCGGCCCTTCTGCCAAACCAGCCCCAGGCGACCTTACGTTGCCAATGGACTCAACCATTACAACCTCCAGTGCCGTTACCATCAAAGGGCAGCGCGTTCCGTATACGGCTACCGTTGGTACGCAGCCGGTTTGGGATGAAAACGGTAAACCCATTGCCGGTGTGTTTTATACGTATTACGAGCGGTCGGATGTAAAAGACCGGACTACGCGCCCACTGGTGATTTCCTTCAATGGTGGGCCAGGAACAGCATCAGTCTGGATGCACCTCGCCTATACGGGTCCTAAATTGCTAAATATCGACAATGAAGGTTATCCATTACAGCCATATACGATAAAGGACAATCCGAACTCGATCCTCGACGTTGCCGATATTGTTTACATTGACCCCGTCAACACCGGCTATTCCCGGATGGCTAACAAAGACGTTCCCCGGTCGAAATTCTTTGGTGTGAACGCCGATATCAAGTACCTGGCCGAATGGCTCAACGTGTTCGTGAGTCGCAAAAACCGCTGGCCTTCGCCCAAATACCTCATTGGTGAAAGCTACGGGACCACCCGCGTATCGGGTCTGGCTCTGGAGTTGCAGAATGCCAACTGGATGTACCTCAATGGAGTCATTCTGGTTTCGCCAACCGATTTAGGTATCAACCGGGAAGGACCAGTAGGTGCGGCTAATCTGTTGCCTTATTACTCAGCAACGGCCTGGTTTCACAAAGCGCTCCCAACCGATCTTCAGCAAAAAGACCTGACGGCCATGTTGCCCGAAGTCGAGCAGTTTACCATTAATGAATTTATTCCGGCACTGGCCAAAGGTGGTTTCCTGGAAGCTGATAAGAAAAAACAGATTGCAGCGAAGGTAGCCCGCTACTCGGGTTTATCCGAAAAAGTAATTCTGGAACATAATCTGATGGTTCCAACCTCTTTCTTTTGGAAAGAGTTGCTGCGCGATAAAGGTCAAACGATTGGCCGTTTAGATTCGCGGTATCTGGGTATCGACCGGGAAGATGCTGGTGAACGGCCCGATTATTCGCCAGAACTTACGTCGTGGCTTCACTCGTTTGCGGCTCCCATTAACTATTATTTCAGGGAGTTCCTGAATTACAAAACAGACCTGAAATACTACATGTTTGGGCCCGTTCATCCGTGGGCACGGACGGCAGAAAATACGGACCGTACCGGCGAAAACCTTCGTCAGGCCATGGCTCAGAACCCCTATCTGCATCTGCTGGTACAATCAGGCTATTACGACGGTGCCTGCGATTATTTCGGTGCTCAGTACAACATGTGGCAAATGGACCCAAGTGGAAAGCTTAAAAGCAGAATGGACTGGAAAGGGTATCGCAGCGGTCACATGATGTATCTGCGTCAGGAAGACCTTGTCAAGTCGAATGATGACCTTCGTGATTTCATCAAAAAGTCGACACCAAAACCCAATCAACCAGCTAAGTATTAACTAGATTCTGGTTGGCTGACGCATTAATCTTAGTACCGTGTCAGCCAACCAGAATCTGAAAGCTATAACCTGAAAACACTTAAATACCTCTCCTCTTTATTTCCTTCTCAATTAAAAACAGCTCCCTGCTGGTTTGTCCAGCAACGGAGCTGTTTTCTTGTGCCCTTCTCATCAAATACGGAATTACATCCTCAATCGGACCATACGGCAGGTATTTACTCACATTACACCCAATCTTGGCCAGGTTGAATGTAATGTTATCGCTCATGCCATAGAGTTGGGAAAAATGAATGTGCGGATGATTAACGGCCAGATTGGCTTCATCCAGTAATCGGACTGCGAATTGAGCACTGTATTCGTTGTGAGATGCAATGATAACCGAGATGGTATCAATATGCTGGATACTGTACGAAATGGCTGCGTTAAAATCCTGGTCGCTGGCCGATTTATCGCGTTGAATTGGTGAGGAGTCATTCAATGCATTCGCCCGTTTGCGCTCCTTTTCCATATAGGCGCCCCGAACAATTTTGGCGCCTAAAATAAACTTGTTTTTTAAGGCAAACTGATGAGAGAATTTTAAAAATTCAAGCCGGTCGTGCCGGTAAAGTTGTATGGTATTATATATAACTGCTTTTTTCTTATTATATCGCTCCATAACCTGCATGGTAAGCGCATCAATCGTATTCTGTATCCACGACTCTTCAGCATCAATAAGAATCCCTACTTTTTTTTCAACGGCAAGCTCACAAATCTCTTCGACCCGACGCACAACATTTGCCCACTCCTGCCCCTCTTCCGAATTCAGTTGTTTTGTGTCGATCGAAAAACCAGCAGACGATCTTGCCGAAAATTGGTTTAATTTCTCAAGTAGTGAAAATCGGGCGAGCGCCGTTAATTTGATGCTAATAAAATTAATATTATCAAGGCTCGATGCATGATTAATTACCCGAATAAATTCATTTTTAGCTTCCTCAAAATCCTTTTCACTTTCTTTTCCTTCAGCACCATAATCCAGGATAAGGCTGATACCATATTTCTTTAAGTCGTTGACAATAACCGTAGTTTGCTCAAGGGTTTCTCCGCCCACAAATTGTTCAAATATCGTTGAACGAAGCAAGCCATTAATTGGTAATTTCCAGTTAACGGCAAGTAATGTCAATCTTGTTCCTACCTTCACTAACCAGGACTGGTTCATTAATTGAAACAGTCGATATGTTTTTTTTAGCTGGGCATTTGACTTATAAATAAAGGCTTGCTCAGTATCGTCAAAAGAAATTTTAGCTTGCAAATTCATACCATTTTTCTTCAAAGCTATTGATAGAATTAATGCAATAAATGCATCGGCAATTTTCGATTAAACATGGATAATTATTGCCTATTTATAAAAACGGCCAACAAAGCATTCAAAGCATCGTCGTAATAGCAAACCATCAAAAGAAACCTATCGTAAACTATAGTGACATACCGATTAAATATAAATACCCGACACAAAAGCAAGTTCTGTAAAAATACTAAGTACTAATACTTATGTAATATATTTTTTCTGATAGATGACAAAAAATTACCTTCATTTTTCTGCTAATTTGGTTCAGTCAATAAAATTCATAGTATTATCTTGCGGGCTGTACTTGCCAGGATAAGTATTGGTTAATGAGTTATTTACCAGCAAACGCGTCGAGCTGTGAATAATGTAATTTAGTTTTTGAAAAATAATATTTACTCCTCTATTTATGAAAGTGTTGGACTTTACACCCCCGGTTCCTAAAGAGGATTCGGTAGTAGTGGATGAAGACATCCTGCCTAATTTTTATAATTATTATCATCGCCATAAACAATTACAGATCACCATGATTATTCGTGGTGAAGGCACGCTTATGGCTGGCAATTATAGTCAGGCGTTTAAGCCAGGCGACATTTACATTCTTGGAGCAAATCAACCCCATATTTTCAAATCAGATCCATCTCATTTTTCAAATCCTGATAAAATAAATGCTCATGCAATTCATATCTATTTTGATCAGGATCGAATTCCAACTGAGTTTTTCAGTCTTCCGGAGATGGAATCAATCAGTAGCTTTCTAAACACGACGCAAAACGGGTTCCAGCTTCCATCCGAACATGCCAATTATGTGGGTAAAATAATTAGCAGATTGACAACCAGGTCCAATCTGGAACGCTTACTTACGCTGATCAATTTATTCGATTATTTTTCAAAAGAAGTACGCGGCTGGAAATCATTGGATTCCGGATTATCTAACAATTATTTCCCTGAAGGAGAAGGAGTCAGGATGAATGAGGTTTTTCAATATACACTGGAACACTATGCAGAAAATATTACACTAAATAAAATTGCAGAAATAGCTCATATAACACCACACGCCTTCTGCAAATATTTCAAAAAACATACCAGAAAAACGTACAATTCTTTTCTAAACGAAATACGTATCAGCGAGGCCTGTAAAAAGATCATTAACAGTAATCATGATGGCATATCTACCATAGCCTATTCAACGGGCTTTAACAGCGCAACCAATTTCAATCGGGTTTTCAGAAAAACCACAGGCATGTCGCCAAGAGATTATATAAGGGAATACAAAAGCAAAGGCAATCTGTATTCAAATTGATATAGGACTTTTGCTGTAAAGCGTGCCACGGTTTATTTGCTCATCAATAGTAACCGTGGCACGCTTTACAGCAAAAGTCCTAAGATAGGTACAGAAATGAGGCTATCTTTTTATCTCAAATGAAGTTTCATTCCCTCATGGGAATCAATAAAACCCAGTGATTCGTAAAACCGTTTGGCTTCCGGACGCTTTTTATCGGTAGTTAGCTGAAGCAGATGAGCGCCTTTTGACCTGGCCCGTTGAATGGCATACTGAAAAATCTTTTTCCCAATTCCCTTTCCGCGGTAGTTCGATTTTACCCGAACGGCTTCAATCTGTGCTCTTATACCACCCTGATAGGTCAGGTACTGAATGAAACTTAGTTGAAAGGTAGCGACAATTTCGGCGTTGACCTCAACCACAGTTAGCTCCTGATGCGGATCATCGGCAATAATGTTAAATGCCTGCCGATACGCACCTGGCAATGGCAATTGAAAGTTTTCCCGTAATGCGCCTAATTTATCATCGGAGAGCATCCTGATAATTTCTACCAGATCATTCTCGGTAGCTAATCGATACGTTACTTCCATCCCCTATTTTCGTAGGTTAAGTAGCTGGAGACACTTATTGGGTGATTCAGGAAAATCGTTCATCTTTGCTCCATGCACATTGAACACCTGGCAATTTGGGTTCGTAATCTGGAGCAGATGCGACACTTTTATGAAACGTATTTTGACGTCGTTTCCAACGAAAAATACAGCAATGTAACGAAAGGGTTTTCGTCTTATTTTCTGACATTTCCCGAGGGTGGCCCGCGGCTGGAGATCATGCAGATGCCCGGTATTCCGGAGACGCTTAATAATGCATTCGCTCAATTTATAGGCCTCACCCATTTTGCCATATCCGTTGGTAGCGAAGCAGCCGTCGATGCATTGACCGAACGATTACGAGCCGATGGATACTCTATAGTAGGCGAACCCCGTCGAACGGGCGACGGCTATTATGAAAGCGTTGTATTTGACCCGGAATTAAACCGGATTGAAATAACGGCCTAATGAATAAGTACTGATGAATAGAGGCCTTTGGCTGATTTTTCTCGCTTTATAGCCATCTGATTAGGCTTCCCAACATCTTTATTCGCACGCTGAGTCAGAATGTCGAGAAGAATGTCGGTCATATACTCACGCTTATTAAATACGATATCATGCCGATTTTCAGGCAGTAAAAACTGCTTAACCCGAGCATTAATGAGATGTTGTTGCGCGAATGATACATTAGTCGGATAAACCAAGTCGTCGCGCTGACCATGAAGCATCGTGATTTTCGCTCTGATTTTAGGCCAATCGGGCAAAATTGCTTCTAATGCCTTCCGGTGGGCTAATTTTTCGTCATTAGCCAGACGCAACAATGTTGGAATACCCCAGCGGAGCAACGGTGTATCCACCCAATGGCTTATCGGGTAGGTCCGCTCCAGTCCAGGCCCCAGCGCCGACGACACAAACACTACATGATTAACTTCTTCAGGATTATTCATGGCCAATCGCGCCGACACAGACCCTCCATACGACGACCCAACTACCATTAAGTAAGGTGCATTCTTATATCGATTAATGAGTGGCTGTAAAAACTGCGCCTGCCGCACAACCGATGTTTCTACACGCCCAAAATCGGAGTAGCCATAGCCGGGCCGATCAACAGCCACCAATTGAGCGCGGTTCAATAAGGCCGTATCCTTGAAAAATTCATTGAAAAAGGAAAGTGAACTGGGCGCACCATGCACAAACAGGACCACCGGAAGGGCCGAATCACCCGAAAGTGCGGGCGTTTCCATGAATCGGATCGTCCGGGGTTGATTGTTGCCGTCTTTTATCCGATAATGGTGCACCGTAGGCCGCACGCGTTGCCCCTTGAATTCATCGGCCAATTCCTGATCAGTTTGCCGAAAATCTATAAACCAGGCCGCTAATAATGTTCCAAGAGCGAGAACCAGGATAGCCAACAGGCTCCATCGAAGTACAAGCAAAAACCGTTTCATACGCAGTGTCGTGTGAGGATATAACTGCAAATCGGCGGCCAAAGGTTTACGAAAATACATAAAGCTTCGTAAACGGCGTATATTATATAGAATAAGCAGGTTTACTGCACAAAAAAACTCCAGACAGATTGGCAACTCCTCCCTGATTGTCAGCCCAGCATTAGTAGTCTTGGTCCATCCGCAATCCAGATAAAACCACTGCGCATAAGCGACATTAAGTTGGCTATTAAACCGGGAAGATGGCTATAAACTTTCTTTCACTTCACTCTCTACGGCCAGAAAGTGAGTCAATTCACCGTGGCTATCGTAGAGTGGATCGATTTCCACCCGGCACAAATAGGATTCACCGCCCTTACGATAGTTCAAAAGATCGGCTTTTACGGAGTCTGCCCGTTTGAGTGATTCATGTACACGCAACAACGTGGCAGGGTCTGTTTCGGGACCCTGTAAAATTCTGGGCGTCTTGCCCACTGCTTCCGCGTGTGAGTATCCGGTCATCGTCAAAAAATTGCAGCTTGTCCAAAGAATCGTCTTGGAAAGATCGGTCAGTATGAGTGTAAAACCGGATTGTAGTTTTTTGACATAAGTATTCCGTTGTCGACGAGGCATATTCCAGTCAAATATCTCTCCAAGTTGCCGAAACAACTGGACTTCTTTACGGCTAGCCCGCTGTTGTGCCTGTTCAAGCATAAAAATCTCGAAACAGGCAACAGGATACGATCGATTTCCCTCCTGTCGAGACCGGTTATATACCTTATTCACCAATTCTGAGTATGATTCCGATGTAAGCATCGTATTGGAGAGGAACGGTTTCTAGTAGAAAGATAGCAGGTGCGGTTAGCAAAACCTAAATCGGCACGTTAAATAATTAGAAGTGTAGCCCGGCATTATTTTTTTTTGTGGTAAACAGACTGATTTCCAAGGGATGTCCACACGGATCAGTCATGGATCTCATTTTTTTTTGGCCCACCTCTTGTACATACCATCAAAAGCGTCTACTTTTGTGCCACGATTAAGGAAAACGGCAGCGTTGACCGAAAAATCAAAATTGGTTCGGTAGTTCAGTTGGTTAGAATACCTGCCTGTCACGCAGGGGGTCGCGGGTTCGAGCCCCGTCCGGACCGCCACTGAAAATCAAGCACTTGTCAGAAATGGTAAGTGCTTTTTTCGTTTATTAGGCCGGTGCAGTTCGATTGGTTAAGTTCCGACTTGTGGAGAGCGATGTATTTTCGTTCAATGCTAAAATCAAGGCATTTTTTAGAGTTCGAAATATAGAATTCTTTCTGGATCGACTGACTTAATTATATGCTTAATCCTAAATGCTTCCCAACGTTTGGGGCTGATTCGATCGAATTGTATAAACACAGGCCGTTTAATTACTTGTAATTAGGTGCTAACTCGACCGTCTAAATAGTTTCTACTGGTCAAACATGAAGCGTATAATTTACCCTTATTAATCATTTATTGGCTACCTGGAACAACAGACGGCAAACTAAAAAGCCAGCAAATTTCTGATTTGCTGGCTTTTTAGTTCATTCTATTTTCCTTACTGCTCGATCATCTCAGCATCAGCCAGGATATAATTGAGCTCGTAAATATTATCAGCGTTCAGTTTGAGTGTTCCATGAAAAGTACGGCGCTCATCGGTTTTAAACTTTTTACCATTTTTCTTGAATTTCAAGGATACAACCGACTCCGGCCCGGCTCCTCCGCAAAAAAAACAGGCACTGTATGGAAAGGCCGACAATACATACAGATTTGATTCCAGATCCACTGGCAGTACATATCCAGTTAATTCAACCGTTTTTCCGTTCAGTTTCTGAATGCCCTGCCCAAACGTTGGATATAGCATATAGACGGATTCTTCCGCATACCACTTCTTTTTGAAAGTGACGTCGCGCAAAACCTCCCACGACAATTTAACCGGTTCGGCAGTTGCCGAAATGGCCGTTGAATTGGTTCTACGGCCTGAGCTTAGTGGCTCCAGAGGCCGGAAAGAAAATGCAATAAAACTGGCGAATAGCAGAGCAACGAGTAGGCGATTCATGGCGTTGGGCACAGTATGGGACAAGTGTGAGGTAAAACTACGAAATTTACTACATTTACTCAATCATTTGGCTTCGATCTAACTGACCGTGTCCGAACTACTCAGCGATAACACAAAAAACGATCAGGCAATTCCATTTCGGTTCACACGCCTGTACGTAACTTTATTTATTATACTGGCCATTCTGCTTACAGGTGGCCAGATTCTTACTCAGTGGCGGCTTAGCACTGTACAGGATGAACTATGGATTATCCGATACACGGCCCTGCAACGTCACCAAAGTCAGCAGATTGTCAAACAGGCACTTCAGGTAACTGACATTAATGAGCGCGATAATTTTAATCAGAACCTTACAGAATTAAGCCATGTATTCAGCACTTTTGAGCGCTATCATCTTCAAAGTCGGGAAGGGCAGGTAATTGCTCATAATGTGCTGATTCCTAACTCTAACACGGTTCAGCGGCTATACGATAGTATCCGTCCGGAATTTTCCGCTTTTCAGCGTAGCATTGGGTATCTGATCCGGCTGAAGCGCCCCGAAGATGTAACGAGTCCAGATACACAGGCTAGCCTGAAATTACTCCTGGCCAATGAAAAGCCGTTTCTGGAGGAAATCGACACCATAGTACGCCAGCATACGAGCGAGTTACGGAATCAGCTCAGCAGGCTTGAGTCCATTGAACTCTACTTATATCTGGTATCTATAATGGTTTTGCTGGGGATTGGCTTATTAATTTTCCGACCGGCTACACGTCGGCTAAAGCAGACCATTGCGCAGCTCATTGAAGCTGAACGACAGGCAAGTATTGCCAATAAACAGCTATTGAGCGTTAATAAATCGCTGAGTGAAACGAGACAGAAATTGTTTGAGGCCACCCGGTTGCAGTATCAGCAGGAAATCGATGAGCAGAAATTGCGTACCTCCTACCTGATGGCCGGGCAGGAAGACGAGCGGAAACGACTGTCGCGGGACCTGCACGACGGGCTTGGCCAGATGCTGACTGCAATCAAACTTCAAATTGAAGGTCTGGAAGCTGGTCTAAAGCGTTCGTCGATCGGGTCTGAAACAACAGAATTTATGGTTCGCTCTAAAAGTATCAGTAACCTCAAAAAGTTAGTTACGCAAACGATTCAGGAGACACGCACTATATCTAATAACTTAATGCCCAGTGTCTTAAGCGACTTTGGCATTATCCCCGCTATTAAAATGCTGGCCGAAAATGATCGTAGTGATACCGTAGATGTAACGTTTGAATCGAACCTTACTACCGACGATCCTCGTTTAGATAAAAACGTTGAAATTATGCTGTATCGGATTACACAGGAAGCCCTGAGCAATGCTGTTCGTCATGCTCATCCCTCGCAAATCCATATTGAATTAATTGAACGACAAAATTATGTTCACCTGATTGTCACGGACAACGGCCGGGGATTTCGACCAGAAAGCCAGCGTTCAAAGCTCTCGCAGCCAGCTAAAAATGATCGCGCTCCTTCACAGGGGCTACATAATATGCAGGAACGTGCCAAATTGCTTAATGGTAAGTTAAAAATCAGTTCGGTGCCCGGTAAAGGCACCAAAGTTCAAGTTAGTATTCCGTATAAGATGCAATCCGCTCACTATGACGTCAATTAAATTAATGCTGGTAGACGATCATTCGATCGTCCGCGATGGGATTCGGCTTTTGCTGGAACAAGCCGAAGGCTTGGAAATTATCGATGAAGCCAATGATGGTGAAGAGGCTCTCGAAAAACTGAAGACTCATCAGCCGGATCTGGTACTGATGGATATTTCGCTGCCTGGCATGTCGGGTATCCAGACAACGCAGGTTATCAGCCGATTATACAAAGGTGTGCGGGTATTGATGCTATCGATGCACAATAATGAAGATTATATCCTGCGTTCGGTAGAAGCTGGAGCCTATGGCTACATCCTTAAAGATTCGTCCTCCGATGAAATGATTAAAGCAATACGCATGATCGCAGCGGGGGAAAAATATTACAGTTCGCCGGTGGCCTCCATTATTCTGAGCGGCTACATGCAGCAGTTGAAGAAAGGAAGTAAGCAAGGTCGTGAGGTTCAACCCTCGCGCCTGTCGAACAAAGAAAAAGAAATATTACAATTTCTGGTTGATGGCATGAGCAGTCGTGAGATTGCGGAACGTCTTCAACTTAGTGTTCGTACCGTCGATAACCACCGGGCCAATATGATGCGCCGTTTACAGGTTCGCAATGCAGCCGAACTGGTCCGGATTGCCGTTGAAGAAAAGCTTATCTAATTAGTAGATTGACAAGGAAGTGTTTTTTTTGCAGCCTCTGGCGAGCAATTTACCCCACTAACCTTTTAGTCAAATCTCATTGCGAACCTGGAAAATCTTTTCTACGTTTGCTCCGTGAAACCGGTCTGAAAAGCCGGTTTTTCCATTTTGCTTTTACTAGATTAAGTATATCGAATTAATCAACAAAACCCATTTCAATTATGTCACTTCGTTTAGGAGACATCGCCCCCGATTTTGAAGCCGATACTACCCAGGGTCACATCCATTTTCACGAATGGCTGGGCAATTCGTGGGGAATGCTTTTCTCACATCCGGCTGATTTTACGCCTGTCTGCACAACTGAGCTAGGAAGAACTGCTCTTCTGAAAGATGAGTTCGGAAAGCGCAATGTGAAGGTTATCGCCGTGTCGGTCGATGATCTGGATTCGCACAACCGCTGGACGCCCGATATTAAGGATGTCACGGGATCAGAGGTAAACTTCCCAATTATTGCCGATCCCGATCGGACTGTAGCAACCCTCTACGATATGATTCATCCAAACGCCAGCGAAAAAGCAACTGTGCGTTCGGTGTTTGTCATCGGCCCCGACAAAAAAATCAAGCTAACGCTGACCTATCCAGCTTCAACTGGCCGGAATTTCAATGAGTTGTTACGCGTCATCGACTCGTTGCAACTAACGGCTGACTATCAGGTGGCTACCCCTGCCGATTGGCAGCAAGGCGATGATGTTATCGTGACACCAGCCGTAACGAACGACCAGCTGGAGGCTAAATTTCCGAAAGGTGTGACGTTTGTGAAGCCATACCTTCGCACTACACCCCAGCCGAATAAGTAATCTTTTTTAAGATCAATAAAAGCCGGGCTACCAATACGATATCTATATAGATGCTGTATTGGCGGACCGGCTTTTATTTAACGCCCATTTTAACCGGTGCCTAACGACATCAGGCAAATAATGCAAAGACTGAACAAAGGCTTTTATCAATGGGTTAAGGTCTCGTTATCAACTAAACTTTTCAACGTTATGGCTAAGCAAAAGAATTCAAATCCAGAGCATAATGAAGGCCAGGTTACAAAAGCAATTGAAGAACAGACCGCCAAATTGCCATCCGATATTTTTCTTTGGGCGGCATTAGGCTCAATGGGAGTGTCCTTATTTCTACAATATCAGGGTTCTAAACATCGTAGTTTGTTTGTTGGCCAATGGGCAGCCCCGTTTCTGATTCTGGGACTCTATAATAAGCTCGTCAAACTCGAAGGCCACGACTGATTTTTTTACAATCAGGAAATAACTGGCCCACTGCACGTTGCAGCGGGCCTTTTTTATGTTCGTTACATTCGCCGGTAAAGCTGTAATTTTGCGCCAAAAGTAAGTCTTCTGCATGAAAACACGCGTTCTGGTCAACATCATATTCCGGCGATATGGTCTTTGGATTTCGGCGTTTATGGTGTTGTTTGTCGCCTACTGGATCTTTCGATCGTTTCGGCAGGACGACATGGACTGGCGCTTTGTCCGGGCATTCGGCATCCGCCTACCCATGCGCTATGGCATTCATGGCATTGATGTTTCGCGGCATAATGACCGCATTAACTGGAAACGAGTCCGACAGATGGAGGCCGATGGGGTTCGGCTTCAATTCGTTTTTGTTAAAGCAACAGAAGGAGCCACAATGACCGACAGGCACTTTGATAAGAACTGGAGTGAGGCAAAAAAATCAAATCTGCGCCGGGGAGCTTATCATTTTTATCACCCCACCCGAGACCCGGTCAAACAAGCCAATAATTTTATTAGACACGTTGAGCTATCGACTGGCGACTTTGCCCCGGTTGTTGATTTTGAGGTTACGAACGGCCAATCGGACGAAGCCATTGTCGATGGTCTTCGGCTGTGGCTGGCAACCGTAGAAGAACATTATCAGGCCCGCCCTATTATTTATACGAATGGGAGCCTCTATAAACGCTATATCAAAGGCAACCTGGATGAGTACCCGCTCTGGATTGCCGATTACTCTACCAAACACCTTCGGGCCTATGACCCTGATCGCCTGTACTTATGGCAACACAACCAGAACGGATGGGTCCAGGGTATTCGTGGACAGGTCGATTTCAATGTATTTGTCATGGACGAAAACCGCCTACAAGAAATCTGTTTATGATAAGTGCTTGCATTCGAGTATCTGATATAAACCGATTAGACACATCAGATAATCGAATGTAAATCCATTTATTTCGCCTTCCGCAGATAAAAAACGAATCCATTTTCTTCGCCCGTTTTTTTGATGTCAGGCAAGGAGTCGAGGGCGGTGTGCTCTTCAACGTTCTTCTTGATAAACCAAACGTCTTTGTCTATTTTACCACGTAGAAGCCAGTCTTCGTCGTAATAATTGGGGTTTGTAATGGCGGGTTTCTGCGTATAAAAGAACGGTCCATAACTACGATAGCCATACGATTTTACATACACGTTTTGGCCCTGTGCCTTCTCGAAAAAGCGCATAGCCGCATCCTGAGAGATCCCTTCGATCCGACCGATAAAAAACCAGAGAGTCAGTGTAATAAATACGGCCATACCGCCAAATAAGGCAACGATTGCCCGGTCAGTCTGGCGTTGATCGAACCAGATCAGGCTCAGCGACAGAACGATAAGCAGCCAGATTCCGGGTATTACCTCCCAGCCTGTCCAGTTAATTTTTGCGTTCAGGTTAGCCTGCGTAAAGGCATCCTGATCAGCGACAGCCCGTACCAGATCCATACGATGAGCCAGAATAGGCAAGCCAATGGTAGCCAGAATATATATCCCGCCAATAACAATCAACCCAGCCCGCAACCAGTTGTTGAACCGGATTTTATTCGATTCCAATTGCGTCAGTGTCAAAGTGGCCATATAGGTCAGCGGGAAATAACACATGGACGAATAGTGGACAATTTTAGACTGTACGATGCTAAACAGGATCAGCACAACCCAAAACAAAATGAGCATCCACTTACGGAATTCACGCTGGTAATTACGCTCGATCATCAGCGGTGCAAACGCCCGTAGCGCGAAAATCGAGGCCGGAAAGCAGCCAACCAGCAGGATCACAAAATGATAACCGGGGAAACCTGAATGACCTGCATCTGGCGTACTGAACAGACGGAAATTATACTTCAGAAATTCGGTGATGAAAACCGGACCATGAAGGAAGGTTTCCAACCCATACCAGGCCACAGAAACCAGCGTAGCCGCTACCGAGTAAAACAGGAATTGCAGGGGCGTTATAAACCAGCGAAACCGGCTCAGAATCCAGTAAACACCCAATGTCAGGCACACGATCAGGTAAGCAACCGGGCCTTTAGTGTTAATGCCCATTCCCAGCACAAACCCGCCGATAAACAGGTAATTCCAAACACCGCGGGGTACAAGCATACTACTGGCTGTACCTTCCCGCTTCCAGGAGGCAAAAATCAGATTAATTAACCCAATAAAAATGAACAGGTTAAAAAACGGATCAATAATACCCGATCGAAAATACAGGTGGGGTGTAACCGAACCCAGATAGGTTAGCGCCCAAATCAGGCCAAAACGATGGCCGTGTAGTTTAGCGCCGAGATTGTACAGGTAAATCAGCGAGATAATACCACATATGGCATTCGGTAAACGAGCTGCAAATTCATTGGTGCCAAATAGGTTCATCATCAGCGACTGGCACCAGAAGAAAAAAGGCGGTTTCTCGTAAAATGGCTTAAAATCAACGTGAACCCGCAGGTAATCGCCCAGCACAACCATTTCGCGGGAGCACTCGGCAAAATTGATTTCGTCCCAATCAAACAGCCGAACCCCACCTAAAAAGGGAACGAAGAGTAAAATGCCCAGTACCGCAAAGAGGAGCGAATAAAAAAGTTTTTGATTCATACGTAACGCAAAAAAGCCCTGTCCACAAAGGTGAACAGGGCCGTAAAAGTAAGGAAAATGTTTGAGCCAGCATCCCGACGGATTCTCGCCAAGTCCGTTCTGTCATTAAAAAGAGCAACGGGTTGAGGCTTATTTCTTACCACTTAGTCGGTTCAGGATGTTGCTGATGAACGCATCATCAATACCCAAAGCACGTTTTAAGGTAGTATAAGTGGCCACCATTTTTTTATCTAACCAGATCAGAATCGCTTTCGCACCATCGTCGGGCCGGGCTTTGTAGTTCGTTGCCCGGAGCGTGGGCGTCACGGCTTCTTCCGTAAAATAATAGAGAGCGATTGATTTCCGCGTCATATCTTCCGGACACAAAATCGGATCGGGCAATCCGTGATAAGAATCTTCATCCGTGTTGAAAACTACACACCGGTTAAAAATCGGCGCAATTTTCTGCACCACACCCTTCATCTGACGATCCCAGAGTTCCAGATCACCCCGGTATTCAGGTTTCCAGTCGTGATTGAGGTAAATCAGTAAATTTACGCGCCGACGCCAGTTGCGTTTATGTGGGTGAACGGTAAAATCGGCATGAACATTCAGAAAACCATTTCGCTTCGACTGGTGAAGTCCGCCACCTTCCAGTGAATCATCCGAAATCAGGTTTGGAATGCCCGTTAGCTTGCTTAGGTAAGCCACAAAACGGGGCGAGTTCATCTCGCGAATAACATCCTGAATGGCAGGTGGCAATAAATCCATTTTGTTCAGGCCGTGTTTTTTCTCGTTTACGTGGACATAGTGAATCCAGCCAGCATCGCCTACAGCAGGGAAAGACGCGAGTGCCCGTTCGGCTGCCCAGGGTTCCAGAAAATTCTCGAGCGCAATGTGCGGGTAAGGTTGGTTCTGTTGATACCGTTGAGCGTCAGCGGGCAGCGATTTCTGCCAGCGTTCATAGTCGAAGAGCGTATCGGTCGTAATCGTATTCATACCACAAAGGTAAGTTGAGAATTGAGGCAGTTTATAAGGAAACCGATTTATACAAAAAAAGATTGCGTTGGAAATACGATATTCGCGCCGACATTCTGAACTGGTTTACAGTTTTCAGGTGGCAGCATATAGTGCGCACTTTGTGAAATCGTACCTATGCAAGCTTATGTCAGCTCAATCTGAATACTGCCAACTGAAGACTGTACACTAATAACTTCCTTTCTTATGCTCCCGAATCATCGATTTACCCGTCTCCCTGCTTACGCGCAATTACAAGCTCATTACGACCTTCTGAAAAACCGGCATCTCCGCGATTTATTTGCCGAAGATGCCGAGCGTTTCCCGAAGTTTACCCGACAGTTTGAAGACATTCTGCTCGATTTTTCCAAGAATCGCATTACCGATGAAACGTTTGGTTTGCTGCTTCAGCTCGCCGAACAGGCGGGTCTGACCGATGCAATCGGGAAGATGTTTTCGGGCGACAAAATCAACCGAACCGAAGACCGCTCCGTATTGCATGTGGCTCTGCGCAATCGGTCGAACACACCCGTTCTGGTCGATGGGAAAGATGTAATGCCCGATGTAAATGAGGTGCTGGCACACATGAAAGAGTTTTCGGAGCGGGTTCGGTCGGGTGCCTGGAAAGGTTATACGGGCGAAACCATCACCGATATCGTGAACATCGGGATTGGGGGTTCAGACCTCGGCCCGGTTATGGTGACGGAAGCGCTGAAACCTTACGCCAGTCCTGATCTTCGGGTCCATTTTGTCTCTAACGTCGATGGCGTTCACATGTACGAAACGCTGCAAACGGTTAAACCCGAAACCACGCTGTTTCTAATCGCATCAAAAACGTTTACGACCCAGGAAACAATGACCAATGCCCAAACAGCCAGGCAATGGTTTCTGGATACAGCCCAAGACGAAGCAGCCATTGCCAAGCATTTTGCCGCGCTGTCAACGAACCAGGCCGCCGTGGAGAAATTTGGTATTGATCCGGCCAATATGTTCGGCTTCTGGGATTGGGTTGGCGGACGCTATTCACTCTGGTCGGCCATTGGCTTGTCGATTGCGCTGTATATTGGTTACGACAAATTTGAAGAGCTGCTGGAAGGTGGTCATGCGATGGATCTGCATTTCCAGAACACCCCCGCCGAACAAAGTCTGCCCGTTGTGCTGGCACTGATTGGTATCTGGTACAATAATTTCTTTGGGGCACAAACGGAAGCTATCCTCCCCTATGATCAGTACATGCACCGATTTGCAGCTTATTTTCAGCAGGGCGATATGGAGAGCAATGGTAAATCGGTCGATCGCGACGGCAATCCGGTTGACTGGCAGACGGGTCCGATCATCTGGGGAGAACCCGGTACCAATGGTCAGCATGCGTTTTACCAGCTCATTCACCAGGGAACGAAACTAATCCCCTGCGATTTTCTGGCTCCGGCCATTAGCCAACGGCCCATTGGCGAACATCACAAAATTCTGCTGGCTAACTACTTCGCCCAGACTGAAGCGCTGATGAACGGCAAAACAGCCGACGAAGCTGCCGATGAATTACGCAAAGCGGGGAAGAGCGAAGACGAAATTAGCTTTTTAACGCCTTTCAAAGAGTTTTCTGGGAACAGGCCCACCAACTCGATTCTGTTCAAAAAACTGACTCCCCGAACGTTGGGTAGCCTGATTGCGCTCTATGAACATAAAATTTTCACGCAGGGCGTAATCTGGGACATCTATAGCTTCGATCAATGGGGTGTGGAACTGGGTAAGCAACTGGCCAGCCGGATTCTACCCGAGTTGCAGGATGATGCCCCCGTAAGTACGCACGATAGCTCAACCAATGGTCTGATAAACACATTCAAAAAATTACGCAGTGAGTAAATAATTATTCCCGCAGATGACCGTAGAAAAGTGTGACTTTTTGGGCGTTTGTCTGCGGGATATTTTGTTTTTTCCAGACAGACGGAATAAACGAATCGTTTTGCGAATGAGATTCTATAGTTTCAATAAGTTGAGGCTTTTACCGAAGGATATGAGTAAAGAAACTTACCATATTAACATACGAAGAAATTAGAATAATCTAAAAACATTGACCGTAAGCGGTCTGTTAATAGGGTGTAATTGACATTACACCTTTTTTTTGTGCAACTCAACGCGATAAAAGAAAATTATGAAAACTCAACTTACTTTGCTGGCTTCCTGCCTGCTTGGTGTTGGCCTTGCTAGTGGCCAAACCACCACCAATCCCTCATCGACAACGACGGGTACGTCAACGTACAGTGCGTCGCCAGTAACGGATACAACCAGCACGTCGAACAGTACTTATTCAACGACGCCAACAACAATGTCGTCGGATAGCGCTTCGAGAGCGAATATGAATGCCAATGGCACCTATTCAACAACGCCGACAACGAACAGCTACAACAATTCAGCGACAACAACGACGACGACCGATACATACACGACGCCGGCCCGCGACAAGAAAACAAAGGATTATAAAAACTTTGTGTTTGGCATCTATGCAGGTTTAAATACGACACGTTTTAAGGGCGAAGATGTTAATGGTGATAATCTCTCGGGTCGTTTAGGGTATCAGGCGGGTTTCTTTGTGCGGGGTGGTGGCCGATTATTCGGCCAGTTAGGCGGTGAATATTTTGCCTCCAGTTCGAACTACTTCCGTAAAGGAGATGGGCAGTCTGCTCAAAACATTCAGGATCAGATCAATATCCAGTATGTTCAAATTCCAGTATACATTGGTTATAAACTGGTCGAATCCGATCGGGGTATCTCTGCCGTTCGGCTACAGGTTGGTTTAGAGTATGCCAATCGGATCAACTCCAATAGCAACTCATTTAACCTGAGCAACTCGGAGATCAAAAGTGGTACGTTTAACGGTTTGGGCCAGCTTGGCTTCGACATTGGTCCGTTGCTGATCGATTTGACCTATCATTATGGTTTCAGCAACTCGATCGAAGCTGTTAGCACAACAGGTTTTGCCGGTTCGCAACGTAGAATTTTGAGTGCTAGTGTAGGATTCAAATTCTAATCGAAACTTCTTTCTTCAGTAAAAAATGCCGGCTTTTTAAGTCGGCTTTTTTTTGTCGCTATAGCACAGCCTGTTTATTAACCTTTCCTGCGTAGGAATAGGAGCTATGTCTCCTGCGCAGGAATAGGAGCTATGTCGATAAATAAGCGAAACATTCAATAAGGAGACATGGTTGTAAGTCAATATGGGCATATGCCCTTGCTCAACTCAACACGTTATGAAAAAATCAGTAAATGCAGCATTACTACTGGTGGGAGTATGTAGTGCCGGTTTGGCAGTAGGCCAGCAAAATTCCTATGACGACCGTTACGATCGGGATAGGGATTACCGTCCGTCATCGCGTCGGGATGAGCGCCGTTATGATCGGCAGCTCGATGATCGTCTGGATGAACGTAGAGATTTTAACCGGCGAAGTGACGAAAATAGCCGGTACAATAATCGCTATGAAGATCGGGCGGGAAATGACCGAAATTACGGCCGGATGTATGATGAGCGCGATTTAAGCCGGGCCTATGACGATGGTTATCAGGATGGTCAGCGTAGTACGGAAATAGAGGAGCGCAAAGCACATCGGGAAAACTACAAGAATTTTACGTTTGGCGTATATGCCGGAGCCAACTCAACCCGGTTTGAGGGCGAAGATGTTCAGGGCAATAACCTGAGCGGCCGACTCGGTTATCAGTTGGGTTTCTTTATACGGGGTGGGGGCCGGGTTTACGGGCAGATTGGCGCTGAATATTTAACATCGAGTTCTGATTTTTATCAGGCTGGCGATGGCCAGGTAAATGGAATCAAAGACATCACATCGAATGTCGACCAAAAATATTTACACATTCCGGCCTACATTGGTGTTAAGGTAGCCCAGTCGGAACGGGGCATTTCAGGAGTCCGCTTACAGATCGGGGCGGAGTATGCAGCTCCCCTTGGCGTCAATAATAATGCATTCAATTTCTCGCAAAGCGATTTTGCTGCGGCTACCGTCAATGGTCTGGCTAACATCGGTTTCGATGCCGGGCCGTTGTTTCTGGATTTTGTGTACCACTACGGATTGGCTGACGTACTCAATAATGTCAGCAACACCAAACGTCGGATTCTGGGTGTCAACTTAGGATTTAAGTTTTAAATCCATTAACTCGACTGCAATAGTCGGTAGTCGTTCGTTTATAGTCGTAAGTTTGTTCATAGCTACTGCAACCGACTATCGCCGAACGGCTACCGACTTTTTTATGAATACCTTATTCCCAATTTTTGTCAAGGCCGAAAACCTGCATACACTCATCGTAGGGGGTGGTTATGTGGGTCTGGAGAAAACAACGGCCCTGCTGGCCAACTCACCGGATGCCCGCATTACGCTGGTAGCCCCCGAAATTCGGGCCGAAATCCGGGAGCTGGCCCGGCAACATCCTAAACTGGCTCTTATTCAGGAGCCTTATCATGAGTTATTCCTGGCCGACAAAGACCTGGTTATTGTGGGTACGAACGACAAAAATGTGAACCGGCAGGTACAGGCCGATTGCAAAAATCGGCGAATTCTGGTCAATGTGGCTGATACGCCTGATCTGTGCGATTTTTATCTGAGTTCAGTCGTCAAAAAGGGAGATCTGAAAATTGCGATTTCAACCAACGGCAAATCGCCAACCTTTGCCAAACGATTCCGCGAAGTATTGGAAGACATTCTGCCCGATAGCCTGCAGGAAACGCTCGATAACCTGACGGCCATTCGCAATCAGCTAAAAGGTGATTTTGTGCAGAAAATGGAGAAACTAAATGAAATCACGAAGGTGTTGAAATGAGCACAACTACAACCAAACGCTCATGAAAATTCTGGCGATCTCCGGCAGTTTACGCCTTAATTCGACGAATACAAAACTTCTCCGTGCCATCGTTCAACTGGCTCCTCCCGATGTTGAGATTAACTTATATGATAAACTAGCGACTATTCCACCCTTTAATCTTGACCTTGACAATGAAAATGCGCTGGCCGCCGTAGCGGACTTTCGCTCCGAACTACAGGCGGCCGATGCTATCGTGATTTGCAGCCCTGAATACGCTCATGGCGTATCGGGTGTTTTGAAAAACGCACTGGACTGGATCGTCAGCAGTGGTGAGTTTATGAATAAGCCAGTGGGTATTATCAATGCGTCACCGCGTTCTCTCTACGCCCACAATGCCCTCATAGAAACTCTTACAGTCATGATGGCCATTGTCATTACTGAAGCTTCACCAGCGGTGCCAGTTGCTGGCCGGTCGCTTGACGAAGCGGGTATTCTGGCCGATCAGGAACTAGCCGCCAGTTTGCGCAATGCTATCAATGCCCTGGTAAATTATAAAGAAAAAAGCGACCAGTAAGCCGGGAGATTCTGATTTTTTCAATCCAAAAGGTCTTTTCGTGTCTCCTGAATCAACTCTAAAACTGTTGCATAACAGCTACACGGGTTTTGTGTGGCGATTGGATCAATCGAATAAACGACTCTATTCTACACTATACTGCCTTTCCTGACAGCATCATTCCAGGCTACTGTGAAACTCTCTCCCGGATAAACCCCATCGCGTTTCTAACCTCATACCATCGGGAACACTGGCCACAGGCATATACACACAATCTTTGATTTTCTTAACTTTGTGTTATGAATAAGCTGGAAAGCACTCGCACGTCAGATTTTAATACCGAACTAAAGCTAAAGGGATTTAAAGTCTACGAAACAGACAGTAAGTCGAATGGCCATGACTATAGCCGCAAAGACTTTTACAAAATCAGCCTGACGTCCGGAAAGTATATTTTTCATTATGCCGACAAAAGTTTTGAAACGGATGAGCCCATTTTATTTTTTGGCAATCCGCGTATTCCTTACTCCTGTGAGATTGTTACACCTACAATCGACGGTTACGCCTGCCTCTTCACTGAGGATTTTCTGAAAGTAAGCGACCGGTCTGAAAGCCTTCTGCAATCACCTTTATTTAAACTGGGCGGCACACCCATTTTAACCTTAAATACGGAGCAAAAAGACACCATCGCTACGATCTTTCAAAAAATGCTTGCCGAGCAGGATTCTGACTATATCTTTAAGGATGAGTTGATTCGCAACTACATCAGCCTGATTGTTCACGAAGCGTTGAAAATGCAGCCTTCCGAAAACTCCCCTGAACACAAGAATGCGGCTGTACGAATCACATCGGTATTTCTTGAGCTTCTGGAACGACAGTTCCCGATTGAAAGCACCGATCATCCACTGGAATTAAAAACAGCACAGGATTTTGCCAAACAGTTATCCGTACACGTCAACCATTTAAATAGCTCGGTGAAGGAAGTTACCGGCAAACCCACGACAGTTCATATTGCTGACCGAATTATCAGCGAGGCCAAAGCGCTTCTACAACACACGAACTGGACTGTTGCTGACATCGCTTATGCCCTTGGGTTTGAATACACGACTTATTTCAATAATTTTTTTAAAAAGAAAACGGGTGATATACCCAAATCGGTGAGAGCGGCATCTCTTTGAAATTCTTATTTTATTCTTTGTTTTTCATTAACGGCCAGCCTACAGGACACTGATCTTTGCACCGCCAATTAACAACAAAGAAGAAAAGAATATGACTACCCGTAAAGTTTGGCTCATCACTGGTGCCGGGCGCGGATTGGGCCTGGATATTGCCAGAGCGGCACTTGCCACCGGCCATAAAGTGGTTGCCACCGGTCGAAACTCAGGCAAAGTTGCTCAGACTCTTGGCCAATCTGAGGATTTGTTAGTCGTAAAACTGGACATTACCAACCCTTCTGACGCCGAGTCTGCGATTAAGGCAACCCTCGACCGGTTTGGCCGCATCGATGTTCTGGTCAATAATGCCGCCAGCTTTTACGCAGGCTATTTTGAAGAACTGACACCGGAGCAGATGGGGAAGCAGCTGACGACTAGCCTCATCGGCCCCATGAATGTCACCCGCGCGGTACTCCCCCACATGCGTAAACAAAGATCAGGGCAGATCATTACGATCTCATCAACTGCTGGACTCGTCGGATTTGAGTTTGGTACTGCCTATGCTGCGTCGAAGTTCGGCCTGGAAGGTTGGATGGAGTCGCTTCAGGCTGAGGTAGAACCGTTTGGCATCGATACCATTATCGTCAACCCAGGCTTTTTCCGCACCGAACTGCTTACTGAGGAGTCTACGAATTACGCCGAACCCTCCATCGAAGACTACAACGAGCGTCGGGCAAAGCAAATGGAATTTTGGAAAGGCGCGAATGGTCAACAGTCGGGCGATCCGGCCAAGCTCGCTCAGGCACTGATTACAATTTCTGGGCAGGCTAGCCCACCACGACGCTTCATTGCCGGCGCTGATGCTATTGGCACCGCCGGTCAGGTGATTGCTGTGCTTCAACAGCAAATCGACGCCTACCGTGAGCTGTCTACCTCGCTAGCCCATGAGGATGCGTAATGGCAACCCGTAGTTCACCATCAAAGCCTTTCGAGAGCCCACGATGACGCTATATGCTATACCAAAGGATAGCGGTATCCTTTGGTATAGTGCTACATTGTCGATCCTGTTGAGAAATAAATTTGGAGCCCAGGCAAAGTTGTCATCAGGACAATCGCCTGCGATAGCTTACCGAGTTTAAATCTAAAGATCAACCTGTATGTCAAAGACAACATGGACTGTAGATAACCTACATTCAGAAGTACAATTTAAAGTAAAACATCTTGTCATCTCAACGGTCACAGGAACATTTAAATCATTTAGTGGTCAGGCCATTACGAATGGAGATCAGTTTGAGGACGCACAGATACAATTCGATGTTGATGTAAACAGTGTAGATACTGGCCAGCCCGGCCGTGATGAACACCTTAGAAATGCAGACTTTTTCGAAGCAGAGACTTATCCTAAATTCTCCTTCGTCTCTACTTCATTTAAAAAGGTCAAAGGTGATCTGTACAAACTAGTTGGCGACCTCACGATCAAAGGCATTACAAAAGAAGTAGCGTTCGACGCCGAATATGGTGGTACGGAAAAGGATCCATGGAACAACATCAAAGTAGGTTTTGAGGTAACTGGCACAATTGATCGCAAAGCGTTTAATGTTACCTTCAACGCGCTGACCGAAAGCGGAGGACTTGCGTTGGGCGAGAATATTAAACTCCTGGCAAACATCCAGTTAGGAAGGCCAGCTGCATAGATCCAGACCCCATAAAAGGAAAAAGCCTTTGGTGAGTCACCAAAGGCTTTTTCCTTTTATGGGGCGATTAGATGCTCTTTACGAATTATTTGATTGCCCTTTAGTCGGTCTATAAAAATTATGCCAGACCAATACGGAACTGCCTATACGCATTCGGGCAACTGCTGAATTAAAATAATCCCTGGCCGAAAATCTTGCCTAACGACATTGGTTCGTTGTGGAGAATAAAGAAATAAACCAGAACGGCAAGCACTACATAGCTAAACGCCAGCCATTTTTTCTTCTGGGCGAACTCGCTCGGGTGATGGTAATAGTCATAAATCATTGATGCCGACAAACCCATAACCATCAGAAAGAACGCGAAGACGCCAAAATCTGTTCGGTACATGCTCAGCGAATGCATGAACCGAGCACCCGACACGATATAGAGTAGCCAGCAACCGAAGCCCGCCCGGTAGAGGTAAACGCTCAGCCGCCTGTCATTTTTAAGATCGAAAAGATCGTCGGTGAATTTCTCGGACATGATTTTGGTTGTTTGGGCTGCGGGACCACCCGTGCTGTGAAAATACAAACTATACGCTATAAACGCAAAAAGTACCATGCTTGATTCACAACAAGTTGACACGGTTCAGGAATTTAATACAATGCAGGTTGAACTCGTGCGTGTGGATGACGCCTTTCATTTCGAAGCCATTGGAAAATCGGGAGTGGCTCAGCACATTGACGGAGCTGTTGATATTGGCGGCCATAATGCAGGGGCCAGACCGATGGAAATGCTATTGATGGGCCTGGCTGGCTGCACGGCCATTGACGTGATTCTGATCCTTCAGAAACAGAAACAACAAATTGACGATTTCCGATTGAAGGTTGACGGGTTACGCGAGAAAGGAGCTAATCCTGCCCCTTTCAAAAAAATTCATATCACTTATCTACTAAAAGGTCAGCTTAATGCCGATAAGGTTAAACGGGCAATTGATCTGTCTATGGACAAGTATTGTTCGGCTACGGCGCAGTTCCGTCCGTCAACTGACATTACCTACTCATTTGAAATAGCGTAGTGGTTTGCCGGGTCTTGTCTTGACCGCTGTTTCGTTCGCTGAAGACACTCACAACTTCTCTGCACGAAAGGAAGTTACTTCTGCCTGTAAGTTAAATGATCAACGCCGACCGGATCGGATACCCTTATCTGCGAGAAAGGGCATCCGATCCGGTCGGCGTTTAGGCCTATTCGATACGATTTACGACTTATTCTCTGGCTTTTTACGGAGAGTATCGTAACGCAGCAGCCCTTCCAGAAAATAGTAATCGGCATAAATAATAGGCGTATCCACTTCGCTCTTACCCGGCTTATGCCCGACACTGTGCTTCAGAATAAAATTATTATTTTCTCCTAAATTGGCTTTATAAGCCGGACTGGCCAGACTTTGCAGCATTTTCACAGCCGACTGATAGTAGGTTTTTGCCGAAGGGCCACCGTATGTTGATAGCTCAAGCAAAGCCGAAGCGGTAATCGCACCTGCCGATGCATCACGCTCTTCGTTCGGAATATTCGGTGCATTGAAATCCCAGAACGGGATTTTATCGGCGGGAAGATTGGGATGATTCAGGTAAAAATCAGCAATGTGACGGGCCTGATCCAGGTATTTTTTGTCTTTCGTTTCGCGATACATGACCGTATAGCCGTACAATCCCCAGGCCTGGCCCCGCGCCCAGGCCGATCCATCGGCAGCCCCCTGCGCTGTTTTTTTGGCAGCTACCGTTCCATCTGGATTATAGCAAATGACGTGGTAACTGCTGTAATCAGGACGAAAATGGTTTTTCAGCGTGTTATCGGCATGGGTGATCGCGATATCCCGAAACTGCTTATTACCTGATTCCCTGGCAGCCCAGAACAAAAACTCCAGATTCATCATGTTATCGATGATAACCGGATACATATAGTTCTGAAATTTATTCCAGGATTTAATGACGCCTACTTTTGGATCGAAACGGGTCGACAGTGATTTGGCTCCGGTCAGCATAATCGGCTTATACGATTCGTTTTTCGTCAGCCGATAACCATTACCAAATGGACAATAGAGCATAAAACCCAAGTCATGTGTGCCGGTATTGTACTGTTCTTTTGCGACTGCCATCGACCATTTATGAGCAGCATCTTTCATAGCAGGAGCTTTCGTCCGTTCGTACAGATACCAGAGCGATCCGCCAAAGAAACCACTGCACCACCAATCCGATTTCATGTCCCGAATAGTACCGTCGGGATTTGTCGATTGGGGAAATTTTGTTGTATCAGGGTGAGCTTTCAGCATTAGTTCGTATTGCTTCGTGGCAAAAGCGAACTCCTTATCAACGTCTATTGGCGTTTGGGCAAAGGCAGAAAAGGTAAGTGAAGCAAATAGAATACTAAAATAGTGTTTCATGAAAAAGAGAGTTTAAGAAAAAGGAATCTACTACCGCAAATCAGCGATCGCAGTCATATCCATATCGGCATAATCCATATTTTCGCCAGCCATTCCCCAGATGAACGAGTAGTTCGTTGTCCCGCATCCCGAATGGATCGACCAAGGAGGAGATACTACGGCCTGATGATTAGCCACGAGCAGATGCCGGGTTTCGGCAGGCTGGCCCATCAGATGTACAATCCGATGAGCTGGATCAAGGTCGAAGTAAAAATAGGCTTCCATCCGGCGGTCGTGTACATGGGCTGGCATTGTATTCCAAACACTTCCTGACTTCAGGATCGTTAGACCCATCACTAACTGGCAACTTGGCAACCCATCCCGGTGAATATACCGGTAGATGACCCGTTCATTTGCTCCTTCTTTTGACCCCATCGGTGCTGAAAAAACATCATTTTGGGCTGCCTTTTGGGTCGGATAGGTCGTATGGGCAGGTGCCGACAGTACATAAAAAAGAGCCGGTTCATCCGCCGACTGGCTTCCAAATGTCACTTGCCGACTACCTCGTCCGATATAAAGACAGTCCAGTTTGGCCAGTTCGTAGCTCTGTCCATCAACCTGAATGGTTCCGGTACCGCCAACATTGATTACGCCTAGCTCCCTGCGTTCTAAAAAATAGTCGCTCTTTAGTTCGTCATAAGTAGTCAGTTCGACCAATGAATCGACTGGCTTTACGCCCCCAACAATAACCCGATCAAAGTGACTGTAACAGAGATGAACCGTATCTGGAAGAAAGAGGGTTTCAATCAAAAAATTCGCCCGAAGGTCGTTCGTTTTAAACGAACTCGTTTCATTCGGGCCAATAGCATAGCGTACCTGCATGTTAAGTGAATAAGTTGGTAATTAAACGTTGCAATTCGTAGATAAATGCAATTCCAGATGAATCGGCCTTCCAAGCATAGCTACTCAGTTTCGACAAGGCATAGAAGCCCATACTGGCTTTTTACAGAATATTATCTGAATTATTCAACTATTCAAAAGAATTGCCATAAGAATTACCCGCTAATTACTATAAAATTCAATGCAACCGCTACCGCAAACGTTTGCATACAGGTCATTTGGTCTATGCTTTTTTAGGAATCCTTACTATTTTTAGGCCTCCCCTTCTAACTCTATCTATCTTTAGAAGGCTGGTATCTTTTTGAGGAACAACTAAGAAATTTTACATTTTATAGTATAGTCTTCAGTGGCCTTGTAGTCACCAGTTCCAAGTCTTGCAGAACAGCTTACTTTAACAGATTTAAATCAGGCTGAGCGTATTTATATACCTTAAAATAAAGCGTCGTTTTGGTTTGATAGACGCCTTCAATTGTTGAAATTTCGTTGATAAATTCAACTAAGTCGTTATTAGTCTGGCACATAACATCGACCTCCAAATCATAATCTCCGGATGTGCTGGCCAGAAAACTAACTTCAGGCCGGGTCGAAATTTCCTGCGCTACGTGCTCTTTCAGCGTAGCCGGGCGCACATATACCGCAACGTGTGCATAGGCACGAAATCCTACTTTATCGGGATTGACCCGGCCGACAATACTAATAATTCCTTCTTCTATTAATCGGTTAAGTCGGGTGCGGGCTGTGCCAACGGACACATTTAATTGCTCGGCAATTTCTGTAAATGACATTCGGCCGTCTTTTTGAAGACAGGACAGAACAGCAAAGTCCAGGTCGTCGAGTGTACTATGATTCTTTTCCATCACCGTGATTTTATCTGGCAAAAATATTGCTAAAATTTGACTTAGATTTAAATTATTTTTAGTTTGCACTTCATATTTCTGCAAAAAATGCAGAACTACAACAAAACCATGAAGTATAGTCCCATACAGAATTACATAAACGGTCAGTTTATCGATGCGGCAACGGATCAGACACTGGCGGTCATTTCACCAGTAGATGGCACCCAGCTATCGACCGTACCATTATCGACTGCCCAGGATTTAGATGCTGCCGTCAAAGCGGCAAAAGCGGCCTTCCCTGCCTGGAGCAGAACAACCATTAAAGAAAGAGTACAGGTTTTCTTCCGCTATAAAGCACTGCTGGAGAAAAACATCAACGAATTAGCCGCACTGGTCCAGGAAGAGAATGGTAAAACCTACGATGAGGCCGTTGCCGAAATTGAAAAAGGAGCCGAACTGGCAGAATTTGCCTGTTCGTTACCGCAAATCGTTACTGGTGAAATTCTGGAAGTGAGCCGGGGCGTTGAGTGCCGAACCGAACACGTACCCCTGGGTGTAGTTGCCAGCATTGTTCCATTCAATTTCCCAAGCATGGTGCCAAACTGGACAATCCCGAACGCTATTGCATTAGGTAATTGCATGATTATAAAGCCCTCGGAAAAGGTACCCTTGAGCGTAGGTCGACTGGCAGAGTTACTTCAGGAAGCCGGTTTGCCCAAAGGCGTCTTCAACGTCGTTCACGGCGATCGCGAAATCGTTGAGGCCATCTGCGATCATCCGGGTATTGAAGCCGTTTCGTTTGTTGGTTCCACAAAAATCGCCAAAGCCGTTTATAAGCGCGCAACCAGCAATTACAAACGCTGTCTGGCGCTGGGCGGGGCCAAAAATCACCTGATTGTATTGCCCGACGCCATTCCGGGTATGACGGCGCAAAACATCACAGCATCGATGGCGGGTTGTGCAGGTCAGCGCTGCATGGCAGCATCGGCCATGGTTGCTGTTGGTCCGGTCGATCATATCATCGAGAAACTGTGTGAGGAAGCCCAGAAGATGGTTCCCGGCAAAAACCTGGGAGCGGTGATCAATCGTGCTTCCAAAGACCGCATTGAGCGATACATTACTGAAGCCGAAAGCCAGGGCGCCAAAGTGCTGGTTGATGGGCGTAATCCGACAGTAGAAGGCAAAGAAGAAGGCACCTACGTGGGGCCAACTGTTATTGATTATGTACGACCAGACATGGCCATCGCTCAGGAAGAAATCTTTGGACCGGTCATTAGCATCATGCGGACAAATACAGTCGATGAAGCGCTGGCCATCGAGAATGCGAACCCATATGGTAATGCAGCCTCGGTATTTACCCAAAACGGCGGCATGGCGCGCTACGTGATCGATAAAGCCAGCGCCGGAATGGTCGGCGTCAACGTGGGCGTACCTGTCCCGCGCGAGCCATTTTCGTTTGGCGGCTGGAATGATAGCCGCTTCGGCGTCGGCGACATTACCGGCAAAAGCTCCATCGAATTCTGGACGAAGCTCAAAAAAAGCACAACCAAATGGAACCCCGAAGCCGGCATTAACTGGATGAGCTAACTGTAGACAAACGACCAATTAACCATTAACGCTTTTTCTCATGCTTGACACAACAACGCTTTCTGAAACGCAGGAAGTGCTTCAGGATAGTTTCGATCATACCGTATTTGCCTGGAGCAAACAGAAAGGTATTTCACCCATTGCAGTAAAATCTGCCAAAGGAGTTTATATGTACGATTACGATGACAAACGTTATATCGACTTCTCATCGGGGCTGATGAATGTCAATATCGGCCATGGTAATCAGCGCATTACGGAAGCGGTTGTTAAACAAATGCAGGAGGTAAGCTATGTGACTCCCTACTGCGTAACGAAAGTCCGGGGTGAATTGGGCAAAAAACTGGCCGAAATCTGCCCCGGCGATCTAAACAAAGCCTTCTTTACGTTATGCGGTGCGACATCAAATGAAGCAGCGATCAAACTGGCTCGTTTGTATACAGGCCGGCATAAAATTCTAAGCCGCTATCAGTCGTATCATGGCGCTACGTATGGCACCTTATCGGTTGGTGGCGACCCCCGTAAACTGCCCGACGATTCGCAGCAGGCTCCTAACTTCGTACACATCGATATCCCGTATCGTTATCGCTGGAACCACGACGAAGAAAGTATGCTGAACGACTCTGTTGCCCAGTTGGAACGAGTCATCGCTTACGAAGGCCCCGGTAACATAGCCGCTATTATGCTGGAAGGCGAGTCGGGCACATCGGGTTGTCTGCAATACCCGGTTGGCTATTTAGCCGCCGTTCGGAAAATCTGCGATAAACACGGTATTCTGATCATCATAGACGAAGTGATGAGCGGTTTTGGGCGTACCGGCAAATGGTTTGGCTTTGAAAATCACGGTATTGTTCCTGACATGGTTACAATGGCCAAAGGCATAACCAGTGGCTATATCCCATTCGGCTGCCTGATGGTTACGGATAAAATCGCTGCCCGCTACGATGATACCGTACTAGCTACGGGCATGACCTATGCCGCACATCCGGTTGGTTGTGCAGCGGCTCTGGAAACGCTGAAAATTTATGAGGATGAAAATCTGATTGAAAATGCCGTTGAAATGGGCAAATACATGGATGCGCAGGCAGCAATCCTGATGGAAAAGCATCCGAGCATTGGCGATTTTAGAAATACCGGCCTGTTAGGCTGTTTTGAACTGGTCAAAAACCGGACGACGAAAGAACCAATGGCTCCCTTCAACGCCAGGCCGGAAGAAATGGCCGTTATGAGCAAAGTAGCTGCCAGGATCAAGGAGCTGGGTATGTACACCTTTGTTCGCTGGAGTTACGTGTTCGTCGCCCCTCCCCTATGCGTCACGAAAGAACAGATCGACGAAGGACTGGCGATCATTAGTGAAGCGCTGAAGATCGCCGACGAGTACGTAAACCAGTAAACCCATTTGGGCTTTGAGACCGTATAGGTTTCTTTCGCAAATTATAATAACGAGCATGCTCACATCAAGACGCAGATTTATTGAGGCACTTTCGGTAGGTACAGCAACAGCTTTACTGCCAGCGACAACGTTTGCGTCTATTGGCAAAGCCGATCCGGTGAAGCGAATTATTCTTGATAGCGATACAGCAACCGATGATGCACTGGCAGTTTTAATGGCCGTAACTTCGCCCAGGTTGAAAGTCGAAGCCATCACCATTACCTGTGGGAATGTAGGGTTTGATCAGCAAACTAAAAATGCGCTTTATACAATTCAGTTAGCCGGAAAGAACGGCCAGATTCCCGTTTATCAGGGTTCTGCCCGTCCGCTCGTTCGGCAGGTCCACGGGAATGCGACGTACGTACACGGTAGTGATGGGATGAGTGATTCGTTCTTCCCTGATCCGCAGCAAAAACCCGAGAAAGAACACGCCGTCGATGCCATTATCCGACTAGTCGATAAATACCCGAACGAGATAACGATTGTTGCCATTGGCCCGCTCACCAATGTTGCGCTGGCGCTATTGCGTGACCCATCCATTGCCAAAAAGGTCAAGGAACTGTATTTCATGGGTGGTTTCTACAAGTTTTACGGCAACATCAATCCGGGCGCTACCTACAATGCGTGGGTCGATCCGGAAGCGGCCCGTGTTGTTTTCCAGTCGGGGATTCCCATAACGACGGTTGGTTTCGATGTGAGCGTAAAGAGCTCGGTTTTCACGGATGACGATTACGCGAAAGTGGAAAAACTGGGCACTAAATACGCTGACTTTTTCATGAAGATTAACCGAATTCGGCGGAAATATTGCAAAGAACACCAGAAGATGAATGGCTCTAATCACCCGGATGCCATTACCATTGCGGCCGTTATCGACCCCAGTATTGTTTCGCAATCCGTATCGCGTTTCGTCGATATCGAAACCCGTGGCGAATTAACACTTGGCGCTTTGGCCATCGACGAGTTGGGCGTCTGGGGCAAACCACCCAATGCCACCATCTGCGTGGAAGCCGACGAAGCAAAGTTTAAGAAAATGGTATTCGATACGTTGAAAATGAGTTAATTGGTTCGTAGTTTACAGTTCATGGTATTGAGTTGACTGGTTTATGCCTGAGCTTACCCAATACCAGAAAACCAGAAACAGTAAATCTGAAATTATGCAGTTAGCAACCGAAGCAAACGTAGACGAATCATCCGCTCTGTATAGCGAGGATTTAGCCCCCATTCCCATGTCGAAACGGACATGGACTACCTGGAATTATGCCGCTCTCTGGATCAGCATGAGTTTGTGTATTCCAACGTATATGATGGCTAGTTCACTTATCCAGGGCGGCATGAACTGGTGGCAGGCTATTTTTACCATCTTTCTGGGCAATACCATTGTTTTGATTCCAATGGTATTAAATGGTCATGCCGGTGCTCAGTACGGTATTCCTTTCCCCGTTTTGGTACGATCCAGTTTCGGAACGAGTGGCGCCAATATTCCGGCGATGCTTCGGGCCATTGTCGCCTGTGGCTGGTTCGGCATCCAGACCTGGATTGGCGGGTTTTCGATCTACCAAATGCTTCGGTTATGGATTCCGTCGCTGGAAACATTACCCCAGGTGTTCCCTGTTTCGTTTGGCTTACAAACCGGCCCTGCCATCTGCTTCTTTTTGTTCTGGATGCTGAATATGTACGTCGTTTATCTTGGCGTCGAAAGCATCAGGAAACTGCTGGTATTCAAGGCTTTTTTTCTACCTGTTGCCGCACTGGCCTTGCTCTGGTGGGCCATTTCGGCCGGAAACGGTCTGGGGCCAATTCTGAAACAACCGGCCAAATTCGCAACCTCGGCGGAGTTCTTTGCCTTTTTCTTTCCAGCCCTAACCGGTATGGTTGGTTTCTGGGCCACTTTGTCGCTAAACATCCCGGATTTTACGCGCTATGCAACCAGCCAGCAAGCCCAGGTACGCGGTCAGATTATTGGGCTACCACCAGCCATGACATTGTTTTCATTTATTGGCGTTGTCGTTACCTCAGCAACGACTATCATTTACGGGACAACCATCTGGGACCCGCTCGTTCTGGCCGGGAAGTTTGATAGCAAGTTGCTGGTCAGCATCGCTATGATTGCGGTGGCCATTTCGACCCTGGCAACAAACATTGCGGCCAATATTGTGAGTCCGGCTAACGATTTTGCGAATCTGGCACCGTCGAAAATTGATTTTCGGAAAGGCGGCTACATTACTGGTATCATTGGCATTTTGATTTTCCCCTGGAAGTTGATTGCCGACCCGACCGGATTCATTTTTACCTGGCTAGTCGGCTATTCCAGCTTACTCGGGCCGGTTGGTGGCATCATGATCGCCGATTATTTCTTCCTGCGCAAACAGCAACTGGTACTGACCGATCTATATAGCGAATCCGGCATTTATCGATTTAAAAATGGCTTTAACCCAGCTGCTATCATTGCCTTACTCGCGGGTATACTGCCCAATATTCCGGGCTTTCTGACGACCATTCAGGTGATTCCGGCAGACAGCGTTCCGGGTTGGATTTCGCATCTGTATAATTACGCCTGGTTCGTCGGATTTCTGGTGAGCGGGATAGTGTATTTGGGTCTAATGAGAAACGTGCCGATGCGTATAGAACAGCAGCAAAAGCCCGAAAAACTGACATTTTTATAGAAAATATACTACGAACGAAAGCTTAATCCCGAAGGGGTGAAATGATTCTATAAAATGAGCATTTTGATTAAAAACGGTCGGATTGTTACGGCTACCGACGATTACGTTGCCGATATTTTCGTGGAAGGCGAAACGATTAGCGCCATCGGTAAGAATCTGCCCGTTGAGGCCGATTCGACTATCGACGCGTCGGGGAAACTGGTATTTCCTGGTGGCATCGACCCGCATGTCCATTTGGCTATGCCGTTCATGGGTACGTTCTCAAGCGATACGCATGAAACGGGTACCCGTGCGGCTCTCTTTGGCGGCACCACTACGGTTATTGATTTCGTCCTGCAAAAACAGGGGCATTCGCTGAAAGAAGCCCTGGCCGACTGGAACTCCCGTGCCCGCGGTACTACCGTAGGCGACTACAGTTTCCATATGGCCGTGACCGATTTCAATGAAGATACGAAGGCCGAAATAAAGGAGATGGTTGAAACCGAAGGAATTACTTCGTTCAAAACCTTTATGGCCTACAAAGGGGCGTTGATGATTGACGACCGGCAAATGATCGGTCTGATGCAGGAAGTCAAAAAACAGGGCGGTATGGTTACGGTTCACGCGACCAACGGCGATGTCATCGATTACCTGACGGCCAAACACCGGTCTGAAGGGAAGTTGGCTCCGCTGTATCATTACCTCTCGCAACCCGAAGTGACAGAAGCCGAAGCCAGTGGCCGTTTCGCTGACATGGCCGACTATACCGGCTGCCCCGGCTACATCGTTCACATGACCTGCGAAGGTGCCCTGAATGCCGTTCGAAACGCCACCCGGCGAAACCAGAAAGTGTTTGTCGAAACCTGTATCCAGTACCTCATTCTCGATGCCTCACTCTATGAGTCTAATTTCGAGGGAGCCAAATGGGTCATGAGTCCGCCATTGCGGGAAAAGAAAGACCAGCAATCGCTCTGGGCCGGAATCAATCAGGGTTTAGTGCAGGTCGTCGCCACCGACCATTGTCCGTTCATGTGGGAACAGAAACTGATGGGCAAAGATGATTTCTCGAAAATTCCAAACGGGCATCCAGCCATCGAAAATCGCATGGAATTACTCTTTAGCGAAGGTGTTCATAAGGGTAAGATTACGCCGAACAAATACGTTGAGGTAGCCTGCACAAACCCGGCTAAAATCTTCGGCATGTTCCCGCGAAAAGGAACGATCGCGATTGGCAGCGATGCAGACATTGTCATCTTCGATCCGAACGAAACGCACACACTCTCCGCCAAAACCCACCATATGAATGTCGATTATTCGGGTTACGAAGGATGGGAGCTAACGGGCAAAGTCAAAACCGTTTTACTGCGGGGCAAAGTTGCTATTGACGACGATAAATGCCTCGTTGATAAGGGATATGGTCAATTCATCAAACGCAGTAAAGTAAGCGGAAAGATCTAGGTATTTTTATAATTCGGTGTTTTTATCCTGACCACTCTTGTTGGACCTAATGGCTCGGGCCAGGACAAAAAGATCATTAACTTCTACGTAAGCATGCCACGAATTATTAAGTCGGGATTGATACAAATGAGTCTGCCGAAGACCGAAGGCGAAGGTACAATTGAGGAAATTAAGGAAGCGATGGTACAGAAGCACCTGCCGCTTATTGATGAAGCCGGTCAGAAAGGGGTGCAGATTCTATGTTTACAGGAAATTTTCAATACCCCCTATTTCTGTCCGGGACAGAACAGTGCCTGGTATGCTTCGGCAGAATCAGTTCCAGGACCAACTACTAACCTGATGGCCGAATATGCCAAAAAATACAACATGGTCATCATTGTTCCCGTCTATGAAAAAGAGCAGGCAGGAATCTTGTACAACACGGCGGCTGTGATCGACGCCGACGGAACTTATTTAGGTAAATATCGCAAGAATCACATACCACACACATCAGGTTTCTGGGAGAAGTTTTTCTTCAAACCCGGTAATCTGGGCTATCCGGTTTTTCAAACCCGTTACGCAAAAATTGGTGTGTATATCTGCTATGATCGTCACTTCCCGGATGGTGCCCGCTGTTTAGGTCTGAACGGTGCTGAAATTGTCTACAATCCGTCGGCAACGGTAGCTGGTTTGTCGCAATACCTCTGGAAACTGGAACAACCTGCCCATGCTGCTGCCAACGGCTACTTTATGGGATGTATCAACCGGGTTGGTGAAGAAAAACCCTGGAACCTCGGCCGATTCTATGGCTCATCCTATTTCGTTGATCCGCGTGGCCAAATCTTCGCCACAGCTTCGGAAGATAAAGACGAATTACTGATCGCCGATTTTGATCTCGACATGATCGAAGAAGTTCGTAATGTCTGGCAGTTCTTCCGCGATCGGCGTCCGGAAACGTATGATAAACTGGTTGAATTGTAAATGACTATAAAATGGATAATGCATCGAGCAGAAGTCCATTTCTAGTGGAGTCTGCCTGCGAAGTCCATTCTGCATTATCCATTCCCAATATGGCAATAACCAATAACCGATTAACGGCTGAACAATACGAGCAAAACTTCAGCGACATCCACCCGCCCTTCGACTCACGGGAAGCAGCACTGGTGGACGCGAATCGCTGTCTGTTTTGTTACGATGCCCCGTGCACCAAAAGCTGCCCGACAAGCATTAACATTCCAAAATTCATCAAGCAGATCACCACCGATAACATCAAAGGGTCGGCCTACACCATTCTTGATGCCAACATTATGGGGGGCGGCTGCTCGAAAGTCTGCCCGGTCGAGAAATTATGTGAAGGTTCCTGCGTCTTTAATTTGATGGACGAACCACCCATTCCGATTGCCAAACTGCAACGCTATTCCACCGAAAAGGCCATTGCTCATAAATGGCCCCTGTTTCAGCGCAAACCATCGACCGGTCGTAAAGTAGCGATTGTGGGGGCTGGTCCGGCGGGCTTGAGCTGTGCTCACGTCCTGAGTCGGGAAGGCGTCGATGTGACCATCTACGAGAAAGAACGGAAAGGTGGTGGTCTGATGACGTATGGTATTGCGGCTTACAAGGTGACACCGGAGTTCTGCGAAGATGAAGTCAATTTTATCACGTCGTTAGGCGGGATTGAGATTAAGTACGAGCAGGAGTTGGGCAAAAACGTATCACTATCCGACCTTCAGGCCAACTACGACGCCGTATATATTGGCATTGGCGTTGGCGTTGCGCGACAACTGGACATTCCTGGCGAAGACTTGGCCGGCGTTGAAGATGCAATTCGCTTCATTTACGACATCCGCGAAAAAGGGTATCCGTCCGTACCCGTTGGTGATCGGGTCGCCGTCATTGGCCTCGGCATGACTGCTATTGATGCAGCTACACAAGCCAAACGACTGGGAGCCAAAGAAGTAACCATCGTTTATCGCCGAACACAGGCCGAAATGCCTTCTACCGAAGTTGAGCTAAATCTGGCTAAACTGGATGGCTGTAGCCTTATCTGGCTGGCATCGCCCAAAGAAATCAAAGGAGAGAATGGGCGGGTTACGCAACTGATCTGCAACGTAATGGAATTGGGCGTACCCGATACCAGCGGTCGCCGGACCCCGGTTGAAACAGGCGAGACCATTACATTGGCTGTCGATATGGTTATCAAAGCCGCCGGTCAGGTTCCGTTTGAAGACCTGGTCGATAGCAACCAGCTCAACAACTGGAAAGGGAAGATCGCTATCGACAGCAACTGCGCCACGAATATTCCGGGCGTGTTTGCCGGTGGCGACTGCGTAAACGGCGGCAAAGAGGTGGTCGATGCCGTTCAGGCGGGTAAGGATGGAGCAAAGGCGATATTAAAATTATTTGTCTCTAAATAGAACGCTGATTAGTAGGATTGTTAAGATAGTTTCATGATTTTTAGTATTCAATTATTAAAATTATGAATACTAAATACAAACACACCGACATTACTCATCTTGTTCTAAAGTCCTTTTATAAAGTGTATAATACACTAGGGTACGGTTTTTTAGAAAAAGTATATGAGAATGCCATGCAGTTCGAACTTAACAGGATAGGCTTGGACTGTATTGCGCAACAACCGATCGCCGTGTACTATGAACATCAGAAAGTAGGCTCGTATTATGCTGATCTGGTTGTCAATAACTGCGTTATTATTGAATTGAAAGCCGCTGAGAGTATAGCACTCGAGCATGAAGCCCAATTGACTAATTACCTCAAAGCTACTGATATTGAAGTTGGTTTATTACTAAACTTTGGTCGAGAGCCGCAACATAAGCGCAAAGTCTTTGCCAACGAACGCAAAAACCATCATCGATCATACGAATCATAAAAATCAGCGTTCCATTAATCATTGAAAACGTGGCAGATTTAAGCGCAAATTTCCTCGGCATCAAATCGCCAAATCCGTTCTGGCTGGCGAGCGCCCCCCCGACGGATAAACAATACAACGTCCTGAGAGCCTTTGAAGCGGGTTGGGGCGGAGTGGTCTGGAAAACATTAGGAAGCCAGGTTAAAAACGTGTCGTCTCGCTATTCGGCGGTTGATTACGGTGGCTCCAAGATTATGGGGTTCAACAACATCGAACTCATTTCCGACCGTCCGCTCGACATTAACCTACGCGAAATCGCCGAGTGTGTTCGCCTGTTTCCCGACCGGGCGATGATTGTGTCACTCATGGCCGACAATACCCGCGAGAAGTGGCACGAATTAATTGCTCAGGTCGAAGATACGGGCGCCCACGGCCTCGAACTAAACTTCGGCTGTCCACACGGGATGACCGAGCGTGGCATGGGCGCAGCGGTTGGCCAGGACCCGGAGATTGCCAAAATGGTCGTTGAATGGGTCATGGAAAAAGCGACTTTACCGGTTATTACGAAACTGACACCCAATGTTCATTCGGTGGTGCCGACAGGCCGTGCATCAGTCGAAGGGGGTACGAATGCGCTATCGCTCATCAACACAATCCAGTCCATTACCGGCGTCGATCTGGACACGTTCGTGCCAAATCCATACGTAGCAGGGAAGTCGGTATATGGCGGTTATTGCGGCCCTGCCGTCAAACCGATTGCGCTGAAAATGCTCACAACCATTGCCCAGGACCCTATCACATCACGAATGCCTATTTCTGGAATTGGCGGTGTCAGTACGTGGAAAGATGCGGTCGAGTTTATGTTACTGGGGGCGTCAAACGTACAGGTCTGTACAGCGGTCATGAAGCATGGCTTCCGCATCATCGAAGACATGTGTGATGGCATGAACAACTGGATGGACGAAAAAGGCTTCAAAACCCTTGATGACTTTATTGGTAAATCCGTGCCAACCATCACCCATTGGGAAGACCTCGATATCAATTACCACATCGTCGCGAATATCGACCAGGACAAGTGCATTCACTGCGGTTTGTGCTACATCGCCTGCGAAGACACGTCCCACCAGTCGATTAATCTGTCGTACGGCAACCCCTACAACACCTATTCAATTAAAGAAGATGAGTGTGTTGGCTGTAATTTGTGTAAATTAGTATGTCCCGTTGACAGTTGTATCACGATGGTGGAGCAACGCAAAGGTGATGAATACCTTAACTGGAAAGAATTTCAACGGCGCGGTTTGCCCTTGAACGATCATTAACCAAAGCAGCCCAACCGATGAGCGAACCCGTTAACGCGCAAACTACCCGTCTCGTTTACGGCCTGGAAGATAAAGTCCCTCTGATTCCGGCGCTCCTGGTTAGTTTACAACAGGTTGGGGCAATGGTTGTAGGAACCATTACCCCAGCACTGATTCTGTCGGGCATTTTATCCATTAATCCGCAAGACACGGCTTATCTGGTCAGTATGGCGCTGGTAGCATCGGCTTTGGGTACGTTTCTGCAAACAATGCGGTTTGGCGTTATCGGTTCCGGACTACTCAGCATCACAGGCACCAGTTTTGCGTTTCTGGCACCGCTGATTCAGGCAGGTACAACAGGAGGACTGCCGCTCATGGTGGGCATGTCGCTGGCCGGAACGCCCGTACAACTTGCCCTAGCGCCCTTTTTGCCAAAGCTGAAGCGTGTATTTACGCCCCTGGTTTCGGGTATTGTTGTGTTGCTAATCGGTCTTTCGCTGATTCCTACGGGTATGCGCAGCATTGCCCGATTACCCGCTGAAGGCGCACCAGCCTGGAGTGGCGGGCTGGTTGCCCTGGTTGTTATTGTGGTCATGGTGATTGCCCAGTCGATAGGAAAAGCCTGGGCACGTATGGCCGCCGTACTGGCTGGAGTCGTAACGGGCTATACAATTTGTGGGCTGATGGGCTGGTTGCAAAGCCCAACTCCAGGTAGCGGCTCATGGATCACGGTTCCCCAGATTCTTCCGTACGGGTTGGCTTTCAAATGGGAGTTGCTGTTTCCTTTTGCGTTCATCTATCTCGTGTGCGTACTGGAAGCCATGGGCGACATAACGGCTACTTCTCAACTTTCTGGCTTATCTACCGATGGGCCTGATCACTGGCATCGGATTCGGGGTGGTATTTTAGCCGATGGTCTTACCTGCATTGGTTCGACGCTGGTCGGTGGGTTTCCCAGTGCAACGTATGCGCAGAATAACGGGGTGATTCAGATGACAGGTGTTGCCGCCCGCCGAATCGGCTGGATCATGGCCATTATCTTGCTTTGTCTCGGTCTCTTTCCGCCCGTAGGTCGCTGGATTACCGTAATGCCGCCCTGTGTGTTGGGCGCACTTGCCCTTATGCTCTTTGGTTTGGTAGCCGTATCGGGATTACGTCTGATGGTTTCGGGAGGATTATCGCAACGGGATGCGCTCATTGCCGCCATCGCTTTGGGCGTTGGCATTGGAGTTCCTTCACAGGAAGAGTGGTTAAAGACATTGCCCGGTGTGGTTCAGACGTTTCTGGAATCGGGCGTTTCGGCTGGCGGATTGGTTGCATTGCTCCTCAATCTGCTCATACCAACCGGGAATAAAGCGCAGAAACTGAAAGAAGAACCTGCCGAAATGTTGTAAGTCGACTTGTATCAGCAACGGCTTGCCGTTTGATACAACTTAACCAGTAACGAGTCAGTAACCTTGATAAAATTCATCCTAAATAATAAAGAAGTTAGTACGGCGATGCCATCTGGAACGCCGGTACTCGATTTTGTGCGCTATCATCAAGACCTGACCGGCACAAAAATTGGTTGCCGCGAGGGCGATTGTGGTGCCTGCACCGTCGTTATAGGTGAATTAAAACATGGAGAATTACGGTATCGATCGGCAACATCCTGCCTGATGCCGCTGGGAAATGCGCATGGGAAGCACATCGTAACCATCGAAGGTGTCAACATGGACGAACTGAATCCCGTGCAACAGGCTATGGCCGACGAATCGGCGACGCAATGCGGGTTTTGCACACCGGGTTTTGTGATGTCAATGGCGGGATTCTGCCTGAGCAAGACAGTGCCAACGCCACAAAATGCCGTTGCCGCCGTTGACGGAAATATCTGTCGGTGCACCGGTTACAAATCCATTGAACGGGCAGCCGGTCATGTCGCCAATCTTTTAGCGGAACGCAGTGCTGAAGATCCAATTACGTTTGCGACAAAGCAAGGTATTTTGCCCCCCTATTTTTCCAGTATTCAGGAACGATTGCAGGTCATGACCTTAGGGCTGAACGGCGAACTGGCCAATGACAATCCAGTTGCTCAGCGCGTTGGTGGCGGCACGGATTTATATGTTCAAAAACATGACGAAATTAAAGATGCATCCATCCGATTTCTGTTCGATGATGCCGATTTAAAGGGAATTTCCAGGATAGGTAACCAATGCGTAATTGGTCCGTCAACAACGGTAACTGACCTGATCGAATCGCCGGTTATGCAGGCCCATTTCCCCGATTTTAACGCGTACACAAAGCTGGTATCGTCTACACCGATTCGCAATATGGCGACCATCGGGGGGAACTTCATCAATGCCTCGCCCATCGGTGATTTTACGATTTTCTTTCTGGCCCTGGATGCCACCCTGACGTTGAGTGATGGCGCTACATCGCGGGAGTTGCCGCTTCGAAATCTGTACCAGGGCTACAAAACGCTGGACAAACGCCCGGAAGAATACCTGGAACAAATCCGGTTTGACTTGCCTGATGCACGCACACGTTGCAATTTTGAGAAAGTCAGCAAACGGACCCACCTCGATATTGCCAGCGTTAATTCAGCCATTTTTATTTCAGTAGAGAACGATATCATTACCAGCGCCAGATTGTCGGCCGGAGGTGTTGCGCCCATTCCGAAACAACTGGTAAAAACGGGTCAATTTCTAACCGGGAAGTCGATAACGGAGGAATTGATCATTGAATCCACAGCCATTGCTCAAACGGAAATTACTCCAATCAGCGATGCTCGCGGTACAGAAGTCTATAAGCGTTTATTGCTTAGTCAACTGATCAAAGCACATTTTATAAAGCTGTTTCCGGAGCTGAACGTGAAGCAATTGCTCGCCCAATAGCGCATAAACATCTAACAATCAACAAATTACTTTCCTCTCATTTTCTAAAAAGAAATGAAAAATATAGATTCCAGAACACACGTAAGGGGCGAGTCGATTTATCTGGACGACATTCCGGTGATTCGCGGTACGTTGTTTGGAGCAGCATTCGGTTCGCCGGTTGCGCATGGTGTCATTCGGCACCTTGATCTGACCGTTGCCGAAGCAATGCCCGGTGTCGTGCGTATTCTGACCTATAAAGACGTAACCGGCGAAAATCAGATAGGCGGAATCGTCCCCGACGAACCGCTGCTGGCCGAGCATCATGTTCATTACTGCGGTATGCCGATCGCTTTTGTTGTGGCCGCAACCGACGATGAAGCCCGCGCTGCGGTCAAAAAAATATCGGTCGACATAGATCCGCTACCTGTCATAACCGATCCTCGCGAAGCACAGGCACTCGACGAATTAATTATTCGTCCGCGAACGTTCCGACTGGGTGACACAGCTACCGCCTGGGAGCAGTGTGCTTACATTTTTGACGGAACCGCCGACACCAACGGTCAGGAGCATTTATACATCGAAACGCAGGGCGCTTATGCCGTTCCGCAGGAAAACAACGGTATAAAATTGTACTCCTCCACCCAGGGACCAACGGCAGTCCAACGGGCTGTAGCCCGGTCGTCGGGTTTGCCGATGCACCAGATTGATGTCGATGTAACGCGGTTAGGCGGTGGCTTTGGGGGCAAAGAGGATCAGGCCAATATGTGGGCGGCTCTGTGCGCGCTGGCAGCACATATACTCCGCAAACCCGTTAAATACGCCCTGCATCGAATGGAAGATATGGCCATGACCGGTAAGCGTCACCCCTACTCGTCCGACTTCAAAATTGGTCTTGACAACGACCTGAAGATTGTTGCCTACGAAGCTACGTTCTATCAAAATGCGGGTGCCGCGGCCGATCTGTCGCCAGCCGTAATGGAACGTACGTTGTTTCACTGCACAAACAGCTATTTTATCCCGAATGTAACGGCAACGGCTTATTGCTGCCGGACAAATCTTCCGCCAAACACTGCTTTTCGGGGATTTGGTGGCCCTCAGGGTATGTTCGTCATCGAAGCCGCTATTACTAAAGCGGCAGAATCCCTGGGAGTTGATGCAGCCATTATTCAGGCGCAAAACCTCAATAAAACAGGCGATGAATTTCCGTATGGGCAAAAAGCGGTGAGCGAATCGCACATTTGCTGGAACAAAGCTCAGGACGTATACGAAATCGACGTTATCCGTGGTCAAATAGCCGCTTTTAACGACACCAGTACGTTATACAAAAAAGGTCTGGCGCTTATGCCGGTCTGCTTCGGAATCTCGTTCACGAATACTCGCATGAATCAGGCTCGGGCGCTGGTACACGTATATACCGATGGTAGCGTGGGCGTCAGCACGGGTGCCGTCGAGATGGGACAGGGAGTAAACACCAAAATGGTCCAAGTTGCTGCTCATGTGCTTTCCATCCAGTCGGAGCGGGTAAAACTGCACTCGACGAGTACCTACCGGATAGCCAATACCTCACCCTCAGCCGCCAGCGCAACCGCTGACCTGAACGGGAAAGCGGTGGAAATGGCCTGTACCAGCATTATCCAGCGCCTTAAGGCTGTTGTAGCCGAGGAATTGCAGGTTAGTGTTGATGAAATCACGCTGAAAGATGAGTTTGTTTATTGGGGAGACAAGAAGACAGACTGGTATTGGCAGCGGCTGGTAATGGCCGCTTACACGAAACGCGTCAGCCTGTCCGAACACGCCCATTATGCTACTCCCGACATTCATTACGATGCGACCAAAGAAAAGGGGCATCCGTTTGCCTACCACGTCTACGGTACAGCTATCGTGGAAGTGACTGTCGATTGCCTGCGGGGCACCTATGAAGTAGATGCCGTCAAAGTGGTGCATGATTTTGGCGTTAGCATGAACCCACTGGTCGACCGGGGACAGATTGAAGGCGGCATCGTGCAGGGCATTGGCTGGATGACAATGGAAGAAGTGGTTTTCGATAAAGCAGGCCGATTGCGGTCCAATGCGCTGTCTACCTACAAAGTGCCGGATATTTATTCTGTGCCGAAACAGATTATCATCGAGCCGCTGAAAACGGAACAGGACAATCAGGCTATTTTTCGGTCGAAAGCCGTTGGTGAGCCGCCATTGATGTACGGCATTGGCGCTTATTTTGCGTTACGCAACGCTGTTCTGGCATTTAATCCGGCCGCTACGATCCCGTTTGATGCACCCATGACGCCCGAAAAAGTCCTGCTGGCTTTGTATAACGTCAATGCCATTCGTCGCACCATGCCTTTTGCTAATGACCAAACAGCTAATAGTCTGGAAATTAATCCATAAAAGCATTCAGCAGAAGCTGCCAGTCATGCTATTGTACGTACTGGAAAGTCACGGCAGCAGTCCAGGCAGGAAGGGCTTTCTGATGGCTGTCAATGCGACAGGCGACATGGAAGGCTCCATTGGTGGTGGCATCATGGAGCACAAGTTCGTGGAACTGGTGAAAGAAAAACTAACGAATCACCCGACTGAACCAGCGCTTTCAATCCGGACACAGTACCACGATAAAAGTGCGGTCAGCAACCAGAGCGGCATGATCTGCTCCGGCGGCCAAACGATTCTGATTTACCGGATTCAGCCGAACGACACGCCCGCTATTCAAGGTATTATAGAATGCCTGCAACAGCACCAGAACGGCTTGCTTACGTTATCGCCCACCGGTATTCAGTTTTCAGCCAGTAAGCTCCCTGAGGTTGATTACCAGTTCACGATGCAGTCGGAGCAGGAATGGCTCTACCAGGAGCGCATCGGCAATAAAAACCAGCTTTTCATAATCGGTGGCGGCCATTGTGCATTGGCCTTATCCAGAATGATGAGCCTGATGGATTTTCACATTCATGTGTTCGATGATCGTTCAGACCTGCACACGATGATGCTAAACGATATAGCCCATGAGAAAACAGTGGTCAATAGCTATGACGAACTGGCCGGTCATATTTCTTCCGGCACGCACCACTATGTAGTGGTGATGACATTCGGCTATCGTACCGACGATCTGGCAATCAGGGCACTGCTGGACAAAGAGTTGACGTATTTGGGTGTACTGGGGAGTAAGGCCAAAATTAAAAAACTATTTTCCGACTATCGCGCGGAAGGAATCAGCGAAGAAAAGCTAAAGCGTATCTATGCCCCGATTGGACTGTCCATTAACAGCCAGACACCCGAAGAAATTGCGGTTAGCATTGCCGCAGAGATCATTCGGGTAAAGAATACAAAATAGCAAACCCCTAAGCGGTCATTAGTCGCTTAGGGGTGCTGAAATAGGGGTCACGTCACTGATTAATAGCCTTCGTTTTGCTTTAGATAGCCGGGCAGGTTAGACGCTCCGTCGATGGCCGTCTGCGGAATCGGGAAAACCCGTTTCAGTTTATCGGCATTGGTCTTCTCGGTCCAGGTACCTTCGTACTTACCAAACCGAACAAGGTCGCTCCGACGGACCATTTCCCAGTACAACTCAAAACCACGTTCGCGTAGCAGCAGGTCGAGATTCATACTGGTCAGGGCCGGTGCACCGGATGTACGTGAAGCCCGAACTGTATTCACATCGGCCAGGGCACTGGCGGCATCGTTGCCTTTCCGAAGCTTAGCCTCGGCCCGCATCAGATACACGTCGGCCAGACGGACGATGGCAATGTCGGCATCACCCAGGTTCCGGCCCGATTGCGATTTTTTGCCAAACTCATACTTCAATACCCGGTAGCCCGTGTTGTAATTACTACCCGCTACAGAAAAATCGACCTGCTCGGGGAAACTTACCGGCAAGGTAGGTCGGTTGCGGGTCACGTAGAAGAGTTTACCGACCCGATAATTGTTACCACACCGGACAAACGCACCGTTTACCCGCAGCAACCCATATTGCTGGCCCCGCAGAATGCCCCGATCCATAACAATGTCGCTGGCTGCCATGCAGGAGTCGGCAGGAATGGTCATGTTCTTTTTATAAAAGCGCGGATCAACTCCAGCCGGGTCGTTGGGGGCGTAGGCATTCACCCAGGTACGGTAGAAATCCGGCGTAATGGCTGGTCCATCGGTGCCGTTGGCAGCCGGGAAGGCAGGCAGCGGAAACTGGTCGCCTGATATCGAGAAATAGGCCAGACGATTGTGGCCATTCAGCTCGGCACGCTGGTCAACGGCAAAAATCAGTTCTTTATTATCGTGGTTGTTGTCGTTGAAAATTGAGAAATAATCCTTGGACAACTGGTACTGATTAGAACTGATGATCTTATCGCTGTATTCTACCACCTTGTCCATGTCTTCAGGTTTGAACGTAAACTGGGTAGCAAACCGGTCGCGATAGACAGCCGCGTTCAGGTACAACCGGGCCAGCAGCCCCCATACCGCCCCTTTAGTCAACCGACCGGGGCCAACCGTCGTCAGCAGGTCGGGTTCAACCGCCAGAAGCTCATTTTTTACGTACTCCAGTGCCTGTTCACCGCGAAGAATTTGCGAGACTGCTTCTGCATCCTCCTTTACAAATACCAGCCCGAACAGGTCGAGCATCAGCATATTGTAGTAGGCACGCATACCCCGTGCTTCGGCAATATAGATTTTAGCGTTCGAATCCTTGATGGTAGGCAGGGTGTTCAGTGCCGTCACTGCTCGCGAAATACCCTGCGCCAGGACCAGCCACGTATTCCGGATGTTCGGGTCTGTGCTGGTATGCGTATGTTGATGCAGGGCGATATAAATACCGTTGTCGCCCCAGTCGGTTCCACCCCGATAAGGCAGAATCGCTTCATCGGTCGAAATCTCCTGAATGGCAAAGTAGTTTGTGTGCGTAAATAAATCCGGCAGGCGGGCATACACCGGGGCGATGTTCCCATCGGCAGCCTGTTTGTCCGTTAAGCCGGTTGCCGAGGCTTCATCAAGCACATTCTCGGTCAGGTCTGTACAGCTGTTCAGGCTGATCAGACTGGTTAGTATCAAGGTGATTATGAAAGACTTTTTCATGATTTTTGGTTAGACCAGTAAAGTTTTTAAACCGGGACATGTAGTCCTTACATTACAGCAGTGATAAACTTATCGGTCTGATTAAAATGTCAGATTCAGGCCAAATACAAACGAACGGGCTTTTGGGTAGCTGAGGTAATCAATACCGTACGACGAAATGCCATTGACTGTTCGATCGGTGTTTACCTCTGGATCATAACCGTTGTACTTGGTAATCACGAACAGGTTCTGTCCCGTTGCCGACAGCCGGACGTTAGAAATCCAGCGCTTCATCCCGATAAGTTTCGGATCGAGACTGTAGCTCAACGTCAGGTTGTTCAGTCGGAAGAATGCACCATCTTTCAGGAAGCGGGTCGACACCGGGGCCGAGTTGTTGATTGACTCATTGGGCTCACCAACTGCTTCGGCAGGGCCATTTAATCCTTTTACCAGACGCGCTTTGTAGAAGAAAGCGTTGGCCGTGTTGTCGTACAACTTATTGCCCGACACACCATTGAAGTTGGCTGTCAGATCAAAGCCCTTGTAGCCAACCCTGGCGTTCAGGTTGAACTGCTGGGTCGGCAGTGCGCTACCAGCGGCAATCCGGTCTTTATCAGTCCCGCCAATGCCATCACCATCGATATCGCTGTACTTGCTGACTCCTTTGTCGTCAATGCCAATGTACTCACGCAGGAAGAAGGTCCCAATGGGCTGGCCGTTCACATAACCGTTAACCGTAGCCGATGTTAGGCCTGCTCCCGTGGCCGATCCCGACGTAATTACCGAGTAGGGCGAGTTATTTACCACGTTTTTAATGAACGTAATGTTGCCCCCAAGGTCGAACCGGAACCCACGCTGGCTTGCGTAACGGTAGTTCAGACCTACTTCTACTCCCTGGTTCGTGATGCTCATATCGGGCACATTGGTCCAGTAGGTAGCCGCCGGCTGAATGGGGTCAGCGGGAATTACTTCGAGCAGAATCTTGCCCGATACCTTCCGAAAGTAGTCGATTGTACCCGTCAAGGCGCCTTTAAACAGGCCAAAATCCAGTCCAACATCGGTTTGCGTTGACACCTCCCACTGAATGTCGGGATTGGCAAGTCGCGTGTATGTCGTTCCGGCAGGGTAGTTCGTTGAGTTGTCCAGCGGATAGCTGGTCGTTGCACCAACCTGCGACGTAAACAGGGCCTGGGTGATTTTTGACGGAATCTCCTGGTTACCTGTCTGACCCCAACCCGCCCGAAGTTTCAGATCAGAGAACGGTCCTGATTGCAGGAAAGGCTCTTCAGACAACCGCCATCCCGCCGAGAATGACGGAAAAACACCGTATTTGTTGTTGGCCCCAAACTTGCTCGACCCATCGGCCCGTACGGTAGCGGTGAACAGATAGCGATCCCGAAACTGATAATTCAGACGACCAAAGAACGACTGAAGCTCGTTTTCGATCGACGATCCACCCGGCCGGTTGTTAGCCAGTGTGAGATCCTGCCCAAGACTTGGATTGTTGATTGGTTCAATGGGCGAAATCGGAAATTTATTGATACTCCAGCTCCGCTCCTGAATATAAAATTTCTGATACGAATGCCCCACCAAAGCTGTCAGATTGTGATTAGCCCACCCCCGCGAATAGGTGAAGTAGTTCTCAATCAATACGTTTCGGTTGGTCTTGTAGATGCTTTCAAGCCGACCATCCTGTTGGGGCACAGCACTGGCCAGCGACTGCAAATCACGGGTCGACGTTGCATTATCGATACCCAGATTCAACTTATAAACGAGGTCTTTATTAATCTTGAACGAAGGCGATATCGTAGCTACTACCCGATTAATAGTCGTTATATCTTTCTGCAAAGCCAGCGACAGTACCGGATTTGTAAACGCCTGATACCGTGCCGGACCACCCGTTGAGTCGTAGGCCGGGTAGGTTGGGTTGGCAGACAGAGCCGCGCCAAGAATACCCTCGATTGGTGGGCGCTCGTTGACGGTTTGCGAAGCAGTTAGGTTTACATCGAGCGTCAGTCGATCATCGAGAAATTTCTGCGACGCATTAAATCGGCCGGTATAGCGTTTCAACCGGCTATTTTTTAGTACACCCTCCTGATTCTGAACACCCAGTGAACCGTAGTAGGTTAGCTTTTCGGCGCCACCACTAAAACCAAGATTGTAATCCTGCGTAATGGCGGTCCGGCTGATTTCGCGCTGCCAGTCGGTCGAAGCCTTCTTATCATCGACAATACCCCCGACAGCAACTACCTGCCGTCGGTATTCGTCGGCATTGAAGACAGGAATGGGCCGGGCTACATTTGAGATACCGACGTTTGCCGAAAGAGTGAGATTAGACGTGCCCGCTTTCCCTTTTTTGGTCGTAATCAGCACTACGCCATTGGCCCCGCGAGCGCCGTAGATAGCCGTAGCCGACGCATCTTTCAGAACATCAATCGCTTCGATATCCTGCGGATTCAGGAAGTTGAGCGGGTTCGTAACTCCACCTGTACTGGAGTTGTCCAGGGGAATACCATCCAGGACAAACAAAGGCGTACTACCTGTGCGAACGCCACCCGGCCCCCGAATCGTAATACTCTGAGAAGCACCAGGTTCACCACTGGCGGAGGTGACGTTTACGCCGGCCACTTTACCCTGCAAAAGTTGTTCGGGTGAATTGATTATACCCCGGTTGAAGTCTGTACTTTTCAGACTTGTCATGGCACCCGTGGCGTCTTTCTTTGTCGTAGTACCGTAGCCAATAACGACCACTTGTGTCAGTTCAGACGCAGCAGCAGCCAGGGATACATTGAGTATTGTGCTGTTGCCAACCTGTATCTCCTGCGAGACAAACCCAATAAAGCCAAACACCAGTACTGCATCACTACTAGGGACTACAATCCGATATTCGCCTTTGGCATCGGTGGTCGTGCCCCGCTGTGATCCTTTCAATACAACAGTACAGCCAGCCAGTGCTTCGTTCGTTGCTGCATCGGTAACGCGCCCGCTGACAGTCAACTCCGCCTGGGCTTTGCTAGTACGAAAATCAGGGTTTTTCCCCTGAACGGTCAATACACTGATCGCCAGGAAAAACCAGCACAATACGCTCCATTTTTTTATAAATGGAGGTGAAATGTAAAAAATCTTCATGATTGTAGACGTTAATTAGAGGTAGCAAAATTTGATTTCTCAATAAATTTCAATTGATGAAGTAAGTATTAAAAAAAAATTAAAAAATCCCAGAAAAATACAAAGAGATGTCAACTAAGTAGCCTGATCGTCAAGAATGTGCTACAGAAGTGGATTCTCTACAGCCGGGTCATCATAAGACCGGTTGAGTAAATTTCACCTGACTGGCTGATGGGCTATTCTGTAGAAGGCCGTCTGACTTGTGGAAGGTTTCAGCGAAAGACAATTGCATTTCATGCACTCAACAGGCCTTTCCCTAAGAATTGAACATTGTAGAAATTGCACTGGTAATGATTCTTGTGGAGCGCAAAACTAACTGGAAGGCGCTTCACCACCCCAAAATCCCCATTCAAGGGTATGTTAACAAATCAACGGCACTCTTAACGTTTCCATAAAATCCCAATACTGATAGCGATGCACAGCCCTCATTAACAGATTACTCCTGATTCAATACGAAGTCATAATCAGGAGTCGGACAGACAAATCCCGTTCCTTGTAGGATGTGCCTACCGATGAAAATCGAACCCCTTTTTGGCTTATATTGCTCTAAAATCAGTGAATCCCAATTCGTAACCTATGCACCTGACACCACGTGAAAGTGAAAAATTACTTCTGTTTCTGGCGGGCGAACTAGCCGGGAAGCGAAAAGCCCGTGGCCTGAAACTCAACTATCCCGAAGCCATTGCACTTATTAGTAGCCAGCTTCAGGAAGCCGCCCGCGACGGCAAATCGGTGGCCGAACTCATGCAATACGGCACCTCGATTTTAACCCGCGAGGATGTAATGGAAGGCATTCCCGAAATGATTCATGAGATTCAAATCGAAGCGACGTTCCCCGACGGAACTAAATTGGTTACCGTCCATGATCCCATTCGCTAGATCTGTTCACCGTTATCAGCAGATGCCTATACTATAAATACCAGCTACCAAATGCTGCTTTTGGAAAACCGACTCCCCATAAACTGTAAACCAGCATGATACCCGGAGAATACATTCTTGGCAGTGACCCGATTGAGTGTAATGTGGGGCGGCCGACTGCTAGCCTAACCGTTGTTAACACTGGCGACAGACCCGTACAGGTCGGTTCGCATTATCATTTTTTTGAAGTCAATAAACAGATGGAATTTGACCGTGAGAAGGCATTTGGGATGCGGTTGAATATTCCGGCCGGAACGGCGGTTCGCTTCGAGCCGGGAGAAGAAAAAGATGTTGAGTTGGTCGCCCTTGGCGGCAATCGTAAAGTCTACGGATTCAGCAACTTAACCAATGGCGATACGATTGATGAGCTTAGCAAACAACAGGCGATGAAACAGATAGAGGCTCAGAACTTTAAACATAAGCCATCATGAGTCTATCCATCAGCCGAATAAAATATGCAAACCTGTATGGCCCGACAGTGGGCGATAAAGTGCGTCTGGCAGATACCGATCTGATCATCGAAATCGAAAAAGATTATACCGTTTACGGGGACGAAGCCAAATTTGGCGGGGGTAAAACCATCCGCGATGGCATGGCTCAATCGGCCACGGCCACTCGTGCTGAAGGCGTTCTGGACATGGTTATTACCAGCGTTATGATCATTGACTATTGGGGAATTGTGAAGGCCGATATTGGATTGAAAGACGGCAAAATTGTTGGCATCGGCAAAGCCGGAAACCCCGATACAATGGACGGTGTAGACCCGAACATGGTTATTGGCGCTTCGACCGAAGTTCATGGTGGGGCGGGTCTGATTGCTACACCGGGCGGCATCGATTCACACATCCATTTTATTTGTCCGCAACAGATCGACCATGCTTTGTTTAGCGGCATTACAACGATGATGGGCGGTGGCACCGGCCCTGCCGATGGCACCAGCGCCACAACCGTCACACCGGGTGCCTGGAATATTCAGAAAATGCTCGAAGCAGCCGATGCGTTCCCAATGAACCTCGGCTTTATGGGCAAAGGCAATTGTGCCACAACGGCCCCGCTCGAAGAACAGATCGAAGCCGGTGCGCTGGGCCTGAAAATTCACGAAGACTGGGGTTCGACGCCCGCAGTAATCGATGCTTCATTGAGAGTTGCGGATAAATATGACGTTCAGATTGCCATCCATACCGACACGCTGAACGAGAGTGGTTTTCTGGAAGATACCATCAGCGCCATCAACGGTCGGGTAATCCATACGTTTCATACCGAAGGTGCCGGTGGGGGTCATGCCCCCGATATTATCAAGGCAGCGATGTACCCGTATGTGCTGCCGTCTTCAACCAATCCGACACGCCCTTACACCATCAACACCATCGACGAACACCTCGACATGCTGATGGTTTGTCACCATCTCGACAAATCGGTTCCCGAAGATGTTGCGTTTGCCGATTCGCGTATTCGTCCTGAAACCATCGCAGCTGAGGACATTCTGCACGACATGGGTGTTTTCAGCATGATGAGTTCTGACTCGCAGGCGATGGGGCGCGTGGCCGAAGTCATCACACGCACCTGGCAAACCGCCGACAAGATGAAAAAGCAGCGGGGCTTTTTACCGGAGGATGAAGGGAATAAAAATGATAATTTCCGGGTGAAACGCTATGTAGCCAAATACACGATTAACCCCGCCATTACGCACGGTATTTCAGACTATGTTGGGTCTATTGAAGCCGGGAAACTAGCCGATCTTGTTTTATGGAATCCGGCAATGTTTGGCGCCAAACCTGAAATGATAATCAAAGGTGGCATGATCATCGCCAGCAAAATGGGCGACCCCAACGCATCGATTCCAACCCCTCAACCCGTTATCTACCGCCATATGTTCGGAGCTTATGGCAAAGCTCTTTACAAGACCTGTGCTACGTTCGTGTCGCAGGTTTCGCTGGAAATAGGAATCGTACAACAATACGGGTTGCAGAAGATGATCTTACCGGTGAAGAATTGCCGGGCTATCTCAAAGAAAGACCTGATCCACAACGATGCAACGCCCCAGATCGACGTAAATCCCGAAACCTATGAAGTGAAAGTTGATGGCGAACCCATTACGTGTGAACCCGTTGCCGTCTTGCCCTTGGCACAGCGGTATTTTTTGTTTTAGGTAACTTAGAACATTCGCGGGGAGCCTGGAGCCGTGCCACCGCAGCCGCGGACGGTGGTTTGTTTGCGCATTATCAGTAACCGTGGCACGGCTCCAGGCTCCCCGCGAATGTTCTATAACTTATTTTTTGTCGTCCCGGCGCAGGATGAATCTTTGGGTAAGACGAATACTTTCGGCTGCATCAGGATGCCTTCTGCCGTCGGGATGACAAAACCAAAAAAATGCTTATTCAACAGAAACTCGGTCATCTTGATGCTATTGACCCTGGCGACCGAATCATCGACTGGCTGCCGCTGGAATGGTTTGAAACCAGCAAGCGGATTATGCGAAAGCGAACACAATTGGGGCAGGAAATTGCGTTGAAGTTTCTGGCCGAAAATCCGCAACTGACACAGGGTGACGTGTTATACGAGGATGCTCAAACCCTGATTGTGGTTGAGGTGCTGCCGTGCGATGTACTGGTTATCAGGCCAAAGTCCATGTACGAAATGGCATCGGTCTGTTACGAAATCGGCAATAAGCATTTACCCCTGTTTTTCGATGATGATACGCTGTTGGCCCCCTATGATGCCCCACTGTTTCGATTATTGACCGCATCGGGCTATGTTGTAGAGCAGCAACAACGAAAATTAATGCAACCCCTGAGAACGACTGTTTCGCCCCACGGGCATGACAGCAGTAGTGAAAGCTTATTTTCAAAAATCCTTAAACTCACTACACCCTCAGCATGAATAGTGGTCTGATCCGTCTCCTGCAATTAAGCGATCCTACCTTACCGATCGGAGGTTATGCGCACTCGGCAGGCCTCGAAACCTACGTACAGGCCGGTGTTGTGTATAATGTCCTAACAGCAAAAATGTTTGTCGAAGAAATGCTGGCCCGGAATCTGTTCTACACCGATGCAGCCTTGGCTTCGCTGGCCTATGATGCTGCCGCCCGGAATGGCTGGAATGAACTAGTAACGCTGGATGACGAATGCACAGCCGTAAAATTGCCAAAAGAAATGCGGCAGTCCAGCCAGAAACTGGGCATTCGGCTGATGAAACTATTTCAACCGCTTTGTGACAGTGCACTGGCAAATCAGTATCGAGAATCCATACATAATCAGGAAGTTATGGGGCATTATTGCCTTGCGTTTGGTCTATATGCACAGGCATTACAAATTCCGAAAGCAGATGCCATGACCGGGTTTTATTACAATGCGGCCGTTGGTATGGTTACCAATTGCGTTAAACTGGTTCCGCTAGGCCAGCAGGACGGTCAGGAAATTCTGTTTTCGCTGCATCCGCTTATTCAGGAATTGGTTATGAATACATTACAACCCAACCGGGAGTTAATCGGTCTTTGCTGCCCCGGTTTCGACATTCGAAGCATGCAGCACGAACAACTGTATTCGCGGCTGTATATGTCTTAAATAAGTGGAAAGAGGTAAAGTCAGAGCTTTCGCTCAGCGCCAGGCGGACATCCCCGATACCACGACTAACTATAAAGTAAACTAGCAATGATCGTTAAGATGGCCGAGGGAAACCTCAAAACAAAATTTGGGGAGTACCACGAGATTCTCTTTTATGATGGACAAAAAGAGTCGATTGCTCTGATTATGGGCGATGTAGATGGCGAAGAAGACGTACTGTGCAGGGTTCATTCGTCATGCCTGTTCGGACACGCCTTTAATAGTATCGAATGTGATTGTAGAGAGCAAATGGAGATTTCTCAACAACTCATTCAGCAAGCCGGGAAAGGAATTATTATCTGGCTAGAGCAGGAAGGGAAAGGAAACGGTCATTTTGCCCTCTTAAAAAGCGTCGAATACAAACGAAAAGGATTGTCCCAGGCTGATGCGTATGAAGCAGTAGGCTTTAAACGGGACGCCAGGGACTACACGAAAGCAGCCGAAATTTTAAGTGAGCTCGGCGTTAAATCAATACGTATGTTGACCGACAATCCGAAAAAAGTAGAGATGCTCACCCAACATGGCGTTAGTGTCGTTGGCATTCAGCCTACTACCTTGTAATCAGTAGACGTAATATTCTGTAGTAAACCTACGCAATGAAGTCAAGAACCTACATAAAAATTGGTGTGGCAGGGCCCGTTGGGTCAGGAAAAACGGCCCTGATCGAGCGTTTGTCACGCCAGATGACCAGCCAATATAGCATTGGTGTGATTACCAATGATATTTATACCAAAGAAGACGCGGAGTTTTTAACACAAAACAGCCTGTTGCCCGCCGACCGAATCATTGGCGTCGAAACGGGCGGTTGCCCGCATACGGCCATCCGCGAAGATGCGAGCATGAATCTCGAAGCCGTTGAGGAAATAGCCCAGCGGTTTCCGGATGTCGAACTTATTTTCATCGAAAGTGGGGGTGATAACCTTTCGGCTACCTTCAGCCCCGATTTGGCCGACGTGACCATCTTCGTCATCGATGTGGCCGAAGGCGACAAAATTCCCAGAAAAGGTGGGCCCGGCATTACGCGTTCCGATCTGCTCATCATCAACAAAATTGACCTCGCCCCCTACGTGAACGCCGATCTGGGTGTGATGGAACGCGATGCACGCAGGATGCGCAATGGCAATCCGTTTGTATTCACTAACTTAATGAGCTTACAAGGCCTGGATAGTGTCATTGACTGGATACGTCGGTATGCCTTACTGGAAACCGTTGACGAGCCAAAACTGTGGCGATGAAGGCTGAGTTACACATCCAGACCGCCCGGCGCGAAACGCGGACTTATCTGAAACAAGCTTTTTTTACACCACCGTTCAAGGTGGCGAATATTACGGAGGATAAACGGGCGGATCCCTTAAAGCTGATGCTCATGAGTTCGTCGCCGGGAGTTTTAGATGGCGATGATTATCAACTCCAGATTGACTTGGCCGAAGGTTGTTCACTGGAGTTACAGACGCAATCGTACCAACGATTGTTCACCATGAAGCAGGGAGCGTCGCAGCGTATGCACGTTCAGATGGAAAAAGGATCGTCGTTTTGTTTCCTGCCACACCCGTCGGTGCCGCATGAGCAATCCAGTTTCTCGGCAACCAACCAGATTTATATGACCGATGGTTGTTGTCTGATCTGGGGCGAAGTAATTACCTGTGGCCGAAAACTGAACGGTGAGGTTTTTCAGTTTTCGAAATATCATACGGTAACGCAGGTATTTATCAACAATAAAATGGTGATTAAGGAAAATGTTCTGATCACCCCGGCAACAATGAACCTGACCGCAATCGGGCAACTTGAAGGCTTCACTCATCAGGCCAGCCTGATTTATCTGAATGAGAAAGAGCCTGTTGCTGAACTCCGCAAAACGATAATAGCCTATTTAGCTCAACAGACGGGTATTTTGTACGGCGTTTCGGCAGCTCCGGTCAACGGGCTGGTGGTCAGGCTACTTGGGCAACATGGTGAACAGCTTCATACATGCCTGAAAACGATTGCCGGGCAACTGCCTCAACCTACGCTTCGTCAATCCAAGTCCGTAGCCTATGAGCCATGAAACCCAGTTGCTGATCCTAACCTCCATCACGGTGGCTTTTTTGCACACGGCTACCGGCCCCGACCATTACCTGCCGTTTCTTGCATTAGCCAAAGCGCGAAGCTGGTCACTCCCGCGAACCATCGGCTGGACCATCGTTTGCGGCTGCGGACACGTGTGGAGTTCAGTGCTGTTGGGTTTGGGCGGAGCTGCCCTCGGCTGGTCGGTTGCTAAAATCAGCTGGTTTGAATCGGTCCGGGGTGGAATAGCCGGTTGGGCGTTATTCGGTTTTGGGTTGATTTACAGCATCTGGGGCCTTATTCGAGCGTACCAGAACCGGCCTCACAAACATTTTGACCTACAGGACAACGGTGAACTGTATGTTTTCGAGCATAAGCACGATCAGGCAGTATCTCCACAAAATCGTTACAAAGTCACGCCCTGGGTTATGTTCCTGATTTTTGTACTGGGTCCCTGCGAACCGATGATTCCGCTGCTTTATTTTCCGGCAGCCCGACAGTCCTGGAACGGTATGCTACTCTTAATCAGTACCTACACTATCTTTACCCTGGCTACTATGATCGGTTTGGTTCTGCTTGGATATTATGGCATTTCCCTCCTGAAAACAGAGCAGTTGGAGCGTTATATGCACGCGCTGGCCGGGCTAACCATTACTACCTGTGGCGCAGGCATGGTGTTTCTGGAATGGTAATACGTTCGCAACGACGAATAGCTCCAAATGCTAGTCTTCACTGTCCTGCTCCCTCGTCACTGTCCCGGTAATGTAGCCATACGGTTCGTCGGTGGCGATAAAAATCTCATTTTTGTTGTCCAGACCAAATTGCTCCAGATTGAACGGTATATGGTGCTTGTTGGGCATGATCAGACTAATCTCGCTCACAGCCTCATTCTCTTCCAGAACGGCCGAACCCATTGCCAGTAAGGTTTGCTGGACCGACAGACTTTTATGATGGGCAAACGTTTTCAGGAGTGTTTCTCTAATTTTAGCAAATGCCACGGTAAAATCAAGCTCCTGTGTTGTATAGGTCCAGGTAGCCTCGCATTGGGTCGCCAATATGCGATCGGCCGTTTCTTTTAGCGTTGTGAATTGGTCTTTGATATAGCCTTCGAAGCCCGAATCTGTCGTTTTCAGAATCAGTAGGTCTTTGATACCAGACGTAATGGCAATATGATTCCCGGTCTGTATGATGGTTGTTGTATGGTTCTCAGAACCACCTCCGATGTAGGCATGGTGATGTGGCTCGCCGTCGAAAGTCATTCGGCGATAGGGATGCTCGACGATATCGACTGTCGCCTGGGTTACCTGTGGGTTATTGGTGATAAAATAATTCGCTAAATACAACCCGAAATTTTCAATAGAATCCACGAAATGCGCTTGAGCTAACGCATAGACGGTGTTCTTCTGCGTGTCGGTGGGCAGTATTTTCGAGTTATCGCCTAGTGTGTGCGCAGTTTCAAAATCCCCCTGCAAAGACACATTGACGGAGATCTGCCTGAATTCATGATAGGTAGGATGCCGAATTATTTTTGACAGATTCACAGCGTTCTTACCGTACGCATTTTTTTTCAGTTTAAGCTTCATGGTTGTTTCGGCTGTTTTAGGTAGTATTAACCCCTATTATAGAAATTAATTTTCTATTTTTAGTCTACATCCTCAACTCTTCAAGGCTACCAGTTGAGTCTAATCAGCAATAAGCTATCGCCACGCTAAAGATTGACTCCAGACAATCGTTCGTATTATGGTTGATTTCGCAATCAAAGGGAATAATATTCTTACGCCTGCAGGACTCCAGAAGGCGGTAGTTGTACTAAAAAACGGATTAATTTCTGATGTTTTAAAGGATCTACCGCCAACTATCGATGTCGAAGTCATTGATATTTACGACAAGGTGCTGATGCCCGGAGTCATTGATCCCCACGTACATATCAACGAACCTGGCCGGACCGATTGGGAGGGTTTCGATACGGCTACGCGGGCAGCTATTTCCGGCGGATTGACAACACTGGTCGACATGCCCCTCAACTCATCACCGGTTACGACATCGGCAGCGGCTTTCGACCAAAAACTGGCAGCCACCGCAGGCCAGCTTCACACAAACTGCGGTTTCTGGGGAGGTCTCGTACCGGGGAATACCGGCGAAATCGAGAAACTGATCGCCAAAGGTGTATTAGGATTTAAAGCCTTTCTGACTCATTCCGGCATCGACGATTTCCCGAACGTTAATGAAGCGGATTTGCGGAAAGCGATGCCCATTATTGCCAAGCATGGGTTACCATTGCTTGTCCATTGCGAATTATCTACCGACGAAATACTGGCGACCGGCGATGTTCGATCCTACCAGAATTACCTGTCATCACGGCCAGCCGAATGGGAAGATAAAGCCATTTCCTTACTGATCCGGCTGTGCGAAGAATACAACTGCCGAACCCATATTGTGCACCTATCCTCGGCCAGTTCCATCGAACCCATTGCCAAAGCCAAACAAAACGGGTTGCCACTAACGGTCGAAACGGCACAGCATTATCTGTTTTTCAATGCTGAAACCATTCAGGATGGCCAAACGCAGTTCAAGTGCGCACCACCCATTCGTGAAAAGGAAAACAACGACCAGTTATGGGTGGCCTTGCGCGACGGCACTATTGACTTTGTGGCTACTGACCACTCCCCTGCCCCGCCCGACTTAAAACTACTCCAACGTGGTGATTTTATGAAAGCCTGGGGCGGCATCGCATCCCTTCAGTTAGCCTTGCCCGTTCTATGGACAGCCGCCCGGCAACGCGGCTTCTCGATAACCGATATAGCCCGCTGGCTAAGTGAAAAACCAGCCCAGTTAACAGGATTATCGCATCAAAAAGGGCAAATTGCAATTGGGTACGATGCCGATTTAATCGTATGGGACCCCCTAAATTCGTTCACGGTTTCGGAAGAACTCCTGCAACACAAGCATAAAATGACCCCTTATCTGCATCAGGAATTGTATGGTGTGGTCGAACAAACCTATCTCGGTGGCCTGAAGGTTTTTGAGAACGGAACGATCAGCCAGTTGAATGCCGGAAAACTTATTACGCCCTTCATGAAATGACCGATTATTTACAACGGGCCGAAAACGTACTGAATAAAATCAACGAACTGGCTTCGATCAGTGAAGACCCAGCGTGCATCACCCGCACCTTTGGCACTACGGCGTTTCAGCAGGGAAGCCGCATCATTCAAAACTGGATGCAGGACATTGGCCTGGAAACGCGCGTTGATTCCATTGGCAATGTGAGAGGCCGATTGATCAGTCCTCAGGCGAATGCCAGAACGTTTGTCATTGCCTCGCACATGGATACGGTCGTGAACGCCGGTAAATTCGACGGGCCGATGGGTGTTATCATGGGCATAGACCTCATCGAACAGCTCATTCTGACGGGTAAACCACTGCCTTTTCACCTCGAACTGATCGCGTTTAGCGACGAAGAAGGCGTTCGCTTTCACACAACTTACCTTGGCAGTAAAGTCGTTGCCGGTTCATTTGACGAAGCCCTTCTCAACAAAAAAGATGAATCGGGTATAACACTAAAGGAAGCTATCCAGACAATTGGTGGGAATTCGGCTCAGCTACTCTCCGATTCGATTGCAGTTGCTAATTGGCTGGGTTATTTTGAAATTCATATTGAGCAGGGCCCCGTACTCTATGAACGTAACGTTCCGGTTGCCGTAGTAACTGATATTGTGGGGCAAAAACGCATAGAAATTACCTTTAGTGGTATGGCCGGCCATGCCGGAACCGTACCGATGACGATGCGTCAGGATGCACTTTGCGCTGCTGCTGAATTCATTCTGGTAGTCGAGCAATTGGCTGTTAGTGAGCCAGATCTGGTGGCTACAGTAGGCAAACTGAACGTAGTCAATTCGGCCAGCAATGTCATTCCCGGCGAAGTAAGCTGTAGTCTGGATGTACGAAGTAATAAGGCATCTACTCTGGCAGTGGCTTGCCAAACCTTGCACGATACATGTGCCGAAATCGGCCGGAAACGGGCAATTGGTACCAATTGGAAACTAATTCAGGAAACTGCATCGGTAGCCTGCGACCCGGTCATCAGTGACTTATTGGCAGAGGCTATAAGCGATTGTGGTTATGAAGTGATACGGCTGGTAAGTGGTGCCGGACACGATGGTGTACCGATCTCGCAGGTTTCGCCGGTTTCCATGCTGTTTGTGCGGTGCTTCAAAGGCATTAGCCACAATCCACTGGAAAACACAGAATTGGCCGATATGGCCGCTACCCTTCAGGTGGCCGATACCTTTATGAACCTCCTTATCGAAAAACAACTGATTATGTGATTTTTGTCAGCCTGACAAAACCTAATATAAACCTATGGAAATATCAGCACTTACCCGATCGGTTGTCAAACGCAATCATGCCATCATTAGCCCCGACGGCTACATTAATAGTCGTGTACCCGACTGGGATAACTGTACTGTCAACGTGATCATCAACGAGCAAATGGGTGCAAACCTGTGTCAGACGCTCATCACGACAACTAAAAATAGCAGGCTTAGGGGTACCACAAAAGCCGCGCAACTGTTTTTCTACGTCATAAGCGGTCAGTGCACAGCAACGGTAAGCGGAGACGAGCAGCCGTTAAAAACTGGCCAGTTTGTCTATATCCCAATCGGTAAAGAGTACCTGATCGAGAAAACAGAAGCCGGTACGCAACTGTTGACGTTCCATAAAGTCTACGAAAGGCTGGAAGGCCATACTATACCGCCCGTTATTTTTGGCGACGCTGCCACCGTAGCGGCTCCGGCCTACCTGGGCGATCCAGCTCTGCGTTTGCAAGTGTTACTCCCCGATGAGCTATCGTTCGATATGGCAGTCAATATTTTCACCTACGATTCGGGTGGTCATTTACCCCTGGTCGAAACGCACATCATGGAACACGGCCTTATTTACCTGCAGGGGCAGGGCGTGTATATGCTCGATCAGAACTGGTATCCTATCAAAAAAGGCGATTCGATCTGGATGGCTCCCTATTGTCAGCAGTGGTTCACGGCGATGGGAAAAGAACCCGCCGTCTATATTTATTACAAGAACGTAAACCGTTTTCCCACAACTGTATGAGCCTGCCCGAATTAAATCAGTTGCCGGTTAACCAGTTAAAAGAAGCCCTGGTTACGTGTTGTGGATCAATGGTCTGGGTGAACGAAATGGCCAGAATCTTTCCGGTCGAGAGCAAAGACAGCCTGTTCGAACAGGCTGAAATCAGCTGGTTTTCCCTGAACGAAAGCGACTGGCGGGAAGCATTTGACCATCATCCGAAAATTGGCGACATCAATTCGCTCCGGGAAAAGTTTGCTAATACAAGCGCCTGGGCTTCCGGTGAGCAATCGGGAGTGTCAACTGCATCACAACAGGTTTTAGAGGATTTATCGGAAGGAAATCGGCTATACGAAGCTAAATTCGGTTATATTTTTATCGTCTGCGCTACCGGCAAATCGGCCGATGAAATGCTGGAAATTCTAAATTCCAGACTACCCAATTCGCCCGAAGATGAAATCCTGATTGCGATGCAGGAGCAGAATAAAATTACCAAAATCCGTCTTGAAAAACTTCTGGTATCATGAGCCAACTAACCACGCATATTCTTGATACAACGCAAGGAAAACCAGCGGTAGCTGTTAGCGTAGTGTTGTATCAGCAGCAACGGGAATGGACAGAAATTGCCCGCGGAATCACCAATTCAGACGGGCGGATCAGTGATTTGTTGCCTAACGAAACCGTCTTACCAACCGGGACTTATAAGCTGCGGTTTGAAACCGGTGCTTATTTCGATATGCTTGACACACCAACGTTTTATCCGTATGTCGAGATTGCGTTCCAGCTCATTACGGGCGAGCATTACCATGTTCCCTTATTACTGAATCCGTTTGGCTATTCTACCTATCGCGGTTCCTGATCGTGAACCATTAAGATTATGCCTACACGACGCCATGTCCGAAAAAAACATATTATTATGAAGTTATCGATTCAGGAAAGCGACAAAAACCGACTACTTGATAGCCTAAAACCGGCCAATCTGGCGTTTCAGGCAACGTATCCCGGCGACAAACCCGACCGGCAGCCCGTTCATACGGTCTACGGTGGAGCCAATCTGTTTAAGTCGGACACCTGCATCCGAATGGGCGAAATCGCGTTGAAAAATCTGCAAACCTACTCACCCAATTTCGTTGTACTGGCGAATGTGCTTCAACTGGATGGGTATGACCGTTTGCCACACTTACGAAAAGACATTGCCGATCTGACCGATCGTTTAGACAGCCTGTCGGAAGCCGAACGCAGACAAGAATCGGCCTGGCTAGCCTATTCTGTTTACAACAAAATTGTCCAGAAACTCCAGACAGAAGCCGTGGAGGATTTTCGGATTGACTTTGAAGATGGCTTTGGCAATCGCCCCGACGACGAAGAAGATGCAACGGCCGTTCAGGCCGCTCTTGAAGTAGCGGAGGGCATGAAAAATAAAACGCTGTCGCCGTTCATAGGCATTCGCATCAAACCGTTTACCGAAGATTTAAAGTTTCGCGGGGTTCGTACGTTAGATATTTTCCTGTCGACGCTGCTCGAAAAAACCGGCGGTGTATTGCCCGATAATTTCGTCGTGATGCTCCCTAAAGTGACCATACCCGAACAGGTAATCACGATGGTGCGTTTGTTTGAAATTTTAGAGAAGGAGAACAATCTCGCCCCCAACACCCTGAAAATGGAAACAATGGTGGAGGCTACGCAGATTGTTATGGACGACGAAGGTCGCAATCCACTAATGCGCATTATCAAAGCCAGCGAAGGCCGGTGTATTGCCGCTCATTTTGGCACATACGACTATACAGCGTCCTGTGGTATTACGGCCAAATACCAGACAATGGATCATCCCGTTTGCGACTTTGCTCACCACGTAACAAAAGTCGCGCTGGGCGGCACCGGTATTTTTCTGTCCGATGGTGCCACCAATGTGATGCCCATCGGCCCACACCGGGGCGACGACCTGACATTCGAGCAATTGGCCGAAAATCGTACAGCCGTTCATAATGCGTGGAAAATTGGGTACAACCACACCATGCATTCACTGATCAATGGGTTTTATCAGGGTTGGGACCTGAATCCGGCTCAGTTGCCAATGCGGTATGCCGCTACGTATAATTTTTTCCTGAGCAGTTACGAAGACGCTGTATTCCGGCTGAAAACGTTTGTAGAGCGGGCGGCCATTTCGACGCTGACAAAAGACATTTTCGATGATGCAGCCACCGGACAGGGCTTACTCAATTTCTTCCTGAAAGCGATGAACTGCGGAGCAATATCAGAAGAGGAAGCGCTGGTAACGGGCTTGACAATAGACGAAATCCGCAGTCGTTCCTTTTACCGGATACTGGAGGGAAGACGAAATAATAACGGGTAATGTAGAATGGATGGTTCATACAGGCCTATCGCTGAGAAGCGTGCCACGGTTACTGATGTTGTTGCTAATAACCGTGGCACGCTTCTCAGCGATAGGCCCATATTCCGTAAAACCTACTGCTACTTAATATCACCCCGAATTTCGCCCGCTGGAAAAACAGCGGTGTGTAGGTTGGCGTAATAAAATCCGTTCAGCAAACTATCGACCCGCGTTGCGGTCGTCAGTGTAGTCGTACCTATAATTGGAGAGGTCAAACTCAAAAATGGAATTTCGACTGGCCCGGTACCATTAGCCGCATTGACTCGATGGAGGTGCCCCGCCACGGGACTTAACCCCGAATAGGTGACTGTGTAGCTCAATACACGTGTCGATGGATCGACCACGCCAACAAACGCACCGGTAGCTGCTGAAGCTACCGGTATGGGCTTTTCGGCAGCTCCGCTCAAAGCTGCCGTTAGTTTAATTGGGCCATCAACACGGACATTCCCCCGAATTTCGCCCGCCGGAAAGGCAGGCGTGTGTAGATTGGCATAGTAAAATCCATTAATTAAACTATCGACCCGCGTTGCCGTTGTCAGTGTCGTTGTGCCTATAATCGGGGAGGTCAGGCTCGCAAACGGAATTTCGACTGGCCCGGTGCCATTGGCCGAATTGATTCGGTGGAGGTGACCCGCTACGGGACTTAGCCCTGAATAGGTGACCGTATAGCTCAATACGCGGGTAGCACGATCAATTACACCAACAAACGAACCTGTACCCGCCGATGCAACAGGAATTGGTTTCTCTCCAGCTCCACTTAAGGTTGACACCAATCGAATTTTTGCATCGGGAGGAAACCCCTGGTGATCATTGCAATTCATCAGGAAAGCGCTTAGTGCCATGAAAACAGCCACTAACAGAAAGGTAGAGTTCTTTGTCATTTTCATTAATTGAGAAGTTAAGAGTTAGCGAAATCTTGTATTGATACGAACAGAATAAACGAGTAAGGCTTTTTAAACCTATGGCAAAATACGTTGTTGACAACAATTGTTCAGAAAAAATGGCTTTATCACGATACTGACCCCGTACACGTTGTTTTACTTGCATATACGTGCTTAAAGGTATAATTAGATTCCAAGAAACTATTGATTTCCTGTACGTTATCTTTATTTTTTTCTCTTTAATGAAAGAGGGGCAGCCTCATCTTGAGACTGCCCCTCTTTCATTACAATATAGCACTATTTACTGTTTCTTGATATCTCCGCGAATCTCACCAGCCGGATAGAGAGTCGTGTGTAAATTGGCGTAATAAAATCCGTTCAGCAAACTATCGACCCGCGTTGCGGTCGTCAGTGTCGTCGTACCACTAATTGGCGAAGTAAGGCTTGAAAACGGAATCTCGACAGGTCCAGTGCCATCTGCTTTATTAATGCGGTGCAAATGCCCCCCCGTCAGTGTTGATGAAAATGGCCCAGTATAAGTAAGCGTATAGCTAAGTACCCGCGTCGTTGTATTCAAATCGCCAACAAAGTTGCCTGTAGCCGTCGACGTTGTCGACGTCGGTTTTTCACCAGCCCCATTTAACGTCGCCACCAGACGTGTGGTTGTTGGCGTGGGTACAGTGGTTGTCGGATTCTCTTCGTCTTTACACGACATAAACGTCGTTCCAAGGGCCAATAAGGCCGCAACAGACAGGATTGCACTTTTCTTGTTCATAAAAATAGGCGTCTATGTGTACAACTGGGTTCAAAAATAGATTGAATTACCCAAAAAGTACGCAGTACTTACAGGTAGAATGGTGAAACAATCGGTTTATTGCTAAGCATACATCAAACCGAGGAAACGGTCGAACTGTTTACCTGCTCATAAGATCTCTAGCGACTCATTGTCAGATTATTTCCAAAACGCGGCAGAATCTTCTAATTTTGACCCGCGAACCGGAATCCATTTTGCGATTTCATTGGTTCTCTCTATAGAGTATACCTTTCAGTAACCCCGTTATCCTATTTGCTATGGCTTTTGATTTAGACATGATTCAGCGCGTTTACGCTAACCTCGGCGAACGCGTCGAAGCAGCCCGGCAGGCAGTGGGCAAACCGCTGACCTTGTCGGAGAAGGTTTTATACAGTCACCTCTTTGCCGGAACTCCGACTCAGGCGTTTGAGCGGGGTAAGGCTTATGTGGACTTTGCACCCGACCGGGTAGCCATGCAGGATGCAACGGCTCAAATGGCTTTGTTGCAGTTTATGCAGGCTGGCCGCCCCCAGGTAGCCGTTCCGTCAACGGTTCACTGCGATCACCTGATTCAGGCCGAGGTAGGGGCCGTTCAGGATCTGGACATCGCCAAGAGCAAGAACAAAGAAGTTTACGACTTCCTGTCGTCTATTTCTAACAAATATGGAATCGGCTTCTGGAAACCGGGCGCAGGTATTATTCACCAGGTGGTGATTGAAAACTACGCCTTTCCGGGCGGTATGATGATCGGTACCGACTCGCATACACCCAACGCGGGTGGCCTGGGCATGATTGCCATTGGCGTTGGCGGTGCCGATGCCTGCGACGTTATGGCTGGCCTGGCCTGGGAATTGAAAATGCCTAAACTCATTGGCGTAAAACTGACCGGCAAACTCAGTGGCTGGGCATCGGCCAAAGACGTTATTCTGCGGGTTGCCGGTATCCTGACCGTAAAAGGTGGTACGGGCTGCATTGTTGAATATTTCGGCGAAGGCGCAGAAAGTCTGTCGGCAACGGGTAAAGGCACGATCTGTAACATGGGTGCTGAGATAGGGGCTACTACCTCCATCTTTGCCTACGATGAGAAGATGGCGGACTACCTCCGGGCTACCAACCGGGCCGACATCGCCGAAGCTGCCGATGCCGTCAAAGCAAATCTTCGCTCAGATGAAGAAGTCTATGCTGATCCGGCATCGTACTTCGATCAACTCATCGAGATTGATCTCAATACGCTCGAACCGCACATCAACGGTCCGTTCACTCCTGATCTGGCCTGGCCACTATCGAACTTCGCCAAAGCGGTGAAAGAAAATAACTGGCCTGCTAAACTTGAAGTTGGTCTGATTGGTTCTTGCACCAATTCCAGCTACGAAGACATGACCCGCTCAGCGTCGGTAGCGGCTCAGGCAACGGCCAAGCACCTGAAAACCAAAGCTGAATTTACGGTAACCCCGGGTTCAGAATTGGTTCGATTCACGGCTGAACGCGATGGATTGCTCACTACATTCGAAGAAATCGGTGGTGTGGTATTGGCTAATGCCTGCGGACCCTGTATTGGGCAGTGGGCGCGCCATATGGATGATCCAACCCGTAAAAACTCCATCATCACGTCGTTCAACCGGAACTTCGCCAAGCGGAACGATGGGAACGCCAGCACCCACGCTTTCGTGGCTTCGCCCGAAATTGTGACGGCTCTTGCTATCGCCGGTGACCTGACGTTTAACCCAATGACGGATACGCTGACCAATGAAGATGGTGAGCAGGTGAAGCTCGACGAGCCGCAGGGTATCGAGCAGCCTATCAAAGGCTATGCGGTTGATGATGCCGGTTATCAGGCTCCTGCAGAAGATGGTTCAGGCGTTTCGGTCATCGTTAGCCCAACTTCCGATCGTCTGCAATTGCTGGCTCCGTTTAGCGCCTGGGAAGGTACCGACCTGACCGGCCTGAAATTGCTGATCAAAGCCAAAGGCAAGTGTACGACTGACCATATTTCGATGGCGGGTCCCTGGCTGAAATACCGTGGTCATCTGGACAACATCTCGAATAATATGCTGATTGGTGCGGTTAACTTCTATAACGAGAAGACCAACAGCGTGAAGAATCAACTCACGGGTGAGTATGGTGAAGTACCGGCTGTTCAACGGGCTTACAAAGCCGCTGGTATTGGCTCTATTGTGGTAGGAGACGAGAACTACGGTGAAGGTTCGTCGCGTGAGCACGCAGCCATGGAGCCCCGTTTCCTGGGTGTTCGGGCGATTCTGGTACGGTCCTTCGCCCGTATTCACGAAACGAACCTGAAAAAACAGGGGATGTTGGCCTTAACCTTTGCTAATCCTGCCGATTACGACAAGATTCAGGAAGACGACACGATCGACATCGAAGGATTGACCGAGTTTGCACCAGGTCGTCCGCTGGAAATCGTTCTGCATCATGCAGATGGCACAACCGACGAGTTTATGGTTAACCATACCTACAACGAAGGTCAGATCGAGTGGTTCAAGGCAGGTGCTGCCCTGAACATCATTCGGATGAAACAGAGTGCATAAATAGCTCAGACAGCTTGTCTGTTATATACTAAATCAACCCGGTTAACTGCTTCCAGCAAGGCAGTTATCCGGGTTGATTTTTTTATATACAATTACCATCAAATTAGACTAGTACTAATCTTTTAGTAAACTACTATCTCGTTTATAAGTTATTTTAACCATAAAAATAAAACACGTATTACCTTAAAGCGTTTTTCGATTAATCTCCACGACCATTAGTTGAATTTGTCATCGTTCTATCTGGCACATCCAGTTTCACCGGCAACCTACTTAAACAAGTATACTTTATGAAAAAGCTACAATCTACGTTCGCCATTCTTACTAGTGTATGTTTGTTTGTGCTGATTACCAATTCGGCGCTTGCACAATTTTCGGTTGGCATTAATGGCTCTGCGGCCTCTTCGGATGTTGAAGGCTCCGAAACATTCTATGGTGGCGGTTTGAATGCCAAAATTTTCCCCACGTCTAACTTTGCTATTGGACTGGGCATCAAAGCCTTTGGTGAATCCCGCAAGTTTAGTGCAGCAGGTCAAACTCTTGAGTACTCAGCGGGAATTATTCCAATTACGGCACTAGTCGACTATTATTTCACCGATGGTTTCTTACGTCCCTATATTGGTGCAGAAGTAGGCGTCTATGCTGTGGCGAGTTCCATTAAGTTTAATGGGCAGGAAAGCAGCAAAGTTAATTCGACGAATGGGGGCGTTGCTCCGAAAATAGGTCTATTACTCGCCATTGGCAACCTGGGTATTTTTGCCGAAGGCGCTTATAACATAATCTTTGGTAACAAAGATGGAAACGCGAATGTAGGCGGACTCAATAATGTCAACTTTGACAAGACCTCGAAGTTTTTTACCGTTAATGTCGGCTTACAAATTGGTATCCCTGGCGGAAAATAATCGCCTGATCGCTTTCAACCGGGTCTTGTAGTTGTCATTCTGGCGTAATAGCTAACCGCCGGAATGACAACTACAGCTTATGACCGGCATTCCGGGAAGGTAATGAATACGCTCCTATCGCAATTTCTCCATTGCCTTCTTCATTCCGGCAAACTGGCGTTTTTTCTGCAACACGGTTGGGGCCGCTACCCGCTCGCGACAATCGAAAATACCGCAACGCTCACAAGCTTCATTGACGATGCGAAACGGTAAATCGCCGGACGGGGAATTCATAAACTTCATTTTGCTTTTCAGGGCATCGTTCACGGCAAAACACATCGAGACACTGATGTTCTGCTGAGTTTGCGGCTGAAAGGGATGGGCAACCGAAATAATCAGGTATTGAAGTCCAGAATCGGCGTATTCAGACAGCTGCGCCCGACATAGAGTTCCGTCAAACTCTTTATTCTGCTGCAACGATTGAAGCTCCTGCAGAATAGTCCAGGCAATCCATCGGCGGCAAAAATGCTCATCGACAATACCGCGCGGCCCCTGTTGCCGCGACAGGTGCATTTCCTTCGTCAGTTGGAATGTTGTCTGGCCTGCAATGTGATTGAAGCGATAGAAAAATAATTGATCGATCCCGAAATGACTGGGTAATACGTTGCTAAGTCGATAGAAGAATCGCTCAGGAGTAGAGCCAAAATCGGTGATGAGTTGCAAAAAGGCTTCGTTGCTCCATGTATCACGAGCAAATAAATCAGTCAATTTTGCCACCAGTGCATCCCGCCGGATCAGGATAGCTCCGGCAAAATAAGATGCTTTATAGTTATTCAGAATCTGCTCGAATGACTCCGCTTCGACCCAGGAGTAAGTATAAGGCCTGTTCTTCAGACCCAGATACTGAAATCCAACCTCCCGTGCTAGAATAAAGGCCCGCTGTTCGGCCGTTAGTGCTGCATTGAGGTGCAATCGACGATGCTCTGGCCGATAAACCGACCGCAGGGATACTAGTTCAGGTTGCGTGAGAGGGTCAAACTGCTCAATGTGAATATCGTAACGTGTCTTAAGTAAGTTTATCAGCAACGCTTCGCCAACAGGCTGACCCTGCTGGGCAAATTCATTCAGGAAGCGTTCGGCATCCGTTTCAATTTCCGGAAAGTAGTTATCATGCATTTCCTGATACGACCGTAACATGGTCAGATACAGGCGTTCGACACTCATGTTGTAGCTCAGGGCAATATCCATGAACGTGCGAATCATGGCACTAACTTTAGCCGGAGCCTCGGCCAGCAATTCGAGAAGATCTGAGGGATCGATCCCAAAGAGTTCAAGTGGAATTTCGGTTAAGAACTTGGAGCGCAATAGATCGGATATTGGCTCCAGCTTCTTACTGAGTTTCAATGAAACAAGTGCATCATAATCTACCTGCATGGCATTGGCCAGGGCAGAAATCTTATCGGCCTTGGGGTATTTTCGCCCCTTTTCGATTTCTGTTACATAAGAGACAGACAAACCTGACTGCTGTGCCAGTTCACTGACTGACAAGCCCTTGTCGAGTCGCATTTGGCGCATTTTCAGGCCAAACAACAGGCGGATATGATCAGCGGGTAGATTCAACGGATACGTGAGTAGTTAATGAGATTATAAACCGTATGGCGTAACAACAGGATAAACGATATACTACAAAAGAATTGGTAAAACTACAAAACTGCCGTGAATGAACCTTATACTCTTAAAGCATCGGCCATATTATACTGAGCCATCGAACCCATGAATAGAACCCGATGGCTATGATTTGGCTAATACGACTACTAAATGCAAAAAACCATAAAAATATTCGCACCCTTTAAGTGACTTTTATTTAATCATAAAGTCAAATAGTAACAAGCCCACGATTATGGATGCCCAGGACGCCATCAGGTATAAATACGAAGAATTAAAATCTGCCAGTGGTTCTCAAGACCTGGAAACAATCAATGAAATAGTTGTTGATATTCTTTCACTTTTACACAAGCAATGGAGCAGTATGGCAGGTACCCGAAAAGATACCTACGAAGAGGCTTATTGCTTAGTCGATAATACATTCACAGCCCACCAGACAACAAAGCAGGACACAACCAATAGTTATTATCTAAACGAAATTGGCCTGCAAATTGGTCGTGATCTGCATCCGGTTCTAGCCACACCACCCCTAAGGCCCTCAAGAGCAAATAAAAGAATCGTGAGTTAATCAGGATACTCATTTTTAGGGCATTCAAGAACAACAAATCCCGCTATCATGCATGATGGCGGGATTTTTCAATTAAAGGGTTGTTTTTTTCGTAGTGATCGAACGAATTCAACGCCTGATTCGCGTTGTTAAATTCCAGCTTTAGGGCGCACCTAAGTAAAACTATTATTGACCAGGCCCGCTTAACTCTTTTTCTGCTTGCCTGCCATACTGGCAATAGCCGCAACCAGGCGATCGAGGTCTTTCGGTGTCGTGTATACATGAGGAGTTACGCGGACACCGTGAATATTCTCCCAGTCAATGCCAACAGCGTGAATCTTATGTGATCCGAATAACTGGCTATCGACTTCCGTCGATTTCATACCATCAACCGAGAACAGCGCGATAGCTCCTGCCCACTCAGGTTTGAGCGACGTATGCACATGTACACCCGGAAGGTCACGAACCCGTTCGGCCCAGTAGTTTTTGAGGTAATGTAATCGAGCCTGCTTCCGGGCCGACCCAATGGCCTGATGAAAATCGACGGCGGTTCCAATCGCCATTTCGGACGCAAACGACCGCGTCCCCAGCGACTCAAACTTCCGAATATCTGCCCCGTCGGGTTCAGTGTTCGATAGCAGCGCCCAAACGTTTTTTATTTTGTCTTTCCTGATGTAAAGCATACCGCTGCCGAATGGCGCACAGAGCCATTTATGGAGGCTGGTAGCATAATAATCGCAGCCGAGATCGGGAATTTTGTAGTCGAGGTGAGCATACGAATGTGCACCATCGCAAATAACCTCAATGCCTTTAGCATGAGCAGCATCGGCAATTTTTCGGACTGGCATTATCTGACCGATCCAATTGATGATGTGTGTAATATGAACCACCTTTGTGCGGGGAGTAAACGCTTTCACGTACTTCGCCACCAGTTCATCTTCGTTTTCGGAAGGCAATGTCAAATCAAGCCAGACCAGTTTGATACCATCCCGTTTCTCACGCTGTTTCCAGGCATTGATCATATTCGGATAGTCCTGTTTGGTCAATACGATTTCATCGCCCGGTTTGAGATTCAAGCCAAAAATTACGGTGTTCAGCCCTTCGGTCGAATTACGATTGATGGCCAGTTCATCGGGTAAGCACCCCGAAAGATCGGCCAGCTTTGACCGCAATGCTTCCCGCCCCTGATCCAGAACCCGCCACATGTAGAATGACGGCGCTTCGTTCGCGAATTGATAGAACCGAATGTGCGCATCCTGTACCGACTTCGGCTGCGGGCTAACTCCGCCATTATTAAGGTTGAGTACGTTTGGTGAAACCGTAAACTCAGTTTTAACCCATGCCCAGAAATCTTCGTCCTGTGCCCACTGTTGCGGTGATTTTAACGTCTCAGGAAACTGCTGTAATGACGTCAGCGTGTTTGTTTCAGACCAGTCGGGCAGGACCAATGGACTGGCGGCTGCCGCGCCAAGCTGTCGCATGAAGGATCGACGGGATTGAGGCATAGCGGAACGAGTTTACGAGTGAATAAAGAAGGCTATGCCAAGATACCAAACACGCGCCGAAATCACTAGCAATCAACCTTTAAACAAATTAAATAACCCTTTTTTTGCCTTTAACTTCAGCTCGCGACCTGGGTTTTCAGCATTGAACTGCGCTATTATCGCAGGCTCGTACTGCCGAAAAAACTCCGGATCGAAGTTAGCCTGAGGGAGGTGCTCCAGCACATAGCGTATGTCTTTACCCTCAACAATCCACTGCTGCCAAACTTCCTGCCGTTGCCGAATTCCGAAGGTGTTCATACCGACTACGGCTCCGCCAGTCTCCCGATAATTAATCCGTAAGGCAATTTTCCCGCTCAGATGTTCCCAATAAAACGATTGCTCGCCATCGGGAAGCTGATTAGAAACAGTACCATAGGTTTGATATTCAATATCGAAAAACTTCGCTGAGTTAAAGAAAACTCCTGGCTGATACGATGTTCGATTACCCAGAATTGTTCTGGCAACGGTTTCGCCCATCATGCGCCCCGTATACCAGATCTGCTCCACTGGCTTCCGACCCGGCGGGGGTGTTCGGTGCTGCACGCAATCACCAATAGCATACACGTCCGCCATGTTTGTTTCCAGATATGGACTGACCAGAATACCTCTGTCAGTTTCCAGAGGGGTATTTTTCAGGAAATCAATACTGGGACTAACGCCAACGGATATGCCCACAAACTGAGCCGGAATTTCGGTACCATCCTTCGTGATAACCGACTTAACCCGGCCCGTATCATCACCCTTCATTTCGGCCAGTTCCGTCTTGGTCTGGATATCGATGTGATGCTCCCGAATATGACGGGTCACTAACGCCGATTCTTCGGCGGGTAACACAGAGTTCCAGAAACTATCTTCGCGTACCAGAAACGAAACCTGAATCCCGCGCGAATTCAACATTTCGCAGAGTTCGATGCCAATTAACCCTCCTCCAACGATTACCGCCTGCCCGATCCCTTTTGTACTGGCCTCCATTTGGTCGAGATCAGGTTTCCCATATAGTCCCTGAACGCCCCTCAACTGCTGCCCCGGCCAACCGAAAAAATTTGGTTTAGAGCCAACCGCCAGAATCAATACATCATACGAAAGTGTCTGTCCATCAGAACATATAAGTCTCTTCTTGTCAAATTCCACACTTGTTACCTGTGCTCTTACCAGCTCGATCCGGTTTTTCGCCCAAAACCAATCCTCATAAGGCTTTGTATGGTGAAACTCCAGATGCCCCATATAAACGTACATCAGAGCGGTCCGGGAGAAGAAATGATCGGTTTCAGCAGAGACGACTGTAATACGGTCATCACTTTTTTTACGGATCTCACGGGCAGCGGTGATACCAGCAATGCCGTTACCAAGAATAGTGATATGGCGCATAAAAGATGAATCAGAATGTTGTTTTTAGGGCGCTGGCGCTGCTTCCAAACGTCCACTGCTAACCGGCAGATTCAACAAAATACGACATTATTCACCAAGCAGCTTAGTCTTCCGGGTGACAAATACGGAAAATACGAATTAAACGATTACTCAGTGACCTCTGATACGTTAACGGGTAATAGACAGTTGGCTTACTAGCTCGCAAAAAGAAAAGTCGGCAAAGAGAAGCCATCCGTATGAACATAACTGGTATCTCCTTAACTTAACCTCTGAAGTGCCAATGCAATCAATACGTTACGTAATCGGGGAATAACTGAATTGCCAATGGATCAGGCAGTAAACGCATGTCGACATCAAATGACCGAGATTTTCGATAATATTCGAAAGCTCTACCGATTCTACACACCCCGCCATGAACTCGCCAATTATATTGAGTTTTTCTCTGAATCATCGGCGGAAGAAACCTATCATCATGTCGGTGATAATCGATTCATCATCAAGATGTTTCCCAGCTGGACACCGACTTTCTATATCAATTTAGGGCAACCTTATCAGTTAGCTGTTGGCGCTAACCGCTTCCTGATTCAAAAGAGTACGGATGTACTTATCCTGAGAAATAATATCGTTGAACGGCATAATTTGCCAACAGATCACATTTTCACCATCAAGTTTTTTCCGGGCGGGCTCGAAGCGATACTGGGTATCAATCAGGTTCAGTTTTCCGACCAGGTGGTGAAATTAGAAACCGTTTTGCCTGAAGCCCTGATTCATCGGGTCAAACAATTAACTGATTTTGACCAGCGTATCGAATTGCTTGAGAATTTCTTTTTAAACCAATACAAGAAGAAAAAAGCCAGTGCGTATTACGTTGATGTCGTGCAAAAAGCCATTGAAATCCAGGCAGCCAGTAACATGGAATTTACGAGCAGCCAACTGGCTAGTGAGCTATTTGCGACCAACAAAACTCTTTATCGCTACTTTATTAGGGTGATCGGCACCACACCCAAACAGTATTTCGCTACCGTACGAGCCAGAATGGCCTTAGCTGGTTATGTAGCCAATAAAAAACTATTTTCTCCCGACGATTATGGCTATTACGATATGAGCCATTTCTACAAAGACGTCATCCGGTTCACTGGCAGTAAATTAATTGAGAACGTCGGTTGAAGATGTCCATTTTTTACTAAAAATCGGCCCCTCCCCTCTTTAGATTTGTCGAAAATTAGTTCATAAACAGTATGACTAACTCTTCGATACTGATAGGTCTGTTGACGCTATTTCTGCTACCCATTTCGAATGCCCAAAGCCAGCCGGGCGTTGTCCGTACGCTTGAGCCATGCGCTTGCCCGGTAGCGGTAGACACGAGCTTTCGCACCCGCTGTGCTTACCTGATTGTGCCCGAGAACCGGAAACTAAAGAATGGAAAAACCATTAAGCTGCCCTTTGTGCTGGTACAAAGTAAGAATCCCAATAAAAGGAAAGACCCGCTTCTGTTTACGGGCGGTGGGCCAGGAGGCAGTTCGCTGGGTTGGGCCAGGGGAGTTGCCCAAAGCCCAATCATCAACGACCGCGATTGCATTGCCTTTGAGCAGCGGGGCACGCGCTATGCTCTCCCTAATCTATGGAGCGGTGAATTAGATGATGCAATTAGAGAGTCTTACCGCAAAAATCTGAATAAAGACAGTATGATGGTTGTTGGCGTTAAACGCTACAAAAAGGCGCTGGAAGCAAAAGGAATTGACCTCTCAGGCTACAACACCGACGAAACCGTATCGGACATTCACGACCTGCTGGCCACTTTACAGATCGATTCCGTCAATCTGTCGGGTATCTCCTATAGTGGTGGGCTCATGCTGGCCGTGCTTCAGAAAGACCCTGCCCGGATTCGATCCTTGATTCTGGATTCACCGCTCCCAACGTTCGTTCCGATCGATGAAGATGAGCCAGCCAATTTTAACGAATCACTCACTGTCTTATTCCGCCATGTCGATAAAGATTCGACTAATAAAGCATTGTATAGCAATCTGAAAGAGAAATTCGAGCGCTATTTCACCTCCATCGATGGGAAATCATTTAATATTCCTTATGTGGAAAAGGGCACTACCGATACACTGCGTATTCAGTACACCAGAAGCGACTTATTAGGCGTTCTCGTGAACACGCGCATGAAACACATTCCTTATGTGATTACCGAAATGATAAAAGGGAATCACTATAATTACATTAAACGAACCCTTGATGGCATTTTTGAACACAATTCGGCTCCTTCAGGCATGAGAATTTCGGTTTATTGTGCCGACCAGACCGCTTATCACAGCGAGAAAGTAGGCCACCAACTCTATGATGCATACCCCTACTTAAAGGGTTATCACATTAACGATGTCTATAAAGAACTGTGTGATTGCTGGAAGGTTCCACCCATAAGACCGGAAACCAAGCAACCTTTCTATTCCAACAAACCGGCCTTATTAGCCGATGGCGAAATGGACAATGCCTGCCGACCTCTTTACATCGACATGATTCATCATTATATGCCGAATAGCCAGCGGTTGCTTTTCACCAATCATGCACATGGGGTTGGCGGTGACGATATGACTCGTTTTATGCAGTTATTCCTCGATAAGCCGTACCGGAAAATAGAATCGAATAAGAACGATATTATTGCCTATTGATGGCAACTGGTTATCGACCCGGTTCTCTGCCCGTATAAATGGTTATAAAATCATCGTCTATGCGAAAATAACCCTCACTGGTGACCTGATCGCGAACTACTTGCTCGCCAATAAACTGTAAGATAGCAGGCCGCTGCAAAAGGGGCGTTTTGGTAAGTTGCTGCCAGTATTGGGGCGTAGGGATGTTGATAATTGCCAGCGCGTTGCCGCCGGCAAACTCATACCACATGTCAAAAGAAGTCTCCTCACTCCTGAAATGAACGGTTCCACTACGTCCTTCGCTCGTGTAGAGTATGCGGGCGTTGGTCATAAACGACGAAGAATCACCAACCGGATTTTGTTTCTTTGCCATTGACAGTTTACTGGATTAGTTTTTGCCCTGAGTTGAGCTGATCGTTGTTATGCCTGATAACTCAATTTTGCCATTGTTCAGCACTTTTCCCGTTATGGCTTTGACGTACCTATGCGTTGTACCCGGAATTACCTTCCCATCGTCGTTGCACTCGCCACTCACTATCGAATCGGCCGAATAAATCGTGTAGTCTTTTCGGATCAGTAAGGTTTCTGTACAGCTAAACCCACAATCATCGCCACACGCACCGATAGCCAGTTGCCGCTCGCTGATTTTTTCGCCTGATTTGGTAAAGGTGCTTAGCATAACCCTATAGATTTCGGCTGGAGCCAGCCAGACAACCCGATAAACGGTAGCGGTGTCGGGCAGAATGCCGAAACATCGGTTGGGGGTATCGGGGTTGTTGATAAACAGTGTATCGGTAGAATTAGGGTCAGTAGCCGGAAAAATCTCGGGCGAAAAATCAGCCGTGCTTCTGATTTCCATTGGCAACGCTAAGACTCTGAATTTTTGCAGGAATTTATGAAATGCCTTTCCCTTCGCGGTTTCTGGTATCGATTTGGTTTGATCAGTGGAAGTATTTGTGGAGCAGGATGAGGTAAAAAACAGGCTCGTTAACACAATTATTCGTACGTAATTCATTGGTTTGTCGGTAAGAAGAAACGGTGAACGAGCGCCATTCCTAGACCTCAAACGGCAGTTCGTAATCCTTTGTAATGACTTTGGAACTACGCGTTTTTACGGATACCCTGGCCTTAAGGGGCGATTCATTCACCAGATAAAATTTAACGAACTGATCCTGGTAATACATCCAGGATTGGTCTTCCAGTAAATAGTCGGTTACTCCGGCCTTGGATGCCTGATAAGCCCATCGTTCGACATGTAAAGGTTCATAATTGATGATATTACCCATCGAATAAATCTGAAGGCCAGGGAGCGACTTGTTTCCCAGTTCAGTACAACTCACTACCGTGATATTTAGTGATGAACCGTCTTCGAGGTCGCGAACCGACCATTCGTCGATGGTAGTCTTTTCATTCGCCATTGAATTACAATCAGTTAAGTGGTTTTATACAAGCGCCACTCATTTCCATACAGACTTGTTGCCAAATCATCAGGTAGCGCTTCGTTCATGACAAAGGTGTTGGCCTCTGTCACTATGCCCAAAGATTTTAGCACGAATAGTATGGTTGGCCGAACGAATCGCGCAATGCAGCCTATGAGTTGTTAAGGCGGTTCAGACTCCTGCCAGGTGTGTTCTTGGGAAAAGGATATGACACCCGTTGGCCTGACTCAGAATAGTGGTACAATTACTGTAAAATGCGTTGCCGTTTCGTTTACTTCTACCTCACGCTTACTTAAATAATGGTAGAGTGATTTAAGACTGGCCAAACCCTGTTTATTCGAAGTTTCCACGAATAGTTTCCGCTGAAGGGTATTCCTGACAATCAGGCTTTCGGCTTCGGTATACACCTGAATGATGAGCGGATTCTCATCTTCGATGGTATTATGTTTGATGGCATTTTCAATCAGATTCTGAATTGTTACGGGCACAATCTGCCGCTCAAGCAATTGAGGATCCATCGTAAAACTCACCATAAGCCCCTCATCGAATCGTGACTTCTGGAGTTCAACATAATTCCGGGCAAAAGAGAGCTCATCGGCCAGGCTGATCACTTCCTTATCTTTATTTTGCAGGATATACCGGTAGATGGCCGACAACTTTCTCAAAAACAGCGATGCTTCTTTGGGCTTTGTCAGTATCAGGCTATTTAACGACGTCAGGCTATTGAACAGGAAGTGCGGATTCAGGTGATTGATCAGGTTCTGATAATGGATTTCGGCCTTATCGCGCTCCAGCCGGGTTGCCTGTAGGTTTAGGTGGTGTAGTTTCGCGGTTTGATACGCTTTTGATCGAATCGAGCGATACAGTAATCCCAGTACCATCAGGGCAATCAGTGCCCAGAACCACATCGATTTATAAAAGAGTGTATCGATATGAATAGCCAGGGTACTGACTGGCGTTTCGACCCCATTAATATCGACCGCTTTCACCTGAAATGCATAGTTGCCACCGGGCAGTTTACCGTATGAAATACTCCCCGGTGTAATTGCTTCCAGCCAGTTGTTGTCGTACCCTTCGAGTTTGTACAGGTAGCGATAGGGCGTTTCCTGAAGCTGCGCCAAGACAGAAAACTGAATTGAAAAAGTATTGTCAGTTGCCGCCAGGTGAATTTCATTGCCCGAACCCGGCAGCAGATACGTTGTGTCAGGCAGTACCATACTGCTGATCAGCACCGTCTCTTTTGTTGGTGGGCGATTAATTTTTTCGGGTTTAAGCTCAACCAGATACCCTTTTTGCGCCGAGAGAATATGCCCGTTTCGCAAAGGGAACAGATAGTTCTGGTATTCGATATTCGATTGGTTCAGTGGTAACGTAAAATTCAGAAAGCGATTCTTCGCAGTGGAAAACACCGAAAACTTATTGTGAGCACCTATCCAGATCGTACCCGAACGGTCCACCAGAACTGACTCGCAATAATCGTAGGAAAGTCCTTCATTCTCTGTCCAGCGGCTGACCTTTTTTTTATCAGGATCATACCGTATCAAACCGTATCCACCAGAGGCCATCCAGAAACTCCCCCTTTTATCCTCGGCAAACGAGGTAATTGTTTGCTCATGAGGTGTGTTCTGCGGTACATCGACCAGCGTAAACTGGCCATTCTGTTTCGAAAATCGGGCAAGCCCCTCCGGATATACTTCCAGCCAGAGATTTCCTTTCTGATCGATAAGGGAAAACCGCACCATAAATCTGGAGTCTTTCGATGGTGACAGGATCGGATAGCTTGTCCATTTTTTTTGAGTAAGCTGGTAGCAAAATGTTTGTTTGCTTTCTCCAAAAACCCACAAACTGTCGTGTTGCATTCGAAAGTTTCGGAGGTAACTATTCTTCTCCCGAATCACTGGTGGCAACGGTAGGCCGGAGAACGTTTTTCGGGATTTATCGAATACGAACAACGCATTTTGAGTTCCGATATATAATTCATTTCCGTAAGCCTGCAAACCAGTGATTGGCAAGCCATACGGATACTTCGGTGTTCCATCCGGTAGCCTATATACGTCGAGATGATTTGTTAAGGGAAAATAGTGCAGGAGCCCGCGGATTGAGGTGCCAAGCCACCAGGAACCATCAGCATCTTCCAGAAAGCTGATAATACCCCGCTCGTCTAGTAGTTCGGGAAACAATGTACCCAAGTCATATACATCATAAAAAGCCCGCTCTGGATTTGTGTAGGAAATACCATTGACGGTTCCCAGCCAGATTGTACCATCAGGATGTTGCCAGCCTGCCCAGAAAAAATCGGCTGCTATCGATGTATTCTTCGCATTCGTATGAGTTAGTTCTGTACACTGATAGGTCTGGGCTTCGATGTAAAACACGACATGATTCCAGGAACTGGTCCAGAGGTTATGTTGCCGATCCACAAAAATAGTGGCAATGTCAAATACGTCGCGTTGAGCCCGGCTAACCGGTGTAACTGTCCGCTCAATCTGCTGCGTGCGCAAATTGTAGACAACGATCCGGTGATCGATGTTGTCCGAGAAAATCAATCGCTCCGTACCATCCAACGTTAGCGCCGATGTATGATGTTGCGTAAAGATGGGTAATGCGCGGGGATTATGATGGCTATCGGTAAATTGTCGGCTGCTGATGTCAAAATAGCGCAGTCCCCTACCATCTGCTATCCAGAGTCCATTCTGATGAGGGTCCAGCAGCAGACCGTTTTTCACAATTCGGGTCGTTGTTCCCAACGGATCGTGAACAGGATCATACGGAAAAGCTTGAACCGTTCCTGGTGAAATCAGGTACCGAAACAAGCCCTGCCGATCACTTGTGAACCAAATATCACCCTTCCGATCACAGAGAATATTGTTGCACGAGCCGAGTGCACGACCGTTCATTGAATTGATGTACTGAAACTGCCTCGTTTTTTTTCCGTACCACCCAATTCCCCCTTCCAGGGCCATCCAGATGTTGCCATCAAGATCTTCGCAGAGGTCATGTACGGCGTTATTCAGTAGCCCATTCTGGTTGGTACGAAGGTATTTGAAGGTTGTAAAATGATTTCCATCGTAGCGATTTAAGCCATCGAATGTACCGACCCACAGGAAACCATCACGGTCGTGCAGAAAGCAACTGATAAAATTGAAACTTAACCCATCTTCCTCCTGCACGTGCCGAAACTCGAATGACACGGGTCGTTGCTGAGCATTAAGTAACCCCAGCCCGATCCAGCCGTATAGCATGGCCCCTAAAAAAAGAACGACTCTCATTTTTCGAGCCATTTTTTAAAGGAAGGGGCTTTATCGCGGCTGATTTCGATGTCAATTAAATGATTAGGGGCTTTAAGCTTCACAATGAGTTTAAGATTACTCATTCCTTTCACGCTCTGCACAGCCTCCAGGTTAACGATCGTGTGTCGATTGGTGCGGTAAAACTGGTCGGGGTTAAGCAGTGTTTCAATTTCGTCGAGCGAGTCATAATCCAGAATATACCGCTCACCCGTGTTAGTGACCATAAAATTCAATTGATCGCGGGTAAATAAAGAGACCTCCGCCACTTTAACGGGCACCCAGCTGTTGCGGGTATTTCCGAGAAAATGCTCTTTAAATACCGGCTTCACGGGTACATTCAGCGCGAGCATCAACTTTTGGATATCAACAGCTACATTACCCTGGGCTTTAGTCAGCGTACGGGCTTTGTTAATGGCATGTCGTAGCTCATCCCAGTCGACGGGTTTGAGCAGGTAATCGATTCCATTCACTTTAAAGGCCTGAATAGCATATTCATTATAAGCCGTCGTAAAAATGATCGGGCACGAAAGCTTAAATCGATCGAAGACCGTAAAACTCACACCATCAGCCAGTTGAACATCAGCAAAGATCACATCGGGTTCGGCATTTTCGGCAAACCAACGGAGCGCTGTTTTCACAGAGCCTACGGTTCCAATAATCTTAATACCCGGATCGACTTCAGCGATACTCGCCATCAGCTCAAGGGCAACTAACTTTTCGTCTTCAATGATGAGCGCGTTCATGAGAGATCATCTGACATAATCAGGGCTAAAATACTGGTAAATATTTCGCGCTCAGCCGATATGAACAATTTTTCAATCCTGAATCGTAGCGAACAGGCCACGAATGCCGCAAACGGACTCACGAATTGTTTGCAGGCCACTACCGATAGACCCACAACGGTTGGTACCCCAAAACTGACGATTCGTGACTAAAAAATTGGTTACCGGGGCGGATCATCGGTCTTTTATAGTGCGAAATCGCAACCTATATATATACCTAATCGATGAGAACGAAAATGACACCCCAGCAATTTATAGTTGTTAAGCAGAGCTGGAGGCTCCTTCGGGCTATTAACCCAGCTTTACTGGGAGAAGTGTTTTACGGGCAGTTATTTATGCGCTATCCCGCGTTGCGGCCCTTGTTCCCCGGCAAAATGGAAAGTCAATACCAAAAACTAGTTGATATGCTCAGCCTGATCATCACTCGTCTTGACCGCGAAACGGTAACCGAAGAAATTGCCCTGTTAGCCCAGCGCCACAAAGGCTATGGTGTTAAGTCCGAACATTTTGACGCGGTAGGACAATCTCTTTTATGGACGCTGGAACAAGGCTTAGGAAGAGACTGGAACGATACTGTTCGAACAGCCTGGGAAGCCTGCTACACGGATCTTCGTAACGCCATGCTGGAGAAAATGTAGCTCCTTCCCGATTTATTCTTCCCAGACTACCACTTCTTCCCGGCTAAACCAGGGTTCATAGTAGGTGCCGTAGTGGGCATCAATAATGTTACGTTTCATTTTCATGGTGGGCGTCATCAGATTATTTTCAACGGTCCAGGGTTCTTTTACAACAATGAGTTTCCTGACTCTTTCGTAGGTATGCACCCGCTGATTCAAGCCTGTAAGCGTTTTTTCCAGACTTTGCGTTATCGTCGGCCGATCTGTTTTTCGGGCGGCCTCCGAAAGAACAACCAGCGCTATCGGTTGCGGCAACTGCTGTCCCGTTACGCAGATCTGTTCGATGTTGTTATTATCAGCAAAGCCAAATTCAATCTGCGCAGGCGCAATGTATTCCCCTTTGGGACTCTTATACATTTCCTTAACCCGGCCGGTGATTTTCAGAAAACCATCCTCATCCAACTCACCCACATCGCCCGTATACAGCCAACCATCCTTCAGGGTTGCTGCCGTCAGGGCTGGTTCCCGATAATAACCGACCATATTCCACCGCGAACGTGTCATGATCTCACCAGTAATAGGGTCGGTACGCACCTCCATCCCCTCATTCACGCGTCCTACGGTCCCGTCTTTAATCTGGTCAGGAGGCATCATCGATACCGCCCCCAGGTTTTCGGTCATGCCATAAGCTTCCTGGATATGAATACCTAATCGCCGAAACCACAGGAGCAACGAGAGTGGCATGGGCGCAGCACCTGTTAGAATTATTTTTGCATCATCGAGGCCAATGCCCTTTCGAATCTTACGGGCAACAATGCCCGACAGAATTGGTATACGTAAGATCCAGTCTAATTTTTTCTGTGGCATCTTAGCCAGAACGCCCATCTGGAAACGTGTCCAGATTCGGGGTACGGCCAGAAAATGAGTCGGACGGGCAATCGCCAGATTTCGGGCAAAGGTTTCCAGCGATTCTGCAAAATATACGGTTCCGCCGGTAGCGATGCTGGTCGCTTCAACTATATTCCGCTCGGCAATATGGCATAACGGCAGGTACGAGAAAAAACGTGTTTCGGGTAGATCATGAGCCATCTGGCGATGGGTTTTATCGATTGCCTGCACCATGGCATTGTAGGTAATCATAACCCCTTTCGGATTGCCAGTTGTGCCAGATGTGTAGATAATCGTAAATAAATCCGCCAATGCCGGCACCGGATTGCTTTTCATGGGCGCATAATTCGCCATGACATCATTCCATTGAGTAGCTTCGCTATCGACTGACGGCTTGTCCGGTGAATAGGATGGAAAAGCAATTTTATGGACGTTATCATCAACACCAGTTTTCATAGACGCCCAATCGTCCAGTTTGCCAACAAACAAGACCTTGCATTCGCTGTGGTCAAGCACCTGCCCTAATTGCGGGCCGGTCAATGTCGGATAAAAAGGCACTGATACGTGTCCACTCATCAGAATCGCCATATCGGCGATAAGCCAATGTGCACAATTCTTGGAAACGAGTCCTATATTACTCCTGGGCGGCAAACCGAGCGAGTTCAGATAGGTGGACATTATCCGTACCTGCCGACCGGCTTCTCCCCAGGTAATATCGATAAAATGATCACCTACCGGTTGGCGCAGAAAGACTTTATAGGGCTGTGATCGTTCCCATTCATAGAAGAAATGTACAAGCGTTTTGTAGGGCTGGTCTTGAAGTACAGTTGTTTCCATGACGTGTTGAAAAAATCAATCAAATATAACTTTATTAGAAATAGTAAAACATTTTCCAATAAAATACCAACTATGGACTGAGCTTCGATCTTTTTCTGAAGCTATACACTGATTGGGAGCTAATCGAACAGACAGGCATCACTTTTGCAGAGTCAGGAGAAATTGATATACTTACTATCATTGGATTTTCGCCAAAAGCCGTGCCACCGCAACCGCGAACGGTGGTTTGATTTAGCCTGATAGGTAACCGGGCACGGCTTTTGGCGAAAGGCCTGTATCAATAGCTAGTTTAGCTCTGTAAAAACCTGTTCTGATTATTCATTTTACATTCCTGTTCATGGTACACCAATCCATACCACTTCACCGATTCTTCATCATTTGTTTTTGGGCAGCATGGCTCAGTTTCGGGAGTGCTTATAGTCAATCTGCCAAAGAAGTTCAGCCAGGGATTCGCTTTCTGAATGGAACCTTTCAGCAGGCGGTTGCCGCTGCCAAAACGGCTCATAAGCCTTTATTTATAGAAATCTATCTGACCGGTTGCCCGCACTGCGAAGCGCTGGCTCCAATTTTAACTGAAAAGCAGGTAGGTGATTTTTTCAATCCTAATTTTATCAGCTGGAAAGCAGAAGCCAATTCTCCGGAATCGAAAATTGTACAAAAAGAAAAAGGCCTTACATACCCCGAGTTTCCCGTTTTGCTTTTTCTGGATATGAATGGCAAACTTATGCACGTTGCAATGCCCGCCGAACGTCCTACTAAAGCAGAGTTTATTGATGAAGTAATTCAACACGGTCGAACAGCCCTCGATCCGAAGCAAAATACATCGGGTTATGCGGCACGATTTCAGGCAGGTGACCGCGATCTGGGCTTTCTGACCAACTTTGGCAAATACACCAAAACAACCAAAGACACAGCCCAATTACATCAGGTGAACGATGCGCTGGCTAAGCTGCTGGTTCTACCACAGGATATTACAAGCCAGGCTGGTTTCTATGTTCTGCAACGGCTCACCGACGATATCGACAATCCACTGGCAACCTATTTCTTTGGTCATCTCACCGAATTTTCAGCGAAATATCCGGCGAAGGACGTAAAAGAAGCGGGCGAAGGCATTATTTTCCGAGCCTTATACGGCGCAAAGGGTGATAGTTATTCGGCTGCCAAGGTTATCCAGATGCGGGAATATATGGTTGGATTAGGCGTACCCGCCACCGAAGCCTCAGCCCGTACGTTGCTAAAAGAACTGGATGCTCATTTACGAGCCCGAAATACGGCGGCTGCCGTCCAGCGCTTCAATGAGTACCGAAAACAGTCACCCCGAATCAGCCTGGCCGATTATGCCTACCTGATGCACTATTTCAACGAGAAAGCTACCGACGATTCCTACCTTCCCCTGATGCCTGTTTGGGCAACTGATGGTATCAAACTGGTCATGCCTGCCCAACAAAATACCCAACAGGTAGCTGACCTGTATTATGAACTAGCCCTAGCTTATCAGAAAATGGGCCAGAAATCCGAAGCGCGGAGTAATGCTCAGAAAGGGTTAAGCATTGCCCGGATTGCAAAGCTGGACACAAAACGTTACGAAGCACAAGTCGCGAAATTGAAGTAAAAAAGGAGGACGGAAGAGTTGTGGCAATTCGTAATGAGTGCCCGAATACGAATTACTCAAACAAATTAATCTGGCCGGCTGGTCGAAATAAAGTCGTCGTCAGTTGGGGTGGTCTGCGTCCGGCAAGGTACTTCTGGCAGGCAATTCGATGCAGTTGCGCAATGTGTTGTGCATATTGCCCTTCACCCGACATACGTACACTGAAGCGTGAATCGTTGAGCTGCCCTCCGTGACAATCAGCAATCTGATTGAGAATACGATCGGCACGATCGGGAAAAGTCTGTTTGACCCAATCTGTAAACAACGGCCCAAGTGCCCCATTAAGCCGCACAACTGTATAAGCAGCCCAACAAGCACCCCGTTCAGCCGCCTGCTCCACAAGCTTAGGTATCTCATGATCGTTTAGGCTGGGAATAATCGGTGCGGTCATAACGCCCACGGGTATCCCCGATTTATGCAACGTATTCAGTGTACGCATCCGCTGCGAACCGGTAACTGTACGCGGTTCCATCAATAGGCGCAGGTCTTCATTTAGCGTTGTAATCGATATGGCTACACTGATCAGATTCAGTTCAGCAAGCGGCTTCAGAATATCCAGATCGCGAAGAATCAGGGCATTTTTAGTAATGATCGACACCGGATTTCGGTAGTGCAAACAAAGTTGAAGCATCTGCCGAGTCAACTGATAAGCCCGTTCAGCGGGCTGATAACAGTCCGTATTTCCCGAAAAATGGATCACTACTGGCTTATACGAACGGGCCTGAAATTGTTTTTCGAGCAGCTTAGGTGCGTTTTTTTTCACCATTATTTTGCTTTCAAAATCCAATCCGGCCGAAAAACCCCAGTATTCATGCGTTGGGCGGGCATAGCAATATATGCAACCGTGTTCGCACCCCTGGTACGGATTTATTGAAGCAACAAAGCCAATATCCGGGCTTTTAGGGCGGCTAATAATTTGCTTCGGGGTTTCCTCAAAAAACGTCGTTTTGAGAACAGATTTAGGCAAATCGTCGTCTATCCAGCTTAGCTCATCCGGCTCATACTGGTGAGTTGAAAATGAATTTGCTGTATTGAACTGCGCTCCTCGCCCCTTTTTGTAGTCGCCCTTCATAATACAAATAAAATATAATTATATTATAGATATACTATATAGATAAAATTTTATTTGTTTCATCGTCATCAATGAGAACAGTGGGGAATTGACTAACTCATTAATTTAGCCCAGATTGCAGAAAACTAGGAGCTTATAAGCCAACCTGTCATGCATGGAGAAGTGCCCAAATTGCTCGACTGATCTGGAAAATCATTTTATCCATTGTCCAACCTGTGGTCAGACGGCGCATTTGCCCCGCTTTAAGCTTCTACATATTCTCGACGAGTTTTTTCAGGCCATTTTCAGCGTTGATAAAAGTGTTCTCTCGCTGATCAAAAATCTGACGATTCAGCCGGGTGTTACGGCCCGAGAATACATACTGGAGAAGAAGCGTAAAAAGTACTTTAATCCGTTCTCGTTTCTCTTACTGGTGCTGGGGCTCAATTTATCCGTCAATATTCTGATAAAACCCTATACGATCAATTATCCGGATAAGCGACAAACGACGCAACAGCTAAAGCCAACTGTCACTAAAGAGCGATTACCTTATGTGATGCGCCGTCGGCAGGCCGTGCTTTTCATCGAAGAAAACATCAACATCGTTGGTCTAGCCGCCATACCACTTTTTGCATTCGTTTTCTGGCTCTATTTCCGAAGAACCGGCATCAACTATGCCGAGCATTTAGTCGCTCAGGTTTTCTTTTCGAGTTTTTTCTCGCTATTCAGTATTGTTTTGACCTTAGCACTGGGACTGCTTTTCAGGGACTATTTACCTTATTTAAATAGGTCGTTACTGTTGTTTCAACTAATCTACTTAACGGTTGCCTATTACCAGTTCCTGAACTACCAAAAGCCAGTCAACTACCTTAAAACCAGCGCGGCTACCCTGCTGGCACTTATCAGTTGGGTAATTGTTTCCGGTGGCGCTTTCTTTTTATATGTGAGGTTCGGCGCTTAGTTCCACACGATATAAAGCAACAGCCGGAAAGTTGATCCTTCCGGCTGTTGTTGCATAAAACCAATATAAGTTAGCGGGTTACGCCAGTTTCTTTTCCCATTCTTCAGCTTCCAGCATGGCTAATTCCCATTCGTCCTGGAGTTGGTTGATTTGGGCAATTATGTGCCGATACTCGTCATTTTTGGCCTGCATCAGCTTATCGTCGCCATAAGTGGCTGGATTGGCAAGCTCGGTTTCAAGCCATTTTTTTCGATCTTCCAGCTGAGCAATTTTAGTTTCCGACTCCTGAGCCTGACGATTCAGATTCTTGAGCGTCTTCTGCCATTCTTTCCGTTCCTCCTCCGAAACCCGCCCATTGGTAGCTGACTTGCCATTTCCATTGAGCGCATGGCCGTTTGTAGCCGGTGCCGGACTGGCTACTGGCAGTGTTTTTGACGTGTCAACGGGTTGTTTCGTTGTTGGTAAGCCCTGCGCTTTGCGTTCTTCCTGCCACCACTCGTATTCGTCGTAGGTGCCAGGGTATTCTTTAATCTGTTCGTCTTCGATATACCAGATTTTGTTGGCAATCTGCGACACGAAATATCGGTCGTGTGAAACAACTACGTACGTACCTTCGTACTGCTGCAACGCCTGAATCAGAATGTTTACCGACTGCATATCAAGGTGGTTGGTCGGTTCGTCAAGCAGCAGGAAATTGGCTTGTGAGAGCAACACCTTTGCCAAAGCCACCCGCGATTTTTCGCCCCCCGACAGCACTTTGATTTTCTTGAAAACGTCATCGCCCGAAAACAGAAAGCATCCCAGTACACCACGCAGTTCGCCGTCCGATTTGGTTGGGTTTGCCTGCTTGAGTTCGTCCAGCATCGAATCCTCTACCCGTAGTGATTCAAGCTGGTGCTGGGCATAGAAACTAAACGAGACATTGTAGCCAAGAACCCGCTCTCCCTCAATGGGTTCTGAACCCGAAATGATCCGCAGCAGCGTTGACTTTCCGCGTCCATTTGCGCCAATCAAGGCAACTTTATCACCCCGTTCGAGCCGAGCGGTGGAATGGGTCAGAATTCGTTTTTCGCCGTAAGCTTTCGAAATATCATCTAAGTGCAAGATATGACGGCCCGGTTGCTGCGAGAAGTTAAATTTAAAGTTTACCCGGGCATTGCTGTCGATCACATCGTCGACAAGCTCCATCCGTTCGAGTTGTTTAACCCGGCTTTGTGCCTGTTTGGCCTTTGATGCCTTCGCTTTAAACCGTTCGATAAACCGCTCCGTTTGCCGGATTTTTGCCTGTTGGTTTTCAAAAGCGCCCTTCTGGATCTCATTTCGCAGCGCCTTTTCCTCCATATAATAGGAGTAGTCACCGGCATAATAATTTAATTTTGCACCCGATACTTCAACAATGGTATCGACCACATTATCAATAAATTCGCGGTCGTGAGAAACCACGATCACGGCTCCTTCGTAATTCTGAACGTATTTTTCGACCCATTGAATCGAGGGTAAGTCCAGGTGGTTGGTTGGCTCATCAAGCATCAGCAGCGACGGCTTTTGCAAGAGCAGTTTAGCGAGCATAACCCGCATTCGCCAGCCACCCGAAAACAACTTTAACGGTTTATGTAAATCGTCGGTCGAGAAGCCTAGCCCTTCCAGGATTTCTTCGGCTCTGGACTGAATCGTATAACCATCCAGAGCGTCGAACTCTTCCTGTACTTTACCCAGTTTATCGACCAGTTCATCGCGATAGTTGGTTTCCATTTCGTGGAGCAACTCGTCGATCTGTTTTTGCAATTCATTCTGACGGGCAAATGCCTGCATGGCTACCGACAGGATCGAATCATCCGTCTGATATGATAGCAGATCCTGGTTCAGGAAGCCGATTGTTACATCACCTGCTTTAGAAATAACACCCCCATCGGCCTGATATTCACCGTTGATAATACGGAGCAATGTCGACTTACCAGTACCATTCAGGCCAATCAGGCCGATTTTCTGGTTGGGTTTGATGTGGAGCGAGGCATTTTCATAGAGAGCCCGGCTACCCAAATAATACGAGAGGTTCGTAATGGAAATCATGCTGCAAATTTACCAAAAATAGAACGGATAGTTGCGTTATTAAATTCCGGCCTGTTATATTTGCACCCGATAAAAAAATGAATAATGTCAATTGGCAATAAATTATTCATTGTTCATTAAACATTGCCTCCTTAGCTCAGCTGGTAGAGCGACGCATTCGTAATGCGTAGGTCGCAGGTTCGAATCCCGTAGGAGGCTCCAGTTTCACAGAAAGGCTAATCAGTTTACGAGCGTAAAACCTCTAAATCAACTGATTAGCCTTTTTTCTTTATCCAGCCTTATTGAACTTTTTCCAGATAGGCAAAACGAAGTGGCTTGACAGAAACGAAACCGGCTTTAAGCCAGTTACCAATCTGTATGGCAAAAAATTCGTTAGGCACACTCCTGGCCCGCGTCGGGCTCGATTGGTTTATACTTGCTTTATTGGCAATGATCGGGCTGGCGAAGCTTTGGCCTGGCCCCGGCATTCAGGAAGGCCCGTTCTCGTTATCATCGCTCGCAAACTATGGCGTCTCGATGATCTTTTTTTTCTACGGTCTGCGCCTGAATTTCGATCAGCTACGAGCTGGCCTTCGTAATTACCGGCTTCACCTGGTCATTCACGTAACCACGTTTATTGTTTTTCCTGCGGTTGTCTTAACGGCACGATCGCTCCTGATGACGCCCGACACCGAGTTATTGTGGCTCGGCATCTTCTACGTCGCTGCGTTACCGTCTACGGTTTCGTCGTCGGTCGTGATGGTGTCGATCGCGGGGGGTAATATTCCGGCGGCTATTTTCAATGCCAGCATTTCCAGCCTGATCGGTGTATTTATTACGCCTGTCTGGATGAGTTTTCTGCTGACCAGCACAACTGGTCAATATGATCTGGCTGGTGTTATCTGGAAACTAACCTTACAGGTGATTGTACCCGTTATACTGGGTCTGTTGCTCAACCGTCGACTGGGATGGTTTGCCGAACGGAATAAGTTCTATCTACGGTATTTCGATCAGTTCACCATTTTGCTTATTGTATACACGGCCTTCTGCGAATCCTTTTCCCTCAACCTGTTCGCCAACTATTCGGTAAGCGATCTGCTCTGGCTGGCAGCTCTTCTGCTCGGGCTATTTTTTCTCATCTTCGGGCTTATCACCTTACTGAGCAAATCACTCAATTTTAGCCGTGAAGACCGCATCACGGCCTTATTCTGCGGATCAAAAAAATCGCTGGTGCAGGGCAGCGTAATGGCGAATGTTCTTTTCCCGGGCAATATAGCGGGTGTAGCCTTGCTCCCCATTATGATGTACCATGCGCTCCAACTCATTGTGGCCAGTATTATCGCACAGGCCATGGCACATCGAAAACGGCAGGAATCTAATCCTGTTTAGCGGAGTTTGATTCACAAAAAAGGGTGATTATCAGGACACGAATGGGAAATTACCCGTTGCTTTCCGGACAGCCAACAGCCTAAATTTACAGTACGGTAAACTTACCTATCCACACTATCTTTCATTTGTAATCTGATGTACGCTTAACGCATCACCCTGCTCAATAGGATTTTCTTCTATCTACACATCTCAAAACAGTGCTAAAAGCCTGTCTCGCTGCCGACCATCTGCTCCACCTATTGGGAGCAGATAGGCAAAAAATTATAAAGGCCATGATCAACCCTCCGAATACGCATACTAGAGCGGCAAGCCCGATCCAGCTTCCCAATACGATTGCCAATAAGTGAGGAAATAGCGTTTTGGCGAAGTATTTAAGTTGACCGACTATACCCAACAGGGATTCAGAAACGGCTTCGGGCGATTCAGCAATCTAAAAACGGCATTCATCCAGAAGTGCCTATAGGTCCATTAAACGCAGGGCCCTGATTAGCTTCTAAGAATCAGTAACGCACAAAAAACACTTACTGACCATGAAAAAGACAATCGCAGCCGCCCTTACTTTCTTCGCCCTTTCGACCGGTGTAACCCTGGCTCAACGCGTATATTCAAAACCTTTTGACAACCGTGCTCCTCAATACGGAGGCACTCGTTACGATAGAGACCAATATCAGGACGATCTGAAAATTGATCGTATCGACGCTATAGTCGGATTATCGCGTCGTCAGGAAAAGCAGTTGCATAAAATCGAAGATAATTACGATCGTATGATGACCACCTCTCGTCTGACACCCGACGGTCTTCGCCAGCTTCAGCTTCGTAAACGTCAGGACATGCTGGCCGTATTAACGTCGGCTCAACGCGACCGGTTATTTGCCCAACAACAATCCGGTCCTCGCAATGCGCCCTATGGTCGTCGCGGCTAGTTATAACCTTTAATTGATCACACGCCCATCCGATTAATTTGTTAATCTGATGGGCGTGTTTTATTACCGGCTAACCGCTAATTTTGGCATGGCCTCTGCCTTTGCCCAAAATTTTAAGTACGTACCAATCTATTGCACCAATTGACCGATTATTCGGGTTTCGATCGCCATACCTTCGGCCCTGATTTTGTTTGGGGAACCGCTACGGCCGCCTATCAGATTGAAGGAGCTGTTGACCGCGATGGCCGTTCGCCAAGCGTCTGGGATACGTTCAGTCGACAGAAAGGAAAAATCAAAACCGGCGAAACAGCTGATACTGCCTGTGAGTTCTACGACCGCTACGAATCCGATTTGTGGTTACACAAAGAATTAGGTTTCGACGCTTTTCGATTTTCACTATCATGGTCACGCATTCTACCCGATGGTGTTGGACCTAGCCAGGGGGGGCGCTTAAACGAAGCGGGACTGGCCTTTTATGGTCGACTGATCGATCATTGCCTGGCCCTCGATATAACACCCTGGATTACGCTCTACCACTGGGATTTACCGCAGGCTCTTGAAAACAAGGGAGGATGGCCAAACCGCAGTGTTGTGGACTGGTTCGGCGAATTTGTGGACATTTGCACCAAAGCTTTTGGTCATAAAGTCAGGCACTGGATTATCCTGAACGAACCATTGGCCTTCTCCGTTCTGGGTTACTTTACGGGTCAGCACGCGCCCGGTCGGCGTAGTTTCCGGAATCTGCTTCCTGTTATTCATCATACAGCATTGGCACAGGCCGAAGGAGGTCGCATCGTTCGGCGAAACGTGCCGGGAGCGCACGTAGGCACCACCTTTTCATGTTCACCTATCGATCCGTTTACGAACTCGGCCCGCGACGTGGCCGCAGCCGCCCGTGTTGATGCCCTCCTGAACCGGCTCTTCATCGAACCGGCTCTTGGCCTGGGCTACCCAGACAAAGAACTCCCGTTTCTGGCTGGTATTACCAAAAAAGTAGCTAAACCCGGCGATATGGAGCGGCTCGCATTTGACTTCGATTTTATTGGCCTGCAACATTATTTCCGGGCTGTGGTCGAGCATTCTTATTTTATGCCCTACCTGTGGGCTTCTCAGGTATCGCCCCTCCGGCGCAGCGTGCCAACGATCACAGAAATGGGCTGGGAAGTGTATCCTGAAAGTATGTACCGGATTATTCAGCAGTTCGGACGTTATGAGGGAGTCAAAAAAATCTACATTACTGAAAGTGGCGCGGCTTTTTATGATACGGTCCAGAATGGTGCCGTAAACGATTTGGCCCGGCTGGAGTACCACCAGAATTACCTCCAACAGGTATTGCAGGCTAAACGTGACGGCTTACCGGTAGCCGGGTATTTTGCCTGGACATTTCTCGACAATTTTGAATGGGCCGAAGGCTATCGCCCTCGTTTCGGACTGGTCTATGTCGATTTCCGGACTCAGAAACGAATCATAAAAGCATCGGGGCGGTGGTTCCAGCACTTGTTAACCGCTCCCTTACCAGCTGCTCCTAATCTGAATCATTCAAAAAAACGATTTTAGCTGGAGGATCACAGGTTGTGCCATTTTTCATTAGTAAGTGGCCGTTATTCATTGAGCAAACTTTGTGCATGTGCCTACGCCCTGCTCACTGCGAAGACCTTGAACGTTATACATTTAAACGATTTGAGCGGTTGTGGTAAAAATGGATTAATTAGTGTTGATCGATGCTTGCCGTGATTTAACCAAAAAAACACATTGCGTTGGGGGTATAAAAAGGAGTCGATTCGCTTTTGTAAAATGGATCAGTTCAATACTCATTTTATGAATCAACCAGACAACTCAACGCCCGGCCAGATTGCCGGTGCGGTGGATTCGCCAACTCCAGATAAAGGGGGTACGTCACGGCGTCAATTCATTCAGGCCGGCGCTTTGGCCGCCACCAGCTTCCTGATTGTTCCCCGTCATGTATTGGGCGGCAAGGGCTTTATCGCTCCCAGCGACAAGCTCAACATTGCGGGTGTTGGTTTCGGCGGTAAAGGGTTTAGCGATACCAACAATTCCTATAACAACGGTGCCAATAACATTGTAGCCCTTTGCGATGTAGACTGGGGACTGGCCCGCGTTAAAGAAAATTTCACGAAGCACCCCAACGCGAAACGTTATAAGGACTTCCGCGAAATGCTCGATAAAGAAGGCAAAACCATTGATGCCGTAACCGTTTCGACAGCCGACCATACACACGCAGTTGTGGCCATGGCAGCGATGCAGCGTGGAAAACACGTATACGTGCAGAAGCCCCTGACACACAACATTTATGAAGCCCGGATGCTAACCGAAGCGGCCCGTAAATACAAAGTCGTTACGCAGATGGGTAATCAGGGCTCGTCGAACCCACAGCAGAAACAAATGGTGGAGTGGTTCGACAAAGGGCTCCTGGGAACGGTGCATACCGTTAATCTCTGGACAAACCGTCCAGTCTGGCCTCAGGGCATTCCGGTGCCACAGCCAGCTGGCGAAACCCCCGTTGATCTGGATTGGGATCTCTGGCTCGGACCAGCTCAAAAAGTGGGTTACACCCCTGCCTATCACCCATTCAAATGGCGCGGCTGGTGGAATTTTGGCGCAGGTGCGCTGGGCGACATCGGTTGCCACATCATGGATACACCTTTCCGCGTTCTCGGACTTGGCTACCCAACCGAGGTTGAAACCAGTATCGGTCAGGTATTCCTGAAAGACTGGACACCGGAGTATATTCCGGAAGGATGTCCGCCATCGTCGCACGTGGAATTAAAATTCCCGGCAACGGCCAAAAATAAATCGGTCGTAAAAATGATCTGGGAAGATGGTGGTATTCGTCCGTTCCGCCCCGATATGCTGCCCGAGGGCGAACCGATGCCCGAAAATGGCGAAAACGGTGTGCTCATCCACGGCGATAAAGGCTTACTGATTTGTGGCATGTATGGTGAAGATCCAAAACTCTACACCAAAGATGGCCAGAAAATAGTAGGCGATCCGAAACCCAAACCAGCCGATGGAAGCAAGCCTCTGCCCGAAAACGGTCACCAGGTGCTGTGGACAGAAGCCTGCAAAGCCGGTTTCAATAGCAAAGAGCACAAAGCACTTACCTCTTCGTTCGATTTTTCGGGTCCGCTTACGGAATCGGTTCTGATGGGTAACCTGGCCATTCGCAGCTATACGCTTCGTCAGGCCAGAGCCGACGGAAAAGGCTTTACGTATCCTGGCCGTAAGAAACTGATGTGGGATGGTAAAAACATGAAAATTACCAACCTCGACGAAGCCAACCAGTTTGTAAAACGCGAATACCGCGAAGGCTGGTCGCTGACAGCCTAATAAAAGTGATTGAGTAAATGGGTAACTGAGCGGAAACATTCTGCTTAGTTACCCATTTCTCATTCTTACCCTCTCACAAACAAAGACTGCACCATTGTCCGAAGGCGACCGTTGGCAACGTACGCCCAGATCAGGAGCATGTACATTGAAAAATCCTGATAGGATACCGGCAATGGCGTGCTGTTGACATAATACTGTGTTGACGTAAAATCGAGCGTTGGCGTAAAACCCAGCAGGTTTTCATAACCCAGCACGAACGTCAGTCCCAGGGCGTAGAATAAGTACTGTGGCTTTCGAAATGCCCACAGAATACCCGCCAGAGCCGTTGCTCCAAAACCAAGATAATGCTTCCAGGTGAGTGATAAATCGGTGGTCGTAGCCACATAAACGGAATAAATCTGGACGGCTGCTAACACAATCAGGATTAGACCATAGCCATAGAATTCTTTCAATTGAGCACGCTGCATAAGCCAATACGTTTCTGAAGAGGAGTTTTCTAAACCTCAGAAGATTGGCTCGCAAGGGTTCCACAATCCAGTCAATCGTAAATCGCGGAACGGTGGCAAGCCAGCCTTCTGAACTATACGAATGATAAAAATACAATAAACTCCAATACAGATAGATTAAATATAGCTTATTTTTTTCGAGCACTTTCATTAAAAAATACTACTAATCCGTCTTTTCCGGCCACGACGATGTCATTTCGGCCGTTTTTGTGCAAATCGGCAACGGCGAAATAAATACCCGTTCCCTTGCCAACACCGGCCTCTCCAAAGGCAATATCATGTTTCACGAATTGCTTGCGGCCATTGTCCCAGGTAAAATAATAGAGGCCAACGGGATCATAGCTGCCCGGATCGTTGTCATTATGCGCCCGGAAACGCTTACCCGTAACCAGATCAGGACGACCATCGCCCGTAATATCGATCCATTCGAGGCAGTGATACTGTGAGTTTTTATCGTCAATCAGGTGTTTGGTCCAACTGCGCTGCCCTTTTCCATCCTTAGCTTGCTCGTACCAATGCAGGCCGTAGCCGTGCCCCTGTCCAACAATGAGGTCGTTAAGCCGGTCGCCGTTCACGTCAGCGACAATTATGGGTACACTAGCCGTACCGAGGGCAAACTCCTTGTGTAATGTCCAGGGGCCGCTTTCCCGGTCAGCGGGTGCTTCGAGCCAGCCATCGCTCACAATAAAGTCGCCCCGGCCGTCGGCATTGATATCACCAAATCCCAGGCCGTGGCCCTGCGTTGGGGCAATCGTCACCATTTTGAATACGCCCGGACTCGTTAATTTGACGTATTTCAAGGGGTGATTCGGGTTATTAGGCACAATTTCAACGGTGCCATCGCCATCGATATCCCAGGCACGCGTTGTTTCAACGTTGCCCACTTTACCGATCTCATGCAACGGCCAGGTGGGATTGCCTTTAACAGGTCCCGGATTTTCGACCCAGCGAAGCGTTTGATCAAACCAGCCACCCGTCACAAAATCGATCCGGCCATCGGCGTTTACATCGATTGGAATGGTCGAAAAATCGTCGTAATACTGATCTTTTCGTGGTTCGTTACCAATCAGATGACGGCGTCGGAAATTGGGACCTTCGTACCAGAAATCACCGGAAACAAGGTCGAGTGTATCATTTTTATCGACATCAAAAACGCCCACGGATTCGTAACTTTCGGCAGCTACAAAATAGCGTTTGAAGTGGGTAGGTGGTTCTGGCGCAACAGAACCACCAATAATAAAGAGGACAAGCAGGCTAATGGCAATTCGTTGCATACTCGAATGTAGTTGACGGGTAGTTAGGAATAAGATAAATCCTTTTTCCGATGTAATTTACTTGCCTCTCCTATGGTCAATCGCTTCTTTTTGATTTTATGCGCTCTTATAAGCTGCCAGACTCAGCCGCCCTTTCAGTATGCTGGCCATAAATTCAAAGGGGTCAATCTGGTCGCTCCTCCACGCCAACCCGACTCGCTGGCACTGGCACCCGTTAGGGCTATTGGTGGCGAATGGGTTGCGATTGTGCCGTATGGTTTCTGCAAAAAAAATGATCCACATTTTTTCTTCAGCGAAAACAGGAAGGAACAGAGCAAGTGGCAATGGTGGGGTGAAACAACGGCGGGCGTAGCCGGAACGGTGCAGATGGCCCGGAAGCAGGGGCTGAAAACGATGCTTAAGCCACACGTCTGGATGCAGGGCGGCTCTCACCTCGATCTTGAGTTTTCGACAGAAGCCGACTGGCAAAGTTTCGAGCACGATTATGCGCAGTACATTTTGCATTTCGCCAAAATTGCGGACTCCTTACACATTGACTTGTACTGCATCACAACCGAGCTTGACCGTTTCGCCGTTGCCCGGCCTGCCTTCTGGCAAGGCCTGATCAAGCAGGTACGACAGATTTACAAAGGACAGTTGACCTACGCAGCCAACTGGGACCGATACGAACAGATTCCATTTTGGCAACAGCTGGATTTCATTGGTGTAGACGCCTATTTCCCGATTTCCGATAAGCGGGAACCATCGATAGGTGAATTGACCAGAGGCTGGAAAAAACACCTCACCGTATTGCAGCAAATGAGCAGTCAATGGCAGAAACCGATTCTATTTACGGAATTCGGCTATCGAAGCTGCGATCACACAGCCCAACGTCCGTGGGAGTCTGAGACTGACTGTAAGGCTAATCCAGCAGCTCAGGCCAACGCCTACGCAGCCATGCTCGAAGCGGTCTGGCCACAACCGTGGTTTGCAGGTGGTTTTCTGTGGAAATGGTTTCTGGAGATTGAGCCACGTCACCGGGAGCGCGACCAATACAGCCCCCAAGGCAAGCCAGCGGAACAGGTGTTAACGAAAAACTGGCAGAAGTAGAACCCTTAATATATTCGTTTCCAAAACCGGAATGATTTCCTGTTGATTACCTGCAAAGGAATCGATAAGTGATCTAAACGGAGTAGGCACTGTGTTTTTGCGATCTTATTTACACAATTACCCCAAACAAGTTAGTTCAGTTTAGTCCAAATGACCGATACCTAAATGAATTTTTAATTGTCTGATAATTCATTAATATTTAGTGTTTTGACTCTATAGAACAAGATGAAACACGGCTACTTGATTGCTGTATTACTGGTTGGTTTACAGATCAGTGGACTACCTGATGCCTTTGCACAGGTGCCGCAGACACTTGATTCGGTTGTCGTTTATTTAAAACACCACACCAGTAAAGACACAAATTATGTTCGTGCGTTGAATGTAATGGGCCGCGAACTTCATTCGGGCGCCAATCCTGACTATACAAAAGCGGACTCCGTATTGCAGGTATCGGAACACTTAGCCACTCAGCTTCAATACGGTATGGGATTAGCCAAAGCCTATACCAATCGGGCGTCGATATACTACCTGACGGGTCGACACCAGCAGGCACTGGACTATTTTCAGAGAGCGCTGACAGCAGCCGAAAACTATAAACTAAACCCACGTTTTATTTGTGGTGCCATATCAAACGTAGCCGCAGCGTTGAGCAAACTACAGCAATATGATCAGGTAGTTGCGACGGAACTTCGCTCATTGCGCCTTCAGGAACAGTATAATGTACAGCCACGGATTGCCACTACGTATGGGGGCATTGGCAACGCTTATCGAGATCTAAATAAGCCCAGAGAGGCCCTTTCTTACTATCAACAGGCGCTGGCGTTGATGCATGTGGAAAAAAATACCAGTGGTATGGCTATTATCGAGAATAACATTGGTGTTTGTTATGATGGACTGGAACGGTATGATAAGTCGCTGACTTACTATAAACTGGCTTTGAAGCATGCTACAGAAATTCAGTTTGCCCTACTCCAGGCCGATATTCTGGTTAATATTGGCCTGGCTCTCAAATTAGCAAAACGCCCTCAGGAAGGCCTTCCCTTTGTGGAACGATCTTTAGCTATCGCCCAAAAACAACAGAATAAAGCGAGTATGGCCACCGCTTATTTTAATCTGGGGCAGATTTATGAAGAACTAAAGCAGTACACACCTGCCGAGAAGCACCTGAAAAAAGCGCTAGACCTAGCCACCGAGATCGGTAACAAAAAGAGGATTGCCGATTATACGCAGGGGCTGGCCGACCTCTATGGCGGGATGAAAAATTTTCAGCAGGCTTACGTCTTCCAACTCGAAAAGAATAAACAGATTGACTCGACTACTGCCGTTCGTACCAGCGCCGAAGTTCAGCGGCTTGTTGCCCAATACAAAGCCGAAAAGAAAGAACAACAAATCAAACTGCTTCATCAGCAGGCACAGCTTCGCGAAAAAGAACTGATCAATAAGCGATTGCAAACCAACGGATTACTGATTGGCGGTGCCTTGCTTTTATTATTAGGTGCGGCCATAAGCGCGTGGTTACTGAATCGGGCCCGTCTCCACCGGCTGGAAGAAGCTCAGCGTTTACGGAAACAAATTGCCCACGATTTACACGATGAAGTGGGCAGCACACTGAGCAGTATCTCTCTGTTAAGCGGCATGGTCAATAGCCTCATCGCCCAAAAACGTCCCGAATCGGTTGAGCGGGCAGTTCAGAAAATCAATACCGACGCCCGACAGATTCTGGAGGCTATGGACGAGATTATCTGGACTATAAACCCAGGCAATGACTCCTTACAACGGATCGCTTTACGGCTACAGGAGTACGCGCAACCTTTGATGGAGTCGAAGAATATTCGATTTTCGTTCGTAACAGACCCGGCTTTATATGCCGTACCGATTTCGATGGAGGTTCGACGGAGTTTGTACCTGATTGGTAAAGAAGCGATTAATAACCTGATTAAATACTCAGAAGCCACCGAGGCTACTGTCCGGTTTGAGCGGAAAAACAACCAGCTTCAAGTCCTGATTGAGGATAACGGCCGGGGATTCGATCCGGCCCAGCCAAGCCAGCGTACTGGCCAGAGCAGCATGAAGCAGCGGGCCGAAGCGATGGGCGGTATATTGAAAATACACTCATCGCCAGGACAGGGAACTCGTCTGCAACTGGTCGTTGATCAGTGAGAGTCATACATTTATCCGATTTACCCGCATTAGTGGGCACGGTATTTTTGTCAGATAAGCAACGACGGTCAAACAGGCTGTTCGTGTCGCTTTTCAGACAAATTTTTCTACCTTATGAAATCGCTCAAAATCACCTGTATACTTTGTTTAGCCATTGTTTTGCTGTCTTGTAGTAAAAAAGACGATGCTGTTACGCCAGCCAGTACGAGCGTTATGACAGCTCAGGTCGATGGGCAAGCGTTTACGTCGGAACAGGCGACAGCAACCTATAACAAAGCCACTAAAGACCTGACTCTGGTTGGATATAACAGTGTCCACATGATGGGTTTCACGCTGGTAAATTTCACCGGAACGAGCACCATAATGCTGGTAGACATTAGTAAAACGGGTAGTACAGGGAATTACATTGACGTAAAAACAAACACCACATTTGCCAATAAAGAGGGGCGAACGGGCACGGTAACTGTTACAAAATTTGATGGAACTGTCCTTGAAGGAACCTTCTCGATGAAGACCTACAACACACAGCAAAAACGGGAAGTTGTCGTGACAAATGGCACATTTAAAGTAAATGTAGAAACTATATAACTCTATGATTCGCGTCTCAATTTTCGACGACAATGACTCCCTTCGTGAAACGCTGGCGCTGGTCTTCGATGCAACCGACGACCTGATTGTGACTGGTCAATACCCCAACGCACTTACGGCCGTTGAAGACGTTTTATACAATCAGCCGGATGTCATTTTGATGGACATCGACATGCCCGGTCGCACTGGAATTGAGGCCGTTAAACTCATCCGGCAACAGACAACACGCCCTAAAATACTTATGTTAACCGTTTTTGAGGATGTTGAACGAATTTTTGCTGCCATTTCGGCGGGGGCCGTTGGCTATCTGTTAAAGAAAACACCCGCCGATAAAATCATTGAATCCATTCGGGAAGTGATAAATGGAGGAGCAGCCATGACGCCTTCCATTGCGCTGAAGGTACTGGAAGCCTTTCGGCAACCCAAGACCGATGCATTTCTGCTGACCGACAAAGAAAACGAGGTACTCCGGCGACTGGTGGAAGGCGATAGCTATAAACTTATCGCGCACCATTGTAACATCAGCATGGGTACGGTTCGCACGCACATTGTCAACATCTACGAAAAACTCCACGTCAACTCAAAGTCCGAAGCAGTAGCGAAAGCATTGAAAACAGGCCTGTTCAAGTAAACGGGTTATTCCTGAATTACCTGAATGAATCTCCCGATTTTCTTCCTCGTTTTAGATGATTTATACAGTGACATGCTGACAGAAGCGCATCCTGTCAAGAACCGGCGGTATTGCCAATCTCAACGAAGCGCTTAAACAAGTGATGATGGAGATGGCTAGAATAAAAACCAAGTGAATCAGGACTTTCTTAGAGAAGCCCACAAATTGGAACCACACCACCTTCCTTCCCATCGACTATGCATTTTACTATAATCCGCCTGTTGCTCCTGTTGTGTAGTCTTTCGCCTGCTTTTGTCCCGGTTCTGGCTCAGGACTCAACCCGGCTATGGAGCCGTCCGAACGTTCTGAAAACGAACTTCCTGGCTCCTATTTCCGTATTTTACGAGCGGGCATTGACCCCGCGTTTTGCCCTCCGTACCAGTATTCGGTGGTGGCAGTTTGGCATTGTTTCGAAGGATGAACAGTTTGTCAATGCCACTATAGAAGGTAAATTTTATACGGCGAAACTGTCAAGACTAATGGCTAAAGAGCACCCAAGCGGCTTTTTTATCAATCCGTATCTAAAAGTCCGGTCGTTGCGGTACGTTAATGAAATTGGGGCTGGGCCTAATAAAACCAGTGAACTTGATGAAATCAGAGTTAAATCCATCGGCTTTGGGTTAACTGTTGGGTATATGTGGGTATTAAAACGAGGTTTTGTTTTGGAGCTGGTTCATGGTGGAGGTTTCATGCCGGATGCGCTGACCAGCTTTCAACATACAATGCGCTATAGTGCTGTAACGTCCGATTCTGGCCGGGATTACCTGATGCTGGACCTCCGAACGGGGGTTAGTCTGGGCTATGCTTTCTGAAGATTTTCGCGCTTCATTTCCGACATCCGTTCTTAACATGTCGCTGTTCTGAAGGCCTTTGCCCCCATCTGATGAATCTATTTCCTTACCATAAAACCGCTTATGCCTCTCCGATCTCTACAACTGTTTTTGCTACTGAGTGCTGCTTTAACAGCCTGCCAGTCGAAACGATCAACAACCGATCAGGCGGCCAAACAACCGCAGGTCGATTCGCAGGCAGTGGTCTCTCCTCAACCCAATAATCCCGATCAGGGCTTAGCCGACGACTTTTTAATCGTACCCGGCAAACAGGTTGGCCCCATCCGACCGTCGACCTCCGAAGCCGAACTGCTCCGCCTTCTTGGGCCATCCGTCGTTACGGTAGGCGATACATTATACGGGGCTGAAGGCGAAGAGTTTTTGGGCGCTACGCTTTATAAAGGTACAGCCGATGAAGTACAGGTTATTTTTACTGATAATGAGAAGCGAACCCGCCCCCAAACCGTTCTTATTCGCCCGAAACGGTTCGACGATGAAGGGCTGCCTATTCCAGACGTTGCCCCCACGCGCTGGGTCACTGCCAGCGGGTTACGCATTGGCACGACGTTAAAAGAGTTGGAAAAACGAAACGGTAAACCCTTCAAAATCTGGGGCTTCGAATGGGATTACGGCGGTATGGTATCCAGTTGGCAAGGGGGAAAACTGACGTCGTCAGATAAGAAATCGTTTCTATCTATTTCGCTGGCAGCCCCGGTTACCAAAACTCCGGCACAGGAGAAAGCGTATAACGAACTAATGGGTGATAGTGAATTCCTTTCTTCGTCGGCGGCCATGCAACTGCTCAATCCATCGGTGCAGGGTATGCAGGTGAGTTTTTAACCGCTGTTGAATCACCTGAATTCATTCAGATATAGGTCCAGATGAACAGCCATTTCCAGTGATCAACCTATAGTATGATTATTCAGGAATAGCTGCGTGCCTGCTATCCGCAGGAAACCTTTGGGTAAAACTACGTACCAGCTAAAACAAAGGTCTGTTTATTCATCTTTCAGCCACCTAACAATCAGCACGTTACAAATAAATTATAGCCGTACGTAGTTTCCCTATCATACATTTATCCGATTGATGGGCGTTCGGGCTGTAGGTAGTTTTGACACAGGTTTTCGATACTACACTCAACCCTGTGTCAGGCAATGCGCTCAACTTTACTACTTGTCCTTTGCGGGTTTTGGCTGAGTTTTCCAACCCTGGCTCAGACCTATTTACCAACTTCCAAATCAGTACCGGTAAAGGTATCGGGCGGCCTGAATGCTTATACAGGTTTCTATATGGCCAGCGGAATTGCTGCCCGAAACCAAACCTCGCCCTTCGGCCTGAGCGGTTCCGTAACCGTCGCATTGCCGGGCGGCATATCATTACCGTTTTCGGCGGTGCTGGGCAATCAGGGCAATAGCTTTCGACAGCCTTTTAATCAATTCGGTGTTTCACCAACTTACAAATGGGTCACTGCCCATGCGGGTTACCGCAATGTTAGTTTCTCGCCTTTTACGCTGGCCGGGCATACTTTTCTGGGGGGTGGGGTTGAACTCAATCCTGGCAAGCTACGACTGGGGGCCGTTTATGGTCGATTCAACAAAGCGATCTCTACAAATCTGGCTGAGCCCGATATTATTTCGGCCTATCAACGTACAGGCTATGCCGTGAAGGTAGGCTATGGCACTTCCGGCAACTACGTTGACCTGATCATGCTTCGCGCAAAGGACGATTCGGCCTCCATTGTATCAGCACCACAGTCGGTTTCTCAAACCGTTGCACCCGCCGAAAATATGGTGGTCGGTATCACAACCCGGATGTTGATTCTCAAACATATTACGGTTGAGTTAGATGGCGCCCTGAGCGCCTATACCCGTGATGTACGGAGTACAGAAGTATCGGCGGAAGGCCGAAATTCGATTGTGCGGTTCTTTGGTAACCTGTTCACTCCCCGACTGTCGACTCAACTTACCCAGGCGACTCAGGCGACCATTGGTTACCGAACAAAAAACGCCGGAATCAAACTACAGTATAAGCGGATCGACCCCAATTTCCAGACCATGGGGGCCTACTATTTCCAGAGTGATATTGAAAGCTACGCGATTGTGCCTAGCCTTACTTTACTGGATGGAAAATTGCGGCTTTCGGGCAGTTACGGTATCCAGTATGACAACCTGGCCAATAACAAAAACGCACGCACAGGCCGAACAATTGGGTCGCTGGTAGTCGCCTACAACCCGGCTACGGCCTTTGGCCTCGACGTTCAGCTGTCAAATTACGGAATCAGTCAGCAAGCCGGTCTTCGGCCAGTTATTGACACAGTTCGGCTGGCGCAAAACAATTTTTCGGCAACGATCAATACCCGATACACGATTCAAAACGAAGACGTTGTCAATCTGTTTACGCTCTCGGCGACACGCCAGCAACTTAGCGATCTCAACCAGCGGACAGCCGCCTTCACCAACAACACGAATACAAACCTGAATCTGGGCTATTTCTACCAGCATGTCAAAAACGGACTGGGCGGTAACCTGATGCTTTCGTATACGCAGGCCAATCTGGCTCAGGGTATGTCAACAAAATTTTACGGCCCCACTCTGGGCATCACCAAAAGCTTTCTTGACAATAAAGTAAGCGCATCGGCCACTGCCAGCTACCTGATCAACCAGCAGCCCGACCTCACCGGCCAAATCGTGAATGGGCAAGTCATTAATGCCTCGGCTAATGCTGGTTATCAGATCGCGAAACGCCAGAATCTGAACCTGCAATTGCTGTATCTAAAATCAAACACAGGTGTTGCCGAGCAACGCTATAACGAACTTCGGGGGACTTTAGGCTATGGTATCTCTTTCTAACCACATCCCTATGCGGCTTTTGAAGCCTGGCAAACACCTTTGCCTGGTGATTGGTATGCTTATCGGGTTTACCCAGATCATACGGGCGCAAACGCAGGTGCAGGTAACCATTAACGTGATGCCTCCCTATAGTTCCTATTTGCAGGATTATGCCGGAGCAGGTCAGCAGCTTCAGGTACTGATCCGCAACCTGACCCTGACAGCGCTTGATGTTCGGTTACAGGGGCGCGTGGAAGGCGACAATGGCGTTCTGATTCAGACCCTGCCTAATTTCCGACCTACCCGTCCGCTGAAACTAGCCCCAGGCGAAACCCGGATTCTGTCCCGCGCCGATCTGGAAGGCTCATTCGACCTCAACCAGATTAGCGTAGAAGGAGTTAGCAAAGATTTGCTGTATCAGGGAAAACCGTTGCCCGAAGGTAACTATCAGGTTTGTGTACAGGTATTTGACAACCGTACCAGCCAACCACTTTCGTCGGGATTCCCGTTGGGTTGTTCGCCCCCGTTTTCGATCCGAACGATCGAACCGCCTATTCTGATTTCGCCCCTGTGTGACACCGACATAACACCGACAACGCCACAGGCTACCGTTTTCACGTGGGCTCCTCCGGCGGGAATTCTGCCCACACAGGTCAGCTACATTCTGCGAATCATTGAATTACCGCTGGACAACGTTGACCCCAACGTCTTTATTGATGCTGTAGCGTTGCCACCTTCCGGCGTTGAAGTGAAGAACCTGATGACCAGCACATTTTTGTATGGCCCACAGTATCTGCCGCTTAAAGTGGGGAAACGGTATGCCTGGCGTGTTCAGGCGGTGGACAGGCTCGGGAAACTGAACCTGCTCAACGACGGCAAAAGTCCGGTTTGTGCGTTCCGATATGGGCAACCCATAGTTGCCGATTCGCTCGGCTTGCCCATGACTGATTACCTGGTATTTATCAAACCGGGTGAGCCGACCGGAAAAAAGCTGCCCGAGTTGAGTGTTGGCTACGGAAATCCATTGTACCTGAACTGGGGACTATCCTCCAAGATGGCGACTCAACTGGCCATGATTTTTCCCCAGGCCAATCTGATGCAGCAAAGCAATACGCTTTACTCGATTCCGGGCAGTTCGCTGCAAAAACCGAATCAGCAAATAGCCTTGCCTAATCAGAATAACAATGAACAGACGTATCTCAAATCGCTGGATTTAACCAAAACGAACCTGAGTTATCGAGTCCGTATCAGACCGGTGGATAAGTCGGGTAAAACTGGCGCGGTAGTGCTCGACCGGCAGGTAAAAACGGCGTACCTCAGTGCCGAGCAGGCCGATCTTCCCCCTGGCATTGTTGCACAGGCACCCTATGGACCTGAAAAAAATTATCAGGCCGAAGTCGAACTGGTCGGTCTGACAGCTGCCCAGATCAAGCAGTTGAATCTGCCAGCAGGAAACCTGACGGCTGAACCCCGCAAGTTTTCGCTTGTACGAAAAAATACGGGCAACCAGTCCGATACGGTCTATGTGAAGGGGTTGCTGGTATACAAATACCCCGGCGAAACGGGCTCAGGTCATATCATGCCCAATACGATGGTTACGCTGAAACGCGTAGAAGCCAGCGGTTATGAAAACAACATGGGGTATGCAACCACTAACAGCGCCGGTGAATTCACGGTAGGTCTGCCCCGCTGGCAGGTGTCGCCGACAGATACAATCATTAGCGACAAAAAAGTAGCGGTCAGTGGCTCTTTCAATAATACCGGCAGTTCGACCGTAACCAAAACAGTAAAGGACACGTCGTATTACAACGCGGGCTACCGGATCGTACCGAACAATATCTACCTGATGCCCGCCGAACTTACCTTTTCCCTATCGCCAAAACAGGTTGGAACGTTCGACGCCGGCACCATTCCGGTAGTAGCCAAAGCATATACTGTACGCATCACAGCTCGCCAGGCCTACAAAGACTGGCCTGGGGCTCCAACTATTAATCTGGCCGGCAAACGGTTGGTTATCTTCCGTAAGCCAAACAAACAGGTAGACACCTACAAGTTACCCGTTGAAGGCCAGATGGACAGAGGCACTTCATCAGCACAGGCGAAAAGCGGGAGCAAACCCGCATCAGCATCGGAGACGGCTGCGCAAACGGAAGTAGAAAAGGCGGGGTACGTGTTTGTCGGAACCACGCTGCTGCTTGCCGACGGAAATGCTTACCAGGCTAATCTGGAGCGGTTCCTGTACGCTTATAATCCATTGGATCGCTACGCTATCTATTGCCCCGACTGCGGCCAGAAACCCGATGATGCCGAAACCTTCCGGTTCGATCTGCCGAAGCAGCCTCTCTCAGCCACAGTAGCCCGCACCGAAAGCTACACCTTTAATGTACAGACGACCGAAGCGCCAGTAATGACCTTTTCCGGCAAGCTGACGTATAAGTATGCCGACAAAGGCCTTGAGGGCGCACAGGTTAAACCGCTCAGCAATACACGCGTTCGTTTACAGGTCGTCTATACCATAAAAGGCAAGAATGCGTACACGACCGTCATACCAAGCTTCCCGGAACTAACCAGTTTTCACGAAAAATTCAGCACGCTGCTGGACACGAAAGTAACGGGTGACGATGGCTCCTTTACATTCTCTGCCAAGCTACCCGGCCCGCTACAATTGGGCGAATTACCGCCTACAGTCAGTACAAAAACAGGTGAGTTTGGCATGGGATCAACGGTATACATCCGGGCATTGCGTGTCGTTGTCGATAACCCTTACTACACCAGTCCGTCGGCGACGTTTGGCGATGACGCAAAAGAGCAGATGCTGCCCCAGGGATCGTATGACTTTGGTACTATTACGGCAGTAGTACGAAGCTATAGCCTGATTACCCAGATTCGTTCCGACGTTACGGGCGAAAAAGGGGGAAATCAACAGGTGAATGGCATCAAACAATCGCTATCTGGGGTAAAAGTATACGCGATTCGAGAGAACCGGAAAGGGTACTTTCCCTTAAGCCCCATTACGGGACCACCGCTCGATGAAGGCCAGGGACTGACCGATAAAAAAGCATTTGGAGAGAGTTCAATCAACTATATCGTTGTCGCTCAGGGCGTATCAAATGCCGAAGGAACGGTCATATTCCCCCGCATGGTCATGGCCGATGGAAAAGACGACACCTATCTGATAGCAACAGAGGCTTCAGTCGATGGAATCAACGCCTACCAGATGAATGGTAAACCCAAACGAATTCTGGTCAGTGAAGACTATGGCGATCTGTATTCAAAAACAGCAACCGAAAGCGAGAAAAAACTGGCAGAATCAAAGAATAAAGTATTAACTGTTGATGGGGATAAATGCAAAACCGTATGGCACGTTTATATTAAGCAGCCGGGTGGTTCAACGGTGGAGTATACATACGATGAGTCCATCCCGAACCAGGCCAAAATTCTGGATGGCTATCGTCAGATGGCCAAGACAGATCCGGACGTCTCGGTCAGTCCACAAACAACCTGCGACAAAGTAAAATCCTACTGGATTGGCTCAGGTTTGGGTGATCGGGCTATTAACAATAAAGTCCTGCTATCGTCAGCTCCTGAGTTTGCCGACGATTACAAACCATTCCTGTCCGATACGGTCAAGCGGTTTCTCAATCCAGCGAATCCTATTATCAATGTTCGCGTCATCGACAAAACGAACCCAACCCAGGGTATTGCCAATGCCGATATTCGATTAACGTACATCCAGGCGAATGGAAATGCCTATGCCGAATGGAGAAAAACGGATGCAAATGGCTGGATCGCTGAGCCTTTTATGGTCAATCCCGGCACTAAGGCAACCTTAAAAGTCCTCGCCGATGGCTACATTTTCTCCGGCTATGTCGATCCGGCGAAGGGTGATCCTGAGAAAGAAAATGCGCCTATTGCCCCCGTAGATGCCAAACAAACCATTGACATCGGCTCCCTGATGCTTGGCCAGAATCTCTATTATTCGCGGATGCTGATGCAGCCCAACACGCGCTATACCGGCTACACCGTCGATCAGGATGCTTTAGAACTGGACCCCAAGGCAAAAAATGCCACAGTGGAGGCCTATGTGCAGATTGGCAATGGGAATTACAACAAAACGACCTACTCGGATGCCGTTCATGCTCACCGCTTTAATAATGTATATGGGGCTGGTGGCAACGGTGATTCACTGAAAATATACCCGGTCGACATCAGCTACTTTAATGAATCACGGGCCATCAGTCTGTTGCCGAAACCGGAAAAAAGCGATGAAGGAGCTGGCATGTTTATCGTTAAGGTGGGCAAACTGCCTATCTATCAGCGCGATCACCGGATTCTTTTCAACCTGCTGGCTCTGCACGACAACAAATGGGGACCTGTAAAAAGCGGTACGGTAAAGCTGTTTGGCCGCGACGAAAAAGGCTTTGTTTTTGGTCCAGGCAATGCGCAGGGTTTGGTAGAGGCCAGGTTCAAGAATGTTTCCGTCGAGAATCTGTTCGTGGAAGTATCGGCTCCCGGTTACGTGACAAAAACGCAGTCGGTAACGAATGTTGAGTCGAAATCGTCGAAAACGCAGCAGGTGTTTCTGGAAGAAGCCAATCTGATCCAGGGGAAAGTTGTGGTCAAAACGGCTGATGGCAAAGAAATACCGCTCGCTGGTGCCGATGTGTTCGTGGCCGGGGGCAGTAATGTGCAAACGCCTTACAGCACTAAATCAGTCGCAGGTGGTTCCTTCACGCTGGCTGTTGGGAAGCAGCTCAGTTCTGTCACGGTACAGGCTACCTATCAGAATGAAGGTGGTACTGTCGGGGGAGGATCCGTAAGTATCAATGGAGCCGACGTTAAAGTGGGTAGTGTAGTCATTCCGGCAGAAAGTTATGTAGGGGCTTCCAGTAAGCAATCGCTTCCGCAGGCAGCCAAAGAATCGCTCAAACTGACGCTGACCACATTCGAAAAATACAAAATCACTACGATCTGGGGCTTCCCGGTTAAAGTAGAATCTCTGACTGCGCTGGCCAATGGAGCGGTGAAAGCATCGGGTGAGGTCAACTTACGCGACAATCGATTTGGGCCGTTTGCCATTCTCGATCCCGAGCTCCGGGTGCGTTTCGAAAATGTTGTTTTCATACCGGGCAATAACGGTACAGGCGTGCCCGCATCGGCTACCGTCTCACTAAAAACAGGCATTCTGGATAATCTGGGCTATTACAATAAGCCTACCTATAAATCGGGCGATGTACCACTTTACAACATTCGCCTGTCGGGTACGGGTAATTCGTCGTCGGGTGGTAATCTGCAAATTGTGCAGTCGCCGGGCAAAACGACGGGTAAAATTATGGCCCAGGCTCAGATTATCGACAACTCGTTCAAGTTCTCGGAAAACCTGCTCAGCTATAAAAAAGGCCAGTTTTCTCTCTACGATCCAGACAAGGCAATTCAGGGAAACATACCACTGGTTGTGGCCTTCGACGCCAGTGATGAACCAAAAAAACGGACCAACTTTGGTCTTTGCAACCAGAAAGGAGAGCCAATTGAACTGGAATTGCTAGCCTTCAAGGCAATCAGCACCCTGGAAGGATCGCGGCTGGTTGGCGACGAAATTCACCTGAATCCGATTCTGAGCTGTACCGTTAAAAATGCCAACACCGGCAATCTGACCGATAAGAGCAGCCTGACGATCAACGTAGGCGATCTGGTGCTTAAGAACAATACGATCGATAGTAAGTCGGGACAAACACCCCTTACATTCGGTCTTGCGGGCAAATGGAGCGTAGAGGTTCGTAATTGGGTACTCGATTACAAACAGGGGGGCTTCTACGCAACTGAGGGTGTGGTAAAAACCGGTAAGATCGACGTACCAATCTCGCTGTTCAACCTCCGGGCCGACTTCTTCAAACTCGAAGCCAACAACATACCGAACCTCGATCTGGCAGGCATCGCGAAGGTAAAAATCGGTGGTAAGGCGTTCTTTGGCTATGATGAAGCCACCGGAAACGACATGAAAGGGCACTGGTCGCTGGTGGTAGTGCCCGATGGTAAGAATCAGGCGGGTGTTGTTTCCAGTAATCCCCAGGCGAACCCTAAACTGCCTGGCTTAAACAGCGACCTGGCCTTCGAAACCATTTCACTGCTTGATAATGGCCAGGATGTGTTCTCGTTCAGTGCCAAAAGTCAGGAGCTGAACTACTACAAGGGTGTGATGACGATCCGGCCTAAAACCATCGAGACCGGAGACGATTATTTCGCCTTCGATGCAGGCATGTCTACCTCCATTCCGAATGCGCCCAAGGATGTACCGATGCGCCTGACTTATTACAAACCGGGCGGAACCGGGCCGATTACGCTTAAAACCGTTGTAGCCAGCGATTACGTCATCGATACCAAAGGGCAGGTGCAGTTTGTAGCGGGTCAATACAAGGCGGCTGATAACTCCATGAAGACTGCGTTTTACTTCGCCGATGGTGTCATGGCGATCCGGGGTATAGCGAAGGAAACCGGTAAACTGCTATTGGGTAACCCATCCGATTTACCCACCGACAACGAAAAAGCGGCCGGTGTGATGCTGGTTCATTCGACAGCCGATGCGGGTAAAACCTTTTCAACCTACCTCACCCACGATCGGAGCCTCGATCTGAACAAGGAGAGTAACGTGTCGCTCCTGTCGAAAAAACCAGCGAATACCGACTACTATAAACCACTGAAGATCGATCTGGGCAACAAGTCCTTCAGTACCGTTTACTGCGATCAGACCGTTACCAATGGGCAGTGGAATCTGCTTACTTTCTCAGGTATTCCGGCGAATTACACCATGATTCCCGCAACGGAAGAGAATCGGCTGGCCTTTACGAACTATGGTGGCATTACGGCCAGCAATCAGAAAATCAAGGCCGATGGATTAGGTGGTAAAGATGGAATTCCCGGTGTAAGTCTGGAGTACGACATGGCAAACAGTCGGTTTACAGGTACCGTTACGCTGCCGCCTGGCCTGCCCCTACCGCCAACGATGAGTGTTGAGTATGGGGTAGCGCAGATTCGCATCGATGGCAACGGGTTTTACCTGGCCTCGGCGGCTACCGTCCGGGATGTGCCCCTGATCATTCCGGTAACCATGAAAGCAGGGCTTCTCCTGGGTTATTACGACAGCCCGGACATTAAAGACGCCGAACCCGTACTGTTTGGAAATACACACCGTAAATCGCTGCCCTGTGCCTTTCATAAGTCATTCAAAGGGGTGTTTGTCAACGGAGAATTGCCGATTCCCCTCATTGATAATTTTGAGTACAAGCAAAGTTTTGGCGTGGGCGAAGTCAAAATGGGGTTGAACGCCTATGTCGATGGCTATTCGTACGCCGATTACAATGCCGGGTCGTTCAAATTTGGCTCAGGTCTGGGCGCGGGCGTACATTTCTACGCTTACGGGCAGGTGCTGAATGTAGCCGCATCGGGTTCGGTGGATGTAGATGGCTCGCAGGATTTTGGCCTGACCATAACGGGCAACCCGCTAAAGGCAATGAGCGAACCGGTTACTGTATCGGTCAATGCAAACATGCAGTTTTCAGCCAAATTCAATGCCAAGCTCTATGTCGATCTGGGCATCGATTCCTACACAACCAGCGAATCCCTTGGCTTCTGTCTGGGCCTGACTATTCCGAACATATCCTACACGACGGGCGGCTTAGGCAGCATCAACGTAGCCACCCCCAAGTTTACCTGCAATTTTAACGCCTGCGACGAAACCAGTTGCCAATCTACCACCCAGAATCAATGAAAATGTTCATCGCCAAACTCATTGGCCTCCTGCTGTTAAGCTTATCGGCTCAGGCCCAGTACCCACTGATTCAGGCAGGTCGCTATGGGGTATTTATCCAGGTCGACCGCCTGTTGCATGGCCCTCGCTTTGCGCTGGAACGGCTCGAAGCGGGTACCCGCGACTGGAAACGAATTTATACGAATGAAGACGCTCCCCGTTCGGCACAGGCGCTCAAAAATCGACTGATCCTGATCGCACCCAAAAACCCATTGTATGAACTACCCTCCGACACCCTGGCCGCTGTTTTATTCAGTCAGTTTATAGTAGCACCAACAACTGATTCGCTGGCTACTTATGGGCGGCATCCGCAGATGCTGGAGGCACTGGGCGTTGGCTATCTCGATACGGCTGTCGTGGCCGGGCGTCGGTATGATTACCGCATTCAACTGGTTGACGAACCAGCCGGAGCACCTGTTCGTACGACCCGGACAGTCGTAATGCCCGAAGCCAGTTCCATGAAGGCTCAGTTGGCCACAACGGCTCGATCGGTCCAATCCGAAGCAGATGGCCGCTCGGTTCGGATCACCTATCAACTCAAAAAAGGAACACCCACCCTGAGCGGTCTACGTGTTATGCGGGCAACCTATGCACAAACCGGTTTTGCCGAAATCGGGGCGGAATGGGGGTTTATTAAAGGCCAGAAAGACAGTGTATTTGCCTTTTTCGTCGATCGGAATGCCCGGCAGAAAATGATTTATCAGTATATGGTAATCCCTATCGATGTGCTGGGCAATGAAGGCCAGCCATCCGATACGTTAACCATAACCAATTTGCGTGACGGGGATGCACTGCCTTTAATTACGGCTTTAAAAACAAGCAGCGACGAAAAAAATGGGGCAATTCGGCTATCCTGGAGGCTATCGGCCACCAAAGACCTGCGTTCGGTTGAAATCTGGCGCAGCAATCGCTACGACGATGGCTATGCACGTCTTGCGTCGGCCCAGCCTGCTGATACGACCTATCTCGATAGTCAGGTTGAACCGGTAGAAAGTTACTACTATCAAATTCGTCCGAATGGTACCTATGGCCAGCTAACGGCCTCGGTGAAGGTGTCGGGAATGGTGAATGCCTATCGCAAAGCCACGATCGCTCCATCATTTCTGCGCATGTCGACAGTGAATGATACACTGCATTTCACCTGGCAACGGGCCGATTTCGATACGCGGGGCTATTATCTGTATGTTTCTTCTGAACCGCGTGGCGATATGCAACAGTATTCTCCCCTGATTGAATCGCGAAATTCGGAGATCCATTATGCCGTACCCATTAAAAACCTCCCGATTGGAACCAGCCACCGCTGGGCAGTGGCCGCGCTCAATACAAGCTACAATCTTAGCCCCAAAAGTAATGAGGTGTATTCGACGATGCGCTTACCCGACCGTGTCGCCACTCCGCTCAATCCAGTTGTACTGCGTCAGGAGAAAGGTGTACTGGTGATTTGGGACAATATGAAAGAAATAGATCCGTATATAACCGGCTATGCGGTGTATCGATTGGAGGACCAGCAGAAAGAGATACTCCTGCACCGCCAGACGCAGGAAGCGCAGGCACAGAATGCGTTTGCCGATTCTACGGTTCAGGCTGGACATCATTACACCTACCGGATAAAGGCATTTCGGTCAGACAGCCAAGAGAGTGCCTTCAGCACGACCACCGCCGATTATTTCCGCCCTTTATCACCCGTACTGCCCATTCGCGGCATGAAGGTATTTGCCGACGGTAAAGGGGTTCAGGTCGTCTGGGATTCGCCATTAGACCAGACCCTGGATAAAATCCTGGTGTATCGTTACACCGATAAAACCGACAAGCCCAGGCTGGTCGGAACGGTGCTGGGTCGTCAAACGGATTTCCTCGATCGTGAGGCTACACCTGGTATTTCCTATTTCTACACACTGGTTGCCGTTCAATCTGACAAACGCGAAAGTACGCCAACCGATCCGATCGGAGTAGAATGGCGCTAATCAACAAAGTCATGAAAAACTACCTCTTCCTGCTGTTTCTGGGGTTAGTGTCTACGCGGATACAAGCCCAGTCCAACGCGCCTTCGAACTTACAGGCATCATCCGTCACATATAATCAGGTCAACCTGACCTGGAACGACAATTCATCCAACGAAACAAAGTTTGAAATTGAACGTCAGGGATTTACGGGCACATTTTCAAAAATTGGTGAAGCTTCAGCCAATTCGCCTTCGTATCAGGATAAGACCGTAACCAGTCTAAACACCTATAGTTACCGGGTTCGGGCAGTGTTTGTCACGAATTCGTCGGTTTACTCCAATACACTTACGGTTAATACTACCCAGGAGACGCCCGGCGTTCCAACTGGCCTAACGGCAATTCCTCAGAGTAGTAACAGTATTAAATTAACCTGGACTAACGGGTCGGGTAGTGCACCAACCGACTACCGGATTGAACGCGGAACAACCGCCAATGGCACATTTACGCTACTGCAAACCGTTGCCTACAGCCGCACCCCCACCTTCACTGATAACGGCGTATCGGGCGGCCAACCGTATTGTTACCGGATAAGGTCGCAGATAGGTAGCCTGGTGTCCGATTTCACAGCGGCCGTCTGTGCTACCCCCCCGCTGGCTCCTACCAATGTCAATAACCTGAAAGCAACAGCGCTCAGTAGCAGTTCCATCAAGCTGACCTGGGATCGGTATGGGAAAGAAAATTCGATCAGCATTGAGCGACGTATAGGGCAGACCGGTAACTGGTCGAAAGTTTCAGCGACAACATCGGATCTGGCCGAATTTACAGACAATGGCTTAAACGGAGGAACAGAATACTGTTACCGGATCGCCGAAGACGGTCACGATTATTCAGGTACGGCCTGTGCCACTACCCAGCAGAGTGCGCCCAAAGCGCCCGGCCGATTGACAGCCAATACGGTGTCGAGCAGCCAGATTGACCTGCAATGGGCCGATTTATCCGATAATGAAACCGGCTTTCAGGTCGAGCGGGCCAGTAGCCCAACGGCATCGTTCAGCAAGATCGCGGACCTGGGAGCGAATACGACGACCTATACGGATCAAAGCCTGCAGGCCAGCACTCCGTATTGCTACCGCGTTCGGGCCGTAAACAATACAGGAGCAAGTGATTATACGGATGTCCAGTGCGCTGCCACGCAGGCCCCACCCGTGGGTGCGCCACAGAATTTAGCCGCTACGGTGGCTTCTACTACCCAGATCAATTTGACCTGGACAGGCGTATCAGGAACAACCACCTACCAGCTTGAACGCAGCCCCAATGGGAATGACAACTGGGCAAAAATTGCTGATCCAGTCGGAAACGCGACAAGTTATACGGACACCGGTTTAACCCCCAACACGAGCTATTATTATCGGCTTCGGGCTGTTATTGGGGGCAATACGGGGCCATATAGTAACGTAGCCAATGCCAGTACGCCCGATGTACCACCGGCTGCTCCGGCCCGACTCTCAGCAACTGTGATCTCTTTCAGCCAGATTAATCTGCAATGGGCCGATCTATCGGGCAACGAGGCTGGCTTTCAGCTTGAACGAAGTCCAAACGGCGTAGATTCGTGGACGAAAATCACCGATCTGGGCACTGATGTAACAAGCTATAGCGATCAGGTGCTCAGCCCCCAAACGCATTATTATTACCGGGTTCGGGCTGTCAATGCCGCCGGACCGTCACCTTACAGCAATACCGCTGACGCTACGACACCAGTAGGGCCACCGGGTACGCCACAGAATTTAGTCACTTCGGCAGTTTCCATAACGCAGATCAACCTGACCTGGAATACGGTGTCTACAGCGGTTAACGTACTGATTGAACGCAGCCTAACGGGTAACGACGGCTGGACCCAGATTGCCAGTGTTTCGGGCGATGCGACGGCCTATGAAGACAAGAACCTGACGCAGAACACGCGTTATTATTACCGGATTCGCGGTACCAACGCATCGGGTACCGGACCGTACAGCACGATCGCCAATGCCAGCACTCCTGATTCTCCGCCCGCAGCTCCGGCCCGCCTGACGGCTATGGCGATCTCAACAAACCAGATTAACCTGACCTGGGCTGACTTATCGACCAACGAAGGCAGCTTTGAGATCGAGCGGGGCACTACTGCGACGGGTAACTTTACCAAAATTGCTGATGCACCCACCAATGCGACGACCTATGAAGACAGGAATCTGACGGACAATACGCCATATTGCTATCGGATTCGGGCGAAAAATGCAGCGGGTCCGTCGGCCTATACCGATGCTGCCTGCGCTACTACGCCTTTAGCTCCGCCCGCTACGCCAACCAATCTGGTCGCTCAGGTATCTGATTATGACCAGATTCGGCTAAACTGGAACGCGCCGGGTGTCACCGCCGTGACAGTAAGTATCGAGCGATCCACGAGCCCAGCTGGCCCTTTTGTCGAAATCAAACAACAACCCGCTACACAGACAACCTATACGGATGCTGGCTTGCTGGAGTTTACGACCTATTACTACCGTATCCGGGCAATTAACCAGGCCGGAAATTCGGGCGCTTCGAACGTTGCGCAGGCACGTATTGAAGAGATCATTATTGCCGTAGAAGACGAGTGGATCACCCAGACTCAGGTTTTTGTCGTAGACCGCACGCTGCATATTCAAACCGATTGGCATCAGTCCAGTCAGGCCCAGATTCAACTTCACTCTATGAGTGGCCGTGTCGATCTGACCGATACCCGACGTGTTACGCCAGCTACGGCCTGGTCCTATTCACTGGCCGGGTTACCAACGGGTTTATATGTAGTGGCTATTGTGGCCGAAGGACGGATTTTTTCCAAACGAATTCTATTACCATGAAAAAACAGCTTTGCTTACTCCTCGTTCTGGCCTGTTTCGGAGGCTGCCGACCTAAATCCGTAGCGCCCATCACCAACCAGATCAGTAAAATCTGGAAAGCCAATATGGTTACAGAAGCGAACGTACTGGTTTTTACGCTGGGGACTACAACGAACATCAAACCTGGTTATAGTAATTTTGTGCTTGACCTGAGCCAGGCTGATAAAGCGTCCTTAACCGACGTCGACGGACGGCTTACAACGGGCACGTGGACCGTTTCGACGGATAACAAACGGCTAATCCTGAACAATCTGACCCCGAAACCGTCGAACACGGGCGGAATCATTGAGTATTATATTCTAACGGCTCCGGATGGTTCATCACTAAAACTTGAACGCACTGCCGATAGCCGCAAAACGGGTAACACAGTCAACCAGTACGATCTAATTCCACGTTAGAATCATTTGTCAGCTTCAGTGCATCAGTCTAGGAATTAGCATTTGCGATTTACAATTAATAAGGTAAGTTTTGTATTATAAAATTAATACAAGATGATTCAAGTTATTAATCGCGCCCTGGACTTGCTGGAACAAATTGCCAATGACCCTGAACGACCCAAAGCCTTAGGTGATCTGGCCGACAGTCTCAATCTGAACCACGGAACCTGCGCCAATATTTTGAAGACCCTGGTCGCTCGTGGCTATGTTGAACAGATCGGAACAAAGAAGGGCTATATTCTGGGTTCGCAATCCTATACGTTAACGGCAAATGAAGCCTATCGCAAAGACCTGCTGGAAGCATCCCGGGAAGAAATGGACGCCCTAACCCAGGCGATTAATGAAAACTGTCTTTTGGCTGTTCTCAAAGATAATCAACGGATTGCGATTTACAGAACCTTTGCTGAACAGGATTTACAGGTACGCACAACCGACATTAAGCCGATCTACGATTCGGCATCGGGTCGTTTGTTGTTAGCCATGCTTCCCAAAGAAAAAATACAGCGCTTTATAGCCAAATATGGCCTTCCTTCTGACGAATCCTGGCCAGAAGTACAGTCCGAAACACAACTACTCGACTCCCTGGCTCTCATGCGCCGGGAGGAGCTGGCCTTACAAACCATTGCCAACAGGCATGTGATGGGTCTTGCCGTACCGATCTATAAAAATGGATTGGTTGTTGCCAGTCTGAGCATTTATTTGCCCGAATACCGATATATGGCTATGGACAAGCAAAAACTCATCGCTTCACTTCGGCAATGTGCCAAAAATATTCACAAGCGACTGAATTAAAGCTCGTTACCTAATGATATAACCAGGGCTCCGGCCCTTATTTTTTTGCGAATGGCGCATCCACGACCTACTGCAAATCATTATTTTTTTATAAAAAGACAGGAAAAATTTGGAGGTAATCGATTTTATAGACTACAATTGTAATGAAATAAAATTTAATTTTATATTATAAAAATTATTATCCTAAGCCTCATGAAACAACATGTCCACAAATGGCTTGTTATCTGCCTGACGACCCTTCTGGGCTGCTCAACAGGTTGGGCTCAATCGGTCGCCATAACAGGTCAGGTAACAGCAGCAGGCGATAAAGCACCTCTACCAGGCACTACGGTATCATTGAAAGGAACAACCACGGGAACAACCACGGACGCCAGCGGCAACTATCGAATTTCAGTAACAAACAGGGAAAATGCTATACTGGTCTTCTCGTCGGTTGGTTACCTTGGTCAGGAAATAACGGTGGGTAATCAATCGGTCATCAATGTTGACCTCGTTGTTGATTCCCGCCAGCTCGATGAGGTAGTGGTGGTAGGGTATGGCACCGTTAAAAAATCCGATCTGACGGGTTCACTGGCTCAGGTAAAAGCGAAAGAATTAAATGCATTTCCGGCCACTAACGTCCTTCAGGCACTCTCTGGGCGCGCTACGGGCGTGCAGGTGATCCAGAACAACGGTTCGCCCGGTGGGAGTGTCAGCGTTCGGATTCGGGGCACAAGCTCCATACAGGGCAGTAATGAGCCGCTCTACGTAATCGATGGATTTCCCATTAACGGCAGCAATCCGACCCAGCTAAATAACGCCGACATCGAGAGTATGGAAATCCTCAAAGATGCCAGTGCAACCGCTATTTATGGCTCACGTGGTGCAAATGGCGTGGTTCTAATTACAACCAAACGCGGAAAAGCAGGCCGTACGCAGGTAAGTTACGATGGCAGCTATAGCGTCCAGACGTTGCGCAAAAAACTGGATCTGATGAACGCCAGAGAATTTGCTACGTTCTACAATGAACAGGCTGTCAATGACAAAGTAACGCCCTATTTTACGCAGGACCAGATCAACGCCCTGGGCAACGGCTACGACTGGCAGGATCTGGTATTCCGGAAAGCACCGATGCAAAACCATTCGCTCAACATCAGTGGGGGTTCCGATAAAACGCAGTTTTCCATTGGAGGCAGCGTGTTTAAGCAAGATGGTATTATCAAAAGCTCCGATTACAACCGGTACTCGCTGCGGGCGAACGTAAACAGCGAAATCAGCCGGAAATTATCGTTCAATTTATCAACAATGCTCACCCGAGTGATCACCAACCAGCAGAATTCGGGAGGAGGAAACCGGGGCGGCACCTTGATCTCAGCCGTCATTACGGCTTACCCCACCCTAACTCCGTACAACGATGATGGCACCTATCGCAATCTTGCTACGGCCTACCCCTGGGGATCGAATGTATTGACGAACCCACTTAATTTCCTGAATGAACAAACGGCCCGAACACTCTCGAATAAGCAACTGGCAAACGCAGCGCTGATTTACAAACCTATTCCGGCTTTATCCATCAAGATTTCGGGTGGTATTGAAAACAACGACGACCGGTCAGACTCGTACACAACGCGCAATTTTGTCAACTCTCAGGGATCTGCCAGTGTCAGCACGACCCAATTCACGAGCTTGTTGAGCGAAAATACGGTGACTTACAACAAGTCATTCGGTAAACATACGGTATCGGCACTGGCCGGGTTTACATATCAGGATTTTCTAACGACAACCCTTGGAGCCAGTGGAACGGGCTTTATCAGCGATGCCAGCCAGACCTACGACATCGGATCAGCCGGTACGCCGGGCATTCCAGCATCGAGCTATTCGAAAGCCTCCCTCCTGTCGTATCTGGGACGGGTCAATTATAATTTTGGCGACCGGTATCTGGCAACGGTTAGCTTCCGGGCCGATGGGTCATCGCGGTATAGCGACGGGAACAAGTGGGGCTACTTTCCGTCAGGAGCTCTGGCCTGGCGGGTATCAAACGAGGATTTTTTCAAGGACATTCGGTTCATGAGCGATCTCAAACTGCGTGTCGGTTATGGGGCAACGGGCAGTCAGGCCATTAGCCCCTACTCCACACTGAATCAGTTAGGTTCCGGCAAAACAGTTTTCGACGATGCCCTCTACACCTACTACGCCCCCGGCACCCGCCTGCCCGGCAATTTGAAGTGGGAGACCACCGAACAAACCGACATTGGGCTGGATGCGGCTTTTCTGAACAACCGACTCCGGCTAACGGCTGATTACTACATTAAAAATACCCGCGATTTGTTGAACACCGTACAATTGCCTTCGTCGCTGGGCTTTACCAATACCATTCAGAATGTGGGCAAGATCCAGAACAAAGGGGTTGAACTCGGTCTGGATGGTGACCTGCTGACGGGGCCTTTCCGGTGGTCGGTATCGGGCAATATTTCGTTCAACCGCAACAAAGTCGTGAAGCTATACGGTGGCCAGGATATTCTGGGCTCGGCGATCAATACCAGCGCAGTCAACGATTATGTCAATATTCTGCGCGAAGGTCAACCAGTCGGTCAGTTCTATGGCTACGTAGAAGATGGCTATGACGATAAGGGCAAGATCAAATACAAAGATCTGGACGGCGATGGCACCATTTCGGCGAAAGACAAAACCTATATCGGCAATCCAAACCCCAGGTTTATTTACGGATTCAACTCGACCATGTCGTATAAAAACTTCGATTTCACCTTCTTTTTTCAGGGATCGCAGGGTAACGACATTTTCAATATCAGTTCAATCGGCCTGCTCGATTATGGTTTCGGCCTGAACATGACCAGGGATGTGTACAATAACCACTGGTCAACAACGAATCCGAATCCCAGCGCCAAATACCCGATCATTAGCCGGACAACATCGGTCAATATCTCAAACCGGTTCGTGGAAAATGGATCGTACCTGCGCCTGCGTACGGTGCAGCTGGCCTACAACATTCCATTCCAGAAACTCAATGTAAGCTGGATCAGCAACGCCCAGATTTACGTCAGTGGCCAGAACCTGCTCACCTTCACCAAATACTCGTGGTGGGACCCCGAAATTAATTCGTTGGGAGGGTCCAACTCCATTACACAGGGTATCGATTTCTACAGTTATCCAACGGCTAAAACCGTTACCGTGGGCATTCGGGCCGGATTTTAAACGAAAGAGCAAAAGAATGAATGAGTGAAAGAGTGGATCATAGCGAGTTTATTTTCGCCCTTTCACTCATTTATTCTTTCGCTCTTTACAACCACTAAACTCATGAAAAAGAGCCTATTCCTTTTCCCATTTCTTTGCCTGTTTGCCTGTCAGGAGGAACTCATCGAACAACCGAAATCGCTGGCTGTCGAAACCTATTACAATACCGCAGCCGAAGTTGAATCGGCGGTGAATGCTATTTATTCACCACTACGTAACGACAACTGTCTCGGGGGGCTATATCCAGCCCAGCTCGAAGCCTACACCGATTATAGCTATGGTCGGGGTAGCTACGGACCGCTTAGTGATTTTCAGGGCCTTAACTCAACCAACATTACCCGCGTCGGGCAAATATGGGATTTGCTGTATCTGGCCATTCGCAATGCTAATCTGGTGATCAGTAATGCGCCAAAGGGAAAAAGCATCAGTGCGCCCGATATTAGCCGCTACGTAGCCGAAGCCAAATTTCTGCGGGCATTTACGTACTTCACGCTGGTCAGAAACTGGAGTGGTGTACCGATCCGGACAGAGGCTAACATGACCGAACAGAACATCAAACGAAACACGGCCGCCGAAGTTTATGCACTCATTCAGGCTGATCTGGCCGACGCCGAAACCAACCTGCCCGACAAGCCTGCCCAAACGGGTCGTCCGTCGAAGTGGGCGGCCAAGACGTTGCTGGCCGATGTAAATTTCTATCAGGGAAAATACGCCGAAGCGCGTGACAAGGCCGATGAAGTAATTAAATCGGGCAAGTATTCTTTAGTATCGGTAACGGTACCTGACGATTTCAACAAGATTTTTGGGCCCGATGTGATCACAACGACCGAGGAGATTTTCTACCTGAAATTTACCCGTCAGAACGGGCAGGGCTTCAATCTGGTAATGTTTGCGCATCATCCAGGCTCGAAACTGATGGGTGCCGGTGGATTCTATGCACACTATACCGATGCGCAAACCAACAACGTATACAAAAACTGGGACAACGCCGATCTGCGAAAAACGGCATTCTGGTATAAATGGGATATTGGGCTGGGAGCGAACAGTTATCTGAACAAAAAATTCATTGACCCACTGGCCCCCGGCGCATCGGGTGCTGGCAACGACGATCCTATTTATCGTTATGCTGATATTCTGCTACTTTATGCCGAAGCAGCCAACCGGGCTGGTAATGGGCCAACTGCCGCGGCCGTAGAAGCGCTCAATCAAGTGCATCGGCGGGCCTTTGGCAAAAACCCAACCGTAGCCTCGTCGGTCGATTTCAAATTAGCAGACTATACGACCCAGACATTTAATGATTTGGTTTTGCAGGAACGGGGTTACGAAACTCAGTATGAGGGCAAACGCTGGTTCGATCTAAAACGGCTGGGGGCCGACAAGCTCAAGGCCGTTATCAAAGCGGGAGTAGGTAAAGACGTGCTCGATAAAATGCTGCTCTGGCCCATTCCGGTATCCGAATTAAACTATAACATAGCGCTGGATGCGGTTAAAGACCAGAATCCCGGCTATTAATAAACTTGTAATCATAGGTTTAAATAAAATCAGTCAGGCAGTTGGCCATGCAGACTGCCTGATTCCAATCTACTCTCAATTTCAACTGATTATGCGTTGTCTCTCTCTTCTCTTTGTACTTGTCACCCTCCAGACTTTTGGGCAATCAGCCCGTTACGATTCGCTTTGGAACGACCCAGCCGTTGAAGCCCTAATTCGCGAAGGCATTGAAACCAACCGAAAAGGCGATTTCACCCTCGTGGTAACCGACCGGCAGGGAAAGCCCATCCGCAATGCCTCCATCGAAATCCGCCAGATAAAGCACACGTTTTTATTCGGTGCCAATATTTTCATGCTCAATGGCTTCAAAACCGCCGAGCAGAATCGTCAGTACGAAGCTGCCTTTACAACACTCTTCAACAGTGCCGTAATTCCTTATTACTGGAAACCCCTCGAACCACAGGAGGGCAAAATTCGATTTGCCGCCGGTAGTGAAGAAATCTATCGCAGACCCCCGCCCGACGTGGTCCTGGATTTTTGCCAGAAGAATGGCCTGACGCCTAAAGGGCATACCCTGGTTTGGGATAACCTGACCTGGAGTTATCCAACCTGGTTCCCCAAGGATACGGCTAAGATGCAACCCCTCATTGATCGGCGTATCAGGCAAATTGCCGAACGCTATGGTCAGTCGATCAAGATCTGGGATGTGGTCAATGAGACGATCATCAACAGCCCCAAAGCCCCGTTGCCAGAAGATTACGCGCTGAAAGCGTTTAAAACGGCCGCGTCGGTCTACCCGAAAGATACCCGCCTGATTCTGAACGAAGCTACCCACATCTGGGAAAATTACCATCGGGAATACAGTCCGTTTTACATGCTCATTGAAAACCTCAAAGCCAAAGGAGCGGATATTCGGGGGCTAGGGCTTCAGTTTCATTTTTTCAGCGAACCGCTCTTTGCTAAAACCCTGGCGGGAAATGCCATGACACCCGCCGAACTGTTCCGGACACTGGATCTGTATTCGCGGTTTAAGTTGCCGATCCAAATCTCTGAAATTACGATTCCGACCCTACCCGCTGGCCCACAGGGTGAACAGATTCAGGCCAGATTAACCCGTAATTACTATCGTTTGTGGTTCAGCTACCCGTCCGTCGAGGCCATTTACTGGTGGAATCTGGCCGATGGTTCGGCAGCACCCGGTGAGGATAAGTGGGGCGGTGGCTTTTTGAAAGAAGACCTGAGTCCAAAACCCGCTTATGTCGTACTCAACGATCTCATCAATAAGGAATGGAAAACGTCGATCAGTACAACCACCAAAGACAGTAACACAGTGGCTTTCAGAGGATTTTACGGTGAATACGTCGCAAAGATTACGGTCGGCAAAAAAGTAATCGAAAAAAACTTCAACCTGATTAAGGGACAGACGAACACCCTTAAAATTGAATTGTAATGAAAATCATTGACTTACGAACCCGTTGCGTTGCCATTCCGCTCAACGCCCAATTACGCCACAATACAGGGGTACATCCTGGTTATTTCCTCCGGACGATTCTTGAAGTCATCACTGACGAAGGCATTATCGGCCTGGGCGAAGTAGGTGGTGGTGATCAGCGGGGCGCCTTGCAAAAACTGAAGCCACGCATCATCGGCGAAGACCCATTTCACCTGGAAGTCATCAAGATGAAAGTGCTGCGTAGCATTTATTACCTCTCGAACGCCCGGCTCTATGCAGCCATCGAAATGGCGTGCCTCGACATTCAGGGAAAGGTGTTGAATCGGCCGCTGAGTGATTTGCTGGGCGGCCGCGTTCGCGATGAAGTCCCGTTTATTGCCTATCTCTTCTGGCGGTACGACCGGCCAGGTGATGGAAAACAGGACGAAACCGCCGAAGACCTGGCCGACTTCTGTGAAGAACTCCATGAAACGCTGGGAGTAAACGCAATGAAGCTGAAAGCAGGCGTCATGAAACCGAAAGAGGAAGTTCGTGTGCTGGAACTCTGCCGCGACCGGCTGGGCGATGATTTCGGCCTTCGGATCGACCCCAATGGTTTATGGTCAGTCACAACGGCGGTGCAGATGGGCCACCGGATGGAGGATCTGAACATCGAATATTTTGAAGACCCCTCCTGGGGTCTGGAAGGAAATGCGTCTGTTCGGAAGCAGGTTCGTATTCCGATTGCAACGAATATGTATCCGGCCAAATTCGATGATCTCGGTCCGGCGATTCGGATGGGAGCCGTCGACATTGTGCTGACCGACATCCATTATTGGGAAGGTCCTCGGGGCGTCAAAGACCTTGTGGCCGTTTGCAACACCTTCAATATGGGCGTTGCCATGCACTCGGGAGCCGAATTTGGTATCGAACTGGCAGCGATGATTCACACCGCTTCGACCATTCCAACCATGACCTTCGCCGGTGATGCCCACTATCATTACCTCACCGACGACATCATTGAAGGGGGCTTGATGAAGTACGAAAATGGCTGCATCAAAGTCCCAACCGGGCCGGGTCTGGGCGTAACACTCGATGAGGACAAGATGAAGCATTACGAAAAGTATTACGAAGAAAAAGGGGATTACTACGCCCGCTTCCACCAGGATCCCTATCGCCCAGACTGGTATCCAACGGTTGGGGGCATGTAGGCGAAGTGAATACAGAATCATGTAAATGAGTACATCGGATGCGGTTGACAGGTAAAATAGCATTAGTAACGGGGGCATCCCGTGGAATCGGAAAAGCCATTGCGCTCCGGTTGGCTGACGAAGGCTGTGAGGTGGTTGTTCATTTTCACGAAAACCGCGAAGAAGCGGAGGCCGTCGGTACTGCGATTCGGCAACGGGGTTGTGTGGCGCATCTGCTACAGGCTGATTTACTGGATAGTACGCAGGTCATCCGGCTTGGTCAACAGGCGTGGGATATAGCCGGGCGGATAGACATTCTGGTCAACAACGCGGGTGTATCTTACAAAAAACACTTTCTGGATGTCACAGAAGCTGATTTTGAGCAATTCAATGCTGTCAACTTTAAAAGCACGACGTTTCTGACCCAGGCCATTGCCCGAAACATGGTGAAACATGATCTGGAAGGTAGTATCTGGACCATTACGTCGGTCAATGGCATTCGGCCCGGTCTTGGTCTAAGCCTTTACGGAGCGACCAAAGGCGCGCTTGAAACCCTGATGAAAGGGGTTGCGATGGAGTTGGCTCCCCACCATATCCGGGTCAACACGCTGGCCATTGGCGCTATCCAGACTGACATCAACCGCGCCGTGTGGGAAAACCCGGCCTTGCTTCAGGACGTGAATCAGGGAATTCCAATGGGCCGACTAGGGCAGCCTGAGGAAATAGCGGCCATTCTGGTCGATCTGATCACCTCTGGAAGCTACATGACCGGCTCAACGATCACCATTGACGGAGGCTTGTTGCTGATGCGCGGCTACGGCAAACCTGGCCGCTATGAAGACTCCTAACCCGGACTTACTATGAAAAAACTTACTCTTTGCTTACTTAGTGTATTCGCGTTAATCAATTCGGTTTCAGCCCAGTCGGATACTACCGCCCGGAAACTCTGGCAGCCCTATCGAATCAGCCCGCGAATGGGGGCACAGCATATTGATTTGTCAGGTAGCGGCTGGGAGTTGTCGTATGCTGACCAACCAGTCAAAGATGTAAAGCAAGCCCGTAAGGATGCGTTCCAGACCACGGTACCCAATTCGGTACACTGGTCGTACTACAAAGCGGGGAAGCTGCCTCACCCCTACTATCACAAAAACTCGACGCAGTACCGGTGGATCGAAGAAAAGGCCTGGTATTACAAAAAGTCCGTCACCCTACCAACCTCAGCTCAGGGATCGCTCCTGTTTCTGTGCTTCGATGGGGTCGATTATTTTTCGAAAGTCTGGGTGAACGATAGCCTGGTGGGTGTTCATGAAGGCATGTTTGGCGGGCCTTCGGTAGAAATCAGTCGCTACGTAAAAGCGGGTCAGGCAAACGACATTACGGTTGAAGTGCGAGCCGGAAACTGGGGTAACAAAGCTCCCGATTATGAAAACCTGCCCCGGAATAGCAACGGCGAATTCGTGACATCGAAACGTACTGGTTTTAATCCACGCGCCAGCGGTCGCATCATTAAACCCTGGGTTATTTCGGGCGGTTCGGGTGGCGAAGCTTTTTTTACGGTCGGGATGTGGCAGGGCGTTCGGCTGGAAATCGTTCCGGCGTTTCACCTCGAGCGACCTTATCTGATTACTAAATCTGTTACCAGTGGAAAGGCCGACCTGCACCTTTCGGCTGAGGTATTTGCCAACACGCATTCGTTGCAGCAGCAATTGCACCCCTGGAACAATACCCAGATTAATCACCCAAATGAAAAGGGAACGATTTTCAAGACTGTCGGCGAGAAACTAAGCGTTTTAGTCGAATTGATATCCGCAAAAAACACGGTTTTCTCCAGAGAATATCCGCTGACTATCTACGAAGGTCGTAACTGGTTCGAACAAGATCTAACACTTCCGAATCCTAAACTCTGGCAACCAAATGGCCTCGGCGACCCCAATCTGTATACGGTCAGGCTAACTCTAAAACGAACCGGAAAACCAACAGATGCCCTCCAGTTCGACTATGGTATTCGATCCATCGAGCGCATCGCCACCGCCGGACCCCGTACTGCCGATCGGTGGGAAAACTGGCAGTTCGTCGTCAATGGGCGGAAGATTTTTGTAAAGGGCATGAACTTCACACCACAGGACATTTTGCTCGATCTGCCCAAAGAGCGCTACCGCTGGACACTCGAAGCGGCTAAGAAAATGGGCGTACAACTGATCCGGATCTGGGGCGGTGGCCTGCTCGAATCCGACTATCTCTACGAAATCTGTGATGAACTGGGTATCATGGTCTGGCAGGACTTCCCGATTGGCAACCAGGATACGCCCGATTACCCGCAGGACATTTGGGAGGCTCAGGTAGTGCAGAACATTGTCCGATTGCGCAACCATCCATCACTGGCAATCTGGTGCGGAGGCAATGAGTTCAATCCGTACTCGTCGGGCAATGCAAAATCCATGGGCATTCTGGAACGTAATCTTGACATTTTTGACAAATCCGTAGCAACGTCCGCCCGATTATTCGTTCGTACCACTCCCGATGATGGGGCCATGCATGCCTACCCGGATATGGACCCAACCTGGTATAACCGCAGCTATAAGTTTGAGCCCTGGGTATCCGAAACCGGGATGCACAGTATTCCGGAAGCGAGCCTGTTTTACGAAACCGTTGATAACAAAGAATTTACGGGACTCGGAAAAATGTGGGAGACCAGTTTTGGCCCGGCTCACCCGGAATTTATTCACCACTTTACGGAATATGGCCCCAGTCGGGTGCCACGTATGCTGAGTCGGGCATCACACATCAGCGACATGGCCGACCCAACCATCGAATCGATTTCGGAAGCCTCCCAGGTTGGGGCAGGCGAATTTTATCAGGTTCTTTCCGAAAAGATGCAGGGCAATTATCCGGTTACGTCGGGCCTGATGCCGTGGGTGTTCAAACGCCACTGGCCCGTCATTGCCATTCAGATGATGGACTGGTATGGCAATGCCGGAGCACCGTATTATTTCCTCAAACGTACCTACGAACCTACCCACATTGCCATCGACCTGCCGCGTCTGCTCTGGAAACCCGGCGAACGCATCAGCCTGCCCGTGAAGGTAACTCATGCCTTACCACAGGCTATTCCCGGAACCAGGGTGTCGGTACGTATTTTCGACGATACCTTCAATCAGCTCTGGCAACAGGAGCGCTCGTTGAACGTAACGGCCGGTACATCGGTGAGCGACCTCAAACTGGACGAATACACCATTCCGGCCAATTACCGCGACCGTTTTTTATTCATTCTGGCCGAACTGCGTGACGCATCGGGCAAGTTCCTATCCCGCTCGTTTTATTTCCCGCGCAGCCTTTCCATGCTGGAAGACAATGCCTTTTATCAGAAATACATCAGCGAGCCCATTCCCTGGCCTGCGCTGGACAAAGGTCCCTTTCTAAAGTCAACTGTTGGCCAAACTACCACAACGCTAATGGTAAGCACACTGGCCAACGCATCGACCGCAAAAGACCAGAGTCACCTCCGTGTTAAAGTGACCAATACCGGTAAAGTTCCCGCGTTTATGACCAAAGTCGATGTTGTCGGGACCAAACGGGCCATTGTTGCGTCGGACAATTTCACTTGGCTGGCTCCCGGCGAAAGTCAGGAATTTACACTCGACGTGATTTGGCGCGAACCCGAAACACGTCCCAAAGCCACGCTCTCGGTAAGCGCCTGGAATGCTGCTATCACAACCGCTAAACTCCCCCTCTAATGGTTGACTCTGCCCCCCCTATTACCCGCAAACCAACCGGCTATCGCTGGGAGTTGCTGTTGCTGCTTTGGCTGGCATTTTTCCTGAATCAGGCCGACCGGCAGATTTTCAGCGTGGTGTTGCCCCTCATCCGGGACGATCTGGGATTGACCGACGCCGAACTGGGCCTTATCGCTTCGGCATTAGTCTGGACGTATGGCTTACTCGTACCCATAGCCGGTTTCATCGGCGACCGGTTTTCGCGCCGGAATATCCTGGGCTTTTGCCTCTTGTTCTGGTCATTTGCCACGCTGATGACGGGTTTCTGTTCAACCGTTTTTCAATTCATTTTGCTACGGGGTGTAGCAACTGGTGGTGGCGAAGCGTTCTATGCCCCATCGGCCAATGCGCTCCTGGGTGAGACCTATCGGGAGAATCGATCCTTTGCCCTTTCGATTCACCAGACCGCCGTTTACTTCGGCATAATTTTAAGCGGTCTTATTGCAGGGTACATTGGGGAGCGATACGGCTGGCAAAACGCTTTCTATTTGTTCGGTAGCCTCGGCATTGTGCTGGCTGTCGTGTTTTTCAGCCGGATTCCGAAGGACATCGCAACGCCCGCAACCCGTTCACAACAGCCCTTATTGGCAGAGATCGGCGAAACGGCACGTATTGTGATTCGAAAACCAACGGTCATCATGCTGACGCTGGGTTTCGGCTGCATGGTTTTTGTCAACGTTGGCTATCTGACCTGGATGCCCTCATTCCTGGTCGATAAGTTTGGAATGAGCCTGACCGATGCGGGTTTTTCGGCCTTGTTCTATCATCACCTCGGGGCCTTTTTGGGCGTGCTATCAGGTGCTAAAATCGCTGACCATTACGCAAAAACGAATCCCCGAAGCCGTCTGGTCGTGCAGGCATTGGGCTTATTGCTGGGTGCGCCCTTTATCTACTGGATCAGCATGAGTCAGACCCAGATCATGACCTACATAGCCTTATTTCTGTTTGGCATTTTTCGGGGCTGGTATGATTCCAACATTGTCGCTTCGCTCTATGAAGTGGTTTCGCCGAAAATACGGTCGTCGGCTTACGGGCTTGTACTTGCCTGCGCCTTCCTGATTGGAGCCTCGGCCCCTTATCTGCTGGGTGTGCTGAAACCTACACTTGGCCTGACAGCGGGTCTGGCGAGTTTATCGGGGGTTTATGTGCTGGGTAGCCTGTTCATCGGTAGCGGGGCCATCTGGTTTTTCGATAAAGACAGAGAACTCAGCGTATGAACAGACGGACTTTTTTAACGAATACAACTCTACTCAGCGGTATGATGATGACCAACTCTACTGACGCGTTTTCGCTTCAATCAGATCTGCGTTCAATACCCAATCTGTTGTGTCTATGGGATTTTTCGGGGAAGCAGCCGTTACAGGCCAGCGGAAAATATGCGTATGTATTGCAGGAGCCAACCGGTCCGATTCCGGTCATAAAAGGTGGTGTTCTGTCTGGTTATTCGCTCGACATCAAAGAGCATGAATACCTGACCATTCCCCGAGCCGAATGCCCCGGCCTGAACATTCGTGGCAAAAACGCGCAGGTAACCGTGCTGGCCTGGGTAAAACGGCAACCCAAAAGTAACGGCAGCTCCGAATGTGAAGCCATTGCTGGCCTCTGGAACGAAACCCAGAAAAAACGCCAGTACTGCCTGTTTTTAAACATTCGCCTTCATGAAAGTGGCGAACAGGTTTGTGGCCATATTTCGGGCGTAGGCGGTCCAACCCCCGGCGAAAAATGGTGCATCGATGTGGCCATTGGTCAAACGCCTGTTCTGTTCGATGAATGGACGTTTGTGGCCATGATCTACGATGGGCAGCAAATCAAATCGTACCGCAACGGTACGTTCGACGGACGGGCGAATCGCAACCCGTATCCGTATGCCGAAGGAATTTTCGACGGAGGTGACGATGGCGCTGATTTCACCGTTGGGGCGGTTCATCGATTAGGCCGGATAGGCAATGATTTTGTTGGGCAACTCGGTGGTTTAGCCATTTTCGATCGGGCGCTATCCGAGCAGGAAATCCAACAGATTCACCAGAAATATCCCCTCAACAATCCGGGCCGACTAAGCACGCTGGCTACAGGACTAAACTTCCCCGAAGGCCCGGCCTTTGCGCCCGATGGCAGTCTGTGGGCCGTTGAGTTAAAAGGCGAAAGTCTGGTTCAGTATCACAATGGAAACCTGAAGCGCTTTCGGGTGGGTGGTGGCCCCAACGGTATGGCCATTGATGGACAGGGAAAAATCTGGTATTGCGATTCTGCCCAGCGAGCCATTCGCCGTTTCGACCCCGAAACAGAAAAGACCGAAACCATCCTCGATCAGATCGACGGCGAGCCGCTCAATAAACCCAACGATCTAGCCTTCGATTCGGCCGGTAATCTGGTCTTTACATGCCCCGGCGAATCGCGTCAGGAACCAACGGGCTACGTTGCCGTTCGGACGCGCGACGGAACAGTCAAAAAGATCACAACCGGTAAATACTTCCCGAATGGACTGGCATTCAGTGCAGATGGAAAAACGCTGATTCTGGCTGAAACCTACCGACACCGACTCTGGAAAGGAGCCTGGAATGCTGAAACCGGCGACTGGACCGATGCAGCCGTATGGGCAACCGTACAGGGCCCACAGGGACCAGGCGGGCCAGATGGTATGGCCTTCGGCGAAGAGGGTAATCTCTACGTAGCCGTTTACGGGACGGGTAAAATTCACGTCATCAATAAACACGGTGCCGTTGTCCATCAGATTGACCTGCCGGGCCAAAATCCCACCAACTGTGCATTCGATCCGTCGGGTCGCCTGGGCCTGGTCATTACGGAAGCAGAAAAAGGCCATTTAATCGCCTACAAAACACCTTTGAAAGGTAGTCTCAAAATTCTATAAACTGATTAAGAACACACTAAACAACTGGTAGTATGGAAGTTATCACGAATTCGTATCCTATTCGGAAAGTAGAGGTAAATTATGATTGGCAGGAAATTCAGACCCGATACCTCCGATTGTATGCGGGACTCGTATCCGACGCACTCGAACATCTTGGTTATCATCAACAATGCATGGCCAGTGGCATTTACCCACTCACCAACGTAATGAAAGTCGCTGGCCCTGCTTTTACGGCTCACGGCATTGCCACCCCCAGCCGCGACGAGAAAGTCCACGACATTCGGTTGGGCATGTTCAAAAGTATGATGCCGGGCATTGTGCAGATACGGGATACGCAGGGAGATATGTCATGTGGGCATTTTGGTGAAATCTCGGCTACGGCTGCGGCCGCTCATGGATGCGTGGGAGCAGTAATAGACGGATCAACCCGCGACTCCAACTATCTGATCGACATGAACTTCCCTACATTCTGCCGGTTTCGAAATCCAGTCGAAGCATTCGGCCGATTCATGGTCGTTGATTACCAGATTCCAATTTTCGTTAAAGGGATGGATGGTTTATTGAAAGTAAATCCGGGCGACTATATTTTCGGTGATAACGATGGCGTTGTCGTGGTTCCTCAGGACCTGACGATTCAAGTGCTGGAACTGGCCGAAGAATGGTTTGCCAGCGAATCGCAGAGTCGTCAGGCTATGGCTACCGGTCGAGATCCTTTTGATGTCTATAAAGAATTTGGCCGTTTTTAACGATAACACCCGTTGTTCGAGCCCTGGGAATAAACCCCGTGCCACGGTTTTGAACCGTGGCACGGGGTTTATTCCCAGGGCTCGAACAAAAAACCTTAACTTTGATGTTACTTTTCGGCATCGGCCAGTACGTAAGCCGACGTTTTTCGTTCTTTTTTCACTGTTGACCAGGCCGTTTTTCGCAGCTGCTTCGCAAAATCTGGCGCAATTCCTTCAGGGCAAAAGGTCAGTTTAACCGGCGATTCGTCAAATAGGAAACCGTACCAAACCAGGGCGCCAAGGTAACAACCAGCCTCATTTGCGTGATGAGAGTCAAAAGCCAGTTTGTCTTTATCCCAGCGATAGCCCATATGCAAGGAATGAGTCTGGTCGGGAAGGGCGGGTGATTGCGGCTGACGATAATTAAACGCATTGTCTTTTTGATAAGCCCATTTAGCCGTCGAATTGATCCGCCAGAACGCGTCGCCATTCGGAATGATCGGAATGCCTAATTCATTGGCCATAGTGTGATAAGCCGCTCTCGATTTTTCCCACATTTGCTCTGCGCTCCGGGCAGAATCTCTGGCTGCAATCTGGCTAAAATCTTTTGAATCAGTTCGATATGCCCAGGTCTGATGAAAAACAACCGTAGCATTAGGCTGTAGTTTTTTGACGTACTCATACAGCTTTCGCGCGTAGGGCCGATAGGTTTCCACATCACCGGAAAGGATGGAAGCCTGCTGAATGGTAACGACATCCCAGACTCCTTCCGACAACAGCATCTTCAGGGATTTCCCTCCATATGGTTTGCCTTTCGGGTCATCCGGATTCTGTTCGGCGGCTTCTGCATGATCCCAGTGCCTTTGCAGCGAGCTACCCCCAATTTCGGCGCGCCCAATGACGAGATCATGCCCCCCTTCTTTGCTTAACTGGGGCAGGTATCTGGTCGCATTTTGCGAAAAACTATTTCCGATAAGAAATAAGCGTAAGGGGTGCTTTCCACCATTGCCAGCTGATGATGTGGGCTGCGAAAAGGCCGCTTCAACAGTAAAAAGCAGGAAGAAAAGTAGTGCTCGATTCTTTCTAACGTATCTGAGGTAAATCATTTTTAAAGACGGCTGACGTAAAGTTTCAGTATACCTAAATAAATGCGCAGAAAGCTATTTTCTCCCCATTACAACCACAAACGTTTTAAAATACTGATTTAAGCAGATGTTGCTGGCCTTCACTATCGCCGACTAATTGTTAGCTCGATAAAAGCGGGGAGCCCGCTATCATTCAGCACATTTGAGCAAATATTTCATTCCGGCTGGATTGTTGTCAATTGTTTCAAATACGCGCTGAATCTCGTCCAGGGGCGAAATTTGTGTAACAAGCTGATCAAGGGGTAATTTTCCGGACGCAGCCAGTTCAATCGCTTCGTCGAAATCTTCCGGTTCGTAGACGCGTGCTCCGATGAGTTGCAATTCCCGCCAGAAAAAGCGAAATAGATCGATCGTTTTCGGTTCACTGTGAATCGCTACCATCACAATTCGCCCCCGCGCCCGAACCAGTTGTGTCATGGTTTGTACGCCAGCGGCCACGCCCGATACCTCAAAGACAACATCAGCCATTGCCCCATTGGTAAACACTTCGACTTCCTTCGCCAGATCATCGTCCAGCGGATTAACTGCCGGAATGGCCAACGACCGGCACAACGCCAGACGGATCGGGTTTGGCTCTGAAATCAGGATGTTGGCTCCTCTATTTCGGGCCACTAATGCAATCAGCAGGCCAATTGGCCCACCCCCAATAATGACAGCGTTTTCGCCCGATTTCAACTGGCTCATCCGAACATCATGACAAGCTACAGCCAGCGGTTCAGCAAGTGCTCCCAGTTGCAGGGATAAATTATCGGGCAACCGGTGAAGCGTATACGCAGGCACATTCCAATACGCCTGCATCCCACCCGATGTATCGATGCCAATAAATTTCAGGTTCTTGCCGATGTGTCGCTGGCCATTGTCAGACGGATCTTCGATGCCCGGCTGCAAAGGCCGAACGGCCACCCGATCACCAACCTGCCAGCCAGTGACCCCCGCTCCGATCTCCGCAATCTCACCCGAAACCTCATGCCCAATAACCTGAGGCATTCGTACCCGCTGATCCATTTTGCCATGATATATATGGACATCCGTTCCGCAAACGCCACAATAAGCGACGTTCAGCCGAACCATACCTGGATTTAGTGGTTCGGGGGTGGTTTCTTTGACTATAAACTGCTGATTTCCGGTGTAATAAGCCGCTTTCATAGGAGTAAGAGTTAATAGGATTGAATCGGTAAGGGGCGTTCCAGAATCTGAAGCATGTTGCCATCCGGATCAAAAAAATTGCGGACACGACCTCCGCCAATGGCATTCGTCAACTCACCGCCCCAGACAATGCCATGTTCATTTAAATGGGCAATGGCGCTGTCAATATTGGTTACCCGCAGTGCCACATGCGACCAGCCGGGTGTCCAGGTTGTGCGCTCAGGTCGGGCCGTTTGGTCTTTCGGCATAATTTCTAACAGAGTCTGGTCGGGGGCTAACAGCATCCAGACTGGCTTTTGATGACGAAACCAGCGTTGATAGCCCAATACACGGCAATACCAATCGGCCAGCGCTTCCACATCGTTGGCGGCTACAGCAGGATGGTCTACACCCAGAAATAAAGAATCGGTCATAAGTTGGTTGTCAATTCGCAGTCCCTGATTGAATAGATAGTTCCATTACTTTCCAGGGCGAGCGATAATGTGTCATCATACGTACCGGACAGATGAATGGTTATGTCAGGCTTACTAATTTCCAAGGTCTGTTCTGTTTTCGTCACCGTCCAGCCATCGATAGCGGCCACATCATCTGCCACAATAACATGCAGTCCACTGATAGACGTCGCCTTTTTCGCAGCAGTATGGCGAAACAGTAAACCGCTGCCGGATCGTCCCTCTCCTGGCTGGGCGGGTTCGGGATGGTAAGCATCATGCAGAAAGGCATATACCGGTCCGGCCAGCGTTGCCTCTCCCATATGCCACAGCTTCAACCCGGCCTGATGCCGGCCTATCGTCAGGGTATTGCCTTCGATCTGACTGACCGATTGACCATCCCGGTTATTGATCAGCCAGTTCCAGACGGTGCGTACGGGATCGCTGGCCCGAATTCGGTCAAACACGAGCGTAACGTGTGCGCCCACCTGAATCCAGCTCCTCGTAAACTCCTGAATGGGTTTTCCGTAAGCGTTGGCAACTTCCGAGATAACCAGCGATACCTCCCCTTTCCGCTGAACAGTCACCAGACGGCCTCCCCGCTCCACCGGCATGCCCAACGTTCCATCGGCATGAATGACTCGCCGGGACAATACATTTCGTTGTTCCAGCAGTTTAATTTTTGCCAGATCTTCCTGCAAGCCCAATGTATCCTGTTCGATCAGAAACGTACAGGTGTTATGGGTCTGACTGGCACTCTCCAGGCCATGAGTCAGGTTTCGGTAACAGCTATGGCCTGGGTCGACCAGCAGCCGTTCCTGATTATAAGCCAATACAAAGCTGTTTAGATCACCCTGCAAGTGACCAGGAGCATATACGCCATCATTATTACCCGCCTGAATGGCCAGCACTGATTTCCCAGCCCAGGCATCCCGCACGAAGGTATTCCCATTTGAATAGCTAACCGTCAGCGGCAACTTAGCCACTGAAGGAGAAAGGGGGGCACAGGCTTTTGCCAGCAAGGGGAGCGTCAGGAAACCCCAGTCGTTGAGCATACCAAATGTTGCCAGATCATGCGGTCCCTGTGTTGGGGAAGGTTCGTAATATTTCTGGAATAACCAGCGGGCAAGTCCAGCTTGTGCAGGATCGTCATATCGGGCAGCAACATGGAGTAGCAGGTCGCCGGAAGGCCGAAACAAAGCTGCCGAATCATTGAAGTTTACGGATCTGGCCCTTGGTTCTTCTCCCCAAGAGTATCCTGAAGCAGAGCCTTCACTCCGATTAGCCATTGGTTTCCGATACAGCATACTTTGAGCCATCCAGGCCATTCCCCGCCCGTAAGCATCAATAGTCAGTTGCCGGGTATAGGCCGGGTATTTCCGAATCAGCGATTCGTAGGTCAGCATCAGGGCGTTGGCCAGGTAGTTTCCATACTGCAATGACTCGCCGTATGAACCATCAGGTTGAAAAGCCTGCGCCATTCGAGCCACTTCGGGCGTAAACTCCGCGATCAATTCGTCATTATCCAGAGCCGCCGATGCAACGACTGCACCAGACGCCATAATACCCCGCCAATTGCCCAGATGACTATTTTTCCGAAGCCAGCGACGGCATAATACCACGCCTTTTTCGTACAGATTCGCCCGAAGTTCGGCTAGTTCACTGACCGTAAAAATATCAGGAGCCAGGCTTACTACGGCGGACATTCCCCAGCAAATGTGCGCTGTTTCCAGGTGCCCGGTAAACGGTTTTGTATGATCCCGAAACCACGGCCCCACCCAGTCGGAGGTGGGCAGGCGGGCAATGTGCAGCGTCGTATTGCGAAGCCAGGTCGCCACTGTATCGGTTGGTTCAAGGGCATACAGCATCGCGGCATCCGACAAGTGTTCCGCACAGGGATACCACCATCCCAAAACGGGATTTTCAGCCTGAAGGCCAGTTGTGCGCAATCGCTTGGTAACCCGCAATCGCAGGGCCTCTCGAAAGGCGAGCAACACCGGGTCCTGGCTCGTTATGATGGCTTCTTTTTCGGCATCCGTCAGGAACAGACTTGATGTTTCAACGGCCTCCATCAGAAATAGCCACCATTTTTGACCACATCCGTTGGCTTCATGCCGCTCTCGACCATTTCTTTGATACCGGCTTCTTTAAAGACGATCTTTTCGGCCGCGACCAGCACATCGTAGGCGATGGCCTGCGGAATCGCAATGGCCCCGTCAATATCCCCAAATACCCAGTCGCCGGGCTGAATGATCACTTCGCCAATCTGGATGGGTTTCTGATAGTAATACATCCGGAACCGACCGAGCATCCCTGTACTTGTTTTGTATTTATAGAACACCGGAAAGTCAAGATCCACAATCGCCTGCGTATCCCGGATACCGTTGACCAGTGCTCCCCGGCAACCCGCCCGAACGGCAGCCATCGTCATCACTTCACCCCATTGTGAGGTTACAGTGTCGCCCGTACAATCCCAAACGACAACTGAATTTTCATGCAGATCTTCGAGCATTTGCGCCCGCATTTCAAATTCACCATCGGTCGTAATATCAGGGCCACCTTTAACCGTGAAAGCCATACCCGCCATTTTCATTTTCTCCCGAAGGGGAGCATAACAGGATGGCAGGCTGGCAGAATGCATCTTATAGTTGAACCGCAATACGTCGTTCACGGCTCCGGTGTAGAGTTGCAGATAGCGCTCCCGCATTTCCGATACTGGAATTGGGAAAGGCGGAGTGGGCAGTTGCCTGTCTATGTGGTGTTTTCCGTTCGAGTTCATTATTGTGCCAGAAATTTCATGTTATCAAAATTGATTTCCCGAATGATGATGTACTCTGGTTGGTTGAGCACAAATACAATGACGCGAGCCACGTCCTCAACCTTCAGAAACTTCTCGCGGGCCACTTTCCGGTCGCCCCAGTAGTTGCTGTCCGTTGGACCCGGATTCACATCCGTTACCCGAATCCCCTCTTTCAATACCTGATCGGCTAAGCCACTGCTCAATCCGCGCGCGCCGAACTTGGATGCGCAGTAGACGGGAGCCGTGGGGTTGGTGCGTTGACCGCCCATAGAAATGACCGTTACGATATGGCCGGTCTGGCGGGGTTTCATCAGCTTAAGGGCTTCCCGATTACACAGAAAAACGCCCCGCACATTGATGTTCATCATTTGCTCAAAAGCATCAAGTTCCGCTACCGACAGATCTGGCGTTGTGAGGCCAATACCCGCGTTGTTAATCAGCACATCGACGTTTCCGAAGGCAGCTATGCAAGCCGCAAACCCTGCCTGTACGTCAGCTTCCTGGCTAACATCGCCCCGAAATGACCGCAGGCTTTCATGGCTGATTTCGTCGGCCAGTTGATGGGTACGGCTAAAGTCAAACACCTTCGCCCCCTCTTCGAGCAGCGCCAGCGCCGTCGCTTTACCAATGCCCCCCGATGCACCGGTTATGAAAATAATTTTATCTTGAAGGTTGTTCATAGCTGGATTTTAGTTTTCAATAATTTGCTTGGTTTTGTTGAATTCAACGGGCTCAGAAAAGGGCGTTATTTTCCGGGTTCGATACCACATTAATCCAGAAAGTAAAAGGCAAAGAAGTCCGGCACCTAAAGCCACACGACCACTGGTTTCATCAATGGAGGGCAAGCTCATCACCATGAATAATGCCCCCGTTACAACCAGGGCCACTGCATACAATCGATTCATAATCTGCATGAATACGGGATTTTCGGTGGGTTTCTCGGCTTCGGTTAATGGCGTACTTAACCGCCGGAAGAATGTTTCGACCCGTTGACGGTAACCCTCGGTTGGGGAAATCAGCGCCCCCGAAAGCAGGAAAACGAGCACACAGGCAATGATTTCAATAAGGGTCGCCCATTCCCACGATACCTGGGGCATGGTGTTTAAAATGAGGCCCAATCCCATTCCTACCAGCAACGTAGCCAAAGCCCCCCAGGGTTGCGGGCGTTTCAGGACAATGCCCAGCACCAGTGGTAGCGTCATTGGAATGGCAAACAGCCCGGTAAACAGCTTATTGGCTTCAAAAGCCCCGCCAAAACCACCTACATACAACGCCCCGATCGTTACCAGTGCACCCAATACCAGGGTCATCAACCGACCCACCCAGAGCATTTCTTTGTCGGCCGCATTCGCGTTAAACAGTCGCTGGTAAATATCGCGGGTCAAAACGCCCGCTGTTACGTTGTATTCGCCACTCAGCACAGACATCGTAGCCGCAAACATGGCCGCTACCATCAGGCCCATAATCCCTTCCGGCAACAGCTTCAGGCAGACGCTAACGTAAGCCATTTCCGGGTTTTCCAGATTGGGAATCAGGGCTTTGGCGGCAATGGATGGGAATAGAAAAATGATCGGAAACAAAAAGAAGAAAACAGCGGTCAACAGCCCTTGTTTCTGGCTCGCACGCTCATCGCGAACGCTATAAAAGCGCTGGATAAACGTCCAGTTGCCGCTGTATTTGACCAGAATCATCAGGTAATACACCATCAGATACAACGGCATCCCTTTCGGTCCGTTAAACCAGGTAAAGTGCTCCGGAATGGTCGCGATCATCCGGGGCAGTCCACCAGCGGCCTGAATCGTTAGCGGCACCAGAATCAGTGTAGCAACGATCAGGATAATGAATTGAACCACATCGGTAACCACGACCGCCCATAAACCACCTACTACGGTGTATAAAGCGACAATAATTCCACAGGCCAGAATGGAGGTTTCCAGCGAAAGACCCGTTGCGGCTTTGACGAACAGACCGAGCGCATACAACCGCACCATGTTATCCAGAATCTTGAAGAGTACGCCCATCCAGGAAAACGTCTGACGAACCGGCGCGTTGAAACGGGTTTCCAGAAACTCCATAGGGGTCATTATGCCCGCCCGGCGCCAGCGTTTGGCAAAAATGACCACGCCCAGCAATGCAGGCAGCACCGTACTCCAGATGAGGGTCAGGGCAACAAAACCGTGCTGGTACGCAATTCCGGCATAGGCGACGAAGATGAACGTACTGAACTTGGTCATAAAGTTGCTGATCGCTCCCGACACCCACGGAATGGCATTGCCCCCTTTGAAATAATCGCCGATATTCTTGACAAACTTGCCCAGAAACAGCCCGATGCCCGCCATCAGCAGCATATAAATAGCAATGGCCCAGTAGTCTAATTGTTGAAGGGTTTGCACGAGTCAGTTGAGTTTAATTTTTCACAAAAACTGGAATATCAGTGGATGGCCGACTGTTGGTAATCAATTGATTCCTGGTATTTAGCATTCGAATCAACGCCGGGGTTTTTGTACTGCTTTGCGCGGTGAAATGATCAATTACAACCTGATCGACATCATCAAAGACAAGGGCTGGGCGCTGGTCCTCGTTGGTAAATCGCAATTGAACCTGATCGAACGAAATGTTTTTGACATGACGAACGTAGAATCCGTAAGCGGGTAAAATCTGGCCAAACATCGTGCCGACCGGGTAGGCATCTGTTTTTTCCGGAACGACCATCGGCTGACTGTCGGTGATCCCGCCGTCGAACTCGAAATTCAGATTACGCAGAACTACATTCTCAAGTGGATACTCGGCCAATCCGGTTATTGAACAGCCCAGAGCAGCCAGCCGACTCCCCTGAACATCCGTAATAAGAATGTCCTGTAAAGCAGGTTTGTTGACAACAGTGCTGTTGCCATATTTCTTGTTTCGGGTGTTTAGCCGGATAAAGATCCCGGCACGTTTTATATTTCTCAGACTAATGCCTGAAATCGTAACCCGTTTAATCTGAGCGCCATCAACAGTCATAATCGCCAGTCCATCGCCCCACGTATCGAATACCGTACAGTTTTGAACCACGATGTCCTCGAAACGGCCGGCGGTTTCTGTACCTATCTTTATGCCACTGGCGCCCGAACTGATCAGGCAATTGGTAATGGTGATATTCCGGGAAGCTTTATCGGGCGAGAAACTTTTGATACAAATTCCATCGTCGCCACTTGTTATGAAGCAGTTGGTTACCCGAACAAATTCGCAGTCAACCAAATCCATTCCATCCGTATTCCGATGCCGAACGGCATGTTCACGGTTCGGATTATCGACATCTTTGTTTTCACGGCTATCGACCGTAATCCCATCAATAACCAGATTCCTGCACGACTGATAGGTCTGAACCCAGGACGCTGAATTTTGCAGCGTTACGCCTTTTATCTGTACATTCTCGCAGCCACGCAAATGAATGATGCGCGGACGGTACTTAAATGATGGTCTGAGGTAAGGATCGTTTAGCCCTCGTTTGTCGATCTCGCTCCCCCGTCCGTCAATGGTGCCTCGCCCTTCAATCGTTATGTTCCGGGCATTTTCAGCATAAATAAAGGATTTGCTCGTGAGTGGATTTTCGTCGTAGGTAGGATATTCTGACGCCTGATCCGGATAATCGGCAGCCTGATTACTGCCGAGTAACGTGGCCCCCGCTTCTACTTCCAGCGTTACGTGACTTTTCAGATAAATTGTCCCGGAAAGAAATTGACCGTTGTGTAAATAGACTTTCCCACCACCCGCTCCGTGGCATTGATCAATGGCCGTTTGAATCGATCTGGTATCCATCGTTTTACCATCCCCCTTCGCTCCAAAGGCAAATACATCCCAAACGCCGGTGTTTTTCTGAGCGAAGACGCTGGTTATCAAAAGCAACCAGGCGAAAAGAATTGTGAGCAGGCGATTCATTTTTGTCGATTGGGGTTTATTATGGCCCGCTGATTTTCAGGATGGTTATGATGCTAATATGTCGGGCAAAAAAATCACAACCATCCTGAAAATCAGCGACATATTACGATCATACCACTTTACTCTTTTCCATAATCAGCATTGGATAATCGTGTAGCGGCAGTTGACGAAAAATCTGGGCTTCGGCACCAACCCGCCATTTGTCGTCGTCGAACATCTTTTGCTGGTCTGGTAATTCAAGAATTTCGCCGGATAGCAGATCGACCAGAACAGGCTCTTTAAAGCCGCGATCCTCCCAGTCCCAGAGGAATAGATGAACGCTGTCGGCAGGTGGATTATCGGATGCCTTTTGATCGGACCAGTAGGCAAGAACGAGGCCATTATCGGTGTTCAGTGTGGCCGTACAGATACCCTCAAGGCTCTTTTTTGTCCCGTTCCCAAACGCCTGGTATTCCCTCTCAGTAGCTGGCTCCTTCCCGGCCAGCGCGTGAACAATGGCACTACGCGTATGCACCTCACCATGAACCAGACTACCCAGATGTTGCAGCGCCTTGTAAGCGATCTTGGGCTTTATTTCGGGTTTCTGCCGCAGGATACCCTTGTAATTCGTATTGCCCGACCCTTTCGGATAATCGTGCAGATCGACGATCAGGAACCACAACGTCATCGGCAGATTCAGCGAGCAATCAGTCAGCAACCGACGCAGCATGACTTTAGCCTGAATGGTTTCTGTCCAGGGGCCTTCACCCGAAAAACCAGTGCTGTTCGGATCGGAGGGAAATCCATTTTCGCCCTGCCAGATTTTGATTTTCGGGTTATAGCGATCTATTAGTTGTCGCAGGCCTTTCGTACGTTCGGTGTAGGCTTCGGGTAGGGTCGTGTATGGGTGGAAGGAAAAAATATCAATCAAATCCCCTAATCCTTCTTTAAACAATTCCTGAATGTATAGAATTGGCATTCGCGAAACCACGCCCCCCACGATGAGCGCATCGGGATTGTTTTTCCGAATTAACGGAGCGGTTTCCCGCACCAGTTGAACGTATTTTTTAGGGTCCGGCTTATCCGGTTTCCAGAAGCCAGACAGATTGGGTTCGTTCCAGATTTCGTAGTGCTGAACCTTACCTTTGTAGCGTTTGGCTACAGCTGTTACGAACTTCTGCCAGGCGTCATTAGCCACCGGATTGCTCATCGAGGGGTAAAAGCCGACTTCTCCTTCCTGATAATTTGTATTGCCGTATCCAACATTGAAAAAAGGCTTTACGCCCCGGCTCACCAGCCCATCCACGCTTTCGTCCAGCCATGCCCAGTCGTATTTTCCTTTTTCCCGTTCGACCCGTGCCCAGCCAGTTTGCAACCGCCCCCACTTTACTGGCAGGTTATCAATCCAAGGATACACTTCTTTGGGTTTCCACAAGTCGCGGTCGAGGGTTTCGCAACCGATTCCGAAAGGCGAGCTTTTGATTTCAGTCGGCTTTTTCATGCGTACTGAACCAATTTTTTTCAACTCAATAGGGGGCGAAGCGATCGGTACGGGCAAATCCGGTTCCAAAGGGTTCAGCGAAGCCGATAGCGGTAGTATCGACAGGGTTTTCAGGAAGTTTCGGCGATTGTTTTCCATAGTTGATTAATAGCTGGCCAGCGGCTCGTTGAAAACATTGCAGACGTGCAGCGAATGACTGTTGAAATGATAGGGTCCTTCATAGCCCGTATCGCCAAGTAAATGACTGACCAGAGCAATCGAGAGTGGGTAGAACCAGGAGCCAAGCATGATATGTGTTCGGTTGGGGTCTTCATCGCGGAGTTCAGCGGTGGCCGTTGTTTCACCTTCTTTCCAGATCCAGTGCGGACGCGGAACCCAATCGGCGGGTTGGCTATCCCGGCGGTGCAGCAGCCAACCCACACCATCGGGGCTCTCGTGCTGAAGGGCGTGGGCCAGATACCGTCGGCAGGCTTTCTCAACATCCTCCCGACGGTAATCGGTCAGCGTGGCCAGATTGGCTAATTGATAGGCTCCATCGAAGTCGGGGCAATCGGAACCACCGGGCCAGAATGAGCCATCGGACAATTGACAGGCCAGCGTAGAGTCAATAGACCGTTCCAGGTGGCGGAGGGGCCAGCCTAACGCGAAATAGATGGGAACAACGTGAATCGTGCCGAAAAGCCCATTGGGTAAATCAGCCCCGAATTGGGTACCCCAGAAACCCGTTTTGGCATCCTGCAATTCTTCCAGGGCAGGATAAACCGTCTTTTCCATCAGGGCGTCTACGTCAGATGCGCCAAACCAGTCCCGCAGAGCGAACAAGGCCGTTGCTGCCGCCAGCACCTGATTACCAGCCGACCATGAATTGCGCCAGTCGTAATGTTTCACCCAACGGTAGAGCTGGTCGGCATGAAGCAGCGGCTCCAAAAAACGCAGCTCACGTTCGGGTCGGCGGTTGAGCATTCGTAACGCCCAGATATTACCCCGTGTGTAATGCCAGACAGGCTCCAGTTCGTCGATCGTTCGGATGCGACCGAACTCCGAGGATTTTCCAGAAAAATAACCCTGCTCGGTTTGCCGACGCTGGAACTGTTCAGCCCAGATATCCAGATCAGCCGCCGGGCGATTTTGCAGTTCACCGAATAGATCCAGAACGTGAGCAGCATGATAGGAACCGTAAAAACTCTCTCCTTCGCCCGGTTCTTTGCGATAAACACCAGGCTTATCGCCAATTTTCATGGCGTTTACAAAGTTCAGCGATGTCTGTTTAATGCGTTGATAACCGGTAGTTTCCATTGACTTTTCGTTTGTGCGTTGGGTATAATTTGATTACGTCTTTGTCTTTTATTTCTTTTCATGCGGCTCGTTCAGGATCGGTTTAGAAAGCCGCGATTACATAGCCAGATTTCGAGCTGGCTCATCCACGAATCGGTTATCTCGGGTTTGATACCAAAACCGTGGCCCCCTTTTTCGTACAGGTGTAATTCGGCCGGTACGCCCACCTTTTTCAGTCGCTGATAAAACTGGATGCTGTTGGCAAACGCTACTGTAGGATCATCGCCCGCATGCACCAGAAATGTGGGCGGTGTTGTGGCCGTAACCTGTTCATCGGGCGAATAATCAGCCAGTTGCTGTACTGTTGGATGCTCACCCAGTAGGTTTTTCACCGAACCCTGGTGAGCGATTCCCAACCGAAAACTGATAACGGGCCAGGCCAGTACCAGAAAGTCGGGGCGTAGTCCGGTTGTGTCTTTTCCGGGTTCGAATGCCTTCGTGAAGTGGGTTGCCGCCATAGCCGCCAGATGCCCACCCGCCGAAGAACCCCACAAACCGATTCGATTCGGACGTATTCCCCACTCGGCCGCCCGTTGTCGAACCAACCGGAACGCTTGCTGGGCATCCTGCATGCTACCGGTTGTCTGATCCTGCATCAACCCATCGGCGGGTAACCGATACACCAGCACGAACGCAGTGACGCCCCACTGGTTCAGTCGTTGAGCAATGAACCGGACGTTTTCGATATTCAGATTTTTATAGCCTCCACCCGGACAGATAATCAGCCCGGTTCCATTCGGGACCGCCGGGCGAAATACCAGAAGTCTCGGAATAATGATAGTCGACAAGGCAGTTAATTTTCCCGATGAGTCATACGTTCGGCGCTCCGGCAACGAACTGGCTACAGAATTTGGAACGCCATTGGGATATAAGGGCACCTCCAGCTCTGGCTGAGCCAGAACAGACTGACCTAACAGGAAGTTAGTCATAATCAGACCGATCATACGCGCCCATTTTGTGCTCATCGTCTCGCGTTATTGATTGGCTGACAGCGTTATGATCGATCGATCGGCAATCAGGATGGGCGAATCATACAGCGGAATTTGCCGAAACAGATGTTCTTTCTGAAGCCAGTTGTCCTTAGGAATTTCATATACGGACCCGGCGATCAAATCGACCCAGACCGGGTTTTTAAACCGGGCATTGGCAAAGGTAAAATCACACAGAATCTGGTCGTTGTTATCGGAAGGAACATTATCTTTTAGCCAGACCGTTACGGCCTGGAGCTGGCTGGACTTATCCGCATAGGCATACAACGACAACGTGTTGGCATCTGCCTTTTTTGCCGAATAAGGATAGGTATGCAGACGCTCCAGTCGATCATCGAACACTGAAATCAGATTCTGAAAAGCGAAATAGGCTGGTTTGGCATACGCTACGGTCTGATCTTCATTTGCTTTCAGTAACCCCTTATGATTCCACTCCTGCGTGGTTTTGGCATCCATGATGGTAAAGCAGCACGACTCTTTATCATGCCCCAGATCGGTCAATAACCGGCGAAGAATATGCTTCGATTGTGTTAGCTCTGTCCAGGGGTATTTGTTCAGGGCGAAATTGTTGCTCCACTCCGACGGGCAGCCTGCTTCGCCCTGACGAATCCGAATGTTCCTGTTGTATTTGGCAACCACCTTTTCCAGTTCTTCCTCCGCCGAACGGTTATCGGGATTCGGAATATGCCGGTGATGGGTAATTTCGTCGATCAAGCCAAGTTTGCCTTTCTCCTGAATGAGTTTCAAGGCACTGTCGGCAAATTTATAATCGACGCCACTTCCCAACGCAAAGGCAATGATCCGGGCATCCGGCTGAACCGATTTAATAGTTTCGGCACTGGTAATGAAGAAGTTCACATAATCGGGAATGGAAACTTTATAATTCGGCTCATTCCAGATTTCCCATTCGGTTACCTTTTCGCCATAGCGCGCAACAATGGCCGACACGTATTTTTTCCAGCCTTCCAGCGCTTCGCCCGAATAGGGAAGAGCCGCATTCAATGTTGTGCCGCCACCACCTGAATAAACAGGATTACCGTAGGACAGGTTGACCCAGGGAGTCACTCCCTGTTTCTTCATATCAACAATAATCTCATCCAGCCAGGCAAAGTCATACTGCCCTTTCACCTTCTCGCACTTGGCCCAGCCGGATTGAATCCGGGCTTTTTTAACCCCAAGTTTACCCAGATATTCTTTCCAGTTGGCATAGGTTGTCCAGTCCCGATCCATGTATTCGGCACCGACCGACCAGTTTGAGGAGCGAATATCTCTGGACTGTTTCGGCGCGATTTTACCCAGGTATTTGAAGGATGGATTGGCCGATTGACCCGTGGGTGTCAGCAAATGCAGGGCGGCTTTTTCGGCGATCACTACCGGATAATCCGGCACTGGAATCGCAGTAAATGTGTAACCACCAGTACCCGATTTTTTCCACTGGCTTTTCGGAATCTCATAGACTTTACCCGAAATCAGATCCACAAAAACCGGCTGAATGAATTTACCTTCGATGGTTACGTCAGTTGGTTTCGGATCGTAGGTTTCGGCGGGTCGCGCTTCGCCACTCCAGAGCGTCACCAGTTGGCCTCCGTTCTGGCGATGACGATACTGAAAGGCCGCAACTGTCGTCTGGCTGGCCGTTGGTTTGGCTTTGTCGAGTAATTCGATCTGATCATCGAACGTAGCGAATACATGCTGGGCGGCTTTGTAGGCCAGTTTAGGCCGATCAATGGTTTTGTCAGGATTGGTTTTCAGCAAGCCTTTCGTATTGACACCCGTCATGTGGTCACCAGCTGCGTAGTGAATATCGCTGATGGTGAAGAGGTTAGTGGCTATACCGCGTCCGTGATCGCCGAGCATCCGCCGTAAATCCCATTTGGCCTGGCTCAGTTCGGTCCAATCATATTGCCGCAATGCGCCAATGGTCACAGCACTGGGTGTAGACGGAGCCCCATTTTCGCCCTGCATAAACGTGATTTTCGGATTATAACTCCAGACCAGTTGCCGCATCTCCTCAATCTTCGGATAAGACGTATCGGGATTGGGCGCATAGCCGTGATACGTCAGAATATCGACCAGATCGAGCGCATTTTCTTTTTTCAGGTGATCAAGAAAAGGACGCATGAACCCGGCGGCCGGCACTCCGGCGACTCCGAGCGCAATGAGTCTGGCATTCGGTTGAATAGACCGTACCAGTTTCGCGGTTCGGATGTAGAAAACGCCCACTTCCTCGCCCGTATTCAACTTGTTAAGGTCTGGCTCATTCCAGATTTCCCATTCGGTTACCTGATTTTTGTACCGGTTCACCATAGCCCGAACCCAGTTGTCCCAGGCGGCCAGCCCTTCTTCCGAAGTTGGAATTCGACCTCCTAGTTTGGGTTCACCACCACCCGCATAAATTGGGTTACCATACGACAATTCAACCCAGGGCGCTACACCCCGCAAATACGCATCGGGAATGACCGCATCCAGCCAGGCAAAATCATACTGCCCTTTCACCTTCTCGCATTTGGCCCAACCACCCTGCAACCGAATCCGTTTGGCACCTAACGGACCAAGAAGCCCTCTATACGATTGATAATCCGTATAATCCCGGTCGAGGGTTTCGCCCCCAATAGACCAGGTAGACGACTTGATTTCTTTGGCTGAACGCGGACGCAATTGTCCGACTTCCCGGAAGCCCCTTGGTTCGGAAACGGTTTGGCTGACAGACACCGTTTGGCCCAGGGCAGTAGTGATGCTGATGCCAAGCAGACTGAATGACCGAAAAGAATGGAGGAATACGCTCATTTTCTTTTTTGAATTAAGGGAATTTGGTCCTGTAAAAACCCGGCAATGTAAGCTGCCTGCAGTTGCATGGCGGGGTCGTCGTAATGGACGTGATCGACAAAATGCTCACTGCCCAGACTCCGGGTAAACGTATACAGATCGATGATCGGAACACCATGCCTGTGCATTACCTCATCGGCAATAGCGTTATACACATCCAGATCACGGGCATATCGCTTGAAGGCTTTCGAGCGACTGTTGTGCCGTTCGTCTTCCACGGCAGTCGTTCGCATCCAGATCAGCCGGATAGATCGTTTGTGCAACAGTTGATAAATCGCTTCCAGATTTTTCCGGTAACTGACCGAATCAACCTGAATGGCATTTGTTTCCGGCTGCCGTTTGATATCGTGCAGGCCGCAATTCAGCAGCAATACATCCGGCTGAAACGATTTATCAGGCGCTTTTAACTTCAGGTATTCGAGCACCATGCGCGAATCGCCCCCATTGGCGCCAACGGGTACATCCAGATTTTTAGCCGCCTGTCCGTCATCACTTTTCCGGTCGTACTGCCAGACACCCTGCACGTATTTTTCCAGAAACAGGCCATAGCGCATCGAAATACTGTCACCAATGACGTACAGCTTCGGCAACGACGGAGCCGCACTGATCAGCACAAAAGCGATCAGCAGCAGTAGTAAAGCGGAGGTCGTTTTTTTCATAGTGCTCAATAGCCTGGGTTCTGAACCAGATTCTTGTTTAAACTGATTTCCCGCTGCGGAATGAGGTATAGGATATTGAAGGCTTTAACGGTCAGCCCTTTCGCATTCATAACCGTGACATAACGACCCGTGCGGACCAGATCGAACCAGCGTTGGTTCTCAAAGGCAAATTCCACCCGGCGTTCCTGTTCAATGGCTAGTCGGAAACTATTTTGATCCGTCGCTTTTGTGGCCGCAAGTCCTGCCCGTGTTCGCACCTGATTAAGGGATTTCACCGCTTCGGTATCGAACCCGATTTCATTCAGCGCTTCGGCGTACATCAGGAGCACATCCGCATACCGAAGAACGGGAAAGTCGATGTCCGAATCGCCGGAAAGGGCCCCAAATTGCACGTATTTGCTCACATAGCGCTGGTTGATGGCTTGCCCGTTGGCATCGATGTACGATGATTTCATGGAGAAACTCTTCCGAAGGTCGCCGGGCTCGTAGGCAGCATCCATATCGGCGGTCGGATACCGCATGCTACCCCCTGTAATTCTGGCTCCTTCGCTGGCCTGTACCGGGCCAAAACCGCTCCCCTGGCCGGTATTGCCCGATTTATACTGAACGTTGAACAGAATTTCTGCATTTGTCGGTGTAGCAAAACTGAATGCATCAGCGTATTTGGGCAGCAATTGAAATTTGCCCGATGTGATCACTTCTTTCAGTTTGGTGGCCGCTTTATCCCACTCTTTCCGGGTTAAATAGACTTTTCCGAGCAACGCTTTGGCCGCTCCCTGTGGCACACGTCCAGCATCAGTTGTACCATACGAAACGGGAAGGCTCTGTTCGGCACCCTGCAAGTCACTGATAATTAATTGATAAACGGCATCAGCAGGTGTTCGGATCAGGCTATTAGCCCCATCGGCGGTGGTTATTTCCGAGGTTACCAAAGGCACATCGCCAAACATTCGAACCAGATCAAAGTAAAACAAGGCCCGTAAAAACTGGGCTTCGCCTTTGTACTGCATTTTCAGGTTATCGGCAATACCAGCCGTTTCGATTCGGGTCAGAATGGCATTTGCGCGACTGATACCAATATAATGATCCCGCCAGGAGGCATAAATAATGTCGTTGAGCGATGTATAGGTATGATCGACAAACTGGAAGTTATCGACGTTGACTGCCTGCCGGGTCGTTACACCAAAATCCGTGTTGTCGGTCGATACCTCGCCCATCCAGTACAGAGACGTATTGTACACGCCCGACAGTTTAAGTGCCGCATACGTCCCAACTACAGCATTGTTAAAATCGGCCGCTGTTTTATAAAAATTCAGCGTGTTTCGGTCGGTTTGGGGCGAAAGTCCCAGAAAATCGTCCTGACAACTGGCCAGAACAAGGAGACCCAGCAGAGAAAGGAAAATACGTTTAGCTTTCATGAGGAGTAGTCTGATCAGAAGGTTAAACTTAAACCAAGCGTGTAGGAACGGGCGGGCGGGTACCCCAGATAATCGATGCCAGCAGCCAGCATATTGTCGCCGGAGTTGCTGATTTCAGGATCATAACCGGGGTATTTCGTAAACGTGTAGAGGTTATTGCTGGTCAGGTAAACCCGTCCACCCTGCATACCAAGCCGTTTGGCCAGTTTCTGAGACAAATTGTAGTTCAGCGTCACATTACGAACACGCAGATACGAACCGTCGAAGTTGAAGAATGAACTGTACCGCAGGTTGTTGTTCAGCGCACCCCGAATGATCCGGGGAGACTGGCCATCGCCAGGCTGCGAGGGTGATTTGTAGTAATTCCCGATTACCTCGGCCAGATTATTCTGTACGCCATGATAACCACGCACAAACACGGCTCCTGCCCAGAACACATCGCGTCCCTGTACGCCGTTAAGCAGGATGTTTAACGACCAGTTTTTATACGTAAAGGTGTTGTTGAAGCCATAATACGCTTTTGCCTGCGGATTACCCAGAATCGTTCGGTCAGCATCGGAGATTACACCATTGCCATCCACATCTTTATACATGAAATCGCCCAGCTTAGCCCCCGCCTGGGTAGCGTGTGTAGCCAGTTGCTCCTGTGTCGTGAAAATTCCCTCGACGAGATGCCCGTAAAAACTCCCGATGGGTTGTCCTACCTGGGTAATGCTCACATCCCCGCGTCCTCCGTCGGAGAATAGCTGCTCGCCCTCCGAACCAAGCCGCAGTACTTTATTGCGGTTGAAGGTAATATTGAAACTGCTTGTCCATTGCAAATTACTCGTAGCCAGCGGCTTGCCAGAAAGAGCCAGTTCTATTCCTTTGTTTTCAAGTTCACCGATGTTTACCCAGGCCGAGGTGTAACCCGTTACAGATGGAATGGCTTTGTTGAGCAACATATCCGTATTCCGACGATTGTAATAGTCGCCCGTGAATTGCAGTCGTCCGTTGAAGAACGCCAGATCCAGTCCAATATCGACCTGCTTGCTGGTTTCCCATCCCAAATTATTGTTGGTAAAACTGCCTTGCGAAAGTCCCGGAACCTGGGTGTTACCCAACACGTAATTAGTAGCCGAAAGAAGCCCTAAATACCGATAATTGCCAATGGCATTGTTGCCCGAAAGTCCGTATCCAGCCCGGATTTTGAAGTCATCGAACAGGTTAAGATTTTTGAAGAAAGGCTCCTCCGACAATCGCCAGCCAGCCGAGAACGACGGAAACGTACCCCAGCGATTGGCCGACCCGAAGCGCGATGAGCCGTCTGTCCGAATGGTCGCCGTGAACAGATAACGATCATTGTAGGCATAATTGACCCGACCCAGATAAGACAGTAAAGACCATTGCCCAACCGTATAGCTCCCGCCTGTAATTTGCCCACCGTTGATGTTTTCAAGCAGATCATCCGCAAAATTAGTCGCTGAGGTTGTGGTCGAGGTTGTCGTTGATTTCTGAATGGTAAACCCAGCCAGGGCGTCAATCGAATGGGCATTGACTGTACGTCGGTAATTCAATGTATTCTCATTCAACCAGTTAATGTCCGACGTATTGTTGATGCTGGACGTAGCAGGCGACACCGAAGCGCTTGTCGACAGTGTAGAGGGCTTGAAGGTGTTGGTGTTGTAATAGTTGATATCGCTACCGACACTCACTTTTAGCTTCAGACCATTTAGCAGCTCGTATTCGCCAAATAGATTGCCCAATATCCGGAACTGTGCATTCGTGCTTTTATATTCATTAGCGACCTTAACCGGATTCGGAATCGCACCCATACCTAGATTCGTTAAGTCGAACGTATTGCCGTATGAACCGTCGGGGTTATACACCGGAATCATGGGAGGCATGGAGAGGGCTCCGGCAACGATATTGTAATCTCCATAATGCCCTGTTGAGGGTACGTTGTCGGTGCTGGTATAGGTCGGAGCCAGATTCATGCTCACCTTCAGTCGTTTGGTAAGCTGACCATCGAGGTTCAGCCGGGCAGAAAACCGCTCAAAGCCCGAACTGATGAGGATTCCTTTCTGATTAAAATAACCGCCCGAAAGCGCATACCTCATTTTTTCATTGCCTCCTACGGCGCTGATCTGGTAGTTCTGGATGGGCGCCGTACGGAAGATTACCTTTTGCCAGTCGGTGTCAACTTTGGGCAGATTGTTCAGATCCTGCCAGGCCTCCGGAATCCGATAGGATGTCGAACGGACACTGTTTGGGTCTGTAATTTTGGCGTTGGGACCACCGTTGTCGAGCCAGCCGTTATTATGCCCTTCTATGACGAATTCGGCAAACTGCCGGGTGTTCATCATCTTCAGGAGAAGGGCGGGTTCCTGAATGCCGGTATACGCATCGACCGTAATCTGAGCCTGACCTGATTTGCCCCGTTTGGTGGTTACAATAATTACCCCGTTGGAACCCCGTGAGCCATAGATAGCCGTAGCCGATGCATCTTTCAGGACCTCAATGGATTCAATGTCACCTGGATTGATCATATTCAGCGGGTTGCCAACACCGGCGTTATTAACCGGAAATCCATCGATCACAAACAAAGGATCATTCCCACCGGAAACGGAGCCAATCCCCCGAACGAGGATATTTGTATTGCCTCCCGGTGCACCGGATGTAGACGAAATCTGCAACCCTGATACCTGACCCTGCAACGCCTGATCCAGCCCGGATACCGGTAGCCGTTGAATGTCTTTTGACGAAACGGATGCCACAGCACCGGTCAAATCGCGTTTCTGCTGCGTTCCGTAACCAACGACAACCACTTCATTCAGGGCTTTATTATCAAGAGCTAACCGAACATCGATTACAGAGCGCTTATTGATGCTGATCTCCTGGCTTGCATAACCTACATAAGAAACAATCAATACATCGTTGCCCACCGGGACCGACAGGCGATACGCACCTTTAGCATCCGTCGTAGTTCCATTACTGGTATTTTTAACCAATACCGTAACACCAGGTAACGGCTGGCCCGTTTCGTCGGCTATTTGCCCAGTAATCAAATTAGTAGACTGAGCTACTAATTGACTCATTGTCAATAGCCATACCCATCCCAATAGCCAGGCCTTGCTTCGATAGAGTGAAAGGTTATCCATAAGGGTTTAGTAATTTTATTTATCATAGATAAATTACAATTCAACATTACAATACTATAGGGTTAAACATAAATTGTCAAATTTTTTCACTTATTAATTTTTTTATAGAACTATTTCAACTTCACCAGCTAATCAAATAATTATACAAAATCGTATCTCTTTAACCCTTAGCATCTTTCGATCTAAAAAAAGTACAAATGATGATTTTCTACGAAAAGACAGTTCCTGTAATTTTATTCTAATACAGTAGCCTTAATCATACTATAACATCGTGATAGTATTGCCCTAACTTACGCTCTCGTCTTACCAGGTGAATCGAAAAGGTGTGAAGGATGGTAACCGAGAGGTAGCGTAAACAGGACGATAGACTAAAACAGTTGCTTCAGCTTTGCTGAGGTTTGTAACTTGTATCGGCGAACAGGACAAAAGAAGATGCGGATAGTTATCCGACTAACTATCCGCACGATGGCCTATACTGTATGGAGAAATAACGTTTTATTGGCCAAATGCCTTGACGTACCCGTATCAGAGACACGGTATTATGAATAATCTAACTGATTCTGCTCAGCCGAAGCTGTGCACTCGTATCCCAATTATAAATTCAGTACGGAAATGTGCCAGATGAATCGACAATTCGTATGCTACAGATACAAAAACCGTTTGATTTACTCCGAATTTTCTGCCCTTTAAGAGATCATTCTATGAATATCTTGTTCATAGTCTGCTGCTTTTCCGAAATACTTCTAATAAAATATACCCCAGCCGGATTACCCAATAAGTTTAACTGGAAATGATGATGAGTAACTGGAGTTTCAGCTTTATACACTTGAATCACTCGCCCATAGCTATCAATAAGCTGTAGGGTTGCTGTAGACGGAGCTACTAGCTGAAAAATCACCTGCATTTGATTTTTCCCTGGATTTGGGAATATCTCTACTACCATATTTCCAACAGTAACTGGCTCAACTGTTGTAATCAGATTAACGGTAATTCCATCGGATGTAGCGGTACAGCTTCTTCTGGCGACCACTACAGTATACGTACCTGCCTGATTGGCCTGATACGTACTGCTGGTAGCTCCGGCAATAGCGGTACGATTCAAGTTCCATTGATAGTTTACTTCCGCCCCTGTGCTGGCGCTGAGGGTTACACTACCCATTGGCAATAGATCCAGGTTGCCCTGAGCGGTAATACGTGCTTCTGGAACTTGGATCGCTAGTACATCAACAATCGCTTTCGACACGCACCCTTTGGTGTCTGTTACTGATATACCATAATTACCTGTGGCGGCTGCTGTAAGTGTAGCGCTGCTGGTGCCAGTTGCACTGCCATTTAAAGTCCAGACGTAGGTTAAATTGCCTTGCCCGCCCGATGTCATAACGCTGAGTAATGTACTGTTGCCCTGACATAGCGTTGTGCTTCCGGTAATAGTCGTGCTCAATTGACAGATTAAATTGCTTATGTCAACTAAATAATCTTCTGTTTCCCCATCAATTTGTTCGCAGGCCGTTTCAAGGTTTCCCGTAAAGACGGGCGTGCCAATCCTGATTCGCATACGGGTTAATCCTGACTTTGCCGATGCCGGAATGATGAACTGATTTTCAAGGAGGGGATTCGGGTAATCTCCAGAAAGGTCCGTTATCGTGCTATTCCAGCGAAGGGGAGATAGGTAGAGCCGTTCGTCGGTAGAAAAAACCTGATCCTGATTTAAGTCAATCCAGATGTTGATTCGTGTTCGGTAAATGGCTCCCTTTGACTGACCACCCTGAATCCGCATCGATTCCACCTGAAACGGGTACGATACGTCAGTGGTAAGTTTTATGGCTGGGCGATTCGTCAGGTCAGAGTATGCATTTCCGTCCTGGCTGCAAACCCCTTTAGAGGACAGCAGGACAGCCGTTTTTCCGGGCGACCAGATGGTCAACGACTCTAAACCAATTGTACCCTCAGCAGACGTACAACTGTAGACGTCCCGGTGTACAGGCAAACAATATCCTGGCTTCCCATTCTGTACATTGCTATAGTTTAATGAATTCGACGCTTTCACCCGATAATAATAATTAATGCCTGTTGTCCCCGAAGTGTCGAACCACTGGCTGCTGTTAGGGGCAACCCCATCGACAGCAACAAACCCGTCGACCGGACTGGTAGAACGCTCGATAATAAACCCGGTTTCATTATCCGATTTATCCTGCCAGATTAGCTTTAAGGGTCCAATGCTGGTAACAATTGATAGTAAGGGGGGCGTTACATCACTGGCGGGCGCGTTGAGCGAATACTGGTTACGAGGGTTGATTCTTCCGGCAATACCTACTGTTTTAAGTCGTTCATACTGACCACTCGTAAAAGTATAAGGCGGACAAAACCAGTAACTCATTATATTATTCAGTAGAGGGTTGTAAAGCTCACCATTCGCATCTTTGATGTCATAAGTGTACTGGCAAGTAATTGGTTGTTGCCCTACAGGCACCCTAACCAAGTCAAAAGGATCAGCAGGTGTATCGCAAACCTGATCGGATGCAATAGCACAATTCGATCCATTTACCAACTCTCTGGGTCCTCCAATAAGGTTATCGTGAGGGTGATATAGGCCAATATAATGCCCCATCTCATGAGGGAGTGTAAGTTTGTTCGTTAGGTAATGGTAATCGATAACAATCCAGTTACTTTCTACACTAGTGGCAGGGAGGGGTGCCTGGCCAGCAAAAACGGGGTTGATAATGTCTTTGCCTGAATTTACTACAAACACGTTAATGGCATTAGGCAACATAAGAGAATAAATCTCTGCTGCTGTTTCGCTGGTGTTTATATCGTATAGCCGATCGCTATTAACCTCTTTTAAGCCATTGGGAGCTATGTAAAATTGTATACCAGACGGCAGGAAAAGGCCGTTCAGTTGTGCAAATCCAGCGTTAATACTACCCAAATCGGCCCCACCGCTCCCATCCGATTTTCGAATCATTAGGAATCGAACGGGCAGATAAATAATCCCAGCTGTTTCTCTGGCACTCTTTGTACTTTTCGCAAACTCGCGGTATATCTGCTCGGCTTGTTTTAGTTGCTCTCTTGTCGGTGCAGCCGTTCCACAGGGCAAATTATCTGGTTGTTGCTGGGCCAGACACTTAACGGATAGAAGCAGGACCAGTAAAAGTTTTTTTCATAAGAGGATGATTCGCCAGAGGGTGACATAAAAATTCGGGATGCAACTGGATATATCTTTGACAATCAACAATATACATCAATCGATAATGTGCAGCCTGGGTAAACCTGTTGCTTTAACTGTTTTGCAAAATCCTGACCTGGAACGTTAACCATATAACGCATTCTGACAGATGATAAAAAGACCGTGATACGTACCCGTGACGCCGGCTAAACAAAGCAAAGGTTGATCCAGGAACTCGATTTGCTTCAATAGGCTTCATCACAGATAAGTCTCTTAATCCGTTCGACCAGTTCTGGGGTAAGCTTTACCTGATGTACGAGCTCGGCATGTTGAGCTAGCAGCTCCAGAATGTCGCTTTCATGTTGAGCACGGATAATACCAGCGCAATCGAACCCAACATCCTGGCAGTGTAAAACTTTCATGATAGCTGTGATTGGTTTGAATAGAGTCTTATGCTGGTAAAGGTCTAATCGGGATGTTTGCCGCGCTATACCACTTTTGTGGTATTTTTATTGTATTGCCTGACGCCTTACTTTGCGGTGCCTCTTCCAGGTTGCATTTATGATTGATATTTTCCTACGTATCAGCTGGTTAGTTAAATTTTGGTCATGCCGACTGCTTTTTATAGCCGGATGGGTAGCTAATCTTTCCCTGGGAGAGGGACGAGGGCAATCGCATTTAATTTATCCGGTTATTCCACCCGAAAACATCAATTGGGTACGCTTGACCACAATTACTCAGGATCAACAGGGTTATATCTGGTTAGGCGGTATGGGCTTATACCGGTTTGACGGCCATCGCTATACGGCTTACCTACACGATCCTACCAACCCGAACTCATTGGGAGGAGATAAAGCTGAAGTGGTGTACTGCGACCGGCAGGGGTATGTTTGGATCGGCCTGATGGGTGAAGGACTCGACCGATTTGATCCGGCTACTGGTACTTTCAAGCACTATCGGCATAATCCACGCAACTCAACCAGTCTCAGCCATGACGAAGTAACGACCATTCTCGAAGACAAGAAAGGGCATCTCTGGATCGGTACCCACGGAGGACTGAATCGGATGGACCGTCGTACGGGTCAGTTCACTCGCTATCAACACAATCCATCTAACCCGACTTCGCTGAGCAATGATCAGGTCAGGGTTTTGTATGAAGACCGAAATGAAGTAATTTGGATCGGTACGGGTAGTGAATGGGGACAAACATCGGTCAATGCGGGTGGGCTCAATAAATTTGATCCGGTTTCTAAGACATTTATGCGTTTCTTTCATCAGGCTGACAACCCGAGCAGTCTGGCCGACAATAAGGTTCGCGCCATTTACGAAGATAGCCGGGGCACCTTTTGGGTAGGCACGTACGGAGATGGATTACATACAATGGACCGCAAACGTGGCCACTTTACCCGGTATCCATATGATGCCAAACGGCCGGACCGTTTAAGTCGACCTTTTCTAAAAAACAAAGCCGCCCGCGAACCCGATGGCGTTTCCTTTATTCAGGAAGATTCGAAGGGGGATATCTGGATTGGCGCCTACAAGAACGGCCTGAACCGATACGATCCAGTCCTGCGCCAGGTGCAGCATATGGAAGCACAGCCCGGTCAAGCCAATTCGTTTCAGGAAAATGGACCCTGGGCATTTTTCACGTCAGCAGACGGCGTTCACTGGGTCAGCACCTTTGATGGAGGTTTATACAGAATCGTTCCAACGCAATCAACGATCGGCTTTACGCATCTTGGAACAACTGCGCATGCTTTCTGGCAGGATCGCTCCGGTAAACTATGGATTGGTACCGCCACCGGTCTACAGTATCAGGATCGTATAACCGGGGCTGGGGGGTGGTTTAAACATAACCCTGCTCAACCAACCAATTTAGGTTCAGATGATGTCAGAGAGGTATATCAGGATCGAAAGGGTACCATCTGGATTGGCACCAAAGGGGCTGGACTGAATCGGTATGATTCGACAACCCAAACATTTTATCAGTTTCCTCACAGTCGAAAAGACATTCCTTCGTTGATTACCGACAACGTGCATGTGATTCGCGAAGATCGGTATGGTAAGCTTTGGCTAGGGACCACTCAGGGTCTGGATGAGTTTGATCCTGCAACAGGCCACTTTATCCATCATCAGCACAATCCACTTGACTCGACGACGCTGAGCGACAATGGTATTCCTATTTTGCTCGAAGATCATACTGGTACGCTCTGGGCAGGTGGTTACTTCAAAGGGGGCGTTAATCGCTATAATCACGCTACTCGTTCATTTCGCCGATACCTGCCTGGTTTGCGGGTAACGGGCATGGTTGAGGATCATCAGGGCATAATCTGGGTGAGTGGCGTCGGTGGTCTTTTTCGCTATGACCGGTCTACCGATCACTTTCAGCCTGCTTTTCCTACTGATCTGAATAAACCCACAAATATTACCAGCGTTCAACTTGATACGGATAACGGATTATGGATCAGTGACCTGTCGGGGATTTTAAACTTCATACCGAATCGAAATATAGTCAACCGCTATGGGCACTTGCAGGGCGTTAATGGGCGTACGATGTGGGAGTTCTCAGGCTATAAGGCCCCCGATGGGCAAATATTCTTTGGCGATCGCATGGGTTATTATGCTTTCTACCCAAATCGTATCCAGCATCGGGTACGGCTCGCTAAAACGGTAATTACTCACATTCGTGTCAATGGCCAGACGGCCCAGCCCAGCGCCAACCCACAGGATGGATCAAAGCAGAGATTTGTTCATCCACTAAAACTGGCCTACAATCAGAATGACCTTTCGTTTGGGTTCACCTACATGGATTATCAGAGCCCGGAGACGAATCGTCACCAATTTAAGCTGGACGGCTTTGATCAGCGTTGGCATGTTGCCGGGCCTGATCACCTTGCTTCATATCTACATGTGCCACCAGGTACCTATACATTTCGTGTACGGGGGGCTAATTCGGATGGTCCCTGGGTTGAACAACAGCTTGGCATTATTATCCAGCCACCCTGGTGGGAAACAACTTGGTTTCGCCTGACTTCCCTAATGGGTTTACTGCTGCTGACTATCTTTTCGATTCGTCGTTATACACACACTAAATTAAAGCGACAAAAGGCCGACCTACAACGTGTTCTTAAGGTGCAGGAAGAAGAACGGCAACGGTTGGCCGCAGATCTGCACGATGACCTTGGCGGTACGCTGGCTACTATTAAAGGGCAGTTGGAAATGAGGGCCTACGCCACGAATGGATTACAAAATCCCATCAATCTACTGGAAAAGGCCATTCGTGATTTACGATTGATCTCCCATAATCTGATGCCGCCTGAGTTCCGCAAACTTGGCTTAACCGAAATCCTCCGTGAGGCAATTCAACGGTTGGATGGCAGTAGTCCTACGCGCTTTTTGTTTGTTACCTTCGGGGAAGAATGTCGACTTGACCCTGAAAACGAACTGATTATCTACCGCATCGCTATTGAGCTCGTAACTAATGCGCTCAAGCACGCCCAAGCCTCAGCCATAACGGTTCAATTGCTTTTTCATCCCAAGTACCTATCTTTAATGATCGAAGATAATGGACGGGGTAATCGTACGAAGGAGAATCAACTGGATGGCCTTGGCTTGCGAAATGTTCGCTCACGGGCCAATTATCTCAACGCCGAGTTACTGGTTGACGCGGGTATAAACGGGACAACCATTACCCTGACTGTTCCTAATGGGCAGCCGGCAGAAAACTATGCTAAATAAGGTCGTTTCAACAACTGTTCTCATCGCCGATGATCATCAATTGTTCAGCGATGGGTTACGGACTTTATTAACAACAGCCAGCACATGCTATACTGTCATTGGTCAGGTATACGACGGTCGTGATGTGATTCCGGTTATCCATAAGCTTCAGCCCGATCTGGTTCTCCTTGACATCAACCTACCGCATCGCAATGGAATTGAAATCGCTCGCCAAATCAGGCTTGAGTTTCCTAAAGTGCGCATAGTGATCGTTACGATGTACAGTTACCAGAAGCTAATCGAGGAACTACAAACGGTAGGTGTAGCCGGTTACCTGCTCAAGAGTGCTTCCCCGGATAAATTATTAGCCTGTCTGGAAAGTGTGATCAGCGGAAGGCCGTATTTTGATAAACCCATTAATGATCAGATCATGAACCTGTATGAAACGGACAAGTTCATCAAACAGTTTAATTTAACCCCACGCGAACTCGAAATTATCAACTTGATACGCAATAGTTTATCAACTAGTCAGATTGCTGATCAACTCTTTCTATCGGAGCAAACCGTTAAAACCCATCGCAAGAACATTTACTACAAGTTAGGCATCAATAAACTATCTGAATTGATTCAGTTTGCCAATGAACAGGGCTTATAGGCAGGAAGCACATATCCGCATTCTATCCTACAACAATCGTATGCAAAAACGGCGTAATGCCAGTAAGGAAGACATGCATACCGTCTGTTCGCAAACTTCCGAAATGAGAGCTGTACATCTCCCCTTCAAGTCCACTAAGACTGGCGTGTTTGAAGACGCCCGGCCCGAATTTTATCGAATCGTTACCATAGCGATATTCACCGGAGCCACTTTCCAACGAATAATTATCTGAGCCACCTTCTATTTTTTTTAGTCCGGTCAGCGTTCCGCCTTCTTTAAAGCAAAACTCAATTACTACATGCACCCCCTCTGTGCCTTCTACACTGAAGTTCAGTTCATTCGACCCGTTTTTTTCTTCGACACTGATCGTAGTTTCTAAGGTATTTATATTGCTCTGCGGCCTATGCTGAAAATCCATCTTATTCCAGAATCGGCCATCCGTACTTTGCGAATGGGTATAATTGCCATCCGCCCGTTTAAATTTATCCGGTAAAGGCTGGTAATAAGGTGCTTCTATTTTTTGGTGTAACACATACTTACCCGCCGAATGAACAATTCCCTGACTATGGAAATAGCCAGTATTGAAAAAATCTGTTGAAAAGCGCATGTATTTCAGAATGGCCTCCCCTTTTCTGAACGCAAAAAAATTGGGGCTATTTGCCCGGCCAGAAGCAATAATGATCGGGAAATCAGTTCCACCAAAAAGCGTGGTGGTTATGTCGTTCCGCCTGATTCGGACCAGGTTTGTCCCTTTAAAAAACTTTTCAAAAGTAGCCGGAGGTGCTTTCGGTTCAGGAAGCGTTTTTTTATAGAGCGGTTCTTCTAAAAAATAAACCAGTAAATCCGTTAGAACTCTGTCGTTGAACCCATTAAGTGTTTCGATATACTTTGCAATGGCCGAAAATTCGGGGTTATTATCCCGGATAGCCAGATAGTAGAAGTCATGATAAAAATTCAGAATACTTACGGATGAGAACTGATCCTGTCTTCGTGAATCGTTCGTTACTAAATCGCCGTTGGGTTCTGCATGAAAGTAAACCAGGCCAAGGTTTTTACGAACGGGCTCAAACAAGGCTGGCAGGGGAAGCAATCGTCCAATCGTAATCAACGATCGATCGATCACGGCCGAATAATTCATGCTTCGTTCCAGAAAATTACCGTCGCTATCACAATAAACACCTTCTGAAAGCCATTCGTGAATCCGATTTACATAGCCTGGCTTGGGGAATAGGGCATTTATTTTTGCCAGTGCCGCCGACACTACCCAACGATGATTGGGCGTATGCAAGCCACCTGTCCGGAGGGCTTCTCCGGCTTTCACAATAAATTCCCGGAGTAGCCCTTTTACTTCGTTTAACGCAGCCGTATTGTTCGATTTCAGAATGGTGGCTGCCGCACAAAGAGGTTCTAAAATAAAAGCGGTATCGGGTGGTGAGGCTAAATTCCCAAAATCCAGCGTTCCGTCGGCATGCTGGGCTTTCAGTAAAGCGCGAGCCATCTTTGTCAGGTAGGGGATCAACTCCGCCGACTGGTAGTATTGCGATGTTGGTTCACAAAAAGCAGCGGCAACATTAGCCAGATCGTATCCCAACCGTCGTCTGACCTGCGTAATATCGGTCGCCAGCAGTTGTACCACTCGGGCAACCTCTTTTGCATTGGCAAGAACTAGCTTCTGATAGAAATCATCGTCCATTCTTTTTTCGTTCCATGCCTGTGCTGCGAACGGAGAAAAGCTAATGGCTGTACCAAACCATAGGCATTGCTGTAAAAATGATTTTCTTGAAATAGCTTCCATTTTATTGAGTCTATATTAGTCAAATTGCGGACTAGCTGACTGAGCACTTCTGCCTAGTCAGCTAGTCCGCAATTAATTTCGTATCTACTAATACCCCGGATTTTGGGTCAGGGCCGGGTTCACGGTAAAAGCAGAGGTTGGTATTGGGAAAATGCGGTGGTTGACGTCGGCATCCGTTTTGAAGCCCCATTTCCCTTCATATTTCCCAAAGCGAATCATATCGTTACGATGCCAGCTTTCCCAGGCAAATTCGCGGCACCGTTCAGTATAGATACCTTCCAGCGTTATGCTCGACAAGGCAGCCGTTGTAGTGCGATTAGCTCGTAACTGGTTGACCAGCGAAAGAGCAGTTTGGCCCTGGGTTGGTGTGCCCCCGCGAAGAATGGCTTCGGCTTTCATCAGGATAATGTCCGAATAGCGAAAAACCGGAATGTCGTTATTCTGATTCCGCGATGTAGACGAAGCATCGGGGTAGAACTTAATGTTGCGGTAGCCCATATTCCAGGCGATTTCGTCATTCCCGCAATCATACGTGGCTACGTCCTGCCGAAGCACAATATCGGGCGTCAGATTCACCTGGTAGGTGTATGCAGCAGCCCCGTCGGCACCCGTATACGTCTGGTCGTACCCTTTTTTGGTCGTGGTTACGGTTACGGGCGTAACGCCATCGTTCATAAACTGCAAACCTGTGAGCCATTGGCCATTCCGTATATCGTTGGCATCGTTGAAGTTCACGTAATATTCGGGCAATGTACTTTCGGGCGCGCTGGGCGTAAAAGGCAGATTGAATTTCTTTGTTTCCGACCGAGGCACATCATAACGGGCGTGATACATCATACCATTGGTACCCGTCATTGCCCCGGCGGCCGGATCATATGGAATGGCAAATATGAATTCCTTCATCTGCGGGCCGTTGTTCGGATAAAACATCTGGAGGTACGATGATCTGGGTTCCAGCGCGTACAGTCCCGAATTGATCACACTATCGCAGGCAACGATGGCATCATTATAGCGTTGAGTGCCCGTATAGTATTCGGCATTCAGATACATTTTAGCCAGTAAACTAAAGCCCGTGAATTTATTCGCCCGCCCATAAGTAGCCTGACCGGAAACGCGGCTCAAATAAGGCATTGCTGCTTTTACTTCCTTTTCAATAAAGCTGAATACCTGCGCCCGCGGCACATTCGGGTGCGGTGTAAAATCACCGTAAGTCGTGTCGATAGGCACATTGCCATACAGATCCATCATCATGAAATAAGCCAGCGCCCGTACCATTTTCAACTCGGCCAGGTTCGTTGGTTTCGATGCGGTGGCCGCTGGTATGGTTTGATTCAAAATAGACAAAGCCTGATTAGACGTACCAATCACAGTCGATAACCAACTCCAGGCACCATTGGTCCAGCCGTGGTCTTTGGTCCAGTTGTGGTAATGCAGCATCCGATAGTTTTGGTTGTCGAACCAGTTTCCACCGCGGGCGGGCAGGATAGCTTCATCGCTGCTGAGCGACTGCATGAACCAATAATCCAGGGCGAAATTACCCCGCAAAGCTGCGTAAGGAGGGCCTGATGCCTGAATAAACTGCGACGAATTCTGGGGGAAAATATCAGGTGTCAGCTCCGTATCGACAGGAACATTTATATCGTGACAGGCCGTAGTCAGGTAAACAAGCAGTACCAGAAACGCGCCGGAAGTGAGTAGCTTTTTCATTGTTTTTGTCTGCTATGATGTTAGAATGACGCGTTTAGGCCCACCAGAATGGTGCGGGTTTTTGGGTAGAAGTTATTGGCGTCTACGCCCGGCGCAATGCCTCCCTGGTTGATTTCAGGGTCAATTCCTTTATAGCCGGTTATAACGAACGCATTATTGACGGACGCATAGACCCGGATGGTTTTTACATACTGGCCCAGTTTTTTGAAATTATAGCCCAGCGTCGCGTTGTCCAGTCGCACATAACTACCATCTTCAATGAACCGGCTGGAGTACTTGAACGAGTTGACATCAGTGGCTTTTTCGTCCGCTACATCGACCAGAATATTGGTAAACTGCGCGGTGCTGGGCCGGAACAGATCGGCACGGGTAGCGTTGAAAATTTTATTCCCAAAAACACCCCGGAAAAACACGTTGAAATCGAAGTTGCCATAGCGAAGTGTATTCGTCCAGCCTACAAGTAGTTTCGGCTGCGGGCTTCCCAGGTACTTATAATCAGTACCAATCGTCGGCGTTGTGGTGAGATCACCTTTCTGACTCACATACTGCGAAACACCTTTGTCATTTTTGCCCGCGTACTGAAGCGTGAAGAATTGACCCAACGGCATTCCCGCCTTTAAAATCTGCAAGGTGCTGCCCGTTTGCCCATTGCCTTCTGGCTGAGTGGTCCGAACGGAATCGCCACCCACAAAAAGTGGATTCGTTAAGCTGGTAATTTTGTTGGTATTATGCGCCAGATTGAGGCCCGTTGTCCAGCTAAATTTAGACGTGCTGACCGGAGTAGCGCTTAAACTAAACTCGACCCCTTTGTTGCTCATACTCCCCCCGTTGGCAATAATGCTACCGACCGGCACCAGAATGGGATCAACGCGATACGAATAAATCATACCGGTCGTATTCTTGTCATACCATTCGAGTGTACCGCTCAATTTACCTTTAAGGACCGTAAAGTCGAGGCCAATATTGGTTGTGGCCGTTTTCTCCCACTGCAAATTGGGGTTGGCAGCCTGAGTTGGGCCGTAGGCAGCCGTTTGAACACCATTGTAATAATACGTACCGAGGCTACCCGATATGAATTGAGCAGTGTAGGCATTGAATCCCGACGAGTTCCCGGTAACGCCGTAGCTGGCCCGTAATTTCAGGTCATTAAACAGGTTTTGGTTCTGCATAAATCCTTCCTGATTAATGCGCCAGGCAGCACCGACCGCCGGGAAGTAACCCCATTGATTGTTAGCTCCAAATACCGAGCTACCATCGCGCCGAATCGATCCCTGCACCAGATACCGGTCCTTGTAGTTGTAGTTCAGGCGGGCAAAATCAGAAATCAACCGTGTTTCCTGATAAATACCGTCGACACCGAAATTCACCCGATAAGAGGACACCGCATAGGGGTTACTGAGAGCGAAATTATTGTAGCCAATGTTATCGACGGGGAAGTTGGTACTCGATGTCTGAAAGCCATCGCCCGAAACGTTACCCTGCCACGAATAACCCAATACGGCGTTTATGGAGTGATCACCAAATTCTTTGTTCCAGGTAAAAAAGGTTTCCAGCACCTTGCGCGTGGTTTGGTACGTGTTTCTGAGCGCCGATCCATTCGTCCCGAAATTCAGCAGGCTGTGGACCAGTGGCGGATCAGGATTGTTGTAGAAGTTGGCACTGTTGTACTGGGTGAAATAGCTGTCGTAGGATTCGCCATGCAGGGATGTCGAATTCTGGTACGAAAGATTCAGATCATACGAGAATCCCAACGGAAGCTGTACATGGGTTGTTAATGACCCCACCAGATTATTGAATTTCGTATTGTCCTTCGCATGATTAATCATAGCGGCCGGATTGAAGTAGCCCGTATTCTGAAAATTTTCAAAATAGCTGCCATCCGGGTTTGTTATAGGCGATACGGGCAAGTGATTGATCATCTGCAACAGCACATTATTACGCAGGGGCGTATTGTTGGCATTGCTGTTCGAATTGGTCACGTTCAGACCAAATTTCACTTTATCGTTAAAGGCATACTGCTCAACCGCCAGCCGGGCAATGACCCGGTTCAGCGAGCTACCCTGCAAAATTCCCTGCTTATCGAGGTAATTGATACTGGCGCTGTAGGTGCTATGATCGGTGCCGCCACTAATCGAAACGTTGTGGTTTTGCGAAATGGCCGAACTCCGCTCAACGGCATCCTGCCAGTTTGTATTCGCTCCTTTATCGTCGGCCGGTGAAAACGATTGCCCATTCTGCGTCAGAAAGGCCCGCAGCTGATCGGCATTCATCATGTTCAATTTGCTGGATACCTTTTCAATCCCGACATAACCGCTATAGGTGATCTGCGCCTGGCCTTTTTTGCCCCGCTTCGTCGTGACCATAATTACCCCATTGGCCGCCCGGTTTCCGTAAATGGCAGTGGCAGCCGCATCTTTCAGCACATCGATGGAAGCAATATCATCGGGCGCAATGATCGAAATATCGGCACCAGGCACGCCGTCAATGACATAGAACGGCCCCTGCGAACTGTTAATCGTCGATGCGCCCCGCAAGACAACCGCTGCCGGACTGTTCGGATCACCATTGGCCGAAATATTCAGGCCCGGCACTTTACCCTGCAACAATTGCCCTACATCGCTGATGGCCCCCCGGTTCAGTTCTTCGGGTTTAATGGTACTGATAGCGCTGGTGAGGTTTTTGCGGGATTGCGTACCATAACCGACAACCACAACTTCATTCAATGATTTGTTATCCGGCAGCAGTTTGATATCCACTGTGGTACGGTTACCTACAACAACCTCCTGGGTGGCATAACCCACAAAGCTGAAAACCAGTGTCGTTTCGGCATTGGGAACGCTCAATTGATAGCGGCCTTCGGCATCTGTATTGGTGCCCCGAACAGCACCCTTGATCACGACATTGACACCGGGCAACCCATCCCCGTTTTCGCCAATTACACGGCCACTTACACGGATGTCGGCAACTGTCGCCATGGGTAATGTAGTCCCAAGCGCCTGTATGGTCGAAACCCCACCTTCTATAGACGGTCTAAGAGCCGCTTCGGTCTGACTGGTACTCCCTGCCGAGCGACTGTCTTTGGTTGGTGTTTTGATAATGTAATACGCCTGATCGTTGATTTTTTTGACAGTTAAGCCATACGGTTTCAACAGGGCCTGGAGCTGTTTGGCTAACGTACCCGAGCGAAGCTGTGCATCGGCCGGAATCGTGATTCCCTGCACGGTCGTTTCTTCAAACAAAATACTAACCTGATGCTGGCGGCTCAAAGTTGTGAGTACTTCTTTCAGCTTTTGGCTCTCTGCGGGTAATACCTGGAGTGTATGTACGGTTTTACTTTGCTGATGGGCCAGCGCGACCGATTGCGCTAAAGCTAATTGCTGGTAGAGTAAACCGAATAAGACCAGCCCTATTTTGGGTATATGTAAATACGACATGATTCGTTTGGTCAGTTAAGTGTTCTTAATTCAATATGACGCCGGGTTCTCACTACGTCCAGATTCAGTAATTCCGACAAAATTTGCAGCAAATCATCCGCCTTTTCGGCCTTGAAATTGCCCGCAATACGCCGTTGGGCGAGTTCAGGATCAGCAATTACCACATCCACCCCGAACCGCTCCTGAATTTGCCGGGCAATCTCGGCCAGTGTTGTGTTGTCGAAATAAAACCAATGATCTTTCCAGGCCAGATAATGACGCGCAGGTGACGATTGTGTTAGCTGGTAGCGCCCCGAATTAGCCACTGTCACGACGTTGCCGGGTTTCATATAAAGCTGTTGTCCCTGAGGTAACTGGAGTTTAACTTTACCCTTGTTGAGAAAAACACGCTCTCCCCGTTTTCGGGCGTAAACAACGAATTCGGTGCCTAATACTTCTACCTGAAGGTTAGCCGGTGTTTGAACAACAAACCGCTGATTCGTTATAGTATGGGTAACCTTGAACTCGCCCTCGCCTTCCAGTAATACCCGACGTGTATCGCTCCCAAAACCAAACCGGGGCACCGTTAGCCTGGAATTGGCATTCAGCATAACCCGTGTCCCATCCGATAGTTGAAACGTAGCCGTCTGGCCATAGGCTGTCTGGTAGGACTTGTTCAATAATTCGGAACGGAACAGAAAAGCACCCAGAAGGCCCACAAGCAGCAATGAAGCCGCGATACTCCACCCTAGCCAATGTTGTGTCCAGACTGTCGGATCAGGTTTTAAGATTCGCTGCGGAAAAGCAGGAGGATGGGTATCTTGTAAAATCTGCTGATACGAATCCAGCGCTTTATCGGCATCCAGGGCAAATTGGGGCCGCTGACTTTCCCACTCATCGAGATACTGGTAGTATGTTTCCTGGTTAGCTTCGTCAGCCAGCCAGGCTTCGATGTATTTTCGTTGGATAGCCGTGGCTTTTCCATCAAAAAAATCAAAAACTATATTTTTCATAAGCGAAGGTTCCATAGCTCATTTCTGATTTGCCAGTTAGACAAGTTGTGCACACATTACCTCACCCACCCTAAAGCATGGCCAATAGACAGCCACATGACCAGTGATATAAACCACTCTGTTTTCAGCTCCTGACGGAGTTTGCTTAGGGCACGGATGAGCAGCTTTTCGACGGCGCTGCTACTGATTTGCATATCCTGCGCTATTTCGGCGTATTTCTTACCCTCAATGCGGCTCAGCAGAAAAGCCCGCTGGCATTGGGGAGGCAGGGATTGAATAACCGAGTCGATTTTCTGGTGAAGCTCGCTGTAATGCAGCACCTGGTCGGGTTGCAGCGATGCAGGAATGGATTGATCGTCAGCCAGTTCCAATGAATCCGATTTGCGTAATTCCCAGCGGAGATAATTGTAAGCCTTATGCCGAACGGCTTTGTAGAGATAGGCCCGGTACGATGTAGTAATGTGTTCAAAAATCCGGTCCTGCCAGAATAATGTAAACACCTCGGCTACTAAATCTTCGGCTACCTCCTTTGAATAGACGAAACGAACAGCATGATTGACCAGATTCGTATAATACCGCCTAAACAGGAACGCACAGCCTTTCTTTGCATCCTGTGCAAATAATTGCCGAAGTATTAATTCATCATCCGTCACTTTGGTTGTGATTTCGGATTGATAGCTAACCAACAGAGGAAGTATGCTGTCGGATTGGTGCTGGTCATTAACTAAAGGTACTGACTGCATACAAACTTGTCTATGATAAGCGGGTAGTACTTAACATAGACAAGTTTGGACTTGCTTACCTCACATAGATAATAAAATATTTTTATAGGTCTACTTTGTTACAGCAAATCGTTTAATATGAGCAACAACATTTCTAGCTAAAATCTTAACTCTCAGTGCACTACATATTCCAGTAAATTTATAGACAATACTATTAGCCTTTCGTCAGGAGCCTGAAGCCGTGCCACGGCTTGTTCGCGCATCATGAGTAACCGTGGCACGGCTTCAGGCTCCTGACGAAAGCGCAATTACCGGATTACAGTACTCACGGCGAATAGTCTATTTTTCTGATTCTACCCAATCAGTGCCTTTCGATAAGCGCTCGGTGTCTGGCCAGTTACGGCGCGAAATGTTTTGTTAAAATGGGACAGGTTGTTGAACCCGACGGCAAAGCCTACATCAGCCACAGTACGGGATGACTGAAGCATCCGGCGAGCCTGATTGACACGGTATTCGTTCACAAAATCGGTGAAGGTCAGATGCGTCATTCGCTTGAAATAACGACAAAACGCTGGAACTGTAAGGCTCGCAAGGTCGGCAACCTCCCGAACATCAACGGGTTGAGTATAATGTTGCTCCACATACTGACAAACTCGATTTATGCGCTCCTGCTCTTTGGGGTTCAGGTCAAACCGAACACCGTCGGCGTGGAGTGGCTCGACATCCGACGCATCGGCCAGTTGCTGTAACACCCGCAGGAGAGTCAGTAATCGCTCAAATGGTGACTGGTCGGGCAGCTGCGCCAGCCAGGAGCCCACCTTTTGCTTGGTATCACCACCAAATGTAAGCCCCCTGTGCGCCCGCTCAAACAATCGCTGAACGCCTTTTAATTCGGGCTTTTGCAGGAATGCCTCGCCCAGAAAGTTATCACGCATCTGCACCACAATTTCCTCGAATTGACCTTCCTGACCATAGCTAAAATTCAGGTGAGGCAGGTTTGGCCCAATAAATACCAGTTCTCCCCCTTCATAGCGCGACACGTTAGTGCCAACCCGGCGCTGACCATCACCGCTGGGAATAAAAACAATCTCATATTCAGGGTGATAATGCCAGTATACCCGGCAGGTTTCCGGCTCTGTATTATGCACAACCCGGAACGAACTACCCGCTTCGGGTTCAATTTTTTCGAATTGGAGTTTCATATCGAAGGAAACGTGTAATGAAGGCCAAGAGAGATTGAGTGCCGATTTCTTTCCCTTTAAGTTCTCTGCTTTCTTTCTTCTTCAATTTAACTGATTTTGTTATCCAGACGACACATAAAAGAAACCGCAACCTGTTTTTAAACGTTTATTAACCAACAAAATGCCAATCATAAACAGCATGACACGAATTCAGTTATTGGCGCTCAATATACTCTTACTGGCGGGTTGCGCACAAGGCCAGTCTAAAGATTATACACCGGCTAAACTGCCTACTCCAAAAGCGGGTGAAGCGGTGGCAACATTCGCGGGCGGATGCTTCTGGGCTTTGGATGAAGGCATGAACCAACTTAAAGGGGTAAACGAGGTCATCTCCGGTTACGCCGGTGGCACCGTTAAAAATCCGACGTACGAACAGGTTTCTACGGATGAAACGGGTCACGCTGAATCCGTACAGGTTTATTATGACCCTAAAGTCATTACGTATTCACAGTTGCTCGATGCGTTTTTTGCTGGTCATGACCCCACCACACTCAATCGCCAGGGACCAGACGTAGGCCGCGATTACCGGTCGATGGTTTTCTACCGGACACCCGCCGAAAAAGCTGACATTGAAGCCGCCATCAAGCGAGTTAACGAGTCGAAACATTACAGTGGTAAAGTTGTAACGGAGGTTGAATCGTTTAAGGTTTTCTATCCTGCCGAAAATTACCACCAGAATTATTTTTCCCTGCATCCCGACCAGCCTTACATCCAGCGGGTCTCGTTGCCAAAGGTCGAAAAACTACGTAAAGCGATGGCAGGCCACCTTAAAAATAATACCGGGTTGACAATGAATTAACCCTTTTTGAACTGAAACAGGTAATGTACCATCAGTTACGGATAATAGATTAATAAAATAGCCAGCAATCGCTGGCTATTTTTGCAATATGAATACAACGATTTCTATCGATAAGCCGCACCGGAATCCATTCGTCCGCAACCTGTTGACGTTTTTTCTGAATCGGCACGCCCTGGCGATTGGACTGGTCTTCGCTTCCGACAGTATTCTGTTCGGTAGCTGGGTCGCTCATATACCGCATGTAAAAGAAAAATTACACCTCTCTGACTCCGAACTGGGCTTAACGCTCTTTGCCATGCCAGTTGGCTTACTGATTATGAATCCTCTGACCGGTTGGGTTATTTCCAGGTTAGGCGAAGCGAAAGCATGTTTCTGGTCGGCGGTGGGTTTGACAGTAGCAGTTCTGATTCCGCTCAATGCACCAAATCCGGCCATTTTGGCTATCGGTTTGTTTCTGATGGGTCTTAACGCAGCCCTGATTAACGTGGCCATGAATACCAGTGCAACCAACCTCGAACGATCACAGGGCATCGTCATCATGTCGTCCTGTCATGGTATGTGGAGCTTGGGGGGTCTGCTCGGCTCGGGCATCGCCGGGGCCGTTATTGCCTTGCACGTGTCGCCTTCGGTACACGTAGCGATCATGTCGGGGCTGATCCTGATCCTGACATTCGTGCTTCAGCCGCTGCTGGCTCAGATTCCGTCGAGCAGTCGGACCGAAACCGGCGAAAAAACGGGATCATCTTTCGTACGGCCCAATCTGGATCTGCTCCTGATGATTCTGATCGGTCTGGCAGTGGCCATGGGCGAAGGGGCCGCCTTTGACTGGAGTGCGGTGTATCTGCGCGAAACCCTTGGGGCCAGCAGTCAGATTGCGGCTCTGGGCTTTGGCAGTTTTTCACTGATGATGACCAGTTTACGGTTTCTGGGCGATGCCATAATCCCTAAAATCGGCTCTAAACGCTGGCTGCAAATTGGCGGTTTATTAGCGGCATTTGGCCTTTTCTTCGCCATCGCACTCCCCTATCCGGCCACGGCGCTCATTGGCTTTGCCATACTTGGGGCAGGCTGTTCGCTCGGAGCACCCATTTTGTATGCAGCCTCCATGCGCGTACCGGGCATTCCACCAGCTGCCGGTTTAGCTACCTTTGCTACCTTTAGCTTCATCGGATTTCTGGCTGGCCCACCCGTCATTGGCTTCGTCGCCGAAGCGTTTGGCCTGTATTATGGCCTGGGCTTTGTAGCCGTCGTGCTCCTCATTTCAGCTGGTCTGGCTCGTATTGTAAACTTATTTTAACCGACAAACATCGGGCAGCAATTTTCAGGACGAAATCATCTCTGGATAAGCTGTCAAAACGTTCCCGGTGTTTACTATCAAAGTATGAAAGCAGTAATTTTTGACATGGACGGTGTGATCGTGGATACGAATCCACACCACCGAATTGCCTGGCGGGAGTATTATCAGCGCTATGGCAAAACGTTGAGTGACAGCGATTTTATTCAATACGTTTCGGGAAAACACAATACCGATATTGTCGCTCACTTATTCGCGGACCGCACGCTTACCGCAGCGGAATCACTCCAGTTAGCTTACGAAAAGGAAGCATTATTTCGGGAACTGTATCAGCCGGTTATCACGCCTGTAGCGGGATTTGTCGACTTTCTGAAAGCGTTAAAAGCGGCTGGTATTCGCACAGCGGTGGCTACGTCGGCTCCCGTCGAAAACCTCGACTTTATTATCGATGCGCTGAATCTTCGTCCTTATTTCGATGCCCTGCTGAACGAAAGTATGGTCAGTCATCCCAAACCTGACCCGGAAATTTACCAGAAAGCAATGGCCCAATTAGGGGTCGATCCGGCAGATAGTGTTGTCTTTGAAGATTCGATGCCGGGCATTCAGGCCGGTAAAGCAGCGGGCGCTTTTGTCGTTGGGGTCGCCACGACCCTAACCCCGGATGAGCTTCGGCCGTTTGTCGATGATGTCATTCGGGATTTTACGGAAATGTCTCTCGATCGGGTACAGCAACTGGTTAACGTTTTTTAACGCGGTAGTTCGCCTTGGCGAAACCAAAAAAAACGTAACTTTACGTACTGACTGTGTAAAACCTGTGCCATTGCGCTGAGCAGTGGCACAGGTTGTTTTATAAGCCCTATGCGTCAACTCATCGTTCAACTCCTGCTTATTCTGACCGCGCTGGTCGCTGAACCGGGTTCTGCATGGGCACAAGGCAAATATGTTATTGGCACAGTGGTCGACCAGACCAGCCAAAAAGGGGTTGACAAGGTTACAGTCATTAACCAACGGACTCGGCAACGGGCCCGAACGAACTCAACCGGCCGTTTTTTCCTGACGGTATTACCCGGCGATTCGCTCATTCTCACGAGCCAGTTGTATAACCGCACGGGCATTCGCTACGACGGCGCCGATAACCCAACCATCACAGCCCTTGCCCTTCCTCCGATGCCTTACCGCGTTGTGGAGCTGGCGGAGGTTACGGTTACAGGAAAACGATATGAAGAAGTCAAGCGGGAGATTCAGCAGCTTTTGGATGAACCCGTAGCCTCAAAAAAAGTAACGGGCGAACAGGCTTTTGACCGGCTGGCCGATGGTGCTGGCGTTACACTGCTCTATGAATTGTTTGCCAAACGGCCCAAATCTGACCGAAAGGCGTATTACATCATGCAGCAGGACCGGCGTCACGCATTGGCTCTCGAACGGTTCCGTTTACTGGTCGAACAGTCGACCAACCTCAAAGCGGATGAAATCGATCGCTTCTTCGATTTCTGCGATCTAGATGATGAATTTCTGCTCAAATCGCAGGACTACGACCTCATCAATACCATTCAGCAACTGCGCAATCGCTACCGGGACGGCTTCAACCGGCCCAGCAAACTCTCCGCCGATCCGGACAAAGCAACTAAACAGCGCTAGTTTAGACGTATCGGTATCAATCAGGTCGGTTTAGTCACGACGACGGTATCCCCAACTCGTATTGTTCCACCCCGAATCACCTTCGCTGTCATGCCTCCGTGTCCACGCATGGCGTTGTAACCGCCTGGCCCAAGCGCCGTTTCCATTTTGGAGCAGGGGTGGCACTGCCCGGTAACCTGAAGTACTACCTCACCAATCTCAATCTGCTGATCTTTGAGCGCCAGCAAATTGATACCTGAAACGACAAGATTTCTACGAACGATGCCCGGATCAAGTTCGTCGCGGCCAGTCAGCGCAGCTACGACCGGCAAATGCTCGGCCTGAATGAGCGTAACGTGACGATTTCCGCTTTGGCCGCTGTAATGATCACCCAGCAGCCCCTTCTTTTCCGACACGTCGACCGATTGCACAACGACTACGGGGTTCCGCCGTTCTGGCCGAATGCCGATCCACTCTACCCGGCCCGGACGTGGAAATATGTTGAATAAGTCTTTTATATTCTCCATTCAATACGACAACAGAGCCAATTCCTGCAACGATCACTTTCGTCCGATCTGGCTCTATTACGTTAACAACTCTTTCAGGGCATTCATTTCTGTAGTTGGCGCAGCTTTTTCGTAGAGAATAGTATAAACCGCGTCGACAATCGGCATTTTGACATTAAATCGGCGGTTGATTTCGTAGATACTCTTGACCGCGTAATAACCCTCGGCAATCATGTTCATTTCCGCCTGCGCCGATTGAATGGTATACCCACGACCGATCAGGGTGCCGAAAGTTCGGTTTCGGCTGAATGGCGAATAGGCCGTTACCAGTAAGTCACCGAGGTAAGCCGAGCCACTCAGGTCACGATGCTTTGGATAAATAGCATCAACAAACCGCTTAATTTCCTGCATGGCGTTGGACACTAACACAGCCTGAAAATTGTCGCCATAGCCCAGCCCGCGCGTAATGCCGCAAGCTAGTGCGATGATATTTTTCATAACGGCGCTGTACTCAATGCCATAAATATCATCGACAGGTGTGGTCTGCACGAACCGGCAGCGGAGCAGGTTCGATACAGTGTCAGCACAGGCCGGATCGGGCGAGGCAATGGTCAGATAGGAATATTTTTCAAGAGCGACTTCCTCAGCATGGCAGGGACCGGCAATAACCGACATTCGCTCTGACGGAACGCCATACTGCTCGCTAACCCAATCGGTTACCAGCTGATTTGCCCCCGGAATCATGCCTTTGATAGCCGATATGACGCACTTGCTGGTGAAGTGTTCGGGCTTTATCCCGGTTAGGGCATCGGCCACAAAAGCGGCTGGAACCGCCAATACAACATACTCACTATCTCGAAATGCCTCCCGAATTTTTGTACAGACTTTCACCTTCCGGGTATTGATCTGCACATCGCTCAGATAGCTGGGGTTATGACCAAACTTTTTAATGTGTTCCGCATCAGACGTTTTGCGAAGCCACCATTTTATACTGACGTTATTTTCGGAAAGGATTTTGACGAGCGCAGTCGCCCAACTTCCCCCACCTACCATTGTCAGTCGAACGGGTTGCGATACTTTCATGGGGTAAAGAACGGAAGAAAGCCAATGCCTGACAAGTTTGCCAGCCAGGCTTTTCCGTACCAAACGACCGATGACTAAGTTGTCTTACCTATTAGAAAGTCATGTGCTATAGGGTGTTCTATTTTTTGCATATTTGTCCGTCTACACCTCCGTAACACCACTCTAAATCTGCCTTTTACCTTAAAATGGAAGCCTTTTTACTCTTTGTTTTAATTGTGTTGGTCATTGTCGCCAACAGTCGGTTTAGTGCCGTCAAACAATTGCTCGAAAACCAGCATACCGATCTGACTAACCTACGGAATGACCTACTTAAATTCAGGAATGAAATCGTCAACAATGCCGGTCCTGCTCCAACTCCCGAACTAACAACCGAACGCACCGTCGAGAAGCCACCTGTCGTGGCAATTCCTCCCATAGAAGTGCCACCGGTAGTTGTAACGGAACCCGAGCTTGTGTTGCCTCTGGCAACTGTACCTGACATCAGACCCGAGCCAACATCAGAAATACCCTCTCTTCGGCCCATTCCTCAACCCATTATTCCAGCGGAGCCAACGCCTTCATTTTTCCAGCGTTTTCTCGCTGAAAATCCCGATCTGGAAAAATTCATCGGCGAAAACCTAATCAACAAGATTGGTATTGCAATTCTGGTTGCGGGGATCGGATACTTTGTCAAATTCGCCATCGATCAACAGTGGATCAACGAAATTGGCCGGGTCTTCATCGGCATTCTGGCTGGCGGACTTTTGTTGGGAGTAGCACACCGTATGCGCAATTCGTTTGTAGCCTTTAGTTCCGTGCTGGTCGCGGGTGGCTTATCGGTGCTTTATTTTACCATTGCCATCGCCTTTTCGGACTATAAGATTTTTAGCCAGACAGTGGCTTTCGTGCTGATGGTCGTCATTACTGGATTTTCGGTCCTATTGGCCATTGCCTACAATCGTCCTGCTTTGGCCGTCATGTCGCTCATTGGTGGATTTGCCACCCCCTTTATGGCTAGTTCGGGCCAGGGAAATTACATCGTTTTATTCACCTACCTACTTGTTTTAGATTGTGGGATGCTGGTGTTAGCCTATTTCAAAAAGTGGAATATCGTCCATTTTGTGGCTTATGGTTTCACCGTGCTTCTTTATAGTCTGTGGCTTAGTGGTGAAGTCAATGGCGTAAAGAATGCTCCTTATGTGGGAGCCCTGATCTTCGCCACGTTATTTTATCTGGTGTTTATGGCGATGAATCTGATTTATAACCTGAAGGAACGTAAGAAATTCTCGGCGGTAGAAATCAGCCTGCTTATGAGCAATACGGCGTTCTACTACGCGGCCGGGATGTTCATTTTAAGCTCTATTAATCAGGGTGCCTACCAGGGGCTATTTACAGCGGGCCTGGCGGTTATAAACGCGGGCATTGCCTTGCTTTTATACCGACGTGAATTCGTTGATCGTACCCTCATTTACCTGCTTATCGGGCTTATAATTACATTCGCCAGCCTGACAATACCCGTGCAACTGGATGGCAATTTTATCACTATGTTCTGGGCGCTGGAGGCTGTATTGTTATTATGGCTGGCTCAGCGTTCCGGAATTACATTAATCGCGACAGGAGCTATCGTTGTCATGGGTTTAATGCTGATCAGCCTGACCATGGACTGGGCGAATCTTTACGGTGTAGCGTCTACTCCTCCCCTGCCCATTATACTCAATAAAGCATTCATTACCAGCAGTATTGCTATCATCGGCCTCCTATTAACCAATCGGCTGCTTCGGAATCAGACATCGCCTTTTCAGTTATGGATGGGTCAGTTGAGCGTACCAGCTTATACCCGGATCATACGATACCTCACGCTTTTGACAATTTATTTAAGTGGTGCGTTCGAAGTAAATTATCAGCTCATAACGGCATTTGGTTTCGGTCCCAACCGTACGATTTTGCTGGGTACATATCATCTTTCGTTTGCCTTTGTACTCTTGCTGATAGCCCGACGCTATCAGGTTCGTAGCTGGCTCCTACAAACGTCGGTAATTGGACTGCTTGGCCTGATCCTGTTCATAACGCTATTCAGCCCTGCCGTTCTTGAGCTATTAGGTACGTATTATCGAGGAGATGAACCGAGCTTAATTGGCTATCCGCTCCATTATCTCAGTCTGGCTGCGGTCGTTGGCATTCTGGTTTTGGGAAGCCAGGTCAAGTCGCTTCTGGAGCCTATACCACCACTAATTACTAAAATCTGGCCCTGGCTTCTAGGATTTGTCGTGGTTTATATCGCGAGTTATGAATTGGCTGCTCATGTTATTTTCTTCAACTTTTCGGCAGCCGATATTGCCCGCCAGCCGTCTCAAAAAATTGTTATCGATGATCGCTATTACGCTCTGCTCGTGCAAACCAATAAGGTAGGACTGCCGATTATTTGGGGGCTGTGCGCCTTTGCCTTCATGTATCTGGGCCTCACCCGCCGAAACCGTGCATTCCGGATTATGTCGCTTAGCTTATTTGCACTGACCCTACTGAAGTTATTCTTTTATGATCTTCAGGGCATTTCCGAAGGAGGACGCATTGCCGCCTTTATCTCATTAGGTGCATTATTGCTCATCATATCGTTTATGTACCAGCGAATCAAGCAGTTAATACTAGCCAACGATACGACACCACCGACGGCTGAACAATGACCCACTTCATTTATCTAACCATAGCCAGCCTCTTCATAACGATAACAAGCCAGGCGCAATCGTTTCGTCTGGAGGCTCCTGTCGAAGCGGTTCAACAATCGGGCTATCATCGTATTCAGTTACCACCCGATGTTGTTGGGCAGCTCAATATGGGGCTGACTGACATCCGGCTTTATGACCATCAAAAGCATGAGATTCCCTATGTATTGATTCGTGAGCAACCGGGTCGGATTGCCCAATTTATCGACTATGAAGTCGTGAGTCGAAACGCGTTACCGCATGTGGCCACGACAGTGATTCTACGAAATCGGGCTAAAAATCGGATTAATTCACTCGGCCTTCTTATTAAAAATACAAACGTGGGTAAAAAGGCCAGACTTAGTGGCAGTTCAGACGCTCAAAACTGGTATGCAATTGATGATAATTTGTGGCTGGAACCCACCCAGACTAACGCTAGTACAACCGAAACGAAACGACTGGACTTTCCCCTAAGTGATTACGAGTATTACCGGCTCGACATCAATGACTCGTTAAGTACCCCATTAAATATTTTACGAATTGGCTACTATCTGACAGCGGCCAAAGCAGGCGATTTTTCGCTGATTCCTGATGTCACGATTTCGCAGAGAGACAGTAGTGATAAACAAACCTACATTCACCTTAGCCGAACCCGTAATGCCCGCTTCGATAAACTTAGTATCCGTTTCAAAGCGTCTGCACCATTTAGACGGCAGGCCGCTGTTGGTCAATTTCGTACCCGGAAAAAGAAACGGGGCCGCCTAGAACAGTGGTTTGACATTGTACGCACGGTCGAACTAAGCTCAGCAGATAGCAGTGTGATCTACCTGCCGGGCCTGAAAGCAAAGGATTTATATGTCATCATCACGAATGACGACAATCAACCGCTGGTTGTCAGCGATGTTCGGGCGTATCAGTATGCCACATTTTTGTTGGCGAACCTGACGGCTGACTCAGCCTATCTACTCCGTTTCGGTGCCAAGAATAGTGCCGCTCCAGCTTACGATCTGGCCTATTTCAAAAATAATCTTCCGGCCAATTCGCCAATCGTTCAGGTCGGAATTGTTCGTTCTATCAGCTCCAGCAAGACCGAAACTACGTCTCTTTTCAGTGATCGTCGGATCATCTGGCCTGCATTAGGGCTGGTGTTGGTGATGCTGGGGATTTTGTCGTATCGGATGTTGCGGGAAATGGGAAAATCGAACCCCAAACCAGACCTATAAGGTTTTTAAAACCTACCGAGTGTGTTTGAGTAAGCCTATTTTGAACTAAACGAAGGGGGCCACTCGTCAAGAAGGTGTGCAAAACTCCTATTCGATTGACTTAGGCCCTTTGCAGTGGCAAGTTATCCAACCCCTAATTCAAGTCCAACGGCAAAGTAAATGGAAATGGCCCATCAAACTAATCGTGGAAGCCGTGCTCTAACTGACTAAAAATGCCGCCACTTGGTGTGATTTACCCCAGGGCTTTTCCCCCTGGCGGAACGTCTACTGGTATTTTTATAAGTGGGTGGCGGATGGTACGCTTGAAGGGATCGTCACCAAACTGCCTCTGGTACATCGAGTGGCCCAAGGGTGGCCCCCTGCCCACCCAGGTGATAATCGATGCGCAACGTGTGCGCTCAACCGAAACGACTGGCCAACAGGTAGGCTATGATGGCTACAAGCGAATCAGAGGCCGTCAGCGGCTGATTGCTGTTGATGAGTTGGGGAACCTATTGTGGCCGCCAACCACCATGAGTGCACCAGGGCGGCATGCTATTGGCCATCAGCCCTGGTAAAGCAACCGCTGCTAGAGCGCGTGAAGACCATCTATGCCGTTGCCAGCTTGAGCAGACACTTTGCCCGGATTGCCACCCACACAGGCCAACAAGTACGGGTGCCGGCTCATCCGATTGCCAAAGCCAACGAGTCGCTCTTAACGGCCAAACGCTGGGTGTTGGAACCTATCTTTGCCTTGTTGGGCAAGTATCGTCGGTTAGCCAAAGACCATGGACGCCCTCCCCACACCAGTGAAGGCTTCAATTGGGTGGTTCATAGTCGGCGCACGCTAAAATGGATCATCCACTAACTCAAACACACTCATAAGGTTTAAATGAGCCGGGCACTAGTTTGAGATAGATGGGTAACTGGCGAGCAAATCCTGCCAGTTACCCATCTATCATTTCAGGCTTGTTGTTTCAGCAGCATCGTCTGTGGTACGAGTAAAGGTAAAGTAACCCGAAACCAGCCATCCTGTTCTTCAATCATGGGATCTGGCTGATTCAGAAGCTGATATTTAATGGATATGTTCGACAAACCCACGCCATTCGATTCGACCCGCAATGGTTTCCGTTGCAACGTATTTTCGACAATCAGTTGTTTCTGATCGGTCGTACGGATACGAATAAGGAGTGGTGCTTCGGGCAGAACAACGTTATGCTTTACTGCATTTTCAACCAGTAACTGCAAGGTTAGCGGTGGAAGCCAGGCCTTATTATAAGCCTCATCGATAGATACTTCCAGACTCACATTGTTGCCAAACCGGGTTCGGAGCAGGTGAAAATACGAATGGATAAAGGTCAGTTCAAGATCCAGTGTCGTTAATTCATTTTCGTTACTCCGCAGCAGATAGCGGTAAACGCTCGATAATTCATCGACAAAATCATTGGCCTGCCGGGGACTTTCGTCGATCAGTGACGACAGCGTATTCAGACTGTTGAACAGGAAATGTGGATTAATCTGACTCTGTAAAGCCCGCATCTGCACTTCCGTTTTTTCATGCTGGAGCTGCTGCATGGCGAGATCCGCTTCGAGCTGTTCACGATAATGCTGTTCGCGTTCGTTTTCCAGATTTTTTTCGACAACGGCCTTCCGAACGGCTTCGCGCCGATGCCGGTACGAAATACCCAGCGAAAAGAATATCAGATCCAGCACGACACCCAGTTGAACAAACAGATCAGGGTGTTGCCAGAACGGTAATTTCAGGCTAAGATCAGACGAACGAATCAGTAGAAGCAGCGTAATCGAGTGATTGATCATCAGGGAGGCAGTACCGGCAACAAAGAACCGGGCCACCATGTCTTTTGATCGATAAAACGTGAAAACGATATAACCACCCACCGTCAGAAGGGCAAAGCGAACCGGATGAAGCAGTAAATCGTGAAGCTTTGTTTGCCAGAAATCGGTAAACAGATAGATGTACGTTTTGGTCACGCAGTAGAAAACCAACACCCACTGTACGCGGGTTACCCAGTACAAAAAACGGGGCCGCCCCCGAAGTTCCAGAAAAATTTTGGCTAGCTCCAGATACAGAATATACGACGAATACGACAGCAGCAGCTTGTAGAAATTTCCAATATTTTTAGGCAGGCCAAAGTGATTAATGGTAAAGTAAATGGCCCAGGTCAGCGTATAAATGGTATAAAGGCCGTAAATGCGTTCCCGATACATGAACCATTGTACGGCATTGGTCAGCAACATGGCAATCACCATGCCCAGAAAAAGGGGTGACCAGGCTTCGTAAGTCATTGACGGTGTCTTCCTTATGATTGCCCAAAAGCAAGAACGAATGTACAAAAAAATATAGATGCTTCAATCAATTGGTTTAATAGTCGGTAGAATGATGTAAAAACGGTTCATGCCCATCTTTTTCCGTTTCAGGAAGCAGAGTCTTGATTTACCAACCGTATATCAACCATTTTTGGGATAGTAAACAACAGAAAGCAGGTAGTAGTCTATCTCCCAGGCCATGAAATTCCTTGATATTGAACTTTATACAGCCGATCCGGCAGGGACCCGGCGATTCTACACGCAGCAATTAGGGCTGGATATTCTGGCCGAATCAGCGGACTATATCACTCTGCAATTGGGCTGGACACGCCTGACATTTAGAGCGGTAACCATTCCGGTGGCTCCTTATCACTTTGCCATCAACGTTCCGGCCGGCACTCTGGAAGTATGCATGCATTGCTATCAACTCGATTATCTGGACACACAGGCTGTTAATCAAACGATTGCCGATTTCCCCAACTGGAATGCCAGAGCCTGTTACTTCTACGATAACAACGGCAATCTGCTCGAATTCATTGGTCGAAACGAACTGTTACTCGACAACCCGAACCTGACCATCGGTGATTTGTTTCAGGGCATCAGCGAAATAGGTATTGTAACCGAGAACGTGTCTTATACGACCCGCCAGCTCAAACAACAGTTTGGCGTAACGCAATTCAGTCGCTCAACACCCATGTCCGACTTCAACGCGCTCGGCGACGATAATGGGTTGTTCATTCTCTCAAAGGTTGGCCGCAACTGGCTATTTACCAATACACCGGCTGGCCTGTCTTACTGCCGGATAGTATTCGAGACAAAGCCTAACGGAGACATACAAACGTTGTTTAGTTATCAGGTAAATCAGTCGCCAATTGGTTCAGCCATTGGGTAATGACGAGAAATGAATAACGGCAAAACCGGTTCATAACCAATTACACAGTTATTCATTTCAACGACAAAATACTACGGTTGACCATTGGTTTGTTGCACTTGGTTTCAGTCACACTTCTGTAAGAGCGAACGCTCTGCCAACTTTGTCAACATCAACTCCTTCCTCTTTTTATAACCAATATCATGAAACCCGTTAAACAACTCTTTTTACTGGCACTGCTTACAGCTAGCTACTGGCTGATTGCCGCCCGTTCCAGCGATGTACTGGCCGACCTGGGCATTGGTCTGGGTAAACTCCAACAAGATGTACTGCTCAATCTGAAGGAACCCAAATGGTTCTTTTTCAACAGCACCTCAACGATTCGTACTATGGCCCGCCGACTCCCCGAATCGTCGAGGGCGGCTACAGTGCGGACGTTAGGCAAAACCGTTCGGACGTACGTTGAATCATCCGTTTTTCGGCAGGAATGGCTTCAGGATCTGAAGCAGGAGTACCCATACAACGATGCCTACAGCCCCGAAAATCTGGCAAAGAAAAAACAGGAGCACGATGCCGGGAAAGTGGCCGCAGAAGGGCAATTGGCAAACATGGATCAGGCCTTTGCTCAACTAGACCCGGCTATGCTGCAAATGGGCATCCGCTCGCAATTGCCGGAAGAAGAAAGGAAAATAGCCTCGCTCTCCGGCGATGAGCGTACAGAGCGGACACGCTATATTGCTGACCTCAAAAAGATGTTATCGCTCCCAGCGGCCGACTTCAAAAAGCAGTACTTAGCCTATCTCAAACAGCAGGCACGGGGAAACATGGCTAAACCAGCCAACGATTCGGAGGCCGACCGGGAAGGTATTGCCCGGTATCGCCAACAAAAAGCCGAATTTGACGCCCACGCGGACTTTAAACCCTTACTAAAAAAGCGGCTACAGGATTTTATTGAACTCAGCAATTCAGTTGATTTTGAAGCCAGGCTCGTGCCGATGGGATCTAAACAGGAATTTGCCAACCCGCTCTACCAGCGCAAACCAGCCGAATGGAAATTTCTGTATCGCCTAGGTAAAGAACCGGTTGCAGAAGCTCGTTCGTTTGCGCAACAGTGGCTGGCCGACCTCCACTAAGTTAACACAGACAGGCCACAGTACGTAAGTATGGAAAAATAGCAACTGAAGTCCTCAATTCATTAACTCATTCTGGGACACTTCGTCAATCCATTACCTAAAATACCGTTTCATCCTCTGAATTTGTCACATGAGCCCACTCACCATTTTCGGAAGGTGAGTGGGCTTTTATTTTTACATTACCAACCCATAAGCGGTTGACTACCTGTGAGATCGAAAAATCATTAATTTTACCCGCATCGTGATTCCCCGTTTTGTTCAACCAAAATCGCTTTTGGAACATCCTAACGACAAATGGCTCCGCTGGTTTGTTATTCCACTGGCGGTCCTGCTGGCTAATCTCCTCTTTTTAAGGGAGGGCTACTACAACCTGCGGCTCTACGTAGGCTGGTCGCTTGTTGGTATCGGCTATGCTTCGCTCATGTGGCATGTGACCCTGCAATGGCTGATGTACATCCGTCGGCGATATTCCGACATTAAACAAACCCGTAAACGAGTATTTATTACGTTTGGCGGCTACCTGGCGATCACAGCCAGTATGCAGGCTATGATTGTCTGGCTCTCAGGCGCAACCGGGCTGAGCAGTATTCCGGCTACGGGTGAGGTATATGGTAAATTTATAGCCGTCAGTCTGGTTTGGGTGCTCATTGTCGGGACTATCTATGAGGTCATCTATTACCTCCAGAAATACCGGGAAGCTTTACAGGAAGCTGAAGCGCTGAAAAAAGCAGGTCTGCAACAACAATATGATCGACTGAAAAATCAGGTGAATCCGCATTTCCTGTTCAACTCGCTCAATTCGCTATCGGCGCTCATTGCCGAAGACAGAACGAGGGCCTGTGCGTTTCTGGATGAGTTATCGAGTGTTTATCGATACCTGCTACAGGCCGGACAACGCCCCATTGTAACGCTCTGCGATGAGATGACGTTTTTTACAGCGTATCGTTATCTGCTCGATACACGCTTCGGAACGACTATTCACTGGGACATCCGGGTCGATGACCAGTTTTCGGATCGGTGGCTCCCTCCGCTCACCATCCAGACACTCATTGAAAACGCCCTACGCCACAATCTGCTGTTACCTGAACAGCCACTGACAATTTGTATCCTAACGACCAACGACGGCAACCTGGAAATTAGTAATGGTATTCAGCGTAAGAAACTGACCGTGTCAACGCAACCAGGCGGACTAAGCAGGCTGGCCACCCGCTTTGAAACCCTTGGTCTACCCCGACCTATTATTGAAGACGACAGTCACCTGTTTACTGTTCAGATTCCGCTGGTCCGTACGTCGCAGACCCAGGAGAATTTTATCGCCGAAACCCAGTAGTCGGATGAAACGATTCAGCTACACAGAACAGGACAGCACATTGCAGTTAGTCGTATTGCCCGTTTTTGTGTTTATTCTGAACTGGATTCTGCTGAGAAATGTATACTGGCAAAACTGGCAGATTTTCGGATTTGCTACCCTCTCGGCGGGTTTGCTTTCCTATGGTAACTGGTTGGCCAACAACGCTATTTCCATTTATATCAATCAGCATTTTCCGTACTCTCAGCAGACTCCCCGGCGCATTCTTTTTATGTTTATTCTAACCGGTCTTCAATCATGCCTGACAATATCGGTTATTTATGGATTATATAAAGTGGTTGCCTCACCAGCATTTCCTGTTTATCCGGGCTGGTTGGGGTGGGCTTATACCTATGACCTGCTGGTGGTTGTTATGGTCATTACGGTTTATGAAGGTGTTTTTGCTTTTACGCACTGGGAACAAACGCTCATTGAAACCGAACAGCTAAAAAAAGCTAATCTCCAAAGCCAGCTCGATGGATTAAAAAGCCAGATCAACCCCCATTTTTTATTCAATTCGCTCAATTCGTTATCGTCGCTGATTGAAGATGACCCCGATCAGGCCGAACGATTTGTGGAAGAAATGAGCAGTGTGTATCGCTATCTGCTCCGAAGTAATGAGACCGAACTCGCTACGCTAAGTCAGGAAATTCAGTTCGCTCAATCGTATTTTCATCTGCTCAATACACGCTATGGCGACGGTATTCAGCTAAGGCTTGCTATTGATCCTGCCTTAGCCGACTATCTGCTTCCTCCACTAACGCTTCAAATTTTGATTGAAAACGTAGTGAAGCATAATATCATTCTTCCCCAGCAACCGCTCACGATTCGCATCGCCACAACGCCGGATGGAAGGCTGGAAGTACAAAATAATGTGCAGCGAAAAAATATTCGGGTGCCCTCAAACCGGGTAGGCTTATCCAACATAACTACTAAATATCAACTGCTTGGCCAGGGTTCGGTAAGCATTCAGGAAAATGATCAGACTTTTAGTGTAACCTTGCCATTACTAGCCAATTCTGAGTAATTCTACCCCGGAAATGCGTGGTTTCATAGGCAGAAAGCACCGTTTCATGGCTCACTTATATCAGTTCAAGCAATATAATTTTGGATAAATAGTGCTTCTTTTATCATTTTGTAACATAACCAGGCCAGAAACTTAACCTCACCCTCAAGGTAGCGACCCTATGAACGTATTTTTAATTGAAGATGAAGAATTAGCTGTTCGGAAACTATCCAAGCTTTTGCTGGATGTAGACCCAACCATTCAGATTGTTGGCACCGCAGCCAGTGTACGATCGTCGGTTGCCTGGCTCAACGCCAATGGCCCCGGTCAGCCATCTGCGCCCGACTTAATTCTAATGGATATCGAACTGGCCGACGGACAAAGCTTCGAAATCTTCGAGCAAACAACGGTTGGTGCGCCGGTTATTTTTACAACTTCCTACGACGAATATGCGCTCAGGGCTTTCAAAGTCAATAGTATCGACTATTTATTGAAGCCCATCAAACGGCACGAACTAGAGGCCAGTCTGGCCAAATACAAGCGTACGGTTGCCGATAACGGCGACACGATTGAACCGAAAACCAGTGATGTGGGCGTAATGGATATCGACGCGCTGGTTCAGCAGCTCCGGCAGCAAATCCAGCCGACCGATTACCGGCGTCGCTTTCTGGTCAAACACCGGCAGCAGTGGGTACCAATTGAAGTCAGCGACATTGCCTATTTTTATTCGGAAGAAGGCGTCAGCTTGTTTCGCACGCACGCAAACCAGAAATATTCACTGGATTATCCACTTGATGAGCTGGAAAAAATGCTTGATCCAGCACAGTTTTTCCGGGCCAATCGCCAATTTATTGTCCAGATCAATACGGTCCAGCAGATCCACCCCTACTTCAACAATAAGCTTAAACTTATACTCAAACCGGCTACCGACGAAGAGGTTCTGGTAAGCCGCGAACGGGCCACCGATTTCAAAAAGTGGATGGGAAAATAACTACGTTCTACTTAATGGACAAGTGATTCGTGGTCGACTAAAAGCGGCAAGGTTACCCGAAAACAATCGTCCAGTTCTTCGATGGTTGGCGTTGGCTGATCGAGTACCTGGTATTTAGTGGCCATATTCGACAATCCGGCGCCTGCCGTTTCTACCCGCACCCGCTTACGCTGGATCGTATTTTCGACGATCAGCTTATAGCCCTGAATCGTACGAATTGTGATCTTCAAGGGCCGATCGGGCAAAAAGGCATTGTGTTTAAGGGCGTTTTCGAGAAGCAGTTGTAAGGTTAGTGGTGGCATTAAGTAATGGGAATAAGCCGGGTCGACCGAAATCGTTAACTCAAGCCCTGCGCCATAACGCATCTTAAGCAGATACGAATACGACTCGATAAAGGTCAGTTCGTTACGCAAGGTAGTCAGCTCGCGTTCACCCGCCTGCAACAGATACCGGTACACGCTCGCCAGTTCATCCACGAAGGCTTCGGCCTGATGGGGATTTTCGGCAATCAGCGACGAAATGGAATTAAGGCTGTTGAACAGGAAATGCGGACTCACCTGATTTTTCAGCGAAACCAACTGGCTCTGGAGATTCCGTTTTGTTAATTCGTCTTTCTCGATCTGCGCTTTTCGCCATTCTTTAAGCACATAAGCACCTTCATAAATCACAAAATAAGCGCAGTGGTAAAAAAACTGCATGCCAACGGCCCGCGAATATTCAATCAGTTTCGAAAAATACCAGATATTTCCATCCAGCACGAATCGGGTAGTCTGGCGCACAAACCAGGCCAGATTCGCCATAACAGGCAGCAGTATCAACAACCAGAGCAAGCGTTTCCGGCTATTGTGCAGGCCGGGATAATGGGTCTGAAGCTGCAAAACGACCCACCGCGCCAGTTGCCACCAAAGTAGCCCGATCGATAAACCAATCAGATCATTGATTACGAGCGTTCGAAAAGGCAGTCTGAGATACCAATCCAGTCGAAAAAATAGCGCAACGAACGCAAACAACCCAATGGGTCCCCAAATACGGAGTTTGCTATCGTTGAAGGATGTCGTCATGAATTACAAGGTAGTCGTCAATTGGTGGGCACGCAGCAAGGGCAATCGTACTGTAAAATAGTCTTCATCGTCTTCAATTGATACCTGATCTTCACCCAGCAGTTTGTATTTGGTCAGAATGTTCGCTAATCCAATGCGATTTGAAGCGACTTTGGTTGTTTTACGCTGAAGATTATTCTGAACAATAAGCTGTTCATTCTGCACCCGTATGTCAATCTGCAACGGCAATTCCGGCAGAATTACGTTGTGTTTAACAGCATTTTCCACCAGCATCTGCAACGTTAGTGGTGGCAGCAGATAGTCGTCATATTGCGGATCGACAGCCATATAAATGTCAATACCGTCACCATAGCGGGTTTTCAACAGGTGATAATACGACTCAATGAAAGCCAGCTCATCGCGCAAGGACGTGAGTCGATCCTCATTGTTACGCAATAAATACCGATAAACGCTGCTGATCTCATCGACGAAGGTTTCGGCCTGAGCAGGATTTTCGCCAATCAGGGCTGATAGCGAATTGAGCGAATTGAATAGAAAATGGGGGTTGATCTGGCTTTTTAGTTCTTCGAGCTGGCTCTGTAACGCAGTTTTCCGGAGGGCTTCCTTCTCTGCATGCGTCTGTTTCCATTTACGCAGGCTATAAATTCCTTCGTAAATCACCATGTAGACACAACAATAAAAAATTTGAATCCCAATCGAATAAGTATAGTCGACGAAATCAGGCAACTCCCAAACGCTGTCATTCGCCACATTCTGGGCTACATACCGAATAAACCAGGCAAAATTGACCAATACCGGAGCCATTGCCAACAGCCATTTGAAGCGCGTTTGTGTTTGAGACAAATCGGGAAAACGACGTTGTAACGACATGATAACCCGCCGGGCTACTTCCCAGCAGGTAAAGCCAGCGGCTAAGGCAATCAGATCAGATTTGACTAAATCCGGGAAAGACAGTTCGAAATACCAGTTCAGCCGAAAAAAGATAGTGCCGAACACAAACAGTACGATGGGCCCAAAAATTCGCAGTTTTGTGTCGTTGAACGGCTTCATGCTTACTGATGTGTAGAAAATACGGCTACAACAGCGCTTTCCAGTAAAGATATAGATTTTAGCGTAAGTTGCGAGTCCTGGGTTGCCCCGGTTCCCGGTAGCTTTCTATTCACAAAACGTACCCCGCAGCAGCCAGCCGTAGAACCTCGCCATCGACCCGTATACGGCACTGGGCAATAAGGGTTAGGCCATTGTACGCTGTAGAGACGGTCTCCGATTCATCTAATAATGGCAAAGAAACTCCTTAGTCGAGGTATTTCTTATAGGTCGGCTTATAACCAGCAAGATAGGCAAACGGCGTCAGGAGCGTAAACAGGATTTTCTGCACGGCAAACGGTGGTTTAGCAATCCTGAAAACATTCGAAAAATGGTTGGCCATGAGTGCCGTCTGCAACAGTGGTGGCATTCCGGTTGCCTTCACTTTACCATCGCTGGCGAGCCCATTTGCCGTTTCGAGCAGTTGCTCGGTGTCCATGGCTGGCCTTACCTGCCAGTTGATGACGGTCTCACCGTCAGACGCATTCCACATGGCATGGACGGTATTGGCCGGAACATGCAGTTTATCACCCTTTTTCAGAATCTTCAATTGCCCATCCAGCTGAACAGTAAGCTCTCCGGCCAGAATTTCGAAATCTTCTTCCTGAAAGGGATGATAGTGTGCCGTTGGCTCTTTTGAGTGCGCGCGATAGGTCGATTCCATCTCCAGCAGTTTGCCGTTCGTGTCGGCAGCTGTCTGCAAAAACCGGATGTTCTGGCCGGTTATTTTATTCTGAACTAGTTTATTTTGATAAGCCATAGTATCAGTAAAGAGGTTAACACGTCGCAATTGGGAAACAAGAATAGGTACAAGATGAGCGAATATCAATCAATTCTGAACTGAACTCCCGGAATTGAGCCATGAACCGGAACTATTAACTGTCGAATAAATTATCTTCAGGCAATGCTGCGAGTTAGTCAATCAGCACTTTCGTATCAAAAATTTAAACCCTGGTAGCCGTGTCATTTTCCAGACGATAAATTGGCAATTCACCCCTGTGCGGCTTATAAAGGCATGGATTATTCTCGTTCTATAAATCAGTTTATGACTTTGGCATTTTTACACGAAATTCCTGTTAAGTAACTATAGGAACATGCTATGAATGTGATTTTTCGTCATTTTTATCGCCGTATTTCACCAACCCTAACTGGCCGGCGATTCGGTTTTTTCGCGCCGATAGTCGGCTGTTTTATTTGTAGAACCCACCTATTTTTTGATTAGTTTATTCAGGTGACGCTCGTTACTAAATCCATTGGCATCGTGTTTCGGTCAGCCATAACAGTAATCGATTAATTAACTAGACATGAAAGCGGTAATTCTTAAAGAACCGGGAGGGGTTGACAAGCTAATTCTGGCCGACCTACCCATGCCAGTACTAGCTCCAACCGACGTACTGGTTCAGACAAAAGCCATTAGTATAAACCCGGTGGATGCCTTTCTTCGAACCAGTCGCCAGTTTCCACCCTGGTTTACCCCTAAGGCTGGTGAGCCCGTTATATTAGGGTGGGATATTTCGGGGATAATCACTGAAATCGGTAGCGATGTTACCAATTTCAAACCGGGCGATGCGGTCTTTGGCATGGTACGCTTTCCCGGCCACGGTCAGGCCTATGCCGAGTATGTGTCGGCTCCGGCTGCGCAACTTGCGCTAAAACCCGATCTTGTGTCCCATGAATCCGCTGCTGCTGCCACCCTCGCAGCCCTGACCGCCTGGCAGTCACTGGTCAATTTTGTTAAGATCAAACCGGGCGATCGGGTCCTCATTCATGCGGCAGCGGGTGGTGTTGGGCATTATGCCGTACAACTGGCAAAGCATCTGGGAGCCTATGTGATTGGTACGTCATCAGCTGCCAATCGTGACTTTGTGCTGGAGTTGGGGGCCGATGAACACATCGACTATACGTCTCAGAAATTCGACCAGGTGCTAACCGACATTGATTTTGTGCTGGATCCGATCGGGCGGGATACGTTTGAGCGATCGCTGAACATTATCCGGCCGGGTGGTGCCCTTGTGGGTATCGTTGGCAACAAAGCCGTTATAACCGAAAAAACGCAGGCCAAAGGAATCAATGGCTTCCGGCAGGGTGTAATGTCAAATGGCGATGACATGCGTCAAATTGCCGATCGGATGGCCAATGGCACGCTACAGTCCCATGTATCCGATACATTTACGTTCGATCAGTTTCCCGAAGCGCATACACTGGTTGAGACCGGCAAAACAAAAGGCAAACTGATTGTAACCGTATAGTCGTCTGACCCTTTACCCGCTGAAACTGGGGTTTGCCTCAGGTTGTCAGGGTGCGCACTCTAAAACAGCCACAACGCCACATTGGGCAGGGTAACTGGCCGTAACGGCCAGTTACTTTGCATTGGTTTCCTGTAACTGCCTGATCTGTTCGCTGATCAGTCGAATTTTTGCCGCTGTTTTCTGAGAAAGCGCATGAGTCAGCATAATCTTCTAAAATTAAGTCTTGACAATTATATTAATTGGCACTTAGAAAAGCAGGCGCTTTATTTCCTGGAAAGGCATGACAACACAAACGCAGCCGCGTGCTCTCTCAACGTCCTGGACGGTCGTACTCGCATTCGCAGCTATTTACCTGATCTGGGGATCAACCTATATAGCTGCCCTGATCGGCCTGGAAAGTCTGCCCCCTTTTCTAATGGCGTCGCTTCGGTTCTTCATTGCCGGTGGGTTACTATTCAGCTGGTGTCGTATGCAGGGAGAGCGGGTAGATATGCGTATGGCGCTCCCACGTAACGCACTGGCTGGTACATTGATGCTGGGAGGAGGCACTGGTTCGGTCATCTGGGCTGAACAATACCTGCCAACCGGTCTGGCAGCTATTCTGGTTACGACCTTACCGCTCTGGTTCGTAGTACTCGATCGCCCACAATGGGCAACGTATCGCACGGCTAAACTCCGTTTAGTGGGGCTTTTACTTGGATTTGGTGGTATTCTGTTGCTTTTCAGCGAAGATCCGGCCGCGTTTGTATCGCAGGCAAAGGCCAGTATGTACTGGCCAAGCGTAGCGGTTATTTTAACGGGTACGATTTGCTGGGCAGTCGGATCACTTTATTCCCGATACCGCACAGCCCCAGGCTCAACCATCCTGAATGCAGCCATCCAATTGCTGGCAGCCAGCCTGTTCTGTGCCTTGGTGAGCTGGCTACTGGGTGAGTGGTCAGGATTTAGTTTCGATCAGGTAACGGTTCGAACCTGGACGGCTCTGGTTTATATGATTGTGTTTGGATCGATTGTCGCGTATTTATCGTATCTGTGGTTACTTCAGGTACGCCCACCAGCCGTGGTAGGCACCTACGCTTACGTTAATCCGGTGGTAGCCGTATTGCTCGGCTGGGCACTGGCCAACGAGGTAATAACGGAGCGGCAAATTGCGGCTCTGGCTGTCATTCTGGTTGGTGTTTTACTGGTTAATCGGCCTTCGTCTCCTTAATAGCGCCCTTGCACCTAAGCTCATTTTACTCTGATCATTTGCTAAAATTAGGCCTGGATATTACCATTCCTGACCCAGATCCTGATGGAACTGGTTTCTACACCCGGCAAGTTATTAATGAACTAGCTCCCATCTGGCAGCAGTTTCATTTGCGCTTAAACAAATTGATGGGCCGTTTGTATAAACTCAGTATTAAATTTCACTTTTTAACGAAACTTACTAAACTACGTACCCCTGCAAGACCGTTCATAAAATAATGGTATATTGAGGCTAGGACTTTCACTTCGAACCGTGCCACCATCTATTCTACTCACTTATGACGAACGAAATTACATCTTCACCAACCGTATTGCTTGTCAATGAACATGACGCCGTGATCGGCACGGCCGAAAAGCTGGCTGTACATCAGTCAGGGGAACTTCATCGGGCCTTTTCCGTACTGATTTTCAACGATCAGGGAGACTTTTTGCTTCAGAAACGAGCACCCCAAAAGTATCATTCCGGTGGTTTATGGTCGAATAGTTGTTGTGGTCACCCAAGTCGGCCCGACAACACCGCCGATCAGGCCGAGCAACGCCTGTTCGAAGAAATGGGTTTTCGGACAGCGCTGGAACCTCTATTCAGCTTTCGATACCACGCTGAATTGCCGAACGGCCTGACGGAGCACGAACTCGATCATGTTTTTACTGGTCGCTACCAGGGCCAGGTTCCGTTCAATCCTGACGAAGTTTGCGCTGTCCGCTGGATATCGGCCGATGATCTGGGGCAGGAAATAATCAGTGCTCCCGATACGTTTTCGGTTTGGTTTCGAATGCTCTTCGAGCGACTTCAACAACCAGTATAATTTACGTCAATTGTATACTTAGGTATTTAACCGAAAAAATACCGGATTCAGCTACCTAAATCGGGCATTCCGCAAGACTCATTTCTAAAATCCGGCTTAATCACCCCAATTTAGTAGCGCAGATACCTGATTAATAGCCGGTAACGTTATCCAAGGGTACTAATACATGTACCTACAGGAAAGTCGGTTTTACGGGTTAAAACACATTAATTATGAACTGATACAGGAAAGTAGTTTTGCTTATCAGGCAATTACTCGTTTTTTTAACCGTTTTCATTTCGAATTAACCAGTCTAACTTAGAAAAATTGATTCCATTAAACCAATTAAACACATGAAGACACTTACCGTATTAGCTGCCTGCCTTTTTGTTTCCGGAGTTTCGCTAGCCCAAAGCTGGACGGTCGATAAGGCCCACTCCCGCGTCGGGTTCACCGTAACTCACAATCTGCTGGCAGAAGTAGATGGTAATTTCAAAACCTTCGATGCTAAAGTTACTTCGGCAAAGCCTGACCTTTCGGATGCCGTTTTTGAACTTACGGCTGATGTAGCCAGTATCAATACGGACAACGAACGCCGGGACAACCACCTGAAAAGCCCTGACTTTTTTGACGCAGCAAAATTCCCGACCCTGACCTTCAAGAGCACATCGTTCAAGAAAGTAGATGGCAAGAAATATACCGCAACCGGTGATCTGACTATGCATGGTGTAACAAAACCGGTTACGCTGGATGTAACGATGGTTGGTCCTGTAAAAATGAAAGGACAGGGCGGCAAAGAACAGGAAAAAGTTGGTTTTAAGATAGCCAGTTCGGTGAAACGCTCTGATTTTAGTATTGGTACGATACCCGTAGTAGTTGTCAGCGATGAAGTTGAAATAAAAGCAAGCGGTGAGTTTGTAAAACAGGAAGGCAACGCTGCTGAGGCCAAGAAATAAGTAAAAATCAACCTGTCTTGAATCGTGCCTGATGATCGTTTTGTTATCATCAGGCTTTTTCTTTTTAACTAGTACCCAATTACTCGTCAAACCTTTTACCTCCATGAGAAACCGCAGAGATTTTTTGAAACAGGCCAGTACAGTGGCGTTAGGTGGATTGGTACTACCACAGCTTACACAGGCCGAACAACTGTTCGGATTGGCTGCTTCCCGCCCGATCGGCATCCAGTTATTTACGCTGTTCAGACAGATGAACGAAGACCCGAAAGGCACACTCCAAAAAGTAGCCGCAACGGGTTACAAAGAGGTAGAGTCGGCTTTTAGTCTGAAAGGGAAATACTACGGCTACACAGCCAAAGAATTTAAATCGCTGGTTGAAGGCATGGGTATGAGATGGCGGGCGCACCATGCGGGTGGAGCACCGTTCAAACCACGGCCAACACCGCCTGCCAGCACAACCGCAACGGGTGCAGCGGCAGCACCAGCTCGAAACCCATTTGGTAGTGGACCGATGCCTCCCATGCTGAATCTGCGTGATAACTACCAGCAGTTGGTTGACGAAGCAGCCGAAGGCGGGTTGAGTTATCTGGTTTGCGCCAGTACACCCGTGGCAACGCTGGATGAGATCAATAAATCAATCGAGGTATTTCAGAAAACCGGTGAAGCTGCGAAAAAGGCAGGTATCGGTTTTGCCTATCACAACCACGCTACCGAATTCGATCCTGTCGAAGGTGGGAAGACCCCTTACGAACTGGTTCTCTCGCAGACGGATAAAGACCTTGTGAAGATGGAACTGGATCTAGCCTGGGCAACTAAAGCGGGTAAAGATCCCGTTGACTTGTTCAAAGGGCAGCCAGGACGCTTTCCGCTCTGGCACATAAAAGACATTAAGTCGGATCTGAAAACGATTACCGAAGTTGGCAATGGCGTCGTTGACTTCAAGCGAATTTTTGCGGCAGCCAGTATTGCCGGTTTAAAATACTTCTTTGTCGAGCAGGATATGGCTCCCGGAATTGAAAACATTCAGATCAGTTACCAGAATCTCTCGAAAGTACTGGCCTGATCATACTAGCCTCAGCGAGATTTCCCAAACTGAGCCGACTGATGGCTCAGTTTGGGAGAGTTCTATCAGATTCAGCTTATCTACCTGGTAATCGAATGTTTACGAATACGGCTCAGCGTTTCGGGTGAAATACCTAAGTAAGAAGCGATCATATTCTGCGGAAATCGCTGCAAAAATTCAGGGTTTGATTTTAGTAAATCAATGTACCGTTCTTCGGCAGTAAGGCTAATCGATGCGTGAATTCGTTTCTGAGCGGCTATATAACTCCGCTCATCGAGCAATTGCCCCAGTTTTATAAACGATGGCGAGTGAGCCCTTAATTCCTGCAAACTGGCATTGGTTATCATCAACAGGTCGGTATCTTCCAGGGCATCGATATTATACCGGGATGGCGTAAGCATAATAAAGCTCTCCCGGTCGCTCATCCACCAATTCTCGATCCCAAACCGGACAATATGTTCTATTTCTTTCGCATCAACGGAGTATTGGCGCATCGCTCCTTTGACAATAAAGGCAATGTATTTACACACATCGCCTTCCTGCAATAAATACTGTTTCCGTCTGATTTTTTTAGCGACAAATGCCCGTTTGATCAACTCAAATTCCTCATCAGACACCGTATCGGATAGTTGAGTATCTATATAGTTTCGAAGCTTATCGTACATTACGCTGTGTACTTAATGGTACCATATTTCCCGTTAAAAAAATCACGGTATGCCTCCGCAATTTCCAGATGGGTATTCATGACAAACGGCCCTTCAGCCACGATGGGCTCCATGTAAGGTTCCCCGCCAAAAAGCATCACATCGGTCGACGCAATACGGTCGCTCTGGAGCACAATATCACCACCATCCATCTCAAAAGTAAGGAGTTTGCTGTTACCAAGCATCGATCCGTTTACGTTTACTTCATCGGAAGGTACGAAAGCCGCGTACTCAAAATCAGACCGCGTTGGCAGCGTAAACGATGACTTTGGATTCAGCTTTATATGGTATAAAAACTGCCTGCTGAATGTTTTGACCGGCGAGACCTCGTTACCTAATTTCCCAATCAAAATCCGTACAGTACCAGCATCATTGGGTAATACCACCTCCGGAATTTCGTCGGCCTGCACGGCCAGGTATTCGGGGGCTTCTGCCTTGTTTTTTGCGGGCAGATTAATCCAGAATTGCAGCGCATGGAGTACAGAGCCGCCCGCATCGGTCATACGGGGCTGTTCGTCATGAATGATTCCATTCCCGGCTTTCATCCACTGAATTCCCCCCGAGGCTACCGTACCGCGATGTCCCTGGCTATCGAAATGTGCAAGGCTACCCTTGAACAAATAGCTGAATGTGGCAATACCCCGATGCGGATGTGCAGATTCGCCGGTTGGCACTTCGGGTACTTCCGGATTTAGTTCTGTTGGGTATAGGTGATCAAGAAATATAAACGGGCCAACGGCATCTACATAACGATTGGGCAGTAAGCGATTGACTAGCAAGTCGCCCACTCTTGAATTGGTACCTCCGTAGCTAATTGCGGTTACTTTTTCCATGGCTAAAAACGGCAAATAATAGACTACAAATATGCAGTAACCAGCCCTTTGGCAGGAATGATATAGATCAGAAATAAGTCTTGACAAATATCAAGCGACAACATTCAGCACGGCCTTTGATTTGTATTACCAGACGAAAAAATTAAAAATAATCAATAGTAAATTTCACTTGATTAGCGAAAAATCTTATCATTACGTATAAATTACACAAAGAATTTTTCTTCTTCCTGAGCAGTCATTTATACGAGTAAACCTGGCGTTATTGATAGACTGAACTATAGTCCCACACTTCTCCCCTGCTTTCAACTTCACAAATATGAACCAGCACCAGAATCCAGTCTAACACCCATACTATCGTTTTTCCGTCACATTCCTAACCTGGCAAACTATGTATTTACGTTTTCTAATTCTAGGTATGGGCGTACTCATGCATCTCTCCGCATTTAGCGCGAAGGTCGATACGCTCGATATTCCCAGTGCCGCCATGCAAAAAAACCTTCGGGCGGCTGTTGTATTGCCCAGTAGCTATGCGAAAAGCAAGGCGTCCTATCCGGTTCTCTACCTACTGCATGGTGGTGGTGGGCAGTTCAACGACTGGCTGTCAAAGACGCCCGACAAGATGCTGCTGCACAACCTGGCCGATCAGTATAACCTGATTATTGTTACACCCGAAGGTGAGAAACTCAGTGGTTATCTCGACAGTCCGATTCAGAAAGACAATCTGTTTGAGACTTATATCACGAAAGAAGTGCTCGAAAAGATCGACAACACATACCGCACCATTCGCGATAAAAAAGGTCGGGTAATTACGGGCCTGAGCATGGGTGGGCATGGCGCATTGTATCTGGCTACGCGTCATCCGGATCTCTATTGTGCGGCTGGCAGCATGAGTGGCGCCCTCGATCTGAGCCCAACTCACTGGCGAATTGCGCCCGAGTTTGCCAAACAGATTGCTCCTCAGTTCGAGCGAATCCTGGGACCGCAGGGAGCTACACCCGATTTATACGCGGCTAACTCTGTCGTGAACATGGCCGATAAGATAAAGGCCAATGGGCTAAAGCTGATCATTGACTGTGGCGTCGATGACTTTCTGATCGAACCGAACCGAGAACTGCATCGCCGGTTGGTTTACAACCAGACGCCACACGATTACACCGAACACCCCGGCGGTCATACCTGGGATTATTGGGAAAATTCGCTACCCTTTCACATCCTTTTTTTCAATAAGGTTCTCAAATCCAACGGCGCAATTGCACCCTAGATAATTCCTAATGGCGCAGTACAGTAAAGCGGTGTTAGATGTTGATTACCAGAATCTAACACCGCTTTACTGTTTTTTACGCAGACGAAAATCCAGGTATACATAAGCTGAGCGATCAATTGGTTTCACTCCGAAGAAACGGCTTTTTTCGTAGCCTTTTAGTTACCGGTCAATCTTCTGCCCTCATAAGTCCGTATATTTATCAATGGACAACCAACCGGAATGATGAAATTATCTGCTATTCTTGTTGATGATGAGCGAGCTAGTCTGGATGCATTACGTGTAAAGATCCAAAAAGTAGCCCCTGACGTGGATGTTCTACAGACCTTTCAACATCCGTCAGATGCCGTGGCGAGTTTAGCCCATTACAAACCCGATGTATTATTTTTAGACATCGATATGCCTGGGATGAACGGGTTCTCTCTCCTGCGCGAACTGGGAACAATCGACTTTGAGGTGATTTTCTGCACAGCCTACGGTCAGTATGCGATTGATGCCCTGCGGATGAGTGCACTCGATTTCCTGCTTAAACCCATCCACGAAGGTGAGCTTCAGCAGGCCATCGAACGGCTGCACCAGAAGCGTCAGCACCGCGAAACGGTTTCGATCGATATAAATCGCCCAACGCCGTCGCCACATGCCCTGTTCAATAAAATTGCCGTGTCGTCATTGCGGGGGCTGATGTTCGTACCCGTTCAGGACATTATTCGGCTTGAAGCTGACAGCAATTACACGACGTTTTATCTGGTCGATGGCCGTAAAATTGTGGCCACCAGAACATTAAAAGACTTTGCTGACCTGCTCGAGCCGCTCAGCTTTGTCCGGATTCACCGCTCGTCGCTCATAAATCTTCAGCATCTGAGCGAGTACGTCCGGGGTGAAGGTGGCACCGTCGTTATGTCTGATGGTAGTGAGGTGGAGGTCTCGCGCCGGGAAAAGCAGCACTTTTTTGAGCGGATTGGCTGGGTCTGATGAGCAGGCTTTATAATGTCACTAACGATTATAACCCATGCTCATTGGCAAACCGAATCAGTTCGGCCAGGTTATTTATGTCCAGCTTATAGTAAATATTCTTTCGGTGTGTTTTAACCGTTTCTTCTGAAATAAAGAGTTGCCGGGCTATTTCTGGCGCCGATAATCCTTCTCTCATTAACACAATAATCTCTAACTCTCTGGGCGACAACTTAAACCGTTTCACAAACTCATCTTCCTGATGGAGGGCAGCTGCTTTTCCATTCAGCTTTATATCGAAATACCGACCGCCTGTAATAACACTTTGCAAACAGCTGATCAATTCCTGTTGTGAGGCACTTTTCAACAAATAACCGGCAACACCAATTTCTTTAAGTTCATCAACAAATTTCTGGTAGTTATACATCGAAATGATTACTACCCTGACGGTCGGGTAGTCGCGTACAATTTGCCGGGCCACATCGATACCATTTCGATGGGGCATATTGATATCTAATAAAACGACATCAGGCTGTAGTTGATGAATGCCCAGGATTACGTCATCGCCCCTATAGACCTGACCAACAACCTGAAACGGGCTCCCCTCAAATGTTAATAATGTACGTAATCCATCATTGAATAGTTGATGGTCGTCGGCAATGAGAATTGTAGAAGGAATTGCTCCCGAAACCATACTTCTGGATTTAAAGAGGCACTTCCAGAGTGATGGTTGTACCTCTCTCTCCAGAATCAACCAGCAACTTCGACTGAAGATAGGCTACGCGGGAGCGAATATTTCGTAATCCGATTCCTGATTGACTTATGCCCTCGTTAATCGGATAACCCCTGCCGTCATCTTCAACCAATAAAGATACTTGTTGCGGGTAAAAAATCAACTGGATTGTGATTTGCTTTGCTTTTGCGTGCTTAATCGCATTATTAATCAGTTCAATGGCAATTCGGTAGATTGTTAGCTCCGTTTCGTTATCGAATCGTCGTTCCTGCCCATGGGTGATGAACAGAAAATGCAGTCCCGAACTAGTTTCGGCCCGCCTGACGGTCTCGTGGATAGCCTCTGTCAGCCCCAGCCTGGCAAATTCGGGAGGCATTAGGTTATGTGATATATGCCGCAGATCCCGAATTGCCTTTTCCATCAGATCGATTGGTCTGGCCAATTCATCGCTGGTTTGGTGAACGGTTTCCAGCTGCCCTTTTATAGCCGATAATGTGGCGCCTAAATCGTCGTGCAGATCAGCCGCCAGCCGTTGACGTTCTTCCTCCTGCACCTGCAGGACCCGTTTCAGAGCGTTTCGTTGCCGACGTAGCCTGGCCTGTGTATACAACCGGATCGAAATGCCGGCGAGCAGCAACAAAATGAAGGCTGCTGTTAACCGGAACCAGATGGTTTGCCACCACGGTGGCTGAATCATTACGTGGATAGATGCCCCTTTTTCATTCCAGACACCATCATCGTTTGAAGCTTTTACCCGAAATGTATAGTCTCCGGGGGGTAAATTGGTATAGTTGGCAAATCGGCGGGTTCCTGCCTGTACCCACTTCTTGTCTACACCAACGAGTTGATAGGCGTACTGATTTTTTTCGGGAGTGTTGTAGTTGAGAGCGACGAACTCAAAAGAAAGAAAGTTTTCCTGGTAGGCTAATGCAATATGATCTGAGGGTACCGCCCGACGTTTTCCCAGCACCGTGAAGCCGGTAATATACACGGGAGGAGGAATGGCATTATCCCTGACGCTATCTGGGTAGAACATAACGAACCCATTCCGGGTACCAAATAAAAGCTTACCCTTGTGATTTTGAACCGCACCGGTCAAAAACTCATTGTCGGGCAGGCCATCTCGCACATCATAGTTACGAAACACGTTGGTCATAGGGTCAAATCGGCTTAGCCCCCTGGTTGTACCCATCCACAAATGTCCTTTCTGATCGCCTATAATACTTAGGATTCGATTACTCGGTAGTCCTTCCTGAGTCGTATAGGTAGTAAATTTGCCCGTCCGGGGATCTAATCGATTAAGACCGCCCAACCCCGTACCTGCCCAGATAATACCTTGAACATCTTCGTACAGGCAACGTACTTCTTTGTCGTTGACATGGCCAATTAGCGACTGATAGTCAGGCATATAGTGCCGAAATCTACCTGTTTTTGGATTCAGACGATTTATGCCTCCCCCTCCTGTAGCCAGGTAAATATCTCCATTGCGGCTGGCCAGAATGCCGTAATAAAAGGGATTATTTAAACCAGATGTATCCTTTTCGTTGTAGCGATAGGAAGTGAACTGTGCTTTATCGGGATCAAACGCAGAGAGTACGGCCGAATCGCCTGCACTGCCGCTCGGGAGCCATAATGTACCCTTTTCATCTTCAGCCATATGGTAAACGGAAAATGGGTATGCATAGCGGACAAACCTGCCCGTAGTGCGATTCAGTTGATACAGGCCGTTGGCAGCACCCATCCAGAGTCGTCCTTTACGGTCTTCATAGACCGTTAATACATCCTTGCTGGCAGGATCAGAAGTATCCAGCGGAACAGGCTTGATTTGCTTATCCCTGGGATCAAACCGGAATAACCCATTCTTGAAACTACCATCCATGTTCCCGGCATTACTACCTAACCAGATGGTTCCCGTTTTATCCTCCAGCAATGTGTTGATGTAGTTGCTATTCAGGCTGATTGTGGGTATAGACGGAATAATCTGGTGAGCTATAAATGATTTGCTATAGGCAGATCCTTTATTAACACCACTATTGGTCCCTACCCATAACGTGCCTGTTCTATCCTGAAATAATGACTGAATACTGTTATTGCTTAAACTACCCTGCTGAGAAGCATTGGACTGGTAGGTGATCACCCGGTCAGTTTTCGTATCAATGTCTTGCAAACCCTCGCTGGTAGCCAGCCACAAGTGTCCAGCTTTATCAGAATAAATTCCGTTATACCGTATCGCTTTATTGACTTCCCCACGAGGATTGTAGCGTGTAAAGGCCAAAGGACGCCGTTTGGTATCCATTCGCCATAATCCACCGGAAAGGCTCCCTGCCCATAATAGGCCATCGGCATCAATACAAAGCGACGAGATAAATGGCTGACGATCAAGAGAAGAATCCAGTAACACATCCGTAAACGTACGGGTCTGTCGATCAAACTGTTGTACACCCTGAATACCACCCACCCAAAAACGCCCTGATTGTTCCTGGGTTACGGCAACGAGGTATTTTTGTTTCGTATAGAGCGTATACTGTTTGGCCTGCGTATCAAATCGGGCAAGGCCCCTGCCCGTTGCGATCCATAAAAAACCTTTCGCATCTTCATGGATAGAAAAAAGCGTATTTAATGAACTATTATGCCCCGATCCAATCTCATAAGCCGTCACGTTTCCGGACCGTTTGTCTACGAGGTGTAATCCACCGCCGAGGGTAGCAGCCCATAATAGTCCCCGGCGATCCTCATGAATGTCGGTTATGATGTTATGATGAAAGGTGTGTTTAGGATCACGGGGATCGGGCTTAAAAACCGTAAAGGAGTACCCATCATATTTGTTCAGGCCATTATGAGTGCCAAACCACATAAAGCCTTCCCTGTCCTGACAGATGCTTCGCACTGTGCTTTGCGAAAGCCCCTGCGGAGTAGAAAGATGTTCGAAGTTAAGGGTCGTTTGGGCATTGCTTAGCGACGCCAAACTAAGACTGAAAATTAGTACTGTAAACCATGTGTAGTTCATGGTGATGTGCTTAGGCATTAAGAAACCGTGTTCACTGATTACTACGAAAGTACACGACAGAAAGGGCACTAAAAATCCCCCTTTCGGGGGATAGAATACAACTGAAAAGTCAGTGAAATTTACAGGCAATTCAGTACGTATCTTTAGTTAATCAATTAACATTCTTCCTTGAACTAAATACTATGCTCTATTCTTTACGTTTATCTCTGATTTGCTGCCTCATCGCCCTGATCAGTATACCTGCCCTGAGCCAGAGCACACGCACCGTTGCCAAACCGAATGAAACGGTTTGGGTGATTGCCTATCCGGTCAAGGCTAACAAACGTGCCCAGTACGAACGATTCATTCACGAAATTTTCTGGCCCGGCGCCAAAAATTTATCGGCGGCTGAACAGAAAATATTCAAACAGACGCGCGTTATGCATCCCACCAAGCCAGAGCCCGACGGGTCGTATGCCTACCTGTTCATCATGGACCCAGTGATTAAAGGGGCCGATTATGGCATTGAGTCGTTGCTGAAGAAAGAATATGGCGAACCCAAAGCCAGCGAGTATTTCAAGCTGTTTAAGGACGCTATTATTGAGAAGAATTACAAAGATTACCGACTTACTCAATCAAAGGATTAAACGGCTATTGAGTTTCATTTTCTTGACATAACGATTGCTTTCCGATTCTATCCACACAATATCTCCCAGAACAGGCGAGTCCAGGTCTATAATCGCCGTTTGCTCAAAGGTTTTTGCTTTTCGACAACCAGCGATTTAGCTTGGACTCATTATTCTCGTTTCCTTTACGCTGCCTATCAGCTCATTAACTGAAAATCTTAGCTAACTTTTTTAAAGAATATCATCTTTTGGCTTGCCAGTTAACTGAAGATTTTTGTATAGAGTCGTGCTACGGTTCCGAACCGTAGCACGACTCTATACAAAAGCCTCAACTACTCTGAAGCTTTTGTTTTTATAGTCCATTTAACCTAAAAAATTCACACGATCATGAAAGAACTACGCTGTAAAGATGTTGGATTCGATTGCCCTGGAATTATCCAGGCTGAAAGCGAAGCCGAAGTATTGCAATTAGCGGCACAACACGCTCTGGATGCGCATCAGGTGATGGTCACTCCGGAGATGGCCGAGCAGATCAAACCACTGATTCATGAAGCATAGTAACCAGGCGAAACCGAACGATCATGCGCAACAAAAGCTGTTTATTTATCGCCCTCTGGTTCCTCCTGGCCTGTGCAACAGGTCAGGCTCAGACATCCACAACTAGTTCCACACCGACAACCGCCAAGAAGATGAAATTCCTGATACATATTACCTGTGGTCCAGAAAACGCAACGAAGGCTGCACTGGGTTTTCTGGTGGCGAAGACCGCTATCGATGAAGGTCACACCGTTACGCTCTTTCTGGCGGGCGATGCCGTTACGCTGCTGAAAGATGCAGAGATGGATAAGGTTGTCGGGTTGGGTACAGGCAAGCTCCGCGAACATTATGAAGCCATCGCGAAAGGAGGTGGCCGATTCTATTTATCAGGTATGTCATCGAAAGCACGGGGACTTGCTGATGCGGACATTGCCGGAAAACCCGCTGAATTTGCGATGCCAACGGTACTGGTTCGGCTAGCGACAGACAGCGACCGCATGTTTACCTATTAAGTTTTTCCAACACCAGCGAAACAGACATAATCATATTGACAGTCAATAATTTACAGACCAATTCTTTTCATAGCATTTCCGATAAACAGGCGGCAAAACGACTATTTATTAATCGTCAATTTTGTAAACAAATTCTCTGAATATCAAGAAAAATCGCACTTCGCTAAATAGTAACCGCCGTTTGCGCAGGGGCTTTTGCCCGGTGCTAAACGGCGATTTACTTTTCAGGTATAAACTACCTACCTATGAAACGGCCCATGCGCCAGCAACTCATCGAATGGCTATGCTTATTCCTGGCTGGCCTTCTGGGCTTGTTATTGATTTTTCTCTAAATACCGACTAAGACCGAAACCATTGACCCGTATGTATCGCTCATTTATCCTGTTAATTCTGATCGCAACAGCCTTCCGACCTGCGTTTGCTCCTCGTGTCGGTGGTGTAGCTGGCACCTGGAAACGTACGGCAATGACCCTGGTCGAAAGTAATGGCAAAGCAACCGACATGATGCAAATGATGACGCGTAGCATGCCCTGTACCAAAGACGTTACTTATACATTTATGAGTGATGGAAAAATGAAAACAAATGTTCCCGATGCCTGCGGATCAATGAAAAAGACCATCGAATCAATGAGCGTCGATGCGCACTGGTCAATAAGTGGCCGGAAAATAACCGTTACATCGTCAATGAAGGAATTTCCCGAGGCTGTGTATGATGTTAGTATGCAGGGCCGTACCATGACCTGGGTATTCACCTATGCCGACAATCCGAAATCGCCTAATCCGACAAAAGCGGAACGGCTAACGACGGTTTATGAGCGGATTTAGAAACGTATGCCCATGAAAAAGCCTTTGGGTTGTCTGACTGTTCTGGCAGGGCTGTTCCTGATCGGTTTGGTCTGGGGTGGTATTCGTTTCTATGGAGGAAAATTTTTTGATCGTTACCAACGTCCCTGGGCCTACAGCGACACCGAACCGCTTTTGGTCGGCCACTGGCAGGGTTCTTTTAACGATCCAGATGGCCTATCGAAGAATCTCACCCTTACTATCGACGTACCCGTAACCGACGATGAGCGTTGGAATAAGGCGTTTAAAAAGCGCAGGCGTCGATCCCGTTCTAATAAGCAGGCATTCGATGGTCTGGCCACCGTAACGAGTAAGCTTGGCCGGGAAGAGTATAGAATCAATGGGAGTGTCAATAAAGACGACTATCATCTGTTTACGATGCACTTTGGCCCAGTTGATGCGAAGTATCATGTGGTGCCTAATTTTTACATCAACGACATCGAACAGGGTCGTTGGGAAACGGATGCGATGACCTTAACGCTACGGTTCAGCTATTTCCAGAAAGATGGCTCAAGTTATTCGAACAGCGCCGATCCGCGTTTCAGCAAGAACGTTACGGTTACTCTTCATCGGGGAAATCACTAAATTTATTGCCGGAAAATACCCTGGCAATCAGTCTCCTGATCGGGTAAACAGGTTCTGGCGTATCCGTCGCGACATCGTAATGGCGGTTCCATCGTTTAAGTTGACCGTACCATCCCGCCCAATGAGCGTCACAAACTGCATATTGACCAGATGAGATTTATGCACTCGAACAAAATCGTGCTCTTTCAACATGATTTCAAACTCTTTCAGCGTACGGGAAGCACAAAAACGACGATTCCCAGTCATATACAGGAACGTATAGTTTGAATCCGCTTCGCAACGAATAATCTCGGCTATGGGCAGCATATGAATGCCTTCGGTCGTTGAGACGGGTAATTTATGCTGCTGGATTGTGGGCGCATTCAGATTACCTACCAAATTCTGAATCAACACCTTACGTGGCACTTGATGTAACTGTCGGTGCAGAAACTTATCGAATGCAATACGCAGATCATCGACGTCAATTGGTTTTAGCAGGTAATCCAGTGCACTGACTTTGATGGCCTGCAAGGCAAACCGGTGATAGGCTGTCGTGAAAATAATGTCAAAATCCCATTCATCAACGGCATTCAGCACATCGAACCCATTCATCAGCGGCATCTCCACATCCAGAAAAATCAGATTCGGTTTCAAGCGCTGAATAAGTGCTATGCCTTCGTCAGGGCGGGTTGCTTTGGCAAACGTGGTAATTTCGGGTAAGTGTTTCTGAACCAGTATTTCCAGCACATGGCAGGCCCTGGGCTCGTCGTCAATGACCAGTGCTTTGTACATGATTAGCAATATGAGTGAATTTGGTACGAAGAGATAGTTCTGTAATGATGGGTAACCATACGCTTACCCGCGTTCCCCCTGGCTCACCTGTAGCGTCGGTCAGGTCGTCGATCTGTAGGCTGCCCTGTCCCCAGCCACTCTTTTCGAGCAGTGTTATTCGTTCGGCAACCAGCTTTAACCCCTGCGAGGTCCCATATACTGTTTTCCGGCTTTCTGATGCTTTTTTTCGGCCTACACCGTTATCGTCAATTACGGACAATAGCCGGTTAGGACCATCATGACAGATGGAAATCCGGAGTTTTCGTGGGCCAGTCTGCTGAACCAGGCCATGCCAGATCGCATTTTCAACCAGAGGCTGAAAAATCAACGAAGGCACTTGCCAATTATGCGTATCTACTTCAGAATCAACGTCGATCGCGTAGTGCAGCGGCTGCTCGAACCGGAGTGCTTCCAGTTCGAGATACAGGCGAATCAAATCCAGTTCGTGTTGTAATGAATGAATGTTCCGGGCCGATTCTTCCAGTACCATGCGCAAAAGCCGGGAGAATTTCGACAAATAGCGATATGCCGTATCCGTATCATCGGCCAGAATGCATTCCTGAATCGAATTGAGGCAATTGAAAATAAAATGCGGATTCATCTGAGCGCGTATGGCCCGCGTTTCGAGCTCGGCGATCAACTGCGCCAGGCGGCTTCGTTCCGTTTCCTGCTGCTTGATCCGTCTCTCCCGAAATCGGATCAATAGCCAGATTCCCGTTGCCAGACCAATAGCCAGCAAAATCAGAAACCACCCGCGTTGCCAGAATGGAGGCAGTACATCAAAGGAAAACGAAGCCGTTTTACTCCAAATCCCACTGGCCGATGTCCCTCGAACGGAAAACGTATAATGGCCAGGTTTCAAGCCTGAATAAGTAACTGTACTTTCGCTTCCGGAGGTATTTCGCCAGGTCGATTCCGCCCCATCGAGTCGGTAACGATACCGATTAAAACCCGGATTGGCCAAACTCAGGAGCGCAAAACGAAACGTCAGCGCATTCTGCGAGGAGGAAAGCTGCCGAATTCCGGACGTATCACTGAGTAGATTACCTGGCTTGCCTGCTGCTACCCCAACATGGCTGGATTCATCCCGAAGCCGAACATCGGTTATCAATACCGATAACGCAGGGCGCTGAGGTTGTAATTTGTTCAGACTTAACCGCAGTAATCCCTCCGTACTACCAACCCAAAGTGTACCAACCGGGTATTCAATTAAATGGGGGTTCAGAAACGATTCGCTGAAAAACCCATCTTTATAGTCAAAATTCTGGATTTGCTCTGCCGGTCCATTGATTGACAGACAGGTGAGAGCCGTGGTTGCAGCGGCCCAGATTCGCCCGCTGCTATCGACAAGCAGATCACTAAACGAATTTGAAGGCAGCCCATCCTGCTGTGTATATTGACGGTTAAGCGTAAACTGCCCGTTCTTCACTTCGCCCCGCAACAGCCCGCTCCCCTCGGTTGCCAGCCAGATTTGGCCGTTTTTATCCTGTACAATTTTCCGGATAGACCGAACGGTGGTTTGGTTAACCGTCAGCAGATGGTTCCGAAACTGGCCATTTCGAAATGATACCAGCCCAAAGTCGCTGGCAAGCCAGAGCGTGCCGTCGGGTGTTTCCAGCCCCGAAAAAAAGATCGTGAATTTATAGCGGTTTACTTTATGCTCGTAAAATTGAAGCCGGTATCGATTGGTCGTACTGTCATAAACAATTCGCGTAATACCCACATCGCCTACAGCCCATAACGTACCTGATTTACCCGGAATAATAGCATTGAAAGCTTCGTTGATCAGTCCGTCGGCAAAGGTGTAGCGACGGGTTTGCCGGCCGTTAAATGAGAAGAGCCCCTGATAGGTGGTTGCCAACCAGAGTGTTCGATGGCTGTCCTGTTTAATGGCGCTCACACCAGCAATCGGTGCCAGGCCCGCCAGCATTTTTTTCAGCGTGTCGCGTTCCCATATAAACACACGACCATGATGTGCGCCAACCAGTAAGTCGTTATCATACACACCAAACCCGTTAATTTCGCTTCCACTTACGGATTTTGGTAGTGGTATTCGCTCAAAAAAAGAACGTCGGATTTTGAGAAGTCCTTCATTAGTCGCTACCCAAAAAATACCTTCCCTGTCGATATAAAGCTTGTTGAAGCTGCTACTGGTTTTCTCGTACAGGTCCAATACCGAAATTGGGTGGTTATCGGCTGGACCTTGCCGATGTAACCCATACGACAAATACCAGAACTGGTTAGCCTGATATACTACATCGGTGGAATAAATATTGGGGAAAAACCGCTCTTCGTTGCCGTTATGAAGTCGGATATAACCCAGAGGGTCGAAGGTTGTAAAGACAAGATCGTCCGACGACCGAACGGCCAGCGCCTGAATTTCGACCTTTCGGTGCTGGTTGGGCCACAAACGCTCTACCTGCTTCCCTTTTTCGTAGCGAAACAAGCCATAGTTGGCTCCTGCGTATAACCGCCCTTTTTCATCGAAAGCCAGCGTAAACACGCGTTGATGGGCAAATTCGGGCACTAAATTTTCGTAACCGGGAAGGGGTTTGGGTTGGATAGCAATAGCGGGTTTACGGGCAATCTTCTGAAGATCAGACTGATCTATCAAATACGCTCCGCTGCTGGTTCCGCACCATAAATTCTGCTGTTTATCGAAAATCAGGCAGTTCATCCGAAGAAACCGGTCCGTTTGCAGGCTTTTAACGGCATTAGCGGCTCCATTCCTGACAACGAATAACCCATCCTCTGTTCCGACCCAAAGCTGACCGTCCTTGTCTTCAGCAAGCGCGTTTACGACCCCAAGCCAGCGCCCCTCCTGCGAAACACTGATGGTCTCGAATCGGAACCCGTCGTAACGGACCAGGCCAATGTCGGTTCCGAGCCAGAGATAACCCTTTGCATCGCGAAACAAAGCCCGGATATCGGAAGCTGGCAAGCCCTGCCGTAATCCGATTGTCTCGACCACAAACGACGACTGCCCCCGTGAAGCATACGTCATGAGGGCCATGAGCAATCCCATAAAAAGCTGAACAACAGGCATGACAGCAGGCAGGTATTTCGGAGAGACAAGGTACGCCCGTAATTCTACGCAGTCAATCACTTGCCCGACCGTTCCCTCAACGGCTACACCCGTTCCGTCAACGGATTGGATTTTCAGCCCACTCAACACCACATTCACCCTATCAAAAAGCAAAACCATGAACTACTCACCGATGAAAAAGACACTGTTTTTCTTTTTAGTACCGCTCCTTCTTTCCTGTAGCCAGGGCGGAAGTACTGACCCCGCTCCGGGTACGGGTAGCAGCACAACACCCGGTACCAACACCAGTCCGGGTACTGGTACATCGGCGCTGGGCAAAGGCCAGCCCGGAGTAGTCGGGCTGGCAGGTATTGACGCCTGGGATAAGCTGGCCGTTTCTGAACGTGACCGCATCAAAACCTGGAATACACTTTTCCTCCATCAGTCCGTTGGTCAGGATCTGGAAGAAGGCGCAAAGGCCAATGGATTTCCATTCGAGTATTATGGTAAAGGTGATCAGACAACAAAAGGGCTGCATGGTGGTATTTTCGTCGATGTGGGAGGCATTCCTAATGGAAATCCGCAGGAGAAAATCCGGGTGTTCCGCGAAAATGTATTAGCTAATAAAGCCAGCCTGAACATTGCAGTATTCAAGTTCGGGTACGCCGATATTCAGGACAATAATTTTGAGCAGGTAAAAACAGACTACAAAAAAATGGTCGACGATCTGCGGACGGCTATTCCTGGTCTTCGCTTTGTTCATCTGACTCCACCACTGGTTTATTCAACAGCAGCCTATGAGGGTAACGGGGCTAAAATGAAGGTTGGTCAATGGATGAAATCCACCTTCAGCACTACCGATGTCATTTTCGATTTACAGGAACTCGAAAGCAACAACGGAGCCTGCCAGCAAACCAGTGTCTGGCGTATCTGTCCCGAAAACCGCAATACGGCCGCTGACCCATCGGATGTAAATGGTATAGACTCCTCTGATGGTCAGGGGCATATTGGCAAAAAAGCAGGACAACGAATCAGCAAAGCACTTTTGATGAGTATTTACAACGCTGGGAAATAAAAATCCCCGAACGCTGGCATGAAAAGGAATGACGATTCTAAACCCAGTGAGCCAGTCCAAAGTGTTGACCTCTGATAGGTCATTTTCGAAAACGATAGACTCGATCAAAAAAGTAACCACCGAAACAAAATGAAACAGTCAGTTTGGGCAATAAGCTGCCGGATCCTATGCAGTGTGTTTACGCTCCTATTGCTTCTGGTCCCTCAATCGTGTAAAGAAAAAGAAACCAGTCCGACCGCCACCTCCGACGGGCCGGTGTCGATTCGTTATCACCAGCTTATCATTGAATGTACGGAATTAGCCTCTCAAAATAAGGGCGTGGCTATTCTTGATTTTCGGTTCGATACCTACGCGAATCAGGAGGTCGAAGGCTTTGCATCAGGCAAATACGTGGCATTTCAAACAACCAGCTATATAGCTATCGATGCGGCTATTCAAACGGCGAATACGGATATTGCCAACAAAGCAGCGGAGGTGAAAACGTTTGGGACACTGACCGATTTTGTTGCGAACAGACTCTCAAAAGTACAGGGCTATACGGTTACGAAAGAGCTGGTGGCCGATGCCATCTGGGGCGTACTGGCAAACGAAGAAACAACGATTGCCAAACTGCACGGTAAACAGAAGTCGTTCGACATCGGCGATTTTCTGGCAGCGCTCATTGCTACACCCGCGCAGGCTCAAATTCGCCTGGGCCGTCACCCATCCGGCAGTATCGATTATCATAGCTCTTATTTCTATAGCCCACCGGCTCAACCTGGCAGTCCGTTGCCAGAATACCGGATGAATATTCCATCGACCGGAACGGCCCCGATGCCTTCCAATACTGCACCCGTCCAGCGGAACTCGCGCGGAGAAACGCCCGCCGAGCAAGCCGCCAGGGAAGAAGCCGCCAGAGCCGCTGCCCAGGCTGGCCGCACCAACCGGGGGCCTCGCAGCGTTAGTGATGCCTTTTCGGGAATATTCGATCGGTTGGGCGATGGTTTGGGGAACGCAGCAGACGCATTGGGCAGAGCACTGGGCGATCCTCATGTTATTACGCACGATGGTTTGACGTATGACTTTCAGACACTGGGTGAGTTCGTTTCAACCAAAGGCGACAACATTGAAATACAGGCTCGGCAGGAAGATACCTTCAAAACCAATCGGGCCACAGTCAACACGGGCGTGGCAGCACGAATCGGGACGGATGAAATCTGTTTCTTAATTAAACCGGCGTCATTGGATGAACCCCGTCTGTTTGTCAATAAGAAAGAAACGGCCCTGTCGGTGTTAACACAGCTTTCGCTCACCAATGGAAATAAGCTCCGGCTGGCAGGCAAAGAAAAACTGGTATTTAGTAATGCGCAGGGCGAAGGGGTAACGATCTATTGGAATACCCCCTACCTCGACTATGCCGTCATGCTTGATAAATCCCGAAAAGGGAAAGTAGCCGGTCTGTTGGGCAATTACGATGGCGACGATAAAAATGACGTTAAACTGGCTGATGGCACTACCCTCGAACGAACGTTTCCGCTTATTCACACTACGTTTGCGGATAGCTGGCGGGTGAGCAACCAAACGTCATTGTTCGTCTATGAAGCTGGTAAAAATGCAGACTCCTACGCCGACCGGACGTTTCCTAAAACGTTTCCGCTGATCGATCCCGATAAGTATACATGGGCAGAAGGCGTTTGTCAGACCGCCGGTATAACCCGCCAGCCTGAGTTGGGAAACTGCATTTTTGACGTAGCTATTACGGGCGATCAACGCATGGCGCAGTCGGCGCTGCTAAGCCAGCGGGAATTTCCGGCCAGCCCCGATGTCAGTGTTTTTACCAATCTCAAACTTGACCTGAAAGAAGGCCAGTCGAACGACCCGCAAACCCGCAATTTGCTGGACCTCGACAAGGGTACATTCTACCGCTTTGCCGATGGTGCGTCGGTTGCTTACGACATCGATGTGGTGTTCGATTATTATTCAGGCCCCTGGTTTGCAGGGCCACGAGCGGTCAAAAACTGCGGGGTTTCGTGCGGTGCCTATACCATCTGGCCCCAGATTGACCAGCAAAAATGGCCGCTGTTCCCCAATACATTTCTTCGATACACTACCATTCCCGCTAACCAATGGAATACGTTTGTCAATGCCGCAGATTTACGTAAAGCCTGGACATTCGATGCCGGAGCCGACGAAAAAACGGAACTGGTCACCGCTCTTTCCGACCTGACTACGTCGGTGCCGCTTACGCAGTATTTGTGGTCGTTCAGAACGCAACAGGGCAAAAAAGGCCTTATCCGCTTCACACAGGGCCAACATACCAAAACGAATAGTACCGCTTCGTTTGTGTTCGACATAAAGATTGAACGATAGGCCCATGAGATCGAACCTGCAGCTCCTTACTGTTTTCGTTATCGCCCTGTTCAGCTTAGCACAGTGTAAAAAAGCCGAAGATACACCATCGCCTGTGGTCATCACCCCACCTGGCAGCACAACCAGCACACCGGGTAGTGATACCTCGACGTCGCCAACGACTTCAGGTTTTGCCTGTAACGAATCCAACCCCACACCGCGAACGTGGTATGTAGCCCTCAATGGTAGCGATGCCAATGAGGGAACCCTTGGCAAGCCGCTCAAAACGATTCAGAAAGCGGTCGACTCGGCCAAGCCCGGCGATGCTGTCGAGCTGCGCGACGGAACGCACGAGAGTCAGGAAATCAAGATTCGTACCTGTAACCTCACACTCCGGTCGTATCCCGGCGAGTGGGCCATTATCAAGGCGGTTACGAACATAGAGGACATCACATCGGTGCTGTGGTATCGTGAGCCGACTATTACAGGCGGTCTGATCGAAAATCTGGAAATCGTGGGTGGATATCTTTACGGCATTAAACTCGAAAACAATTGGGAAGATGGCGCACCCGTTCGTCGGGCAGTCAGCGATTTAACCATTCGAAATTGTCGCATTCACGATACTGGCCGCGACTGCATCAAAATTGTGCCGGGCTGTGCAAACATCCAGGTACTAAACTGCGAGATTCATCATTCGGGCGTTGGACCAGCCAACGTTACCGCCGATAATGCGGAGGGAATCGATAATGTGAATGGGTCGAGGATGATCGTGCGTCATTGCTACTTTCATGACATTGCAACGAACGGCCTCTACGCCAAAGGTGGAGCCAAAAACTGTATCATCGAAAACAACCTGATCATCAATTGCGGGGAGTTAGGTGTTGCTGCAGGCAATACCGACACGGACGAAGAATGGTTCGATAAAGACAACACGGATTATACCGAAAGCTTTGATATTATCATTAGAAACAATATTATCGTCAACGCAAAATGGGGTGGTGTTGGGCTATTTGCGGCCCTTCGCCCTCAGGTCGTTAACAATACATTCGTGAATGTGGCGAGCGAAACCTACGGGGCTTTATACATCAGTCGGGGCGAAACCTACGTCGGTCCAAACGGTGCGCTCAGAACTCCCCCCTGTCGCGATGTGAAAATACTGAACAACATTTTCGTGCAGGCGCAGGCAGGCGACCGCGCCATGATCCGTATCCGCTATAATGACGATGATCTGGCAGAATCGCTTACCGGCACAAATCAGATTGATTATAATCGCTACTTCAGAACCGGCAAATCGGCCATCTATGAAAATCGGCAAACCAGCGATCTGACCTTCGCTCAGTGGAAATCAGCGACCAAATTCGATGCACACAGCACCGAAGGCGACCCGAAACTCAATGGCCAGTATCATTTACAAGCCGGTAGTCCCTGTTTAAAAGCCGGGCTTTCTATGGCTATCGTTACAACTGATTATGACGGCAACAACCGTTTCGCAAATCCCGATCTGGGTGCCGATGAAGCCGGAGGAACAGCGTTGCTGGTGCCACCACCGGCCAGCGTTATTGGAACAGGATTGAAGTAACCCTTACCTTCTGGTGAATGCGGTTCGGCGTGAATCGAGTTTGAGGAATATAAACAGCAGAATAGAGAACGACCAGAGTGACGACCCTCCGTAGCTAAAAAATGGCAGCGGGATCCCAATAACGGGCATTAACCCTATGGTCATACCGATGTTGACCATCACGTGGAAGAAGATGATTCCAGCCACGCAGTAGCCGTATACTCTGGCAAATTTACTCCGTTGTTTTTCGGCCAGTATCACAATGCGCGAAAGCAAGCCGATGAACAACGCGATGACAACGGCGCTACCAATAAAACCATGTTCCTCGCCAATGGTACAGAAAATAAAATCGGTACTCTGTTCCGGGACGAAATCGAATTTAGTCTGTGTTCCTTCCAGAAATCCTTTACCCTGAAGCCGACCCGACCCAATCGCGATTTTAGCCTGCGTCACATTCCAGCCAACGCCCAGTGGATCGATGGTTGGATCGACGAGTACTTTAATGCGATTACGCTGGTGCTTTTGGAGGACATTATTCACGAAGAAATCCACCCCCGTCACAAACACCATCATCATCACACCAACAACGCCCATCGAAATCAGGTTGCTCGTTGTGCGGTTGTAGCGTGGCATCAGGGCAATGACAAGTATCAGCAACGCGACAATACCGATGAAGATGTACAGCTTCGGGAAAACGAGTGCCAGCACAAACAGGGCGGCTGCCGTAATGCCCACAGCCGGAATCCAGCCCGGTAATCCCTCCCGGTAGAGCATGATGGCAAACGACGCAAAGACCAAGGTTGAGCCGGTTTCGTTCGAAGCCAGAATCAGTATACAGGGCAGCACAATGATACCGCCAATGTACATCAGCTCTTTCCGCCGGGACAGATTAATTCCGGGCACATCCAGATATTTCGCTAAGGCCAGTGCCGTTGCCACTTTCGCAAATTCGGCGGGCTGAATGGAAACCGACCCAAATTTGAACCACGATCGCGATCCGTTTATGTTCGTTCCGGCCACGAGTACCAGCAGTAGCATCAGAATCATGAACGCGTAAAACAAATACGCGAACGAATCGAAAAATTTATGGTTGATGACCAGAATACAAATGACCAGAATGACCGTCGTACCGATCCACATCATCTGTTTTCCGGCATTGGTTGTCATATCGAACAGGCTCGTATGATCTTCTGGACTATAAACGGCGGCATAGACATTGAGCCAGCCCAGGGTTACACAGCCGAGGTATAGCACTAGGGTTAGCCAATCGATGTCCTGAGTGAATGGGTCGTTATTGCGAGACAATTTAGTTTGTCGTTTATGTAATTTGTGGTCTATGGTTTGTCCGTTAACGCGTAACGCTCAAACTAGAAACTCTAAAACCACAAACTTATTTTTAGTTTCCACTGATGGCGACCGATGTCGTGGTCGACTTTGGCTTTGTGGATGTCATGAATGGCTTAGCCGTTTTCTGCGTCGTGTCTTTTTTCGACGGAGCGGGTTTCTTTGGGGTTATCAGCGAACTGGCAGGCGGCATATAATTCGATGCTAAAACCTGCTCTTCCAGTTTTTTGGCTTCCGTTTTGCGTTTCAGGTAGCGTTCGGCAACCAGGGCCGCTACTGAGGCTGCTGCTTTTCCACCCCATCCGGCATTTTCAACGAACACGGCCACGGCAATTTTAGGGTCGTTCATCGGCGCAAAGCCGATAAAGATCGAGTGGTCAAACTTATGCCCGAACTTGGCATTCTGCGATGTTCCCGTTTTTCCGCACAAATCGATCCCTTCAATGTTAGCCAGTGGCGTTACTGTTCCATGAGCAACCGCCCCGCGCATTCCGTCGATAACGGGGAGATAATATTTGTACTCAATGCCCGTTTCGTGCCGTTCGCGATATTCAGTTGGTAAACCATCACCCGCCTTACCAAAACCTTTGATATAGTGGGGTGTAATGTACCAGCCCCGATTGGCAACGGTCGCAGCCAGATTGACCAACTTGAGTGGGCTGATCAGTAACTCCCCCTCACCGATACTCAGCGAATAGACGTTTGAAAATTTCCAGCGCAAGGCACCCCGATACGCTTTGTCGTAATACTCGGGCGTAGGCAGATTACCTTTTAATTCACTTGGCAAATCGACGCCCAGCCGACTCCCGATGCCAAATTTCTCGGCCATATCGTGCCACTGTTTCAGGCCAATGGCCGATGCTTTGAAGGTATTATGCTCACCGTTGAAGTAGAGGAACTTACGGAAGACATAATAGAAATAAGGGTTGCACGAATTCTGAACAGCACCCCGCAGGTTATTCCCTCCACGACAGTGGCAACGCATTGGCGACCCGGCATGACCATAAACTGTATTCGGAAAGAGCGATCCCTGCTGTTGAGCGACCAGCGCCTGAATCAGCTTAAAGGTCGAACCAGGCCGATAGCTAGCCATGATAGGCCTGTTAATCAACGGCTTATAGGGATTTTTTATTAAAGCCCGGTAGTTTTTCGAGAAAAACCGGCTCGACAGCAGGTTCGGATCATACGTCGGTGCTGAAACCGAAACCAGAATTTCGCCCGTTGAGGGTTCGACGGCCAGTACCGCGCCAACTTTATTCTGCATCAGGCTATCGGCATACCGCTGCACTTCCACGTCTATGCCCGTAATGAGGTTCTGACCGGCTACAGCCAGTGTATCATAAGCGCCGTTTTTCCAGGACCCTTTATTAACGCCCCGAACGTTCTGCATCATAAACTTGACACCACGCTTGCCTCTCAATTGCTCTTCGTACTGTTCTTCCAGACCATTATGACCAACATAATCGCCTTGCCGATAATACGGAATATCCTGTTCTTCGAGTCGTTTTTTACTGATTTCGCTAACGTATCCAAGCGCATTGGCCATCGTATGGGCCGGGTAGGTTCGCATCGAACTAATCACCGGTTCGAAACCCCTGTAATCGACCAGAGCATCCTGAATCCGGGCAAAATCTTCTTTGGAAAGCTGCCGCAGAAACAGCGACGGCTTAACGGGCGAATAATTTTTAGCCAGCCCCATGATACTGTCAAAATCGGACTTAGTAATGTCCATCATCCGACAAAAAGCAACTGTATCAGGAATACGGACTTGTTTGGGGGTTACATACAGATCGTAAACGGGCGTATTGTAAACGATGAGCTTATTATTTCGGTCATAAATCTGCCCCCGATAAGGGATTTCAATGACTCTCTTGATTGAATTCTTCGATGCTCCCAGCGAATAGGTATCATCCAGAACCTGCAAATAAAATAACCGAGCCAGATACGCCACCGCGACGAGGCAGAAAACGCCGATAATGACATACTTACGATTCTCCAACATGAGAATAAAAACCTAACTTTCAAGCGATGTACTCTCTACAAAGTTAGCTTAATAATGATGAATTATGAATGATAACCGATGAATGTCTTTTCGCTTATTTACCGATCTCTTTTCATTCCTAATTCATCATTGCTTATTACCATCCTTTAGCCGTAGTTTTTATCCGACAGAGATACATATCGGCGGTAATGTAGAGCATGGATCCATCGTCGCCCCAGGCGCAGTTAGCCGTAGCACCACCAATTTTAATATGCCCCAGAAAATCGCCCGTTGGTGAGATAACCAATACACCACCGGGGCCTGTAGCCCAGAGGTTGCCTTCGCGGTCAACTTTCATACCATCGAACCCTCCTTCCAGGTTTTGCTTTTTCAGGCCATCGGCACCAAACACAACCCGACCTTTGCTCACCGATCCGTCGGGCTGCACGGCATAAGCCATAATGACGGGTCGGGATGGATCTGACTGAGCCACGTACAACGTTTTTTCATCTGGCGACAAAGCAATGCCATTCGGGCGGGTAAGATCGCCGACAACCATAGAAACGATTCCATTCTGGGCAATCCGGTAAACACCAAAGCCTTCGGTTTCCCGAGTGGGGTCTTTTTCTTTTTTAGGCATCCCATAAGGAGGGTCAGTAAAATAATAGCTGCCGTTGGAGTGCGCGATCACATCGTTAGGACTGTTGAACCGTTTTCCGTTATAATTATCGGCCAGTGTACGCTTCCCACCAATTCCATCTAAAGGCATGGCCGTTACGCGCCGGTCGCCATGCTCACAGGCAATAAGCTGCCCTTTGCGGTCAATGGTCAGCCCATTAGAGCCAGGCTCATCGCCGTACACACCCGTACCCGTGTAGCCCGAAGGTTTCAGAAAGGGCGTAACGCCTTCTTTTTCGGTCCACTTGAAAATAGTATTCTGCGGCACATCGGAGAAGAGCAAAAAATTTCCGGCAACGGCATCGCGGTTTTTGACCCAGATTGGTCCTTCGGTCCATACGAAACCACTGGCAAGTACTTCGATCTGGGCATCTTTCGGAATCAGTTTATCGATTCGGGGATCAAGTCGCACGACCTGGCCAATGGTCGGGTAAGGCGTGGTTTGCGCTAGAATCTGACCAACAATGGCCATTAGTAAACAAGTTAACACGAATGCTTTCATCTTACTGACAGTGATTTAGGAATAAGGACAAGATTACTAAAGTGATGAGGGGATTACAATGTGAATAAGTGGTTTCAGCTGACTTTTTAATTATTAAATTTTTTAAAAATTAAATAAAGACTTCGTTTATTTTTACAGGAGATTCGCCGGAAATCAAGTTATAAGCGGCTGAAACCTTAAACTGCCCTGTAACAGCGAATACGCGACTTTTCAAATCCTCAATCTATTTTTATTATGAAGAACGACAAACGGGCGGTTTCATCAGAAAACAATGGGAAAAACTCCCGCCGATCTTTTCTGAAGACCCTCGGCATTGCCGGTACGGCCGCAGCCACGGCACCAGCTGCATTGGCAGAAACCAAAGCAATAGCTGCTCCCCAGTATCTGAATCTGGTAAAAAGCCATTCCAGTACTGCGGCTAATGACAAAGTTCGGATTGCCCTCATCGGTACGGGTGGAATGGGTATTGGCGATACGCAAACGGCTCTGATGGTCGATGGTATCGAAATGGTAGCTGCTTGTGATCTGTATGACGGTCGTCTTCGTCGTGCCAAAGAACTCTGGGGCGATCAACTTCCAGTTACCAAAGACTATCGGGAGATTTTAGAGCGCAAAGACGTTGATGCCATCATCAATGGCACAACCGATCACTGGCACGAAAAAATCTCGACCGATGCCATGCGCAAAGGCAAGCACGTTTATTGCGAGAAGCCAATGGTGCAAAAGTTTGAGGACGGCCATACGCTGATCAAAGTCGCTAAAGAGACCGGTAAGGTGTTTCAGGTTGGCAGCCAGTTTGCCAGTTCATTACTGATTGCCAAAGCCCGTGAATTGATGAAGGCCGGTGATATTGGCGAGCTAGTCTTTGCCGAAGCTATATATGACCGCCACAGTGCGATGGGCGCCTGGCAGTACTCGATTCCGCCCGATGCTTCACCACAAACCGTCGATTGGGACACTTATCTGGGTAGTGCGCCCAAGCGTGCCTGGGACCCACTCCGCTTTTTCCGGTGGCGTAACTACCAGGACTACGGTACCGGAATTGCCGGTGACCTGTATGTTCACCTGCTGACGTCGCTGCACTGCATTACGGGCTCAAAAGGTCCAAATCGGGTGTATTCGAGCGGGGGTACCCGCTACTGGAAAGATGGCCGTGATGTACCCGATATTCAGCTGAGCATCTACGATTATCCGAAAACGGCCGAACATCCTGAGTTTAACCTGACGACCCGCTCTAACTTCGTCGATGGCGGTGGCGGTAATTATCTGGTTCGGATTGTTGGCACAGAAGGCGATTTGTCGCTTGGTTTCGATAGCCTGACCGTTCATCGAAATAAATTTCCGAAGGCACCGGGTATGTCGATCGACAACTTCCCCAAAGACCAGAAGGAACTCTATATACAAGAATACGCTAAGTTGTATCCACCCCATCCGGAACTGGAAGGCCCGAAAGAGCTTAAATATACCTTCCCCAAAGATTATAAGGGTGATCGGTACGAGCACTTTTCCAATTTCTTCAACTCAGTCCGGACGGGTGCTCCGAACGTCGAAGATGCCACCTTTGGCCTTCGTGCCTGTGGTCCAACCCAGTGCGGCAACATGAGTTTCGCACAGAAGAAAGCCATTAGCTGGGACCCAATCAATATGAAAATTATGGGCGCTGTTTAGCTATTTTCAAACTGTACCCCGTTCAAAAACAAAGGCCATATCCCGGAGATATGGCCTTTGTTTTTGAACGAAACTTTGTCATTTCTTCGCAGCTAAAAGCGTGTCCAGTGATTTCAGTTCAGCCACGCGTAACGTTACGGGCCCGATCAATCCCGACTCAAGCAGGGGCGAGTCTTTGGTATAATGCTTCCAGGTGGTAAATGTAATGCGGCCCCCGGCAGGTTTAGGCTTACTCTGTTGATACCAGTCGGGCAATTGCTCAATGGCTCCATTGCTCAGGCTCGCAAATCCACTGGCTCCCCCTCCAGGCGTATATTTTGCTTCCTCCGGGCGGTTTTCGTCGCCAATCAGGCGATTCGGCCATAGGTTCGTTACCCGAATCTCGATTGTATTCGCTCCAGCTTTCATGGCTTCGGTAACGTCAACCTGATAAGGTCGTTTCCAGAGAATACCCAGTTCTTTTCCATTCACGCGCACCTCAGCAATCACTTCAACCCGCCCCAAATCGAGCCACACCCGTTTAGTATTGCCCAATTTACTGGCCGGAAATGAAACGGTCTGGCTATAGGTCGCCGTACCCGAAAAATGCTTTACGCCTTCGTCTGTGTGGGTATGCAATGACGCGAGACGGGGTAATTTGATCGTTGCCGGTGCACCCAAATCAGGCGGAAAACGCACTTGCCAGGGCCCGGTTAACTCGATTGCTTTCCCCAGACCAGAAATCTGAAATGCAGTATCCCGGCCAGCACTATCGCGAAGCGTATAACGGCCATCCTGCCAGATCATCAGGCCCGCTTTCTTCGCACCTGCTATGGCTACTACCGGCATCGGTTGCTCAACGTATGGTAATTCAGCCGCCATCTTCTGGATCTGGGCCTCGTTAAACACCTCCCCCACTACCTGTGGTATACTCATATCACCATTGTAGTATGAAGCCCCCTCGTTCAGATAGGCTTTTCCAATACCCGGATGAATGACCTTTCCATTGTTCTCTCCCCGCTGAATGAGTTTCCCATTCACATAGACCGATGGCGCTCCAGCCTGATAAACAAGCGCAATATGGCTCCAGCCCGAAATAGCGGTTGGCGCAGCCAGTATAAAGACAGGCTTACCGGCTCCATGATGCCATATAGCTACACCATTTCGCCCCACGGTTAAGCCACAGGTTTCGTGTCCTTCTCCGTATAAATCTTTCCCCGATGGTGGATAAATCGTATAATAGTCCGTCCACGGATCGGCTATATTGTCCATGAAGTTACGGGTACTAAGCATGACATTCGACTCCGGTTTCGCCCAGAAATCGATAGAAAAATTGTCTGTTACGTCTTTGTAGAGCGTACGGGTAACAGCCGGGAATGGCTTCGTGGTTACTAGTTGTTTTGCGTCTTTCAATACCCATTGCAGTTGTTTGCCCGCAGCAGGCTCCCGAAAAACAATAAATACCGAACCTGATGGATCAAGCTGTACAGGAACGCGAATCCGCCCATCAGTTTCTTCGTAAATCCCCACCGACGTGATAGTACCCGTATTGGCATCCCATAACTCCGGCTGGCGGCCATTTACGCGAAAGGTGCAGACAAGTTCTTCCGTCGTCCGGCGCTGATTTGCCAGAAAATAGAGATCCGTTTGGCCTATTCGTCGGTGTATGTAGGTAATCGGCGCATCACCCGACCGGGACGAAACTTCAAAATCAGGCTTTACGCTCAGCTTTTCGAGCACGGTGGGTAATATAATACCCCAGTAAACGCTGCCTTTTCCTACCCGGTTTTCAGTCAGCGTAGTGCCATTTATGTTTCCCCACAACTCATCCACAATCCGTTTAAACTCGGGCTCACCAGCCGCGTAGTCCCTCAGGCCGGGCGTTCGTTCGGGTTTTGCTCCAACCAGACACATTCCCTGATGAACCAGTTCACGAAGTTTTCGAAGCAGTTCGAGTGTAATAGTTTTATAATCCTGAAGCACCAAAACCCGATAGCTCATCCCATCGGGCAACACAATCCGATTATTCTCAATTTTTACCCTTCGGAGAATAACCTCGGCATTGATCAGGTCATAATCATGGCCTTGCGGAGGAGCAGGGTTAAGTTCATCCGGGCTCACCTTGGTATAGAGTCCACCCGATTCGCCCGTAAAATAAGCCAGATCAGCTACGAATAATCCTTGCTGAAGCAGGTATTGACAACGGGACAGGTAATTTACCCAACCTTTTCCGACCGACCACCAGGTCGTTGTTCGATCGAAGTGAATGCCCCAGGGCCCCATGGTCATGCCTGGCAATGCCGTTGGATGAGGTTGATGCGCATAGCGGTGAAAAATGATTCGGTTCAGCCCCTGCGTGAACATTTTATCGCCCGTGGCCTTCATGGCAAAAGGATACTCCTGCCACCGCGCCGACTCTGGCTCTCCGGTAAAGGCTTCGGCACCTACAACCTGTGGTTTGCCATCGCCCTTTCCGTTCACGTGAGCAATCGAAGCAGCCAATTTTGTTGTTCGGCGCATCGTCCAGTTATTCTGAAACAGCGTCGACAGGCCATTCCAGAACTCGCCCATGTTCACATCGACCCGCGCCCCGATCTGCATTTCTTCCATTGGGCCGCGGTCATAGGGTTCGGTGTAGGCAATGAGGTTATGTTGATGGCATAACTCCGTAAACTGGCCATAGTAGTTATCGGCCATCAAATCGGCCTGTATCCGCCGAAAATCCCAGAGGAAGCGTTCTGTCGTATCGACGCTGCCAACAAGGCGACCTGTCAGCGTAGGCAGGTAGTTGACCAGATCATATCCGGCACGTTTCCCGAACTCCTGCGGAAACTCGGGTGACCAGTTCTGCATCCCGATCTCATACGAATCGATCAGTAAACCGACCTTACCCTTTTGAGCGAGTGGGCCAAGCGTTGGCAACAGATTCACCATCATCTTGTTAAAATGGAATGTGATAGCCGTTTTGCTGTATTTATCACATTCCAGCCCCACACCCGTATCGGGAGCCGAACGATTTAATGCTCCTAACGGGGTGAATCCTATACGCAGAATAGTCCACTGCCCGGCGGGTGCATTCCAGTTCAGGGCACCCTCTTTGTCCATGTACTGCGTAAGGTTAGCAATAGACTCTGGTTTAATAGCGACACTGTCCAGATTAGCCGAAGCAGGTGCAACCTCCACCCCATTGAAAGTAGTATTGACTTTCTTCATCCAGTCTGTCAGGCGTGGCGATCCCGAAAAACGTAGTTGGGAAAGATTTCTTGCGATTGCAGTAGTCAGCCGGAAAAAGCGGGCTTTTGTAGCCGGAAACTCCTTCATGCTGAAGTCATCGTCGGCCGATCGGCTTAACGTTCCGGCAACAACTTTTCTGAATTGATTCCCATCATCCGATGCTTCGAGCGTAAACGCAGGCCCACCGCCAAAGCCACCCTGTCCACCTGATTCGGAAGCACCTGGTACGGATTTGCTCACAAATGCAATCGATCGGGCCTCAAACGGCTCATTAAATTCAAGCTGTAGATAAGCCGATTTAGCGCCTTCGGCTGGCCGGATAGTAGCCCCTTCGGGGCTTTCGCCGGTCAACAGTTTACTATCGACTGCTCCATTACCGGTTGTTACCTGTCTGATCAGCTTTGACAGAGAGACCTCACCGGGCAAAGAGGGGAATGCCAGCACCTGCACATCCCGGTAATAACCCAGCCGAGTCAAGGGTTTAGGCAACGTCAGGGCCACCGTTTTTCCACCATCCACATAGGCTTCGCTCCAGGTTACCTGCTGCATGGCCAGTTCTGGTGTAATCCAGGGGCCACCGCTCGATGACCAGCCGGGGCAGTTATGCATGGTAAATTCCAGCCCCAACCGCTCGGCTTCTTTAATCGTATGCTCTTTCAGCTTAAGCCATTCCGGACTCAAATACTGAACAGGCCCTTTGGGTATGCCCGTGCCCGCATCGAAGTTCTGAAAACCACCCAGGCCAATTTGTTGCATGGCTTCGAGATCACGAGTAATTCCATCCGCCGTAACATTACCATTCATCCAATGCCACCACGTTTGTGGTCGGGCCGATGCGGGAGGAGTCAAAAAATTGGTGGCTAATGAACCGGCATCAGTCGCCTGGCTACTGCGCCTTATAATACCCGTAGGAGTAATTAATGCCACCAGGCCAGCGGCAGAGCTATTTTTCAGGAAGGTACGTCTTTTCATTTAGGCTGATCGGGTAAGTCGAGTTTTGTTGGTTGGATAAACTATCAGTCTGCGCGGTACGGCCCAGACATAATACGTTTTGTCTATAAAAAGCCAAATTATAAGTCCAAATATTACTAAACTATCAGCGACTTCTATCATGCACTTTCCTATTCCAGTCTATTCTTTGTAAAAATTTCTAGTTCACAGCTATAAGGAAATTTCTTTGCCATCAACAAGACACAACAAATACTATAGTTTCGGTATATTTATAAATAATTAACCTAAACAGCCCAATATAATTTTACCATAACAATGAATTATAGAATAAAATCTCTACTACTATTCTGCCTGATGCCTGCTATACTACTGGCACAAGCCAAAAAGGCAAAACCAGCTGTCGATAAAGTTGAGCGACTCAAGCAGGAGGCAATGGCTGCTATTGATCAGCGCAAGGATCAGGCGCAACAGATCAATGATATGCTGTTCAGCTTCGCGGAACTGGGTTTTCAGGAGGTTGAATCCTTTAAATACCTGACTTCCATCCTCGAAAAAGAAGGCTTCACCGTTCAGAAAGGCATTGCCGGTATGCCAACGGCCTGGATTGCAACCTGGGGTTCGGGCAAACCCGTCATTGCCATTGGCTCTGATGTGGATTGCATACCCAAAGCCAGCCAGAAACCGGGGGTAGCTTACAAAGACCCAATTGTAGAAGGTGCTCCCGGTCATGGCGAAGGTCACAATTCGGGACAGGCGCTCAATATTGTGGCCGCTTTGACGGTGAAACAGTTGATGGAGAAAAACAAAATGTCTGGCACGTTGATGCTCTGGCCCGGCGTTGCCGAGGAATTACTGGGTGCTAAAGCCTTCTACGTTCGTGATGGCTACTTCAAGGATGTCGATGCCTGCATTTTCACCCACGTTGCCGATAACCTGAGCGTATCCTACGGCGACGTAGGGTATAATGGCATGATCTCGGTCAAGTTTACCTTTGAAGGTCAGGCTGCTCACGCGGCTGGTGCTCCCTGGCGAGGTCGCAGCGCACTGGATGCTGTAGAATTGATGAACATCGGCTGGAACTATCGGCGTGAGCATCTCGAACTAACCCAACGCTCTCATTACGTCATTGCTGACGGTGGCGATCAACCCAACGTGGTTCCTTCCAAAGCGTCGGTCTGGTATTACTTTCGCGAACGATCTTACCCTAAAATCAAGGCGCTATTTGAAAAAGGGATCAAAATTGCGGAAGGTGCCGCCCTGATGACTGATACAAAATTCACCTATGAAATTCTAGGGTCGGCATGGCCCGGACATTTTAATAAGCCCATAGCCTCAACGATGTATGAAAACATTAAGCGGGTTGGTTTGCCAACCTGGTCGCCCGAGGACCAGTTGCTGGCAAAAGCGACCCAAAAGGAACTCCAGTCGCCCAAACGGGAAGGGCTGGCCATCAAGCTGGATACAATCGGAACGCCAATTCCAACTGGCCCAACGCTTATGATGGGTGGTCAATCCATGGTTCCTCTAACGGGTGGTTCCGACGATATTTCGGACATTTCCTGGGCAGTTCCAACGGTGGTGCTTCTTTATCCATCCAATATTCCGGGGCTGCCGGGCCACCATTGGTCAGATGCTATTTCTATGGCTACTCCCATTGCGCACAAAGGTGTGGTGGCTGGGGCAAAAGCCGAGGCCATGACGCTTCTGGACATGCTCATGAAACCAGAAATCATTCAGCAGGCCAAGGCATACTACACCGACGAGCAAACAAAAGAAACGAAATACCAACCGCTGATTTCGTCAAAAGAAATACCGGCCATTTACCTGAATCAGAAAATAATGGCTGAATTCAAGCCTAAACTGGAGAAATATTACTACGACCCAAGCAAGTACAAAAGCTATCTGGAACAGTTGGGCATCAAGTATCCAACCCTCCGCGACGATCAGCGGGCAGAGTTTGAGAAGAAGCCAGAAAGCAAAGGGAAGTAAGCGAAGATACAATACAGGATTAGCCAGATGTATAGCCTGGCTAATCCTGTATTGTAAGGTGCTCGTTTCGAATAATCTACCCTAATAGATATAAACAATTAGCTGACTTTCAGTTATATAAAATTCGTAAAAGTTGCTTTTTACAGGCTTTACTTTTTTCCATGCCAGTGCTTAGTTACTTTTGGATTAGTAGCTATAGAACATGAAGAGTAATTCCAAAACAGAAGAGTGGGAATGGGAGCTTACCAGTGAAACCAGTTGGTGGGATTGGAACCTAAAAGAAGTATGGGCTTACCGTAATCTGTGGCTCCGTTTGATCAGGAAAGATTTTCTACTCAATCACCAGCAAACCCTGCTTGGACCGTTATGGATACTTTTTCAGCCTGTTCTGACTCTATTTACGTATGTGCTGGTTTTTAATAAACTGGTTGGTATTTCTACGGGGAGTATACCACCGGTATTATTTTACCTGATCGGTATTGCCTTATGGACATTCTTTAGTGAAAGCTTTATTGCTATTTCCTTTACTTTCACACACTATGAATCCATTTTCCAGAAAGTATACTTCCCACGACTTATTGTTCCATTATCGCTAGTAAGCGCCAACATCATACGGCTTTTTTTACAACTATTTCTCCTATTTATACTAATTTTAGTTTATTGGTTTATTTATAATACACCCATCGTTATAAGTTGGTGGCTACTTTTACTTCCGTTTGCGATAGCCATAATTGGTATTAATGGCCTGTCAGCTGGCTTATTGTTTGCCGTATTGACAGCTCAATACCGGGATTTGATCAATATTGTGAATGTGGGCATTCGCTTAATGATGTTCATTACACCTGTTATCTATCCAGTAACCATTGTTCCAGCCAAGTTAAGACTGCTTATGGAACTAAACCCATTGTCTTCCTTATTCGAACTGAGTCGGTTCTGTATTTTTAACGAAGGGACATTTACGACTGCTCAATTACTCTATAGTATTTCCATCACGCTGCTTTTATTCGTTGGGTCTATGATGCTTTTTCATAAACGGGTCGACAAGTTGATGGACGTTGTATAATTTTTTTTCGATGTCAGATACGATCATTCAGTTAGAAAATCTTTCAAAATATTACCGTCTCGGCACCATCGGGACTGGCTCGTTCCGGCAGGACCTCCAACGGTGGTGGACAACCAGTATTCGTCGAAGAGACGACCCATTTTTTGGAAATCCAATGTCACCCCATGACCCATCTCACCTAGTCGCATTAGATAATGTCAGTTTCGATATTAAGCAAGGTGAAGTCTGGGGTTTAATTGGTTCGAATGGAGCTGGCAAATCGACATTATTGAAAATTATTTCCCGAATTACCCGACCGAGCAAAGGTGTTATTCGTGGCAAAGGGACAATAAGCAGTCTGCTGGAAGTTGGAACAGGCTTTCATATGGAGTTAACCGGACGCGAAAATATCTACATTAGCGGCCATATGCTGGGAATGAAAAAAGTCGATATCCAGCGAAAGTTTGATGAAATTGTTGCCTTCTCAGGTATTGAAAAGTTTATTGATACGCCAGCAAAGCGTTACTCATCAGGTATGTATATGCGTTTGGCATTTGCGGTAGCGGCTCACCTCGAACCTGATATTCTAATTGTTGATGAGGTTCTGGCCGTTGGTGATGCTGAATTTCAGAAAAAGTGCCTGGGCAAGATGCAGGAAGTTGCACACGATAAAGGACGAACAATTCTATTTGTTAGCCATAACATGCAGGCAGTCAATAATTTATGCCAAAAATCGGTATGGTTACAGCACGGGCGAGTGAACGAGATTGGGGAAACACGTACCGTTGTCAGTAAATTTTTAGCTACCCTTCAGCAGAATAGTCTGCATCAGGCCTGGGAGGAGCCGGAAGATGCGCCGGGCAACAAATACGTCCGTATTAAACACGTTGAACTGTCTCCTCAGTTCAATAGTGGGCAAACCCTGATCGATGTCTGTACGCCACTGAAATTCAGGTTTTCTATCTGGAATTTTGCGGCATCAACACAATTGAGCCTATCCTTACAGTTGTTTACCAATGTTGGCGAATGCGTTTTTGATATTCCTACGGCGAGTCTCAACTGTAACGAAGGAGTCCTGGAAGGCGAATGTACCATTCCGGGAAACTTCCTGAATGATGGAGCCTACTATTTATCACTCCGGATCATAAAAGATACGAGTTCCATTTTATTCGACTATCAGCAATGTTTATCGTTTGAGGTAGAAGATTATCGGGAAAACACAACATGGTTTGGCAAATGGCCGGGTATAGTTCGTCCGGCATTTCCATTCACCTGGCGGCAGACGTTAGTCAATCAAGTACACCAATAAAGACAATTCGTCCAACCATCCTGTGGATTCACTCTTAGTTTCCGTAATTATTCCATGTTATAATCATGGGCGTTTTTTACAACAAGCTATCGATAGTGTTGTCCGGCAAACGTATACCCCAATCGAAGTTATAGTCGTCGATGATGGCTCTACCGATACTACCAAAACGGTTGCCTTGCGGAATCCTCAGGTTCACTATGTATATCAATCAAACCAGGGATTGTCGGCCGCTCGAAACACAGGCATAAGCCACAGCATGGGCGATTATCTCGTTTTTCTGGATGCGGATGATCTCCTCTACCCTCACGCCATTGCTTACAATGTGAAGATATTACTTGATCATCCTGAGGTAGCATTCGTATCAGGAGGGCACCACACTGTTGATACGGAACTGAACATTCTGAATACAATAACAAGGACTGTACTTACCAATCATTATCGAAACTTTCTGAGAATTAATTATATCGGTATGCATGCAACGGTTATGTACCGTCGAAGTATATTTGATACCGTACGTTTTGATGTAACTCTCAGAGCCTGCGAAGATTATGACATATATTTGACCATAGCGGCAGAGCACCCCGTATTACACCATACCGAGGTTTTAACTGCTTATCGGCAACATCAGACCAATATGTCATCTGATTGCCTCATGATGTTATCAACCGTTCTTGACGTACTAAAACGACAGGAAAAACTCATTCATGAACCAGAAGACCTCGAAGCCTATCAGGCTGGTATAAAGAATTGGCATTCCAATTACGCTATGGAGATGTACCATCGACTTCTCAAAAAGGACGTTTTCCTAAGCAATTCAGTCAAAAAAAGCTACGAGCAACTACTCTATAAATATAATGCCAGGTGGTTCTATCGTTATCAATTGTTTACCAAGCTCATGTTTATCAAGCCAATAGCCAAACGCGTTGTGCCTAACTTTCTATTCCGGTGGGCGTATCAGGCGGGTCTTTTTCAAAGTTATCGACCTAAAGTAGGGTCCGTTCGTTTGGGCGACCTCAAGCGGCTCAAACCAATAAGTGACTCTTTTGGCTACGACCGGGGCGGTGGTCCCGTTGATCGTTACTACATCGAAAATTTCCTGCATCAACAAGCCAATTTGATTCGAGGACGCGTACTGGAAATTGGCGACAATGAATACACGATGCGCTTTGGCGGTACGAATGTTAGTCAAAGTGATATTTTACACGTTCATGCCGATGCTCCCCAGGCCACTATCATAGGGGATCTGACAGACCTTCCTCAGGTTGATACGAATACATTCGATTGCATTATCCTGACCCAAACACTGCACTTGATCTATGATTTCAGCAGCGCGATCCAAACCTGCCATCGGATTCTGAAACCAGGTGGTATGCTACTACTAACCTCGCCAGGAATCAGCCCGATTGATCATGGTGAATGGCAAAAAACATGGTACTGGTCGTTCAATGAATTATCGCTGAAACGAATTCTTACAGAGCATTTCCCTGCCGATCGTGTCACGTTGCAAACATTTGGCAACGTATTCGTGGCTACTGCATTTCTATACGGGATGGGTCAAAACGAATTAACTCAGCATCAATTAGATATGCAGGACTCTCACTATCCTGTTATCATTACGGCTAAAGTTTGCAAACCATTATGAACGTTCAGCCCCTTTGGTTGCGTCAGCTCCGGCAATCTATTTCCCCCAGCGTATTGGCACTTATGTACCATCGTGTGGCTGAAGTTGATTTTGACCCCTGGGATTTATGCATTAGCCCTGCTCACTTTGAGAAACAACTACAATGGCTAAAAAAGACCAATCGTGTGATATCAGTTAATCAGTTAGTTGATCAATTACAAACAGGTAAACTCACCCATAGGGGGCTGGTGCTGACTTTTGATGATGGGTATACGGATAATTTTACGGTTGCCAAACCACTGTTGGAAAAATATGAATTGCCAGCTACATTCTTTCTGACAACAGATTCTATTTTCAACAGGCAACCGTTCTGGTGGGATGAATTGCAATTCCTAATCTTTGATACGCACCTTCTACCTCAGACGCTTTCGATACAAATTGCCGATGAAAACTTCCTGTTTGATCTGGACGACGAATCAGAACTGACACAGCGTCTTATGCAACTACAAAAATCATGGAAAGCGAGCAGTCCTCCACCATCAAAGCGATGCAGTTTATATTTAAGCATCTGGAAGAAAATGCGGCCTTTACTTCATAATGACCAGCAAAAAATTTTAGCTTATTTACGAAACTGGGCCAGTTCTGATGTACAAATAAGACCCGAAGATTCAGCCATATCACTAGCACAGCTTACTGAATTGATCGATCATCCGCTTATTGATATAGGTGCTCATTCCTTATCTCATCCGGCACTGTCTGATCATAAGGAAGCTACACAGCGTCACGAAATAGCTACCAGTAAAAATATACTTGAAAAAATAAGCCATCGATCCATAACTTCGTTTGCTTATCCATACGGAGATTATGACAGTCGTACGCAAAAAATAGTGCGTGAAGAAGGATTTTCGATTGCTTTCACGACAAACGCTGTACAAACAAGAGGTCGTAGCAATCAGTATCAAATTGGACGGTTTCCCGTTCCAAACTGCACGGGCGAACAATTACAAAAACAGCTTGATCAAATTTTATAATAGTCATCATGAGTTGTTTCAGGTTTGTTGAAACAGAACTAGTGGCGGGTAGTATTTCTCATGAATAAAAAAGTGCTAATTGCGGGCTGGTTTAGTTTTGAACTAGGACATCCTACTGCTGGAGACATCCTGGCATTAAACGTTACCTGCGAATGGGTAGAACAAGCTGGTTATAGTTATGATATTGCTTTCGACCTTCCTTTTGAAGGCGGTGTTAACTGGCGATTGGTTGAAGCGTCAACTTATTCGCACGTCGTATTTGTATGCGGCCCCTTCGAGCAAAGTCAATATGAAGCTGATTTTCTAAATCGTTTTAACACATGCCGTCTTATTGGCCTTAACTTATCAATGCTTGTTCCATTAGAAAAGTGGAATCCTTTTGACTTACTACTGGAGCGAAATAGCTCGTTAACTGTACGACCAGATATTGTTTTTTTATCGCAGGAACCCCAGGTGCCGGTTGTGGGTATTTGTTTAGTCGAGCCGTATCCGGGCGCTTTGGATTCTGTAGCTAACGAAGCAATTAATCGTTTGGTCAACTCCCGCCAAATGGCTGTTGTCTATATAGATACTCGCCTGGATTCAAATAATACTCACCTCCGATCTTCGGCCGAGGTCGAATCCCTGATTGCCCGGGTCGATGTACTTTTAACAACCCGGCTACATGGAACAGTACTTGCACTCAAGAATAATGTTCCAGTACTTGCTATTGATCCAGAAGCCGGAGGAGCTAAAATCGTGGCACAGGCTGAAAAAATAGGCTGGCCAATCGTATTCAAGGCTGACGAACTGGATGATCAGGTATTAGCGAATGCTTTTAATTATTGTTTGACCGATCAGGCACGTAGAAAGGTTCAGGAATGCCGTGATAACTCTATGGTAATGGCTAAAGAAATACAAAACGAGTTTATTTCTGAGTTAACGCATCCCATAGAGCTGGAAATTAAATTTCAAAACCGATTGGCGAATCCAGTCGCGAATAAATGGATGAGTGACCTGTCTGCCAGTTCTCGGATAAAGCCAAATTGGGTAAACAAGCTAAAAAAGAATAGCAAAAAGCTCGTAAAAACTATATCTTATTTGACATTACCAATCCCTATTTACAACTATCTTTTGTCAAGAAAAAGATAATGCTTCTCTTCTAAATATAGATCAATCGATAATTTAAACGAATTATATAGTTTACTATGAAGCTTTTATACACTGAAAGTACAGATCGAAAGAATAACCTGGATTTTTTTAGGTTTATTCTGGCGGTAACAGTAGTCTTCAGTCATGCTTATGTGCTATACTATGGCACGGCCAATTATACGGAGCCACTTTGGGTATTTTCAGAAAAGCAAGTAGGGTTTGGCACGGTGGCGCTTAACTTCTTTTTTATCATTAGTGGATTTCTTGTTTTACAAAGTTGGGATCAAAATCCAGATTATCTTACCTTTATAAAAAAGAGAGTTTTACGAATTTATCCGGGATTCATAGTTGTTTGTTTACTCTGTGCTTTTGTTTTTGCCCCTTTGGGAAATGGCATACCAATTCAACCATTTCAAAATATCAGAATGTATTGGGCTCATATTAATGTTCGCGAACTGATACACAATATCCTCTTGTTAAGGTATCCTGTTTTACCAGAAACATTAACAGGGGCACCAAGACCAAATGTGATCAATGCGTCAATATGGACAATCCCATATGAATTCAAGTGTTATTTATTGATAATTCTTTTGGCATTCCTTAATATTTACAAAAATAAATTTGCCTTACTGATAGTATATATTTTTATCCTGATAGTTAATATTTTACATTACAAAACATACGAATTATATAATATTAGTGGAATCGTTAGTCCTCATCTTATCCCCTATTTCCCATCACAAAAATTCATGACTATCCTGAATCTGGAACATTTTTTATCATTTTTCTTGTCAGGATCATTCTTTTATTTTTATCGAAACTATATACCTCGCTCGATTCTCTTATTCTTAAGTTCATTATTTCTTCTCCTTATCAGCGCAAGATGGTTAGGTTATTTTGAGTTAGTTCAGCCATTTTTCGGATCTTACATACTATTTTACATTGCATTTTCTAAAAAAATAAAATTCTACACGTTCGCAAAATACGGCGACTTTTCATATGGCTTTTACTTATATGGTTGGCCAATCCAACAGCTTGTATTATTGTACATTGGCCAGCAATTAAGCATGACAGGAAATTTTATAGTTTCCTTTTCAATAATTTTTATCTTTTCAGTATTAAGCTGGTATCTAATCGAGAAACCATTTCTATCTCTTAAAGAAAGATCGATCTCTATAAATTTTTCCTATTTAAAAGTCAGGATATAAACTACCTAACATTTTACATTAATAGATCCAGGTTTTCTCGCATCTATTACTTTCATTCTTTTTTCATAGATTCCCGAGTAAGTATTTGTTAAATTTATAATGTGTTGTACCTCGAAGTAATCGCACAGGCGATCTAATTCAAAGACTATGAGAATATAGTATCATCCCGGTAAATTGTTATTGTTTAGTTAACATGCGAGTGATCTGATCCTACAATGAATACCGTTCTTATAGCAAGCAACAAAAACAATAAGTAACTAATAATGCAGTTTAGCCACAACCTTATAATCTATAACTATATGAAATCGTATTTAATTTTTGTGGGTCTGTTTTCCTTGATAATAAATTCAAGTCCAGCACAAAGCAAGAAAGATAAACTAAATGAAATAATGAGAGCCTATCACAATTATAATATGTTTGACGGAAGTGTTTTAGTTGCTGAGAATGGCAAGGTCATTTATAAAGCTGCTTTTGGATTAGCCAATAGAGAGTGGGACATCCCTAACACTACCGAGACCAAATTTATGATTGGTTCTATCTCAAAGTCGTTTACCGCTACACTAATGCTCATTCAGGTCCAGAAAGGCTTAATTAAATTAGATAAAGCAATTTTAGATTATCTTCCCGAATTTTCCAATAAGCCAGCTGCAAAAGTCACAATCAGGCAATTGCTTAGCCATACATCAGGAATTCCAAATTATGATATAATAAAGGATTTTTTCCCAAAGATTAGTCGACAAAATTTTTCCAGAGAAGAATATGTGAAAGTATATATGGATTCGCCTTTGGCCTTTGAACCAGGAACAAGATACGCCTACAGTAGCTGGGGATATTTTACACTCGGCTATATTATGGAAAGAGTTACCGGCAAATCATATTCACAATTAGTGAAAGAAGATATTTTCAATAAAACTGGCATGAACAGTTCAGGTTCTTATTTCCATACGCAAGTTGTCAATAAAAGAGCTACAGGCTATGATTATAGTTTTGGAGGTTATACTAGTTCAGATTTTCGTGATCAATCAAATACTATGGGAACAGGAGATTTATATTCTACTGTTGAGGATATTTTCAGATTCCATATAGCACTTAGTAACAATACTTTGCTCAACAAACAACTTACAGCAGAAATGTTCACCCCCGGCATTAGGCCAGCCCAATATGGCTATGGCTGGTTCAATAAACAGTTTAAATACACGACCACTGATAGCGTATTTTCAAATTTTCACTTAGGAATGACCGAAGGTTTTTTATCGTTTATAGTTCGAATTCCTTCTACAAATAGTTTAATAATTGTTCTATGCAATAGTTCTCCAACCGATTTTTTTGGAATTACTGGTAATTTAGCCAAGGTGTTGTATAACAAGCCTGTTCATATAAAAAAACCAATACATAAAGTTATAGAGAAATTAATAGCTGAGCAAGGCGTAATAAAAGCAATTGAGGAGTATAAGCGAATGAAAGCAGATACTGCTCGATATTATATTGACTGGATCTCTATGAATTTCCTGGCAGAACAATTACAAACACTGAAACGATATGAAGATGCAAGAATCATTGGAGAGAATAATGTAGCAGAATTTTCTAATCGAGATTTAGTTATGGTAACAATGGGAAATATTTATTTGGCATTGAACAGAAAAGCCGATGCTATAGCCTATTACAAAAAAGCACTTACAATCTATCCAGGCTACGAAGAAGCGAAAAATAAATTAAAAGAGATCGAGGAACATAAATAATATTGATCGTTGAATTAGTCAGTAATGAAGTGGACGTCATATCGGTTTCTGTATCTGCAGAGCCAAGTTTTAAGAATCTGACCTTACACCAATAAATCTGTCTTCACTCACGCCAATACCCACTAACCGATGTCTAAACGGGTAGCCATCTAAGCCCAACTTGACGGACTTAATCGAATACCGGTAAAGAAAAACGATCAACAAATATAACCACACTTTGAATCATGCTGGCTCGGGGTGGTCTGGCTGTTGAATGCTGTTTGAGTAACTAGCCGAAGTACAGAGGAAATTGCGTAGCTGAGTGAAGCAGCTCACAGGCTACTCATCTGGGCAACGCAAGTGTTAGAAGGATAGCTAAACTAGGGCCACTTTCTCCTAAACGGAGATTATGAATGGATCTATGGGCCACCTCGCAGAATGCGTGATGTTGAATAAAGGGCCCACTATTGTTCGGACAGTCGAAGTGTTGGACAGAATTCTCCGAAAGATGCAGGCTCATCAGGATCAGAAAAGCTATTTGTTATAGGAGCTTCTCTATTGTCCATCTCTTAAAAAGTAATGACAATCTGCCCTTCCAGGGGTGCTGAGAAACAACTTTAAGGCTCTGCATAAAACTTGCATTTAAGTTATATTCTATGGTGTAAGTTATTATAATATTTATTAATAAATTTACAACCACTTCTACATACTAACTTCGGCAGTCTGGAAGCTGGTTATGTTGGAAAATCTCTGTTTATCAATAGGTATCAAAATTTACTGTCTGTAAGCATAAACTTATTGGCAGTGATTCTATAGAATATAGAGATATTATTGGCATTAACAGTAACATCCACACTAGTCTTGAACCGTATACCTCTAGAACCTCCTCCTATAAATCCAGTCTCGGTAGCCGAAAAAAGGGTACTCTGGTCGGTTATGATCCCCGTTTATAATTGCGCACACTACTTAAAAGAAACATTAACTAGTGTACTAATGCAAGATATGGGGCCATCCCAAATGCAGATCGAAGTTATTGATGATGCTAGCACTGATGGCGATATTGCTTCATTGGTGGCTGAAATTGGTCAAGGAAGAATTACCTATTTTCGGCAACCTCATAACGTTGGGAGCCTTCGTAATTTTGAGACTTGTCTAAACCGGTCACGTGGCCAGTTAATCCATTTATTGCATGGCGACGATAAAGTTTATAACGGATACTACAATGCAATAGCTTCATTATTTGATAGCTATCCTGAGATTGGAGCTGCTTTTTGCAGACACAATCACTTAGATGAAAATGGCCATCTAATCAAACCCACAGACGAAGAGGCTTCGAACAATGGTATTCTAAGTAATTGGCTAATGCGCTTAGCCATTGCACAACGAATACAGTATTGTAGTATAACGGTTAAACGAGAGGTCTATGAGCAATTAGGTGGGTTTTATGGTGTAACCTATGGTGAAGATTGGGAAATGTGGACACGTATTGCTCATAAATATCCAATAGCGTATACACCAAACGTTTTAGCAGCCTATCGCCTTCACTCGACCTCTATTTCTACTCAATCATTACAAACAGGCCAAAATTTGCGCGATTTGTTATGGGTTATTGAGACAATTCAACAGTATTTACCTGAAAGTGAACGTTACGAGGTTAAAAGAAACTCGTTAAAAAAATACGCTCATTCCTATCTAGGTAGGGCTAATCATGAATGGGTAAAATCGCGTGATAAACAGATTGTTTACGCACAAATAAAAGGATGTCTTCATTTGCATCAAGATATGCTTTTATATTTAAAAGCTGCCTATTTATATAGTAGACTATTACTTAATTATTAATGCAAAACGGCGTATCAATTGTTATCTGTACCTATAACGGGGCAAGCCGTTTGGAGCCAACCTTGCGTCACATTGCCCAACAAAATGTACCTTCTGACGTAAATTGGGAAGTGCTTCTTATTGACAATGCTTCTACTGATGGTTCAGCTCGTATAGCAGAAGAATTATGGAGTTTGCATGAATGTACCATACCTTTTCGTGTTTTACATCAGTCAATAAAGGGCTTAAGCTATGCTCGAGATATGGGGTTTAGCGAGGCACAATATGAGTATATACTCATGTGCGACGATGATAACTGGTTAGACAATGATTATGTTAGCACTGCCTATAAAATTATGGAGAGCCATCCAATTATTGGCGTACTGGGCGGTCATGGCAATTTAATATACGAAATCCCCCCACCTGCATGGACTATTAACTATCCAATTCATGCAGGCGGAACTCAGGTATACAGATCACGAATGGTACGTTCGTATGGAATATATGGTGCAGGGTGTATTATTCGTAAATCAGCCTATGAAACACTTCGCCTGGCTGGATTCGAATTCTCACTTACTGATCGAAAAGGAACCAAACTTAGCACTGGAGGAGACATGGAATTATGCTATGCAATCGCCCTGGCTGGTTATTCCATTTACTATGATAATCGTCTTCAATTTAAGCACTTTATTCCAAAAGTCCGTACCACCTGGAATTATTATGTAGAGCTTCTAAATGAAAATGCTCTTGCATATATCGTATTAGAGCCTTATAAAATTCACCTGACCATAAACACAAATAATTTAATTGTCTTTAGGCTGATGTTACTAGTAAATTTTTCACTTCGTGGGTTTTATTTACTTTTTACCATAGCAAAAAAAACAATACTAGTACTTAGCGCATCGGATACCAATGCAATTGATTTAAAAATAATATGGCTAAAGGCTAGATTAAAGATCTATAAAAACCACAATGAGATGGTTGATACTTTTCGAAAAGTATCAGTGTTTCGGCGATACTTTGTAGTTTAATAATTTATAACAATTCTTTAATATAGTATCAGACTATAGATCTAATTTATCCTGTAATCTGATACTATAATTTTTCCGATAAATTCATAATTATTTAGCACTAGTCAGCTATTTACGGTTCAGATGGTTTACTGTGTTTGTATTACTTGCTGCCCCACACCCGGCATACCGCTCGTTGTTACGCCTTCGGCCCGTAAACGGAGTCTGGTTTTAGCATCGGACGTATAAAATGATACGGTTGCTTTACCTTCGGCATTCGTCTGAATGAGCGGTGCCCACAAAAGAGTCGTGCGATAATCAGGTCTGACATGTTCTGGCTTTTTAGTATCGTACCTTGGTGCATAGAACTCCCTCACGGGCGCATAACCGGGCAATTTAGCCAAAAGCGTTCCGGGCGGTACATCCTTCGTTAGATCATAATCGGGAGCGCCCCGTTTGGTCAGAATAGAAATAACACCACCGCCCCCCGAGAGCCATAAATAGCAGCCGACGGTCCCTTTAACACATCGATGCGATCAACGTCCTGCACCGATACACCAAGCACAGCCTGCAAATCCATAGGCATACCGTCCAGTACAAACAAGGGTTCAACGGGTCCACTAAAATTAGCCGCCCCCCGAATCTGTACCCGTGCACTCAGACCGTTGCCAATTACCTGCACACCCGCAATTCGCCCCTGAATCACATCCAGAATGGTCATTCGGCCAGCTGTATTCATCTGATCGAATTTGATGCTGGCATCGGGTGTGCCATAAATCGTTCGGGAGTCATGTTCCTGAAACTTCTTCGCCTTTACCGTAACAGATTGGAGCAATACCTCTCCATTCCGGCGAATTTGCCGCTCTATTTCCTGATATTCTTTGGTACGTCTAATGAATTCGGCCAATTCATCAGACCTAAATTCAAGGGGATTATACGGTATGCGTGTGATGGTAACGGTTGGAGTCAGTAACTGATCGAGCGAAATAGCCAGATCACGGTTTGCTTTGCCCTTAACACCCTGAATCAATACTGTTGTTGTGTCTGTAAAATCAAGGTCATAAGCGCCGAAATGACCCGACTCATCGCTATCGCCAGTCAGAAAGTCGCGTGTGCTATCACGCCTGGACAAGACAAACGTCAACTTCACTTTACTGGCAATTCCTTTCTGATTGGGCCGGAGCACCCGACCTGTGAGCGATAACCCGCGTTCAACATGGTATTTAACGGGCTGAATCGTATCACCCAGCACTTCGGTCCAGGTAAAGCGTCGCCATCCCTGCGTCATCAGGAGCAAGTCCAGTTGCTGCCAGCGATCTTTATGGATGGAGTTGAAGTAGTAACCTGGTTGTTCAATCGTACCCGTCAGGTCCGATGAAAGCAACAGATGCGATACTATACTGGCGCTATTCGAGTCGACTTCAGGTGCCTGTCGGGCGTCAAGAGCGGCCAATGATAGATTAGCAGCCACAGGCTTACCTGCTGGATCCGTTGTAGAGATGGTCAACTCAACTTTCTCGCGGTTTTTATAGGATGCTTTGTCGGTCGACAGACCGATATTGATTTGCTCATTTTTTGTAACGAAGACAAGTCGCTCACAGGCTGGTTTATTTGTTTCATCGAAAAGCGTGAGTTGGGTGATTCCTTCGGGAAAATCAACTTTAGGTAGCTGTACCAGCGAGCCTTTTTTCGATAAAGGCACTTTGGCAACCTGAATCACCCGTCCGCGCGTCTGAGCCAGAAGCGTCATCATGGCCGCAGGGTCAGCACTGGTTTTGTTGTGACGCAGATACACCCGAATGTGATCCTTATTACTCAGATTATCTACCTGCATGATCACCCCCTGCGGCTGAACAATTGGTAATGGATAGGGCTCCAGCGATCCGTCGGCCTGTTTGACGAATCCCGTATAAGTCTGGCCGACTTCAGGAGTAAGGGTAAAAAAGCCCATACCCAAATGTGTGCTGGAAAGACCCGTGACCGTATCTTTCTTTGCGTTCAGCACAAACCCTTCAACTGTCTGGTTATGTCCCGATGCATTAACCGCTTTAAACGCTACCCTTGCTTCTAAACCCTCAACCAATTGGCCTCCTTCGGGCAAAAACTGTACATCCAGTCGATTTGACTTAACTATTACTGCACTTGCAGGCTTTGTAGTTGCGCCATCCGTCCGCAGAATCGTCAGTGTTTTGGTAAAGTAATAAGCTTCCGGGAAGTTGCGCATGTAGTTTGTATAGGCCTGAAGCAGATATGTTCCAGCCGCTAACGAATCAGGTAAAGCAAGCTGACCAGGCGCATAACTTGTTGTGGCCCGAAGTTGTGATCGAAGGCGAATACGCCGGGCATACGGATCGACTAAATCCACATAAAGCACCCGACTGATGGTATCAATACCGTGAGTATTCCCATCGAAAATATAGCCTTTCATCCAGATCGTTTCACCGGTGAGATAAATAGCACGGTCTGTATGGATATATACTTTTTCGAGAGGTCGTTGTTGGTTATAAGTCTGGAATTTAACTAATAATTGTTTTATAAAGTCATCGTTGTTTATAAAGCGAAATGCCGATAGTAAACCAATCGCCGTTAGCAGACTAAGAATGGTTGTTCGATGGATGGTGTGGTGCATAAAATAGGTTTTTTCATTAAGTATCTCCAACTGCTCAATGAGCGACTAAATTAGCAAAAATATCCTCTTTGACATGACTGCACCTACTCCTAAAACAGCTATAGTCCTTGGTGCTACGGGGCTTATCGGCGACCTGCTTACTCATCGACTGGTCGATTCTCCCCTCTATGAAAAAGTTAAAGTTCTGGTGCGAAAGTCGTTAAACTGGCAGCACCCTCGCTTACAGGAGGTTCAATTCGATTTCGACTACCCCAATGGCCTACTGACCCAAGCCGACGATATCTTCTGCTGCCTGGGTACAACGATGAAAAAGGCAGGTTCAAAGGAGGTTTTTCGAAAAGTTGATTACCAGTATCCAATGGATATTGCCCGATTAGGTCTGGCTGCTGGTGCTCAGCAATTCGCTATTGTTACTGCTATGGGTGCCGATGCAAATTCAACGTTTTTTTATAATCGGGTTAAAGGGGAAGTAGAACGCGATCTTACAGCGCTGAACTATCCGTCATTATTGATTTTTCGACCTTCCCTCCTCCTCGGAAACCGGGGAGGAAATCGGTTAGGTGAACGGCTGGCCGAAGGTGCCATGCGGTTGTTTTCTCCTCTTATTCCAGCAAAATATAAAGGGGTTGAAGCATCTAAAGTCGCGAATGCCATGCTGACTACCATGCAACAGGGGTTGATAGGCAAACATGTATTTGAATCGGATCAGTTACAGATGTATTGACCAATGGGATCAAAAACGTAGTGTTTGAACACAACGCGCCTGAGACCATTTTTCAACATGTTAACTTTAAAAATTGATCAGGAATCTTAAGCAATTACGAAACGAACATTGAATTTTCTTTTTCGGCAACTAGCTCAGTTTATCCGAATTTATCCTAAAAACAGGTGCCCGCAAATCAGCCCTCCCTGATTGCTAGTGAAGCTGACTAATTCATCGCTGTAACTTTAGTATTTTTTTAAATCTCGTGCTTGTATATACAAAAAATGAATTAACGCTTATTTACTTTAGTTTCTCTGCCAGCATTTTGATGTAATAGCCGCCAACAACCGATCGTGCCCGAAAACCAACATGCTTCCCATCGGTGGTTTCATGCCAGTCGCTTAGTGGAATCCGGTCGGGGCTTTCGTTCACAAACCGCAATACAGGTGCAATCAGCGCGTCGAAATCGGCCGGGCGGTCGGCCAGTGTAGCTGTCCATATAATCCAGTCTGATTTGGTGTATGTTCTACGGCTGTCCAGAGGTAGACCAAATGGTTGCTGTTTTGTTAGATAATAGGCAATTTCTTTCTGGGATACTTCTTTAGGAAAAATGTCCAGTTTTAGCAGTTTATCCCATACCAGATTGTACTTCTGGCTCCAGGTGCCTTCGTTTTCAAAAGTAAGGGTATAGTGATCCCCGTTATCAGCGAGTTTCATCCACTTGCGGGCCAGGTCGCGCGCCATCTCGATATACTCCTTTTCACGGGCTTTATCGCCCAGACGACCTGCCAGATAACCATAACTGGCAATGCCCATGATGGCTTTTACCGATAGATTTGCGTTGCGGGCAATATGGCCGGCAAAATCGTCAGTGCAGAGTTGATTGGCCGGATCGAAACCGTCTTTAATCAGGTAGTCGGTCCAGGTTGTCAGCGTTTTCCAATGCTGTCGGGCATACGTAGCATTCCCTTCGACAGCGGCAATAGCTGCTGTCAGAATCAACATATTTCCGCACTCTTCAACCGGCATGTCTTCACCATATGTTTGCCCATTCGCCAACGGATAGGTCCCAACGTCATGGGCAGCAAAGGGCTTGGTCCATTTCCCGCTTTCAGAGTACTGAAAAATGGGTTCCATCATCCCTTTCAATAATAGCGGGTTATATATCAGAAAGAGCGGGGCTGAAGGATAGGTTACGTCTACAGTGCCAATTGAGCCATTCGAGAAATTTTCTTTCGAGAAAAAGAAGGCTTCTCCGTTTGGCCCAGCAACCAGTTTATGGGCTGCAATTGCCTGCCGATAGGCAACAATACACAACTCGGCATAGGCTGCGCCACCTGCTTTCAAGGCATCAGCATACAGTTGCTTATCGAACGCGTCACATTGCTTTTTTAATTTAGTATAATCGACTTCAGCATCCTGTAGCGCTTGCTCAATGGATGTGTTCCCATTTGTGTATCGGCGCCACCAGGCATTCAGCGGTTTGCCGAAGTACTCCACAGATTGAATATCATCATACCCAATCAGCAAATGCCGCTCCACTGGTTTATTATCGACTTTTCCCAATTCCATGCTGGTGGCCAGAACGGGCAGGCTATCGCTTACGGTGCGGGGCATGCGTTCATGCATATCCGTTACACGTCCCTCGCGCTCAAACTGGTTCAATGCACTGGCCAATGACCCGATCCGTCGATTCGTGCCTGGCTCGGTCGTCGATGCGATATATAAATACCCCCAGTCGATCCGCACATCATCGCCCTTCCTACCCAAAATTTTCTGATCGGCTGTACCGACACGCATGTAATCCAACTTTCCGGCTTTACCACGGCGCCAGGTTACGAGTTGATCAGGCGAATTAACGGCAAGTTCAGACGAAGCATCAGTATATACCTGTACATCGTGCTGCTTACCATCGGTCGATCGTACACTGTAGCTAACATACTGAACAGGTCTCGATAAGACGTCCAGATTATCCATGAGCAAAGGAGCCATGAACGTAACCGTTAGCTCAACACCCTCCACCGAGAAAGTGTATTCAGACTGTGTTGCCGTTGTCCGTCGACCGGTTTGTGTGGCCGGTTTATAGTTCAGAATCCGCTCTTCAACAAGCCCCAGATCGACAAAACCTGGACCCGACAAATTCTGACTATGGAAAGCGATTACATTCCGACCTTTCCGCAACACCTCCGACGCTTTGCGATTAGTCGGTGTCAGCCGATAGATTGGCGAAACACCGCTCACCTTGGTCATCCGTTCGCCATTGATGAACAACTCATAATTATCGTTCTGAATAGCATCAACGACAAGCGGGCCATCAGGTACCTGATCCAGCGTGACAGTTCGCCGGATATAAATATCATTGGTTGTCCATTTGGTATGATCGCCATCCCGGCTTCCAAACGTAGCTTCTCCTGTAGCCCATTGGCTATCATCGAAATCGGGGCTAGTCCAGCTTTCGGAGGCTGGCTTATCGGTCACATAACGAGCCTGATAAGTCTGGCGTTGTGCAGACGGAACGATCGTTTCACCAGCAAAGGATGGATTACCCATGAATCGAAACGTTCGTCCATCAACGCGAATCAACCCATTTAATTGCTGCGGTTGCCCTGTCCAGTGGCGAGTTGCATCGCCGTTAAGCTGGTTACTAAATGACCATACACTCGAATAAGGATCAATGGTCAACAATGGGGTTGCCGGCGGGTTGAGGGCAGGTTTGGTCGTACTACCTGATTGAGCATACCCAGTCAGAATGGTCATAAATAAAATAATAATTACGGTTAAGTACTGGCTCTTAAATAAAAAACCTATTCCGAATCTACTGCATCTATAGAACATATTTTTTAACTATTTCAATATGCATTTAATTAATTTTAACATATCGCTTATAAAACTATAAAGCCGGGCGATATCATTTTTTCAATAACCCGGTTAAATCTGACCACAGATGCGGAGAAATCGCATTATTGCTCTATCGTTTCCAAACGGGTAAGCAATAGTCGTTGCGAAATTTTATCTAACTGACTCTCCGGTCCTTGTAAATGTATGGTTGTATGCTGATGCTGCATTGACTGACTGGGTGCTAATGCAGCAGCGGGCGAAGATGACTCCATCTCATAGAATTTCCCCATCTGTGGCTGGCCTGGTTTCATAGGCCCATCATTATAAGCGTTGAGCACATCACCTGAAAAGGGTTCTTTCTGAAGCTCCCAGGCAGAATTGACGTATTGTTTATTGCTGGAATCAAATGTGTATGTTACAAGTGTAAGGGTCTTTGTTCCCGGATCATAACTGCCCAGCCACTTTGTTGCGCGCGCAGGTGCTACGCCAATCTTGCTACGGTAGTTCGCATCAGCTTTAAATAGTGCCGATCTCTCACCAATAATCAGGCGTTCGGCTGGCAGTTTGCCAAAATAACTGTCATTGATCGGTTGCCCTGCTCCAGGCTGAAAGGGTACTATAACGGTGGTGGCTGGTGATGCATTCATCATGCCAAGAATCCAGATCGACGGTAAACCTGTTTTGGCAGACCAGGTTTGCGCTCCTTTGTTTGTGATTACATTATCGGATCGAACGCCAACCACTTTCAGTGAATCTGTTTTTTCACCCAATAACTGATCGATTTCGGGTTTGCTTACCAGCGAAACGGTTCGTTCGATACCGATGTTGAACAGACTCCCCGAATAATTTACCAATTCAACCTGGCGGGTAAATGTAGCCGAGGTTTCGGTCTTTTTGGTGAGTGTAAACGGCTCTGAATCAATAGCAGCCGGAGTTTGCCAATGTTCCCCGTCGAATGGGTCGCCTTTCTTAAAATATAAGGCAAACTGGCCGCCTTCCGGCCCCAGCCAGAAGCGATCTTCCCCCCCAAACGCATTCATATGGGGTAGTATTTTTTTTGATTGAATCAACTCATAATTGATCCAGCCATAACTAGCCTGCCCATCGGCAGTGCTGGTCATTACACGTCCCTGATAAGCTGGGCATATCAATGCCTGGGCATCTCCTGCTTTTAACTCAATAAGGTCATGATGGTATTCTTGTAAAAAATGCCGGGCCTCGTTAAAGGTATTTCGGTTTGTCGTTGCACTATCCATGTTAGCCGTTTTGTGTTCATCCGTTGTTGCAGATTTCCGACCAGAACAAGCCAGGAGTCCACAACCAAAGGCAAGCAATAGGATTTTGTTCATACGCATGGCAAAGAAATGCTTGAAATTCGGCAAATTGAGGATCGATTTGTCAGGTTACCCATCCGGCAACGATACCAAAATCACCGTGCTCATTAATCCTACTCCATCAGCTCCCATTATCATTCGATCAGCCGGCCAAAATGACCTTGATATCGTTTACCGGTTTTTGTGTGAGCTTGAAGAACTACCCCTCGATCAAACCCAGTTCCGATCTGTATTCTCTCATAATCTGCAAAACCCAATGATTTATTACCTGATCGCAGAAGCAGATGGAGAATCGGTAGGTTTTATTAGTTGCCACGTTCAGTATCTGCTCCACCATGTTGGGAAAGTCGGCGAAATTCAGGAGCTATTTGTACGAGCGGATCGACGTAATGAACGGATTGGTCACCAGCTTGTAGAGGCTCTGAGTGAGTTGGCAATACGCGAGGGCTTTATCAATTTAGAAGTTACCACAAACCAGAAACGCACTGATACCATTCGATTCTACGAACGGGAATTATTCAATCGAACTCACATTAAACTGGTTAAGTCGATTCGACCCTGATTCACTTTTATTGCTTCTTGCTATTCATTCATTGTCTTCACTTACTGTAATGGTACCGTTTTCGCATTGGATTCGATCTGGGCGAGAGCTTAAACAAGCAGCCTAAAAACCTAGCTAAGTAGTTGATCAGAATGGCCATCAATGAAACTCTTCCAGACATATGTCTATGTAACAGGAGCTTAAATATGTTTCTGTCAAGACCATCCAGCAATTTACAGCCAAGTTCTAAGTCAACACCGTTTTTTATGTATTTCTTTTCTATTAGAAAGAATGTTTCTAGCATTTAATTAGCCTTCAAAAGGATTTACAATTTGAACATTAAAATTATTACATAAGCAGATTCATTTTAGTCATTTTTAAATTTACCTTACCTCTAAAAAAGAATATTTATTAGTATTTACACTTATCTTTATCGGTAATTTTCTCAGAAAAATACTAACCGAATCATTTTTATTACGAGCACACCTTCATCAGCATTCCTTGTCGGCCGAAAGTTGTAGAGTGTAGTGAGGATTGAGAATAGATGAACTTCATCGAGCACGGTTACAAAGAACCCGTCGACACCACCAATAACAACGATTCGGACCTATAGCGCCCGTTTTTCAATGATGTTGGAGAAAGTTTCAAACCAATAAAACAGACTGTTCAATAACCCATGAAACAACAACCTATTTTATGTATGCTTCTGGCAAGTGTATTCAGTACAACGGCAGTATGGGCCCAACCAATTTCTCCTCCCCATGCTGTTGTACGACCGAATATCATCCTGATTATGACTGATGACCAAGGATATGGCGATTTGGGATTTTATGGTAATCCGTACGTGAAAACACCCAACATTGATGGCTTTGCAGCCCAGAGTACCCGACTGACCAATTACCATACTTCACCAGTGTGTAGTCCTACGCGGGCCAGTTTGCTTACGGGTCGGTATCACCAGCGAACGGGTGTACATGACACCTATAATGGTGGCTCAATCATGGCAACGGAAGAGGTGACATTAGCCGAAATCCTGGCACAGAATGGCTATCAGACCGGCATTGTCGGCAAATGGCATCTGGGAGATACTTATCCGTATCGGGCATCGGAACAGGGATTTGCGTTCTCACTCGTTGGACACGGTGGGGGTATTGGACAGCCTGGCGATCACCCAGATAATTTCTTCCGTCCCGACAGTAGTTACTTCAATCCGACACTCTATAAAAATAATATACCCTTAAAAACCAGTGGTTACTGTACGGATGTATTTACCGATGCAGCCGTTGATTTTCTAAAAGCTAATCAGCGTCAGCCGTTTTTCCTGTACGTTGCTTATAACGCGCCACACGATCCCCTGCAGGTCCCCAAACGGTACTATGACCAGTATAAAGACCTGGCATTCAACACCGATTTCGATCAGCAATCGGGTAAAGACTGGGCGTCGATGTCGAATAAAGATAAAGAGGATGCACGTCGGGCATATGCTATGATCACCAACATTGATGATAACGTGGGACGGATCCTGGCACAAGTAAAAGCGCTGCATCTGGAAGAGAATACGATTATCCTGTTTACAACTGACAATGGCAATCAACAATTGCGGTTCAACACGGGATTTAAAGGGCGTAAAGCCAGTGTCTATGAAGGAGGTAACCGCACTCCTCACTTTATTCAGGGAAAAGGCATTTTCCCTCTTAATCAAGAAATCGATGCCCGAATAGCTCACATCGATATATTACCCACTTTATTGGAAGCTGTCCATATCTCAATACCGACCAATTTACGTTTGGATGGCCAATCGGTGCTTCCAATTATTCAGGGCAAATCAACTAAACGGAACGGGCTTTTTTACAATGCCTGGAATCGGGGATGGCCTGAACCCTATCGAAACGCAGCCATCTATAGTGATGATTTTAAATTAGTTGCCGTTAATGTCGATCCTCAAAAACTGGAGAGTTTTGAACTATATAACCTCAAAAATGATCCATATGAGCGGTCGAATGTAGCTGTGGCGAATCCGGCTATCGTTATGCAGATGAAAGCAAAGCTGGATAGTATTTTTGCTGACATTGCGGCTAGCCCAAACCTGGTGACGCGTCGGATCGGGCTGGGCAATATCCACGAAAATCCAACTATCCTAACTCGTCAGGATTGGACAAGCGTGATGAATAACTGGGTGAGCGAAAGCGGGCTGGGATACTGGGCCGTGAGTGTACAGAATGATGGCTATTATGACTTTACTATTCGTCACCGCCCCGTTAGAAAAGGAAGCCGGGTATTGGTTAGAGTCGGCCAGACGCAACGGAGCCTACTGACCAATCAGGACGACAGTACCGAGGAAACCTTACAACACGTCTATTTAAAGCGCGGAGATTATACGCTCGAATCGTGGCTGGAAACTGACAAAGGCATACAGGGACCATTTTATGTAATGACAAAAAAGAACTAGTATGGCATCGAGTCTCCGGTTTTGTTTGTTAACACCCATGCTTTGCGAGAAGAAAGTTGCGACACTATCGTAGATCCAAATTATTCAACCCGATGCAGTAAGATGGAATGAACAAGGTTGTTAAGATAATCCATTCGATGAAATACCAAAGCTTGACCAACCGACAGTCGTCGCAATGTGGTTGCTGCCTAATGCTTACCCAAGGTATGCAAGTGGTGTAATAAAATCAGAAGCCCCGTCCTGATCAGGACGGGGCTTCTTAGCGTGGCTCAAAGAGCCATAGTTTATATAGGTGTCACACGTTAATTCAGGAACTGCAATCGTAGCTCATTCAATTGGTTGCGAATCGAACCATCGATCTGTTGATCGCCAACACGCAGAACGTAGCCGCCAATCAACTTCTGATCAATTTTTTCTTCCAGTTCAACCAATTTGCCACCTGTTGTTTTCAGCACTATCGCTTTAAATTTCTCGCGAAGCGCGTCGGTGAGCGGAACTGTCGTGATAACCGTTGCCCGTTCAACACCTTTCAACTTATCATACTGGGTGATAAACGCTTCGGCAATAGCGTCCATGATGGGTTCCCGGTTCTTTTTGGTAATAATTTGCAGGAACGACATCGTTACTGGGTTGAGCCGTTTTTCAAACGCAGCTTTTAACACCGCGCTTTTCTTCTCCGACCGAACGATAGGGTTCTTTAGCATCAGCAACAGTGGACGGCTTTGGTCTACTGTTTGCTTGAATAGCCGCATGTCTTTATATAACGTTTCCGTTATGCCCTGCTCCTGCGCCAAATCCAGAAGTGATTTTGCATATCGGGATGCTACGGTAGCAACTGCCATAGGTATGTCGTAAGTTACAATTTGCAAGACGAAAGCCTTACATCGTATAACTCGTTTAGTTTAGTCTTGAATTGGATACCAGATCACTAACTAGTTTTTCCTGCGAAGCCTTATCGCTCAGTTCTTTGCGCAGTACTTTCTCGGCAATATCGAGCGAGAGCGTAACCACTTCTTTTTTCATCTGGGTTACAAGCGCCTGCCGCTCATTCTGCATAGCTTCACGAGCCTGTTCCAGAATACGTTGCCCTTCAGCCGCTGCCTTATCGCGCGAATCAGCGACCATTTTGTCGGCCGTTTCTTTTGCGCCACGCAGAATAGCTTCCCGTTCAGAGCGGGCCTGTGCGAGCAGTTTCTCATTGTCGGCTTTCAGCGCGGTCATTTCGACGCGTGTTTTTTCGGCCAGATCGAGCGCACTTTGAATATTGTTTTCGCGCTCATGCAAACTATCAGTGATTGGTTTCCAGGCAAATGTGCGAAGGATCAGAAAAAGGCCGAGGAAAACGACTACCTGCCAGAATAATAGACCAAGATCAGGAGTAAGCAAATCCATGGATTTACGATTTACGTGTTTTACGATTTATCTTTAAAAGGGATACGCGATGGATGAAACCCGCCTATCAGCACTCAATTCAATCTTTTGTTTGAAGTTGTCTGCCCATCGGCAACCCCAAATGGGCAGACAGTCTCCGGAAATTTAGTGAGTAGTGGAGCCGGCACCTAATGTAGCCAGCCTACTCCGTTTTAGATGCTGCTGTAGCCAGACCGAATTAAGCGGTAGCTACCAGCAGACAAATAACAGCTGCGAACAGAGCCACGGCCTCGATCAGAGCCGCAATGATCAGCATGGCGGTTTGGATACGACCAGCAGCTTCTGGCTGACGGGCGATACCTTCCATAGCACTACCACCGATCCGGCCAATACCCAGACCAGCACCGATAGCGGCCAAACCAGCACCAATAGCAGCACCCATAATGGCAACACTACCTGTGGCTTCTAACAGCAGAGCAAACAACATTGCTAACATAAAACTCAAACTATTTATATAAGTGAAACAAAAGATTGCAAATCGGTTGGTAGTAAATAAATCCACGACACGTTGCAGACTACCTGCTGCAAACTACGCACTAGTCTTAATGCGCTTCTGCGCCTTCATAACCAATACCATGATCAGCTTCGTGGTGCTCTTCTACTGCGCTGCCAATATACATGGCCGTAAGCAGGGTGAAGATAAATGCCTGAAGGAATGCCACCAGCAATTCGATCATGTTCAAAAACAAGGTAAAGAACACAACAACCGGGCTAATAGCCAGACTTGTGCCTGAACCACCCAAATGGTTCGCCATGAAGATCAGTCCCAGTAAGCTCAAAATAATGATGTGACCTGCTGTAATGTTGGCAAACAACCGGACCATCAGCGAAATTGGCTTCATGAACACGCCCACAATCTCAACCGGAATCATAATTGGCAGGAGCGCAATGGGAACACCTGTCGGCTTGAGGATGTGCAGCCAGTAATGCTTGTTACCACTGAACGTAACGATCAGGAAAGTAATAACAGCCAGTACCAGCGTAACAGCGATGTTACCGGTCAGGTTAGCGGCACCCGGCAACAGACCCAGCAGATTGTTTACCAGGATAAAGAAGAATAGCGTTAGCAGATAAGGCAGAAACTTGGTGTATTTCGGCCCAATGCTTGGTTTGGCAATCTCGTCGCGAACGAACAGGATGATTGGTTCAAGCAATGATTGAATGCCTTTCGGCGCTTTGCCCTTGTTGGTGACGTACCCTTTGCTAACGGCGGGGAAAATCAGCAGCAAAATCACCGCACTCAACAGCAGCGACGCTACATTTTTGGTAATCGAGAAATCATAGATCTTGGCTTCATGATCTACTTTACCGGCTTCATCCACACGATGAATTTTGCCATGCTCCTGCTTGTATCCATTATAGACGGCTTCGTTAGCCAGGTGCGATGATGAGAAAACCTCCAGCCCCCGATCCTGCGAATACAGAATAACAGGCAATGGTAGAGTAACCCCATGAGCAAACTCCCAACCATGTTCATCTTTAATGTGGTGCATGATCATTTCGCCCACATTAAATCCTTCTTTTTTACCATGTGTGCCCGGTACTTCGCCCTCGTGGCCTTCCTCCTGAGCATGTACAAAAGCTAACGAGCTCATAACAAGAGCTATAGCCAACAGAAATCTATTAATCACAGAACTCATCATATGATGTGACAGATCGTTTTTACGAATCGCGTCGCAAGTTACGAGTAAGCCCCCAAATCTCAAAGCCTGTGTAAAATATATATAGTACAAGAAAGTCAAAAATGAACGTTCGACGCTGATCAATATGCCGGAATAGAAAAAACCCGACAAAAGCAAGGCCAAGGATCAAGCGGGCAACCGTTGCGGCCATAAACAAGGGAATGAACCGTTCGCGATCCCCTTGTAAACCAGACTCCACCAACCGATGAGTCAGGAATGACACGCTCAGGAAAAAGATCAATAAAATTTTCCAGTCAGGGTGTAACCAAGGTGATACAGAATATCGCTCGGCTATGAAAAATACAATTGCCAGTATGACAGTGACGATAAATGTTCGAAGCATGGAGATGGAGCAAGAGGTATGAGGCCAAAGACGCCACTTAAGCCGAGCGCCTGACTCCCACCCATTGCCAATTATTTTCGTGTCAATTGTCGGATAAATAAATACAATGACGCACCGATAGCCGTCAGCGACAATACAATTGTCCAGATAGGTCGCTTGTTATCCTGCCATTCGTCCAGTTTTAGACCAACCCAGACACCCAATCCTATTGTGCCAAGCATTTGAAAGGCAATACCGCTGAATTGCACAAAGGAAGTCGTTTTTTCGGCTACTTTCTTTATCGGATCGTTTCCGGCAGGCTTTTCCGGACGGTTTCCGGGGGGTAATTCAGGATCGTTTTCCACAGAATTCAAGGGTTCTATACAATCTAAAGAGCAAAATTCGTTAATTTGGGCTAACGTTCCATACGGTCAACACAGACTGGAGCGTTTTGAGATACGAGTGACTACGTATTATTTCCGAATGTTCTGCTATTTTCGTAACCGCCCGTTCCTATTATTGTTAACGGTTCTTGCTCTGCTAACCGGTGGGCTGGTTTCGTGTTCGCAATACAGCACAAAGCCCATCAGTAAAGGCTATCATAACCTGACGTCCCATTTCAACGCCTATGTTATCGCTCGCGATGAAATCAAGGAAGCTGAATTGATTCTATTCAAAAACCGGCAGGAAAATTACAATCAGTTATTACCCATCCTGCTGCCCGTGGATTCGATGCTGTCCATGCCTGTAAAACCCCAGCTGGACGACGCGATCAAAAAAGCTTCCCTTATTCCTGAACGCCATCAAAATAGCAAATGGCTCGATAACGCCTACATATTGATTGGTCGGGCCCGCTTGTTGAAGCAGGATTTACCGAATGCTATTGAAGTTTTCAAGTACGTAAACACAAAAGGAACCAGCGAAGACGACAAACACGAAGCCCTCGTCGGTTTGATGCGAGCTTATACGGAAGCCAGCGACTACACGAACGCATTGAATGTGGCGGAGTATCTGCGTACTCAACCCCTTAACAAGGCAAACACCCGCGACTTTTACCTGACCAAAGCGTACATGCACGAGCGGAAGGGTGAATACGTGACCGCTGCCGGTATTCTGGATGCGACTTTCCCGGTTTTAAAAAAGGGCGAATCGACTGCTCGTCTTCACCTGATTACGGGTCAATTATACGATTTGTCGGGTGAACCGACCAAGGCAATAGCCCATTACCAGAAGGTTCTGAAATCAAGGCCTTCTTATGATCAGTCATTTTATGCGAACCTTTACGCCATTCAAAGCAATGGCCTGACAGGCGATGAAAAACGGTTGGCACAATCGGCAGAAACGTTCGAGAATATGCTCAACGACCGTAAAAATGTTGACCTGAAAGACAAAATTTACTTTACGATGGGCTTGCTGGAAGCCCGGAATGGCAACTTCGATAAGGCCATTAATTTTTATAGCAAATCGATTCAGGCGGCCGGTTCAAATACGACACAAGTTCCATACACGTATCTGGAAATCGGTAAGTTGTATTTTGACAAGAAAACCGACTACGCTAATGCTAAGGTTTACTACGATAGCGCACTGGCGTTGATGCCGCAGCAATCGCCGGATTATGCGGCACTGGCGACCCGGAAGAAAACGCTGGACGAGTTCGTGCAATACAAAACCACGATCCGTACCGATGATAGTTTGTTGCATCTGGCCCAGATGAACCCCGCGGCATTGGATAAACAACTTGAAGATGCCATTACGCAGAAAGAAAAAGAGGACAAAGCACAGGCAGCCCTCGCCCAGCAAATTATAGATAGAGCCTCTAACGGTAATGTCAACTCAGTTCCCGGAGCCACCAATTCAGACCTTCAACCCAATGAACGCTGGGTATTGTATAATCCGGTTGCGTTGAGTCAGGGTAGACAGGAATTTTCGGTACGGTGGGGAAATCGACCCATTGAAGACAACTGGCGCCGTAGTAATAAAGAGGCTTCGGAAGCTATTGCGGGCGTCAATAGCCCGCTTAACGGTGGCACCCCTGCCAATGACGTAAATCCGAATGCTCCCTTACAACAACAGGATGCTACGAACGCAACAGCACCAACGGGGTCCGCAGGCGGGCCCGTCAATGCCCGAAAAGCACAAAAAGATGCCCTCTATGCTAAAATTCCTTTCTCAAAAGAAGCACAGGCACAGGCCAATCAGCGAATAGAAAACGCTTTGTATAAGTTAGGGAAGCTCTATAAGTTTCAACTCAATCAACCGGCCGACGCTATTCCAACGTTTGAGCAATTGCTAACCCGTTATCCCAATACACTCCAGAAACCAGAAGTGTATTACCTGCTCCACCTGTCGAATGAGCAGTTAGGAAAGACATCGACCTGGAAGGATAAACTGTTGGCCGAATACCCGAACACGTCCTATGCGCGATTAGCAGGCCGGGCCGTTGCTCAGTCAACGGATAGTGAAGCAAAGGCACTGGCGACCTATACACAGATTTATGAACTCTACAAAGCCAATAACGTGACCGAAGCGCTGGCCCGTGCCGATAATGCATTAAGTGCGTTTGCGGGTACACAACTGGAAGACAAACTAGCCCTTCTGCGCGTTATATTGGTCGGGAAAGTGCAAACTGTAGATGCCTATCGTCAGTCTCTTAACGAGTTCGTACGTGATTATCCGGCGAGCCCATTACTTCCGCGCGTTAAAGAAATGCTGACGGCCGCCAATCAGCCAACGGCAACCAGAAAATAAGTTCGTGGTTTTAGAGTTTGTCATCTGATTACATAACCGAAAAACGACAAACTGATCAACAATTAACACCTACACACCCATAATGATTGACTTTGCTCCCGGTCGCTACCGGACCATTATCAAAAACCTTTGGCGGTATGCATTGCTTGGTCTGGCTATGCTGGTTTTCTATATACTGGCTGTCAGCTACAACTTTCTGTGGTTATTTGGCGGGATGCCTAGTCTGAAAGCCCTCGAAAACCCACAGAGCGACAGAGCATCGGAAGTATATACGGCCGATAATCAACTACTGGGAAAGTATTACGTTGAAAATCGGACGCCCGTTGAGATCACTCAGGTTTCACCCAATGTAGTTTCAGCCTTACTAGCTACAGAAGATGCCCGTTTTATTAAACATTCGGGGATCGACCCGCGCTCGTTCTTTCGGGTTATTAAGGGTATCGCTACCGGCAATAGTAGTTCTGGCGGAGGCAGTACGCTTACGCAACAAGTAGCTAAAAACCTGTTCGATACTCGTGGAGAGAAACTTCGTGGTGTATTGGGTAATGTCCCTATACTTAAAACGGTTATTGAAAAAACGAAAGAATGGATTTTGTCGGTTCGTTTGGAGCGGAATTATACCAAACAGGAGATCATGATGATGTACCTGAATACGGTATCGTTTGGCAATAACACCTATGGTATAAAAACAGCGGCTAAAACCTACTTTGACAAAGAGCCGTGGAATCTGAACGTTGAGGAAGCTGCTTTGCTGGTCGGGATGCTGCAAAACCCATCACGCTACGATCCCCGTATTTTCGAAGAACGTGCTCTTCAACGCCGAAATGTAGTGTTGAGCCAGATGAAGCGGTACCGTTTTCTGAGTGAGGAGCAATTCTTCACGTATAAGCAGAAACCGATACAACTCGATTTTAGCATCGAAAACCAGAATACGGGCATGGCAGCCTATTTCCGGTCGGTTATTAAAGAAGATATCAAGGCGTTTATCAATCAGTATAATGAAGATAATCCCGAAGCAGAACTAGATCTCTACACGAGCGGACTGCGCATCCAAACAACGATTGACTCACGCATGCAGGCCTATGCCGAAGAGGCTGTAATGACTAACATGCGTGACCAGCAGAAGAAGTTTTACGAACACTGGCGCGGTCGAAATCCGTGGGTTCGGAAAAATCCAAAAACCAAGAAATACGAAGAACTGCCCGGTTTTATTGAAGCCCGGGCAAAACAGACAACCCGATATAAACAACTCAAAGCCGAGTATGGCACCGATGAACAGGCGATTTGGCGTGAGATGCGGAAACCCGTCAAGATGCGAGTGTTTGTTTATGGCGGTCGGCGCAATGAGAAAGATACGACCATGAGTTCGCTGGATTCTATCCGGTATTACAAACGATTGCTCAATACGGGTTTTATGTCGATGGACCCGCGCTATGGCCACGTAAAAGCCTGGGTAGGCGGTATCAATTTCAAACACATGAAATTCGATCACGTCCGCCAGGGACGCCGGCAACCGGGGTCTACATTCAAGCCGTTCGTGTACCTCACAGCTATGGATCAGGGATTCGTTACACCATGCAGCCACCTGATCGATCAGCCAACTCTTTTTGCCCATGGAGAAGATAATAATGGCGGCCCTCCCTGGCAACCACAAAATTCGAACGGTAAATACAGCTATCGAAGCTTGTCGCTACGGGAGGCACTGGGCCAGTCGATCAATACGGTCAGTGCGCAGTTGATCAAGAAAACCCGTTCTGCTGAAGTAATCGAGTATGCGCATAAAATGGGGATCGTCAGTAAGGATTTACCGCAAAACCCAACCCTCTGTCTGGGAACGGGAGACGTTTCGGTCTACGAAATGGTTGCCGCCTATTGCGCCTTTGCCAATGGCGGCATTCGCGTACGCCCAATGCTGATTCTACAGATTTCAGACAAAAACGGAAACGTTCTTAAATCGTTCAGTGCCGATGCCAATCAGGTAATCAGCGCCAATCGTGCGTACGAAATGCTCTATCTGATGCGTGGTGCCGTTGAAGAACCCAATGGTACTGCCCAGCGCCTTCGGACGCAATACAAGCTGCTGGAGGGTGGCAACGAGATTGCCGCTAAAACAGGTACAACATCGAATTATTCAGATGCCTGGTTTATGGGATTGACTCAGCACCTTGTTTCGGGCTTATGGGTTGGTGGCGACGACCGGTCAATTCACTTCCGGAACATCGAGCTTGGCCAGGGCGGGCGGTTGGCGATGCCTGCCTGGGGTATGTACATGCAGAAAATATATGCAGATCCCTCGTTGGCAAAGTACCGCCCGGAGCCCTTCCGTAAGCCCAACAATTTTAAAATAGATTGTGGTGGTTATCACATCGACTCCTCTCAGCGTTATATTCCGCCTAAAGTTGTGCCTGAAGACCAGGATGAAATTCTGCAATAACAGGCATATCAGTAGGTGTGCCACGGTTTTTTAGTAAAATAGTACGAACTGTGGCACAACTACTTATAAGCTCTAAATAACATCGTAGGGTCAGCATCTTGCTGGCCCTTTTTAATATAATTCATCAGGCAACCTTTAGGGTTTATTGGTTGTTTTGTATAGCCGCCCGTCCATAATTTGGACTTCCGCGATGACATAATTCTATCCCGACCGAGGTAGACGGTCTCTTAATTTATGCCGGAATTCGATTACAAGCAGGAATTAGCCAAAGTACCTCATGAACCGGGCGTTTATCGGTATTTCGATCTGACGGGTGAGGTCATTTATGTTGGTAAAGCGAAAGATCTAAAGAATCGGGTCAGCAGCTATTTCACGAATTCGAAACAGCACGACCGTAAAACCCTTCGTTTGGTCAGTCAGATTCGTAAAATTGAGTTTACGATTGTCCATACGGAATTTGATGCGTTGCTGCTCGAAAACCAGCTCATAAAACGCTATCAGCCTAAATTTAACATTCTGCTTCGCGACGATAAAACGTACCCGTTTGTTTGTGTTACCAACGAGAATTTCCCTCGGGTAATTACAACCCGGCGCATTGACCGCAAACTAGGCACATTCTACGGTCCATTTGCGAATCTCAAGCCTATGTATACGGTGCTGGATATGTTTAGTCAATTGTTTACGATTCGTACCTGTAACTACAACCTTGCGCCCGAAAATATTGAAGCTGGCAAGTATAAAGTCTGCCTTGAGTATCATATTGGGAACTGCAAAGGCCCTTGTGAAGGGAAACAAAAAGAGGCCGATTATGACAAAGACATTGAACAGGTTCATCACATCCTGAAGGGCAACCTGAAACCGGCACAGGATTATTTTAAAAGCCGGATGGTTGAAGCTGCGAATGATCTCGCTTTTGAGCAGGCTCAACACTATAAAGAAAAGATGGAGGTCATTCAACGGTTTCAGAGCAAATCGACCGTTGTCAATCCTAAAATTGCCGATGCAGATGTGTTCTCCATCGCTTCCGACGAATCAGCTGCTTACATCAATTTTATGAAGGTCGTCAACGGAACAATTGTGCAGGCACATACTGTAGAAATCAAAAAGAAACTCGACGAAACTGACCCCGACTTGCTGGCTATGCTGATCATTGAGTTTAGGGAACAATACGGTAGTCAGGCCAAAGAGATCATTACAAATATTCCGCTGGATGTCGATTTGCAGGCAGAGGTGACCATTCCGCAGATTGGTGATAAGAAAAAACTGCTGGATATGTCGCTCAAGAACGTTCTGTATTTCCGTCGGGAGCGTCAGGAGCGGGCAGCTTCTGAAGCGACAGCCAATGCCAGCAAAAAAGATCGCGTACTGATTCGGTTAAAGCAGGATCTACAGTTGAAAAATTTACCCAACCGCATCGAATGCTTCGATAACTCCAATATTCAGGGAACAAACCCGGTATCGGCGATGGTGTGCTTTATTGGTGGGAAGCCTGCCAATCGAGAGTATCGGCATTTTTCGATCAAAACGGTTGTTGGACCGAACGACTTTGCGAGTATGTATGAGGTCGTAACACGTCGTTATACGCGTGTACTGGAAGAAGAAACGGATATGCCTGATCTAATTGTGATCGACGGTGGAAAAGGACAACTCAGTGCCGCCTGCGACGCCCTGAAAGCCCTAAATCTATATGGCAAAGTGCCTATTATTGGAATTGCCAAACGGCTCGAGGAAATCTATTTCCCGGAGGATAATCTTCCGCTTTATATCGATAAAAAATCAGAGTCACTTAAACTTATCCAGCGTATTCGCGATGAAGCTCACCGATTTGCCATTACCTATCACCGCGATAAACGGAGCCGAAACAGCCTGATCAGCGAATTGGAAAATGTGGAAGGCATTGGCAAGAAAACAGCAGCCAAGCTTCTCAAGCATTTTAAGGGCGTAACTAAAATCCGTGAAGCATCTCTTGACGAAATGGCCGAGGTAGTTGGCAAAGACCGCGCCCACAAACTGAAAAATTATTTTGATACGATCGAACAGTAAAAAAATAAAGCGGCTGAGTAGCCGCTTGCGATTTATCACTTATAGCATAAAAAAGGCGGGTCATCCCCGCCTTTTTTATTAATATTCCCACAGACCGTGTTCGGTTTCCATAAGTTCGTACTCCGTCTGATATGACTTCATCAAACCCTCTTTGTCGCCATACATGCCAACTAAATCGGTATCGCCAGGGTTAGCCACTTTCGTGATACGACCGTAGAACAGCCGCAGATCAAACGCATCGGCAAGGTTTTTATGCTGAGCCTGGTTCTGTGGGTTATACCAGATAAATTTCTTCGGGTCACTGCGGAACAGCTTGTCCAGATCTTTGTATTTAAACGTAGCCAGTGGTGTTTCGACACCGGCTGCATTTTTATCGGAAGGCAGATAAATAGTTACCGTCTGGATATCGTAGTACAAGCGTGAACGCTTACGATCGAAAATCCAGTCTTCCTTAATTTCCATAATGTTAAACTCTTTGGCAAAGTATTCATCGCCAACAGGAACGGCTGCCACTTTAGCCACCGTATCAGCTTTGGGAGGCTCCACAACTGGTGCAACGACTTTTCCTTTTTTGCCTTTTGAGTTCTTTGCAGTCGTTTTTTTCTTCGCGGGTGCGCCCCAGCCATCATCAGCCGGTTGAGCAGCAGCGGCAGTAGCTGGCTTTTTAGCACCCCAACCATCGTCAGCCGGTTTTGCCGCGGCTTTAGGATCTTTCTTTTTGGCATCTCCCCAGCCATCGTTTGCGCCATTGGCAGTCGTTTCATTACCGAAACCGGCGGCAATTTCTTCAGCCGATAATTGTGGTGCAGAGTTCGGCATGATCATCCGCTGCTGAAACTTCTCTGGCGTCAATTTCGTCGTTACAGAATCGTTTTCGTAAGCATCGATCAAGCCAGCTTTTAACGCATCGATCAAATATTTCGATATCTCATTGTTCTTGGAGAACATCGATTGATTCTGTTTCTCTTTGAGGTCAATCCGACGCCAAAGAGTTTTCTTCATCATGATGTCATTTTCATTAATCGCCCGAACCGACAGCGCGTTTGTGCCGGTGCTTGCTTTCTCCTGCGCCATTGCTCCTCCACCAGCTACCGCCAGTAATGTGGCGGCCACGGCCATCGTTCTAACTTGTTTCATTGTCAAGTATTTGTTTTTGTCCTTCGTTCCTGTTGATAACGAAAGACTACTTTATTTAGTACGATTAATAAAGCGGAACTGTTTGCTGGGGATTACCCATAGGAACATCGCTGATATCCCCTCTGAAATTACGCCGTTGAACACCATCCGCCTGTATCGACAAGCGATCACCAGGCTGTATCTCAGCCGCCAGTGAACCTATTGAACCGCCACCTGGGCCTAAATTTACCTGACCAACTTTACGAGTACCCCGTGCCAGAATAACGGTAATGCCCGTTACCCGGAAATTGGCATCATCGGGCGAATAGTTCCGAAAGCTTTCATCAGCCACGGCCGTAACACGCACACTCCGTGCCTGACCAGCCGGTACACCACGTGGATCACCTGCTTTTGTACCACCAACATAAAACTCAAGCGTTGGGCGTGGTACTCGGTTTACCCGAAAATCATTTTTACCCAGTAAGCTGCCACCATTGCTCACATTAAGCGTGACACGGGCTGCGCTGGGGACAATGGTAATTTTTCCTTTTTCGCCAGACTGGATCACCGAAGCTCCATCAGCCGAAAAGCTTGGATTCCATAACGCGCCTAATTGTGGGCTCTGTACACTTAATTTATTAGCACAGCCTAAATATAACGGTGGAAACGAGCCCGACTCAATTTCGTACGATGGTTTCGCTACGAAATATTCAGCGGTTAAAGGTACAGTTTTCAAACCGGCTGGCGTCTGATAAGCAATCGAACCGGTCAGTGTACGCTTAGACAAACCATTTTTATCATAAGCGCCACCCTGCGCCGTAAACTCAATGATACCCTGACCATCCTGCATACGAACCGGGCCACCGTTCAGACTCATCCGTGGCTGTATACCCGACGACGAAGCTGCCAGAAACATCTGACCTTTAAACTTAGTACCGGCTACAACAACTTTGGAGTCCATGCTGAGCATAGCCAGGATCTTGTCAAATTTCACATCCTGTGCACCAACTTTACTAGCAAGAAAATCAAGTACTTCACCCTCAATCCGACGAACATCGGCTTGTTTCTGGCTCAATACGGCCAGTGCTGCCGGTATTGGGGTTTGGGCAAAGTTAAGCTCAGCAAAATCTTTCCGGCGTTGATCCGGCGATCGATTAGCAATCGGATCGTCTTTGCCATCAAGAGCCATCGGAGCATATTTTGTAGTCGAATATTTAGAAATATTTTCTATATATCCGTTCAACTGATCTTTCAATTTAAAAGCAGCTCCTTTACGGTTCGTGCCGATCATCACTTGCGCTACACTTTCTTCTTCACTCAGGTTCTTAATGTTACCAGACTCATCACGACCACCGCCGGTTTCAACAATCTGATCTTTCAGTTTATCCATTTCACCGACAATCTCAGTGGTCAATTTCCGAACATCATCGGCCTGTTTGACGATTGCCAGGTCGGTTGCCCGATTGCCTGATTTTTCAACCGTCGCCCGAATGTTGTCAAATGTTGACTGGTTAACCTTACTGACAGCCCCTGTTGACTGCTCTAAGCTGTTATTGATTAATACGAATTTTTCCAGAATAGCCGACGTAACCTGCAATGCCAATAACGCGGTCAATACCAGATACATCATCCCGATCATCTTCTGACGGGGTGTCTCTTTAGTGCCTGCCATAAATTATGGTAGAAAACGGGGGTTAGTTATTTGGTTTATAATTTACGGTTTATAGCACCGGTTGTTTACTATTGATACAACCATGAACTACAAACCGTAAACTAGCCAACTGATTTTAGTTACCACGCATGGCAGTTAACATACTGCCGTATACGGTGTTAAGCGACGCCAGATTACCGGTCAGTTTTGCCATTTCGCTCTTGAACTGCTGGGCATCACGGCTAGCATCAGACATATTTTCCATCGCAGTAGTCAGGCTACCATAAAAGGCATTCATCGCCTTAAGATGTTTATTCGCATCCTGCAATTCCAGTTCGTATACGGCGTTTAGTGCGCCCATATTTTTGGTCACTTTCTGGAATTGATCACGATAATCTTTAGCATCGGTAGTTGCATCAGCCATTGAGTTCATGGCCGTAATTGCTGTACCATATGACTTATTCATTTCGCTGATCGAGCTCGAAGCAGACTTAACATTACGAGCGTAATCGTTCGTAGCAACAGTTGCGTCGGTGAGGTCGCTCAGTTTCGAAACAGTATCATTCAAATTGCGAAAGCCTGAACCAAGGCGCTCAAACACATCAGGTGTTACTTTTGCCTGTGCCAGCATCTGGTCCATATTACCTGTCAGGCCGTTTGCCTGGGGGGCTGGTTTCCGGGCTTCTCCTTTATAATCTTCAGCCAGTTCTGGATAAACGCGCTCCCAGGCGTAGCCATCACCTGCCGTGGCAGGATTGGTGAAACTCTGAATAGCGTATAATAAGAAGATAACAACTTCAGTTAACAGACCGGCCGTTAATAGCCAGCCAAATTGTTCGTTGTGAGTAATCTTTGCCCAAGCACCTGCGATTACGACGGCGGCTCCGGCACTATAAATGGTTGGTACTAAACGATCCCAAAAGAAATTCGTGGACTTTTCTGCTGCCATGATAAGCGATTTGGTTGGAATAGGTAACTAACTTTTGTGGTTAAGACTTGTGTACTCTGAGCATTGAACGCGAACAGTCAACACTGGACGTTATTTCTAACGTCCAGTATCCAGCGTTAATTACGGATTAGGCTTTCTTAGCTGAAGCTTTCTTGCTGCTTTTACTCTTACTGCTACCACCAACGCGGCCACCACGACCCGATGCAGCACGTCCTTCGAGGTTATCCATTACACAGCGGAAACCTATATACGAACGTTTCTGATCTTCATATTCGTAGTAACGGGTACCTGTTTCGAGGTAGTAAGCAATGTCTTTCCATGAACCACCCCGAACAACTTTACGAGGTTCGTCGGCATTCTGGTTATCCGGGTTCATATCCCAAACAATAGCGTTTGAGTTATCGGCGTAGGCATCACGGCACCATTCAGCTACGTTACCAGCCATGTTGTAGAGACCGTAATCATTCGGGCTGTAGGCTGTAGCAGGAGCGGTATAGGGATAACCATCCGCATCGAAATTACCACGCTGCGGTTTGAAGTTAGCTAAGTAGCAACCTTTACCATTTGCCACGTAGGGGTTCCCCCAGGGATATTTCGCCCCGCTTTTTCCACCACGGGCAGCCCATTCCCACTCAGCTTCCGACGGGAGCCGGAACCCAAACGAACGATAGCCGCCATCTTTGGTGCGGAAATCATCGAGCGTGTTGGTACGCCACTGGCAAAAGTGTTTGGCAGCGATCCAGCTTACGCCAACTACCGGATAGGTGTCGAAAGCTGGGTGCGCATAATAATGCTCCAGCATCGGGTCACCATTGTGGTAGGTGAAGTCGTTTTTCCAGACAGTTGTATCAGGATAATACTTCGCCATGATTTCCTCCTCTCCTAATACGGAGACAGAGTCGGCCAGCAGCGCATTGACATACTGCCGGTATTCATGGTTCGATATTTCGGCATCGTCCATATAGAACGAACTGATGGTTACCTGCCGGTTCATATTAATTTGAGTAGCCGCCACGTCTTCGTCAGCCTGTCCCATGATAAACGAACCTGAAGGAACCAGTACCATTCCGTATGGAGTTGGTTGCTTCCAACCTTTACGACCTGTGGCCGTAATTTCTCCATTCGTAACACCGACTTCTCCTCCTTTGCCGTCTTTACCACCGAACTTTGACTTAATAAAGCCGCAACCTTGCATCAGCAGAATTACTGCTGCGACCATCACCACCCGGGTTGCGTTGGCTGTAAACCAGTTGTACTTCATCATTATAAGACTTTTTACCTTCTTCTTGTGCGAGACCAGACTAAAAACGAAAATCCGTTTGGTTATTGTATGTAGAATTTTCTTTACGAAGAATTTCTCAAAAACGTTGCTTCATTAATTAACTCAATAGCGCATTTTCACACTTTTTAACTAAACCTACTTTCTTCAAAAATACACTGCTATTCCTAAACTGCCTAACAAGAATACTGCCAAAATGTTAGTCTTTATTATCCGTCACCAGAAACCTTAAACAATCCTGTTAAATATTGAATTAATACCGAAAGCGAGGAGTCCGTATAATAGGTTTCTTACGGGGATCGGGCGCCGGAAGTGCATAGCCTATCATAAATTCGTGTGACGTTGCACTTTTAGCACTAGCTCCAAGGACCAGATCAACCGAATAGCCTACTCGCAATGCGTTGTTTCGCATCAGATTAATGCCAACCGTAGCCATGGCTGCATCCTGATATCGATAGCCAACACCAGCCCAGATCCGATTGTCGTATGTGCCGACTAAATTGATCGTTGCTGTTGAGTTCCGTATTCCTCCTAAGGTAGCATACTGAATCAAAATAGATGGTTGTATGTCAATATCATAGCCTATTCCTAACCGATAGCCAGCGCTCAGATAAGCGCTTGGATAGAGCGGATTGGTAGAACGGTCAGTACCTATTTGATACGGTGCCTTATTGATATGATTAACGCTTACACCAACCCAGTAGTCGGTCGTGTTGTAATAAACGCCAGCGCCAATATCCGGTTTAGCCTGTCCGATCCGTCCGGTTGGAATCAGGGGGTCGCCTGCATCACTTGGCCTAAGCACACCATAGTCGTAGCCTTTATTGAAAAGCCCGGCCTGAACACCAAATGCCAGTGTACCACTCTTCAACGCGAGTCGGTAGGCATAGGATAACTGTACCGATTGGTTATAGTTCGGCCCAACCTTATCGTTCAACAGGTAGATGCCTATACCGCTCTTAATGCGGGCCAGTGGCATGTTGAATGATAAAATCTGGGAGTTCTGAGCTCCTCCCGGATCAGAATTACCCGTTGTCTGATAGCCAAGATACTGGGTTCTCTGCGTAAGTTGTATTCGTGATACACCCTCTGACCCCGCAGCTGCTGGATTATAATAGAGGGGATTGTACATATACATACTAAGCTGAGGTTCCTGTTGGGCAAAAACCGACTGAGCGGTAAGCGTCAGTAGCAGGAAGGCAAAAAAGTAAAAAGTGCGAATCATACAAGCAAAGAAAAAAGAACCTGTGCCAAGGCCTCTTGGCCTATTACGACACGCATCGGTACGTTCGTTGCAACCGTACGATGCAGTTTACAAATAAACGCCGAAACTGCTACTTTATTGAACCAGAAAAATAAAGGTTGGTTGTTGAAAAAGGACCAAAAATGCCCTGATTTCAACAACCAACCTCACAAAAGCGCCAACTGTTTATGAATTGTTAGCCTTTTTAATATACAGATCAAGCGCACCTGTCATGGAGGGAGCGTTTGGCAATGGTGCTTCTATGTCAAGGGTAAGCCCTGCATCCGTCACTGCTTTTGCCGTAGTAGGGCCAAAAGCAGCCATTCGTGTACCATTCTGCTTAAACTCCGGGAAGTTTGTCATCAGCGATGCTACGCCCGATGGACTGAAAAAAGCAATGATATCGTAACTAGTGATATCCAGATCTGACAAATCCGTCGGCACAGTTTCATACATAACTGCCTCCGTAAAATGCAGGCTACTGGTATCCATGAACTCAGGAATATCGTTGCGCCGGATGTTGGAACACGGAAACAGGAACTTCTCGTTCTTATGTTTCTTGATCAAATCGAATAACTCGGTCGCGGTTTTAGTGCCGTTAAAGATCTTCCGCTTTCGGATTATGATGTATTTCTGGAGATAATTAGCTGTCTGTTCCGAAATACAGAAGTATTTCATGTCGGCAGGAACCTCGATACGGCCTTCCTGGCAAATACGAAAGAAATGATCGATCGCATTCCGGCTGGTAAAAATAATGGCTGTATGATCCAGAATATTGATTTTCTGGCGACGAAAATCCTTAAACGATACACCCTGTATCTGAATAAATGGCCGGAAATCAATCTGAATATTGTACTTGCTGACTAAGTCAAAATAAGGAGATTTTTCGTCGGCAGGGCGGGATTGGGTCACTAGCAGCCGGTTAACCTTCGTCAGCCGGTCTTGGGTGGATTGCATGCTGGTCTCGTTCATTGAATCTCAACTCGTTTCAATAGTCAGTTCTGAGTTTATAGCACTGGTTTATAATTGACCAGAAAACCAACCATAAACCACAACCATAAACTGTAAACCACTCTCACAGTGCGAAACGAAGGCCTATGATGAGTGGAATCAATTCAACGATGCAAAGGTACGAAAATAAATACAGATTTTTGATAGGTTCCTGACTACGGATGACAATGTATAGAAAGGCTAATCGCATCAGGTAAAACACCAGAACGGGCAGTAATAGCGCACTTTCTGACCAGGTCATACTAGCTGTATTGTAGGCAATAACCACTAAAAGCAACGTCAGTGTCGTAAAGAACAGCATCGACGACTGAAGTACCTTGAAAAAATGGATATTAATGATGCTCTGTAGTTTATATAACCCACCTAGCACTTCCAGAGCGATGTATTTGCCCATTAGTACAATAAAAGCCAGCCCGCTTAATACGATAAACTCACCTAACACCGCCCCCAGATTCTGCGCTCCCAACAAGCGTCGGGAGACAAATACATCGAGATTACGGCTTTGTACGAATACTATTAAATAAGCAACAACAAAACTTAAATTAAGAATAAACAGCACATTGGTGCTACTCAGGGGCCGGTTAATCAAAAAAGATTCTTCCTGCGCCCGAAGTGACAATAAATCACGCAGGCTATAAAACCGAAGAAACGCCCTGTGATAGAATGAAAACAGGAACGCATGGCTTGCTAACAAAAACAATAAGCCTAAGCCGAAAAAATTATTATACACCGAAAACGTACGCGGTCGTACACTCAGGTTATCATCACGCAGGACAACCAGTTTCTGAGTAGCTGACTTTGGGTAGCCAATAAACAGGCGTTTGTCATTCAGACCGGGCGCACCATACAGTGTCAGAAAAACTTCCGGCTGGCGATACACACGATACAGGCTGTCGATACTGAATACAGACCACTCGCCTGCCCGAAGTTTTCGTTTCAGGGATGCGTTAATAAACAGATACCCATCCTGTTTTGTCGAAATAAGAAGATTGTAGTGCCGATTACTTTCGAGGTCAAGATAGGTACTTAACGCTGTTTGGTCAGCGTGCTGTTCAACGATATAGGGTACGTAGGCTTTAGTGGCCTCATCGTATACCTGAAAATCATCGTGAAAATCATGAACCGGATAATACTGATTGGCCGGTCCAATTCCTTCTGTGCGGGACTGTGCAAAAACGGCTGTAACAAAGAGTGCCGCAACGAATGTTGAAAGAGCAATAGAGCGAAAAAATGCCATGGCAGGTACTCGTATCCAGTTTAGCCAGTCTTTTTTCCTTCTATTGCTTTTTTGCTCTTTCAACATCCGTTGCGGCACGCTTTATAGCCCGTTAAATCAATTTTTCCCCAATGCCTTCAGCATGGTATCACCAATGAGTGCGGGCGACTCAACAACGTGAATACCACACTCACGCATGATTGCCATTTTAGCCGATGCCGTATCGTCGGCTCCGCCAACAATCGCTCCGGCGTGTCCCATCCGGCGTCCTTTCGGAGCCGTTTGTCCGGCAATAAAGCCTACAACAGGTTTGCGGTTACCGTCTGCCTTGATCCAGCGAGCCGCTTCAGCCTCCATTCCTCCACCAATTTCGCCGATCATGACGATGGCTTCAGTTTCTGGATCGTTCATCAGCAGTTCAACAGCCTGCTTGGTTGTTGTGCCAATGATTGGGTCACCCCCGATACCGATCGCTGTGCTTTGCCCTAAACCGGCTTTAGTCAGTTGGTCAACCGCTTCATAGGTCAGTGTTCCTGATTTGGAAACGATACCAATGGTTCCTTTCTTGAAAATGAAGCCGGGCATAATCCCAACTTTACATTCCTCCGCCGTCATAACACCGGGGCAGTTTGGACCAATCAACCGAGTGTCTTTATCGGTAAGGTAGTTTTTCACCGCTACCATATCTTCCGTCGGAATACCCTCTGTAATGCAGATTATCACCTTGATACCTGCTTCAGCAGCTTCCATAATGGCGTCTGCAGCAAATGCGGGTGGTACAAAAATGATGGACACATCGGCCTCAGCCTGATCAACAGCTTGCTGAACAGTATTAAAAACGGGCCGATCGAGGTGAGTCTGTCCACCTTTGCCGGGCGTAACTCCACCAACGACATTGGTACCATATTCGATCATCTGCTGAGCATGGAAACTGCCCTCCGAGCCGGTAAAGCCCTGGACGATAACTTTGGAGTCCTTGTTAACTAAAACACTCATGACGGTTAGTAAATCGTTGGCGATGCGATTGAATTTGACACAGGATTAACAGACGACTGAAGAAAGATCTGAACAATTTTCGTCTTTTTCCTTTCGTCTGTTAATCTTGCATCATTGAATAAGTTGGGCAAAAGTAGCCGAATCTTCGTAAATTACGTGATGATTTTTTCGCACATTCTCTCAGGCTCTATTCTGGCCGGAACGGGCGTTGGGGTGTTCTGGCACTTTTTTCAGCGGGTAAGCATATATAATCGGCTTTTATGGGGATTTTTCTTACTTACCGTTTCGCTGGCGGCCCTGATTGGTATTTTCCATTATGCAGGCAATGAATCGCTTGAGCCTCTTCATCGCTCAATGGTCGTTCTAGCCGATAGCCTAGGTGTTGTTTGTGCGGTAGTAGGCGTTTGGGGATTACTTTACCGACGTGTCTATTCGATAACGACTTTTATAACGACCATGCTATTTGGTCTGTTTGTCTTTATCCTTCTACTGCTGCCCGAGGTTCGTGTTTTCACGCCAGTAGTGCCGTCGCTCGCGATTCTCGTACTGATGCTACTCGCTGTATTTTCCTTACTCCAGCGCAACAAACGTGGCCTTTGGATTGTCCTGGCGGCTATGATGATGGGGCTTGCAACGAAGGCTCAATCACTGGAGTCGTTTTTTCATCCGACAGATTTTTATCATTACGCCAGTGCATTAGCTCTCTGGTTCTTTGGCAAAGCGGCCGAACGGTAACCTGGTTTTATGACAACTGATTGCTTCAGATTATCGGATAACTGTTTTCTTTAGTCCCGCTTTAACCAATTGGCTCGTCAAACAGTTACCAATCCACAAAACTCAACGAACGTGGATTTACTGGAACTGGCACACGATCCGATTAAGGCAGCAAAGGCAGCCCGGCTCGTGTATATGAACGACACAATGCCTGGAATCAGTCGGCGAAAAACCGGCGATCACTTCACTTATTTTGATGCAAACGGAGCGATCATCGGCGACGCTGAAACAAGGGAGCGTATCCACAAACTGGTTTTGCCCCCAGCCTGGGAAGATGTCTGGATTAGCCCAAAAGTGAATGGACACCTACAGGCAACTGGTATCGACACAAAAAACAGGAAACAATATCGCTATCACGCCAACTGGAACAAGATCCGGAGCGAAACGAAATTTTTTCGAATGGCCGCTTTTGGCGAAGCTCTTCCCAGACTTCGCGCTCGACTGGATCAGGATTTAACCCATCGATCGTTGACTCGCGAAAAAGTAATCGCAATTGCGTTGAGCGTAATGGAACAAACCCTGATTCGCGTAGGGAATGCGGCCTATGAAAAAGAATATGGTTCTTATGGCTTAACAACCCTCAAAAACCGGCATGTTAAGGCAGTAGGCAGCGAAGTACGGTTTAGTTTCAAAGGCAAAAAAGGTATTTATCACGATATTACCCTCCATGACCGGCGGCTATCACGGCTCGTAAAAGCCTGCCGCGATATTCCGGGTAAAGAGTTATTTCAATATTTCGACGAAGCTGGCAATCGTCACTCCATCGACTCTGGAATGGTGAATGAGTATCTTCATGAAACAATGGGTGACGATTTTTCGGCAAAGGATTTCCGAACCTGGGCCGGAACAGTCAATGCTCTCCGGCTGCTCATTGAACTGGAACCTTGCGAATCAGAGAAAGAATTAAAGAAAAACGTCAATACTGTACTCGATGAAGTATCGCTGAAACTGGGCAATACGCGTACGGTCTGCCGCAAACATTACGTTCATCCGCAGATTCTGGAATCGTATGAATGTCGGGATTTAAACCCATATATTGAACAAAAAAACAGGTTCCGACAAACTAGTCCTCACGGCCTGGATGGCGTTGAAAAGCTCTTATTAAAATTCCTGAACGATCAGGTTAAGAGCGTTATCAAAGACTCATCATTTAAGTAGATAGTTTACTGATTATCAGCCACATAACTTCATTTTACTGCCTTTACCCATTTAGTTTTTTTGCAACGCTGACACGAAGAGTGGTCAACAGATGCGCTAAATGTCTTTACATGACCACAAGCACAACAGGCATAATCACCCGGTTGTGGAATGCTTTCTGAATGACGCTTCAATTCGTTGGGTAGAATCGGCAATCCGGGCCGGATATCATTTTCTTTAAATGTAAACAGACTGAGCTGACCATTTGGCTCCAGAATAGCCGTGCGCACCTGTCCCAGATGTTCAATACCTTCTACCCGCAAATCAGAAAATAGCTCCTCCAGCCCCAGGTCCTCCTGATCAAAATTCTCGGTTAAAATACAGCCGTCTTCAATCACATAAACGGGCTTACCTTCCAGAAGGGTTCTAACGGTTTTGTTCCGGTCACTGATGTATGTGGCCAGTTTGTAGCATCCCATTATCACCAGAAAGACGACTACGGCCGAAGCCAGCGGCACATCATGGTAGAACATGGGATCACCAGCGGCTGAGCCAAGGCCAATCAGCAACACCAGTTCGTAGATCGATAATTGGCGCACCTCCCGTTTCCCCGATACGGTCAAGGCGGCCAACACGACCAAAAACATAAAGACGGTTCGGAACGCAACCTCGCCAAGATATGTCCAGGGAAATTCATGAATAAAAATACGCTCCCAGTCAAACGGCTGAACAGGTTCTGGTTTCATCGTGAAGTAAGGAATAGATGGCTCGGCTCTAAGCGAAAGACCTGATCCATTAGCCGATTATTTATTCTCGGGAGCATTATCCTTCCGCACCTTTATGCTTCGTTTTAGAGCCCACTCTTCAGCCTTGGCGGTTGCAATGGCTATTGCTTTTGACTCATCAGCACCATCGGTGAGCAAAGCATTGGCAATATCGATGGCTTTGTTGCGCACCGGAGCCATAAAATTTCTGAGTGAGGCAGGGTACTCTTTTTTTGTGTAAGGCATACTCCGTGAGCGTTAGTTAATAAGTTGCCGTTAACTTAATTAACTAACGCTCAATCGGTCAGACTGTTCACTTATTGTCCTAGTTCTTGCGAAATGGTACTGCTAAGCCGGAGTAATTCAATTTCAGCCGCTTTGGCATTAAATTCGGCTTCGATTAATCGGGTCTGGGCATCGATGGAGTTCCGCTGTACATCGCGAAACTCAACGAACGTAGAGTTCCCGATCCGGTAGCGGTCATACGCAATATCGACGTTCTGATTTGCCAGCTGGTTATTTAACACCTCCAGATTCAACAGTTTCAGGCTATTCTGGTAAGCCTGGAAGGTTTGTGTAAGGGCGAGCTGGAGTTGCAATCGCTGGTTGTTTTCCTGATCTTTAGCAATAACCGTATTGATACGGGCATTCTGAATTTGTCGTTTCAGGTTATAGCCATTAAAAATCGGAATTGAAGCCGTAATCAGGTAATTAAGTGATCCCGTACGGCCTGTACTGACCCCAAAACCGCCCTGATTATCCTGAAGCTGATAACTATAGCCTGTCTGTGCCGTAACCAAAGGGAGTTGCTGGGCAGACGCCAGCCGAACATTCAGATCAGCAATTGTGCGGTTCAATACAGCCGAAACCAGCAGCGGGTTATTGGTATTCAGCGACTGCTCAAGCGATGCCAGTTCCAGATTCGGGCGAACAATGATCGTATCACGAACCGCAAACTCGGCAAGTGGTTCACGCACAAGTTGCGTATTCAGCAGGGTTTTTGCATTACGTAATGACTGCTCCTGTGCAATTAGGGCTGCACTATCGGTATTATAGTCTACCTGAGCACTCAAAAAATCAACTTTCGATCGTGTACCTACTTCATAATTGGCCCGGGCAAGTTCAAGCCGTTCTCTGGAGATATCAAGTGCCTGACTGAATGCGATTAACCGCTGCAATTGCCTGACTACATCGTAATAACTTGTAGCGATACTGGCTACGGTGGCTTCTATATTAGCCCTTGTCGTTACAGTGCTAATCTGCAATAGCTGACGAAGTTGCGTGTAAGTGCTTGACCGGGCATACCCGTTAAAAACGGTATAGTTCAGGTTCATGGCCAGGTTGGTTGTCCGGTTAAACACACCGTGAGCCTCCTGAGGAGGGCGAAGACCATCGAGATACGTTTGCCGAAAGCTCTGAAGGTTACCGCTCGTGTTCCCATTAAAAAACAAAGAAGGCAGATAGCCCGCGTTTCCCTTCGAGTAGTTATTACGAGCAATCTGCTCCTGCGACCGGTTAATCTGAATCTGGTAATTCTTACCTATAGCCTGTTCGATGGCTTGCGAGAGTGTCAACACCTCACCCGGCTGCGGGATAGTAGCAACCGTAAAGGTGCGTTGCTGGGCGCGTTGAATAGCGTTTTGAGGTTGTTGAGCAAGGGCCGAAAAAGGAAGGCAAACAAAAAGAATCCAACTGCTGAGCTTCATTGAATTAAGGTTGACAACGACGATTATGACAAAAATACGAGAATCTGCGATTAGCTGGTTGGGTTATCAACTTTCCTTTAATTTGCATCTTTCCCAATCATCCGTCATGAAACACCCTCTTTTGTTAATTTTAGCTTCGATCGTTCTGCTTTCGGGCTGTTCTTCCAGGCAAAAAGTCGACCTAATCGTCATCAACGCCCATGTCTACACCGCGGATTCAAGTTTCTCAGAAGCCGACGCATTTGTCATTAAAGATGGTAAGTTTCTGGCCGTTGGTTCGATCAAAACATTAACTGATCAATACTATGCCGATAGTACGGTCAATCTGCACGACCAACCCGTTTATCCGGGTTTCTATGACCCTCACTCCCATTTTCTGGGCCTGGGACAGGTACTTGATCAGGCTGATCTGGTTGGAGCGGAGTCTTACGATGAAGTGATTGATCGCCTGAAAACATTTTACCAGAAACATCCAAACGTTTTATGGCTTTCGGGCCGAGGCTGGGATCAGAATGACTGGCCCGACAAAACATTCCCAACAAAAGAGAAACTGGATGTTGCTTTTCCTAATGTGCCGGTTGTCCTGATGCGGGTAGATGGCCACGCGCTACTCGTCAATTCAAAAACATTGCGATTAGCCAAAATAACGGCAGGATCGAAGCTACCCGGCGGAGAAATTATTATAAAAAATGGCCAGCCCACCGGTGTTTTGGTAGACAATGCCATGCAACTCGTGAAGCGGGTAATTCCACAGCCCGACAATACCGACAAGGCAAGAATGCTGCAGGCAGCCGAGAAAGTCTGTGTTTCGCTCGGGCTAACAACGATTTCAGATGCAGGTATTAGCCCCGCCGAAATTAATCTCATCGATAGTCTGCATAAAGCAGGTAAATTAAAAATTCGGGATTACGCTATGATTAGCCTCGGCGAACCGAATCTAAATTATTTTCTGAAACGGGGGCCTTTTCAGACTGATCGGCTGACCGTACGGTCCTTTAAACTCTATGCCGACGGCGCTTTAGGCTCACGCGGAGCCTGCTTACTGCGGCCATACAGCGATCGCCCGGAAACAGGTGGATTTCTATTACTCAGTCCTGGTGAACTGGAACGTGTCACGACCATTTTATCCGGAACCGGATTCCAGGCCAATACGCACTGCATCGGTGACTCGGCCAATCACCTCATGCTCGATCTTTACGGAAAGCTGCTTAAAGGCCATAACGACCGGCGCTGGCGCATTGAACACGCGCAGGTCGTGTCTCCCGACGATGTCCATAAGTTTGGGCAGTATTCAATAATTCCATCGGTACAGCCCACTCATGCAACATCAGATATGTATTGGGCGGGCGAACGGCTGGGACCAATTCGGGTAAAAGGTGCTTATGCGTTTAAGGATCTGATGACACAAAATAAACTGATTGCCTTCGGAAGCGATTTTCCCGTTGAATCGGTCAATCCATTATTTGGCTTCCACGCGGCTGTTGCCCGGCAGGATGCCAAGAACTTTCCGGCGGGAGGCTATCAGATGGAAAACGCGGTCGATCGTAAATCAGCCCTGCTGGCCATGACCCGGTGGGCGGCATATGCCTGTTTCGAAGATCAGTTGCGGGGCAGTATTGCTCCCGGCAAACAAGCAGATTTCGTTGTGCTTGACCGCGACATCATGACAGTACCAAACACACAACTACGCCAGACGAAAGTGAAACAGACCTGGATTGGTGGCGAACGGGTTTACTAGACTAACCCACTTTTAGTACCTCATACGTCATTTTATTAAACAAAACCTGATCGCCCGCGCGCCGACCGGCCAATGCCATGCCAATTGGCGACGCGGGCGAAACAGCGAATACCTCATTTCCGTCGACACTGAGCTTACCGGCGCTAATGCTGATAAAGAACGTTCCGCGATTCGTAATGACCAGACTGCCGGGCTGAACAATCGTATAGTCTTTCTCGCTATTAATCCGCTCCAACTCCTGTTCCAGGGCCAGCGCAATATCGAGCTGATGCGCATATCGATCCCGTTCGATCTGCGCCATAGCACGGCCGGTTTCGTATTTATCACCAGCACTGCTCTTGGATTCCGAATTGGCCGACTCCTGAGCGGCCTCCATTGCCTGCCGGGCTATTTCAATGCGTTGCTGAACATGGCTCCTGCACAGAGCCATTAAATCCTGCCTAAGCTGCTTTGACGTAAAATCCTGATTCACAACAACTAAAATAAAAAAATTATTCTGTAGATGTACATAGCCAGCACATTGCTTTTGCCTATGCTGGCTCTAGTTAGGAATAATTTTATTGTCAAACGCTAAATAGTATCGCACAAGCGCTGCAGGAAGTAATTTTTGAGCATTTATCTATACTTATTTCCACCTGAAAAAACACCCGTTGGCGGTAATTTCAGTCCATTTCCTGTGTAGCAAATGCTCGAGTTTGTTCGTTTGCGACCGGAAATTAACGGCGCTGGAGCCTATGCCTAACTATGCCGCTACCAATCCACCATTTTAATAGATTTCTCCAAACAACCACCGTTGCTTTTGGCTTATAAAACTCAAGTACAACCAACAGCAACGTTATGGAAGCAAAAATTCCCCCTCAGCATCAGGATCTTCAACCAGGGATTGAAGCGGAACTGGATCCCCAGCCGAAGGTAATTCGGCATCTGTATAAAGGTGCGAACAAACTGAAAGACAAGGTCGCTCTCATTACGGGCGGTGACTCTGGCATTGGTCGGGCGGTGGCCGTTCATTTTGCCCGAGAGGGTGCCGATGTAGCCATCTCCTATACACCCCGAGAGGAAGAAGACGCGCAGAAAACCAAAGAACTGGTTGAGGCAGAAGGTCGTAAATGCCTGCTACTACCGGGCGATATTCGTCACGAAGTTTATTGTAAGCAGATTGTTGAGGATACGGTCCGGCAACTGGGTAAGCTGAACATTCTGGTCAATAATGCTGGCTTGCAGTTACAGCACCAAACGCTCGAAGAAGAGCGTGATGAAGACCTGCTGGCAACCTATGAAACCAATATATATTCGTTTTTTAGGGTCACAAAAGCGGCCGAACCACACTTGCATAAAGGCGACTGCATTATCAACACCACGTCGGTTACTGCCTACCAGGGGAGGGCCGATCTGTTAGAGTACTCATCCACGAAAGGGGCTATTATGACCTTTACACGAGCCTTGTCCAGCAATCTGATCGCCAAAGGTATTCGTGTCAATGGTGTGGCTCCCGGTCCAATCTGGACTCCGCTCAACCCGTCGTCGGTCAGCGCTAAAGAAGTGGCGCAGTTTGGCAAGGATGTACCCATGAAGCGCCCCGGCCAACCTAGCGAAGTGGCACCAGCTTATGTTTTTCTGGCATCCGAAGATGCATCCTACATGACGGGGCAGGTTCTTCACCCCAATGGTGGTACGATTGTCAATGCATAACACAAAAACTGAGCTGATTTAATTAAGGAATGAGACTGATCTATACTCATCCCTCAATTCCTGCTCCTAATTCCTCAAAAATATGGAACAAATGGAAATAGAAACCAAGCCTCAGCATCAGAACGCACAGCCGGGCCTGGAATATGAAATGGACCCGCAACCGATTTACATTCGGGACAATTATCAGGGAGCCGAAAAACTGAAAGATAAAATTGCTGTCATCACTGGCGGTGATTCAGGTATTGGCCGGGCAGTAGCTATTCATTTTGCCCGCGAAGGCGCTGATCTGGCGATTCTTTATCATCCGCGCGAAGATGTTGATGCCCTGAAGACAAAGTCACTTGTCGAGGCCGAGGGGCGTCGATGTCTGCTAATTCCGGGGGATTTAAAGCAAATTGCCTATATCCGGGAAGCCGTCGGTAAAATCATCAGCACCTATAATCGGGTGAATATTCTGGTCAATAATGCCGCTAATCATGTTGAGCAGAAGGAATTTAGTGGCATTTCGGATCAGCAGATGCGCGAAACGTTTGAGCTCAATATTCTGGCCATGTTCCGACTGACGAAAAATATACTGCCACACATGGGTGCATACGACTGCATTATCAACACTACATCGGTGGTATCGTACCGGGGTAGCGAAACACTGATTGATTATGCTTCAACCAAAGGGGCCGTAACAGCGTTTACCCGGTCTTTGTCGCAGAATCTGGTGGAGCGCAATATCCGTGTCAATGCTGTAGCACCCGGCCCTATCTGGACCCCGTTGATTGTTGCAACCAAAACATTGGAAGAGGTTGAGAAATTCGGGAAAGACACGCCTATGGAACGTCCTGGCCAACCTGCCGAACTGGCTCCAGCCTACGTATTTCTGGCATCAGAGGATGCGTCTTATTTTACCGGTCAGGTGATTCACGTCAATGGTGGCGAGGTAATCAACTCCTGATTCAGCAAGTAATTTCTATACATCGACCCAACAAACAAAAAGGTGATTAACTTCACCTTTTTGTTTGTTGGGTCGATGTAATTCTTCGATTATTAACAGGTTAGCTTATCAATTTGGCAATCTGAAACGATCATTTTACTGTAAAATCAGAGTCTTTCAGGCCTTTATTAATCTTTACGTTGTCAACTGTCATCGTCATCGGCCCGCGTGGCGACTGTTGCGCAATCGTCATGGGAAATTTGATGCCATTAACCTCTTTATAGTCTGAATAAACCGAGGTCATGGTCATTTCACCCCGTGCATTTTTGGTCGTCGTAACAGACTGCACTTTCAGGCCAGTGGTTGCATCGAAATTATCGGTCCAGGTAGCCGAGCCATCAGTCGTTGTGTGGCTTAACTTATACGTGTCTTTACCATCAATTTTTTCAGGACCAACAACGGCCGATTTCACCCCATTTTCAGCATAATGTAATTCCGGAAAAATCACGTTCATCGCGGTCATCTGTTGCGCGGCCGACCCTTCCAGCGTTGTACTATTGCCCTGCATACCACCCATAACGATTTTTGAGCCATCGCCGGTTTGTTTCATTACTTCCATTCCATTGGCATTTATGACCATCGAGAATTTGTTAGGCAGTTTCTGCTTTCGAGTGATCATAATAGCGCCCATTTGCCCTTCGCTTGACATGCTGGTGGTCACATCAGTCACTTTGGCAAGCGCATCTTTGCCACCAATGGCCGTAATGTATTTGTCTAAAACCTCCTCAGCAGTTGGAGTGGTCTGGGCAGTTGCCCGATAGTAAAGCAGCGGCAATACGAGTAGAGTTACGAGCAGTCTTCTCATGATAAGTCAGGGTTAACGATTTTTACCAAATGTAACGGATCACAAACAGATCAACAAGCTACTGATTCTGTCTGTCAGCTGCTTAGCGCATCACCATAAACTCAGCCAGATAAACCAGTGCTCCAGCTACATAGCCGACCAGAGCAAGCCAGCTGATTTTACGCAAATACCAGCCGAACTCCAGTCGTTCGAGCCCCATAACGGCGACCCCGGCAGCCGAACCAATCACCAGAATGCTACCACCCGTTCCGGCGCAGTAGGCCAGAAACTCCCACAATTTGTTATCTGTCGGATAGGTCTGCATATCATACATACCCATGGCTGCGGCAACAATCGGCACATTGTCGACTACGGCCGACGCCAGACCGATCAGTAAAACAATTACATCAAGGTTTCCAATCGACTCATTCAAGGACTCGGCCAGACTGCGCAAGATCCCCGTTGTTTCCAACGAGCCAACGGCCAGAAGAATCCCCAGGAAAAACAGAATGCTTGGTGTATCGATACGGCTCAGTGCATAAGCTGGGGTAAACTTCTGCCGTTCGGCCTCATCCTTATCACTATGCAGCACTTCAGAAACCACCCAGATCACGCCCAATACAAGCATCATGCCCATATAAGGGGGCAAGTGAGTTACTGTCTTAAATATTGGAACATAAAGCATTCCACCCAGGCCGACAGACAGCATGATCCGGCGATCCCGGCGGGCCGCCGTTGTCACATAGGGGCGACTGATCCCCTTTGCCGCCGTCGATACGGTAGTCTGTTCTTTGGGTTTATACCGAAATGTTAAAATCCCCAGCGGAACCAGCAGCGAGACTAAACTGGGCAGCAGCAATGAACTAATTATTCGGGTGGTAGTTATTTGCCCACCAATCCAGAGCATAGTTGTGGTAACATCGCCAATGGGAGACCAGGCACCACCCGCATTGGCCGCAACGATAATCATGCCTGCCATAATTTGCCGTTGCCCAACGTTGCGAATTAATTTACGCGACACGGATACCATTACGATGGCGGACGTAAGGTTATCTAACAGAGCAGACAGGAAAAACGTTAACAGGCTGATAATCCAGAAAAGAACGCGGGTGTTACGGCTCGCAATACGGTCGGTGATGAGTGTAAAGCCGTCGTGGGCATCGATCAGTTCGACAACCGTCATGGCACCTAGCAGGAAAAATAATATTTCGGCGACGCTGGCCAGATGCTCGCTCAGTTGGTGAACAACGGCTTCGGCACTGGGAGCCATTAATGCATAAACAGCCCAGCAAACAACTCCAGTAATCAATGCTGTGGCTGTTTTATTAATTTTAACCGGGTGTTCAAGCGTGATCAGCACATAACCGACAACAAAAAGAAGGATAAGGGTTAACGTCATAATGGGAATTTCAAAGTCCTATCAACTGTTTTACAGTCAACTACTATCTGCATGAACCGCCAGCCTGTTCATCACGTACAACTCAGCGCCTGATGTCTACATTCATTATTCGCGTTTCTTCACTTGGCCCCGATGGCATGGCCCTGTTTCCCTTTATTCTGGTCCGTAAGCCTAACCCTGGGGCCGTTTTGCTCAATCACGAACGAATTCATCTGCGCCAGCAGGCTGAACTGGGCATTTTGCCTTTCTACATCTGGTACTCGCTCGAATACATTATCCGGCGATTTCAATACCGCACTCATTATACAGCTTACCGGAATATCAGCTTCGAACGGGAAGCATTCGCGAATGAAGACAACCTGACTTACCTAAAGAAACGTCCGCTCTGGGCATTCCGGCGATACATGGCAAATAAGTAAATCCGGTTACCCAAACATCATTCATTAGGAAGTACAGGCTTTTGGCCGAGGCCGCCCGCTACCATAACGATCAGTGAAAGCACGATGACAAGTATTGGAATTCCATCCCGGAAACCAATTACCCGCATATCCGGGGGGATGTTGAGGTAAAGCAGAATAGTGATCAAACCACGCGGGGCAATCCAGAGAAGTGGCTTCATCGGCCCCTGATAAGTCAGGCGAAGCGTGATCCACCGCCAGCCAATAATGACTGCAACAAATATGGCACTCACGATCAGTGCATCCCGATCCAGTAGTTCACCGGGAACAGCGGCATAGCCCAGAATCAAAAAAAAGAACGTGCGGACAACAAACGCACCTTCGGCCGTAAGATTTTTAAGCTGATCCAGCTCCTTCTCGAACAGGTCATTCTTTAGAATCCGGCTTAACTGGCCGCGAATGAATAATTCGGTATTATTCAAAAACAGGCCAAAAATCAGGATCAATAACAAGGACGACAAATGGTTGATTTCGGCGATGGCATAAACCAGAAAGAGTACTGATATGATCGGCAGGAATTTGATTCGATGGTTGATCCGTCCAATCAGATACAGCAACAGGAAGCAGCACCCCAACGATAGCAACGCCATAATGAGCATATCACGGGCAAAAAACCAGACGGCACCCCATATCGAATTCTGGCTGAGCAACAGAAAATTAAATACTAAGACTCCAATTATTCCCGCAAAAGCCGATTCATAAACCACAAACTCACCCTGCCCATATGATATATTTGATATGCTTGGAATAGCGACCGCGCTGCTAATGATCGAGAATGGCAGGGCCGCAATCAAACAATGATAAAACGAATCGTTCAGCAATAGATATAAAACGCTGGCTAACAGAAAGGTAATGCCCGCTACTGAGAATACGGATGCAACCAGCGTACGACGAATCACACTTAGTTTTTCCCGATGCAATTCCAGATCAAGGCCATTTTCAAGTACGATCAGAATTAAGCCTAGCGTACCGAGCGTCGGCAGGATTGTGTTTACAAACGGTACCTGAACGCCAAAGTAATTAGTTGCCTGTCGGGTTATTCCACCTAATAATAAGAGCAATAGTACCGAAGGCGTTCGGAACCGGCTGCTAAACAGGTCAAACGCGTAGGAAATTAAAACGGATAAGCTTAGAACAATAATGAGAATCGAAGAATCCATTCGGCAAGATAAAAAGCAGTTTTCAGTTTACGGTTTATCATTGGTAGTTAAACCCGTATCTGACGCTAAAAACCAGTGATTGGCCGCTCGAAAACTACACTAAATCCGTTGCGATTTTTGCCGATAACAAGCAGAGTGGAATGCCACCCCCTGGATGAACGCTGCCACCAACAAAATAGAGATTCTTAAACTGTCGGGAGAAATTGGCATGGCGCAAAAATGCAGCAAACCGGTTATTGCTGCTGTTCCCGTATAAAGCGCCCTGCGCTGAAGAGGTTCTGGCTTCAATGCTTCGGGGGTCCAGTATCGATTCCGTTTCAATAAGTGAGCTAATCTCCGTCCCCAGTGTATGACTCAGTTTCTGCAAAATACGCTGCCGGGCCCGGGCAATCATAGCATCCCAGTCCTGACCGGTGTTGTTTGGCACGTTTAACAGGATAAACCAGTTTTCGCAGCCTGCCGGCGCATCATCTGGCTTAAGCTTTGCACTACAATTCAGGTAAATGGTCGGATCGTCTGGGACCTGATTCTGCCCGAATAAGGCATTGAATTCGGCCCGATAATCAGTACTAAAGATTATATTGTGCAACCCCAGTTCGGCAAACTGCTGCTTGATGCCCCAATAAAAAATCAATCCCGAACTCGATTTAGGTTGTCGTAGAATTCGCTCGGGTTGTCGGGCATTCGGCAGCAGTTTCCGGAATGTACTGACAATATCCATATTAGAAATGACAACACTAATCTCACTTTCCGTTGAGCTAGTAGTAGCCATTTCCTGATTCAGCCGTGGAAGGCGACCAGTCTGCGAGGTGAATTTAATAGCCACGGCACGCATATCCTTCGTCACAATTTCTGTAACATAGGTATTGTAGTGGAAACGCACACCCAATTCTTCGGCCAGTTTCAGCAAACTATTGGTAATACTCACCATGCCCCCTTTCGGGAAGAAAGCCCCGATATTATATTCCAGATGCGGAATAATATTCATCGTTGCCGGCGTCTGATACGGATCTGAGCCGTTATATGTAGCGTATCGATTAAATAACTGCACCAGCCTGGGGTTATTGAACCGACGTTCATTTGCCCCGTTCATGGTCCCAAAAACACCGAGTCTGGGTAGATTAAGGTAACCAGTCAGCGCGTCACGATTGAACCAGGTCGACAGCTTATGGAGTGATCGATGCAGAAATAATTTCTCCGTTACCGCATATTTCCGGGCACTGTCTGCCAGGTGCTGATGTAAATGAATAGAGGGTTCACCAAATACGGTTTCGATCTCTTTTCCAAATCGATCAAGATCGGCCCAGGCAGTCAGGCGCGTGTTATCGTCCCAGAAATAGCGACAGGTTTCGTCAAGGAGGGTGTACTCAAAATAATCGGCGGGATTTCGGCCAGCGAGTTTAAATAGTTCGTCTACTAAATGCGGCATCGTAAAAAGCGACGGACCAGCGTCGAAGCGGTACGATTGCCCGTCGGGCGTTACGTCTTCGAAACCAGACAATTTACCGCCCGCATAGGCATTAGCCTCGAATACGTCGACCACATAACCCTTCACGGCCAATCGGATGGCGCTGGCAATCCCGGCGATTCCGGCCCCAATGACTGCAGCTTTTCTAGTCACAACGAATTATCAGTAAGCAGTTTCCAGACACCAAACTGCCTGTACTGACTTACTGTTTGGCGTAGTAGTACAGATTCACCGACGAAGCACTAGCCAGTTCGCTAATGGTAAAAAAGCCTTTTCCGTCTTTATCGAAGCAAATAGCTTCACCCTGCGGTTCCATGCGCGATGTCAACAGCGATCGGGTACCTTTTTGCAGCGCATCAGCGACAGTTTGGCCAGGTGTACGTTTCCAATAAAAAATACCGGTATAGGTACGGACTAAAATTTCACTACCGTCGGGCGAAATGGCCGCACTCGTTACGTAGCCCGCTAGTCCATCGCCAAAGGAGGGCAGTTCACCATAGGTCTGAAGTGTGGTAACCTGGTTAATATCCTGTGGATACGGAAGCCGATACAGATGGACTTTCTCTTCCCGTTTGGAAATTATCCACGTATCACGGGTCTGGGGATCGACAATAAATGCTTCAGCATCGCGAGGTCCGTCAGGATATTTGTAATTAATCCGCTCCACCTGTCCGATTGTCTCCTGCAAATTAGCCGGTTCAATGAACCGGTATAGCACGCTGGTTGGTCGCTGGGCGTTGTTGTCGCCGATGTCGGCAATATATATGTAATTTTTCCCATCCTGAGGCCCAGGGCCTATAGCCATATCCTCCCAATCGATGTTGGTCGTGTTCGGAATACTCATTTTCCCCTTCAACTTACCATCATACCCCAGCAAAGCCAGTTCGGCCGGGCTACCGCTATCCTGTTCAATCCAGAGATTACCGGGTTGAGTACGGCTATCAGCCAGGCCGGATGCTTCGTTAATCTGACCCGGCGTAACAGGTGTCGATGTAGGATTACTACTAAAAGTACCCGCATCAGGAGTAACACCAATAGTACAGGAAACGACAGTTAGTGTACCAAGAACTAAAAGGACAATGCGCATGAAGGATTTCCGGTTGATTCAGTCGCCAAAGTAACGAAAGAAGCGACGGAATAAGTCTTTAATTTGAGGAAGAGGGCAGTAATATCCTGAAAGTAGCTCCCTGACCCGGTCGTCCATCGGCCGTGATGTACCCATTGTGATTCTCGACAACCTTCTGAACAATAGCCAGTCCAATACCTGTTCCCTGATATTCGCTACGGCCATGCAAGCGCTGGAATACCTGAAAAATCCGTTCAGCGTAGTGTGGATCAAAGCCAATTCCATTATCAGTCAGTTCGACCGCATGAAACAGTTGGTTGTTCTCAGGGGGAGGTATAGAAAGCCCCGACTCACGACCACGAAGCAAGCTCGAACTAATTGTAATTTCCGGGATTCGATCGACTTGTACAAACTTCAGGGAATTACTGATCAGATTCTGAAACAATTGGCGCAACTGAGCCATATCACCCATGATGACAGGCAGTTGGCTTATGGTCACGACGGCTTTTTTTTCTGTTATAAACGTTTCCAGATCTATCAATACCTCCGCGACAACACTATTCAGATGAACGGGCTTATGTTCTTCCCGCTTAGCAGAAACACGTGAGTAAGCCAATACATCCTTGATCAGTACCTGCATACGGGCAGCAGCCGACTGCATCCGTTGGATCATATCTGCCCCCGAATTGCCAATGAGTGGCGCATATTGAGCCTTAATAATATCGCCAAATGCCTGAATCTTACGCAGTGGTTCCTGTAGATCATGGCTGGCGACATAGGCAAACTGCTCCAGGTTACGGTTCGACCGTTGCAGTTCGATTACCGATGTTTCCAGTTGCTGCTGAAGTTGCTTGAGCGATGTATAATCGCTAAAGGTTACCAGTACTTCGTCGCCCATTTTGGTCGACATAATATCGAGCCAGGCATCGATCCCGCCACCATCATAATGAAAATCGAACCGCTGTGGCTCACCGGTTTGATAGGTTTTATTATAAAGTTCGAACAGACCGTTATTTTTATAATCAGGGAACCACGTGCTTCCTAATGCACCCATAACCGTTTCGGTATCCTGGCCAACATAAGACGCTAGTTGCCGGTTGGCTACCCGAAACCGGAAATCAATGACGCTCCCCGTTTCATCACGTACTGGACTAAAGAGAAAAATACCAGTTTGCGATGTATCGATTACGGTCTGCAATTCAGCCCGGGATCGTTCCAGTTCCTGCTGCGCCCGTTTCAAATCGGTGATATACTGGAAGACAGTGAGCACATCCTTTTCCTGTTTGACCATCGTAATTTCAGCCCACAGATCGACACCGTCGTCCGAAAAATGATGTTCATACTGCTGCGTCTCACCCGTTTCGAGAACAATCCGTAACCGATCAAAGAATCCCTTCTGCGCTGCTATTGGAAACATCGTAAACAGCGTGTTTCCCTGCATATACTCCACTGATCGACCGGTGGCGGTAGCCGCTACCGGATTAGCCAGCTTATACCGAAAATCGATCACCTCATTACTTTCATCCCGTATGGGTTCATAGAGTACGAGTGCAGTCGGGGAGTTATTGATTACCGTTTGAAGCAGATCGGCTGTCTGGCTGATTTGCTGTTGGGCTCGCTTGGCTTCCGATATATCAGAAAACGTAACGACAAAACCATCCCCTAATTTCATGGCCGAAACGGCAACCCAGAAATCAAGTCCGTCATAACCATAATACGTTTCCATACTGGTACGCTCACCCGTCTCGACGGTGTGAATGTACATTTCCAGCATGCCCGACTTTGCATTCCCAGGGAAGATTGACAGCATGGATTGCCCGATCATATCGTCGGGCGAACGACCACTCAACTGGCTGGCAGCTTTGTTGATCGCAATGAACGTAAAGTCTGTAATTACCCCCAATTCGTTCCGGATGGATTCGAAGGCCATAATCCCGTTGGTCGAATTATCGAGTACACTGTTGAGCAAATCAGCCTGTCGTTTGTTTTCGGCTGCGGCTTCCTCAATGACCTGTTTTACGCGTTTACTCTCTGTAATGTCGGTATAGGTAATGACGAGTCCGTTACCAAACGGAGCCAGGGCCATATCGTACCAGACATCGCTGTGTAAACTCTGACTATGCTGTGGATCGCCGGTTTCGGTTACGTTACAGAATTGGTCAAACAATTCTGTTTGCTGGAGATCCGGAAATACCTCCAAAGCCCGTTTGCCAACAATATCGTTTGCGTCAAGTCCACGGATATCAGCCCCGGCTTTATTGATCACCGTTACGACAAAATCGATAATCTTTCCGGGTAAGCCATCCGGTGCGGTTTCTCGGATGGCTTCCATCGCCTTTATACCATTTGGCGAGCTATTCAAAACGCTGTTGAGTAGATCAGACAGGCGCTTATATCGCAACAAATCCTGCTTTTGCTGCGTGATATTGACTCCCGTTACCACGCATCCATCACCAAGTTTTGTGATGGCCGTATCATACCATTCCTGGACATCCGGGTAGTAATGCTGCGCCCAAACGGGCTTTCCGGTTTCAATAACCTGGCAAAAGAGGTTAAACTGGCCTGTTTCCCGTGAACTCGGACGAAACCCCAGCAACGTGTTACCCATTACCTCTTTGCCATACCGACTCATAACATCCTGGCGACCAGCCGGATTGGCCAGCCTAACCCGAAAATCCTGAATTTGGCCTGCGGTATCACGAATCGCTTCGTAAACAAAAACATTATTGAGCGACGTATCCAGTATCGTTTGCAGCAATTCCGTCTGGGACTGCTTTTCCTGCTCAGCCGCTTTTAAGGATGAAATGTCGCGGGTGACGCTGAGAACGCCATCGCCTAATTTAGATCGACTTATCAGATACCATCTATTCAGAATAGTATTGAAGTATGTATCTTCATCAGGTTGGCCTGTTTCGTATAGGACGCACATTTTCCTGAAAATCTGTGCCATATACACCTGATCGTGCCGGTTATCGCCCAGCAGGAGTGTCCCGATACTCACCTGATACTTACCCTGGCTATACTCCTCTGCTTTTTTATTTACATAATCAATCCGAAAATCAACGATCTGATTGCTCTTATCGCGGATCGTTTTCATCCAGATCACTGCATCCGGCAATGCATCAAGAAGCTGAGAGAACTGGATATCGGGCGATTTATCGGTTAGCATTCTCGGCAAAAGCAATTTTCGGTAAAGGTCTGATAGCTAACCAAATACACATCCTATAGTAGTAAAAGCAGTTGTCAGGCAGCTTTCGCCAAACGTCTACCAGCCTAAGCAATCAGCGAAGATACGTAATTTATGATGTAAAAATCATCCTAATAGACAGACTGTCTACCAGAACCATTATCCTAAACAATGGTACTTGATTTTGGTGTATCTTTAGTGCTTGTGTTACCTTGAAACAACTTTCCTCTTATGCTTCACAACCTGACTACTCGTCGAAAACGTGTTCGACTTCTATTGGTACTTTCGGTCATCATTCCGCTTGTCGGACGCGCCCAGGACAGCCCAACCTACCAGACCCCTCCCAAAGCCCTGGCCGATCTGGTAACCGTTCCGCCCACGCCGAATGTCAGTATGTCGGGCAAGGGTGATGTCATGCTCATTCTCGAACAGGCGTCTGCACCGGGAATTGCCGAACTAGCTCAACCCGAGTTCAAACTAGCTGGTCTGCGCCTGAACCCCGCAAATAATGGCCCCAGCCGAGCGCGTTACATAACCGGCCTCAAAATCAAAAAACTGACGGATAAGGATGAAAAAACCATTACCGGCCTTCCGGCAAATCCACTCATCAGCTATGTACAGTGGTCGCCCGATGAGACTAAAATAGCCTTTACCAATTCAACCGATACCCGTATCGATCTGTACGTTGCCGATGTAGCTACAGCTGCAGCACAGAAAATTGGCACAATTGCCCTCAACGCAACTCTCGGAACACCCTATCACTGGGTATCGGACAGCAAAAACCTGATCGTTAAAAGTATCCCGGCCGGACGTGGTCCGGCACCCGAAATCAGTCGTGTACCCAGTAGCCCGACCACTCAGGAAAACGTCGGTGGCAAACGCGGCCAGGCCCCAACGTACCAGGATTTGCTCAAAAACCCGTCCGACGAGCGGCAATTTGCCTACTATACCACAGCACAAGTTGTTCGGCTGGGGCTGGACGGAACAACAACGAACATTGGCCAGCCGGGCATCATTCTTTCCGCTGATCCGGCACCAAATGGCCAGTATGTGATGATCGAAACAGTTCATACTCCTTTCTCATACCTGGTTCCGGTCTATCGGTTTCCGCTGAAAACGGAGGTTTATGCGATAGCCGGTTCACTGGCCAAAACGCTCAACGACGGCCCGTTGCAGGAAACCGTGGCCTACAGCCCCGATGGTGCTCCCAACGGCCCACGTGAGTTTGCCTGGCGGGCCGATGCTCCGGCTTCGGTCTATTACACGGTAGCTCAGGACAACGGCGATCCTAAAGTAAAGGCAGACATTCGGGACAAGGTCTTTCTGACAGAAGCTCCCTTCTCGGCACAACCCAAAGAGATTTACGCAGCTCAGTTCCGGTTCGAAGGCTTCGAGTGGGGGAATGAATCGACTGCACTGGCCAATGAGCGCTGGTGGCAGAACCGCAAAACAATTACCAAAATCGTTAATCCGGCTACCTGGCAAACGTCCGTTTTGTTTGATCGGTCGTACGAAGATCGTTACACAAACCCTGGCCAACCCGACACGAAGCAGAATCAATATGGTCGCGACGTATTAAATATATTACCTAGCGGAGAGTTGATTATGTTGAACGGACTAGGTGCATCGCCCGAAGGAGACCGTCCCTTTGTGAGCCTGCTCAACCTGAAAACCAAGCAAAATCGTGAGCTATGGCGGTCGGCGGCCCCTTATTTCGAGCGGCCCATTGCCGTACTGGATGCTACTCGGCAAGTGATCTTAACCACGCGCGAAACGCCCGATGAAAACCCAAACTATTTTGTCAGAAATCTGAAAGCTCGTATTGCTCCGGTTCAGGTTACGTTCTTCCCTCACCCCTATCCGCAACTGAAAGGGATTCAGAAACAGCAGCTTCGCTACAAGCGCTCAGATGGCGTCGACCTGACGGCTACGCTTTACCTGCCTGTTGGTTATAAGAAAGAGCAAGGTCCACTACCGACCTTCCTGTGGGCCTACCCTGCTGAGTTTAAAAGCAAGGATGCGGCTAGTCAGGTATCGGGCTCGCCCTATCAGTTTAACCGGATCAGTTACTGGGGAGCGGCTGCGTTCGTAACCATGGGTTACGCCATTCTGGACAACGCCAGCATTCCCATCGTAGGCGAGGGCGATAAAGAACCGAACGACACCTATATTGAGCAGTTGGTAGCCAGTGCCAAAGCGGCCATCGACGAAGGCGTCCGGTTAGGTGTGGTCGATTCAAGTCGTGTGGGTGTGGGCGGCCATTCATACGGCGCATTTATGACGGCCAATCTACTGACTCACAGCAAATTATTCAAAGGTGGCATTGCCCGCAGTGGTGCTTACAACCGTACTCTGACCCCATTTGGGTTCCAGAACGAACAACGTAGCTATTGGCAGGCACCGGAGGTGTATAACAAGATGTCGCCGTTTATGAATGCCGACAAGATGAAGACTCCCCTATTGCTTGTTCATGGCGAAGCGGATAATAATACGGGGACGTTCCCAATTCAGTCGGAGCGGTATTACAATGCGCTAAAAGGCTTTGGCGCAACAACGCGGTTAGTATTCCTGCCCTATGAGAGTCACGGCTACACGGCCAAAGAATCGTTACTGCACATGCTGTGGGAAATGAACGGCTGGCTCGATAAATACGTCAAAAACCCAGCCGTAGCCGGACAGGGCAACAAAGCAGGAAAAGTTGGCGGAGGAAAATAACCTACGACTAAATCCTTTAGATGGCTGATCCGTCAATTGACCATCCTCAGAATGACTACAAAAAATTACGGCTTCGGTTCATGTTTGCATGCGCCGAAGCCGTAATTTTTTGTACTCACATTCAGAGTCTCCGGCAAACGGATGACGCATCGGGCAGTAGAGCAATCAGAACCCATGATAAGCCACTGGCTGCTGATAAACGTATCGTATAAATTTAGTGGGTACGGTAAATCTATACGAGTAGAACTTTACGCACATTGCACCTTGCACCGGCTATTGGCTTACCTTTCACTAAGAAACACCGTTGTGAATCAAGCAGGTAAAAGCCTCTTCTTTACATTTGCCTGTCATATGCGTCTAAAAGATAAACTTCCTCTCAGTTACCTTCTATTTACAAGCAGGGGCCGTATCAAGCGAGCTACCTACTGGATAGTCTCCGCATTTATCTGGAGTACATTCTACGTACTGCATACCGTGCTGTTTGACTTCGTGGGCGAAGGGGCGACGTATGCACTCTACCCGCTCCTGATCGGCTCCCTGTTCGCAACAGCCACAAAACGGCTGCACGATACAAATCACTCTGGCTACTGGCTGCTTCTGGTGTTGATTCCGGTTCTTGGCCCAATCTGGCTGATCTATCAACTGGGATTCAAAAAGGGAGATTCGCAGAAAAACAAATTCGGGACAGTTCCTGATGAAGCCGCTGATTATTTCAAAAACGATACCGGTCAGATAGTCGCGCACCATAACAGCCCGGAACGCATTATCAATGATGTCACTCAGCTCAATCCGGTTATTGTGGCAGAGGTTTTTCGGCCCGAATCTGTAGCGGAGTTGCAGGAACGACTCCGAACAACTACGGGCCCTGTATCGGTAGGTGGTGGACGGTTCAGTATGGGTGGACAAACGGCAAGTCCAAACAGTCAGCACATCGATATGCGTGGTCTGAATCAGGTCATTCATTTCTCGAAAGATGATCGCATCATTAAAGTGCAGGCTGGCATCCGTTGGTGCGACATCCAGCGGTTCATTGACCCCCACGACCTGAGCATTAAAATCATGCAGACCTATGCCAATTTTACCGTTGGCGGAGCGCTGAGTGTAAACTGTCATGGCCGCTACATGGGGCACGGCCCGCTCATTCTGGCCGTCCGTTCCATTGACATTGTGCTGGCCGATGGGTCGCTTGTTCAAGCCAGTCGTACCGAAAATCCAGATGTATTTTTCGGCGCTATTGGTGGCTATAACGGGTTGGGAATTATTGTAGCCGTCGAGCTAGATCTTGAAGCGAACCTGGCCGTTCGGCGTGACCATTACAAACTGGCCCGTTCAGCCTATCGTTCCTACTTTGCCAATACCATCCGCGATAATCCCGAAGCGGTTTTTCATAATGGCGATATGTATCCGCCCGCCTTTACAAACATGCGGGCCGTTACGTGGGTTAAAACAACCGAAAAGCCAACCGTCAAAATGCGCCTGATGCCACTTCGGGAATCCTATCCGCTGGAACGATATTTTATGTGGGCATTTACTGAGACATTCTTCGGTAAATGGCGACGTGAACACATCGTAGACCCGCTTATCTACCTGAGCCAGCCCATTCATTGGCGCAATTACGAAGCAGGTTACGATGTCGCTGAACTCGAACCGAGATCACGCACGAAACGCACCTACGTATTGCAGGAATATTTTGTTCCTGTTCGTCACTTCGACGCTTTTTCGGAGAAAATGAGTGAGATATTTAACCGCTATCGGGTCAACGTTATCAATGTCTCGATTCGCCATGCACTCCCCGATTCGGGTTCGTATCTGGCCTGGGCGCGCGAAGAAGTTTTTGCCTTTGTGGTCTATTATAAACAGCGGACCAATGAAATCGCTAAAAATGAAGTAGCTATCTGGACGCGCGAACTGATCGATGCGGCTATATCGGTCGATGGGGCCTATTATCTTCCCTATCAGGCGCATGCCCTGCCGGAGCAATTCCATCAGGCTTACCCAAACGCTAGAAAATTATTTGCACTCAAGAAAAAACTCGATCCCGCCTTTCGGTTTCACAACGTATTCTGGGATACATACTATAACCCCTCTACTTTCTAAGCCATGACACCAGTAACTTCTGAATTTCACACTGTTTTCGATGAAACGAAACCCCGCGATGCGTTTTACCGCTTTCTACAGGTCGTTTTTCACCTCTATCCCGAAGATAAGTTTCACCACCTGATTCGCGAAGTAACGAAAACCGAAACGTCGGACGAGCGTATTTATAAAACTGTACAGGATCGCCTGCCCAGCATCAAGCCGTTTCTGTCAGAACTGACCTATGCGCTTCCTGCCCTAAAAACGCAGAAAAAAGAAATGACCCGGCAAACGCTGGAATTGCTGCCCAAAGGAGCCCAGATAAACGGTTACGTTGAAATTGGGTCACCGGGCCGCTACATCAGCCATCTGCGTAAACACCTGCCTATCAGCGGGCCTATTTACCTGATCAACGATGTTGCCCCAACCAACAGCCCTGCCGATATTATGGAACGGGGTCAGTTAGGCAAAATCGGCACTTTTGTTGAACTGAATGATTACGAGCCGATTAGCCCAGATGCGATTGCCAGTGAGAGTGTCGATCTGGTAACCTGCCTGATTGGTCTGCACCACGCCCGACCCGAAAAACTAGCGGGCTTTATCAACTCCATCCGGCGGATTCTGCGGCCTGGTGGCTGGTTTATTCTGCGCGATCACGACGTAAAAACCGCTGACATGGCCAAGTTTGTATCGCTCGTGCATACGGTTTTTAACCTTGGCCTGAACATCAGCTGGGAAATCGACCAGCAGGATTATAAGGGATTCAAACCGATCGAGGAATGGAGTCGGCTCATTAGTCAGGCGGGATTTAGCGATGCGGGCAAACGGCTCCTTCAGGCCAATGACCCATCGGATAATACGCTGGTTCTGTTTACGAAAATTTGATAGCCACTCCCATGCTTAGGCTCCCGATTCTGACGGTTATCATGGTCGTACTGGCCATCTTCCTTTTCCTCCGCAAAGGGCGGCAGTCATTAACGACTCCGGCCGGTACAGGCTGCGTTGTGCCGAAAGAATGGCTGGTCAGCAATCCAAATCCGGTCACACCCACCGAGCACATCCGACCCGCCGATCAGACATTCCTGACCTATCCCGAATGGTTTCTGGTTCATAGCCCCGCCGAAATCGCCGACTACGCCCAAATCCGCACCACGACAACGTTCCCATACATGAGCCACGTTAAACAGCTCTGGCAAAGCTATGGTGTGGTGTATGATCAGATCAAGGGCATTTTCGCATTCAATACGGGCTACCACATCATGATCTGGGTCATTGGTGTCAGCACAACGGTCGAATATGCCATGAAAGCGCTCTACGAAATCATCGTTGGGCGGCTAACGAACCCAACGCAGGGCGCTATCGTGACGGATGAGGATACCTTCAACACAACGTTTACGCAGGATTACGTAGACTTTATCCGCGTATCGCCCTGGTACGAGTTCGACTTTACGTCCCGAATTCCCAAACTATTGACGGGAACATCGTTTTGGGGGCCACATTTCCTGCGCAAGTGTGATCGCAAATATATGCTGCTGACGGAGTTACTCGTGAAAGCGGGCTATGGTTACCTAATCAAACTTGGCACCAAAGCCTCCTACGACGACGCTTTGCCGACAACTGCGGTCATTATAGACAAACTACCTGCTACCCAAAGCCCAACCTCCCAATCTCCTGCCCAAACATACCCGGATGGCTCGGCCTTACTGATGTTGCCCCGTTATGAAGCCTTTCATCCGGCTGTGTCGGCTTTAGTTCAGCAGGGTGCAAGCTTCCGGGAAATTGCCGGAAATAACTCGGCCATCCTGATAACTCTATTGGCTCCCGAAGCCTGGAAACCAGCCTCGCCCGATTTCCAGCTGGTATTTACGCAGCCCATTCTCACCAAACCCGGCCTGAAGCGTGTGGCCCTGGTAACGCCCGTCCGTTGGCTGGACAAAACCGTTCGGTTCGTAACCGAGCAGGGCGTTAAGATTGAGCATGTGTATGATTATTGAGCAACCAATATAGTTTGGTACTATAGGACGGATGTAAAATCATTATTACGTTTTCTCCCATCATTCCCCTATTTTTATCGGCTTATTAACCAATAATCCGAATACTAACCTATGAAAAGACAATTCCTCACAACCTTATTACTCATTCCTATAATCGCCGTAGCTCAGCCTAAAGCAAAAAAAGCAGCAACTCCAACGATTGATCCTGATAAACAGGCTGTCATTGCGGACCTCGACAAACGGTTCCCAGAATACGCTACTATTTCAAAACAGATCTGGACTTTCGCGGAACTTGGCTATCAGGAAGAAAAAAGCTCAGCCCTACTGGAAGAACAATTAAAAAAAGAAGGTTTTGATGTTCAAACAGGTGTGGCTGGAATTCCCACAGCTTTTGTAGCTACCTACGGTTCAGGCAAACCCGTTATCGGTATTCTGGGTGAATATGACGCGCTGCCAGGACTGGCAACCGAAGCCAAACCTGAATTTACGCCCATTGCGGGACAAAAAGGCGGGCACGGATGTGGCCATAATCTCTTCGGAACGGCGTCGGTAGCAGCTGCTGTTGAGGTGAAAGACTGGCTCAAAAAATCAGGCCATGCCGGAACGGTCAAAATTTACGGTTGTCCAGCCGAAGAAGGTGGTTCGGCCAAGGTGTATATGGTACGCGAGGGTCTGTTTAATGATGTAGACGTTGTGCTGCATTGGCATCCTGGTGCTCAGAATGCTGCCGATGCCGGTACATCGCTGGCCAATAAGAATGCAAAGTTTCGGTTTAAAGGGATTGCGGCTCACGCTGCTGCATCGCCAGAGCGCGGTCGATCGGCGCTGGATGGTGTCGAAGCGATGGATTACATGGTCAACATGATGCGCGAGCACATTCCATCCGATACCCGTATTCACTATGTCATTACGCGCGGTGGTGAAGCGCCAAACGTCGTTCCGGCTTTTGCGGAAGTTTATTATTACGCTCGCCATAAAGACCGGGCAGTCGTGCAAAGTGTCTGGAAACGCATTGAAAATGCGGCCGAAGGCGCAGCCAAAGGAACGGGCACACAGGTAAGCTGGGAAGTGTTGGGCGGTGTTTATGACTTGTTACCCAACGTAACTCTGGCCGAAGTAATGCACCAAAACCTGAAAACAGTTGGCGGGGTGAATTATACCCCTGAAGAAACAGAGTTTGCCAAGAAAATCAGCGAGACGTTCGACCGGAAAGTCCCCATCGAAGAAGCAGCTACCGTAAAAGACTTCCGCGATGCTTCTGAAAGTGCGACCAGTGGCGGCTCGACCGATGTTGGCGACGTAAGCTGGACGGTGCCGACCGTGGGTTTATCAACCGCTACCTGGGTTCCGGGCTCATCGGCACACAGCTGGCAGTCTACGGCAGCCAGTGGCATGAGCATTGGCCAAAAGGGAATGATCGTAGCGGCCAAAACACTCTCCATGACAGCCCTCGATCTATTCAAAACACCGACACTCATCGAGAAAGCCCGCGCGGAGTGGGTCAGGAAGCGGGGTGCCGACTTCAAGTATGAAGCACTGCTCGGCGATCGGAAACCAGCGTTGGATTACCGAAAATAATGCACGAATGAATGAAAGAGCGAACGAGTGAGTAGTCGGGTTTCGGCAAAGTACCTACCTTTGCGGTAGAATTCTAAAGAGTGAAGAAGTGAATGAGCGAACGAGCGGTTTCCGCCAGTCACATTCGCCCCTTCACTCTTTCACTCTTTCCTTCTTTAAACATGCTTCGAACGCATACTTGCGGAGAACTCCGCCTTACTGACAGCAACAATACGGTCACATTGACCGGCTGGGTCCAGACAATTCGTGATAAGGGTGGCGTATTGTGGGTTGATCTACGTGACCGCTATGGTATTACACAACTTCTGCTTGAAGATGGCCAGACCTCGCCCGAACTTTTTGCCATTGCCCGCTCACTGGGCCGCGAATATGTTCTGAAAGCCACTGGCACAGTCATCGAGCGAAAGTCAAAAAACCCGAATCTGCCCACCGGCGACATTGAAATCAAGGTCACATCGCTTGACATTCTGAACCCGGCCAAGTTACCACCTTTCCTCATCGAGGACGAAACCGACGGTGGCGACGACCTGCGGATGAAATACCGATACCTGGATCTGCGCCGGAATCCTGTTCGCCGAAACCTTGAGCTTCGCCATCGGATGGCCCAGCAGACACGTCTGTACATGGACGGCCAGAATTTCATTGAGGTCGAAACGCCGGTATTGATCAAGTCCACGCCCGAAGGTGCACGGGATTTTGTGGTGCCAAGTCGGATGAATCCGGGCGAGTTTTATGCTCTTCCACAGTCTCCCCAAACATTTAAACAGTTGCTGATGGTATCGGGCTTTGACCGCTACTATCAGATTGTGAAGTGCTTTCGCGATGAAGATCTCCGTGCGGATCGTCAACCTGAATTCACACAGATCGACTGCGAAATGTCGTTCGTGGAGCAGGAAGATATTCTGAATATGTTCGAGGGCCTGGTGCGGCATCTGTTCAAAGCGGTAAAAGGGATCGATATGGTCGAAGTGCCACGCATGACCTATGCCGATGCCATGAAACGCTATGGGTCTGATAAACCCGATACGCGCTTTGGTATGGAATTCGTCGAACTCAAAGGCACTTTCGATACGGTTGATATGACCTCCGGGAAAGGTTTCGGCGTGTTCGATTCGGCCGAACTGGTTGTGGGTATCAACGCGCCGGGTTGCGCTCACTATACGCGCAAGCAGCTCGATGAACTAACAGACTGGGTGAAACGCCCGCAAATCGGCGCTAAAGGCCTGATTTATGTCCGCTATAACGAAGACGGTACGCTAAAATCGTCGGTAGACAAGTTTTATGCGGAAGGCGATTTAAAAGCCTGGGCTGCGCACTTTGGCGCTAAACCTGGTGATTTGATGCTGCTCATTTCGGGCGATTGTGCTAAAGCACGCAAACAACTGAACGAACTTCGGCTGGAAATGGGCAGTCGGTTAGGTCTGCGCGACCCAAACGTATTCAGTGCGTTATGGGTTCTCGACTTCCCGTTGCTCGAATATGGCGAAGAAGAGAAACGGTGGTTTGCCATGCACCACCCATTCACATCGCCAAAACCGGAAGATATTCCACTGTTGGAAAACGACCCGGGTTCGGTTCGGGCCAATGCATATGACCTGGTTATCAATGGAACCGAAGTTGGTGGGGGTTCTATCCGGATTTTCAACCGTGACCTACAGGCGCGGATGTTTAGTATTCTGGGTTTCTCGGATGAAGAAGCCAAAAATCAATTTGGCTTCCTGATGGATGCCTTCGAATACGGAGCTCCACCCCACGGTGGTATCGCATTTGGTTTCGACCGGTTGTGCTCACTCTTTGGCGGAGCCGATTCTATTCGCGATTTCATTGCCTTCCCGAAAAACAATTCTGGCCGGGATGTGATGATCGACTCGCCGTCAACCATTTCGCAAGCCCAATTAGATGAACTAAAGATTGCAACGGTAGCGAAGTAAACTTATAAACAGCGCGAGTGGAAACTTCGCGTAACCAGAGTCTGACAGACAACCCCTGTTTGTAGACTCTGGTTACGCGAAGCTCTCACCCGCGCTGTCTTTACAGTCAAAAACTATGTTTACTTACTTAAAGGTTATGCGTTTATTTATATAATAAATACTTAGTATCCTTTATTGCCATATTACACCTAGAGATAGCATATTAAAAAACTAAATTACTCTATATCAACTCATTGAGTTACGATCTAAAATTCTATAAAAATTAGGGTGCCAATTAAGCCGAAAAGGCTATTTCTTCAAAGCATAAACTAATGTATTAAGTTAGCCCATTTTGGCAACTTGATAAGTATATACATCTAGCATTTCATGAGATAATAGTTTATACTTGGCGGCCATTATCACGGCATTACGCAACCCTATCCGACATGAGCGCTTCTGTACGACCAATACTACTGGTATTGCTTATTCTATATTCTGCGCGATCCTTTGCTCAATTAACCATCACGAGCCCAGTACCCCGAATTGTTTATCAACGAAATCAGGCAGACGAAGCCACAATAATCATAACAGGTCTAGCTCCGCCAACGGCTACAACCATCGAAGCGAGATTTATGCCGATGGCCGTTGGGCAGGGCGAAGTAACAGCCTGGACACCTCTCTCATTTTTGCCATCATCTAAAGCATTTCGAGGATCTGTTCTTGTGAAAAAAGGGCAATATCGCCTGGATGTTCGAGCGAAAACAGGCAGTACCGTAGTAGCCGAAACGTACGTCAATCGGGTAGGTGTCGGCGAAGTATTCGTGTTGGCCGGTCAGTCGAACGTGTATGGTGGACTACAGCGTGTTCCAAGTTCCGAAGAGGATCGCGTTTCGTGTGTTGATTTCCGGCAGGAAACGATCAACGAATATCTGCTTCCTTTCCGGTTTAGTAATGTTAGCTACGGGAGTAATATAGGGCCAAGTCAGCCTCCACACCTTTGGAGTATTCTGGGTGATCGACTCGTTCGTCGGCTCAATGTACCGGTTATGTTTCTGGGCGCGGCATTAGGTGGTACCTCAAGCGATGAATGGAAACAATCGGCGGCCGGTAACCTGGGAAATACGCCTAATTCATCCGTGTATAGACGCTTGGGTATCGCTTTATTGCACTATGTATCCCGAACGGGAGCACGCGCCGTTCTCTGGCACCAGGGTGAAAATGACCTCATGACCAGTACTCAGACCTATTTCGACAATATTCAATATGTCATCAACAAATCCCGTCAACAGACAGGCTTCAACCAATTAGCCTGGATGGTGTCACGGACCAGTTTTGTAGCTGGCCAAACAAGTGCTACTGTTATTGCTGCTCAAAATCAATTAATTGCCCAGGTTCATGATGTCTTTGCGGGGCCCGCAACAGACAGTATAGTTGGCCCGGAGAACCGCCCCGATGGTACGCATATGCTTGGCGAGGGGCTCTATCGGTTTATCAATACCTGGGAACAATGCCTGAACAGTACGTTTTTCAATACGTCGGTACCATTTACCCCCGTCGATTCATCCGCTTTTATTACTAGTGGTTACACGCTTCCTCTCACCCGCCGACCCGGCGAAACCATTCAGGTAGCTTCTCTTCGGGCCGACGCTCATGAATCTGACAATCAATACGTTGCCCAACTAGTACGGGCTGACAATAACCAGGTTGTATACGAATCTGCCCCCGGCACAGCCAATCCATTGATGGTAACATTGCCTGCCAACTTGCCCGATGGGCAGTATCGCATGCGAACAAATTCGACTCATCCCGTTACTTTAGGTACTCTTGGCGAACCTTTTCAGGTACATCAATCGGCAACACCCACCGCTACTCAGCCTTCAATTCAGCTGACAACTAGTGGCGGAACAACCGACCCGGCCATACAACGTTTTGCCTACCGATATGAACCAAAAAGTCATGGTTTTTTCGTAATGGTTCGATCAGATATTCCGGTAGAAACTCAAGTTATTAGTATAGACGGCGGGAGTTTCGGCAATTCGGGCTGGAATGTGGCCTCGCCCAGCAGTCAGGGACCCGACTATGCCGAATTTGCCGATTTCAATTATCTGAACAATTACCCCCCAGCGCCTTTGGTGTTGGGGGGGTTGAGCCTGGCCGGTATCGGTTAGCCGTACGACGCCAGGGTGATTCGGGCTCAGGCTTCTGGTATGATGTAAGCCTGATTGAAGGCCGTAATATTCTGTATTATGCCATGGAACCAATTCCGCCTGTGCCTCCTATTCTAACACTTTATGGTGTTCCGGCTACCCCTCCCTGCCTATCCGGTTCATTCTCCGTATCGGTTACTGTCACAGACGGAGAAATGAATAATGGAAATAGCTTTGCAGTCCAATTGTCGGACGCTACAGGTTCCTTTAGCGCCGGAACAACGATTGGCACGGGTAGTACAAGTCCAATACTAGCTACTTTACCCTCGGGCTTACCTCCGGGAAATAATTACCGTATACGGGTGATCGGTAGTAATCCGGCCGTAGTCAGCATGCCTGGTGCTCCCCTGCTTATTTGTTCTGATGCCGCTGACTTATCGCTGTCTATGCAGCTCGATAATCGCGTACCCGCTGTTGGTCAGGTCGTTTCTCTCACTTTGTCACTGACAAATTCCGGCCCACAGGCTGCAGCGGGCGTACGCCTTCAAAGCCTCCTCCCTCCAGCTATCACCTTTGTTGATTCGCCCAATTCCGCCGTTAGTGTGCTGGAAAGTGCAGTAACCATCGAGGCAGGTACTGTTTCTGCAGGGACAACTATTCCTTACATTTTTCGGCTAAAAGCGACTCAGTCCGGCACGTTTGCCACAGCCGCCCAGATCATTGGCAGTCAGACCTCTGACCCCGACAGCCAGCCCAACTCAGGTACAGGCGATGGGCAGGACGATGCCAGTCTGGTCGACCTGCGAACCGCCGATGCAACTGGGCCGTTAGTCACATCACCGAATCCAAATCAGACGCCCCTTCCAGCGGTACTATCAAATCAGCCACCAACCGATCCGACAAAAGCTGATTTAAGCCTTTCTATGCGTACGAGTAATTTAACCGTATCGGCAAATGGACTTGTTAGTCTGACAGTTACCGTCGTTAATCGAGGAGGACTCGTAGCCAGTAACACAGCCATTCAGGTTCTATTACCTACAGGTTGGCAAGTAACCAATACGACTGGCTTAACTATTAATGGTCAGACGATTACGGCATCCATAGGCGAAATAGCAGCCGGCAATTCGGTCAGCATTGTCCTGCCTGTTCAGGTAAGTGGAACTGGCACGATAACCGCTCAGATTTTAAGCGTCACGGAAGCCGATCCAGACTCTACACCCGGAAATGGGTACGAAAATGGCGAAGACGATGAAGCCCGCATCCATATTCGAACTAATGGTTAGCTCCGGCCGACAAAACACGGATCATACACGAACAGCAAATTTTAATTTTTAGGATAAGCAGTTCGTGTAGCGGCTCATAATACCGTCGGTTCCCATTTGTGTTTAAGCGGTATTGTCACATCAGGAAATGGTAGCTATATTGCTTTTCGAAAATTTTACACGAGTTGCGTTTGCAAAATAGATGAGCTTTTTTTCAATCCAGCGCAATTTTAGCGAGCCAAAATCTGTTGGATTAAAGCAATAGATTTTGGTTTGCATAGCGTTCGACACCATGGAAGCAACAACGTTAGTACCTGCCGAAAAACAACGATATCAAAAGCATCTGAACCTACCAGAAATGGGTATGGCAGGCCAGCTTAGGCTCAAAAACAGCCGGGTTTTGGTCGTTGGTGCGGGAGGGCTGGGCTGCCCTGTACTACTTTATCTGACAGCGGCTGGCGTTGGCACTATCGGCGTTATCGATCCCGATGTAGTAGACCTCAGCAATCTTCAGCGGCAAGTACTCTACACGACCGATGAAGTTGGCAAACCAAAAGCTAAAATCGCCGTTAGCCATCTTAATCGGCTCAATCCCGATATTTCTTTCGATACCTATACAGCGGCTCTTGAGATCAATAATGCCAGAGGTATTATTGAAGGCTACGATATCGTTGTTGACTGCACCGATAATTTTAAGGTTCGGTATCTTGTTAACGATATATGCGTAACACTGGGCAAACCATTCGTTTATGGGGCGATTCATCGCTTCGAAGGGCAGGTAGCTGTACTCAATGCCGATCTGGGCAATGGGCAACGCGGCCCAACGTATCGGTGCCTGTTTCCCGAATACCCCAACGACATTGAGATTCCTAACTGCAACGATACAGGTGTGCTCGGAGTACTGCCAGGTGTTATTGGAACGTATCAGGCAAATGAAGTAATTAAACTTATTACGGGCATAGGGCAATCGCTAAGCGAACACCTGCTGATGGTCGATCTGCTGACAATGAATCAACAGCGGATCAAAACCAAACGCCGGGCCGACGCTGACGACCTTGCCCGACAGGGTCTGGCATCTGGATACCGACCAACGCCCGCCGTTGCGACCGGCCCACAGAAAATCACAGCTCATGAATTAGCCGAACGGCTTGCACTGGGCGAGGATATATTTTTACTGGATGTCCGCGAACGACCCGAATATGATCTCTGTCACCTCGAAGGGTCAATACTTATCCCGGTTGGCATGATTCCCAATAACCGAAAACGCATTCCTACCGATCGGCCCGTTGTAGTGTATTGTCATCATGGAATCCGCTCGGCCAATGTCATCAACTACCTCTATGCACAGGGCGGATTAACGAATCTGTATAACCTTGAGGGCGGTATTAATGCCTGGGCACGGGATATTGAGCCTGAAATGGCAATTTATTAATGCTCAGTCAAGGTACAAAAACTAATGCCATAGCGCTAGGCTATGGCATTAGTTTTTGTACCTCAGGTTACAAGTTGAGCCGGAACCAACCCCTAACTACGGTTGTTTCGTGAGTGCCGTTGGTAAGCGTCGGTATTTGTCGCCCCAACCGGCATTACCTTACCAATCATGTTTATCAACGTCCTTAAATCCAAACTCCATCGCGTTAAAGTCACGCAGGCGGAGTTAAATTATGTCGGCAGTATCACTATTGATGAAGATCTTATGGATGCCGCCGGATTGTTCGAGAATGAGCAAGTACACATTGTCAATAACAATAACGGTGAGCGACTTATCACCTACGTGATTAAAGGCGAACGCGGTTCGGGAACGATCTGTCTGAATGGAGCCGCAGCGCGTAAAGCGCAGGTTGGCGATATCATTATCATTATTGCCTACGCGATGATGACGCCCGAGGAAGCAAAGTCCTACAAACCAACCGTAATCTTTCCGGATAATAATAACCGACTGGTGAAAGACTAGCCTTTTACGCACCGTTAACATCCATTTCCGTGAAACTCCGTTACTTTGTAACGGAGTTTTTCGTGTAACGCGGCCAAAAAGTCGCCCTGAATTTGCCATAAGCGCGGTCTTTGAGCCGCGTTACCATCCTATGAATCTCAAAAACGTACTAAAATACGCCATCTCATTAGCAATCGCTGGAGGATTACTCTGGTTTACATTTCAGCAAAGCCATCTTGATGTTGCTGATTTATGGCGCAAACTAAGCGCTGCCGATTTCCGATGGATACTCGTATCGGCGGTCCTGACGCTTGTAGCACACTGGAGCCGGGCCGAACGCTGGCGGACATTACTGGAACCCGTTGTTCCGCAACGACCAACTTCACTCGATGCAACGGTAAGCGTGCTGACCGGTTATTTAGCGAATATGGCCCTTCCGCGCGCTGGCGAGGTGGCTCGTTGTGGAACGCTCTATCGGCTTTCGGGCGTACCGGTCAATGTTAGTTTTGGCACTGTAGTCGCCGAACGTTTGTTCGATGTATTGATGCTCCTTCTCTTGCTGGCAGCCACATTCGTGCTTGAATTCGACCGGCTTAGTCAGTTCTTTATGGAATTTTTAGGCGGTAAGCTTCCCAAAGGATCAAGTGGTTCGAGTATCCTGATGCTGGCAGGGGCGGTACTGCTTGGGTTGGCTCTATTGGGCTGGTTTCTTTTTAATCGCTACCGGGAAGCACTCGGCAAACACCCGGTCTATCAGAAAGTAAGCGGATTTTTATCCGGTTTGCTCGAAGGATTATTGAGCGTTCGCAAATTACGCAGGCCAGGTGCTTTTTTATTTCACACATTGCTCATCTGGACGATGTACTACCTCATGTCGTACACGCTCTTCTTCGCCATGCCAGCCACGGCCAATCTTGGTCCGCTGGCTGGATTGACAATTTTAGTAGTCGGATCGCTTGGTATGGCAGCACCCACACCAGGAGGAATAGGCTCGTTTCACCTGCTAGTGGGTCAGGTTGCCCTACTCTATGACCTGACCAGTCAGGATGGGCAGGTGCTGGCCACGTTCATACATGGTGTTTCAACCCTAATGATTATTATTCTGGGTATCCTGAGCCTGCTGGTCGTACTGTTACGTCGTAACAAAATGACGGAAATAGCGGATGTTCTGGATGATCCTAAAGCGATAAAACTATAGTAGCGCGTTCGCGTAACATTTCTTTACATGACTGAAACTAAAATCCTCTCACGCGAACAGGCTATCCAACAGGCTGATCAATGGCGGGCAGCAGGGCAGAAAATCGTTTTCACGAACGGTTGCTTCGATATTGTTCACCTTGGCCATATTGATTATCTTGAGAAAGCCAGAAACCTGGGAGATCGCATGATTCTGGGGCTGAATACGGATGACTCCGTTAGTTGTATTAAAGGCCCATTGCGCCCGGTCGTCAACGAGTATGCCCGCGCCCGGTTGATGGCCGCCCTCGAATTTGTCGATGCCGTAACACTTTTTGGCGAGCCAACTCCGCTGGAACTGATCGAAGCCATTAAGCCAGACATTCTTGTTAAAGGCGATGATTATTCGGTTGCCAACATTGTTGGAGCCGACTTTGTGTTGGGCAGGGGTGGTCGTGTTGAAACGGTTGCTCTCGTGCCGGGCTATTCAACGACTAAACTCATAGAGCGTATCAAACAGAGTTTTTAGCCGAGCATATGCGAGTATTTTTTTTGCTCTATTCAAGAAAAATACTTAGCCTCTAAATTCTCATAATCCATTCACTATCAGTCAGGAACTGGCTTTTTGTCAGCTCCTTTTTTACATTAAAACAAACTTAATCTATATAACCAGTAGAAATTCACAAATAGATTTTTTATTTTAGTCCCACATTACCCCTACTCACCGACATACAATCTGCAAATCCGTAATTTTTGCTTGTATCACCTTGTAAACCAATCGTGAACGAATGTCTTTGTTACTGCGCCGAAATCGCCTTTGGGCATTAAGCCTTTTTTTCCTTTGTGTATGGCCTGCATCAGGTAAATCATCGGCAGAGAATACAGCCGACCAGATTTTGGGTCGCTGGCTATTTCCTGGACGAGGCTCAACGGTCGAACTGTACCGCGTGGGTGATCGCTACTTTGGCCGCATTTCTGAAGTCAGTCCAACGGGTAAACAACAGTTTGGTATTACCAAAAACCAACTCCTTATCAGCAATCTGGTATTCGACGGATCTGGCTGGTCGGGCGGGGAGTTGATTCACCCAAAAACAGGCAGCCATTTTAATATTGAAGTCAAAATGGTTGATTCACAAACATTAACCGCCACTGTATACAAAGGCTGGCGTTGGCTTCATAAAGAATATATCATGACGCGAAAGCCTTTATAAGTAAACGGCTACTGGCCACATACGTTATTTCTGTTCCTAAACCTTTGCAACAGCCAGCCGATAGTCGGCTGGCTGTTGGTATTTACAGCTTGCCAACGGGCCATAGACTTGATAAATGGTTGCAATTGTGGAGACATTTCGGCGAAACTATTGTTTTATAGGAGACGGACCGGTAAGTTACCCGTTCGTTTATGTATAAACCTAACCAAAAAACGATGATATCCCCTTGGTTGTTAATGATCCTTATCTTCGGTATCAGCCTTTTTGTGAGCTGGCGCCTGAAGAGTAAGTTTAATGAATATTCTCAGATTGGGTTAAGCAATGGCCTTAGCGGTGCCGAAATTGCACAGCGAATGCTTCAGGAAAATGGCATTTATGATGTGCGTGTCGTTTCAACGGAAGGTATGCTCACCGATAATTATAACCCACAGGAAAAGACTGTTAACCTGAGTAATGATGTCTATTATGGCCGCAGTGTGGCAGCCGCAGCGGTAGCCGCCCACGAATGCGGTCACGCAGTGCAACATAAACTCGCTTACGCTCCGTTGCAATTACGATCGGCGCTGGTTCCTGTTTTATCCGTTTCTTCGCGCTATTTGCAGTGGGTTATTCTGCTTGGCATTGTTATGCTCCAGACAACACCTGTTCCATTGGCCATCGGTGTTGGCTTATTTGCCCTCACAACGATATTCAGTTTTGTAACGCTACCCGTTGAGTTCGACGCCAGTCGCCGGGCGTTGGCCTGGATTCAGGATCGGGGCGTAGTCAACCAGCGTGAATATGGATTTGCCAAAGATGCGCTCTGGTGGGCAGCAATGACGTATGTTGTGGCCGCCTTAGGTTCGCTGGCAACCTTGCTCTATTACGCGAGCTTACTGTCGGGCGGTCGACGTAGCGACTAATCTTATCAGGTAACTAAGTATAAAGGGGATAATTGAGAACCATATGGATCTCAATTACCCCCTTTTTCATAAATTAACTCAGTAACTTACTTGCTATTCACCGGATCATCAACGCTTCATAGCCTGATTGAACCCGTTCTTCAGTCGGCGCCGAACGGTCAATTAACATCCCTGCAACCGCCACAGCAAGCGCTATAACAAGGGCGGGCCAGAAGCCAACGATGGTAAAACTGTCTAAAAAACTATCGATAAGTTTCAGTAAAATAGCCGTTACGATGATACGAATAATGCCAGTCAGGAGGAAGAAGGTTACTAAATTGAGTGGGAAACGAATAATCCAGCCGATAAAAAAATTAAGTAGCCCCAGCAATACAGCAATCAGCAGCGCTGTTCCAAAATTCTTCACATCGACCTGTGGCATGAGGTAAGCCAATCCAAAAATTACGGCCGCGTCTAACAGTAAATGCAATATAAGGTTCATAGATAAACGTTTAGATGGTTTTCTGAACAACTGTTTCCGGACAGGGTTGTTTCAAAGATCGTATCATCCCTAAGAGCATGTATCGTCTCTGGCTATTCTCCTTACTCTCCTTATTGGCTTGCAGACCTGGCTCTTCACAGCAGCAAACATCAGCTCAAACTGCCGATAGCACCCGCTATTACCAATACCAGCAAGCTACTCGCGATGGGATTGGCAAACGATATATGGGCCGGGAGATTGCGCAGGTTATGGGACATTTGGGTGCATCATGGCTCGAGCGGCCCGAGCGGGAACGGGAAGAACGCACCGATTTATTACTCAAGGCGCTCAATCTCAAACCAACTGATGTTGTTGCCGATATTGGGGCCGGAACGGGGTTCTTCACCTTTCTGATGGCTCCCGAATTACCGAAAGGCCGTGTGCTGGCGGTTGACATTCAACCCGAAATGATTCAATACCTGAAAGAAGGTAAAACGAAGCGAAACGTCAGTAACGTTCAGCCGGTGCTTGGTACGGAGTCAGACCCAAAATTACCCGCGAATGCCGTCGATCTGGTCATCATGATCGATGCGTACCACGAATTTTCGTACCCACGGGAGATGATGGACCACATTGCATCATCCTTAAAACCGCATGGGCGCGTTGTGCTGGTTGAATATCGCGCCGAAGATCCGAATGTGCCCATAAAAGCGCTCCACAAACTAAGTGTAGCCCAGGCCACCAAAGAAATGAAAGCAGTTGGTCTACGATTGCTAAAAAACGACAGCCGCCTACCCCAGCAACACATCATGTTTTTCGGGAAATGATGATTCTCTGCTTTCTCTATTTCTATCTCTTCCCTATACTATCCTTGCCATTGAGAGACGGTCAAGTTGCACATAAAAAAAACGATACCTCAGTCGCCTGACAGGGTCTAAAATGGCAAAAGTCCTGAGCCTGTTTGGAGACCAGACGTGGGGCTTTGAGCAAGTTCAATGTCTTATTATTAAATCAGTTAAAAATATGGGAAAGAAAATTTTTTCAAAGCTCTCTTTTTAGGCGACTACTAACTACGATTCTACTTCTAGTTGTTGTTTCTTGCTCAAAAGAACCAGGTGCACTGTTCAGGCCAAGCATTGACAAAGATCTTGGCGATCCTAATATTGATGTAGAAACCCGTGTTACTAATGCGGCTTATAACGTATATGAAATTACGTTGAGTACAGCGCTAGCTAGTTCGAGTAAAGAGTATATAGCAGCGACGATTATCCACGAAATGCTACATGTTTATCTTCCAGCTAATGATGGAGAAACAGATCATGAAATAATGGCGGAAAAATACGTTAAGCCAATGGCTTTTACGCTAAAAGCTGCTGGCTATGCACTGACTTATGATGATGCTATTGATTTGTCTTGGGGAGGGTTACAAAAAACGAAAGCTTGGAAGCAGCTGGTAGACATAGACCGGGTGTCAGGCACCAATGTGACAGATAAAATACTACAGACAAACGTTAACTATAAAAATAACACAGGTTATGGAGCTAGGTGTAACTAAGGTGTTTGTATTAATACTCATGCTGACGACTATCACTAATGCTGTAGGGCAGTCAGTAAAGGGAGTACAGACTCCTCCGATACTAAAGAGTGGGGAGCCTTTTTTAAAGTCTATTCGCTTAACATATACAGAGAAACCAAATATTTTCAGAACAGTCTCTATCAAGTTTAAAGTATCCTCTGAAGGGAATTTGGATACGTTAGTTGTTTCCGATAATACACCCTCAGAGTTTGCTATATCCATTCGAGAACAGCTAAACCGATTAAATGGACAGTGGAAGAGCCAGTATCTAAATGGGCATCCAGTTGCCAGCAAATGGGTAATAATCCGCTTCTACATTACGGGCTACAAAGAGGACTCCAATGAATGTTTGAATAAGCAAGAAGCTGACTTTATAGCTGCTTATAAAAGAGAAGCTGACTTATTTGATTGTTCAGTTGATCTAGAACATCCTATGAGATGTAAAACTGCATACCTAGAAGGATATGATTATTTTCTATATCCACCTTGGTTATCGAGAGTTGAACGTTAACCTGGATAAGTAAAGGCCTGTATTATTTCCTTATTGCGATCATATTTGCCATAAGGAAATAATACGTACTTCAATTGATTTATCTAATCGTTTATTTGCTTACCACTTTGTTTGGGAAAGGTGGAATTCACTCCACGAATGAACTACCCCCCGGTTATAGATTTTTTATTTCCACTTTGATTGTTTCAGGTCTATGTCGCCCTGCACCCTAAATCAATAAGGTGCCTTTAATTGCAAACCCATCGGACCTGCTCGGCGAATAACCTCATAATCAAAGGAATATTAATCACTTTTTAAGGAAAAACAGGCTAAACTCTAAGCCGGATTTAATTCCGAGTACTGCTTTCTGTGCGTCATTTGTAACACTACATTCTAGTGTTATGTCCATTCAAATCACCGGATCTAAATCTGGTTTATTGAATTGATCAGGCATCTAATCTGGTCTTTGCTGATTTTAGGCAGATGCGCATGAAACTTTTACTTATCGATAGCGAAGTATCCCAGGCCGACTGGATACGTCGGCGGCTGGAAATTGAGAACAATCAGGTTATGGTTAGCCCAGACTGGCATACGGGCTGGATGATGGCTCACCAGTCTCATTATGACATCGTACTGTTGGCCATGAACCTCCAGGACAGTGTCCAGTTAAGTTCATTTTATTTATGGGCTGTCGAAACGCACGATGTGCCGCTATTATTAATTATTTCTCCTGATACACCCGCCAACAAAGCGTGGGTTCTGGAATCAGGAGCGGATGATTGTGTTGGAAATTCGGTAGATATTCGCGAATTGATGGCCCGGTTGTATGCGCTTTATCGGCGAAAAGCCGGGCACTTTACAACACGATCAGAGCTCAGCATTGACGATCTTAACGTTAATTTATCCGAGAAATCAGTATTCCGGGCTGGCAAACGCATTAATTTACTCCCTCGTGAATATTATCTGCTGGTATTTCTGATGGAAAATAAGGGGCGTGTTATTTCCAAAAAAGAAATTCTTGAAACGGTATGGAATGCCGCCGATGCGATTCGCCCGAATACAGTTGAGGTATATATCAATTATCTGCGGAACAAAATCGACCGACCGTCAACCACGAAGCTTATTCATACCGTAGTTGGTATGGGTTATGTAATCCGGATTCCGGACGACGTGTAGTAAAATCGTTTACGGCTTTAGTAAATCGTAATTCCAGATCAGGCGAAAATCTGATCGTAAACGGCTGTACAATAAGTAAGCAAAGGTTCTATTGCGGCAGAAAACGCCTTACCTTTGCCGCATGAATACGATCCTGCATCAGCGCTTTAACACAATACCATCCCCCTGCTTCATCCTCGAAGAAGCAAAACTCCGCCGAAATCTGCAACTCATCGACTCTGTTCAGAAGGCCGCCGGTGTAACGATCATTCTTGCTCTGAAAGGCTTTTCCATGTACAGCGCGTTTCCGTTGGTACGCGAATACCTGAGTGGAGCCACGGCCAGTTCGCTCAATGAGATCAAGCTGGTGAACGATTACATGGGCGTACAGGCGCATACCTACATACCCGCTTATCGCGACGACGAATTCGATGAGGTTGTTGAACGAAGCAGCCATCTGACATTCAACTCGTGGAACCAATGGGAACGCTTCAAAGACCGGGCAATTGGCCGTGTTTCGTGCGGAATACGCGTTAATCCGCAATATTCGGAGGTGGCAACCGATATGTATAATCCGTGCGTACCGGGTTCCCGACTGGGTGCAACGCGCGACCAGCTCCCCGATCAATTACCCGAAGGACTGGAAGGTATTCATTTTCATACCCTTTGCGAAAATGACTCGTTTACCCTCGAACGCACCCTCGATGCACTTGAAAGCCGATTCGGCGATTTGCTTCATCAGGCAAAGTGGGTCAACTTCGGAGGTGGCCATCTTATGACTCGCGAAGGCTACGATACTAACCACCTGATTGGACTACTAACTGCTTTCCGGCAGAAATATAATGTTGACGTCCTGTTAGAGCCAGGCTCGGCCATCGCCTGGCAAACAGGAGTTCTGGTGTCAACTGTGCTCGATATCATCGATAGCCAGGGTATTCAGGTCGCTATTTTAGATACGTCGTTTGCGGCTCATATGCCTGATACGCTCGAAATGCCCTATAAGCCGCGTATTATTGATTCCTACCACGAGCCTGTTGCCGGTAAACCGACTTACAGACTGGGTGGAATGACCTGTCTGGCGGGTGATTTCATGGGTGATTACTCGTTTGACAAACCGCTGGAAATCGGCGATAATCTTGTCTTCGATGACATGATTCATTACACAATGGTGAAAACCACAACCTTTAACGGCGTGGGTTTACCAAGTATTGGCATCTGGAAAGAGAATGATCAGTTTCAGTTAGTACGCTCCTATGGTTACGATAGCTTTAAGGATCGGCTGAGTTGATCAGTTGAGACTTAAGCTAGTACCGTCACTCTCTGCAAACAAAAAACCTGCGCACAATATGGTCCGCAGGTTTTTATCAGACAGCTAAAGGTGTACTGCACAAGGCAATTACGGAAGTAAAACTACGCAACGTTTCCATTAACGGCAACGCAACGGTTCAGTTTATTTCTTCACGAACTCACGGTGGTAGGCCGCCTTGTACAGTTCTTCTTCTGGTAAACTCTTGAAATAGTCATACGTAATCCGTAATCCTTCTGCGCGAGACACTTTAGGCTCCCAGTCCAGAATTGCTTTTGCCTTGGTAATATCAGGCTGACGTTGTTTCGGGTCGTCCTTAGGCAAATCTTTTAATACGAGTTTCTGGGTCGTGCCGGTAAGCTTAATAATCTCTTCGCCGAACTCTTTAATAGTGATTTCCGATGGATTACCAATATTGACCGGATACGGATAGTCACTTAGCAACAGACGATAAATGCCTTCAACCAGATCGTCGACGTAACAGAACGAGCGCGTCTGGCTACCATCGCCGAAAACGGTTAGATCTTCACCCCGGAGTGCCTGACCAATGAAAGCAGGTAATACCCGACCGTCGTTCAGGCGCATCCGTGGACCGTAAGTATTGAAAATCCGGACAATGCGCGTCTCCAGTCCATGATAGGTATGGTAGGCCATCGTCATTGCCTCCTGGAATCGCTTCGCTTCGTCGTACACACCACGCGGCCCTACCGGGTTCACATTGCCCCAATATTCTTCGTTTTGTGGGTGAACCGTTGGATCTCCATACACTTCCGATGTTGATGCGATCAGCACACGCGCCCCTTTTACCCGCGCCAGGCCCAGGCAATTATGGATTCCCAGTGAACCTACTTTCAGAGTCTGAATCGGAATCTTGAGGTAATCGATCGGGCTGGCTGGCGAAGCAAAATGCAGGATATAATCCAACTCACCGGGAACGTGAATGAATTTGGATACATCGTGGTGGTAGAACTCAAAATTCGGCAGGTGGAACAGGTGTTCGATGTTACGAATGTCGCCGGTAATAAGGTTGTCCATCGCGATGACATGATAGCCTTCCTTGATGAACCGATCACACAAATGCGATCCTAAAAATCCGGCTCCGCCGGTAATTAAAACACGCTTCATTCAATATAGGGTTTGTGGTAAATTAAACACAGAGACACAAAGTTACAGCGTTTTATGGCTGTGCTCTTTGTGTCTCTGTGTTTAAAACTACGCTTTTTGTTCGACAGGGGCCAGAACGGCTTCCCGGCCAACGCTAATGTATGTATAGTTCAACTCGCGCATTTGATCGAGCTCATAGACGTTACGACCGTCAAAGATAACCTTGTTCTTCAACAGCAGATTCATCTTATCGAAGTCTGGTGTGCGGAACAGTGGCCATTCAGTAATGATCACAAGTGCGTCGGCATCGTCTAATGCGGCATATTGTGTATGTGCATACGAAACGGCATTACCAATCTGGTTACGCACGTTTTCCATCGCTTCGGGGTCATATACCGTTACTTTAGCACCTGCCTCTATCAGAGCTTTGATGTTATCCAAAGCTGGTGCTTCGCGGATATCATCGGTATAAGGCTTAAAGGCAAGTCCCCAGACAGCAATGGTTTTTCCCGTCAGATCACCACCGAAGTAGTCTAAAATAAGGGGCATCAGTTTGGTTTTCTGCGTATAGTTAACTTCCATTACTGATTTCAATACTCTGAAATCATAGTCGAAATCCTGAGCAGTTTTCGCCAGTGCCTGCACATCTTTGGGGAAACAGCTTCCGCCGTATCCAATCCCGGCAAACAGGAACCGCTTTCCGATCCGGCTATCGGTACCAATGCCGCGACGAATATCATCTACGTTAGCTCCAGCCCGTTCACAAAGATTGGCAATCTCGTTCATGAACGTGATTTTCGTAGCCAGAAACGCGTTGGCAGCATATTTGGTCATTTCAGCCGAACGCTCGTCCATGAAAATAATGGGGTTCCCCTGACGTACCAGTGGTGCGTAAAGTCGGTTCATAACGCCTTTCGCCCGATCTGACTTTGTACCGATCACGACCCGATCAGGTTTCATGAAATCTTCAACAGCTACACCTTCGCGCAAAAACTCAGGGTTAGACACTACGTCGAAATCTACCTTCGCATTATCGGCAATGTGAGCGTGCACTTTTTCGGCAGTACCGACTGGAACTGTACTCTTATCGACAATAACCGCGTATTGACTCAGAATAGGCCCCAGATCACTGGCTACCTTCAAAATATATTTCAGGTCAGCAGAGCCATCTTCACCAGGAGGAGTTGGCAGTGCCAGAAAGATTACTTCAGCCCCTTTGATTCCTTCTTCCAGATCCGTCGTAAACGACAAACGTCCCTGCTCTACATTCCGATGGAAGAGTACATCCAGGCCAGGCTCATAAATCGGCATAATGCCGTTATTAAGCTTTTCTACTTTGCGTTCGTCGATATCAACGCATGTTACCTGGTTACCGGTCTCAGCGAAACAAGTCCCCGTGACAAGGCCTACATATCCAGTTCCTACAACTGCCAGTTTCATATAAAAATGTCAAAGTAAAATTTGCGAACGATTACGGTATATATTACGGACGTTCAAGTTGGCCCGATGTCACAAAAATAGGAGTTTTTTAATAACTGCCTAGCCCTAACGTGTAATTATGACTTATCGGTAAACAATTCGTCACCTACCAAATGCACTGAACATTAACCCTGTTAACCTCGTAACAAATATACGATTTAACTTTATTATAACTCAAAAAATTTAAAAATAGCAAATTTGGTAACATAATAAACTATGGACCTTATTTTGCTAGTTAATATTGCCTAGGAAGTGTCCAGTAAAAAACCATTGGAGTTTCAATAGAATTTAGCGATATTTCTATTCGATCACTTCATCGAGTTACACCCTTATATGACTAACGAAATTGTAGAAAATCAAGAATTAATAGCCCAATCGGTTCGGGATTTGAGTGAACGTTTAATTCGCCCAAACGTGCGCCAATGGGATGAAGAGCAACATTTCCCCGCCAGCTTATTTAAACAGTTGGGCGATCAGGGCCTTATGGGAATGCTGGTACCCACAGACTATGGCGGTACGGGTTTAGGTTATCGCGAATATGTAACAGCTATTGTGGAGCTTTCCCGCGTAGATGGTGCCGTAGGGCTGTCTATGGCGGCCCATAATTCGTTGTGCACAAACCATATTTTATTATTCGGCAACGAAAATCAGAAACAAACATACCTTCCCCGGTTAGCAACTGCCGAGTGGATCGGCGCGTGGGGTCTGACGGAGCCCAATACAGGTTCTGATGCAGGGAATATGCGCACAACGGCTATTCGTCAGGGCGACGGCTGGATTCTGAATGGAGCCAAGAATTTTATAACGCATGGCAAAAGTGGAAACGTTGCGGTAGTGATCGCCCGAACGGGTGAACCAAACAAACCACACAATGCTACTGCGTTCGTCGTTGAACGGGATACGCCTGGTTTTATGGGCGGTCGAAAAGAAGATAAGATGGGAATGCGGGCTTCAGAAACAGCCGAAATGCTGTTTCAGGACTGTTACATTCCCGACAGTCAGCGGCTAGGCGCGGTAGGCGACGGCTTTATCCAGTCATTAAAGGTTCTGGATGGCGGTCGTATTTCAATTGCCGCATTAAGTTTGGGAATAGCCTATGGTGCCTACGATGCTGCTTTAGCCTATGCCAAAGAGCGGGAACAATTCGGGCAGCCCATTGCTAATTTTCAAGGTATCAGCTTTAAACTGGCCGATATGGCCACCGATATTGAAGCGGCAAAGTTATTGACCTATCAGGCTGCCGATTTGAAAGATGCCGGAAAACCCGTAACGAAAGAATCGGCGATGGCTAAACTTTTTGCTTCAGAAACCGCCGTTCGGGTGGCTAATGAAGCAGTCCAGATTTTTGGTGGTTATGGCTATACAAAGGATTTTCCGGCGGAGAAGTTTTACCGGGATGCCAAGCTTTGTACAATTGGAGAAGGAACGAGCGAAATCCAGAAAGTAGTCATTTCGCGACAGATACTTAAATAAGTTGAACCGCACAGGATGGCCTGTGCGGTTCAACTTATTTATACGGTTCGGCGTGAGCCTTTAATTAGAGCAGCAATACCCAGAATGATGACGGCACCAACGAATGATGTTAGAATCTGATCTACTACACCACCAGCTCTACCAAATATCCATCCCCCTACGAAACCACCGGCAATACCCAGCAGGATTTCAACGACGAGCGAAAACGAAAAGCGCTTAAATACAAGATCGGCGAGCCATCCGGCAACCGCACCTACCAAGATTGAAACTAAGATTCCCATGATTATTAACTGTTGAGTGAAAAATCTATTACAAAAACAGATACATAACAGCCTCACACAGGACATTGTTTAAGGATGAATACCAATTACGGCCAACATTCGTCCGGTTTGCCCTTGTTCGGCGCGATATGAAAAATAATCATCGTTATTGAGCACCGTTGAAAAAGGCGATACGCCAATTTGAGCCAATGGAATTCCGAAATCAACGAGTTGCTGCCTGTTAGCAGCTTTGAGATCGATACAATCTTTTAACGTACCGGAATCTTTCTGCTTATAGGCCGGAGCAAACTGTTCGGCTACTTCAGGACCAACCTCAAATGAGTTTTCGTCGATACAGGTCCCGATATAGGCATAGCATTGATCGGCTGCTGTTCCAAACTGTTGTTGCATCGCAGCAAGTGTTTTAGTAACGATTTCGCCTGCTGTTCCGCGCCAGCCTGCATGAATGGCAGCCACGGCCTGGTTCACTTTGTCATAAATTAAGATTGGAACACAATCGGCAACCGTGACGCCGACAAATAAATCGGGTATATCGGTTATGAGCGCATCATAACCATCAAAACGGCCACCTTTGGTAGCGTACATTATAGCCGTTCCGTGAACCTGATGCGACGATGCAAAGTGGCTTTCTGATTCCTCTAAACCTAGAGCCCTGAAGAAACGACGGCGATTTTCAGTCACATTACCCGGTTCGTCTGATGTGTTTATACCCAGATTGAGCGATGAAAACGGAGCAGGACTGACCCCTCCATGTCGGGTACTTTCAGCTGCGGTTAACTGGTTAAAGTCAGAAAATATGGCAGGAATGCGATAAAGGGACATTATACGGATGGATGTTTCAGGCGTTGCAACGTCATTGTCCAGAACAAAATTGCGATCAAATCCCCATCTATCCTAAATACCGTTTCCTCAATCGCCCCTATTTTTCCGCCATTCATCAAGTCGGCAAACCGCTCCGGTAGTTTGTAATGCATAGTACCATCTATCGCCTATACCTTTGGATCATCAATCGGGAATAACCCGGCTAGATTTAAAAACGGAAACAAAAAAACTAACATATCATGAAAACGTTCATCAAACCTCTGCTCCTTACTCTTTCACTGGGTATTCTTACATCATTGACTTCTTTTTCTGAAGCTAAACCAATCGGTCGCCCAACTGGTGCTGTAGCTTACAAAGCGGGTGTTTACACAACCGTTAACGGCAAACTGAACATTGCTCTCGACAAAGAAACCGGCGGCACTGTCGACATTCGCCTGAAAAATGCTCAGGGTGCAGTTTTGTACAGTCAGCACCTGAATAAGAACGAAAGCCAGTACCGCACTCGCCTGAATCTGAGCGACCTTCCAGATGGCGTGTATCAGGTAGAAATCACGAACGGTGTTGAAACCACAACGCACAACATTACCCTCTCGACTCAACAGCCTAGCACACCAAGCCGAGTAGTTGCCTTAAACTAACAACTAAGATTCATTTTTGGACAAGACCTCAACTGGCTACCAGCTGAGGTCTTGTCATTTTCGATCCATCCATTAAGCGTCTAGAACAGGCTATCACTTTCAATCATAGCAATCGATAAGCCACTGGTTTAGTGGATGTGGCATAGCCACTGTACCGTTTTAACCATAGGAATTAGTGCTTCTTTGCCAATAATATAAACGCTTAAGCCCAGTACAGACCATCCAAAAAGCATTCGGGTTCTGCGACCCGAAACAAATCTCGATACATACGAACCTACCAGAATGCCCAGTACAGCTAAGCTGGTAAAAACCAACAGAAATGGCCAGTTAAACCGCTCAATTGTCGTGTCGCTCAGAAAACCGGTAAATGAATTGACAGCAATAATTAACAATGACGTACCAACTGCTTTTTTCATTGGCAATCGCATCAGTATTACTAAAGCTGGTATAATCAAAAAGCCACCGCCAATACCTGCCAGTCCAGTCAGACTACCTGCCAGTAAACCGGTCAGGATCGTTAATGAGTCGCGATATTGGGGTAAGACTGCTCCGCTATTTTCCTGGCTTCTTTCTCCTTTGATCATCGAAAAAGAAGCGACCAGCATGATCAAGGCAAAAAAAAGCAGAAAGGCGAGTGCTTTACTCAGTTGAAATGATTCGTGGACAAAAACTGGGTCAGGAATAGTCGGTATAACGTATCGACGGATCAGAAATACGACGCCAGATGAGGGAATCGAAAACAGCAGGGCTATTCGGTAGTGAATTTGTTCGTGGATGTAATTAATTGTCCCTATGATCGCGGCTGTGCCTACTACAAACAGCGAATAAGCCGTTGAAAGTACTGGATCAATGCCCAATAAATACACGAGCACGGGTATGGTTAACATACTTCCCCCTCCTCCCATAAGGCCCAGGCAAAAACCGATCAGCACCGAACAAAAGAAGCCAAGTTCCTGCATGATTGTTATCGTTCATCTTTTGTTTTCATTCGACTATTACTAACCACTTTTACATCAGCCAGCAAAAATGTAAGCACATCCTTTCTCCTGTGCCCGACCGAGCGCCCACACGCCAGAGGGAACGGGCTGAATGCCGGGCAACAGACCGGAGAGCCAGTCTTTTTTCACATCGTCTGGCTTTTGATTAATGCCCTGAGCAACAGCCGCACTGTAAACAGACATTGCTGCTTCGCAGACGCAGAACTTCACACCACTGGCTTGCAGTTCGTTGATACCAATCGCTACATTTCCTATTCCCGGAAATTTATAGTCACCTGCCTTAGGTTTCCAAAACGGATTACGAGTTGCGGGCTTATTAGTAGCCGGATCGTCGGCTTTGAAAACGTCGCCAAATTTGTATTTCTCCCATAAACGGTCTTCAAATGCATACGGAATCGCATCATGACGGAGCACAACTACAACACTATTTTCTGCTTCAGGAGTGCCCGTAGCCCCATTTGTCATTAAAAACACCCGAGGCCATGCAAAGGGGAAAAGGCCATGGGGCCGAGTGGCATCAAAAACGACCTTGTGTTTCCCCTTAATGTCGTTAAACCAGGTATCGGCGCTTTCTACACTATTTTCCAGAACAGGTTCGAGTCCTGCCTGCGCGGCCTGTGGATTAACGAACGTGGCCACGCTCAAAGCTGCTACCCCACTGGTCAGTGCGCCCAGAAATTCGCGACGGGGTGTCGATTGATTATCATTCATTGGTTTCATAAGAAAAGTGGTTATAGGTATGTGTAAGGAAAAAATTATGCATATTCTGTTTCAGCGGCCTGTGTAAAATTCAGGCAAGGCAATAGCCTGATGGCAAA